>NZ_NIFO01000075.1 GCF_002233755.1 Acinetobacter piscicola | reverse complement strand
GGCCGTGTCTCAGTCCCAGTGTGGCGGATCATCCTCTCAGACCCGCTACAGATCGTCGCCTTGGTAGGCCTTTACCCCACCAACTAGCTAATCCGACTTAGGCTCATCTATTAACGCAAGGTCCGAAGATCCCCTGCTTTCCCCCGTAGGGCGTATGCGGTATTAGCATCCCTTTCGAGATGTTGTCCCCCATTAATAGGTAGATTCCTAAGTATTACTCACCCGTCCGCCGCTAAGTGATAGTGCAAGCACCATCACTCCGCTCGACTTGCATGTGTTAAGCCTGCCGCCAGCGTTCAATCTGAG
>NZ_NIFO01000074.1 GCF_002233755.1 Acinetobacter piscicola | reverse complement strand
TCGAATCCTACTGCTCCGACCAATTCTTCAAGGCAAGGTAATCATGTGATATTTTAGTATCATTGGTCATGCGCCTGTAGCTCAGTTGGATAGAGCATCCGCCTTCTAAGCGGATGGTCACAGGTTCGAATCCTGTCAGGCGCACCATTTATGGTAGTTTGATGTTATAGATCCTGAAAATGCTGTTATGGTGGTTGTAGCTCAGTTGGTAGAGCCCCGGATTGTGATTCCGGTTGTCGAGGGTTCGAGCCCCTTCATCCACCCCAATCTCTTATGAGAAATCGGAGCATAGCACAGCCTGGTAGTG
>NZ_NIFO01000073.1 GCF_002233755.1 Acinetobacter piscicola | reverse complement strand
TTATTTTTATACTTAATCTGCCTGTGCTCAAGGTCTGGTGGACATTTACCTTCCCGTTTTAACCGTGATAAAGCACGTCCATATGTGGGTGCTTTATCCGTGTTGATCACTTGTGGAATTTGCCACTTCTTCACATTATTTAAAATTTTTCCAAGAAAACAATATGCTGATTTGGTATTACGTCTAGAAGAAAGATAAAAATCAATGGTATCGCCACGTTGATCGACTGCACGATACAGATAAGACCATCGTCCATTCACTTTTACATAGGTTTCATCAATATGCCACGAGCTCAGATCTGTAGGATTACGCCAATACCAGCG
>NZ_NIFO01000072.1 GCF_002233755.1 Acinetobacter piscicola | reverse complement strand
ACCAGCACAGCAAATGGTCTAAATGTAGGTGGGGATAAGATCAGTGGATTGGCAGCTGGCGACATCAGTTCAGCAGCATCGACAGATGCGGTGAATGGTGGTCAGTTATTTACAACGAATACGAATGTCACAAACTTACAGAATCAAACGTGGAAACTTCAAGCGAACGGAGATACAGCATCCGCGGTTAAATCGAGTGATACGGTACAGTTCCTTGATGGCACTAATATAAAAGTAACACGCGGTGGCAACAACATTACGATTGCAACTAATCCAAATTTGACAGTGGATAGTGTTACAGCAGGTACAGGCACAGACAAGACAGTCTTGA
>NZ_NIFO01000071.1 GCF_002233755.1 Acinetobacter piscicola | reverse complement strand
GCAGGTCCCTGGTTCGAGCCCAGGTGGAAGAGCCAGATTCTAGAAAGCCCACTCATGATGAAGTGGGCTTTTTTTATTTATAAATTTATGCAACAACTACAATAGTAGAAAAATAAAAGCATGGTCACTTTTAAGTTGAATATCGGTTCAACATAAATGATTTAAAAATTTATATTCATAAAACTCAAACCATTTCCATCAATAGGCTTTTATTTTTCTATGAATGATCAAATATTTAGCAATTAAAAGATTTTTATGACGAATTTAACAATTTTTTCTTGACCCTTCGCATTTTCATCCCTAAAATGCGTTTCAGATTCTCCAATAGCTCAGTCGG
>NZ_NIFO01000070.1 GCF_002233755.1 Acinetobacter piscicola | reverse complement strand
TGTGCGAGAGTAATAAAGAATCATACTGGCTTACTCTCAAGTGTTTGATTTAATGTTGCAGTTGCACGATGCTAAAACAATAAAGTTTCATACTGGAACGAGCTAACATGAATCTTATGAAACTTTTACGAGCAATAGAGCTTCATACTAATTAGTAACATTTTGCCAATCACTGAAAATCAACCAAAAAACGCATTTTAAATATTTTCAATGGCTTACTAAATTCAGGAAGCGACCGGAGATCTCGCTGCAGCTGCTTGGTCAGTGGAATATTTTGCCAGTTACTAAGCAATAGACAGTCAATCTAGTATGATTCTTTATTACTCAGTATGAAACTTTAATACTTGGTATGAGAGTTTATTACTCTCATACA
>NZ_NIFO01000069.1 GCF_002233755.1 Acinetobacter piscicola | reverse complement strand
TTTGGCGCGGTGCTATCAACATTCGAGTGGTTATCACCTCCCGGCAAAGTGGTTAATGGGATACTCACAGCATCATTGCCTGCTGTGTCTTGGATTGCGGATGTATCGTTATTTGGACTTGGATCGGTGTAGCGATAACTCACGCTTTGCCCTATTCCAATTGCTGGAACGAAGCTCAGTAAGACATCGTTGCCTGTCACACTAATACTGCTTGGCGTAACAGTTTGACCATTAATGGTGATGCTGAAATGACTCGCATTCGGTAGATTCACACCATCTAAAGCTTCGTTGTAGTGGAATACCAATTGTCCTGCTGGATTGACTTCTACACTTTGTAGTTGCGGTGCTGTATTGTCAGCAACTGGTGTCGTTGGAACTGTAGAATTATTATTAACTAGTGTTGAACTTAAGTCTGTAGCATCGTTTCCTGCGATGTCTTGAAT
>NZ_KZ268715.1 GCF_002233755.1 Acinetobacter piscicola | reverse complement strand
AGGCTGCGCAACTGTTGGGAAGGGCGATCGGTGCGGGCCTCTTCGCTATTACGCCAGCTGGCGAAAGGGGGATGTGCTGCAAGGCGATTAAGTTGGGTAACGCCAGGGTTTTCCCAGTCACGACGTTGTAAAACGACGGCCAGTGAATTGTAATACGACTCACTATAGGGCGAATTGGGTACCGGGCCCCCCCTCGAGGTCGACGGTATCGATAAGCTTGATGCCGGAATTCGTGGGCTTCACATCCCGCCTGCGGGGTCTATCGGATCCGGGTGNCAGATTCAATCGAATTCCTGCAGCCCGGGGGATCCACTAGTTCTAGAGCGGCCGCCACCGCGGTGGAGCTCCAGCTTTTGTTCCCTTTAGTGAGGGTTAATTTCGAGCTTGGCGTAATCATGGTCATAGCTGTTTCCTGTGTGAAATTGTTATCCGCTCACAATTCCACACAACATACGAGCCGGAAGCATAAAGTGTAAAGCCTGGGGTGCCTAATGAGTGAGCTAACTCACATTAATTGCGTTGCGCTC
>NZ_NIFO01000066.1 GCF_002233755.1 Acinetobacter piscicola | reverse complement strand
AGATCAAAAGTCATCATTAAGCTATTTTAAATTTCCAAAATTAGAAAATTGGAAATGGTACATTAATACTGAAAGACTCATTTTTTCTTGTCAGCTACTTTGCCCTATACAATTAGCACGTGACGGAATTTGGGGGTTTATTATCTTTATTGGTGATAAACCACTAATTATTGCAACTACAGGTGAAAACACAAAAATCAGAGATAAACATTATGATGTCGTTAATATTTATCTAAATGAAACATCATTAGATACACAACAATGCTTTGACTTAATTCAAGAAATGTATCCAAACTTTTATCTTTCATGATACAAAAAAATTAAAGCTAACCATTTAAATTTATTGTGTTTTTCAATAAAAACAAATACATTAAAATTGTATTAAAAATATTCACGATTACTTTTATCATTACAAAAATGATTGATTAAAAATGGAATAATCAATTTTAAATATAGGGTTTTAAGCATGCCTCGTCGTTTCAAACACACTTCTTTATTCTTATTGACCACTTCACTTGCTTTTTTTCAGTTTTCACACGCAGCGGAAGAACCTGTACCTATGACCAATGCTGAATGTTTACAGGATATCGACTTTACTGCTCAATTTT
>NZ_NIFO01000065.1 GCF_002233755.1 Acinetobacter piscicola | reverse complement strand
CTAGATTCATAAGTGAAACTAAAAAAAGCCACATTTCGATGTGGCTTTTTTTTACAAAAAAAGCAAAATAAATTAAAAAAAATAATATAAATGTGAAATGGATCACAAAAATATGTATAATGCTTAAAATTAAACCAGTTTAGAAAACTAAACCTATTTTTTGTGTTAAAAAAAACTTTATAGAGGACACATTTATGGCTTCAACAAATATAATTTCATCTCCCAATTTTATGGCGAATAGTCCAGTTAGTCTAAAATTTTATGATCCGATTACTGGTGTTTTTTTAAAAGAGGTGACAGTTACGGTAAGACCGAGTGGTACATTTTCTTATGTTACTTCAGAATTTATTAATGGTGAAAAAGTCATCATTACGGGTATAGATAAACAGGGGTTACCAAATACTCAAGAGCTTATTTTGAATGATTATAAGGCTCCAGATATACAAGCAACAATAAATGCGACAGGTACGATTGTTTCAGGAACTTCTGAACCAGGAGCTACTATTCAAATTAAAAGTGTTGCAACAGGTGCTGTTTTGGGGACAGCAATTGTTGCGGTTGATGGGACGTATTCAGTAAGTCTTAATCCTGCTTTAGTTAATGGTGAAAATATTCAAGCTACTGCGACGGATGCTTCAAATAACTCTTCATCAAAATCTCTGACTGCTCCAGATATTACTCCGCCAGCAGCACCTACAGATGTCGATGTGATCGATGCTGGAGCGACAGTTACTG
>NZ_NIFO01000064.1 GCF_002233755.1 Acinetobacter piscicola | reverse complement strand
TGGCTTGAAGAAAAGGTTTAGCAATATCTTGGCATTGTTTTACCGTTTGAACTTGGGCTGTTTTTTCTTTTTGAGTATTCAGAACGTGTTGAATATTTTCAGGGTAGGTTGTCCATTTTTGTGCTCGAATACCTGCATCATTTTCCAATAAAAATTGAGCAGTAAAGTCGATATCTTGTAAACATTCAGCACTGGTCATGGGTATAGCATCTTCAGTTGCTTGAACGTTTTGAGTGAGTAAAATTGAACTCGCGAGTATTAAAAAAGAAGCATGTACAAAACGGTGTGGCATTGGTCTGAGTCCTGTATTCTGATAGCTGTATTCTCAATCTTTTTGAAAAACAAAAATTACAGTTTCTGTTCTAAATATTTTTGAGCAAACTTTACTTCATCATCATAAGCTTGCTGATCTTTAGGAATCGGTAGTTTGATACTTGGCGGAATACCAATATTATCAATTTCTTGTCCCGCACGACGATGTACATAAGTAGTCGCATAGTTTATAGAGAGCTTCTTAGATGGCGTAGGTACATCTCTGACGTTAGACGCATCTAATGCACCAAAAGTATTTCTGCCCATGGTGATAACCCGAGGATTTTGTCGAATGGTTTTGACCAATTCTTCACATGAACTACCACAGTCTTCATCAATCAATACTGCAACCTCTTTTGGTGTTGCTAGAATATCTTTGCCTGATATTTTTTGGCTTACTTCTTGCTGCTCCATTAAGCCGATCCAGCCATTTTTATTTGACTCCATCTTTTTAACCATTTGATTGAGCATTTTCTTTGAATCGGGATCAGGTATTTCTGCTTCTAATTCTTTCCAAGCTTGTATCGTTACAGTTGATGTATAAATCTGAGGGATTTCAGTCCAATATTCTGCTTCTCCCAAAATTGAATAAAGTGGTTCAGCAGACGTATCGAATCCGCCAGTATTTTTACGCAAATCTAAAATTAAATAAGAGGCACTGAGTAAATTGTCTTGATTATTTTGAATGATTTTTTCGAGTTGATCTTTTATCGAAAGCCCAAAAGAAGGAATAAAAATATAAGTGGTTAAGTCTGATAATTTTTTTG
>NZ_NIFO01000063.1 GCF_002233755.1 Acinetobacter piscicola | reverse complement strand
CGACAGGATGTCGGGGTTTTTTATTATCTAAACTTTTTAAATTAGGGTTGGATGGGCATCCAGAATGCGAATTAGAGTCGCTGCAGGACCAGTCGGATAGCGACGGCCTTGTTCCCAGTTTTGTAGGGTTCTCGCGCTAATATGCAAACGTGCAGCAAATTCAGCTTGGGTTAAGCCTGTTTTCTCACGTACTTCTTTAATATCTGGTAATTCAAGCTCAGTCACTCGGCTTGCTTTCATTTCATTGCGTTTGATAGCACCAGCTTCTTTAATCGAAGCAACCAAGTCATCAAATAAGTTGTTATCCATGAAATTGCTCCTTCACTAATTGACGCAAGATCGATGTTTCTTTATCAGTCAGGTTATCTTTTACTGACTTTGGATAAGCCACCAGAAAAAAGATCTGATCATCTTCTGTGACCCAATAATAGATCACCCGGATACCACCACTTTTACCCTTATTGCCTTGAGCACAACGTACTTTACGAATGCCACCGCCATTCTTGATTAAGTCACCTTTATCAGGTTGTACCAAGAGATCCTGCTGAAGCTGACGATACTCTTCATCATTCACAAGCTCTTTAATTTGCTTGGTAAAAATACTGGTTTCAATAAATAACATAGGTTGAAGTACGTCAATGGCGTATAAGAATTTTAGCAGTTTTTACATAAAAAAACGAGAGCTTTGAGCTCTCGTTTCGCACGATCAATATCGTATTAGTTTTAACAATAGTATTTATAAAATTTTAAAAATTTTTCCACTTAAAGTACTTTGGAAAAACATTTCGAAACTAGGTCGAATATCTTCTCCATCAACAGTGATATGTTTTATATTCGAGTGAGATTTCGTATCGGCAAACTGATGATCTACTGTTGCTTGAATAGCGTGTTTAACCCCAAACTGATCTTTTACGCTGAGATTCTGTTTAAACATATATATTCCCTTAATAAAATTATAGTGGTAGAAATCTACCCAAATTTTTAATGCTTATTGATATTGGCTCTAAGCAACTTTATGACTTAATTTAAATAGCTGATTTAAAGAAGTGTAAAATGTACGGCCATCCAAATTTAAATCAACCTCGATTCCAGATGAAAGAAGGACTCTTTTACCTACTTCGATTTTTTT
>NZ_NIFO01000062.1 GCF_002233755.1 Acinetobacter piscicola | reverse complement strand
ATGGCTAAGGCTAAGTTTGAACGTAATAAGCCACACGTAAACGTGGGTACAATTGGTCACGTCGACCATGGTAAAACAACTTTAACTGCTGCAATTGCAACAATCTGTGCAAAAACTTACGGCGGTGAAGCTAAAGACTACGCAGCAATTGACTCTGCACCAGAAGAAAAAGCACGTGGTATTACAATTAATACTTCACACGTAGAATACGATTCTCCAATTCGTCACTACGCGCACGTAGACTGCCCGGGACACGCCGATTATGTTAAAAACATGATCACTGGTGCTGCTCAGATGGACGGTGCGATCCTTGTATGTGCGGCGACTGATGGTCCAATGCCACAAACACGTGAACACATCCTTCTTTCTCGCCAAGTAGGTGTACCTTACATTCTTGTATTCCTTAACAAGTGTGACCTTGTTGATGATGAAGAATTACTTGAATTAGTAGAAATGGAAGTTCGTGAACTTCTTTCTACTTATGACTTCCCAGGTGATGATACTCCAATCATCCGTGGTTCAGCTCTTCAAGCATTAAACGGCAATGATGGTCAATATGGCGAATCAGCAGTTCTTGCACTTGTAGAAGCGCTAGATACTTACATTCCAGAACCAGAACGTGCTATCGACAAAGCATTCTTGATGCCAATCGAAGATGTATTCTCTATCTCAGGCCGTGGTACAGTAGTAACAGGTCGTGTAGAAGCGGGTATCGTTAAAGTAGGCGAAGAAGTAGAAATCGTTGGTATTAAAGATACAGTTAAAACAACTGTAACTGGCGTAGAAATGTTCCGTAAATTGCTAGACGAAGGTCGTGCAGGCGAGAACTGTGGTGTTCTTCTACGTGGTACTAAGCGTGAAGACGTACAACGTGGTCAAGTACTTGCTAAACCAGGTACAATCAAGCCACACACTAAATTCGATGCGGAAGTATATGTACTTTCAAAAGAAGAAGGTGGTCGTCATACTCCATTCCTTAACGGTTACCGTCCACAGTTCTATTTCCGTACAACTGACGTAACTGGCGCAATCCAATTACAAGACGGCGTTGAAATGGTTATGCCAGGTGACAACGTTGAAATGTCAGTAGAACTTATTCACCCAATCGCAATGGACCCAGGTCTACGTTTTGCGATCCGTGAAGGTGGTCGTACTGTAGGTGCTGGTGTTGTTGCGAAAGTAACTCTATAA
>NZ_NIFO01000061.1 GCF_002233755.1 Acinetobacter piscicola | reverse complement strand
CATTTAGACCATTTGCTGTGCTGGTCAATACCGTGTTGTTCGTCGCATCTCCAACCGTTACTTGTTTGGTCGATACGCTAGTTGCACCAATCACTGTATTGTCTGTACCCTCAGTCACCGTCAAGCCGTCTTTGTTCAAGACTGTCTTGTCTGTGCCTGTTCCCGCTGTAATGCTGTCAAAGGTCGCATCTTTCTTCATGCTCACTGTAACAGTTGTTTTACCTGCAGCGTCTTGTGCAACTTCTGTCGTTAAGTTCGATGTGTCGTAGGTCTTGGTTGCGTCTTTTGCACTTGCGACGATATCCAATTGGTTACCCAATTTATGCGTTACCGCACCACCTGCTGGATTGGTATTACCACCAACTTTAAAGCCTGCATTGACTACGCTATCCAACTGTCCTTTGTTCACCGCATCTGATGCTGCTGTCGCATTCGCTACATTGGTGATCTTGTCGCCACCGACATCCAACCCATTTGCTGTACTGGTCAATACCGTGTTGTTAGTCGCATCTCCAACCGTTACTTGTTTGGTCGATACGCTCGTCGCTCCAATCACTGTATTGTCTGTACCCTCGGTCACCGTCAAACCGTCTTTGTTCAAGACTGTCTTGTCTGTGCCTGTACCCGCTGTAACACTATCCACTGTCAAATTTGGATTAGTTGCAATCGTAATGTTGTTGCCACCGCGTGTTACTTTTATATTAGTGCCATCAAGGAACTGTACCGTATCACTCGATTTAACCGCGGATGCTGTATCTCCGTTCGCTTGAAGTTTCCACGTTTGATTCTGTAAGTTTGTGACATTCGTATTCGTTGTAAATAACTGACCACCATTCACCGCATCTGTCGATGCTGCTGAACTGATGTCGCCAGCTGCCAATCCACTGATCTTATCCCCACCTACATTTAGACCATTTGCTGTGCTGGTCAATACCGTGTTGTTCGTCGCATCTCCAACCGTTACTTGTTTGGTCGATACGCTAGTTGCACCAATCACTGTATTGTCTGTACCCTCAGTCACCGTCAAGCCGTCTTTGTTCAAGACTGTCTTGTCTGTGCCTGTTCCCGCTGTAATGCTGTCAAAGGTCGCATCTTTCTTCATGCTCACTGTAACAGTTGTTTTACCTGCAGCGTCTTGTGCAACTTCTGTCGTTAAGTTCGATGTGTCGTAGGTCTTGGTTGCGTCTTTTGCACTTGCGACGATATCCAATTGGTTACCCAATTTATGCGTTACCGCACCACCTGCTGGATTGGTATTACCACCAACTTTAAAGCCTGCATTGACTACGCTATCCAACTGTCCTTTGTTCACCGCATCTGATGCTGCTGTCGCATTCGCTACATTGGTGATCTTGTCGCCACCGACATCCAACCCATTCGCTGTGCTGGTCAATACT
>NZ_NIFO01000060.1 GCF_002233755.1 Acinetobacter piscicola | reverse complement strand
CTCTATCCAGCTGAGCTATGAGCGCGACGTCTTGATGGGACGCATTATACGCCTTTTCACGCTTTTGTTAAGGGTTATTTTAGGGTTTATATACTGAGTGTCTAGTATTTGGACGATCCTTATTTTGTATTGTAAATCAGAAAACGATTTACCCAACTACTCCGCCGTTACAATATTCAGAATTTCCATACATTCAGCACAGAAAATCACGTATTCATTTTCAAGACTTTGAATTTTAAGCTCATAAACAAAACCTGTTAAAGTTCGATCGCAACCATCACATTGTTTTAATTCAAGATGACAAATGAAATCAATATGTTCATAAATATAATATCCATCTGTATATTTCGTCATGTTGTTATTTCACATGTCTCTATTCTTAGACCTATTTTAAAGGTTTTAAATGAATAATATTGCATGGAAAATGAAGATCACGACAAGTATCGACGTATAGAAATGTAGAAGAATAATTTTGTGATTTAAATATCATCAATTTATTATATCATCCGTCTAATTCTTCAAAATATAAAAGGAAAAAATGGGAAATTATTCAACACTTTGGATTACTTCCAATCTTAACCGAACAGATGGTGAAATAGCTGAACACGACATTTGCCAAGAAGTTAAATATGCGATTCCAATGTTTTGGTTAGCTTTATTTAAAACTGAAGATATTACATCACTCATAGATGAAGATGGCTTAACATATTATGTCTTCCGCTCAACAATTTTTAAAAGCTATGAAACGTTCAAAACAAGATTAAATATCTGGTCAACACTTTATAATGATGAAAAAGCGAAAATTTTAGCCAAATGGTTTTTAAAGTATTTAGAAAATGAAAATATTCAAACTTTTTCAGTTGAATTAAATGTCAATGATATTCTTGGAATGGCTATGGATCCCACTGGTGAAGAAGCAAAATCAACACTAGTCGATATGATCCATGTTATTGAACAACTTCACACAGATCCTAAATCTAATATTCCTTTTAAAGCATGGCTTTCAACTTTTACACTTAAAACTCCGCAAGACCGATATACAGGTCTTGATGGTTTTGGTGAAGAATTATTACCCTGTCCCGAAGTAGATGAATGGCTTAAAAAAAATGAAACAGAAATAAATCAAAATCACATAGAATCAAACGTGACTGAATACGATTATTCTATAGATGAAGAAACTTTTTATCGTATTCTCATCACAAAAGGTGAAGTATTTTCAGAAAATCTACTCGGGTATCAACATCGTTACACATTCTTAGTCAGAATTTCAGATTCAAAAAAAAGGACTATATTTGTGAACTCTCTACTCATTGCAGAAATTCTTTATTTTGCGTTCTTTTGGTTTATTTTAGTTATTATTGGTGTCCTATTTTCATGGAGTATGATCAACAACATAATCGGAAAAGCCTTCATCACAATTGTAGCCTTAGGAGTAATAACATGGTATTTCTGGAAAAAGATTGCTTACCGTATTAATTTACTTAAGAATTTAAAACCAATCATTGGTTAACAACCAAACCCCAGACACAAAAAAACCGCAATTAAGCGG
>NZ_NIFO01000059.1 GCF_002233755.1 Acinetobacter piscicola | reverse complement strand
TCGCATAATAGCCATTATGTTAAATAAGTATTTTTGTTTCGATTAAAAAGTGAACTTTTTTACTTTTTTTTAGGCAAGATGCATATTTTTTTGAAGCCATACTTTCCCTGTCAGATGTTCAAACATTTTAAGGAGAAAGCAATGACACATACAGCGAATGATCAACGTTCTACAGTGAAAAATCCTAATAATATTCAACATACGCAGAATCAGGATAACCGTAGCAGACAATTGAATCCTAATCATAAACCTACGAAATCTAAATAAGGATGAAAACTATGAGCACAGCAGGTTGGCCTAGTACTACTGGAAATCCATCAGGTGGTGGACGAGACAATAATCCACCTCGGAAATAAAAATCTTATTTATCTTGTAATATCAATTCAGAAGGCCACAGATGTTTGCCTTCTGAAGGGTATTTCTCCAGAAAGGCGTTCCATATCACGAGAAAATCTTCTGATGTGGCTAACGTAGATACGCTGGCTGTTTTTTGAAAATGTTTATAAAAAAAGTCTTGCCAAAAATAAATTAACCATAGGCCACCTATGGTATTAATACTTTCAAACCACTTATCTTCTGGAAGTTCATTTTTCAGGAATAAATAGTTCTCTTCTGAGACTTGTGCATAAATTTCATCATTTTTAAATTCACCATAAGGTAGACCTAGGAATTGATAGACTTCATTCAAGTAGAATAGTCTTTTGTTTTCTCTAACTTTTTTAATTAGTTGTCTAAATTCTTTAACTTGTTCCTCTTCGATAGAGGAATCTAACCATTGCTCAAAACCATTAGTTGCAGGAATAGTCTTCAGAATCTCGACTTTCTGTCCTTTTGTTGCTTCAAACTTTGCATTTATCTTTAAGATAAATAAAAGGAAATCTGTAAAAGTTTTTGATGGGAAGTATGGTCGTTTATTTTTAAACTTAAACTTTAATGCTTGGTTTAGTGAGATTGATTGGAATCCCCACTTCCTAGAAATTAAATGATCTAAGTGAATTAGAATTAGCAGTATATTGACGCCAGGATTTCTGAGCATCTCATGACTAGTAATATTATTTAAGTCGCTGTTAAAGCTAAATGTATTTACCAGAAAATCATGAAGTTTGCAGACATCTTCATCTAAAAAATTATTTCTTTCCAATTCTGAAAATAGTTTTATATGCTCGTTCCAATAAAAAAAATCGTTATTTTTAATTGGGTATAGTTCCAAGATTTTTAAGCAGTATGCAAAATTATAGCTTTCTTCATCTACAGCTAAAGAAGTCGCTGAATTAAGTACGAAAAACCCCATTTCTGAAGCAAATTCGGATTTAATTTTAACTTTAGCTATTTCATCATTTTCAAATGGAACATTAGTATATTTTTTCTCAATTTTACCTAGTTTCTTAGCTAGATTTTTATCTATATTTTTCAATATTAAACAATAGAATTCTAGAGGATTCATAGATGCCCTAATTTTTAAAAAAATCTAAAATTAACATAATGCACGTTATACGAAGTTAAAAAATTGAGACTATAGCCTTAATTTTTATGTATTTTTTAATTTAAAGCCTAGACAGAAGTCTAGGCTTTTCCTGTTATTCACCAATTAAAATGTCT
>NZ_NIFO01000058.1 GCF_002233755.1 Acinetobacter piscicola | reverse complement strand
CGACAGGATGTCGGGGTTTTTTATTGTCTTATGATTTTAATTGCTCTTTGACTCTACAAGATTTAATGCTATGGTATATATCAATGATACATATCTTGGTTTCGGGAGGTAATTATGGAAATTGCGAAAGTATTTCAAACTGGTCGCAGTCAGGCTGTTCGCTTGCCTAAAGCCTTTCGCTTTAATGGCACGGAAGTGGCCATCAAAAGCTTTGGACGTGGCGTTTTGTTGATGCCAATCGATAATCCTTGGGATGTAATGCTTGAAGCAGTGAATGAGTTCGAATCTGGATTCCAGTTAGAACGTGCTGATCAGGGGGAACAGTTCCGTGAGGAGTTCAAATGATTTACCTCTTAGACACAAATATTTGTATCTATGTCATCAACAATAAGCCTCAACACGTTTTTGAACGCTTTAATCAATATCAACTCGGCCAGCTTGCGATTTCAAGTATCACGGCATCTGAGCTGGCTTTTGGTGTAGAGAAGTCTGGATCTGAACGCAATAAACAGGCGTTAAACAAGTTTTTGTCACCTTTAGAGATTCTTCCTTACGATGAACAGGCCATTTGGCATTACGCCAAATTACGCCAGAATCTTCAATCTACAGGTAAACCGATTGGCAGCTTAGATATGCTGATTGCTGCTCATGCCTTGGCATTAGATGTTGTATTAGTTACGAACAATACAAAAGAATTTGAACGGATTGATGGTTTGAAGCTAGAGAATTGGGTCTAATCGCTATATCTAGCCCTGTGCAGGGCTAGAATTCGCATAAGAGATTTTATGTTAAATAGAGAGATTCATTATTTCTTCAAAAATTAAAAAAACCGCCTATTAGGCGGTTTTTTATAAAATATCTCTAGTTAGAGATATTTAAAACGGTAAAATTTGGTGGTTGATATATGATTTGTGTCTGGGAAAAAATTATCATTCCCGAAATTAAAAACATCAATATTGTTATTACAGAACTATATAATCGCATTCATTACTTATCAATCTTACTAGACCAATATACTAACCTTATATTGTTACATTTACAATAAAAATATGATTTTATTATATTTTTTGACTATTTTTTTGGTTGTTTATGGGTTTGGTAAATATATATATAAGAAAACTTGATTATTCCTATTTTTAGTGTATAGTTACTTTAACTAGAAAAAAGTCTTGTTCCGGTAAATCTTCTTTAAGTATCGCAGTTTTAGTCATAATCCTTCGTTTTTTCAGATTTTAAGTCGCTTCTTTATTATTTTCAAAGTTTATACCCAGTCAATAAAATGACTCAAAATTATTAAAAATCAGTAGGATATATTATGTCAAACTCAAATATTGTTAAAGGTACTGTAAAGTGGTTTAACGAAACTAAAGGTTTTGGTTTCATTCAACAAGAGTCAGGTCCAGACGTTTTTGCTCATTTCAGCGAAATTTCAAGTTCAGGTTTCAAAACCTTAATGGAAGGCCAAATGGTTGAATTCAGTGTAGCTCAAGGTCAAAAAGGACCAAATGCTGTAAATATTGTTGCTATCTAAGTAATAATAGGCAGTAATAAAAAGCACTCATGAGTGCTTTTTTATACTTTAAAATTTAATTTTAAAGTTGTTTTCTAAATTGAAAAATTTCTAAAAAACAGGATATAAGTTGTTAAAAATAAATGATTTAATTGCAAAATCTAAAAATGGTACTGAAATTATTGTTTCATTAATTCCTCTTAATAAAATGCAGAATACGCGCCAAGGTTCAAAAAAA
>NZ_NIFO01000057.1 GCF_002233755.1 Acinetobacter piscicola | reverse complement strand
CATACTTTTTAAAACACCACCAAAATATGGTATAACTGCTGAGATATCAGCGGTTTTCATTTTCGATGCTTACAGCTATGCTCAAAAAACACCACGACAACCGCCAATAGATAAACAACGGGGCATCATATAGATGCCCCGTTGTTTTGATAGACTAATATAGCGGTTACATAATCACCGAATTGTTGACCAGCCAATTTTGAATCGTGGTGGTATCTAACGTTACACCTGTCAATGTCAAATGACTGGCAATCGTATCCGCTGTGGTGAAGTGAACCACGGTATTGCCGCCTGAGGCTTGAGCGGAGATGTTTTTTAGATCGCTGATTTCTTTGATTCCACTAAATCCAAGTTTGTCTATACCTACTTCAAAATTGGTAATAGTATCTGAGCCATTGTTGGTGAGACCTGACAACGTAAAGACATCTGCCACATTGGCTGTGCCGGCGACCGTGGTAGAGGTACTGGCTTGTAAAGCATGCTCAACCAGCTTTGGCAAGGCGCTTAAATCAATAGTCGCGGTGCCGCTTGCTTTATCGCCATCACCATCGGTAATGGTATAGCCAATGGTCTCACTGGTATGAGATGTCAAAATACTAGAAGGCGCTTGGTAAGTCATATTGCCAAGATTAGCCCCTTGCCCCAAGTGTAGGCTGACTGTACCACCTGAGTGGGTGGTGACTTGCAAGTCGCCATTACCAAGGTCCTTCCACGCTGTGTGGGCATAATCTGAGGTGATTTTACCCGTACTGGTTTGGTAGGTATAGGTGATATTATCCACCGTCATTGAGGCAGTATAATTGGCATCTGCGCCAGATTGGATAAGACCTGTCGCCTTGAGTGGCGCGGGTGCCGATGAACTGGTTGTAACCGTACTGGTTAAAAAAGTATCCAATTGGCTAAAATCAGTGATGTGTTTAACAAGGCTAGCATCTGGATTGGTTGCTGTGCTGCCATCATATGAAATCGGTGTAATTTTAGAAATATCCACACTGTCGCCAAGCCCAACGGCATACGCCTTAATCTTATTGGCAGTTAAGAAATCAGTCCAGTCCTTTTCACCAATCTCTGTAAAACCGCCAGGAATATATCCGTTAAAGGAACCAGGGTTAATACCAACACCTGAATCGTATCCAAGATTTTGTGGATCATCAGGTGTTGGATCAGGATAGGAGTTTGGCTGACCATCTGTGAAGAAATAAGCACTATTGGTCAAGCCTGGTTTATTTTGTAAAGGACCAACAGTTTTTTGTTGATAGCCCTTAATCATTTCTTGTAAAGCCACGTCATAGTTAGTCCCGCCACCAATGCCGTTATCAACCGATGAGTTGTCAGGTGGTTGGATTGTATCTAGTAGTTTTTTAGCATCTGCCAAGCTCACCCAATAAGATGGCGTAGAACCATCCAATGATAAGTGTTTAGCTGAATAAGCAAATACGCTGATATCTACTCGTACGTCACCATTACCGCCTGCTTTGTCAAGCATGCTTTGATAATAGTCAAGTAGTTTATTGACTGAATCCTTCATAGCTTGAAACACAGTTTTACCAGGTATGCTGGAATCATAACTGGTACTTCCTGATAAATCCATGATCAGGTTAACATTGGCGTAAAACGAGCTAACCGAATTACTTGACGCGGTCAATGTGGTATTGGTAGTTACAGGGGCATCGTCTTCTACTGTTAAGGTGATTTCCCCCATTTCGGTACTGGTTTGTACGCCAAACGTAATATCAAGCGTGTTTTCATCTTGACCAGTCGGGTGGTCTATCGCTTTGAGTAAGGTTACCGTATAACCTGCACCTGTAGCGGCGGCAAAGGCACCTGGGGTTACCTTAATGACATCCACCCCTGTGGTTTCGGTTTTGCCTGTAAGTACCCCATTAGCAGATGTCCAGATCACCTTCTCCCCACCAGAATATAGCACCGTTGTAGGCGCGCTAATCGTAGTGATAGCAGATGTTGCTGTGCCAAAGCTACCAATGGCATCGGCGCTGTCTGTGGTATCTGTTGGATTGCCTGCTCTATCTTTAATGCCGTAAGTCAATCCTTCTTCTGAAACTGCCAATTTACTGGTAAGCAGCGGCTGCGGATAGTCAATGGTTACCGTGGCTGGGT
>NZ_NIFO01000056.1 GCF_002233755.1 Acinetobacter piscicola | reverse complement strand
TTAGCATACTTTTTGATACACCACCGAATTTACTAAAACAGCAATTGCTGAAGCTATTGAGATAATAAAAGCACAATCTTATGACTCAATTCCTTTAACGGAAGAGATGAGAAATAACTTGGAGAAATTGATCAATGGAGATCGTGATCTTAGTGATGCTAGTAAAAAACAAATTATTGAAAATTATACTCATGCTAAAACTTATGTAAATGGTATTACTGATAAACCAACTTCTGATATTTATGAAAAGTTGGTAAATTCATCTGCCGATCTCATCCAAAATCAACAAAAAACTAATCAACTCACAGAATCCTTAAAAAATAATACTCTTTCTAATGCTGAAAAATTAAATATTCAAAGTGAAATTGCTAGGTTACAAGGTGAAAAAGTCATTATTGATGCAGAAATTGCAAAAATTCAAGGTACTCCAGAAACACATATTGTCGATGTAAATCTTGGAAAATTTGGTCAAGGCGGAGCTATAGACATTCAGGTCTTTGGAGATGCTCTAAGTAAATCCATGCAAATTGTAAATGGAACTATTGAAACAATTCGACAAGATACACAGCAAATTATTAAAAATAACATGCTGCAAGTCGAAAATGGTCAAATTAAAATTAACCCTGAAATGGCAGATAACTTAGGTAAATATCTAAAAGACAATCTCTTTGGTGGCAAGGTCGGTGCTGGAGTTATGACAGCAGACTTCCTAAATAATACCTTCGAAGGGTTGGTGGTTGGACTCGAAACAGGCAATTGGAAACCATTCCAAGAACAAGCAGAAATATATGGGCCTCAAGCCGTTATAGGAACAATAATATTTGCTGCGGGTGCAGAATTGATCCCTGTTGTTGCAGGATTACTTGGTGTACCTGTATTAGGTGAGGTGGTTTTAGCTGGCTTGCTTATTTATGGGGCTTATCAAGGTGGTAAAGCAGTAGGAAGTTTACTGTATAAACTTTACAACCACATTGCCGAAAATGGCAT
Source organism: Acinetobacter piscicola (assembly GCF_002233755.1). GTDB lineage: Bacteria > Pseudomonadota > Gammaproteobacteria > Pseudomonadales > Moraxellaceae > Acinetobacter > Acinetobacter piscicola. The sequence continues at coordinate 1,568 of NZ_NIFO01000056.1, read as the reverse complement.
GGATGTTCCGTTTGGTCTAGATAAACTGTTTGATTCAGGTCATATTGCAAAATGGGTTGATGACGTAACTCCTGATTTTATAAAAGATTGGTTTGGTCTAAACCGTGAAGGGCATCATTATTATTATGATCCACTTATTTTAGATTTAGATGGAGATGGTATTGAAACAGTTGCACATAATAAGTTGAATGGTGCACTGTTTGATAATGATGCTGATGGGCTTAAGACTGCTACAGGTTGGGTGAGTCCAGATGATGGATTATTAGTATTTGATCGTAATCGAGATGGGATCATTAACGATGGAACGGAAGTCTTTGGTGATAACACGAGTCTCAAAAATGGTGAGAAAGCAAAACACGGTTTTGATGCATTAGCCGATTTAGATACAGATAAAAATGGAAAAATTGATACCAATGATGAAGATTTCAATAAACTGAAAATTTGGAGAGATTTAAATCAAGATGGTAAAAGCCAAGAAAATGAATTGTTGAATTTAACTGATTTAGGAATTAAGTCACTAAATGTAAATTATCAAGATACAAATACGGCTTTGGCTGGAAATAACATTTTAACTCAAGTGAGTTCGTATGAAAAAACGGATGGCACTACTCACACAATGGGAGATGTTAATTTCAGTTTTGATTCAATTTATAGTGAATTTACAAATAAAATTGAAGTAAGTAAAGAAATTGAAGATCTACCCGACTTGAAAGGATATGGTCGAGTTCGTGATCTCCATGAAGCAATGGCTCAATCCTCTAATTTAGAACAGCTAGTAAGACAGTATGAGTCTGCTCAAACTACAGAAGCGCAAAAAGAATTCTTACCTGCATTATTAAAAGCATGGGCTAAAACAGACTCTTCTTATCATGAATATACAGAAGGGTTATGGGAATCAATGGTAAGTTCGAATGGGCAAGGTGTTGGTATTGCTGGAAGTGGTGGGGCTGTTATTAGTTTTGATCAAGTTGATCCTACGATTCAATCTGCCTTTAATGCAGCTAAATCTAAAGTCGGTGTTATTGATTCTTTAATGGGAACTAAGACAGAAAAGCTTTTCTATATTCGTGAAGACGATATTCTCAAGACAACTGAAGCAATTAATAATATTTATTCTGGTATTACTTTCTCTATCTATAAAGGCTTATATGGACAAACTGCGATTTATAAGAATTATGCAGATGAAATAGAGAAAGAATGGATTTTAGAAGATAACGGTGACATTGGATATATTCAGAATTTCAAAAATGTTGAACAGCTATTTGAGACAAAATTTGCATCAGATATTAAGAACACATTCATTGAATTAGTAGAATTTACTGATCATATTGCGAATGTATATAGTGATATTTCTAAAAAAGGATTTGATGGTCTCCAAGCACTTATTTTTGAGAACTATGAAAAATTTGATGATAGTGCATTGGTTGAAATCAATACATTACTGACTAAATATTCAACAGTATTTGTATATCTTGGTGGTACTAATCATGTAGATGTTCTAAATGGGACATCTAAGTCAGAAATATTGTTAGGCGGGAAAAGTGACGACACACTGAATGGCAATGAGG
>NZ_NIFO01000055.1 GCF_002233755.1 Acinetobacter piscicola | reverse complement strand
TGTCTACCGATTTCACCACTCGGGCATGGACGCAATAATAAAGGAGAGACTTTCACTTGGCAAGGATATTTAAGTCGATTTGCTTTCTTTTCAATCAATTCATGTGTTTATGTTTGAAAATAAGTCAATTTTTATTAAAAAAATATGTTTGTCATGATTTTTTCATTTATTTGAGATCAAAGTGAAATCTAAACCTTCTAAATTAACTGGATAAAAAAACTTAGGGAAAATCAATGTCTAATTCAATTTCACGCCGTGCACTTATTCAAAGGACATTAGCAGGTTTTGGGGCATTATCTTTACCAGTCGGGTTGACTGCATGTGGGGATGATAACGATAGTTCAATTAAGCCAACAACAAAAGCGACATTTAAACATGGCGTTGCAAGTGGTGATCCGCTGAAAGATAGAGTGATTCTGTGGACGCGTATTACGCCAGAAGATACATCACTGCGTTTAGAAGTGGTATGGGAAATTGCGACAGATGATAAATTTAGCCAAATCATCAATACAGGCAAAGTACAAACGGCTGCCGCGCAAGATTTCACCATTAAAGTTGATGCTGATAAATTAAAATCAGGACAAACTTATTTCTATCGTTTTAAATTTGGTTCAGTTACTTCGCCTGTAGGTCGTACCAAAACACTGCCAGAAACCACCAGCTCGGTGCAATTTGCAGTGTGTTCTTGTGCAAATTATCCAGCCGGTTATTTCCATGTTTATAAAGAAATGGCGAAACAAGAGCTTGATGCCATTATTCATTTGGGTGATTACATTTATGAATATGGTCAAGGCGGTTATGCAACTGGGGATGCTGAAAAGTTAGGTCGTACTTTCGCAGCAGGTAATGAAAGCGAAATTATCAAATTAGATGATTATCGTAAACGTTATGCTTTGTATCGTTTGGATGTGGATTTACAGGCAGCCCACCATCGTCATCCGTTTATCGTAATTTGGGATGACCATGAGTTAGCCAATGATGCATGGAAAGATGGTGCAGGAAATCATCAAAGTAATGAGGGTCCTTTTTTAGATCGTAAATTAGCAGCATTGCAAGCTTATTTTGAATGGATGCCAATTCGCCCTGTTTCAGAAACAGATCATTTGAATATTTATCGTCAATTCGATTTTGGAACATTGGTGCAACTCACCATGCTTGATACACGTATTTTGGCACGTGATAAGCAATTGGATTACGTGGACTACATGACTGCTTCTGGTATGGATCTAGCACGTTTTCAAGCAGATTTAACCAGTACGACGCGTACTTTGGTTGGTTATACACAACGAGATTGGCTACAACAGAAATTGGCGCAATCTACAGCAACGTGGAATGTACTTGGACAGCAAGTTTTAATGTCTAAAATGCTGATTCCTGCTGAATTATTATTGCCACTTTCGGCAATTACCAGTGGTAATGTGACGCCTGAACTCTTGGCTCAAATGAATCAACAAATTACTGAATTGGTTACATTGAAAATGCGTTTGCAGGCTGGTGATCCAAGTTTAACCGCTGCGGAAAAAGCACGTGTCACTACAGTTGCACCTTATAACCTTGATGCATGGGATGGTTATTATGTGGAACGTGAAATTTTATATGGCACTTTAAAAGCGTTGAATAAAAAAGTCGTTGTACTTGCAGGGGATACACATAATGCATGGTCTTCAGATTTGCATTCGCAAGCAGGTGATTTTGTTGGCGTAGAATTGGCGACCAGTTCTGTTTCTTCACCGGGCTTAGAAGAATATTTAAATATTCCAATGGCGCAACTACAACAGTTCGAAATGGCGTTTACCACTTTAATTGATGAATTGAACTATGCTAACTTAAATCAACGTGGTTATTTAAAGGTTAATTTTACTGCGCAGCAAGTACAGGCTGACTGGGTCTTTATGAGTACCATCAAAGACAAGAGCTACGTTGTTGATGCGGTTCGTGGACATCAATTGGTATTGAACAGTGCTTTGGTGGATGTGAAGTCTATTCAGAAAAGTGCATAAGTTTTTAACCACGATAGATATAAAAAAACCAAGCATTCATTGCTTGGTTTTTTCTTTGTGAGATTCGTATTTGATATTTGAAGTCACATCAAACTGTCCATATACGCATCTAAGTCTACATATTTATAAGTCATACACATTTCATTTTCATACTTTAAAAGCTGTAAATGCAACTCTAAATATTGAGTTAATTTCTGTTGTTGAGTTTTAAATTTTCTAGAGTTTTTAGAATAAAACTTCATTTTCGTTTTTGCTTTAATGGCTTGTTTATACGCCCAAAAGCAAGTTTTGCGTATTTGTTGCAATTGGTAATACTCAACATCTTTGGTGTTGTCTCTAAATAAATTTTCTTTATAGAATTTAACAAAACCAAAACTCATGGCAAAAAAGAATAAAACACCTTGTAATAAAATACTTTCAACAAAGTAAATGTTCAGTGCCTGTAAAATGATGAGAATGGCAAGTTTAAAAGGTGTATTGTTGAGTTGTTTGTAAAGGTGAACAGAGCTGTGTTTAATTTGTTTGATAATGAACGGTGCAATCAGCATAAAAAACAACATGATTGCTAAAGCTGCAATACCTTTGGCTTGGAAAGCATCAAATTGAGAAAAATGATTTTCAATATAATGTCCTAGACTAAAATAAATACTACAGAAAATCATGATAGACAAAATCCAAGGAATAAATTCCTTTGCCTCGTCTAAAAGCCCTTTAGTTTTCATTTGACTGTAAAATAAAAAATTGCGTTTAAACGCTTGAGGATATTTATTTTGCAAGTCTTGTAGAAAAAGCACTGCTTGTTGAGATTTGATCATACGGCTCATTTGGAGATAGGCTGAAGATATTAAAAATTCAGAACGCTATTGCGATTTTCAAAAAAGTAATCTCATTGTAAGGCTAATTCTGAACCATGAGCAAGAATTTGAGTTAAATACTGTGTGTTTTAAATTTCAAAACAATAAATAGAGCGATATTTTAAAACCAGAATGAGTGAAAGGAGAATTATTATAAGAATTATAAATGTTGAATAAATCACATGATTCTATTTTCAATATACTATTTTTATAAATTTTAGACATAAAAAAACCAGCAAAAGCTGGAATTTTTATTGCACCATTTT
>NZ_NIFO01000054.1 GCF_002233755.1 Acinetobacter piscicola | reverse complement strand
TCGTGTGCCGTTTGGTTGTTTATTACCCATTAATCACATTTTTTCACATTTTTTGATCAAATTTGGTTTAATACACGTGCGATAATTGTTGTTAGAATATAATTCAATGTCGTTAATACTGTTATTGACTACTTTTACTATTAAGAAAACCTCAAGGAATTCTATGCATCCTTATTCTTTACTATGGGTATGTTTACTTAGCATTGGTGTAGCAAGCCAAGTGTCTGCCCAAACAAATTCATCTACTCAAGTAGATCCTGTTGAAACTGTATCTACAGCAATGAATGATGATGCTGTTTCTAAGGATGCTATTCCTAATGAAAACTCTGTAGTTGATCAACAGCATACTAAGCATCCGAGAATTGAAGCATTAAAAGAACTTAAAAACGTTAATTCTAAAGATTTAAAAGTAAATGCTAATGCTGCCCAGCCTGAAAGCGTAAAGGATCCATTACAACCGCTAAACCGTGAAATTTACCAATTCAATGATATGTTAGACCGTAACATTGCTCGGCCAATAGCGGTTCAATATGTACAAAAAGTACCTAGCGAAGTTCGTAGTTCATATCGTTTATTTAAGAAAAATATGTCTGAACCTTGGAATGCTGTCAATCAGCTCGCTCAAGGTCGTTTTAGCCGTGCTGCAAAAAGCCTTGGTCGCTTTACCATTAACACAGTTACATCTTTAGGTTTAGCCGATCCTGCTCGACGTCTGGGCTTAAGTACCGAGGAAGAAAGCCTAGGAATGACTTTGGGTTATTATGGTTTTTCAAGTGGTCCATATTTAATGCTACCTATATTAGGTCCAAGCACCTTTCGTGGCGCATTGGATTATCCTGCTGAAAGTTATGCTAAGCCAATGACTTACATTCTGTCTAATAACAATCAGACTGGGCTGGCTTTAGGGCAAACATTCTGGAGTGGTATTGATGCCCGCTCTAACCTTCTAGAAGTTGAAGATGTATTACAGGGCGACCGTTACGCTGCCATTCGTGATATCTATTTACAACGTCTTGCTTTCCAAATTGCCGAGAAAAAAGGTAAAGGTGAAGAAGCGGTATCTTTTGTAGATGAAGATTCTGACGACACAACAGATTCAAGTCATAACCCTTAACAACAATATTTTGTTAAACTTATTTGCTAGTAAATTGTATCGTTTTACTAGCAAAGTATAGTTATCTATAGTAAATCTACTAGATACAACAGCAGTTCATATTTTAGGATCATTTAACTCTTCTATGTATTTCATTCAACCAAGTCGTCAAATTTCTAGCCTTGAGCACGTCTTAGATGCTCTTCCGAGCTTACAGATGATTAACATTGAAGATATTCATCTTTATGATCCGACGATTATCACTATTGCTGATGTGCATGACTTCTTACAACATCAATGGTCTTTACCAACTATTGTCATTGCCAAAGAAAATGAAGGTACTGAACTTTCTCAAGCATGGGAATTAGGCGCATTAGCAGGTTGGATTTGGACGCGTTTACCTGCCAACCTAGAACATTCTTTATTTAAAATTGATGCTCAATATAAACGTAATCAAGACAGCCGAGATCTTCCTTCAGCTGCTGAATTACAAAAAAAACTCCTTCCTAATCCAATGGAGCTACAAAATTATAAGGTTGAAACCTTATTTCAACCATCTGCTTATTTGTCTGGTGATTGGTACGATTATTGGAAAATTAGCGATAAAGAAATTATTTTCTATTTAGCCGATGTTTCAGGACATGGTGTGACCAGTTCACTCCTTACCTCTTGGATGGCTGCATTTCATGGCCGATCAAAAACACCAAGAGAACTGATTAAAAAATTAAATGGTATGTTGGTTCAAGAAAATATTGAAAAGCATATCACTATGCTGGCAGGTATTTTAAATCTTGAAACGCATCAACTGCGTTGGTCTAGTGCAGGTCATTACCCTCCACCTATTATTTTTGAACCGAATCAAGCACCTCGCGTTTTAAATACGAGTAGCTTTCCTTTAGGTTTAACTGAAGATCTTGAAGTCGAAGAGTTTGAATGCACTTTAAATAAACATGCTCGGTTCATTATTTGTTCTGATGGTGCTTTAGAGCCGTTCACTGGCGGTTTGAATGAACAATTTGCTCAATTGGTCTACCATTTGCAAAATCAATCATTTCGCGCACCCGATCACGTTGCAGATGACATTGCCATTCTTAGCTTTCGAAGAATGAATTAATATAAAAATCAATATTTTAACCGAATATAGACTATTAACCTATACGCAAATGCTTGAGTATAGACTTGCGCTATGTGATAATTTTCCAATCCTTCTCTGCAAATGGCATTTATATGTCAACAGGTCATGTTGAATATGCAAGCTTGAATGGAACGCATATCTTCAAACTTATTGGTGAAGTGCGAGCCCAGTCTTGTATAAGCTTAGACAAACTTTTGGCGAGGATTGAACAGCAAGAAAACGTCGTTGGCGCTATTGTTGATTTAACCGAAACCACATTTATTGATAGCACAGTTCTTGGAATACTTGCCAAATTAGGCTTAAAGCTTAAACAAGTTCATCATATCCAAGCGGTCATGCTGTCTACAAATCCAGACATTACTACTCTAGCCAATAGCATGGGCTTAGGGCAGGTTTTTGTCATCTTAAATTATTGTGGTGATTCCCAAGTATGCACACAAGCGTTACTAGATGACAACGTAACGCATAACTCAATGTTATGTACTGTTCTCGATGCGCACAAAACATTAATGAAACTTAATGAAAACAATCAAAATATGTTTGAACCATTGGTCAAACAACTTGAAAAGCAACAAGATACAATGAAATGTAGCGCTCCAAATCAAGAAAGCGTTTAATCATCATTTCAAAGTAATATTTTCAAGGATTCGACATGTCTTTACTTTCTGTTGTTCAAATGAATTCTCAAAATGACATTGAAGCTAACTTCAGTGTCATTGAGTCATTGATTCAACAAAGTAAAACAGATGGCGCTTCTTTGATTGTTTTTCCTGAAAATTTTGTATGTTTTGCAGCTGGTAAACAACGCGAAACAGCTGAGCGTTTTGAAGAGTTTCAAAAACGTCTTGAACAATTGGCACAGCAATATCAAATTTGGATTGTTGCTGGAACATTGCCTTGCCCGTTCCGTCCAGATGGTTCAATCATTCAAGATGGTCGGGTACGTACTGTAAGCCTGTGTATCAGCCCTGAACGGACTGAAGCACGTTATGACAAAATTCACTTGTTTGATGTACAGGTGGGTGATGCTGTGGGCGGATATCAGGAATCTAAATTCTTTGAACCTGGTACTGACCCCGTTGTTGCAAAAACCCCTTTTGGCAATATCGGCTTAATGGTTTGCTATGATTTGCGTTTTCCTGAACTTGCACTGACGCTTCGTGCTCAAGGTGCTCGTATTTTAACTGCTCCCGCTGCATTTACTTATACCACTGGACAAATGCATTGGCAGCTATTACTTCAAGCTCGTGCAATGGACAGTCAATGTCAGGTGCTTGGTGCAGCTCAACAAGGTTGGCATGGTGAGAAACGTCAAACTTGGGGACATGCTGGTGCTACGAATAGTCGTGGGCAGATTTTAGAGATCACGGATGCTGAAGGTACACAATTGATTACTGTGCCTTTTGATCTTGAAGAACAAGATTCTATTCGGGCATCTATGCCACTCATGCAACATCGTAAACTTATTACATTTTAATGTTGTAAATTCAATTCAGAAATTGATTCTGCCATGTATTAAAATTAAATATAAATACAGTTAAACTAAAGCTCTTTTCTTCTTTATGATTCATCAAACAAATTAGAATTTACTCATTCTTTTCACACTCAAAATAGGTATAAATTTACAAAAACACTGCTTATTCTTTTTTTAATTTAAGACAGGATAATGATTCCAATAAAATGTTCAGGGAATCAAAATGTCTTTAGAAAAAGTAGTTTATACAGCACATGCAAAAGCAACAGGTGGTCGCGATGGTAGTGCAACATCTTCAGACGGTATTTTAGATGTTAAATTGGCAGTACCTAAAGAAATGGGCGGTGCTGGCGGTGGCACAAACCCTGAACAACTTTTTGCAGCGGGCTATTCAGCATGTTTTCTTGGTGCTATGAAGTTTGTTGCGAATCGTGATCACTTAAAAATTACCCCTGATGTTTATATCGAAGGTGATGTCGGTATTGGCCCTATTCCAACTGGTTTTGGTATCCAAGTAACTTTAAATATTCATTTAGAAGGTTTGGAACAAGCGGAAGCGCAGAAACTTGTCGATGCTGCGCATATTGTTTGTCCGTATTCAAATGCAACGCGTGGCAATATTGATGTGACTTTGAATGTGGTTGTTTGATTTTTTAACAAACAATTCAGATAGTTATATCTCAAAAAAGCCAATTAGTTTCTAATTGGCTTTTTTATGAATAAATGTTTTAAAATTGGTCAAACAATTGATATTAAAAAATATAAAACTGTTATTCACCAATTAAAATGTCT
>NZ_KZ268714.1 GCF_002233755.1 Acinetobacter piscicola | reverse complement strand
AAAAAACACCCTCTGCTATTGCAGAGGGTGTTTTAGATTTAAAAGCTGGCGATGACTTACTCTCACATGGGTAACCCCACACTACCATCAGCGCTAAGAGGTTTCACTTCTGAGTTCGGGAAGGGATCAGGTGGTTCACTCTTGCTATTGTCGCCAGCAAACTGTTATGGACTTGTTCGGGTCTTATTTAAATGCCTTACTTCGTACCAAATGAGTTTAACAGAACATTTGAGTTGGGTATTGTAACTAGCTTTACAACTAAATCAAGTATGTTTGATCTTTTATGAATCAAATGATGCTATGTATACAACTGCTTGGGTGTTGTATAGTCAAGCCTCACGAGCAATTAGTATTGGTCAGCTTCATGCATCACTGCACTTCCACATCCAACCTATCAACGTCGTAGTCTTCAACGGCTCTTTAGAGGACATAAAGTCCTAGGGAAATCTTATCTTGAGGTAGGCTTCCCGCTTAGATGCTTTCAGCGGTTATCCCTTCCGAACATAGCTACCCGGCGATGCGACTGGCGTCACAACCGGTACACCAGAGGTTCGTCCACTCTGGTCCTCTCGTACTAGGAGCAGATCCTCTCAAATTTCCAACGCCCACGGTAGATAGGGACCGAACTGTCTCACGACGTTCTAAACCCAGCTCGCGTACCTCTTTAAATGGCGAACAGCCATACCCTTGGGACCTGCTTCAGCCCCAGGATGAGATGAGCCGACATCGAGGTGCCAAACACCGCCGTCGATATGAACTCTTGGGCGGTATCAGCCTGTTATCCCCAGAGTACCTTTTATCCGTTGAGCGATGGCCCTTCCATACAGAACCACCGGATCACTAAGACCTACTTTCGNCGATGGCCCTTCCATACAGAACCACCGGATCACTAAGACCTACTTTCGTACCTGCTCGACTTGTGGGTCTCGCAGTTAAGCGCGCTTTTGCCTTTATACTCTACGCGTGATTTCCGACCACGCTGAGCGCACCTTCGTACTCCTCCGTTACTCTTTAGGAGGAGACCGCCCCAGTCAAACTACCCACCAGACATGGTCCTCGTCCCGGATAACGGGACAGAGTTAGAACCTCAATATTACCAGGGTGGTATTTCAAGGATGGCTCCATAGTAACTGGCGTCACTACTTCAAAGCCTCCCACCTATCCTACACAAGTAAGATCAAAGTTCAATGTCAAGCTGCAGTAAAGGTTCACGGGGTCTTTCCGTCTAGCCGCGGGTACACCGCATCTTCACGGCGAATTCGATTTCACTGAGTCTCTGCTGGAGACAGCGCCCCCATCATTATGCCATTCGTGCAGGTCGGAACTTACCCGACAAGGAATTTCGCTACCTTAGGACCGTTATAGTTACGGCCGCCGTTTACTGGGGCTTCGATCAAGAGCTTCGCTTACGCTAACCCCATCAATTAACCTTCCAGCACCGGGCAGGCATCACACCCTATACGTCCACTTTCGTGTTTGCAGAGTGCTATGTTTTTAATAAACAGTTGCAGGGGCCTGGTTTCTGTGGCTGCCAATAGCTCATCCCGCAAGGGGAATCACCGTCAGCAGCGTACCTTCTCCCGAAGTTACGGTACCATTTTGCCTAGTTCCTTCAGCAGAGTTCTCTCAAGCGCTTTGGTCTACTCGACCTGACCACCTGTGTCGGTTTCGGGTACGATTCCTGTGTAACTGAAGCTTAGAGACTTTTCCTGGAAGCTTGGTATCAGCCACTTCGCTAGTAAACTAGCTTGCTATCAGTTCTCAGCATAGAGTACCCCGGATTTGCCTAAGATACATGCCTACAACCTTTCACCTGGACAACCAACGCCAGGCTGACTTAACCTTCTCCGTCCTCTCATCGCATTACACAGAAGTATTGGAATATTAACCAATTTCCCATCGACTACGCCTCTCGGCCTCGCCTTAGGGGTCGACTCACCCAGCCCCGATTAACGTTGGACTGGAACCCTTGGTCTTTCAGCGAACGGGTTTTTCACCCGTTTTGTCGTTACTCACGTCAGCATTCGCACTTCTGATACCTCCAGCATACTTCTCAATACACCTTCATCGGCTTACAGAACGCTCCCCTACCACGTATACTTACGTATACATCCGCAGCTTCGGCATATAGTTTTAGCCCCGTTACATCTTCCGCGCAGGCCGACTCGACTAGTGAGCTATTACGCTTTCTTTAAAGGGTGGCTGCTTCTAAGCCAACCTCCTAGCTGTCTATGCCTTCCCACATCGTTTCCCACTTAACTATAATTTTGGGGCCTTAGCTGGCGGTCTGGATTGTTTTCCTCTTGACTACGGACGTTAGCACCCGCAGTCTGTCTCCCGGATAGTACTCATAGGTATTCGGAGTTTGCATCGGTTTGGTAAGTCGGGATGACCCCCTAGCCGAAACAGTGCTCTACCCCCTATGGTATTCGTCCGAGGCGCTACCTAAATAGCTTTCGGGGAGAACCAGCTATCACCAAGTTTGATTAGCCTTTCACCCCTATCCACAAGTCATCCCCTGGCTTTTCAACGACAGTGGGTTCGGTCCTCCAGTTAGTGTTACCCAACCTTCAACCTGCTCATGGATAGATCACCTGGTTTCGGGTCTATACCCAGCAACTAAACGCCCTATTAAGACTCGATTTCTCTACGGCTCCCCTATACGGTTAACCTCGCTACTGAATATAAGTCGCTGACCCATTATACAAAAGGTACGCAGTCACCGAACTAGTCGGCTCCCACTGCTTGTATGCATGCGGTTTCAGGATCTATTTCACTCCCCTCACAGGGGTTCTTTTCGCCTTTCCCTCACGGTACTGGTTCACTATCGGTCAGTCAGGAGTATTTAGCCTTGGAGGATGGTCCCCCCATATTCAGACAAGGTTTCACGTGCCTCGCCCTACTCGTCATCATTATATGTGCACTTTCGTGTACGGGACTATCACCCTCTACGGTCGCACTTCCCAGAGCGTTCCGCTAATACACATATAACTTAATGGGCTGATCCGCGTTCGCTCGCCGCTACTGACGGAATCTCAATTGATTTCTTTTCCTAAGGGTACTGAGATGTTTCACTTCCCCTCGTTCGCCTCGCATGACTATGTATTCATCATGCGATACCTACCTTATGGTAAGTGGGTTTCCCCATTCAGAAATCTCCGGATCACAGGATATTTGCCGCCTCCCCGAAGCTTATCGCAGGCTATTACGTCTTTCATCGCCTCTGACTGCCAAGGCATCCACCACATGCACTTAATTACTTGACTATACAACCCCAAACAGTCGCTAACACATACAAGTGAGTGTTATCGTTGCAAAATTAATTGCTACTATCTGTTGTCTGTGCACTTAAGCACGTACAGCTTCAATTTAATTCATATACCAAAACGCTTGATTCAGTTTTATCGCTAGTGCTCATTTCACTCAATATTAACAATTGCTTGTTAATTTGCTTGAAACGAGTTAAACAATTATTTCAACTCAAATTTATTCTGTTAATGATTAACTACCATCTCGTCGATGCGTAGCAAACTGTGATAAATCACAGAACTTAATAAGCTATCTACTTACTAAGTTCTATAAGCTATCTTTAGGATTTAACTTTTGTTTTTACATTACTTCGTAATGTATGGTGGAGACTAACGGAGTCGAACCGTTGACCTCCTGCGTGCAAAGCAGGCGCTCTACCAACTAAGCTAAGTCCCCAGCTTAAGATCTTAATATATCTGCTCTTCTGTGTTCAGTAGACTTGGTGGGTCTGACAAGACTTGAACTTGTGACCCCACGCTTATCAAGCGTGTGCTCTAACCAACTGAGCTACAGACCCTCAGATACATCAATGAAGAACAACTTGTTGTGGATTCTTACCAATCGTCAATCTTTCGTTAAGGAGGTGATCCAGCCGCAGGTTCCCCTACGGCTACCTTGTTACGACTTCACCCCAGTCGTCGGCCACACCGTGGTAAGCGTCCTCCCTAAGGTTAGACTACCTACTTCTGGTGCAACAAACTCCCATGGTGTGACGGGCGGTGTGTACAAGGCCCGGGAACGTATTCACCGCGGCATTCTGATCCGCGATTACTAGCGATTCCGACTTCATGGAGTCGAGTTGCAGACTCCAATCCGGACTACGATCGGCTTTTTGAGATTAGCATCCTATCGCTAGGTAGCAACCCTTTGTACCGACCATTGTAGCACGTGTGTAGCCCTGGTCGTAAGGGCCATGATGACTTGACGTCGTCCCCGCCTTCCTCCAGTTTGTCACTGGCAGTATCCTTAAAGTTCCCACCCGAAGTGCTGGCAAATAAGGAAAAGGGTTGCGCTCGTTGCGGGACTTAACCCAACATCTCACGACACGAGCTGACGACAGCCATGCAGCACCTGTATGTAAGCTCCCGAAGGCACCAATCCATCTCTGGAAAGTTCTTACTATGTCAAGACCAGGTAAGGTTCTTCGCGTTGCATCGAATTAAACCACATGCTCCACCGCTTGTGCGGGCCCCCGTCAATTCATTTGAGTTTTAGTCTTGCGACCGTACTCCCCAGGCGGTCTACTTATCGCGTTAGCTGCGCCACTAAAGCCTCAAAGGCCCCAACGGCTAGTAGACATCGTTTACGGCATGGACTACCAGGGTATCTAATCCTGTTTGCTCCCCATGCTTTCGTACCTCAGCGTCAGTATTAGGCCAGATGGCTGCCTTCGCCATCGGTATTCCTCCAGATCTCTACGCATTTCACCGCTACACCTGGAATTCTACCATCCTCTCCCATACTCTAGCTCACCAGTATCGAATGCAATTCCTAAGTTAAGCTCAGGGATTTCACATCCGACTTAATAAGCCGCCTACGTACGCTTTACGCCCAGTAAATCCGATTAACGCTCGCACCCTCTGTATTACCGCGGCTGCTGGCACAGAGTTAGCCGGTGCTTATTCTGCGAGTAACGTCCACTATCCTAGAGTATTATTCTAGGTAGCCTCCTCCTCGCTTAAAGTGCTTTACAACCATAAGGCCTTCTTCACACACGCGGCATGGCTGGATCAGG
>NZ_NIFO01000051.1 GCF_002233755.1 Acinetobacter piscicola | reverse complement strand
CAAAAATGGGAGCTATAAAGTCAAATCTATGGCGTATCAATAAATAGAATTGATATAAAAATGATGCGATTAGCTGTCTAATTCACTATTTTTCAATTGGTTTTAAGTAAAATCATTGCAATAAATACGGTCATTGTGAACATGAAATTATTTCTAGATTGTGAATTTAATGGTTTTGGTGGAGAACTTATCTCGATGGCACTTGTTGATGAAAATGAAAGATACTTTTACGAAGTTTTACCATGTATAAATCCCACTGCATGGGTACTTGATAATGTTATCCCTATTTTAAATAAACAAGCTATTGATTTAAAAGAGTTTCAAAACATATTATTTAATTTTCTAAATCGCTATGAAAATATACATATAGTTGCTGACTGGCCAGAAGATTTTTCATTGTTTTTAACTTCACTCATAATTAAACAAGGTAGTTGTATGATTACTCCAAAATTGACAATGGAGCTTTGGAACAGCGATGCGAGTTTAGCAGCAGAGTCAAGAATCCCCCATAATGCTCTACAAGATGCTTTTGCACTAAAACGAAAATATGTGATCTGAAATAATTTTTAGCTTTTTTAAAAGATTACAGCTTCAATATGGAAAAATAGTTCATTTATTTTAATCTCCTAAAACCCTGGTCCATTCCAGTCATGGGATGACTCATTTTTCTTGAGCTGATTGACTTCAACCGCATCTAGAATCTGGGGTTCAAGGTGAGTATTTAACGCCTCAATGATGAGATCATCTCTTTCTTTAAACTTTTTAAGATTATGCTGCTGATCTAATTCATAATCTTCAGTAAAATAACGACTCGCTAGCGGTGCGATAAAACCCTCATAAAGCTGCATAAACCCTCGCATTTCAACCTGTTTCCCCTCAAAATTTCGCTGTATATCATTGCGTTGCCATGCATAGAGTTGATAACTAAAGTTCGTATCGAACGCTAGACTCCGGCTGTCATCAAAATTGGCTAGCTTTTGAATAAATTGGCTTAGATTTCTTAAAAAATAACGTAAATATTCTTGGTTATCTTCGTTCGAACAATATTGATCAAGCTTGTCCCAAGCCGATGGCTCCGCATCCTGTAAATTGATCTGAATAAACGTCGCCCCAGAAACAATTAATTGCTCACAGCTAAAATCTTTTAACAACGCCTGTTTCTGTAATTCTATCCAAACAGAGCCAAATGCTGAACGTTCTAAAAGCCGATTCATGATCGTACAGTTTTGCTGATGCATCTTTAAAAACGATTCGTGATAAGAAGCCCCTTGGCAAGCCTTCACAATCGTTCGTTGTAATTCATTCAGTTCAAAATCCGTGTATTTTTTCCGATCAGCATACCGTTGTCCGAGTAATTGTGTTTGTTCCAATTGAGACTTAGCCAACTCATTCTCATATGCTGTTTTATACAGCTCCATTTTATTTTCTTCTCGGATCCTTTGAATGGTTTCTTTCTGTGCCTGAACGTCGAGCTGAATAATGGGATCTGCACTGTACAGTTTCCACCTTGGAATCTGCGGAACATCTTTTAAATCGGTACCAAACTGTGTGTTGTAATCCCGATTCGATAAACAAGAAACCTTATTTTCAACCGTTAAAGCTAGACCATTAAGCATGATGGTTTTCTGTGGGGCATATTGCTGCAGACAATCATTCAGTAATTGTTCGGTCGTTTGCCTAAAAATTACCACCTGATTCTTTCCCTGGCCCAAAGCATTGGCCGTCATTTTTTGTGCACCCCCTTGCTGTGGATTTTTGGGGCGGTACTGTTTAAAAAACTGTTCCGGTGATCGTTCTATTCCATCGGCAAGGCTACGTTCAGAGTACATCAGATGTAAATGCGGTTGATCCTCACCCGTTAAAGCACTGGCATGATGGTGTACCGCTGCCGTATAGGGAAACTGATACGTGTCGGTAAATTCCTGAATAAATGCTTCGACCAACTCGATCCGCTGCAATCTGTTCAGCTCTTTAGGCAAAGCAACCGTTAAAACAGTCGATGTCCGACCCCGTTCAATTTCATGCTGATCGGCACTTTTCCAAAAATCTGCAGGCCGATTTTTCGCCCAAGCAGGGAGATGTCCGGAACGAACAAACTCTAATTCTTCATCCTGTTTTTTCGCCAAAAAATGTCCAGTTCTTGTGAGGTAATGGAAGGCATTTTTGCTGCTATTCGCCTTCTTCACATTATGCCGAATGTCCATATAAAACATTGATTACTACTCTCGATTTTCGGGGCTTTTGCTTTTGCTCCGCAGGACGAAGACTTCTGTCTTTTTTGCAAAACTATCACGATAGGGATAGTTTTGCAAAAAAGACAGGGAGACGAGATAAAAATTAATTCTGCCATACAGAATTAATTTTTAATTTCACTTCAATAACAAGTTAAGCTCACTGTACTAACGGTGAAAATAGTTGAATCTTTGGGAGCATTTATGGCCGGTCGTCAAAAATTGGTTTTAACTTTGGATGATGTGAAACAACTGATCCAACATATTCAAGATCTGCCCTTCAAAAGAAAAATAGAACAGCGCTTTTTAGAGATTCTTCCAGGCAAAAAAAGCATGGCTGATTTTTCTGAATCAGACTGGCTGCTCATTAAAAAATGTCGCTATGAAAAAAATGCCTATCTCAAACAAATGGCAGCACTCACCAAAATTCAATCGCAGCCTACGCCAACAAAATTTGAACGTGACATTTTAGATTTAGCCAAACGTTCCGACATTGATGCACATTTCTTAAAATTGGATGCCTTACAAAACTATCTGCAACAACAGGATCAGAAGAAAGCTGAAATCAAACTCAGAAACCAGAAAAAGCGTATTGACGCGAAACTAAACAAACCCGATCCAAATCTCAAAAAACAACGAGATCGAGAAAATTACTACTTAGGCGCAATGTGTAAAAAACTTCTTGATGTCACCGGTTTTCATGCCAATCAACCGAATGACTTAAAACGCTTAGAACAAATCTTTATCGATGCAGCTGCGATGGCTGTCCTTATCGAAAAAAATCAAATGACTGAAGATCAAAAAATAAGAACTGCTGAGAGGCATGTACGAAATGAAATTCTCAAAACCACAGTAGAGGGGTTTGAGCAGGACAGTAGAAATCCATTTAAAGCGACATAGCGCTCGTTTTAGCCACTTTTAATCTGAATAACATGAAACTATGCGTAAAGCAGAAAAGATTCAATATGCGTCAAATAGGACGTATTGAACGAGTGTCTACGAGTGCCACACTGAAAAGTCGCGCCCAGACTCCCTGAAAAACTGCTTTTTTATAAATTGAGTTCAAAAAATTATGGATAAATGGGCTTAATTTGACGCTAGAACGAGCATAGCGAGTAAAAAAGGGCTTATGAGCAAAGCGAATCCATTTTTGTTGTTGCTTTTGCTTGTGCTTTTTTCAAAACAAAAATTGAATCAGGTATTAGAAAAAAATTGCCCCTTCGAACTGAGCGAAAGCGAAGTTCAATAGAGTTTGAGCAGAGCGAAAACATAGGGCAATTTTTAATGTTTTGGGCTTTTAATTATTTTTAAGCTTTTAAATACTTTTAGACTAGCTTAAACCTTTATACACCAATGCATACAGGAACTATAAAACGAGGTTTACCTTGCATTAAAACGAGGTTTACCTTGCATTAAAACGAGGTTTACCTTGCATTAAAACGAGGTTTACCTTGCATTAAACGAGTTCATAATATAATCTCGTCTTAATTGAATAAAAATATAACTCGTCATATGAAAACAGAACTTGTAGTTAAGGATAATGCTTTAATTAATGCTAGTTATAATCTTGATCTTGTTGAGCAACGATTAATTCTTTTGGCAATTGTTGAAGCTAGAGAATCTGGTAAAGGTATAAATGCAAATGACCCCTTAACCGTTCATGCAGAGAGTTATATAAATCAATTTGGTGTACATCGAAATACAGCTTATCAGGCTCTAAAAGATGCTTGTGATGATTTATTTGCTAGACAATTTAGTTATCAAACCATGAGTGAAAAAGGTAACGTGGTTAATCATAAATCTCGTTGGGTTAGTGAAGTTGCTTATATCGACAATGAAGCTATTGTGCAGCTTATTTTTTCTCCAGCGATTGTTCCTTTGATTACGCGGTTAGAAGAACAATTTACAAAATATGAAATTCAACAAATTAGTAATTTAAGTAGTGCTTATGCTGTTCGGTTGTATGAAATATTGATTGCATGGCGCAGTAGTGGATCTACTCCCATTATTCCACTTACAGATTTTAGAAAAAAAATAGGAGTCTTAGATTCTGAATACAAGCGTATGTATGACTTTAAAAAGTACGTACTTGATATAGCTATAAAGCAGATTAATGAACACACAGACATAACAGTTAAGGTTGAACAACATAAAACTGGTAGGTCGATTACTGGCTTCTCATTTAATTTTAAACAGAAGAAATCTGTTACAGCTGAAATTAACAATTTAGCTCAACGTAAAATTAAACAATTGACAGATTCTCAACGTCATTTTTTTGCTAATAAACTTTCAGTATTACCAGAAATGGGAAGCTACTCTCAAGGTACAGAAACATTTGAACAGTTTGCTGTAAGAATTGCTGAAATGCTTAAAGACTATAAAAATATTGAAGAACTATTACCCTATTTACAAAAGGTTGGTTTTAAGGAGGCTAGTTAATTGACATTGTAAAGTTGACAGTCAAAAATAAATGCAAATAACCTGTAGTTCACATTATGCAAAAATTAACAGTTTCAGAATTAGCTAAGCTTTATGGATATTCTAGACAAGCTATTTATGCTCATATAAATAAAGGGAATTTATCTAAAGGATCAGATGGATTAATTGACTTTTCTGAGGCAATAAGAGTATTTGGTGAACCTAAAGGTAAGTCTACAGATGACAAGCAAAGTAAATCAATTAACAGTCAAGACTTAACACAGGTTGACTTACTTAAAAGTCAAGTTAACTTACTTGAAAAGCAATTAAATCAAGCTTTATTAAGAGAAAATCAATCAATAGAACGTGAAGTCTTTTATCAAGAACAAATAGAAACCATGCAACGTCTATTGGAAGCTCCAAAAACCAATATGACTACGTTTACCGATCAGAAATCCGAGCCTGACACAGCAGATCCACAGTTAGAATCTGAACTGAAACATGACGGATTGACTACTCCGGAGCAGACAGAAAATAAGCGCATTCCAGTGCCGGAGCACGTTGAACCGGAGCAAACGAAAAGAGGCTTCCTAAGTCGCTTTTTCTTGCCGAATGGATGAGGGCATTGTTGACTGAAGCTAATAAAAACTGTGGAACAAAGGTTAAATACTAGGCGTGGAACGTGAAGAATCCATAAAAAAGCCTAGTTTGAAGAAACTAGGCTTTTTTATGGATTACAACTTATTGAAATAAAACAATTAACGTAAACGATTTCGCATAA
>NZ_NIFO01000050.1 GCF_002233755.1 Acinetobacter piscicola | reverse complement strand
TTCTAACATTTCCATTGCGAATAGCATCCGTTATGTTAAATAAAGCACTACATTTTTTTCTATTTTGATAATTTTCTTCTGCTTTAAGTTGGAAATAATTGATGCTCGTTCTTCTTCTGAGATAGAACCTTTGAATTGGAACATAGCATCAATAAAGTTCTCTAAACTTTTAACCTTACTTGGACGACTTTTAAGTAAACGTTCTGATACATAGTCTAAGTCTATTAAATTTTCTTCCTTTACTTTTTCAACGTATTGTTCTTCTTCCTCTTTGCGTCCAACTTGGATAAGTAACTGAGCCAAACGGAATTTATCACGGTACGATAGTTTTAACGTTAAATCTTTGATTTCTTCGTAAGTCATATTTGTTGCACTAAGTATTTAATAATTTGATGAATTATAACGGGTTACCATAGAACGTCTATTATTCTTGTAGATATTTGGCTTCTAAAGAATTTCTAAAATTAACATAATACGCCTTATACGAAGCTATGAACCCTTACCTTGCAAGGCTTTCATAGCTCGCCACTTCATCATTAACACCTCATCTTCCTCCTCAAAACTAGACTCCCCAGACGCAATCCGTTCAATCATCGCATTTACATCCGCTTGACTGGCATCAATCACATGCTGCTCAAATGAATGCTCCACAATCCCTTGCGTTGCCTTAAAAGCAGCTCGAATACGCTCTGCATCTACGTTCTTCTTCATACTTGGCCACGCTGCTCTGATTTATAACTTGGATGACCTTTCAGATAGGCAATAAAACTATCGAAACGTTTGCTATCCAATCGTGATTCATCAGGATGATCCACATGCTGCGATAGGTTCTGACCTAAAAAATATTGCTCAAACTGTGCCTTAAAATACTTTGGAATATCAGACACCAAAACATAGCTATCATCTGATTTCAGTTGATGGCGTGGGATCTGAATCAACTCAAGTAAATGTTTATTCCACAGTAGACTGGCCCGAAGCTGATCATTCACTGGATGATGGGGATCATGTGCAGCTGCACGTTGATCTTCAAATAGACCCTCAAGAATTTGTTTTCCAGTCTTCATACGACCTCCAAAAGCTTTATTTAAAACCTCACAATATCCCTAGAACCATGATGGCGTATAGCTATCATCATGATCTTGATTTTTACGCTGCGCTAAGGCTTGGTTGTACTCCTTTTGATAGATCTGGAGCTTGTTAAATTGCCGAATCTGTTGAATGGTTTGCTTCTGTGCCTCAACTTCAAGCTGAATCATCGGATCGGCACTTTTCAACTTCCATCGGTAGATCTGCGGAACATCCTGCAATTGCGTTCCGTACTTCTGGTTAAATTCCTGATTGGATAGATGACTCACTCGATTCGGAACCACAATCTCCATACCCTCCAGAATTAGAGTTTTCATCGGTGCATGCATTTCCAAAGCCTGATTAATCAGCTGCTCAGTTTTTTCTCGAAAGGCTTTGACCTGATCACGGCCAAAGCCCAACGCATCAGCCGTTAATTTCTGTGCGCCACCCTTGGTGGGATTCTTTGGACGATACTGCTTAAAAAACTGTTCTGGTGGTCGTTCAATCCCATCGGACAGACTCCGTTCAGAATACATCAAATGCAAATGCGGTTGATCTTCACCTGTCAGCTCACTCGGATGATTATGCACCGCTGCGGTATAAGGGAACTGATACTGATCAGCAAATTCCCGAATAAAGGCCTCGACCAATTCTTTACGCTGCTGTTTCGACAATTCTTTTGGTAAAGCCACGGTCAACGTTGAACTGGTTCGACCTCGAGCAATCTCATAACGATCTGCACTATGCCAAAAGCTTTCAGGTGCATCGATGGCCCAAGCAGGCATATTTCCAGAACGCACGAACTCCAATTCCTCATCGGTCTTTTGCTCGGCAAAATGAGCGGTTCGAGTCAGATAATGGAAGGTATTCTTGGAACTAGAATCCTTCTTCACATTGTGCCGAATATTCATGTAAAACATGCCGAATTCACCTGAGATCCAATTCGCAAAGGAGGCTCTCCGCAGGAGCGAGGAGGAGTGTCTTTTTTTGACAATAATCGCTTTAGCGGTTGTTGTCAAAAAAAGACACGGAAACGAGATAAACTATTTTTTATGCATAGCAGAAAAAATAGTTTAAACGCCCACAACATGACGCTAACATGGAGTCAATCCACGGCAAAATGAGATCCAAATGGCAGGACGCAAAGCGTTAGTTCTTACGGCAAAAGAAATCAACGAACTCGGCACGCATATCCTCAATCTACCATTCAAACGTCGAGTTGAAGAACGTTGCTTGCACATTCTCAAAAACAAAAAAAGTCTTCAGGATCTCAGTGAGCAAGACCGACAACTCATCCAGAAATGTCGCTATGAACGCAATGCCTACAACAAACGCATGCTTCAGCTGCAACTGATCCAACAGACAGAACCTGCCAAACAGACCGCTCTGCAACAAAACATCCTCAAGCTCCATCAAAAACATGACATCGATGCCTACTTTGCCATGCACGATGCACTAGATGAAATCCTCAAAACGCAACGCCACCAGACCGCAGCGAAAAACCTGAATCAGAAAATAGAAAAAGCCCTGAATCCAGAACAACAAAAGGAAAAACAAAGCCAGAAACAACAGAAAAAACGAGAAGACCAGATCAAGTACTTTATCGGTTCACTCTATCTAGGCGTTTTTGAACGAGCAAAGTTTCAAATGACCCACTCCAATCAGGACTTGGACAACCTGAAAACCTTATTTCGTATGGCTTTAATCGGTAAAACCATGCAACAAACCAACAAGGATCTACAGACAGTCACCCAAGAAATTGCTAACTCAAGCCAATACCAAGAAATTGAACGATTTATACGAGAAGCCAAACAAGATCCGAGAAACCCATTCAACAAAACACCAGAACAATGAACAAATATCACGTTTAAACGCTGTATTTTCGCCATAGTACGATCATTTAAAACTGAACTAGAGATCAGTACCCCAAAAACAAAAAAGTGCCTCTAAACGCAAATAGAAGCAAATGACACACCATCTATAAACCATAAGAAAGGCTTAACCAAGCGAGTGTCTACGAGCGACATCCCCAAAATTCGCGCCTCGGCCCTCTGAAAAACTGCTTTTTTAGGTTGATTAACCTAAAAAAGTGAATTTTAGATGCAAAAATTTGAGCCTAGACCGAGCGAAGCGAGCATAAAGCTTTATGAGCGGAGCGAATTCCGAGTTGCTTTTGCTCTTGCCTTTGCTTTTTCTCAAACTCACAACGAAAAGAGCCAAAAAATTGCCCCCCGAATCGAGCGAAAGCGAGATTCAATAGAGTTTGAGCGTAGCGAAAACCAAGGGCAATTTTGAGCAGAGTAGGCTTTTAATTATTTTTAATGCTTTTTAATGCTTTTAGACAGGCTGAAATCCTTTGTTTGCAATAGTTTAATGGGTGATAAAGATAGGTTTAAGGGGTGATAAAGATAGGTTTAAGGGGTGATAAAGATAGGTTTAAGGGGTGATAAAGATAGGTTTAAGGGGTATATAAATAGATAGATTATTGACTATTTAAAATATATGACATATAACCTAGTTAAATGAATTACTCAGCTTCATATCATGACAAATAACAATAAATTAGTTGTTAAAGATAATGCTCTTATCGATGCTTCTTTTAACTTATCACTCATAGAGCAACGTATTATGCTCTTGGCCATAGTTGGAGCTAGAGAGTCTTCTAATCTCACGCCAGATACACCAATAGAAGTGCTTGTAAGCGACTACATTCATCAATTTAAAGTGGATAGTAATAATGCCTATGGCTTGCTCAGAGAGGCAGCAAAAACACTAAAAAGAAGGGAGTTCAGTTATTTAGATAGATATAAGGGCCTAGAGGCTCTTACTACAGCAAATTGGGTAAACAAAGTGACCTATGTAGATTCTAATGGTCTTATTGTTTTATACCTTAGCAACGAAGTTATCAGCTTAATTAGCCGATTAAGCGAACAATTTACCAAATATCATATAGAGCAAGTATCTGATTTTAGAAGTAAATATAGCATAAGACTATATGAGCTATTAATTAAATGGTTGAATGTAGCAAAAACTGAGAAATATAGTATTAACGATCTTAGATCAAAGTTAGGTCTTGACTCGACTGAATATTCAACAATGTCTAACTTTAAATCCAACGTATTAGACAGAGCAGTAAGTGAAATTAATAAACACACTGATATTACCGTTGACTATGACCAATTCAAAAAAGGACGAGTTATCACTGACATTCAATTCAGAATTAAATCGAAAGTTAGGCCATCTCAACAAGAATTAACTAGAACGCCCCAAACAGCATTCCAACAAATGACAGATGCTCAAATCAATATGTTTGGCAATCAGCTTTCACGACTACCTGAATTTTCAAACTTAGCAAATGGTAATGAAAGCTATGAGAGCCTAGCCGCGAAAATCAAAGAAATGCTAAGAGATCCAATACAGCAAAAACAGTTTTTGCCTCATCTAAAAAACTTAGGCTTTAAAGCTTGAGTGTATTGGAGAATACACATATTGTATTCTCCAATACGTTTTCAAAATACACAGCAATACACTATGAATACAGCTACAAAATACAGTGTTAGTGATGCTGCAACCCTGTATAAAAAATCTCGAGCTACGCTATATAAAGATATAAAAAACGGTGTGTTAAGCCGTGACCATGATGGTTTTATAGATTTTTCAGAACTTCTTCGTGTCTATGGAGAACCTTTTGGAGTAAAACAAGTAAAACGTATCGATACGTCTCCAATACAAAATCAAAATACATCTGAATACACTGATAAAACAGTTGTAGAACTCAAAAACCAAATTGATTTTCTAAAAAAACAGTTAGAAAAAGCCGAAGATCGTGAAGCCAAGGCAAATGCTCGTATAGATACACTGCTGACACTCATTGAAATGAAGCCCCCACAATCCAATATGACTACGTTTACCGATCAGAAATCTGCTCCAGATATAGCAACAGATCCTCGGTCAGAACCCGAGCCGAAAGATGACGGATTGACTACTCCAGTCGAAACAGAAAATAAGCGTATTCCAGTGCCAGAGCACGTAGAACCAGAGCAGCCGAAAAGAGGCTTTCTAAGTCGCTTTTTCTTGCCAAATGGGTAAGGCGATTATTCAACTGGACTAAACAAGAATATAGAACATTGTTTAAGAAACATACGTGGAACGTGAAATATCAAGAAAAAGCCGTTCCAGTGCGCTAAACCCTAGAACGGCTTACTTTAAGATATTGATGCGAAAAGGAAAAGTTCAAGTGTTTCGCATAAGGCGTATTATGTTAATTTTAGGAAATCTTAAGCTTTAGCCAACATAATCTTCAGTTGATATTACTTGAGCATATGCAAATTCAAAAGCGGCCATTAATGTTGCATGGACATGACCAGCAGGTACTTTAACGCCATTAAATTCCAAGTCAGCTGTGGCCCTAGAATCATTTTTTTAACTTTTCATAACGAAGAATAAAAATAACTCAATGTTTACTTTAGGTTTTATACGCTTTTTCTTTTCAGGAGATAATGCTAGGATCAAAATTGGCTAACATTAAATAATCATAATGAATAATCTTCAAATAGTTATAGCACAAGCTCTACATTCATATGAATTTGAACATATGGAGCAATCAATAAGTAAATCCATTAGCGACACTATATTGGAAATATTGGTCAATGATGGGCCTTTTGAAAAAATTGATTGTTATCTGTATTCAAAAAAAGATTCTAAAAAAATTCTAAAAAGCTCTATACACTATGTAATTGCTGTCTTAGAAAGGGCGAAGTATAGAGTACAGAAAGCTCAGCAAGATAATCTGAGTCCTTTGTATATCTGCTTATACGTGATTAAGAAAATTGAGGGCTTTATCGAATACTTAAATACTAAATTTCAACTGTGAAAGCCTCCATTTAACATAATGGCTATTATGCGA
>NZ_NIFO01000049.1 GCF_002233755.1 Acinetobacter piscicola | reverse complement strand
CATTTAGACCATTTGCTGTGCTGGTTAAAGTAGTCGTATTCGCTCCAGTTCCAATCACCGCTTGTGGTGTCGTGATGCCTGAAGTATTAATTACTGTATTGCCAGTGGTCACGGAAGTAAAAGATGGATTATCAGAAATTGAAACTTTAATCTGATTTGCTGTAACTGCTGTTGAAATGTTTTTGCTATCACCGATCACAGCAACTGTAGAACCCAATTTTTGACTTGTTGTTCCTGTTGTTCCTGTAAATGTAATTGCTTTATTTACAGCTGTATCTAATCCAGCTAAAGCTGCACCGACATTATTCACAGTGGTCGTGGTTGAAGCATTTGGATCTGTTGTAACTGTATATGATGGCGCTGTGATACCACCTGTCGTGGTATTTACTGTTGTGCCTAATGCAGCAGCTGTATCTGTTGTAACTTGCCCTAAAACTGCATTTGTTGCAGCAAGTTGACTGCCATTGATTGCATCAGTACTTGTAGATGTTATACGTCCAGCTGCAACGTTTTGGATTTGCCTTTCAGTACCAGCAGCACCTACACTAACTACATTTAGACCTGTTCCTGATGCAGCAAAAGCAGAAGCCTTTCCATTGATAGTACCCGTTGCTTGCGCATATGCACTAGTCACTGCATTTGAACCCAATGCAACACTATTTGCAACAGATGCATTTGCACCTGCACCTATAGCAATAGAATTCACCGCATTCGCATTAGAACCCGCCATTAACGCCAATGCATGATTACCAGTAGCAACAGCCCCATTCAAATTATTGGTCGTACCATCCCCACTTGAACCAATTGCAACAGAACCTATACCATTCGCCATTGGACTTTTAAGAGTAGTCGTTAAACCACTACCAATTGCGACCCCACCTTTACCGGTAGAAGTCGTCATATTGGAATTGAAGTTAGAACCAATAATAACCGACTGATCCCCATTTCCTGTAATATCATTTCCTATGACAGTAGACTGAGATCCATTTGCTCTAGTTGTCGCACCAATTGCTATCGCCTCTGCACCATTAGTGCCTACAGTTGCAGAGCCACTCGGACCATTCCCTATAGCAATACCTGTATTAATACCAAAACCACCATTGTGATTAGAAATACCTCCACCCGCCTCATACACAGCAAAAACGTCTGGGCTAAACGTCACCATCAAGCTAACAGTTGCTGCACCAACAATACCTGTAATTTTAGAGGATTTTGTTTTACCTTTTGCAAGCTCTGATACTGCGACCCATGTACCTAAAGTTGCATTCCAAATTACTTTATAGATCTTATTCATTTCGATTTCCTCTAGGAGATAGATTGCAGCAGTTACCTTTTGGCTAAACAATGCATACAAAACATACAAAACATACAATTTTTTGCTATTTAACAATCTACACACATTTTTTTCAACATTTTTTTGAGATATATTTCACTTTTTTATCAACCAAATAGCAAACTTGTTTACATTTATATTGAAAACGAAAAATATTGCACTTTTCACTTAAAATAATAATTAAAATCAATGTCTTGTTGATTATTTGATATTTGTTAAAATTTACTATTTCAGAATTATATTAAATTACATTTGTGACAATTTTTGTCAACAAATAGCAAAATAATGTGATTTATTTTACGTTTTTATTATTATTAAGATTACATTTTAAATATATACATTTTTACTAAACAGTAATTTCTCTTTTATTCAACATTTAGATTTTAAAGATTTGTTATAATTCACCCTGAACGGATATTGAATGAGTCCTTATTTTGAAAATTATTTTTGCAGGTACGCCTGACTTTGCAGCAACAGCTTTGGCTGCGCTTCTCCAGACTGAACATGAAATCGTTGCCGTTTATACTCAACCTGATCGTAAGGCAGGGCGTGGGCAAAAACTGACTGCATCCGCAGTCAAACAATTGGCTCTAGATCACAATCTGCCTATTTATCAACCTTTACATTTTAAAGCATCTACAGATGAAGGCTTGGCTTCACAACAGCAGCTTGCGAGCTTAAATGCAGATGTGATGGTGGTTGCAGCTTATGGTTTGATTCTGCCTCAGGCCGTTTTAGATCTGCCTAAATATGCGTGTCTAAATATTCACGGCTCTTTACTCCCACGTTGGCGTGGAGCAGCGCCGATTCAACGTGCAATCGCAACGGGCGATGCTGAAACAGGCGTGACCATTATGAAAATGGCAGCAGGTTTAGATACAGGTGATATGTTATTTAAAACATTTTGCCCGATCACGGCTGAAGATACTTCGGCAACATTGCATGACAAGCTTGCCATACAAGGCGCTGAAGCGATTTGTGCGGTTTTAGAATCAGAAGAAAAACTCAAATATTATTTAGACTCACGTGAAGTTCAAGATGAAGCTTTCACGGTATATGCTCAAAAGCTGTCTAAAGCCGAAGCTCAAATCGATTGGACTCAGCCCGCAATCGATATTGATCGTAATATTCGTGCATTCAATCCATGGCCTGTGGCTTTTACCCCGATTGATGAAAATAATAATCTACGTGTATGGAACTCATCACTATCGGATCAAAGCGCTTCTACAGCTACTGCTGGTGAAGTGATTGCAATCGATAAGCAAGGTGTACATGTGATGTGTGGTGATCAAAAAGCAATTTGTATTACCCATCTACAATGGCCCGGCGGTAAAGCATTAAATGCTATGCAAATCCAACAAACGCATAAACTCTCTTTAGGATATACATTCGCATGAGTCAAATTCAATCTTCTGCAAAAAATTTGAATTTGCGTGCTCAAGTCGTTAAAACGCTAGTGGCTGTTCAAAATGGGCAATCATTAAGCTCTGTTTTAAATCAGCATATCAATAGCGTTTCTGAACGTGATCGTGGTTTATACCATGAGTTGACTTTGGGCTGTTTACGTCAATGGCATTCTCTAAAAGCCATTACACTGCCTTTGCTGACTAAGCCTTTAGACAATGAAGCACTGGAAAGTTGTTTATATCTAGGCTTATATCAAATTTTGTGTACGCGTATTCCAGCCCATGCTGCAATTTCAGAAACCGTCAATGCTGCAAAACAATTAGGCTTTGAACCTTTAAGTGGCTTGGTGAATGCAATTCTTCGTCGTGTTTCACGTGAAACAGAAGAATTTCAAAGCGCATTAAATGATTCGCATGGTTTACCAAGCTGGTTGTACAAACGCCTTAAAAAAGATTGGCCTGAACAGCTTCAAGAGATTTGCCAAAATCTCAAACAAGCTGCTCCGCTAACGTTACGTGTCAATGAACGTCAAATCAGTCGTGATGAATATTTAGACATTTTGGATGAAGAACAGATCGATGCACGTGAATGCGAATTTTCAGATGTCGGTATCGTACTTGAGCAAAGTGGCAATATTACGCTTTTACCCGGTTTCGAAGAAGGTGGATTTTCAGTTCAGGATGAACATGCTCAATTGTGCGCTGCGCTTTTACCTAACTTAGATGACCTAGTTGTCGTCGATGCTTGTGCGGCACCCGGCGGTAAAACAGCACATATCCTTGAGCGTTTTAATCCTAAAAAATTAATCGCGCTTGATCATGATGCAAAACGCTTATTGCGTGTTTCTGAAAATTTAGAACGTCTTGAGCTGAATGCTTATGCTGAAGTAGAAATTATTGAAGCGGATGCAACGCAATGGGTCGCAAACGAGCCTGTAGATTGTATCATCTTGGATGCGCCATGTTCTGCTATTGGTGTGATGCGTCGTCATCCTGATATTCGTTTATTACGTCAATCCACCGATATTCCAAAAACCGTCGATTTACAGCAGCAGATTTTGAACCACATGTGGCAACAGTTGAAAGTTGGCGGTACTTTGTTATATATCACCTGCTCTATTCTCAAAGTTGAAAATGAACAACAGATGGTGAACTTTTTTGCAGAACATCCTGATGCCGTTGAATCAAAAATAGAGGCTTCTTGGGGTATTGAACAAATCCATGGTCGTCAGTTATTACCTGAAACAGGTCATGGTGATGGTTTTTATTATTGTCGAATTCAAAAAATTGCATAAAAAAAAAGCAGGCTTTCTAGCCTGCTTTTTTATCACTTATTTTAAAAACTACAAGGTATGATGATCTTTAATTTCATTTAAAACATCATCGACCTCTTCAGGGTGACGCATTAAATGGATAATCGATAAGATCAAACCACCCCATAAAAACACCATGGAAATAATCATCATTACGATAGCTGAAGTATTCATTATATTTCTCCTAGCGATCTTTCATTTTAGATAACAGTATAGCAATCACAGCACAGAAAATCACACTGCCCCATCCAAAGATAAACTGCATACTGAAGTCATAAGTGTCATAACCTTTCATAATTAAGTTATACACCGTCATTGCTAAGGTCACCAACAGAATCATCGACGTGATTACAGTAAGTGTGAACGCCCAGCCTTTACCCAATTGAATGGTCGAAATACGATTCACATGATCACGTAGTTCAATCAGAGCCGCACGTTTGAACCATGCAACACTAATAATTGAAAGCAAGGCGCCGCCAATAATCCCAATGTTATTGATAAAATGATCGACAATATCAACCAATTTAATTGCATTTACACTTGAGAATAGAACAACTGAAACGAGAGCACTACCACCACCAACGATAGTTACTGCTTTTTTACGACCCCATTTCAATTTATCTTGCATTGCAGCAATTGGCACTTCTAAGATACTCACCATCGATGAGATCCCTGCAACGAATAATGAAGTAAAGAATAGAATACCGAATAAATCTGCGCCAGAACCTAAACTTGAAATGATTTTTGGGAATGCAATAAAGGCTAAACCAATACCACCACTTACCACATCTTGAACATTGGTTCCTGCTGAATGTGCCATAAAACCAAGCGCAGCAAAGATACCAATACCTGCTAGAATTTCAGTTGAAGCATTGGCAAAACCAACAATCAGACCCGAACCTGTCAAATCAGTTTTTGGCTTGAGATAAGATGCATAGGTCACCATGATCCCGAAACCGACAGACAATGAAAAGAAGGTATGACCATAAGCAGCCAACCAAACTTTATAGTCCATCATTGCTGCCCAGTTCGGTGTAAAGAAAGCATTTAAACCTTGTGCTGCACCTGGTAAGCGTAATGACTGAATCACAAGAATGGTAAATAGAACAAACAATAATGGCATAAAGATCTTATTCGAAAGTTCTACACCTTTTTTCACACCACCATACAAGATGATGAGTGTAAGCGCCCAAATCCCAACAATTGGCCAGAATAAATGACTGACAAATTGGAAATCAAAAGTTGCTGATTTGGTGGTTTGTAAATAGGTATTAAAGAAAAATGCTTCTGGATCTGAACCCCACATTTGACCAACTGAGAAGTAGACATAGCTACCTGCCCAAGTTAGTACGCTTGCATAGTACAAACCAATAATGATACAGACACAAACTTGCCACCAACCTAGTGTTTCACCGCCTTTAAATAAAGCACGATATGCTTTAGGGGGTGAATTATTACTTTTATGCCCGACAGCATAATCTAAGAATAAAAGCGGTAAACCTGCTGTAATTAAAGCAAGTAGATAAGGAATAAGAAATGCGCCACCACCATTTTCATAAGCAACATAAGGAAAACGCCAAATATTACCTAAACCAACAGCAGAACCAACTGCTGCGATAATGAAGCCTGATCGTGACGTCCAGTTTTCACGAGAATCTGCCATACAACACCTAATCTGTAGATGCCTTCAAATGCCGCTTATTTTCTTTGTGATATCGCGAGCAAAAGAAGTACCAATAATAAAATTTTGTTGTTTGAATAAGAATGATGCCTTTTGAGCATTTTCTTCTAATTACAAACCAGTCCATTTTTGAATCATCTTTGCTTAAAAGAAATTTCTTAAAAAGTACTGTTTAATGATGCAACAATACCTGTTTTCCTCACTTTTTTCTGTAATTTCCTATCAAATTCTCAGACTTTTTCATGTAATTTATCTCGGTTTGATAGTTTTTTATTCAATTTATTCGTTAAATCCATTTAATTATTCTTTTAACACAACTTATGGCTCGTTTAAATTTTTAGGTAGTCGATAATGCCCAATGATTTTATATTCAAATAAAATATCATTCTCACGCGTACCATAACCAATATTATGAATCACTAAAGGTGTACTGGAGAACATCGTGGTTTTATCAGAAATAATACCGATATGTACCAAACCTTTGCCCAAATCCCAAGTCACGATATCACCTGCCAAATATTTTTGATCCTTAACTTGATAACCTCGTCTTTGAAAATAGGTCATAATATTGGGTACACGCCGATGGTCAATATTTTTATCCGTTCCTTTTAAACCCCATTTTTGTGGATACTTTTTAAAATTTGCTTTCATATCCTCATGAATCCGCTGTTGCAAATCAATGTTCTGATGTCGTAAGGCTCGAATGATTACATCGGTACAGACACCTTTTACAATCGGAACATCTCCCATGGGGTACTTTAACTGGGTATAACTTGGGTCATAATACAAAGTCTTCCAAATTTGAGCGCGAGCATCGGTTACCAATTTATTATTTTGAAATGCCCATGTCTGAAAGGCTGTACCCATAAAAAAGCAGAGGGTTAATATACGTAATGCGTATTTTATTATCATTTTAAAACCTCACTCAAAAATCCAAGCACAAAAAAGGAGCCTAAGCTCCTTTAAATATGGCTTATTGTTTAATCACAAGCAACCTTTCCTCTTGCATATCCCGAATAGCAGACTGGATACCTTCACGGCCTAAACCAGAGTCTTTCACCCCACCATACGGCATATTATCTACACGGAAAGTTGGAATATCATTGATAATTACACCACCCACATGCAAATGGTCCCATGCATATAACATTTTATTCAAGTTCTGTGTATAAACACCTGCTTGTAAGCCAAAGCGGCTTTTGTTGATAATATCTATCCCTTTTTCAAAATCTTTATATTTTTCTAAAATTGCCACAGGGCCAAAGGCCTCATTTTGATAAATTTCAAGAGACTCATCGACATTCTCAAGAAGTGTTGCTTCAAATAAAACGCCTTTTAAAGTCCCTCCACTGAGAATTTTTGCCCCTTTCTTCTCAGCTTTATCCACCCATTTTTTTAAGCGCACAGCTTCTGATTCTTTAATCATCGGCCCCACTATCGTAGTATCTAAACTTGGATCAGCTGCTTTAATGTTCTTTAACTTAGCAATAAGCTTTTTCTTTAATTCAGAATAAATATTTGCATGAACCAAAATGCGCTGCACACTAATACACACTTGTCCCGCGTGACTATATGCCCCACTAATTATGCGATCCACCAATGCATCTGTAATTTCAGTTTCAGGTTCAATCAATACCGCTGCATTACCACCCAGCTCTAAAGTGACTTTTTTACGACCTGCACGGGCCTTCATATCCCAACCGACTTGGTCCGAACCTGTGAAGCTCAATAATTTAAAACGATCATCTGTGACCAAAACATCTGCATGTTCACGAGGACAAGGTAAAATTGAGAATGCCCCTTTAGGAAGGTCTGTTTCTGCTAAAACCTCGGCAATTTTAAGCGCTGAAATCGGTGTTAAGCTTGCTGGTTTCAAAACAAATGGACAACCAGCAGCAATTGCAGGTGCGATTTTATGTGCTGTCAAATTAAAGGGAAAATTAAAGGGGCTAATTAAAGAAACTGCACCGATTGGCACATGTTGTACCATGCCTCGATATGCAGATGCAGCCGGTGTCACAGCAAGCGGCATTAAATAGCCACTGTCTAAAGTAGATACAGCATCTGCAGCAAGCTGAAAGGTATTAATGAGTCTTTCAACCTCCGCTGTTGCTGCAATTCTAGGCTTTCCGCCTTCAATAATTAACAGTTGTACTAACTCATCACGCATTTCTTTAAAACGATTGACGCAATGCAAGAGAATTTTTTGTTTTTGAAATGGCTTTAAAGCTGCCATTTCTTTTTCAGCCTTCACTGCGGCGTTTATCCCCTTCTCTAAAATCTTAGCATCAGCTAAAGCAACTTTGGCATAGACATTTCCAGAAAACTTATCATGCACTTCAAGCCATTGTCCTGTTTTTACAGGTTTACTTGCCACATACAACGGAAACTCTAAAATTGGCTGATTGATCGTATCTTTCATACTTCCCTCTATTCTCTATTTTAATAATGCAAAATTTAAAAAACCCCTATATCATGCGCTCAGTTTGTAAAGTAATAAATGTATTTACGTAACAAAAATACAAGGTAAAAAGATTTTTTTGGGAGATAGAAATGAATAAATTTAAATTATCAGCATTCGCGCTAACGCTTGGACTAAGCTCTTTTGCACAAGCTGATTTTATTGGTCTAAAAGGTGATGTAAGTTATTGGATCACTGAGGGTAGCTTTGATGTTAATAAACCATATGAATCACATGATGAGTTTGATCGAGATGGTGCCGTTCAATTATCGTTAGCATTCGAACACCCAATTCCATTTGTTCCAAATGCTAAAATTAAATATGTAGACTTAAATAGTACAGCATCAAATAATCTATATAAAACAGATGCTTCATTTACAAATACAGACTATATTTTATACTACGAAATTTTAGACAACGTTATCAGTCTCGACGTTGGTTTAGGTCTAGCAAACTTAGATGGTGATATTAAGCAATACACTCCAGTAGACTATGTTAATTATACTATTGATGGTAATGGTTTAAGTGGCTATGTAAATGTAGGTGCTAAATTACCATTTACTGGCTTAAGCACTTCTGCAGAACTTGTACATACTAGTTTTTCGGATGGACAGTTTATGGACATCCAAGCTGAACTTCAATATGATTTTGTTAAATCAATGGCCTTGGATCTTGGTGCGAAAGTTGGCTATCGCTTTATGCAAATAGATTTTGATGAGGCTAAAGACCAAGATTTAAAACTTGAGTTCAAAGGGCCATATGTGGGTTTAAACGCTCACTTTTAATTTTTGAATGCCAATAATCACCTTCATTGCGATACAAAAAGCAGATCAATTGATCTGCTT
>NZ_KZ268713.1 GCF_002233755.1 Acinetobacter piscicola | reverse complement strand
GACTCACTGGTGTACCAAGAATACACCAGTACCCGTGATAACGATGCGATCTACTCGAATGGTGTAGCGACGACCTTGGTGTACAAAGTATTAGATACGATCACAGTTGAGATGAACAGTGATGGGGCTTACTTAGGTGAAACAGGGACCACGATTGGCAATGGTTATGGTTCACAATTTGATCTAGGTACCTTTGGTAATAGCAACTTGAATGATTGGATTGATCGCAATGGTGATGATTCACTCAATATTGATGGTAATAAAAGCATAGACTTTGTTGATATTAATGGTGATGGCGTTTATGACGGCTCATCGGGTGATTCAGCGACACAAGTAACTGATCTGTGGAATCACTTTGACGCAGCGAAAGACAAACTTGATATTAGTGACTGGATTGCACAAATTGAACAAGAGACAGGTGTGACGATTACGGATAGTAATATTGCGCAGTACTTAACCGCTGAATCGGTGAAGAATGCTGAGACGAATGCAGTATCGACGGTATTAAGTATAGACCGAGATGGTGCTGGAACGAGCTATGCAAGCANNNTATCGACGGTGTTAAGCATAGACCGAGATGGTGCTGGAACGAGTTACGCAAGCAGTCAATTCTTGATTTTAGAAGCGACAGGTAAGTTGGAATTAGTGGACTTGTTAAATAACAATATTATCCTACATTAACAACTAGATTCATAAGTGAAACTAAAAAGAGCCACATTACGATGTGGCTTTTTTTGTATTAATTATTAAATAAAGCTACAAAATTAATGTCGTCTATTTACAATATATCCTTTAAAATGTGATTTATGTCACATATTTATAATTTGTTATTTATAAAATTATTTACTAAATAAAAGATAGAGGTTTGGAAATGGCAATAATTCAATCAAATAGCTTTAAGGCTGGAACAAAAGTTACGATTTATTTATTGAAAGCAGATGGTTCAATTGATGGTTCAATAGTACCTATTGTAGTCACAGTACTTGCAAATGGTACATTTGCAAGAAATGTTCCATTTAATAATGGTGAAAATTTCTTACTCGTTGGTACGGATAAGCAGGGTTTGGCATATAGTACTAATTTTACCGTAGCAGATACAACAAGACCAGATAAGCCGCTTTTTTCAGCGCAGGATGATATCGGTGTTGTTCAGGGGGCAATTCAACCCAATACCACAACAGATGATAATCAACCTACATTTTCAGGTACAAGTAAAGAAGTTGGGGGTGTCGTTAAAGTTTTTGATCAAGGCGTAGAAATTGGTTCTGCAACCGTGAAACCTGATGGGACTTGGTCATTTACACCAACAACACCTTTAGCAGATGGTAATCATATTATTACTATTCAACAGGTTGATCCTAAAGGAAATATAAGTGCATTAAGTGATCCACTAACATTTGCTGTGGATACCCAACCTGTCAAAGTTGAAATTTTAAAGGCATTGGATGACTTTGGGTTAAACCAAAGTGATCTTGCCAATCATGCAATTACAGATGATGCAACGCCAACATTGGTGGGTACGGGTTTAGCAAATGCTGTTGTGCATATTTCTGAAAATGGGACAGAACTTGGTTCGACTACAGTAGATGCGACTGGAAATTGGACTTTTGAGCTTCCTACTCAAATCGATGGTACACATCAATATACAGCGACACTAACCAATACCGCTGGAGTATCTGGTAGTACTCAATTTACATTGACGATCGATACAGCTGCTCCGACAACAACTGCAACTTTGACTGGTATTACGGATGATAGCGGTACAGTTGGTGATTATATTACCAATGATCCATCACTTATTTTAAATGGAACCATTACAGGTACTGTTGAGCCTACAGATAAAGTACAAGTGAGTGTGGATGGTGGGGCAACATGGGTAGATGCCTCAATTGATCCTATCAATAACACTTGGACACTTGATCATACAGCGCAGCCACTGAGCAATGGTCAACATGAGGTCGTTGTTCGTGTGATTGATGAAGCTGGAAATATAGGACCAGTTTCAACAGCGCAAGTCATCACGATTGATACAGAAACTCCAACAGCCCAAGCAAATATCACTGGAATTACTGAAGATACTGGCGTAGCAAGTGATTTCATGACGGCTGATACAACTTTAGCTATTCATGGCGAGATTACAGGGACTTTGGCTGTATATGAAAAAGTTCAGGTACGTATAGATGGAGGGGCTTGGGTTGAAGCAACATTAGACCGTGTAAGTAATACGTGGACTTTAGACAATACAGCAACACCCTTAGCTGAGGGGGCACATCAAGTAGAAACACGTATTATTGATGCTGCAGCGAATGCGACGACACCTGTAGCGAAACAGATTGTGATTGATACTACCGCTTCATTGGCAATTGCACAGATCTCTGCGATTACAACAGATACAGGAACCGCTGGGGATTATATTACCAATGATAATACCTTGCTGATCAGCGGTCGTATTCTCAATACGCTGGCGGCTGATGATAGTGTTCAAGTGAGTTTAGATAATGGCGTAACTTGGACAAATGCTGTTGTAGATCCTGTGACACATACATGGTCATTAGATAATACGGGTCATCCACTTGTTGATGGCACTTATAATGTTCAAGCTCGTGTAATTGATGTTGTTGGAAATGTCGGCACTGTTTCAAGTAAAACGGTTGTAATTGATACACAAGCTTCTAGTGTGGTCAGTACGCTGACAGCGATTACAGAAGACACAGGCGTGGTTGGAGATTTTTCGACCAATGACAATAGTTTAGAACTTACAGGTTCTTTGTCAGCACCTTTAGCAGCAGGTGATAAAGTCCAAATCAGTTTAAATGGCGGTAAAACTTGGCTAGAAGCAACGGTTGATCCAGCAACAAATACTTGGTCATATGACAATACGGATAATCCACTTGCAGATGGAACATATAAATTCCAAACACGTGTGATTGATCAAGCGGGCAATGTAGGACAAGTAACAGCTCAAGATATCGTTATCGATACACGTGCGCCTTTAACTTCAGCGGTATTTACTGGAATCACTGAAGATACAGGGACAACAGGTGATTATATTACCAATGACAATGCATTAGTTTTTAAAGGAAAAATTAATGGTGGTGCCTTAGCGGCGAGTGATACTGTACAGTTGAGTTTGGATGGTGGAGTGACTTGGGTAGAGGCAACAGTTAATCCAGCAACACGTACTTGGAGTTATGACAATACAGCGAATCCATTGGTAGATGGCACACATACCTTGATTGCACGTGTAGTTGATAAAGCAGGTAATCCTGGTTTTGAAACCACTCAAGAGATTCAAATTGATACAGCAGCATCTACAGCAAGCTCATCTTTAACCAGTATTACCATAGATACGGGTGTGCTTGGTGATTATATTACCAGTGACAATAGCTTAGTTTTTAAAGGTAAAGTTGAGGGTGTTTTAGCAGCTGATGAGCGTGTCCAAATCAGTTTGGATGGTGGTGCGACTTGGTTGGAAAGTACTTTAGATCGTACTACAAACGTCTGGAATTATAATAATACAATCAATGAATTGGATGATGGTAGTTATACTATTCAATCCCGTGTCATTGACACTGCGGGGAACGCAAGTTCAGTTTCAACACAAACTGTGACTGTTGATACCAGTATTCCTACAGCAACAGCAGCACTGACGGCAATTTCTGATGATACAGGTACTGCTGGAGACTTTATTACCCAAGACAGTAGCTTGTTGTTTCAAGGCAATGTTACAGGTGCTTTAGCTGCTGATGAAAATGTCCAAATTAGTCTGGATGGTGGTCAGAGCTGGGCTGAAGTTACACTTGATCGTGTCGCAAATAGTTGGCAGTTTGATAATACAGGCAATGCTTTAGCAGATGGTACGTATAACGTTCAAGTTCGTGTGGTTGATACAGCAAATAATGTTGGGAAATTAACTTCACAAAGTGTTGTGATTAATAATAAACCATCGGTTGCATCGGTTGAATTTACAGGTATTACAGAAGATAGTGGTATTGCAGGTGACCATATTACCAATGACAATACTTTAGTCATTAACGGTAAAGTATTGAACAATCTTGCAGCAACAGACCGTGTTGAAATCAGTTTAGATAATGGTGCAAGTTGGCAAGATGCTGTAGTTGATCGTACCAACCATACTTGGTCGTATGACAATACTGCAAATCCATTGGCTGATGGAGCATACACTTTCCAAGCTCGCGTGGTCGATGTTGCAGGTGTAGCGGGTACTGCGAGTACTGTCAATGTTCAAATTGATACTCAAGCGCCAGATTCAACCACTTTGGCAAAATTAAGTACCATTACCGATGACACTGGTGTTATCGATGATTTTGTCACCAGTGATAATACTTTGCTGTTGAATGGTGAAATTACAGGTCAACTGGATGCAACGGATAAAGTATCAATCAGTTTAAATGGTGGTAAAACTTGGTCTGAAGCAACGGTTGATCATACAAATAAAACATGGAGTTTTGATAATACTGATAATCCGCTTGCAGATGGCACATATAAAGTACAAGTCCGTGTCATAGACTTGGCAGGTAATCAAGGCGATATCTCTGAACAAGATGTGGTCATCGATTCTAGACCACCAGTTGCTTCAGCTTTATTTTCGGGCATTACTGAAGATACAGGTGTGGCAGGTGATTACCAAACCAATGACAATAGTTTAGTTTTCAATGGAACGATCATTGGTGATGTTGCTGCAAATGATGCGGTTGAAGTGAGCTTGGATGGCGGTACAACTTGGATTAAAGCGGTATTAGACCCTGTTGCCAAAACATGGACACTGGATCACAGTGCAACAACATTGGTCGATGGGACTTATACTTTAGCTGCACGAGTTGTTGATCAAGCAGGTAATACAGGCCCACTTTCTACTCAAAAATTGGTGATAGATACTTCTGCACCAACAGCTACGTCTGAATTTACCAGTATCACTGAGGATACAGGTACAGCAGGCGACTATCAAACCAATGATCAAACACTTATGATCAGTGGTAAAGTTACAGGTATTTTAGCTACAGATGATCAAGTACAGCTCAGCTTAGATGGTGGTCAGACTTGGTTGAATGTTACTGTTGATTCAGCAACAAATACTTGGACATACAACAATACAGCCAATACCTTGGCTGAAGGGACTTATCAATTCCAAACACGTGTTGTTGATAAAGTGCTGAATGGTGATGTTACAGATACACAAGAAGTTGTGATTGATTTAACCCCACCACTTTCAAATTTAACCCTTGCATTTACAGGTATTAGTGATGATACAGGGATTGCTGGCGATTATAAAACCAGTGATACAACACTGATTATTAACGGTAAAATTGAGTCTGGTACGCTGACTGCAAATGACCATATTGAAGTGAGTGTCGATGGTGGTAATACGTGGATAACTGCACAAATCGATCCAGTGAGTCATACATGGTCTTTAGACAATACAGCAAATACTTTGAGCAGCGGAACACATCAATTTATTGCTCGTGTTGTGGATCAAGTCGGTAATATTGGACACCAAGTCACTCAAGATGTAACGATTGTTACTGAGCCGCCAAAAGCTACAGCTGATCTGACTTTAATTACAGATGATAGTGGTGTGGCAGGTGATTTTGTCACCAATGACCCATCTTTGATCTACTCTGGAAATGTGACAGGAGTATTAGACCCTGATGAAACAGTTCAGGTCAGTTTAGATGGTGGATTAAACTGGTTAACGGCAACAATTGATCCTACAGGGACAAGTTGGAGTTTGGATCATTCCGCAATCAATCTTGTCGATGGTCAATACACAGTTATTACACGTGTGATTGATTCTACAGGAACAGCAGGAACAGAAAGTACCAAAGAAATTACCATTGATACGACCGTACCAACTGCAACAACAACACTATCGAGTATTACTCAAGACAGTGGTCAAGCTGGTGATTTTATTACCAATGATAATACATTGATTTTCAATGGAACTGTTGTAGGTAACTTAGCAGCTGATGAGCGCGTACAGATCAGTTTAGATGGTGGTGTAACTTGGACAAATACAACACTTGATCGTCCTGCAAATATGTGGATTTTGGATAATACAACAGCAACATTGGTTGATGGTACATATACAGTTGTGAGCCGTGTCATAGATCAGGCGGGTAATATTGGTACATCTTCAGTACCACAAAATGTCATCATTGATACAGCTATACCAACTTCGTTAGCTTCTATTACCAGTATTTCTGAAGATACAGGGGTAAATACCTCTGACTTTATAACCAAAGATTCAACATTGGTGATTAATGGTAAAGTTTCAACAGCATTGGCAAGTAATGAAAAAGTCCAAGTTTCCTTTGACAATGGTGCAAACTGGGTAGATGCAACGAGCAAAGCAGATGGGACGTGGAGTTATGACAATACTGCACAGACTTTGCAAGATGGGACTTATACGGTTCAAGCACGTGTGATTGATACGGCTGGAAATAGTAGTACTGTGGCAACACAGAGCTTTACAGTAGATACGAAAGTGCCTACTGCATTATCTGATTTAGATTTAAAAGATGATGTTGGGGCAATAAAAGGTACGATTCCAGAACAAGGTGTGACGGATGATACCCGTCCAGAATTTACAGGCAAAGCCCCTGCGGATGCTGCATATGTCAATATATATGACAATGGCAACTTAATGGGGACAGCAACAGTTCAAGCCGATGGAACATGGAGTTTTACACCAACTTTACCATTAGGTGCAGGGCCACATAGCTTAACTGCTGCACCTGTTGATGTGGCAGGAAATGAAGGCGCTGTGACAACACCGTGGACATTTGATGTACTGGGTGCTCCACCGCCTGCCCCTGCAATTACCAATGTTGTTGATAATGTTGTAGGTGGGCTATTCAACCAAACTATTCCAAAAGATGGTTTAACCAACGATAAAACACCGACGATTAGTGGGACAGGCCAAGTTGGATCTACGATTCATGTCTATAGCGAAGGTGTGGAAGTTGCAAATACGGTCGTCAAAACAGATGGTACATGGTCTGTTGAAGTTGCGGATTTAGGTGCGGATGGTGCGAAAACGATTAAAGCCCAAGCTGTTGATGCAGCAGGGCAATTGAGTCCATTTACTGGCGACTATGTGATTCATCTAGATACGCTTGCACCAAGCAAACCTGATTTGGCTGCGGTTGATAATGTAGGGCAAATGGTCGGTCCGATTACCAATGGTAGTGTAACAGATGATGGAACACCGACATTCTCAGGTAAAGGAGAGGCTGGTAGTACGATTACCTTAACGGATAATGGAACTGTTATAGGAACTGCAACAGTTCAACCAGATGGAAATTGGACATTTACCCCAACAGTTGAATTAGCAGATGGTTCACATGATGTGGTTGTGACGCAAACAGATCCAGCAGGAAATGTGAGTGCCTCAAGTGATGCATTGACCTTTGATGTCGACAAGAGCGCTGTAAATATTACGATCAGTGCAACTGACAATAAAGCACCAGTTACAGGGCCAATCGCTGATGGTGGCGTAACCAATGATGATACACCTGTATTGTCAGGTACAACCAAAGCTGGGGCAATCGTTAAAATTACAGATAAAGATGGGAATTCACTCGGTTCTGTAACGGCAGATGGTGTTGGAAACTGGTCACTTGAAGTACCAACGCAGAGTAATGGTGCGCAGACCTATACGGCTACAGCAACATTAAGCAATGGTAATACAGCAACAGCAACGATAGGATTTAGCATTGATACAATCAAACCAACGGGCTTAACTTTAGAAACAGTGAGTGATGATGTTGGACTTGTACAAGGCTTATTGAAATCAGGTGATCATAGTGATGACACCACACCAACAGTAGGCGGAAAAGCAGAAGCCAATAGTATCGTTTCAATCTATGAAAATGGTTTATTGGTTGGTTCAACAACTGCAAAAGCCGATGGGGCTTGGAGCTATACCATCCCTGCACCAGGTTTAACCGAGGGAACACATGCATTAACTGCGACCCAAACAGATCAAGCTGGAAATGTAAGTGATCCAACGACTGCATTTAATGTTGTGATTGATGTTACTGCGCCTGTTTCAACAGCAGTCATTACAGCCATTTCTGAAGATCGTGGAACTGCGGGTGATTTTATTACCAATGATAAAACGCTTGTAATTAGTGGTCAGGTCAATGGGACTTTAGATACTGGTGATAAAGTTCAGGTGAGCTTAGATGGTGGTGTGACTTGGAAAGATGCAGTGAGCAATGCCAATGGAACTTGGACATTGGATCATACTGCTAATCCGCTCGCAGATGGGACTTATAAATTTGAATCTCGCATATTAGATGCTGCTGGTATTCCGGGTGCGGCGACATCACAAAATGTAACGATTGATAGTGTTTTAACGCCGAATACTGCGATGAGTTTGACTGGTTACGAAGACAAAGGTGTTTCCGCTACAGACTTCTACTCGAACGACACGCAGTTTACATTGAATGTAACAGGCGAGGCAGGCGCACAAGTGATTTACCAAACTTTGGTGAATGGTACTTGGACTGATCTAAATACAGCAACGATCGCCGCGAATAACACCTCATCGTATAACGTTGATTGGTCTGCCCAGCAAATCAATGATGAAAGTCGTAAGTTCCGTGCGGTGATCACAGATGTTGCAGGCAATAGTGCAACAGTCTATGTCGGTGGTGCAAATGAAGCTGCGGCACAAAACTACCGTGTAGATAACGTGGCAGCAACAGGTAAATTTAATGGTAGTTTGAGTCCTTCAGCACAAGGAGGATTAGACGTAGCTAACCCTGCCTTCCAATTTAGTGAAACAGGTGCACGTAACTTTAAAGTCTATGAACAAGAGTACCGTGGTCAACATATCGAAGGACTGACAGAGTTAACTACAGGCAGTGGTTTACAGACGGATGCCAATGGAAAATTAGTCCTTTCACCATTGCTGGATCATATGGACAACTTTAAAAACTACGTATTTGAAACTGTGGATAACGCAGGCAATATCTCGATTAACCCACAATTTATTCAGCATATTCCGACACCATTGAGTGAGTTTGATGGACAATCCAACTATGTGAATTGGTACTACACACCATACAGTTATTTGGGAGAGTTCAGTGCATCAGCTTTCATGGAAATGGATGACATTAAATTCTACAATGACAGTGCTAACCTTGCAGGATTTGCAACACGTTACGAGGGCAAACTTTATTGGGGAGAAGCACAGGTTTATTTGACTTTAGCCAATGGTACAGTACTGACCACGACACCTGAGTCAAACACAGGCTACTGGGAATTTAGCTATAACGGTAATAACCCAATACCAGCAGGTGAGATCGCGGGATTAAGACTAGTTCCTACCCATTTACAAGACTTAGCACAAAATGAAGCGATGGAATATCGTTATGACCAGTCCATAGATCAGACCATTGCGGAAGGCGGTAACTTATATCCACCAACAGCTTATGGCGTATTGGGTTCATATAATAACTTGAATGCACCAGTGCAATACATCAAAGGTCAGGCGGATACCACGGGAAGTGAAGACTGGCATGACTCACTGGTGTACCAAGAATACA
>NZ_NIFO01000046.1 GCF_002233755.1 Acinetobacter piscicola | reverse complement strand
CATACTTTTTAAAACACCACCAAAAAGTTTACTGAGCGAATGTTTGATCCAAATCAACTATCGGGTTTGGATGAAGAGCACTATATTCAACTCCCCGTAGATTTTATACATGACCTAAGCAAAGCTGCATCTTTACAAGATTTGCTCGATAAAATTGCTTTTTGGATATCACATGTTTTTGATGCAGATCGAGCAAGCATTACTCTTCAAGAAAATGAAGAATATCTCAAGCTCTATTCTATTTCTGGAAATCAAGCAATTCCTATTGATTTTAAAATTCCGATCAATCAAACCTTTGTTGGTCGAACCTTTGCTACAGCAAAATTGATCATTTGTGATGATGTAACTCAATCAGACGAGCTTGACTGCCAAATGCTTGCTCAGCATGGAATGGGCACTTGTATGGATGCCCCCATGATTCACAACGATATTTGCATCGGAACATTAAACGTTGCAGATAAAAGAAAACATTATTACAGCGAACAACAAGCCATTCTTTTACAATGTCTCGCCAACTGGTTAGCCATGAACATCAAGTTACATCTGCAATTTCAGGAAATGGAAATACTGGCTTCTACAGATGAACTAACTGGTGCATTTAATCGCCGTGTGTTTATTCAGGAAAGCAACCAGACCATGTTGCAATTCTTTAAATCAAACATCCCTTTTAGTATTGGTATTCTAGATATCGATCATTTTAAGACGTTGAATGACTGTTATGG
The DNA here is from genome assembly GCF_002233755.1 of Acinetobacter piscicola. GTDB lineage: Bacteria > Pseudomonadota > Gammaproteobacteria > Pseudomonadales > Moraxellaceae > Acinetobacter > Acinetobacter piscicola. The sequence continues at coordinate 9,209 of NZ_NIFO01000046.1, read as the reverse complement.
TCACAAGGCTGGTGATTATGTGCTCAAACTGATGTCGGAACATATTCAAAAAGTGCTGCGTACAAATGATTTCTTGGCACGTATTGGTGGTGAAGAATTTGCGATTATTTTACCTGCATGTTTAAGCACAGAAGCTGTTCAGGTTTTTAAACGAATACTCGCAACCATTGAAATGATGAAAATACATTATGATGACAATATTATTTGTTTTACGGTAAGTATTGGCGTTGCGGAAGTCAAAACACATGATGCCGATATAGAAGATGTTTTTAAACGCGCTGATAAAGCCTTATATCGTGCAAAGAAATCTGGTCGAAATCAAATCTTTTTAGCAGACTGAATAAATTGAGATATCACATTAAATTAAAAGTAAAATCTTCATCTATTTTCAAATAACTTGTTTAGCCTTACAACAATACAGACAAAGAAACCTTAATAGTTCCCCCAAATCAAACACAGCGATAAAGCGATCATGATTTAAGCTTTCGTATTCACATAAAATATAAAGACTTACTTTGGTATTTCGTTACAATCATGGAAAACATCATCTGCCTTAGCGTTATTTCAATTTTGTTAAGAATGATGAAACGATAGCTTGGTGAAAGGTCAATGGACTCTATTTATGGTTTATGGATCATTCGCTTATATTTGCGACAACGAGTAAAGACCAATGACTGATGAACAAACAATAAGTTGTCCAAAATGTGGTTCAACTGACTTAGAACGACGCGACCACGAAGAGTTACTTGGAAAAGCAGGCAGCGTATTACTCACCTCTGCTGGTGCAGCAGCAGGTACTGTAGGTGGTGCTGCCACAGGTGCTTCTGTTGGTGCTGCAATTGGAACAGTTGCAGGGCCTTTGGGTGTCATTGTTGGCGGTACGATTGGAACTTTTGTCGGTGCAATCAGTGTGGGGATTACAGGTGGCTTTTTAGGTAGACGTTTTGGTAAAAAAGCAGGAGAAATTGTCGATCAAAATATCTTTTTTGATTATCAATGCAAAAAATGCAAGCATCGTTTCAATGTGGAAAAAGCAGAAAAGCCTGAATAAAACCCATCAAAAAAAGGCTTCATCTATCGACAATATCGCGATGAAGCCCTTAATTTTTATGCTAAAACATACATAAATATCGTTTCAGACTAAAAATTTAAACTCATTCAGCAATCAATTTTTTAACCACTTCACCTAAACGTTTACCCTGCTCTTCACATAATGCCTTTTCATCCTGACTCAAGCCCTGATCATGTCGTGGCCCACTCACATGACTTGCACCATACGGCGTACCACCTGATTTAGTATTAGACAAAGCAGGATGAGCATTGGTTAAGCCCATAATCATCATGCCATGATGGAATAATGGTGGAAGCATGGTGAACAATGTACTTTCTTGCCCGCCATGCATCGAACCTGAACTGGTAAATACGCAAGCAGGTTTATTGTGTAATGCGCCATTCAACCAAAGACTTGTAGTTTGATCCCAAAAGTATTTCATTTCTGAAGCCATATTGCCAAATCGTGTTGGAGAACCTAAAGCCAAACCTGCACAATTTTGTAAGTCATCTAAAGTGCAATAGATGTCGCCTGTTTCAGGAATACTCGCTTCTGCTTCTTTCACCACAGTTGAAAGATTGGGTACGGTTCTTATTTTTACAGCCATTCCTGCTGACTCAATTCCATTGGCGATCAAGTGCGCCATTTCTTTGGTAGAGCCATATTTGCTGTAATATAAAACTAAAACATAAGCTTGCATATTGTAAATATTCAAATTTTAAAAATAAACTATACGGTATTTTGCTTCATTTTTGGGTAAGCTAGTTGATGAAAGTTGAATATGTACCAAAAAATAATTGAGATAAAAGATATATGATTGAATTACTTAAAAAACTACCCTTTTATAATCAAACTTGGTTTCAATTCATTCTATTTGTACTGCGCCGTTTTGAAACTGATCGCTGTCGTGAACAAGCAGGGTCTTTAACCTACACCACGTTGTTTGCAGTCGTACCCATGCTGACTGTTTTTTTAGTCATTATTTCATCAATCAAAGCATTAGAACCTGCTCGACAACAATTACAACAAATGATCTATAGCAATTTTTTGCCAAAAACCAGCATCGCTTTTGATAAAGCCTTTAATGTTTTTACAGATAATTCAAGTAATCTGACAATTATTGGTGTGTTGTTTTTGTTTATTACCACAGTGATGATGCTGACCAGTATAGAAACTGTATTCAATCGAATTTGGAAAGTTCAAGAAACACGTAACGGTATCATTGGTTTTATGCGCTACTGGACCATCATTTCACTTGGCCCGATTTTACTGGGAAGTGCTTTTGTGATTTCATCGACATTGGCATCTATGAGTATTTTAAGTAATAACTTCGCAGGCTATGAAGTAGATGGAACTGCTGTATTTTGGATCATTTCTTTTTCTTTAACTGTACTTGGCTTTTTTATCCTGTATTGGACCATTCCCAATCGCCGTGTTCCAGTCCAAGCTGCCGCCATCGCAGGTTTATTTAGTGCTGTCGTTTTTGAATTACTCAAAAACCTATTTGGTTTTGTGATGGCTAATTTCACGAGCTATACCATTGTTTATGGCGCATTTGCTGCAATTCCTATTTTCTTATTGTGGATTTTTATGTCATGGAATATTGTCCTATTAGGCGTTGAAATTAGCTATGCGCTGACTGCATTTCATACAGGCAAAGTACAGACACGTCATCCTGTATTAATGCTCTTGGACATTTTAGAATTATTTTATAAAAAACAACAAACTGGGCAAGCAGTTACAGATGCAGAAGCATTAGATATTTTGGGTCGTGGTGAAATTGGTCGTTGGCCAACCTATGTATTGTTATTAGAAAAGCAGAACTTAATCAAACGTACTGACAACGATGAATACGTTCTTGTTCGAAACTTAGATACCATTGATTTTTGGTCATTTTACAAATCACTGCCTTATACACTTCCCAATCGTGAGGATGTTAAAAATATTCATGATGATGATATTTGGATGCAAAAAATTGGCCCTTCACTCATAGAGTCTGATGAATACCTAGCAGCCAAATTATCCATACCGCTTTCAGTCATTTTGGACGATAAATAGTTTTAATAAATTAGTAGTTTTAATAAATGAACAGTTTTGATCAATAAATAGCATCAATTGTCTTCACTTATACACGATAAAAATATGAGGATAACAGCCGCTAAGTGAGTATAGTTTTACTGCTTTTCGGCTGTACTTTTCCAACAAATCATTGCACCTATTGTCACCAAGATTGTCCCAATCCAAAAAGCCAATTGTGGTGTTGCATCTAAAATCAGCATCGACATCACAGAGGAAAGTATCGGCATAAAATAAGTCGCTAAAATCAATAATTTCATATCACCAAATTGCAAACTCTGATTCCAGTGACTATAAGCAATACCGATTAAACTTCCTGTAACTGCAATGGCAGCCCACATTTCAAAACTGGGAAAGGTAAAAGGTTCAGCAGAGACGAAATGTACAGCCCATAAAGAAAGTGCCGTCACAGCAAAAAATAATGGAACGGCGTTATGTCCTTGCGCGTATCTTTTAGTCAGCACGCTAAAGCAAGACCACAAAATTGCCCCAATCAATGCAAAACTATAAGCCACAGGGTTTTTCTGTAGCACAGAGAAGAATTTTGAAAGATTGAGAACATCAGGGTTAACCACCATCATGAGTCCCAAAATAGCGAGAATAAAACCTAAAATGACAGGTAGTTTATAACTAAGTTGCTTTGCAAAAATTGCCAAGACAACTGTTAACGGTGGCCATAAATAATTAATCATGCCAATAATTAAAACTTGTTCATGGTCGTGTGAAAAAGCAACCGAGCTAAGAAATAGAATTTCATAGAGGACGAAAAGGCTTCCACATCCCCATAAATAACTTTTTGGCATTCGACTCATTTGAGGAAAACCATTCAGCAATAAGATACTCAGCGCACTAAAACTATAAATCAATGCAATGGCTAAAATCGGGCTTAAAGACTCAGTAATCAACTTCACTACGGCAACCAAGCTTGCCCAGATCAGAATTGAGGATAAGCCCATCCATGTATATTTATTCAGTTTATTCAAATACGGCATAGCCAATACACATCACTCATCTTTATTGCGTTGATTCAGTAAAATGTAATTTCTTTTCAATCCACTGATGTAAACTGACGATCATGACCCCTAGCAAAACCAGTCCTGTACCGAAAATAAAATTCATTTCAATGTGTTCATCCAAAAAAATCACCCCAAAAATCATACCGAAAATTGGTGTTAGGAAAGAAAAAACACCTAAATGATTGGCGAGATAATGACGCAACAGCCAAAACCACAGCATTAAACTCATAAACGACATTATCAAAGTATGAAAAGCCAAACTCCCTATAGCGATGATTGTCCAATGAATTTCAGCTTGTCCTAAAATAAAAGCCAAAGGGAATAAAAACACAAAACCGCCAAGCAATTGATAAAACAAAGTTTGGGTTGGATGTGCATCGGACAATTTGGTCAATCTTAAAGAAATCGTGGTGAGTGCCCACATGATCCCTGCAATCAGCGCTAAAACATCGCCCAATAGCATGTCAGAACCGATAGCCTGATCATCCCGTCCCATAAATGTCACAACAATTCCAAGGAAAGCAATAAAAATCCCTCCCCACTGGATCATCGCCAAACGTTCAGTCGGTAATTTCCAATGCAGCCCTAAAGCCACAAAAATCGGTGCTGTATATAACAAGACCACCGTATGAGAAGCTGAGGTGAATCGCAATGCTTCTGCTACAAAAAAGAATTCGGCTGAAAATAAAAAAGCAATCCAAATGCCCGGTATAAAATATTCTTTAGAAAATAAGCTTACCCCTTGTTGCAATTGAATCAAGGGCAAAACCATAAGCGCAGATAAACCTGAACGGATTGCGATTTGCATAATCGGTAAAATATCAGCTGCGGCGATTTTTAACACCACTTGCTGAATGCCCCAAATCATACATAACCCGATCATTAAACTCGATGCTTGAGCATCCATTGCTTTGCGCATATCCACAGATCTAACTCAAATAGAAATATCTTGAGTACACTATAATCCTGTCAATTTTGTAGGATATACTTCAAAACAGACAACAAATCTTTTTATTCGGGCATTTTCAAATGATAAAAAAAATAAACGCTCAAACTGAATATACAACACAGCTCAAAACCAATGATGTGATTGAGGCGCCATTATGGCTGCATTTCCGAGATGATCCTGCTTTATCTGTTTATCCTGAACATGGTCATGCGTGGGGCGAGTTTGTGTATGCCTTTAATGGTGTGATGGAGGTTAATATTGAACAAATCAATTATATAACCCCGCCTCCTTATGGGATTTGGCTACCTCCCAATGTAAATCACAGTGGTTTAAACCGAACTTCGGTCTCGCATGCCACTTTGTATATCCATGAATCTTTATGTGAACATTTACCACAACAAGCAGGTATTCTTTTATCCTCACCATTGGTCTCTGCAATTTTACAACACCTCAAACACCACCCAATGGATGAGGTAGATGCTGAGTATTTACGCTTATTACAAGTACTACTTGATCAACTACATCATGCTGAACTCATCGGAAGTTATTTACCACATACAGAGCATCCTGCACTTAAACAATTATTAGATTTTTTGCATACCTGTCCTGCGGATAACAGCACTTTAGAAGATCTAGCCAAACGGATAAATATGACTGAACGTACATTGGCACGTTTAAGTTTGAAAGAACTCTCCATGTCTTTGAATGAATGGCGACAACGTTTAAAAGTGATGAAAGCCATGTCGATGTTAGATGACGGAAGAACAGTTGAAAATATTGCTTTGGATTTGGGCTATGCCAATTCATCTGCCTTTATTAATATGTTTAAGCGTTGGATGAAAATCACACCTGATCAGTTTAGAAAATTACTACATCGTTGATTTAACTTATTTAACCTGAGTTCGAGATAAGATATGTTCCCAACTATATGATACGCGGAAATGTCAGTCGCATTGTTCGAGGCAGGGCTACATCTGTAATATACTGTTTTTGCGATATATTAGGTACTTGATAGTATCTGCCGAGTTCGCGACTGACAAATGGTTTTGCCTACTTTTCCCGAAAGAAAAGTAGGTCGAACCGAAGGTTAATCCTTACATCGGACTTTAGACGGTAAGACTCCGTTGTGCCTAATCTATCTTTTCAATAACTTACATCAGATTTTATCTCGAACTGACGTCATTTATCTATTGATTTAGACATGACCAATCAAATTTATAAAATCATAGATGATAAAAAATGGATTAAAACCTTCGCTTTAATCCGTTTGTGTTCACTATAAATTTGAAATAGAAAACCTTACTTCACAAATGTTTTCCAAACAAAATCATGACTCTGACCATTTAAAGTCATGGTTAATTGATCACCTGAAGCCAATGCTGCTACACCTGCTGGCGTACCCGTCATCACCACATCACCTGGTTCCAAAGAGAAAACTTGGCTAATATCTGCCAGTAAATAACCAATATCAAAAATCAATAATGAAGTATCCCCTTTTTGACGAACTTGATCATTTACCGCAAATTCAAACGTGATCGCAGACCAATCTTTCACTTCATCTATACTGACCCAATCAGCAAGGACACATGCGCCATCAAAAGCCTTTGCACGTTCCCAAGGTTGACCTTTTTTCTTCAAATCATCTTGTAAATCACGCAGGGTTAAATCCAAACCCAAAGTCACCGCACCAATCGCTTCAAGTGCTTTTTCAGGATTGGTTTCGCCTTTTAAAGGCTGATCTATACGTAAAGTCAATTCACATTCGTGGTGGCAATTGCCCCAATTTTCATTCCAAGAAATGCCTTCTTCTAAAGAAATCAAGGTACTGGGCGGTTTGATAAATAAAACTGGACGATCTGGAATCGCATTGCCTAATTCTGCGGCATGCGCTGCATAACTACGACCGACGCACACAATTTTAGATGGACGTGTACTCATATTAATTCCCTATTATCTCATCACCATTAAATAACTGACTTAAATCCATCAAATAATATTGCTTTGAACTTATTTTTTAAACGTATTTACAAAAATGGATTGCTCCGCTGAAGCTTCAAAGGCACGCTTTGGTACGATAATCACCGTTCGGTTTTTCAATTCGATCATATACGTCAACGTACCTTCTGCAAATTTTTGTACATCTGCATAATGAAAAACTTGTTTCGGGCGACCACTACTGAATATTTCAGCATAATCTTGAAATAGCTCAATCCCTTGTTCACTTTTACCAAACTGGTATTTTACGAACTGCCTTTTAAACATCATCGGTAAAAACCAATAACGCATGAGTATTTGCAAAATAAGGAAAAAACTACCTAAGTAAACGTAATACTGACCCACACCATCAAAACCGAGGTAAATACCCCACGCGATAATCCCGATACTGATCAAAGGTGTAAGCAATTGACTGATTTGTTTTTTACCAAAAGTGGCAAGCTTAAAACCGTCTTGTGATTCTTCTAAATTAAGATAATAACGTGCTGATAATGCAGGCTTACTGTCTGACATAGTTGTTTCAATACAAATCAATTACGATGCCAAGATATTACACTAGATTTGAATCGGCATGATGCTTTTCGTCCCGAATTACAGAACACCTCTATTGTTATCTGGTAAATCATTTTAAAAATAGCGCTCCCAGCTCCTGTATGGGCTCGAATAACAATAAAGGAAAAATGATGAACGCTTTTCACGCAATTATTTGCCTTATTCTTCTAAGCAGTATTAGCTCAATCAGTTTTGCAAAATTAATTTCTTGGACTGACAATATTCCTAGCGGAATAAAGCCTTTTGATCATAATGCACAACAAGTGGCTGCAATTGCTCAAGATAATATTTTAATCTACTCACATCCTGCAGTAAAAACCACCCTACCTACATTAAAAAGTAACACTCAACCCACTGCTAAATTTTCTACCGCTGCGATTGTTGTTCCTGTAAATAGTCAAGATGTGGCTAAAATATTGGGCAATTACACGCAATATGTTGGATTATTTCCAACCTTAAAATCAGCAAAAGTCATAGAACAAGCTGGAAATATCAGCCAAGTCAAATACAGAATTTCTATCCCAACACCTATTCCTGTACTCAATTTTAATGAAGATGTGGTCTTTCAGCATCAAATCGGGCAAAACAGCATTTCTAGTTTGGTTATTGATGCACCTATTCCCTATGGCCTAGGCAAATTTGAATGGTTTAGCTTGGGCGATAAAAAGACCCTGATCACCCTTACTCAATGGGGAGATTTAAACCAACCTCAAGGCTTCTTATTTAAACAGATCATATCAGCATTCCCTGAGCTTAAATTAGGCGCTCCGCAAAGTACCAATGCTTTTATTTTAGAAGCTTTAAAAAACCGTTTGAATCCAAAGAAAGTCACGGCGCTTAATGCAGGACTATTCCCAAACCCTCAGCTCAACAGCGCTCAAGTGAATAAAATCGCTCAAATCAGTGCGAACTCTCAACAGCCGATTAGTATTATTTTGAATCCAAGCACCGTGCCTTATACCCATGGTCGTGAAACTTTACGATTTACCACCACCTATCAATATTTTAAAACACCCCCACAAAACATGCAGAAATGGACACAGCCCATGTCCTATAAAGAGGTATTTCCTAAACAAATTAAAAGCATCACCACGACTGCGCTAAATCAGCAAGGACAGGATGCCGAATTTAAAGTCAGTGTTGGTCTCGGTGTGATTAATATTCCTTTTGATTTTAAAATGCATTTTACTTACCCCAAAACCACTGAAAATAACTTCTATTCCAATGGTGGAGATTTACGCTTTTTAAAAGGACAGATTCAGTTTTTCCCACAAGGCAACGACACTTTATTGAAAATGACCACAACCATAAAAGTAGATGAAAAAGCACCCTTTTTACTCAGAGCAGCACGTAGTTTGCCCTACCATGAAATGCTACCTGCTGTAGGTGCAAATGCAATTTTTGTACAGAAAATTAAATAGTTCGGATAACTTGGATCAATGACAGCGTTATTTTTCTAATTTGAATATCAATATTTTTGAATGAATTTGCAAACACAAAAAAACCGCAATTAAGCGGTAATTTTCATCTTTCGATGTATTCAAGTGGTGCGCTCAGAGAGATTCGAACT
>NZ_NIFO01000045.1 GCF_002233755.1 Acinetobacter piscicola | reverse complement strand
CGCACAAGAGTTGTATGAGAGTAATAAAGTTTCATACTAAGTAATAAAGTCTCATACTGAGTAATAAAGTGTAATACTGAATTGCTCAAAAAATCCACACAAGCTATGCTCTAAACAGCATGATGTGTGGATTTTTTTATGGCTAACTTTAAGAACACACAAAATCATGGACTCAAAATTCAAAAGTGGATTCAAGAAGGACGAGGACAGGGTTTTGGAAATAACTATAAGCCTTGGATCACAATTAGAGATGTGAGTTCAGAAGGTCGATCTCACCGAGTTTTTGGTCATAAAAGCCAAAGAACTCATCACCTTCTCTCTGATCTCGAACTTTCTGCTTTTTTATTACTGGAATGGCATTCCACAACTATAGATATTAGAGAACAATATCCCTTAGACCTCGAACAAACTCTAAAAATTGCTGAGTCAATTGAAATCCCTCACCCTAGATTTGGAAAACACTATCAAATTATGACAAGTGATTTCTTTGTAGATACAAATGATTCAACATCACCTAAGTTTGCAGTCCAAGTAAAATATTCCACTGCTCTCAATGATCCTCGTACAATAGAAAAGATTGAAATTGAAAGACAATATTGGAAACAGCAAAACATTCCTTTTTTTATTTTTACTGAACATCAAGTTCCCATAATAGTCAGTCAGAATATTCAATGGTTGTACAGCTCTATAAATACTCTGGAACTAAGTGAACAAGACACACTAGATAAGCTTAATTTTTATGCAGGTATTATCAGTAAAAATAAGTCTAAAAAGATTAATGAATTAGCAAGATTTATTGACCAAAAATATAATTTTGAGATAGGCCAATCTTTAAGAGAAATCAGAGACTTGCTTGCTCAAAGGTATTTCACATTTGATCTTAATATTTCTTTTAAAGATTTGAGAACTGATCACATTCAGTTAGGTCAAATCAATTCTTGGAATGGGGTGCTTCATGCTGAAAATCAATGAAGTATTAAGCTTTGAAGACTCTTTATTTAGAGTTTTAAGTATTCTCCCTCACTCTCTAATCTGGATTAATATTGACGATGAAAGTGCTTTCCCTATTGAAATTAGTAAAACTGAAATATTGAAAGGCCTAGAAGATTTAAGTGTTCAAAGAGAGGCCGATCCACATCAATCACTGGCATTTATTCAACCAGAAAAGGAATCAACACAAGAAAGTAAGCGTGATCAAAATTATGCACTTATTCACCCTCTGATTTCTCATGAATTATTTTTTATACCTGCTCAAAGAGGCAAAATAATTGATGAAATCATGTCTCAACATCGAGTAACTAAACAAACAATTTATCGCTTAATTCGCAGATATTGGCAAAGAGGACAAACACCTAATGCTTTGCTTCCAGACTATAGAAATAGCGGTGCTAAGGGGCAAAAAAGAATCCCCAAAGACAAAAAATTAGGACGACCACGCATCTATAATAGCGAACATGGCATTAATGTTACTGAAGATATTGAAAAGCTCTTTTATCGCACAATTAAACTATTCTTCTTGAAAGACAATCAGCATTCACTTCCATTTGTTTATCGAAAATTTCAAGCCACATATAAAAACCTGTACCCCAATACAATTGAGGCAGATATTCCTACAATATGGCAATTTAAATATTATTACGAAAAGGAATTTAAAAAAATCGAGAGCATTCAAGCTCGTATTAGCACCTCTAACTATCGTAAAGACTATCGTCCATTACACTCAACTGCAACCTCACAAGCTTTAGGGCCTGGTTCTCGTTACGAAATTGATGCAACGATCGCAGATATTTACCTCGTTTCTAATACCAATCCAAATAGTATTGTTGGAAGACCCACTATTTATTTTGTTATTGATGTATTTAGCCGCCTCGTTACTGGTTTTTATATTGGTTTTGAATCACCATCTTACTTAGCAGCCATTCAAGCACTTAATCTGGCGATGACCGATAAAGTTAAATATTGTGCTGAATATGGCATCAACATTCAGTCAGAAGACTGGCCAGCAATCGGTTTACCTGATGCTCTACTTGCTGATCGAGGTGAATTACTTGGTTATCAAATTGAAGCTTTAGAAAAAACATTTGCTGTCAGAATTGAGAATGCACCTGCAAGACGAGGAGATGCAAAAGGCATCGTAGAACAAGCATTTAATACTTATCAGGCTTATTTTAAAAAAGAAGGTAAAGGAAAAGGTGTAGTCGAAGGTACTATCGTAAAAAAGACAGGTGGTAGAGATTACCGTCAAGATGCAACGCTAAACATCCATCAATTTACTGAAATCATTCTTGCCTGCATCATCTCGCATAATCAATTTCATATTTTAAAAACATATGATCGTGAAGCAGACATTCCAAATAGTGTGCCAACTATTCCCTTACATTTATGGAATTGGGGCATTCAAAATAGAACTGGAAAATTACGAAGTGTTTCTGAAGAAGCTCTCAAAATTGCATTGTTACCACGGACTAAAATTACAATATCTGATTTAGGTATCAAAGCATTTGGAGTTTTTTATCTAGCAAAGGAAATACTTGACCTTGGTTGGTTACATCGAAAAACAGAGAGTTCTCGTCCTCAAAACCTCGAAGCAGCATATGACCCTTATTCTATGAACAAAATTTATATTTTTCCGCATAGCAATAGCCTTGAGTACTGGATAGGCAGTATTTCTTCTCGATCACGAGAATTCATAGATTGTACGTTTTGGGAAATCAAAGAAAAGCAAAAAGCGCAAAAAGAAAACTTAGTTGAATATGAACTAGAAGCATCGAAAAAACGAAGAGAACTTGAAGCTTTCATCAGTGCGAAACTTAAAACAAATAATGCGAAAAGTTTAACAAAACCATCTCAACGTATCGCTGAAATATCTGCAAACAAAGCAAAAGAAAAAAGTAGTGAACGTAGAAGTAAAGTGAAACAGCAAGAAACAGTGAATACAAATATTATTCCAATGCCTAAAGCTAAAACATCAAGCGCTTCTCATGATGCTGAGGCTGTTCATTACCCTGATTTTACTAATGAATTATTTGATGAGGATGACTAAATGAGTCTACCAATCAATTTTATAAGAGCAACTTATACACCTAGCTTTGGTGAATATGAGGGAAATCCATTTATCGAAGCCCTTCCACCAATCATGCAAGAAATTTCAGATATCAAAGCAAATCTGATTGGAAAAATAGACTACGACCCACAAGATATTCTTCGATCTAAGAATGAACGAATTCATCTCACATCACAGCTTCTTCATCAGTTTTTTCAGCCAATTACACGACATATTTCTTTAGAATCAAAAATATCAATATTAATACGTCAAGGCTATATTGGACGCAATATCGCAGATGGAAAACTGAATCAACATTTGCAGAATGGCTATGAACGGATTATGTCAGGTAACATCAATGCATTTCGATTTGAAGCTCCTAAATCCACAGCTTTAAGCTATTCTCTTATAGGATGTTCTGGTAGCGGTAAAAGTACAACGCTCTATCGCATTCTAAGCTTGTATCCACAGGTGATTTATCATGAAAAATACAACTTTACCCAGCTTGTTTATCTCAAAATAGACTGCCCTCATGATGGTTCTCTTAAAAATCTATGTCTGCACTTCTTTAAAGCGATTGATGTAGCTTTAGGAACAGAGTTTGAAAAGAGAGTTGCTCTAAAAAGATTAGGAATAGAAGCTCTTTTAAACTATATGCGCCAAATTACAAATACTTATGCTATTGGAGTACTCGTCATTGATGAAATCCAACACCTAAGTGTCAAAAATTCAGGTGGTGCAGAAAAGATGCTTAATTTCTTTGTAACCTTGATTAATGTGGTAGGTTTACCAGTAATCATGGTTGGCACTCCTAAAGCTAAATTCATATTTGATGGTGATTTACGATCAGCACGTCGTGGAGCAGGATTTGGAGCAGTTATATGGGAACCAATGAAAAATCAAACTCCATCTGCAAATACTACGACAAAAAACGAATGGACTGCCTTCACCAATGCACTTTGGAAATACCAATGGCTAACCAACAAAGAACAACTCAGTGACGAAATTCGAGATTGTTGGTATGAATTATCTCAAGGTGTGCTTGATATTGTGGTTAAACTTTTTGTTTTAGCTCAATGTCGAGCAATCATGACAAAATTAGAAAGAATTACACCAAGTCTACTTAGACAAGTCTATGAGGATGAACTCAAGTTTGTCCATCCTATGATTGAAGCACTGAAGTCAGGTGATCCTAATCGGATTGCAATGTACTCAGATTTAACTATTCCTCACGTTGATAAAACCTTGCTTTTATTACAGCAAAAAATAGAGGAAGAGCAAGAAAAATTTGAACAATACAATGGAAATGCGCAAGCCCAAAGATTGCATAACCTACTGATTGCCACTGGATATCCAGAATCTAAAGTAATCTCTGTAATCAAAAAAGCCTTTGCCGACTTTCCTCATCTCAATATGCAAGAACTCATGCCTATCGTTTCGAATTGGCTAACTGAAGTTGAGGCGGACAAAGAAATTAAACCTGAAAAAATGAATCTCAAAAAAATAAAACAAAGTGAATGGATGAGCCTACCGTCAGATGATTTAAGGTTTAAATTTTCTCAAAAGCAAAAATCACAAAATTTTTATGACGTTCTTCAATCAAGCGATTTGATTTTTGATACTCAAACTTGGGTGCAATCAATGTAATAGTAGAATTGGCATGTTGAACTTTCCTACACCATATCCTAATGAGTTAATTTACAGCACGATAGCAAGAGCTGGAATTCACCATGCTATTACAAGTCCCAAGCAATTACTCGATGAAATATTTACTAATCGTAAGGTAATTGCCACGATTGACTTACCTAGTCACCTACTATGTGTTTTAAGACATCTACCACCAAACTATACACTTGAAAAGCTTGTTTATGAAAATACGCTTTTTCCAATATACGCTCTATTTTCTCCCGAAAGTACACGTTTACGTTGCCTTCAATGGATGGGAAATCAATCAAAGGGTTCTATTCACTTAGCTTTAGGAGTAGCGGCATCAAAAATTAAACATGTATCAACTCTTCGATATTGTAGCCAGTGCATACAAGACCAATATAGCCAATACGGTGAACCCTTTTGGTCACGACTTTGGCACATCCAAGGCGCAAATAGCTGTACCAAGCATAAAGTTAAATTGTCAGAGTTTGTACTAACACCTCATTTGAATGGACGACATCAATTTATTGCTGCAAGTAACATCTTTTACTCGAACCAACTTAATGAACCCACACATGAATTAGATCTAGTTGTTAGCAAACGTATTGAAGAGCTTTTACAACTTCCGCCAATATCAGCGCCAACATTCCATCAATGGAGTCAATTTTATCACCGTATTGCAAGGCAATTAGGATTCGGCAAAGGTGCTAAACACATTGATCATATAAAAATTTATACTGCTATGATAAAGAAATGGGATTTAAATTGGTTACGGCAACATCATCTAGATGAACTTCAGTCTGAAACAAGCTGGCTAAGAGCCATTTTTAGAAAGCACCGTAAGTCATTTAGTTATCTTGAACATATTATTACCTTAGAGGCTTTCTACCCTAGAGACTGGACATGGGAAGCTATTCTAAGCGAAATTCATCAGATACCATCTAATCCTCCCGATTCTGCTACACAAATTCAAGGAATTGAGTACAAAGACATATCGATACTCACTATTAAACGTAATGAATGGATATCTTTGATTCAAGAATATGGAATAAAACCTTCCAGAATTAAAAATGCAGCCTTATACGCATGGCTTTATCGCAATGATAAAACTTGGTTGCTCAGTAACAATAGAAAATTTCACATTTTGCCAGCACCAAGCCGTAAAAAAGTAAATTGGTATTTGCGAGATTGGCAACTGGCAAAGCAATTATTCAAAATCTTCTACAATTCAGAAGGTGATTTGAATTTGCCCAGACAATCTAGAAACTGGTATTTAAAGCAACTAACACAGCACTCAACTGTAGAAAAAAATCTGTATCAGTTACCCCTAACCAACACCTTTTTGAATACTTTTGCAGAAGATATTAGCAGTTATCAAATCAGAAGAATCACTCGAACGATCATCCAGTTTCAGATACTTAATCTACATCTAGCTGATTGGCAAATATTGCGTAAAGCAGGGTTAAGTGAAGAACGGCTAACGGATGAAACTCTAAAATTTTTAAATAAAATTAAAAGGATAAATTATGGCTAAAATAAGTCACATATCTAAAGACATGAAAATAAAAAAGATTGGTACTTTATTCAAAAAGCACAATGCCACCAATTGGGCGATTAATTTAGGTTTGGAAAATGAAAGTAAATCAACTGAAACGACTTACACTAATTTTTCAAATGCAAAATTATTAAGAAAAAACAGCCATATCAATCCTACTAAAGAATACCCTAAAGGCTACAATCTACGATTTAAGATTACCTCAACTCAAGATTGGATATCCTCCACTAATGAATCTAATCTACCCAAAAGCAGGTTTTTAGAACATTACTTCTTATTTGATGCAGTCCGTGTCGATCAATTCGGTCAGCCCATGTCTGAAACCATCAAAGTTAGGCTCCCACAATTCGAACTTGCTCGGTCTTTGTTCTTCTATACCCCATATTTAGCAAGATCAGCAATATTAGAAAATAGTTTAAATATCGATTTCGATATTGTTTCAAATCCTGATCACTATCTCATCAATATTTTGCCAGCCTGCTCATATCCAATTTCTCATTTCAACGATGCAGGCATACGACGGATCTTATCTTGGATTCTTCTCGATTCCGATATTCGACAATCTTTTGAAAGTATAAGTCAGTTTTGTACACAATATGGCTATGATTTCGATCAATACCGTATATGGAGTTTTTGCTTCAATCCACCTCAACTTAAAGGTGTAATCTTTGATGCATATGGTTATTACAAAGCTGAAACTTCTGAGTTCTTTGTAAATGAAATTTCAGGTTTTCAAAAAATTTCAAGCAATATATCAAAAGAGGTTAAGTTCTATAGCGATAAATTCATAGAGTCCAAATCAGGAGGGAAAGGTAAAAACTCCTCAGGAACTAAAAATGATGGAAAAGAACCTTCCATTAACGATGATGAAGAAGGTAATAGCGATGATGTACAAATAGTCGATGTTGTTCCTACAAGTTTTGACTTTCTAGAAGCAATTGAAACACGGAAAACTTCTAATAAATCTAGGCATAGAAATCATGGTACAAAGGATCAAGAGCTATCATCTACCAATGAATCATCTAGTGTTAGTACTAACGAACCAGTTTCTGAAGGCTCTGTCCCCTCTGCTGAATTTAATGGTGTTGAAGATGAAACTGAGGATCTTCATTTGTATCTTGATCGATTCTCTGCATTTCAACAAATGATTGATTTGTTTTGCAAAGAAAATACTGTAAAAAATTTCAGCTTCCAACTCCATAAACTGCCTAATATTCAGGGGCATTCCAAACATATAAAAACTGATGACAATCCTAGGTGTGTCGCAGAAGTTAGCTTTCGATTGAATCAACAAGATATTGTGATCTTAGAAGTAGATACATCTGACAATAAAAAACCTCTTTCAACTCGAGTTTTATCGCTTAAAGATGTTAATCAATGGAATCAAACTAATCGTGCAAAAGTACTTGAGCTTGTCGTCACTCAATGCTTACGTTGGCCAAAAGGAATCTTTAAAAA
Organism: Acinetobacter piscicola; assembly: GCF_002233755.1. Classification (GTDB taxonomy): domain Bacteria; phylum Pseudomonadota; class Gammaproteobacteria; order Pseudomonadales; family Moraxellaceae; genus Acinetobacter; species Acinetobacter piscicola. The sequence continues at coordinate 3,135 of NZ_NIFO01000045.1, read as the reverse complement.
TATTTGTTATAAAAATAGCACATTGAACCATCCTAGAATGGATAGTATACATCAGGAAACCTCAGAATCTGAATTAAAAAACTGGGCAAATAGACTTTTTACTATTTTTATTAACAATAATAAAAACTGACATTTCACATATATAGAAGTGTTCACTAAGATTCTCTTGCCGAAATATGCTTAATAATTTAAGCTGCTCGTAGATAAGCTAGATTTCTTTTAAATTCATGAGGTTTAATCTTTTAAATGGGCGAGTTAAATATCAATAGATACATAACCTGTGAAAACTTCGAAATTAATTTTCGTCAAGAGCTTCACCTCACAGATGATGACGTCCAAAAGACCCTTATTGAAATGATTTCTGAATATTCAATCAACAATATGCCTATCAATGTTGATTTTAGAAAACTTGTATATTGGTTAAAAGCTGGTGATCAATTGACGCACCAGATTCACCCCTACCCAGCAAAATTACTACCGCATATAGTTCATTTTTTCTTAAAAGCTCATAGCAATTTTAAACATAAAATTGTATTAGACCCCTTCTGTGGCTCTGGTACAGTTGCTTTAGAAGCATCAATTCAGGGTTTTTTCCCTTTGGTGGCTGATGCAAATCCATTTGCATTATTAGTAGCAAAAGTAAAAACAACTCCATATTCTATTAAGCAATTAACAGATACAGCAGAAAACCTTTTAGTTAAAGCTAAGAAATATAAAGATGCTCCAACTATTGAAGTTGTTAATCAGCATTATTGGTATTTACCTGAACACAAAAAAAAATTAGAGATTATTTCAAGAGCTATTAACGAAATTGAAGTTATTGATGAGAAAGATTTCTTCAAAGTCTGCTTTTCATCTTTAGCAAAAAAGATCAGCTATGCTGATCCAGCAATTAGTGTACCTGTACGTTTAAAAACGAAAGATTCTTTTTCTGATGCTACTAATGAGCGAATTCAAAAAAGATTAGATTGGATCAAAAATCTCAGTGTAATAGATGAGTTTTACAATATTATTAGTTCAAATATTGAGCGCATTAAGCAAACAAATAAAAAGCACCCTCATCGAATTGAGGCCAGTACAGTAGGCATTGACGCAAGAAATATCTTTACCAACTCTGATTTAAATAAACAAATGCCTGATAATTCAATACCTTTGATTATTACTTCTCCGCCATATGGAAGTGCACAAAAGTATATAAGATCATCTAGTCTCTCATTAAATTGGTTAGGTTTTGTACCACCTAAGGGACTAAGATCTTTAGAAGAAAAATCTATAGGCAGAGAACATTTATTAACTAAGCCATTGTGTCTAGATGAAGGTGATCTACCAGAAAAATATAGATATCTAATTGAGAAAATAGCCAAAACCAACAAGAGTAGAGCTAGAATAACTCAGAAGTATCTTATTGAAATGGAACAAGTGGCGAAGGAACTTTCACGTGTCTTAGCCCCTAATGGGCGTATCATCTTCGTCTTAGGTAACAATCAGGTATGTGGTGAAACATTAAGAAATGATGAATTCATGACTTATTGCTTTCAAAAGTATGGTTTAAAATTAAAGTTAGTTTTAATAGATGATATTAAATCACGAGGTTTAATGACTAAACGCAATCGTACAGCGTCAATAATATCTCGTGAAACTGTATTAATTTTCGAGAAATAAGTTCATATGAGCAAATTTTACAATACTGAAAAGTTTACTGAAATTGAAGCTGATTTAGAAATATTAACAGCTCAAGTTTGGGATCATGTTATTGAGATGCCTGAAATTTTAGAATGGTTAAAGCAGTTTGATGGACAAGTTTTACCTGAAGAAGAAGAAAAAGAATATATGCTTATTGCTTTATCTAAATTTATGTTTTTTAGCCAAAGAATGATAAGAGAAATGTTAATTTCCCTTTACAGAGATAATTTCAAAGCTCCGCTTATACAACAAATACGTCGTGAAAATAATAACTCTCTTGATTTTAAATTTTTAGATGAACAATATTCCAATGAACTGAAGCTTTCACGTTTTATTGGAGTCGGTAATCCAGCAGAAAGTGGTGCACACTTACTTTATATATTTAGACAAGTTAATGACTTACGAAAAGTTCTCTTTAGAGACTTATATCATTCATTCGAACCAAAAACCAACTCAAATAATACAATTAACTGGTGTGCTAGAGAACCTAACATCAAACGTTATGTATTTTTTGATGACTTTGTTGGCGGAGGTACACAAATCACGAGTTATTTAAAAGAAAATCTTTTAAATATAAAAAAAAATAATCCCACCATTGAATTAAGCTTCCTATCAATTTTTTCAACAACAGAAGGCCTTATAACATTAAATAAACCAGAAATATTTGATGGAAAAGCTACATGTCTTTTTGAATTAGATGATACATACAAAAGCTGTTTTGCAGATGCACGATATTTCAATAAATTAGAAAAATTTGATATGGATAAATTTAAAAAAATAGTGAACCACTATGGATCATATTTATACCCTAATTACCCATTAGGTCATAGTAACTGTGAACTAATGATTGGTTTTTCTCATAATACACCAAATAATACCTTACCAATATTTTGGAAGAATGGCTATATTGAAAGTCTTCAAAATGATTGGTTCCCCATTTTCAAAAGATTTGAAAAAAACTATGGTTCGATGAGATCTTAAATTATGTCTAATCAAAATCCATTTTCATTAGCAAAAGCATCTGACTATTCAGATGATGAAATCAACAAGCTCTGGGTTGACATCGATAAGAATATTATTGATTCAATAATTGAGCCTACGTTAAAAAAATCAAAATTTATTTTAGGTGGTAAAGGGACAGGTAAAACACACATTCTCCGCCACTATTCTTATGCTGCTACCAAATTAAGAAGTAAAGATAAAACAGGATTACAAGTAATTGAGGAACATCAATCAATTGGAGTTTTTTTAAGAGCAAATGCTTTAGATGCTAGTCGCTTTTTATTTTCCGAAGGAGATAAATTGAGATGGCAACAACTTTTTGGAATTTTTTTAGAGCTAAAATTAGCTGAAGATTTAATTAACATTCTCATTGATATTAAACTAACGACTCCTAATTCTATTTTTGATGATCAAGCATTTATAAATTGGTGGTGTATCAAAAAGTATGCT
>NZ_NIFO01000044.1 GCF_002233755.1 Acinetobacter piscicola | reverse complement strand
AATGTCAGCATACTTTTTAAAACACCACCCTAAATAGATTTAATTTTAGATCAAAAATAATCAAAACTTTTAAAATCATATAGTTATGAAATCTTTGTTCAACAAAGCCATAGTGTAGCAAAGAGGGTTAATTAGAGTTTTTTTAAAAGTACTTTTAAATGTGCTTTTATCTGTGCTATAATCCTATTGTTGAATAGGAGTACCTATGAATTCTGATGCTATCTGGACCGAAACTGAAGAATCTCGTTTAAAACGAGAGGATGAAGTTCGTATGCAGGAACTCAGACGTCTATTTGATTTAATGGATGAAAGAGAGCACCAACAAATTCAAGCCAAAGAGTTAGAAGAAGCTCTTAATGTCCTTTCTTGGGTTGATGTAGTACGTGCATTAGAAAGTTGCCTAGATTGTATAGTTCCCCAAAGACGGGAAATGCGATCACAATCTATAGACCGTATTGAGCAACATCGTAAATGGTTAAAGGCATTTCGTTCAGCGATGTCTTACCTTGCGAAAATGCTGCTAGTTACTGATGCCTCCTTACTTATCAGAATGAGATCCACATTGGATCGGTATGCTGAAATTAGCTACCCGAATCTACTCGTAATGATTCAACCCAAACTCCAAACACTAAATTCTATAGAGGCTTAACTATGACTCAATTAATCCATGCACGAATGACTGCAAGTATTACTGAACTGAAAAAGAGTCCGATGGATACAGTGTTGGCAGGCAAAGGCGAACCTGTCGCAATCCTTAATCGTAATACACCAGCGTTTTACTGTGTTCCGGCTGATCTGTATGAAACGATGATGGAACAACTAGAAGACTTGGAACTGAATAAGATTGCAGATACTCGTGCGAATCAGAAACGCATTCGAGTAAATATTGATGACCTATAAGTTAGACTTTTTAGAAGAAGCATTAGCAGAATGGAATAAGCTTAATCCAAGTATTAAGCAGCCATTGAAGAAGAAGTTGATCAAGGTTTTGGAGAATCCTCGCATTCCCAAAAACAAGTTGTCAGGACATCCTAACCGCTACAAGATCAAACTTCGTAGTATTGGTTATCGTCTGGTGTATGAAGTCATTGATGATGAGCTAGTTGTCATCGTGATTGCTGTAGGCAGACGTGAAAACAATGCCGTCTATGATGATGCCAATTCTCGTCATTCATAAATAATGTAATGCCTATAAGCAGGTAGTGTCTATGAAAACACTCATGTTTATGGGCATTTTTGATGTAGATAATCTTTGATTAGATAGTAGTAAATTACAACTATTTTGAAATCAAAAAACAACTATTATGAAACCAAAACGAAATCAATTTATAGGCAAGACATTTACTTCACACAAAGCAGTTGATCCCATTTAAAGTAGTTCTGTGTTAGACGATTTCGTGACATATTCCATGTTCTGTTCGGCATTAAACTTGCGCCCAAGGCAATCTTGGTTTTGCCATACTTAAGATGAATCGCTTCAAGGGAATCCATCAAGGCATTACTGACTTCGATGTGCTTCATGTCGGTAAACATGTCATACACATGACTTGCCTTTGGTTCGAGACACGTCAGAATCACGCCACATTTCTTGAATACTATATCCTTTGCATACAGCATCAATCATCGCTGTAGCGAGTTTAGAGAGCACCAATAGATTGTCGGTAGGTTCTGATAAAGCCAAGGATAAAGACTTGTTGTAGAAGGGCTTTGAGCTATCAAATGGGTTTGATTGTACGAAACCAATCAGACAACCACACAACAGATTATCATCTCTCAGTCTGCTAATCGCATCCATGACATACAATGACATGGCTTCTTTAAGATCATCAATGTGGTAGATACGTTGACCAAAAGAACGACTCGCAATGATTTGCTTCTTTGTAAGTGGCGTATGTTCCAGTTCAATACGGCTTTGTTGCACAAAGATTTCATAACTATATGATTTTAAAAGTTTTGATTATTTTTTGATCCAAATTTAAATTTATTTAAATCAGATGCTTACATATTTATGCAACAAAGTCTGTCAGCATTAACAGCGATTAAATATAATCCACACATTGAAGCTTTATATCAACGATTATTAAGCCAGGGTAAAAATAAAATGTGTGCTTTAGGTGCTGCAATGCGCAAGCTTATACATCTGTGTTATGGCGTTTTAAAACATCAGACTGCCTATCAAAGAGATTATTTATTGGTCGAATAATCTCAAAACCTGATTGACTACCAAGACGGTATCTCATGTCTAGACTCGAATGAGGTCGTTTCAAATTATAAAACTCAAAATATGCACCCAATTGCTTTTTCGCATCTGTGACACTGCTATAAGCTTTGAGATACACCTCTTCATATTTAACGCTCCGCCATAATCGTTCAACCATCACATTATCTACCCATCGACCTTTACCATCCATACTGATTTGAATGCCATTTGATTTCAATACATCAATAAATGCATCACTGGTGAACTGACTGCCTTGGTCTGTATTCAATATTTCAGGTGATCCATATTTTTCAATCGCTTCATTTAAAGCCGAAATACAAAAATCTACCTCCATACTAATCGATACCCTATGCGCAAGTACCTTGCGGCTATGCCAATCAATCACAGCACATAAATAAACAAAACCTTTTGCCATAGGGATATACGTTATATCCGTAGACCACACTTGATTACTGCGCTGAATAGCCAATCCTTTGAGCAAATATGGATATTTACGGTGAGCTTGATTAGCCTGGCTTAAATTTGGTTTGCAATATAACGCCTGAATACCCATTTTCTTCATTAAAGTACGTGTATGACGTCGTCCTATATGATGCCCTTGACGATTCAACAAATCACGCATCATACGGCTACCTGCAAAAGGATATTGCATATGTAATTCATCAATACACCGCATCAGCTTCAGCTCTGATGAGCTAACAGGTTTTGGGCGATAATAATAACAACCACGAGAGACTTTCAGTAACTTAGCTTGTTTAGATACTGAAATCTGAAGTGAGTCGTCGATTAACTTTTGTGGTTGAAGCGGCCCAGTTTCTTCAACACACCTTCTAAAAAATCAATTTCTAATGCCTGCTCACCGATTTTTGCATGTAACTTTTTAAGATCAATGGGGGGGCTGATGGAGCTTTTGATTGATCGAAAGCTTGCGAGGAAGCTGAGATTAATTGATTTTTCCAGTCAATAATTTGGTTTTGATGAACATCAAACTCAGAACTCAATATCGGGTGAGAGTTATCGTTTGAAGAATAAAAAAAGAATAGGGATTCAACCTCAGGTTGAAACTTAATACGAGGTAAAAGGGGTCAATTTTAGAATGCCGTTGACAATAATATTGACTCTCCGACAAACCCGGTACGGTTCAGTACGATTTTCACTTACTAGTACTTAAATAATCACCCCACCACTGCATCATTTCAGTCCGTTGAGCTAAATAGTCAGCGTGATTATAGCTGGCACGGGTACGGTTTTTATCAATATGTGAAAGTTGTGCCTCAATCCAATTATCTTGGAACAAACCTGAGTCATTCAAAATGGTACTAAAAGTGGAACGTAGTCCATGAGAGGATAGTTGATGTTTGCCATACCCCATCTTACGTATGGCCATATTTAGAGTATTAAAATGAATCGGTTGATTGTGTTTGCGAGGGCTAGCAAAAAGGTATTTTTCACCGTATGACCACTGCATGACGTCTTTCAAAATCTCTAAAGCCTGATTTGAAAGTGGAACTAAAAAATCTGGAATCTCATGGCCTAATATGACTTTTCGTCGAAACTGTTTAATATGCAAGGCAGGTATTTTCCATATTTTTTCATTTAAATCAAAATGATGAGGCTCAGATAATAACAATTCAGCCCCTCGCACTCCAGTATATAATTTAAACATCAGTGCTTTTTTAATAATCGGATGGGCATCCAATTTTTGTAATTTATACTTAAAATCAGATATATCCTCCGCTTTCAAATACGGATAATTTTTCTTGATTTTACTGTTAATGGCGATTTTATTTAAACCATGCGCGATGTTGAATTCACAATAACCCATCGCTACAGCGTAGTCATAAATTTGGTTCAAATAACTACAAGCTTTCTTGACAGGTTCTTTTACTTGGCGTCCCTCTATTTTTTTGATTACTGAAACCAGGTCATAACGCTTGATGTTTTGAAAAGGTAAATCCTGAAGGTCTGGATAAATATCTTGCTGTAAACATCTTTCTGCTAACTGTAGTACACCGCAGCGGGGTGAATCATTAAATGCATTTTTCAGTTTGAACTGCAGCCACTCCTCCCCTACCTTACGAAAGGTGATGACATTAGAGACAGTATCATGCTCAAAACAATAATTATTGTCTTTAAAGTCATCTTTGACTTGTCGTGCCTTTTTCAGCGATAAATCAGGATAAAGCCCCAACTGAATGCGGCGACGTTTTTTTGTTTGTGGATCTGTATAGCGATAGCACCAAGATTTTCTTCCAGTCGGCTCAATCTTCAGGCTAAGTCCATCTTCATCGGATAAAAAACAAGTTTTTTCCTTGCAATGAGCTTGGCGAACTTTAATTTCAGTAAGACTCATGGAATTTAAATGAAACCTAATAAGGGGTTGATTGGATCAATTATATCAAAATAGAACGCTTTATATATGATGCGTACACTACGCATCATATATATTTGTAATATATTGTTTTATATATTTAATATTTTAAGTATTTGTATTTTAGTAACCATTATAAGTACCACCTCTTCTTTAAGTTCCCAACAACTCACTTTTTCTGTCATCAATGGTTAAATAAGTCTTGTGCTTTAAATTCTTAGATGACCTCCTCTACCCTTTATTATCATTTTTATAAAAGTAACTATATGTACTCATTAAAATTTGTAGAGCTCAAAAACAAAAAAGACCGCTATATAGCAGTCTTTTAACTTAATTAAATAATAATTAATTCATTTTCATCATAAGTGCATAAGCATCACGTTTGTTTTGACGCAATGATTCTATCTCGGACTTCGTCAGCTGTTTTACGAGAGTTGAGGATATACTTTGCTTCCCACTCTGTGAGCCTTTCGAAATCGTACCCGTAAATCGATTTCCACCATGCTTCAAGATTACCATATACATCCCTCAATTGCTGAAGAGTTTCTTTACTTAGAGCTAATTGTGATGAGTATTGTTTACCCGTCAGTGCATATGCTCCAATAACTTTATTCGTCCCAGTTGTTTCAATATGACCTTTTAATGCTGCAAAAGTACCACCTTGGGTCTGGGTATCATCAACAATAATAACACATTTATCATTGTTTATTGTCCCATCAAATGCTGGTGGGTTGGCTAATCTATGCCACCCATCACCGCCAGTTCTTGATACTTTTATAGCTTGAACTATATTCGTATCAACTTCAAGCCCAAGTTTCTTTGCTATAACTGCTGAAGTAGCTAAAGGAATCATATTACGACCGACTGCTTCCTCAGCATGTACAGGTACTATAATAGTTTCCCGACCATCGATAATTCTTTCTAGTTCAGCAATCGCCTCATCCGAAACTAAATCTTTAGCTAAAATATACGCACTTTCAACATCCCCTGCTTTAGCAGCTTCATACATGTAATGAGAGGTTGCATCTCCAAGACCACGGTCAATAACCGTTTTAGGAAACATATTCCAATCTGTGCGATATAACTTCATATTTTTAAATAAGTTTTAATGATGGCTAGCATTAAATTTTACACTAAATTTACCGCTAGCATCTCTTGGATATTATTTTTCGTATCAGGCAGCACTCTCAAAAGCCGTTTGTTTGGACAGTCCCCATGATCATACACGAGGCAGCTTCAAATACTTATGGGCCCATCCTATCCAGTTGTATCTTCTTGCATCACATGAATATTGTATACTCATTTTGACTACTTGAAAATTATGGAACAACGTCAATAAAAACAATAACTCTAGAGTCTTTAGTCGACATTCCTAAAAAGGTAAATTCAACATTTCTTTCCATATCATTTCTTTGTGTCTCTGGATGAACAAAAGAAACATAGCTTATTTCAAAGAATCGGGCTAGGGTTTTTATGCCAATGATTTTGTTCTCTTCATTAGCAATTAAAACATCTAATTCCAGATCAAACTCTTCTAATTATTTAATTAAATCTTTAACTTTCATTTTACTATCAACCTCTATGAATTATTTAAAAAATTAGCACAATGAAACTTGTGAAAAAAATGGATTTGCACAAAATTTTTTAGCAAAAAAAAGCATAGCAACCAGAAAAATCGTTCCAGCAATCAACAAAAATATCCCCGTGTGCTTCCAGTTTACAACATTTTGACTACCACACTGCCCACAGTAGTAATAATAGCCTTTGATACGGCCACCGCATTCAGGACAATTTTTATGATTAATGAATAAGTTACTCAACGTCTCTTCTCCAAAATTCTTATTATCAAGTTGTAAGTGAAGATAGCACACATTTATAAAAATGTCTTTTTTAAAACATCAAAAGATGTTATAAAAAAGACATTCGCTACTTTAGGATAACTTTTAAGATGAATTTAAATCTCCTTGATGAAGAATCAATCCAACCTTCTGAACCCACGCCATGTGATTTTTTCAAAGGTGAAAATGCTATCAAAAAAGCTAAACAGTTAGGATTACCTGATCTCGAGTTAGTCAGAAACGCAATTATGATCGGTGATGCTGACTATAGAACAAATACTCACTATAACCGTGCACGCTTTATTGCACGATGGGGAAAAATTGGAGAACAGATTGCTTTACTGCTTCGACAATCTGATCCTGCTTGGATATTCCACAATGACAGCCAGCCAAGAATTGAGAATACAGTAAAGAAAATACAAATTATCTTTATGAGTGGAAATATTGCATTGGGGTTAGCTGACCAAGTTGTATCAGCACACTGTGAAAAAGGATTAATGACCTTAAATAATATTAAGGAGAATCAGTCTGCTTATGATGATGAGACAAAATTACGGACCTGGATTTTGTACTTCCCCTCTGCATCTCATCCTGCTTATAAGAATGTCGATATCCCAACAATTCCTTTTGAATTTGCATACCCAACGAGCTTTGTACAAAACTCAAATGCTGAAAAAATCTTCATATTACCAAGTGACCATACTTGCAGAATTGCATTTGAAATAGATAATACAGTTCCTGTAAAAACTGATCCTAAGCCAGTATTGGAACCATCTAATGAAATTAAACCAGATGATTTTGATATTCAGCTTGTAGTTTAATCTGAGGTTAATGTGTTTAATAAAGATCGTTTACGTATTGCTAAAGAATTACGAGGACTTAGCAATACCGATTTCGCAGAAAAATTGAGTTGCTCTATCTCTAAGGTAAAGCAACTTTTAGACGTGGATAAAGAAATCAATGAAAATGATCAAGATGATATATGCCGTGTATTAAATTTACCCAAGTCATTCTTTGCAGGTAATGACACACAACCACATGAAACAGACCAAATCTTCTATAGATCGGTTGCTCGTATTAAAGCACAGCATAGAAAAGCTAATGAGGCATATACTCTTTTAGCAATAAATATTAACAAGTACTTAAATCAGAAAGTAAAGTTACCTACTTTTCACCGTCCTGATTTAGATATTACTGAGTTTTTGGGTGAATCTAAGTATGCCGATCACCTAGCGTCAGAGTTGAGAGGTTTATGGGCTTTAGGTAATCAACCTATTAATAACATTGTTTCGTTGTGTGAGCTAAAGGGAATCCGTGTCTTTAGATTACCGACTGAAATTCGAGAAATTGATGCACTATCTTTTTTTGATGATGAAAGTGGTAGCCCTTTCATATTTCTAAATACATTTAAGTCTGCCGAAAGAGCCCGCTTCGATTGTGCACACGAACTTGGTCATATCGTTATGCATACGCATAACAAAAAAATTCGTGTCGAGAAAGATAATCGTGTTCTCGAAACTGAAGCGGATCAATTTTCATCTGAATTTTTAATGCCAACAGATGCATTTCTTTCTACTGCTCCACGCTATTTTTCACTAGAAAATATGATTGAGTATAAAAAGATTTGGCGAACATCCCTGAAGGCTATTAACTATAAAGCTCACAAGCTGGGCTTAGTTAGTGATTGGGTTAATCGTAGTAACTCTATAAAGATCAATTCGTTGGGCTACAACATTAATGAACCTGAAGAAACTCATCGAGATGAGAGTTTGATGTTGCCCAAAATTATCTCTGTTTTAGCCTCACAACCATCTTTTGATAAAAATAAAATGCTTGATGAAATTGGAATCTCTGAAGAAGATTTTAATCAATTAACATTTGATGCTTTAGCTAAAGTTGAGCCCCCGAAGAAAAAACATAAGTTATATATTGTCGAGTAATACAAACCTTCCTTAAAAATAATGCGCCTTACGGCGCACTATTTATGCAAAATCCTGATTAATTTTTTTATGACTTCACGCCCAACGTAGTTTTGCATCCCATAAGTCATACTTTAACTGAAAATGTAACTTGCCCCATCATGACTTTTTTCATATAGCCTACTTGAACTGACACCATAAATCCCATGTGTTCCATAAAGCATCGTATACAATTTCAGATAAATTCTTTAGTTATGTGATCAGGCTATGTGCTCAAATTACCTATTTCCAAATAAAAGAAATTTGACACTCTTAGGTGTCGATACAAGCCAGTTTGATCTTGAGCTTAAGGATCATGTATTCCCTTCCTATCATGCTCCAATCATTCTGAACGGCTCAGATCACTTAGAGCTTGATATTGCAAAGTTTGGATTACTACCGAGCTGGGCGAAAGAATTGAAGTTCAGCAGTCATACTTATAACGCCAGAACTGAGTCTGTAGCAGATAAGCCTAGCTTTCGACATGCTTGGAAGTACAGCAAGTTCTGCCTAGTCCCAGTACAAGAATTTTATGAGCCGAAATACATCAATGGCAAGCCACACTGGTACACCATCAAGCGTAAAGATGATCAGCCTTTTACTGTTGCAGGGATCTATGATGATGCAGTGATTAATGGCAATAAGGTACGTTCCTTGGCACTGTTGCAAATAGAGATTTGAGTCGATGATGTTTCCTTTAAAAAGTACTTAGAGACCGAAAACCCTGTTGATTAGACACACTTCACCCTGAGGCTGACCATAATAAAATGACGATGCTTGTCCTTTACGTAGTGCACGCATGACTTCAATACCTTTAATTGTGGCATAAGCCGTCTTCATAGATTTGAATCCTAATGTGGTCCTGATGATCCGCTTTAGCTTGCCATGATCACATTCAATCACGTTATTTTTATACTTAATCTGCCTGTGCTCAAGGTCTGGTGGACATTTACCTTCCCGTTTTAACCGTGATAAAGCACGTCCATATGTGGGTGCTTTATCCGTGTTGATCACTTGTGGAATTTGCCACTTCTTCACATTATTTAAAATTTTTCCAAGAAAACAATATGCTGATTTGGTATTACGTCTAGAAGAAAGATAAAAATCAATGGTATCGCCACGTTGATCGACTGCACGATACAGATAAGACCATCGTCCATTCACTTTTACATAGGTTTCATCAATATGCCACGAGCTCAGATCTGTAGGATTACGCCAATACCAGCGTAAACGTTTTTCTATTTCAGGAGCATAACGTTGAACCCAACGGTAAATAGTCGTGTGATCAACATTCACACCCCGTTCGGCCAGCATTTCCTGCAGTTCACGATAGCTAATGCCATATTTACAATACCAGCGCACAGCCCAAAGAATGATTTCGCCCTGAAAATGCCGACCATGGAAAGGATTCATATGCTGCACCTTTAGCTAAAACAGTCTTCAGCTTACCATTCGTGGTTATTTGCAACAGTGCCCTTACTTCAAAGCCAAAATTTTTCGGGCACCATTAAGTACGAATAAAGAAACCAGTATGCCAATGATTAAGTCTGGATAAGCTGATCCGGTCCACGCCACGAGTACACCGGCAAATATAACGCCCATATTTACGACAACGTCATTCGCCGAGAAAATCCAACTGGCTTTCATATGTGCGCCATCTTCTCGATGACCAGAAATAAGATATAAGCATGTCACGTTAGCTATAAGTGCGAGCAGGCCAATAACAATCATGAGCGTTGATTCTGGCTCGCTTCCAAACATGAATCGTCTAATGACATCAATAATCACGATGACAGCAAGTAATAACTGAATCCAACCTGCGAAATGGGCTGCTTTCACTTGATATTTCGCAGCTTTTCCGACGGCATATAGCGCAATACCATAAACGGCTGCATCGGCAAACATATCTAGAGAATCAGCAATCAATCCTGTAGACGCAGCAATAATTCCGCTGATGAATTCTATAAAGAAAAGTAGAGCATTAATGCCTAATAACAGTTTAAGTACTTTAGCTTGTCTCACAGGATCAGGTTCATTAGGTATATCGCCTGAAGAAAGCTGTGTTTCATCAAGTTTCGCCCCAAAACCCAGTCCTTCAAGTTTGGCCGTAATTTGCTGAATCCCTTCATTATGGAAGACTTTCAGTTTTCGATTGGGAAGATCAAAAGTAAGACCTTTAACTGCTTCAATATCTGCAAGAGCCATACGGACCATTTGTTCTTCAGCAGAGCAATCCATTTTAGGAATGGTATAGGTACTTGTTTGCTTAGCCTGTTGATTGCTTATATAAGTTTCAGTCTTCACAAGCTTTGCACCAAAACCCAAAGCTTCAAGTTTGGTAGTTATATTTTCATCTTTTTGATTATGTAGAACCTTTAAAGACCGGTTAGGTAAATCAAAGATGAGTTTTTGAACACCATCAATTGAAGATAGCGCCATACGAACCATCTGTTCTTCCGCAGAACAATCCATTTTGGGAACTAAGTATTCACTCATGTAGTGCGAATTTTTTAAAACGTCTTCAGTGCTTAAATTTTCTTTGGGATCAGAACCACAACAGGATTGAGCGGTATCTTCACAACTGTTTGAAGTGTTACAGCAAGGAGATGAAGATTTTTCTTCTTCCTCTTCACCACAACAGCTAAGCGTATTATTACAATTCTTTGAATTGTTTGCTTCTGCAATTGATGGATGATTTTCTTGTTGAGATTTCTTATCTTCGCATGGTGTTTCTTTACTACATCCACAACCACTCATAATTATACCCATTAAAAAAATTTATAAACTTTGAATATTAGAATCCCTATAGTTACTATAGAGTCAAGATTTTTTGGAAATACCAACTCAATGCATTTAAAAATTGGTGAACTCTCTAAAAAAACCTCATGTTCAGTATTAACAATTAGGTTTTATGAAAAGGAAGGTTTAATTCCGGAACCGGAAAGAACGGAAGGAAATTACCGCCTTTACGATGTAGGCTATGTTGAGCGAATTAAATTTATTTTGAATTGCCGAACTTTAAATATGAGTTTGAATGAAATTCGTCAATTACTTACCTATAAAGACAAACCTGAGAAAAATTGTTCAGATGTGAATGAATTAATTGACTTACATGTCAGTGCTATCAGAGAAAATATAATCAAGCAACAAAAGCTTATTGAACAACTATCTGATTTAAGAGGTACTTGTGATGGTTTATGTACAATTGACCAATGTGGAGTTTTAAAAAATCTAGCTTGATTATCTAGACCTATGCTTTTTTCAAAAAATCGGCACTGTTGCAAATAACCACGAAT
>NZ_NIFO01000043.1 GCF_002233755.1 Acinetobacter piscicola | reverse complement strand
ACAGGCAGATTAAGTATAAAAATAATGAACCGTACCGGGTTTGTCGGAGACTTTTTTATTTAAGTTAGGCCACCTGACCTAACGGGTTAATCTTATCATAGTACATTGCTTCAAACTCAAAAGGCGATACATAACCCAGTGCACTGTGTACACGCTTTTTATTGAACCAATCTACCCAGTTTAGTGTCGCAAGTTGTACATCTGCTAAACCTTGCCAATCTGCTTTTAAATATTCAATCACCTCTGTTTTGTATAAGCCATTCACCGTTTCAGCCAAAGCATTATCGTATGAATCACCAGTTGTACCGACTGATGCTCGTAAATTTGCAGCTTCTAAACGATTGGTATAGCGAATCGAAAGATATTGCACACCCCTGTCGGAATGATGAATCACATTCTTTGGCATGCCTCGATCGTGCAATGCTTGCTCAAGTGCATCGAGCACCATATCTGTATTCATCCGTGTAGATACTTTCCATCCAACAATTGCTCGTGAGAACACATCAATAATAAAGGCGGTATAGACCCAGCCTGAATGAGTTTGAATATACGGGTGAGTAGACCAAGGGAATCTCACCCTTAGCCCCTCGCAGAACCGGACGTGAACCTCTCAGCTCATCCGGCTCCCATTATCCAACCGATGGTAAACATCCCATTTTCCAGTGCACAAAGGCATTTGGAAAATCACGCGCAAGTCGCCCTAAGGCATATCTAGCCCGTCTTTTATGACGGGCCAAGTTTTTATACTTACGCCTCATCCAGCGTATAAGATAAGCATTCATGTGTTGCCAGATCGCTGACATTGCTGAACCATGGAATCGACCATAGTATTGCTGCCAACCTTGAAGAATTGGATTAAATATTGCAGATAAATCACTTAATTCGCGATTACACATCAGATGTAGATGCCATTTCCGAATAGTCTGTCGCATTGTTTTAAGTGCATCACGACTGACTGCAGGAGAGAAATTTACATAAACTCTTTTATACTTGTCCACAGCCTTACGGGGCCTAAACGTGTACCCGAGAAAAGTAAATTGAACATCGGGATATGCTTTACGACGATTAATATCTTGGCAATAAACAATCTTTGTCTTGTCTGGATGCAATTCGAGACCACATTCACGAAATCGTGCATCGATCTTTTGTAAAACAAGTTTGGCTTGAGATAAACTCCGACAATGAATTACGCCATCATCTGCATAACGGCAGAACCGTACACTTTGAAGATGTTTCGTAATCCACATATCAAAAGCATAATGCATAAATAAATTCGCCAATAAAGGACTCACAACACCACCTTGTGGTGTGCCGCGATTCCTTTCTAAAAGATGGCCATTTATGTGTTGCATTGGTGCTTTTAACCAACGTTGCACATATAAAAGAATCCATGGAATTTCACAGTGTTTCTTGAGTGCACGCATTAGTAAATCATGGTCGATGTTATCAAAGAGACCTTTGATATCAAATTCCACAACCCAGTCATAATCCCAACTTCGTCTCCTCACTATCGCAATTGCATCATGGGCAGAACGCCCCGGACGATATCCATATGAGTTTGGATGAAATAATGGATCAATTTTCGGCTCTAATAAGAGCTTAACTGCTGTTTGCGCGACTCGATCTGCAACTGTTGGAATACCTAGTATACGCACGCCACCTGACTTCTTTGGAATCGGAACAGCCTTAACTGGCGGTGGAAAATAACTGCCAGAACAAAGTCGATTCCATAGTTTGTATAGGTTGTTCTTTAAATGCTTTTCGAATTGCTCAATAGATTCATGATCAACGCCTGGAGCGCCACCATTCTCTTTGACTTTTTTTAAATGCCTCCCAGATTAACGCTTTAGGAATATTAAATGGTTTGGTCATAAAGTTTTGCTCCTCCTGCTTGCACAGTTGACAAATCCGTAGACCTGGATAATGCAACCCCTTCGCTCCATTACCATTACAGTAACTTCAACACTACTACGAGTTGCTCCGCCCCTTGGTGACGCATTGCTATTATCAGCCTTGCCTTTTGAGCTTGTGCCTTTCGCTTGACATCGCCACCGAAGGTTCCCGCAGTTCAACGTAAGAGCCTGAATTAGGATCGCGCTGCCTCTACGCCGGACACCGAATGGCCCGTAAGCAGGTAACGGCCAAACTAATCGCGGGGTAACTTCCATCCCCGGTTTTGATGTCATTTGAGTACTTTCGACACTTGAACGGCAGTTCACTGTTGTTCGCCTTCCTAATTCTTACCTGACATCTCTACGATGCCTTTTCCATAACGCTCACGACCGGGACTTTTGATCCAAGCCGCTTATGGTGGTTTGCTACCTGCTCCTGCAAGCCGATAGCGAGGGGCCATACCCTCATCTCTTACGCCGCTTGCTGCGGCACACTAATATCTGTGACCCATGATTGATTTGGCTGGTTTGGATTAAACTGTCGGGCTAATATGTTCGCGGCAACAACAGACGGTGTACCTGCATAGGACCGAGGTTTACGATAGCCACGCTGTGATTTAAGACCATTTGCTTTCATCAAACGATGCACTCGGTTGACACCACAATCTTCACCGACATCTTTTAAATCACAGTGAATCTTACGATAGCCATAGACACCACCCGATTCTAGCCAAAACTGTTTTATTAATCCTGATAGCTTTTGATTTTCTCTAGCGGTTTTGCTAATGGGCTTTTTTAACCAAGCATAATACCCACTGTGATGAACATCTAAAGTAGAACATAGGCGATCAATAGACCATAAGTTCTGATTGTCCCGAATAAAGGCGTACTTCATTTGGACTGACTTGCGAAGTACACCGCGGCCCACTCGAGCATAGCTCTCCCCTTGCGTCGGGGCGAAGCAGTGCTTCGCTTATCCCTCCTCATTTAAGATATCCCTTTCTTCTGTAACCCGTTGCAGCTCTTTTTTTAGCCTAGCAAGTTCGGCAGTTGAATTCTTGTCTTTGGTTGCCTTCGACTGCCCTTGATCGTATCTTTTAATCCAAGCATAAAGGCTATGGGTGGTCATCCCTAAACGTGTAGCTACTTCTGCTACACTATAGCCTTTCTCTGTGACTTGTTTAACTGCTTCGATTTTGAATTCTTCAGGGTATCGTTTACCGCTCATAATCACCTCATAAATTAGCCATTTTATCTAACTTTAAGGTGTCTACAAAATCGGTGGCTATTCAGCTTATGGAAAAACTGTGAGCGTCATTTAAATTCGAGCCTTCAATTTACCAATCTCGCTTTCATCGCTATTGAAAAGATTGTGAACAGGTTCTTAGCAAAAAAGCCCTAGTCCATGATTAGGGCTTTTTTATGCAGTACTACTGTGTGCGGAGTTACTATCTAGCTAGTGCCTAGCGCTCACCCAAGCCTTCTGACAAGGTTTTGGTAATGGGCTTGGTAAGATAATTGAGCACGGTACGCTCAAGCGCTTTGATTTCAAGCGTGGCGGTCATGCCAGGTCGAATCACGATATCTTTGGCACGCCCTTGAAATTCAGCTGATTTGATACGCACCTGCACTCGGTAATACGGCTGTTCCCCTTTTGGGGTTTGCTCCATGAGCGTATCTGGGCTAATGTAGGTCACTACGCCATCCATTGACCCGAAGATGGAATAATCATAAGCATCTAACTTAACGCTAGCATGTTGCCCTTCTTTGACGTAAGCAATATCGGCAGGGCGTACTTTGGCTTCAACAATCAAGTCACTACTGGTCGGCAACAGCTGCATGATGATTTCACCAGGTTTAACCACGCCGCCTATGGTGGTGATTTTGATGTCGTTGACTTTGCCGTCGGTGGGGGCTTCAAGGCGTTTTTCTTGCAACACTTGGCTACGGTCACGCAGCTGTTCTTCTTCAGACTGCAGCTCTTCTTGAGCTTTGGTCAATTCAGCTTGCGCTTCTTCAAAGTATTTATTACGTTTATTATTAATTTGTGCTTGAATATCAGCCACTTGGCGGCGAAGTTTGATAACATCCGCTTGGCTCACATCGCCATATTTGAGTAACGGCTCATTCATGGTAAGTTCTTGCTGGGCAAGTTTTAGCATGTTTTGTAAGGATGCCACATCTTGCTGGATGGCTTGTTTGCGCCGATTGTAAAGTTCAGTTTGGTTTTGGATATATTCATGGTATGGCTTGACTTCGGTAGGAAAGACCAAGGGTTTATCAAAAATTTCTGATTCTAGTCGAGCAATTTTGGCTTTGAGTGCAGCAATTTTGGTGGCGGAGTTGTCCACGGCAGCTTGGGCTCTGGCTTCTTCTAGCACCACTAATAGCTGTCCTTTGTTGACGTTATCGCCTTCTTTAACCAAGAGTTTGGTCAAAATGCCGCCATCAACCGCTTGTATTTCTTGGGTTCTTGCGCTCGCAATCACGGTGCCTGTAGCACGGGTGACTTGGTCAATTTTGGCAAAAGCCGCCCAGGTGACTAAGCAGATAATGGTGAGTAAGGCAATCCAAATCACCCAACGTGCCCGATGGGTATTTGGCGCAGTGGGTTGGTATTGGTAAGGTTGTATCATAATACAATACTCTTAAGCCGTTGATTGCAAAGGTGATTAGGGCTGATTTGCCAAGTTTTGTGCTTGCTGCTGTGCCAGTGCTTGCTGGCGCACCATTTCTTCATTTTTTTGGAGCTGGGCTAAAATGGCTTGTTTGGGACCATCCATCACAATTTGGTTGTTTGCCATGATGATAATTCGATCCACCAAGTTTAGCAAACTGGTTTTATGAGTCGATAAAATCAGCGTTTTTCCACCTTGCTGTAGCGCTTGGGCAATCACTTGAATGCACTGCTGTTCCTGTGCATTGTCCATAGAAGCAGTGGGTTCATCAAGCAGCCAAATACTGGGGTTGGTGAGGACCAAACGAGTAAATGCCACGAGTTGTTTTTGTCCGCCCGATAGACCTTTACCGCCTTCACTGATGGGCAAATCAATGCCTTTTGAGTGGCTAGCCACTAGCCGTATCAGCCCGGTGGTATTGAGTGCCTGCTGCAGCACATCATCGGACGGAGTAGGCATACCAATCAATAAGTTCTCTCGCAATGTGCCTTGAAATAAGCGATGATCCTGCTGTAAATATCCCACTTGCGCACTGAGGCTTTCACGGCTGATTTGGTTGATATCCAGCCCATCGAGTAGCACGCGCCCTTCAGTCGTTGCGTATAGTCCTGATAATAATTTGAGTAACGTTGATTTGCCTGAACCAATGGCGCCCAAAATGGCAATGCGCTCACCTGCTTGAATATTAAGGTTGGGAATCTGTAAAGCAGGCTGGTCATTGCCCGCGTATTTAAACACCACCCCTTGGCATTGGTAGCTGCCTTTTAGGGTAGAAGGGGACAGCGGATGCTGTACGCCATCATTATCTTGCGCTAGGCTAAATAACTGCTCAAGGTTGGCTTGTGCTGCTTTGGCGTGTGAATATTGCATTAATAGCTGCGGTATTGCCATAATAGGTGCCAAAATGCGCCCACCAAGAATGGTACAGGCAATCAGACCACCTGTGGTCAAATCGCCCGTCATCACAATAAACGCCCCCACAATCACCAAGCCCACATAGCTAATTTGTTGCAGCATTTGTACCGCATAATTGAGGTTGTCATTGATGTGCTTGACCTTGAGGTCATTGTGGATGGTGGTGTTCATGATACCCAGCCACCGTGATAAAAATTTCCAGTTGCCTGCCCCTGCCTTGATGGTTTCAATGCCTTCTACGGTTTCCACCAAAATCCCTGTCTTGGCATAAGAAGCTGCTGCACCTTCTGCTGCTGCTTTATCCATCTTAGTGCGACTTGCCAAGCCCAAACCAATACCTACCAACCCTGCTACAATCGGAATTAATGACAGCCACGGCGAGCCAATCACCCCAATAATGACGATAAATAGCACACTCATGGGCAAATCAACCAAGGTAAATAAGGTTGAAGCGGTAAAAAAACTTCGAACTTGCTCGTAGCCGCGTAGCTGGGCGGCAAGTGACCCCACCGAAGTGGGCATTTGATCAATGCGTACCTTTAGTAGCCGCTCAAAAATATCCCTTGATAAATTTTGGTCAAGGCTTACCACCATCTTGTCCATAATTTTGGCACGGGCAAATTTCATAAACATCTCAAACAAAATGACCAGCGCCACCCCAGAGGACAAGATAATCAGCGTATACTCACTGTGGGTAGGAATGACGCGGTCATACACCTGCATGGAAAATAAGGACGATGCCAACGCCAAAAAATTGATCATCAATGAGGCAATCACGGCTTCCACCACCACATCTTTATGGCGGGTTAGGTTTTGATTGAGCAGCTGTTTAAATGTCATGCGGCGTTTTTCCACATGGGCGCTTGATAGCTGGATACGTGCAATAAACTCAAATTCGTCACTTTGGCAGTGATGCGCCTGATGGGGCTGCTGCAACAACCATTGATTGCCACCAACGTGTTGCACAATGCGCCCCCAGCCATGTTGGGGATGATACGCCAGTAGAGGCATAAAAGCGGCATCAGGCTGGGCTAGCACCTGGGGGCGATCAGAGATACCCAATATACCAAGTAAAGCGTTTAGTTTGTCACTTGGATGTGGTAATGCTTGAACTTGGGTGATGCTAGATTGCAGCCGCACTTTATCAATGGCAAAGCCTTGTTCTTTTAACAAATTGGCGACCGCATCTAATAACGCTGTTTCTGGCAAGCCATCACTTGGCATATTATCGCTGTTTTGGTGCAGGGGCTTGGTAGATGGCAAGTGATGCATAACGATTACCTTTTTGTTGCAGGGTGATTTTGTTGCAAGGTGACCCAGTCAAATTCTGTGAAATATTGTATGGGGCCCTTGGACTCATAACCTTCAAAACCGATGGACAAGTGACCAATGGACACGGGTCAACAGCGGTCTATGGCATCCATGGGGCACGACTGTGGCGTTACTGTGGGACGACTGTGGCATCATCAGTCGTGGCAGTAGGCGCGGCTTGATGGGTGGACTGTAGCCATTGGTGTAGCGCATCATAGGGCTGATAGTCAACCACGGGGTCAGTAATTGCTTGGTAGTTTTGCCAAGGCATACGTCCTAAATCAACTTGCAGTTTATAAAAAGCACCAATAATTTGACTTTGTACCTGTAATAACTGCTGTTGGTAGCTGGCTTTTTCACGCACCGCATTGAGCACTTCTAGCCACGTTTTGCGTCCCGCGATAAATTGGCGACGGTAAGAGTCAACGACAATTTGTGCGCCTGCCACGGCAGCAATAAGCGAGGTTTCTTGGTCTTTGGCACTGGCAAACTGCTGGTATTGGGTTTGTATTTCTTCTAACACGCTGCGTTTGGCGGCTTCTTGTGATTGCTCAAGCCCTTTTACTCGAGCTTGTGAGGCTCTAGACAGTGCCATGGTCGAAAAACCCGCGCCAGGTTCAAAGCTGAGCCCCAGTGAAAACTGCCCGTCATTGTTGCTGGTTTTGTGGTAATACAGCTGTTCATATTGGGCATAGATGGTGGGATAGCGGGCGGCTTGTTGGGCTTTGACTTGCTGTTTGGCAGCTTCGACTTGGTACTGCTGTTTGATGACTTTGGGGTTGTTGATGGCAGATTGAGAAAATATCAGGGCTTCTAAATCTTTGGATTGCGCTTTGGCGTACCTTGCCATGTCATTGAGCGGGGCGGGGCGCAGTCCTTTTTCATTAATCGGTTCGCCAATCATTTGTGCCAGCCGTGCTTGGGCAATGCGCTGCTGCTGTAAGGCGCCTTGATAGGCATTTTGGTCTTGTAAAATACGGTTAGTTACCAAATCCAAGTCGATGCGCGCAGAGACACCTTGGTCAACACGGCGTTTCATCATGGCTTCAAATTCATCGAGTTGTTTTAGATTGTTGACGTAAAGCCCTTGTAAAGCGGTTGCATAGATATAACTTTGCCAAATATCAATGGTGTTTTTGGCAATGGTGTTCTGTTGTTCATACACAAACGCGGTGGCTGCTTTGTCATCATAAATGGCTTGATTGACATTGGCGGTAAGTTTTCCGCCTGTCCACAGTGCTTGACGCACATTGGCACGGCTGATCAAGCCTTTGTCTTGGTCATACCCCGAGCTGATAGCAGGTGCAGGGTATAAATTTAGCTTGGCAGCGGTAATACTCTCGCGGGTCGCCTGTTCATCTGCGATGGCAGCTCCCACCAAGGGATGGGTTTGTACCGCTTGGGTGATTAAGGCATTAATATCGGTTAAATTGGCCGCGTGTGCCGCACCAAACCAGGTCAATGGCAGCAGTATGCCAAACTGCTGCAGCATGCGGTAGTATTTTTTTAATGACCAATGGGACGGGCAAAAAACCAATGATTTAAACGATGCTAGATGCTGCTTATACATACCGTAATCCATACCATCAGACCAATACATGGACAAATTTTTTGTATCATAACAAAATTTTGGCAAAAAATCGCGAATTATCCCGTGCCAATTTCGAGGCGTTGGGTGTTTTATGCTACTATTTTATGTATCATTGTCGAGGTACTCTGTATGTCATTATCACCCAAACACAAACGCGCTACTAATGTTTTTGCTTGAGTAAAACACCGTCAAACCAACCACGGTAAGCGCACAACAGCAAAAGCGCCAACGCATCTCTAATGAGGTGGTCAAGCCGCTGCTACTGACCTTATTATTACACGGTGGCTTGGTTGGTTTGGGAGTATGGTACTGGCAATCTCAGCCTACCAAGCTTGGCACCACCCAAACACCTTTGGCAAAACCAGCCACTAAATCCACCCAAATTATCGCATCACCCATCACTACTAGCGCGGTGACAAGCCACCAAAGCACTTGGGCAGTATCACCCTTGCAGTCACTCCAACAGATTTCTTTGCTATTTAGCCCGTATGCACAAACTGATACCTCCCTTCGTACGTCTGCATCCACACCCCCGTCCAACCATGCCACAAGCAGCAAAGATGGTAAAAATCTCAGCCGTGTGGCGACTGATGAGCACCTAACCCCCCTTCCCCCTATGCCTGCAAGCTCACAAGTGGTTACTGTGGCAGCACCCATCACCCAAGTACTGACAGAGCGCGATATCCCAAGCCCCAAGCAAACCGCCGCCACTACCGCCAGTAAGCCCTACCTTGCCAAAACCCCCTTGGACAAAAAAGTCCGAGAACTGACCACTGCAATTGAAGATGACAACCAACAATTATCTGAACTAATAGACCAAGTCAAAAAAAACAATCAGCAACAAATTAATCAACAAACCACCATAGAATGAAACAAAAAGCTGCTTTAATGGTAGATTGAGTAACAGCAAACCATTGGTCTGAAATTTGCCACATCTAGAGTGTGTCCTCATTTGGCTTTGCACCAAATAAATATACAGGCTATACGAATCATAGATTTATAATTGCGTGCCAGTTTATCAAATCGAGTTGCAATAGCACGGAAATGTTTTAATCTCGAAAATGCATTTTCAACTAAGTGTCTTAATTTATATAGATATTTATCAAATTCCTTATTCGATCTCTTACTGTTTGATCTCAATGGAATAATGGGAATCATATTCTTGTTCTTGGCATATATTCTAATGTGCTCAGCATCATACCCCTTATCAGCAATGAGATAAGTTGCCTCGTCTACCGTATCAATCAGTTGTTTTGCAACTTGACTGTCGTGGACGTCACCCTCAGTGATTTTAAAATCAATCGGTAATCCATTCGCGTCGGTTGCAAGATGTATTTTTGTTGCTCGTCCACCGCGTGATTGTCCAATTGCTCTTTCGAAACCATGCCGAGCTCCACTTGCATGTTGATGCACGCGTATGTAGCTTCCGTCAATGAATATCCATTCTTGATCCAAGATGCCTCGTAATCTAAAAAAAATTTATCCCACAATCCCTTGCTTGCCCAACGATTAAAGCGATTGTAAGCAGTTTGCCAAGGACAAAATTCTTGGGGAATATCACGCCATGTGGCGCCTGTACGCAGTTTCCATAAGATCGCTTCCATGATATTTCTACTATTCTTTGAACAGTAACAACCGTGTAATCGCATAGTATCTTGAATTTGCTGCCAGATATCATCAGTGAGAAGAGTGCGTGCCATTGGAAAAATATAGAAATGAAAAGAGCTTAAAGGGGGATTTTAAGTATTTAAAACCAATTCTTCAAATGAGGACACGCCCTAATCATCCAATGATTTTTCTTAAAAACAAAAGTTTGTAATATTCACATTGAAAAAATGTAACAATGTAACAATGTAACCGCCCATTTAGTAGAGAGTTTAGTAGCAGTTAAGCTAGACGGGTCACTGTCAGATCATTGTATACCAACACCACAATTTCACGTTTTTCGTAGCTTGTGTCATTCCTTATTAATTTAATCGGCCGTTACAGCAAGACACATACGACCAAACCTATAAGAGTTTTTGATAAAGACGGTACTACCCTAGACTCTAATATGCTAAATTAACGGTATCCAACATACGCGTGGATTTTTAATCCTGTTTTATCTGAAGGCTAGATATCCCATATTTATGATACTAGGAGTAACACATGACCATCTTAAGACCGGTAACCCTCACCTTATTACTAGCCAGCGGCATGGTCAGTCAAGCTCAAGCCGCACGTATCATTGATGAAGCTAACCACAAAGCCGTCAACCAAGTCCACTGGCATAAAGTAGACAACATTGCAGCCAAAGACCGCCTCAACCAAGCCATTCCTGACAACACCGCCAGTGTGGTATTTTTACGCAAACTTGACAAAGACGGACTACAAACCAGCGCCAACGTCGCCATCAACGACCGTTTTCAAGTCAGCTTACAGCCTAACAACTACAGCCAAATCTACACCTGTGTGGGCAGCAACCAAATCAGCGCTGAAATCACTGGGCACAAAAACAACGACCTGCTCAAAAACGCCAGACTCTACCAACTCAGCGCCAACACCACCTACTTTTTTGAAATAGATGTTGATACACAGGGTAACGCTACCGTAAGCCCAATCAGCCAAAACACTGCCATGGCAGCGCTTAAAAACATGCCTTACCAAACCCACCAAATCACCCGCGTGGTACCCAACTGTCCTGTGATACAGCCAGCTGCACCAAAACCTGTCGCGGTAGCACCTGCACCTGCACCTGCACCTGCACCTATTCAGTATGAATCAATTGAACTCAAAGTCCTATTTGACAACGACAAATCACTGGTCAAACCCAACTACTACCCAGAAGTCAAACGCGTTGCCGACTTCATGGCACGCCACCCAGAAGTGAGCGCCACCATTGAAGGACACACCGACAGCAATGCCAGTGACAGTTACAACTTAAAACTATCACAAAGAAGGGTAGATGCCGTTAAGCAAATATTAATTGATAAATTTGATATTGAAAGCAGTCGCCTAAACGCTATTGGCTATGGGGAATCAAGACCTATCGCCACAAATGCCACCGCCGAAGGTCGCCAACAAAACCGCCGCGTGGTTGCCGTATTTCAAGCCAATTAATGCATCAATGAATCTGTGGGATATCTTATGAAAACTATCAATGTAAAAGCCTATAACACCAAAAAAATCACCAAAGAATTAGCTGTTGTCACCAACGATGGACAGCCAACCATCATCAAAGCAGAAAAAGGCATCAACTACGAATTCTTTGACCAATCCATCGGACGTGCCCCAAACCATATCATCACCAAACGCTCAGGCAAAGATTTACACCTCTCTTTTGAACGAGATGGCAAAGAAACGGATCTCATCATTGAAGGGTTTTATGACAATGAAGACCACGCGCTCATCGGGATTGCTGAAGATGGGCAGTACTACTACTATATCCCCGATACAGGGGAAGTTAGTGAATACGTCACCCAACTAGTAGAAGGCAAAGTAGAAGGTCAAGCATTGGGCGGTGAGCATTTGGTTGCCCCTTGGTGGGTTGCCTTACCTCATGGCACAGGTATGCCTTGGTGGTTAGGGCTGGGCGTACTCCCTGTGCTATTTAGTGGCGATGACGATAGCCCTACCAACACGCCTGAGCCCAAGCCTACCCCGTCGCCAAGCACCGCCCCGGTTGCCAGCAACGACACACAGC
>NZ_KZ268712.1 GCF_002233755.1 Acinetobacter piscicola | reverse complement strand
AGACATTTTAATTGGTGAATAACATTAGGTCTTATCCCAAATAAATCCATTAAAAAGATCTTTATCTTTCTGCTTATTTTCTTCGGTCTTATTTTCCGTATTTAAAAATTGCTCAAAATCGGCTAATTGCTGTTTAAACGATTCATCATTTTTTAATTTATTTAAAGCCCAAGCTCCCAGTAGAATTTTACGTCTCGTATCATCTTTACGTTGCTGATCAGAAACTTTCTTTTTTTCACGAGCAGCAATAGCTTGTTTTTGTGCTTTTAGTTGTCTTAATCGTTCTTCTTGCTTTGCAATTTTTTGCTCTAAAGTTTCAACACTCATACCATCACCATCTCAAGGAATCCCCCTCAAGCATAGGTCTGTTTGAATTGAAATTCAAGACAGCCCATGCTATCGTGGTTTTCCCGAAGGGCGCACTTAGCCATTGGATTTCATCCAATGGTGCGACAAGGGGTAAATCCCCTTTGTAATCCCCTGACCAACATATACATGTTGGTAATTTCGATAAATCGAAATAAAGAGCAAAAGCAAAATGGCGATATATCATTTTTCAGTTAAAACGATTAGTAGAGGTAATGGACGATCGGCCGTTGCTTGTGCTGCATATCGTTCAAGTGAAAAATTGGTATGCGATTTTTATGGAAAAGAACAAGACTACACAAGAAAAACTGGTGTCGAATTTACAAAAATCTATGCACCTGAAAATACAAATACTGAGTTACTCAAGCGCCAAACACTTTGGAATGAAGTCGAAAAGGTTGAACGTAGAAAAGATGCATTACTTGCAAGAGAGTTTGAGATTGCATTTCCCAGTGAGTTAAACGCTGAACAGCGTGAAAATATGCTCAATGAACTTTGCCGAAACCTCGTTAAAAAATACGGTGTCATCGTTGATGCTGCTATTCATGCACCTCATACAGACAGTGGAAGTGATGAACGCAACTACCATGCACACATCATGTTCACAACCCGAAGTATTAATGAGCAGGGTGGCTTTTCAGCAAAAAAATATAGGGACTTCAGTCGTGACAATGGCACAGAAACTGTAAGCCACTGGAGAGAATCATTTGCAGAGTTATGCAATCATCACCTGGAACAAAATGGATTTGATGAACGTGTCGATCACAGAAGTTATGAAGACCAGGAAAGTGACCTAGAAGCAACTCAGCACGAAGGTCCTCAAGCGACATACCTCCGGAGACGAGGGATATTTACAGAAATTAGTCTGAAAAATGATGAAATTAAGCTACGTAATTTAAAAATCAAAAAGGTCATCGCACTGGATGAAAACATCAAAGTATCTGAGGATCTTGTTCAAAAAGTACGAAGTGAGCTTCAGTTTCAATACTCTCAAGCTGAGTATTCAGAAAAAACTTCTCAGAAACTTTATGAATTCCAAAATGAAGAATTATCAAAATTAACAACAAAATTAGACACGATGAGTTCTGCAATATCAGAACTACGCAAAAAAGAGCCTTTATTTTTTAAAACAAAATGGATCAATCAAATAAATGACCTGATCGACCAACACAACACCCAACTAGACATCCAAAAGCATATTTCTGGTCTTAGTGAAATAGAAAAAAAAGAGAGATATTCTGATCATTTAAATAAATGGACAGAAGAAAATCAGCTGCTCCAGCCTAAAAAGTCTTTTGCAAAACTTGACGAACCGAACATCACTGTTAAACAACGAAAACTTAATGATCAAATTTCAAATATAGATCATCAAATTTCTGAAATATCACGCAGAGAAACTGAGTATCAAGAGTATGTACGCGATCAAAGACTGGAGATCATAAATAGTTATATATTTGAAGAAGATAACTATGGAAATAAATACTTTAGTCCTCAAAATGGTGAAAAACAAAAGCGACTATATGCAGAAGAAATGGAAGATCTAAAAATCCAAGAATTGCATGCGGCTTTTACAAAAAAAATTGAGACCGAAGCGCAGCAAGAGTTTTCCCAAAAAATAGCAATACAGCTCGAAAACGACCGAAAAGATCGTGAATCTAGAGAACAGCAGTTACGTAAAGAACGAGAGCAACAAGAACAACGCTATGCACAAGAACGAGAGCAACAAGAACATTTGGCATTTTTAAGACGCCAAGAACAAGAAAAACAGCAGAGAAATGAGCCTAAAAAGCCAGAAAATGACAATAACCATGACTACACGCCTTAGCAATCCCATTTAAGCGCAAAAAAACGGGGGTTTTAGCGACTTTTGATAGAAATACAGTAAAACTATAGTTGATAAAAATAAAATCGCTTAGAACGCAAATGAGAGCCTTTTAGCGAGTGTCTACGAGCGACACAACGAAAGGTTGCTTATTCCCCCTCTGAAAAACCGTTTTTTATTGAATTACTGGGGACAGTGATTAGCGAGTGTCTACGAGCGAAGTATTGATGCTTTTGCTCGTCAAAAAGCATGAGCATAGCGAATGCATTATTCATGTTTTGCTTTTTGAATCCTTGATCATATATGCAAAAAACTGCCCCCACGAAGCGAGTGAAACGAGCTTCAATAGAGTACGAGCTTTAGCGAGTACCAAGGGCAGTTTTAATAACTCACTTTGGAAATAAATTCCCTTTTATTCTTTTAAAAAGCTTTTAAAAGCTTTTAGACCCTCTGAAAACCTTATGCAGCAATAGTTTCAAGCGTTAAAAGGGTACAAATAGCATGATAAAGGGTACAAATAGCATGATTTTATCGTTTAAAAGGGTACAAATAGCATGATTAAAGGGTACAAATAGCATGATAAAGGGTACAAATAAATTATTGTACCCTTATGTTTATTGGTGTACATTGTTTTCTCATAAGGGTACAAAAATCATGTTCATTTTTTATAAGGTTTGATATCTGAATGAATAAAGAAAATAGTTATGATAAATCTTATCCAGTAACAACAATGGCTATTCAAAACAAAGTTACTGAATGCTTTAAAAGCATGTCTGTAGATGAAAAAAGAATTTTAATTATGGCTTCTCCGATTGCTAGAAATATCGATGCAAGTGAACAAGATCAAATCTTAATATCTGCTCAACAATTTGCTGATGACTGTGGTATCAAAGTCAATTCTGCTTATAAACAAATTGAAAATGCGTCAAAAAAACTAGTAGATCGGTCCTTTTCATACGTTAATGATAGGGGGAAAAAGGTCTACTCTAACTGGGTAATTGATGCTACTTATGAAGATGCAGGGATATCTTTAAGGTTTACATCTATTGTTTTGGTGATGTTGAAAATTTTAGATAAATACAATCCATACACTCGTTATAAAAAAGATGTAGTTCTAAAATTAAAAAAAGACTACTCAATAGACTTTTACCATTTAGCGAAAAAAAATCAGGCAAAAAATGGCTTTGAATTAACGCTAGATGAAATGTTTACAGAGTTTGGTTTACCAGAATCTTATAGAGATTTGAGGAACTTAAAACGAAGAGTTTTGAAGAGCTCATTAGATGAAATTAATGAATTTACCGATGTAACAGTTGACTATAGTCCAGTTAAAAAAGGACGTTCTGTTGTCGGCTTTAAGTTCACTGTGAAAGAAAAATCTAAGCCAAAATTAATAGCTCCTGAGCGAGATCCAAAAACAATAGATATATTCTGCAACCTGTCTGATGCTCAAATTAACAAGTACAGTGCTATTTTATCTAAACTTTCTGAGCTATCAGACCTAAGTAACTTCCAGGACTATCCTAGTTTTGCCCTTTGGATTAGTGGCATCTTACGAGATCCGAAAAGTGTAAGAGAGGAAACAGCAAAGCGGATTTTTAAAGCTCTTCATAGCAAGACGGATTTTAAACCATGAAAACTAGAGCTGAATTAGATGCAATGAGCCATCAAGAACTCAAAGACTATGAGCAAAGTTTACTTGCTCTGTGGACACCAAGAATGGCTATTGAAAGTGACATTGAAAGGTTAAGCACTAATCGCAACGAATTATTAGAAATTTTTAATCAATTAAAAAATCCTGATGCTCCTGAAAATGAGCGTTTAAAAAATTCTATTTTATCGCTCAAATATAAGATTGAAGATTTAGAAGATAAATTGGATGATCTTATTCAAGATAATCGCTTAAATCGTGCAGATTGAATTATTCAGTTTATTTAATTAAAACCGTGAAACATTGATCAAAGAATAGGCGTGGAACGTGAATAGTCACAAAAAAGCCGTTCCAGTGCGCTGAACCCTGGAACGTCTTAGTATAAGTTTATGATTTATATCGAATAAAAAACAGTATTTCGTATAAGGTGTATTATGTTAATTTTAGGAAAACTAAATTTTAGTTATAAATAGAGAAGTGGTAATTGATATAATGTTATTATTTTATAAGAGCTTGTAAATGTCCAATATAGAGATTAATAAAAAGGTTACCAACCTTGTTAATGGCTTGCGTACCCAGTACCAACGTAAGATTAATAATACCTATATTTGGTTTTCTATTTCTCATGATGCAATAGATGCTGCTCGAAAAAATGATGATTTTTTAAATCAAAAAAGAATATTTGTACCATCTTTAGGAGTGAACGGTAAGAAACATAAGGCTATTGCTAGGTCTAAGGAAAAGCTAATCAATGTATTAGATGAAGCTTATGACAGAGATTTATCTCATATGTTATTTACTTACATAGTCGCTCAGATGGAAAGTTTTTTTTATGATTTACTACAAGGAATTCTTTTAATTGATAATAGACGAATAAAAATAAAAACGAATAAAATCAAATTTATAGAAAGTATGGATGTTAACTATATTTTAGATAATAACGATTACCAAACGGTAATTAAAAAAGTGATTGAATCCAACTTAATTTCTGTTTTTTATGCATCTCCAGACAAACAAATAGAATATATTCAGAAAGTCTTTTCGATTGAATTTGATGAAAAACTGACACAATATTTTGAAAAATGGAAAGAATTTAAAGCTGCTAGAGACATCATTATGCATAATGATGGAATAATTAATGAAACATATCTTAAGAAGTCTGGGACTTTAAGTCGTGGGGCTATAGGAGACGACCTAAAAATAAACAATAATGATATTGAAAATATAGTTATCTATTCTAAATCCATTGTAGGAAAGTTGTGCTCTTTAATAAAAAAAGAGTCTAAATAATTACTTTTTAAAATACCTGTGACAAGAATTAAAAAGCGTAGATTAGCTCTCTACGCTTTTTCAAAATATTGATTTTATTGCATAATAAATAAAACAGTATAAAACTTACACTCTTTGTGCTTGGTTAAAGGGTGTTCTATTTCATCCAATTCATCAGGTAATTTCCATGGAAATATGCTGGGAGATAATAGATTTAAGTTCTCACAAATTATTTCATCAGTTTTAATGTCATATACTAAGACACGGCTCCATCCTGAAATTTTATTTAGCCATAATCCATAACCATCTAAGGTTTGTTCATTATCACTAATTAGTAGATTGTAAGTATTCAATAAATATCTATACGCATATGATGTCAGACCATAAGAGTTATGAATATCATCAACATATGCCCCTTTAATTTGCTTCCCGTCCTTGCGACTACCATTTATGGATAAGCGCAAATTTTTAAAGCTATAACGAGCAACTATTTCTAAAGTATAAGGCAACTTGAGTGAAAGGATATTTCTTATGTTTTGTTCTTCTGGATCAAAATCATTTTGCTCAAAATAAGAATATATATCTTTAAGTCCTTCACCAAAGTTATAGAACTCAATTTGAATAAATCCATTATATGAACTAGACCCTACAACTTGATATTCAGTTAACTTATAAAGTCTGTTTCTTGATATAAAAGTTTTTTGATTAATTTCAGTAGTTTTAGGGATGACTTCCTGCACGTCATAAAGTGTTTTATGGAAGTCACCATTGTAGATATTTGGAGCCAAAAGAAGTCCTAATTAAGCAGTACAAGCACTAGATAAGGATATGATATTACGAATTTTATCCTTTAAGCTATCTTCATGATTTACTAAATCAGGATATTGCTTAGATGGTTTAACATCGAAGTTTAAAATATTGTTAATACAACTTACTTCAGTAATAACCGCAACTTCATCCCAATCATTTTTTGAGCCAATGATATCTTTATACACAACAATGTAATGCGGTGTACCACGACGTTGAGAGAGTCGTCTAACTTCAATAGTTTTATTTGGCATCATATTGAAAGTGTCAACGAACTCTGTGCGTCTACGCAAAGTATGAACAGTTCTCGTTAGCATGATAGAAACCTATAAATAGAAGATTAAGATAGATCGAATTCATCTTATAGGTCTGTATATACTACGACATCTATGTCGCTATCAATGACGACATAGATGTCGCACTATATACAGATATAATATATAATAAGATTAATAACTAAACTTAAAATTAGGTTTTAAAATGAAAAAAACGGCTTTCAAAGATAAATGGGGAGAGGAAACTAGTGCTGTAGGGTTTATCCCTTTTCCATCCACATTAATTTTTGCACAGGCAGAGTTAAAATTAACTCCTATGGAGGTTAATGTTTTACTTAACTTGTTAGTCCATTGGTGGGAAAAAGATAAATTTCCATATCCATCTCAAAAAGCTATAGCTTATCGTATTGGTGTTTCGACTCGAACAGTTCAAAGAATTCTACTGGATTTAGAAGAAAAAAATTTAATCATTAGACAGCGCACGAATCGAGAAGACAAAATATATAAAGGCCGTAATATCTATAATTTAGAACCCCTAATCGATACATTAAAAATATTATCTCCTCGGATTAAAAACCAATTAAAAAAAGAGAATGGATCTCAATAATTATGCATGCTCTTAAAATTATTTAACATAAAATCTCTTATGCGAAATTTGAATTGTAAGTCCCAGTTAGCTTCAATCTTGGCTTACTTTACATTTTTTAATTTTAAAAGTTCCACGACTAGCAAAGCGTTGAGCCAGGTCAGGATTCCGGCCGTCTAAGTGTTTAACCAAAATTGGCACACCATTTAGTGTTCTACTCATTAAATTATCATTTTCGACATAAAGTACTGTTCCAGTCTGGGCTGCTTCAATAAAGCACTTCTGGAGTATGTGAGCTGCTTCGGAAGCAATATCTGATTCATTGTCATCTTCATCAATTAGATCTACTGTTGACATATTACCGCACTCCCAATTAGCTGATATATGAATCATATTACAAGTCGGGTAGACTGAATAAAGAACGAGAGACCTTTCTACATATAATGCTCTGATCGACACACATAATAGCTTCTTTTCACAGCAAGGTAGGTATTATGTGTGATCTAGGTTTTATATTTAATTTCAATAACTTATAAATATCAATGTTTGGGTTTTATTTTTGCCATATAAATACAATAATATTTAAAATCAAACACTTATATTTTATAAAAAATTTAAAGCTTAGCAACACACATCATAGCTACCTAATTTGACTTAATCAGGTAGCTATGATGTGTGTTGGTATTAACCATCTTATTTAATTTCAGTACTTTACTAACAATTTAACTATCTATAATTTTGATAATTTTTTATGAAGCCAGCAATCATCCGACACAAAATTTCTACCCATTTTTAATCCTGGATATTTAAAATCTGTAGAGAGTTCGTCATTCAAAAATTTAGCGCCAGAGAACCAAATGAATCATATAATTTTTCAGAAATTAGAAAAAATGAATAGGTACTGCAATACTTGTGCTAAATCTTATGCACTTTTGACTTTGTTGACTCTAATCACTTTTTTTATCTATTTTTTTAATCATTTCACATTAGAAATTCTCTTTACAGACCCCAATGCCCTATTACCGGTGATCAAAATGGAAGCGTTGGCACTTGGGATAATGCACATTGTTTACTGCTTCTTTTTCAAATATGTCGATAAAAAACTTCAAATATTCGGCTTAGATTCAAATAATCTGAATGAATACATCCAGCGGAATCAGGCATTTTTCCAAAAATATTAAGGTATGGCTTCTCCAGTGGAACTCATGTCTTGTAATACATCAAAGACAAGTCTTTCAATGCCTGAGCGTGCTTTATCGCTGTCCGGATCTAGCCAGGACAGCGAAGGAAATTCGGCACAAAGGCCAACAAACTCTCCATCTTCGGCGGACCATTTCACGCTAAATGAGTAACGGGCTTCAATCTTAAAATCGAAAAAAGCTTTCATATATTTTGCTGCGTGTTTGGCCTCACTCCTCAAATCGTCAATTTCTTGGCGGCTGAGATAATCATCATCAGGATATTTCGGCATAGTTCACCTTTAGTCTTTAGTTTTTTGCTTGTTTTGTTTGTTCAAATAGATCTGATCTGCATTACGACAAGCCAGTTCAAACTCTTTCATATTGCAATTTTTTTTGGCTGTGAATCTTACATAGTGAAGATTCTTGGGAAAATACATCTGGTTCAGTTTCTTCTGTGCTGGATCTCGAGCATTGAGGATTGATCTCATCCTGGCCTGCAAAGTGCCGATTTGATGACGTGTCCCATGAAAGTTTCCCTTGGAACTTAACCTGAAGGTGGCTTCTTTCAGACGGTCAGCCTTTTCAGTAGAAATTAAATCAAGTTTTTTATTCAACTCCCAGGTAGCTGATTGCATAAACTCCTCTGACAAATACCAGGTGAATCTGATCTTTTTTTGAGAATGCCGCTGAAAAAACTCCAGATGCTTTTTACGAACGCCACGTAATGCAGCGGTCAGCGCTTTCAACCGCTCGTTATAACTGACTTCAGGATCAAACTGAATCCCAAATCTTCGCAACAGGAATTCACTCACTGATGCTTGATTCCAATGCGTATGTTCATTCTCTAAAAAAGCAAATCCGAAAATCCGCTCAATACTTGCAAAACGTTTTTCTTCAAAGGCATTAAAAGGGTTAAACAGGCGGTAAACGTGCTTCCAGTTGCTATCAATAGTTTTCATCTGCTTCGCGTGCACATTAAAAATCACGCCAAAGCGTTCCGGATGATAATAGACCCGAGAAAACTGTGGTTTAAGATCCATAAAATCGATGTACTGTCCAAGTACATAAGGACCGAAGCGTAGTAGTTTTTCTTTTTTAGTCGTCAAAATACTATTCAACTTTTGCTTGCGTAGCATGCTCGAATTCTTAGCGAGTATTTCTTGTAGCGTCAGCTTGCTTCTTCGTGCTTCCCGATAACCAGTGCTGAATAACCAGAACTGGAACACCTCACTTTTTGCCGGATCATAATTGATCACAAGACTCCACACTGGCTCCCCGTAGTCTGATTTTTTCTTACGCGCTTGCTCACCGATATCCAGACCATATTCCAAAATGAGCTTCGGAATCAGGTTTTGAAACTTCGAAAAAGGCACAACATCAGAAAACCAGAACTTTGCTTTTCCATTGGAAACGCATTGCATGATACTGAGCAGGCAGTCAGTTTTTGTTGTTGTGTAGTAGATCATAAATCAACCAAAACTTGCGTTTTTTGCGGAAAGCATAAAAGTCTATCTTTTATTTTAAAGAATCACAAAACCATTTTTCACTAAAAATGGTTTTTTTTTAAGCGAAGATGGGTTTTCTGTAAATAAGAGTTCCTGTGGACCCGAGCAAACAGTTGTTTTTAGGTTTTTTGTGGCTTATTCTGTGCCTGCCAAATATGAATTTTTTGGGATCGATGTGATTCGTATCTGTCCCGAATTTTTCTAGACCCTTGTCATTGCGGTTTTATGTGTATACGTCAGCCAACGTATACTAAAACTCGCAAAGCTGCGTGCGTGAGAAATCTAGCTGGCGCGGCTATGACGGGCACTAGGTGGTGAAATTCCGCTTATTGACCCAATCCTGACTGCATATAAACGCAGGTCTGCTTTTAAGCTCACCAGTCGTAAATATGTAATCTATGTAATAGTTGGGCGACATAGAAACGGGAATCTAGGCGACTAGATCAAACCCTGTCTAATGGAGAGTGTGAGTAACTTCAAGGATTGATAGTTACGTTAACAACACCTATTTCATGCTTCAATTTTTACGAAGGGCATGATGTATGGCGCACAGGTGGGCTGCTGAGAATATCGCGAGGTATTAGGGAGTTGAGGAGAAATCTGGAAACTTCGGTACTCAAGGATTAACTTGAATGACTTGTCGAGATGACATTTCAGGTTAGTTGGTGAGATCGCTGGATAGCTCAAGCCTGTAACGGTGACACGTAGAACGTTATGTCACTCAGAAATTAAGACTGCATTGATTAAGTTCATTGCGGTCTTTTTTATTTTTTAGTGATTTAAACATAGCGAAGATGTTGCTTTGCGTAGGTCAAGTGCTTTACCCACAATGAAGTCGAATAACGG
Source organism: Acinetobacter piscicola (assembly GCF_002233755.1). GTDB lineage: Bacteria > Pseudomonadota > Gammaproteobacteria > Pseudomonadales > Moraxellaceae > Acinetobacter > Acinetobacter piscicola. The sequence goes on along the minus strand of NZ_KZ268712.1, from coordinate 2,189 downwards.
TGAATAATACGGGTTTTTGGAACTCTTACCGTAGAACAACGGAATCGCTGTTATTTTGTGGAGTGGATAAGCGTACTGATCGTTTATTAATACTGGTTTACTTTTATTAATGAACAAAGACCATTATGACTAATATGGGAATCTCTCAAGTCGATCATTATACAAGGTGGCTCCTTGATATAGACTTTTGAAGCGAAAACCTGCCTTGAGTGGGGAATAAGTTTTGATTAATGAGAGAGGGAGAATTGTTGAGTAGATTCTGTATCGAACCTTGATACAGATCCAGTCACTTCGAGCGAATAAAAACGTAAGCGGTGATGAAGCGAAAGACAATGCGGGAAATATTTAAAACCACTGACAAGGGTTTTTAAAGTGAGGTGTGGCAGCCTCGGTATCTATGAAATGGTACGAACTTTTTTGGCGTGGAAGAAAATCAAAATGATTATTTCAATTATTAACGTGGCTGTTAGTAGTTGTGATATTTGATGATTATTCAGTAAGAAGCATGAACGGTGGCTCCGTTGTTGGTTCACGCCAACCAAATATCTTAGTTATTAATCCAAACTTTAAAGTTGAATTAATCGCTACTAGCTATTTTTTTTAGCGGTGACGTTATGAAGCAGTCAAGTTGTTTTACTAGCGGAATAGTGTTTTAGCAGTGATGTATTCTTTCCTGAATTTTCATCTAGCGGTCCAAATGTGACTTAGCGGTGACGATTGAATTTGATGGTTGAATATTAGCGGACCTGTACTTAGCGGTGATGGAAAACATATTGCTTCGTAACTAGCGGAAAAGTGGTATTAGAAAGTCGTAGTTGTGGAACTAAAACACAACCGAAGTTTGTCTTAAACTTAGTGGTGATGACAGTCGGGCATAAGCTGTCTGAACGGTTTGAGATTCGCTTCCTTTGTTATGCAAAGAGAATGTCACAAGTTGATAACTGTGAAAACGTACCAATACGTTCTATTGGCGTTAGGCGGTAACGTGAAACTCCAATATGAGCCCTGTTCTACTTCAGTAGACAGGGCTTTCCTATTTGGCGCTGATTTTCGTTTTAAGCCACTTTTCACAAAAAGGCTACCTGACATCATAAAAATCTGTAAACAGGCTAAAAATTGCGAATACGAGCGTTTAATCAGTATTTATAGAGCGAGTGTCTACGAGCGAACTATGAAAAGTTGCGCCTAGGCTCCCTGAAAAACTGTTTTTTACAGTTTTAGATCCTTGAAAAACTTAGATCACATGTAAAATTTTGAATCTAGGCCGAGCGGAGCGAGCAAAAAAGTACCATGAGCGAAGCGAATTCCGAGTTGCTTTTGCTTTTTTTAAAACTCACGGAAACATTGACCAAAAAATTGCCCCCTGAATCGAGCGAAAGCGAGATTCAATAGAGTTTGAGCGTAGCGAAAACCAAGGGCAATTTTTCATGCACTGGGCTTTTAATTATTTTTAAAGTTTTTAAATGTTTTTAACTTAGTTTTAATTATTAAATTTCAATAACTAACCTTTGCATTCCCCCACGTTTAGTTACCCATTCCCCCACGTTTAGTTACCCATTCCCCCACGTTTAGTTACCCATTCCCCCACGTTTAGTTACCCTCCTAATTACACCCTTAACTACACAGTTGCAGTTACACCCACATTGTTATAATCTGTGGGTATAAAAATATTTCAATTGAGTCTATGTCAAAAGAATTAGTTGTAAAAACCAATCGGTTAAACCAAGCTTTTCAAACCCTATCTTTATCAGAGTTTCATATTGTTCAATTAGCCATTGTTGATGCTAGACATACGGGTACTGGACTAAGTACAGATACTCCTTTACGAATAGATGCTTTGAGATATGCTGAAGTTTTTGGGACAACAAGGCAAAATGCTTATCAGAGAATGAAAGAAGCAGAGGNCTTTATCAGAGTTTCATATTGTTCAATTAGCCATTGTTGATGCTAGACATACGGGTACTGGACTAAGTACAGATACTCCTTTACGAATAGATGCTTTGAGATATGCTGAAGTTTTTGGGACAACAAGGCAAAATGCTTATCAGAGAATGAAAGAAGCAGAGGATTCTTTATTTAACAGAAGATTTAGCTTCTTTGATGAAGATGGGAAATTAGTCAAAAGTAGATGGATTCAGCAAGTAAAATATCTAGATGATGAAGGGGCTATTGAACTTGTTTTCACTTTA
>NZ_NIFO01000040.1 GCF_002233755.1 Acinetobacter piscicola | reverse complement strand
TCTGAGCTTTAACCGATCACTCTATGCTGATCCATTATTTTATTGCAGTGTCATAGAGCGTTGCTGGGCCCAGGTCACGAATTATATGGGTACCTGCAGTTGCCTTAGTCTGACAGATCAAAATAGTGTGGTTGATGCTGAACAGATGTTTCGGATTGATCGAATTATTCAAGAAGACGTCCAATGTCCGCTGAGTGCATTAAATAGCATGCCTGAAAATCAAACAGGAAGGCATGGACTTGCGAATAGAATCTGCATCTACCCCAAAGGTTTTAAATGGTTTGATGGAGCACCTGTACGACGCTGAAAATTTATATCAGAGTCCTGCACTTGCTTGATGCTCTACATTGCGCAGATTATCCTTCTCATCAATTCTGTTTGCAAACGTCGAGCACCCAGATTTTAGCCGAGCGCATTTCCAATATTAAGGCCTCTAGCTCAGCATTGATTTTAGTATTTGGAGATTTTAATGGGCGTTTACTCTGACTACTTAATCCATCAATACCTTGCTCAGAATATCGTTTCCACCACTTGCGTAATGTTGGTCTAGAAATGCCACATCTCCGACAGACTAGGCCAGCATCATTGGTCTCTTCAAATAATTTAACCCATACGAGTCTTTGTTGAATTTCTCTGTTCATAGACACCAATTATATTGAAATGATGTCTATGAATCACACATTTAATGACTAGATTTCATTGGAGATTTTGGATGAGTTCAATTGCCACCACCTCTAAGATAAGTAAGCTTACTTTGTACTAGCTCAAACTAGGTACAGCTTAAATCCTTTTAGTACAGTTCCAGAAAATAACTAAATAAAGCTTCATTTCCCATAAGCTATCCATTGATAAAGAGATAGCTTGTAAATTTGAGATATATTTTCATATAGGATTTACTTCCTAGAAGCTATTCAGTATTCTTTTCACGTTTCATTTTGATCTGACTTGCTATGTTGGCTAATAAGTTTTTTAAGCTTATTCTCGTATCAGTCCTGTTTTTGTTTGCTATAACAACGACGGGGATTTATACGTGGGCGCCTGTAATAGCAAAAAATCTAGATCATCATCATGAACTGAGTATTTCTGTAGAAACAGAAGATTCTAGCCAATGGTCATTAGTTCATCATGATGAAGTTCTGAATACAGCAGATCAAGATAAAAAAAATCATAACTGGACAAGTTATGATGAACCCGCATTTCATCATTCAGTAAAACCAATTCAAGCTGATGATCATTTCTCAATTGATCCAGTCTTTTTCCTTAGTTTTGCTTTACCTTTAATCCTCTTATTTTTAGGTTTATTTGAACGCCCAATTCGTTCTTTTAAGCTTAGGAAAAGGATTCCCTTTCTTTGTAATACCTACGCATTTACCAAAACTCTCATTGTTCTAAGGGATTGATTTAACTATACAAAAATATTTTTCATTTTTTGTATAGGTATAGTCATGTCTAAAAAAAGTCAGGTAATTTTCGCCTGTGGCTTAGTCATCATTGCTCCTCAGTTATTAGCAGGAACAAATTATGCACAGTTACAGCAGCAAGCTATTGCAAATGATTCAGTTCTAAAAAGTTTGCAGCAATCTCAGCAAGCTTATGATGTAAATCAAAAATATGCTGGTCGGATGAACAATCCAACTTTCAATGTCGAATTGGATAATTTGGGTAATTCTAAGCTGAAAGATTTGGATGGCCCAACTGCATTCATGGGTTTGTCCCAAGAAATTCCGTTGAATAATAAACTCGCTTTGCGTAAGCAATTGGCAGGTTTGCAAGGAAATAATAACCAATTTGAGATTACTCAACGACAAGCAGAGTTAAAAGCTGATTTTCGAATCTGTATGTCTAATTGGTATGCAGCTGCTCAGCGAGCAGAAATTTATGCTGCAGAGAGCAAGCTGAGTGCAAGACAAGCAACAGTTCTAAATGAAAAGCTAAAGTATGGACGTGTGATTCCATCTGATGTTCAGCTTAATTCAGCTTTATCTGCTGAGTCCAAGTTACGTTATCAAAATGAGCTGAAAAAGGTTCAGTTTCAGAAAAATCTCTGTTCAAAATTTGCTTTTGATTTGCCAGCCAATGCTATAGATGTTCCTTTAACGATTAACTTCACTGACAAGGTTAGCTTATCTGAAAAGCAGGCTTTACTAAAAAAGCAGCAGGCAAAAACTCAATTTGAATTAGCAAGAAAAGAAGCGGTTCCTGATATCACGCTTGGCGTTGGTGTACGTAATTATCAAGAAACAGATGACAAAGTTTTTTTGGTTTCCACTTCTATTCCGCTTTCGATATTCAATCGCAACAGTGGAAATATTGCACTCGCTCAAGCACAGCAAACCAATGCTGAAACTCGTTCAGAATTAATCAATCGAAATTCAAAGATTGAATTGGATAACAAATCTATTGAGGTATCCAGTTTGATTGATGCAATCAAGCAATATGACCAATCTGTTTTACCTGCAACAAAAGAAAGTTTACGCATTGCAGAAATGGGTTATCAGGCAGGAAAAATTTCATTATTGGAATTTAATAGCATTAAACAAGTTTGGTTAGACAAACATCTCGCTCGATTTGATCTGTGGTTGGCTTTGCAAAATCAGATTGCAGAAGTTGAACGAAATTATGTAACGAATTTAGATCAAGAATAAGGGCAGAGAATATGAATAAACCAAAGAATACAGTAATTGCTACAGGCGTTATAGCTTTACTTGTCATGTTGTGTGCTCTGGCTTGGTATAAAACAGGAAACAAATCACAGACGTCTTCAGCACATGGTGAAGCTATCGAAGAAAAAGCTGCTGTCGCAGGTGATGAAAAAGGTCCACATGGTGGTCGCTTATATCGTGATGGAGACTTTTCGGCAGAGGTAAAAATTTTTGAAGAAGGTGTAGAGCCGCATTTACGTGTCTATGGCTACTACAAAGATCAGCCTTTAAAGCCGAGTGAGATTAACGCGAATATTTTTATTAAGCGTTTAGATGCTGAGCAAACCATTCGCTTCAAACCTGAAAGTGATTACTTGATTGGCGATGAAATTGTTTATGAACCGCATTCGTTCTTGATGGTGATAAATGTTGATTATCAAGGCAAGAAACACAGCTGGAAATGGGATACCAAAGAAGGCCGTGTAACGATGCTGGATAGCAGTATCAAAAGCAGCGGTTTAGAACTTCTTAAAGTTGAACCTATGACTTTTGAGAATGCGCTTGAGCTCAAAGGCGAGCTTAAATTTCCCGATAATTTTGAAAGTTTTATTACACCTAAAGCAAGCGGAACACTAATCAAAACTTATCGAACGATTGGTGATAAAGTCAGCCAAGGTGATCTGTTAGCGACTGTTCAAAGCCAAGATCTGATCCGTTTAAATGCTGACCGATCTATTGCTTTGGATAATTTGCAGTTTTCTCGCAAAAAAATGGAACAGGAACGCGCATTATTTCAAAAACGTGTATCGCCTGAAATTGACTATATCAATGCAAAACGTGAATACGATGATGCACAGACTCGTGCTAATGAGCTGAATAGCTTAATCAGCTCTTACGGTGGTTCAGGTAATGGAACGATTGAGGTAAGAGCAGCAATGTCGGGCACAGTTTTACAAGTGCTTGCTGCGGTTGGTTCAAATGTAACACCAGCTTCACCACTCTTTAAAATTGCCAATACTTCACAGTTGCTTGCAGTGGTCAATGTGCCGGCTGATAAGCTGAATGCAATTAATCCAAATGCAAAAGTAACCGTTAAACCTCAAGTACAGGAAAGTACGGAGGAAGCACTGGGTAAGATTAAATACATTAGTGATGTGATTGATCCGAAAACACGTACTGCTCAAGTCTTTATTGAAATTGCGAACCAATTTAAATGGCGTTCTGGTCAGCTTGTTACCGCACAAATATTTGAAAATCAAAGCACGAAAGCCATGGTTGTGCGTGAAGATGCATTACAAAACTTCCGTGATTGGGATGTGGTATTTATCCGTGTAGGAAATGACTTTGAAGCACGTCCTTTAGAACTAGGCGATAAATATAACGGTTTTGTTGAGGTGAAATCTGGTCTTAAAGCAGGTCAGGTGTATGCAGCAGGCAATTCCTATTTATTAAAAGCAGAGCTGGGTAAATCTGGCGCTACTCATGATCACTAAGGGGTAGCGACTATGTTTGATCAAATTGTTAAGCTCTCGATCAAGAATCGATGGCTTGTACTGATTGTCTTTCTGTTTATCGGTGCATTTGGCGTTTATAACTATTTTAAACTGCCGATTGATGCTGTACCTGACATTACCAATGTACAAGTCCAAATCAATAGTGAAGCGCAAGGCTTATCTCCAATGGAGATGGAGTCACAAGTGACCTATCCAATTGAAACGGCTTTGGCTGGTATTCCTAATCTGGAATACACACGTTCTGTATCGAGATATGGTTTATCTCAGGTTACGGCGATTTTCAAGGAAGGCACGGATATCTATTTTGCTCGACAACTTGTGAATGAAAAGTTGCAAGGAGTCACATCAACACTTCCGGGTGGCATATCGACTTCAATGGGACCTGTTTCAACAGGGCTTGGCGAAATCTTTATGTACACCGTTGAGAACGCAAAAGATAATCCAAACCCATTATCACCGACTGAATTAAGAACCTTGCAAGATTGGGTGATTAAACCACAGCTTCGAAATGTTGAAGGTGTGAATGAAATCAATACCATTGGCGGTTATTTAAAACAATTCGTGGTACAGCCGGATTATGCATATTTACGCAGCATTGGCTTAGATCAGCAGGATATCTTGGATGCTATTTCTAAAAATAGCATGAACAAAGGGTCTGGTTATATTGAGAAGAATGGTGAGCAGTATTTGATTCGCTCGGATTCTCAAATTAACTCAATTGAGCAAATTCAAAATATCCCGATTACGGCAAGTAGCGGTTACATTCTTCGATTGAAGGATGTGGCAAAAATATCAATTGGTCACGAGCTACGTACAGGTGCAGCAACTAAAGATGGGCAAGAAATTGTCCTAGGTACTGCATTTATGCTGATTGGTGAAAACTCGCGAAATGTTGCTCACGCAGTAGATCAAAAGTTACAAAAAGTCCAAGAGTCATTGCCAGACGGTGTTGAGGCGAAAGCCGTTTATAACCGTACAACTTTGGTTGATGCAACGATAGACACAGTAAAGAAAAACCTTCTTGAAGGTGCAATCCTCGTTATTGTTGTTCTCTTCTTATTCCTTGGACATTTCCGTGCAGCGCTCATCACTGCGATGGTGATTCCTTTATCTATGCTCATGACCATTACTGGCATGGTGAATCAACGAATAAGTGCAAACTTAATGAGTTTAGGGGCGCTAGATTTCGGGATCATTGTCGATGGTGCTGTCGTTATTGTTGAAGCTTCACTTGCAAAATTAGCGATGAAGCAAAAAGAGTTGGGTCGGATTCTGACGCGTAAAGAACGTTTTATTACCGTATTTGAAGCAACTAGAGAATCTCGAAAAGCGATTCTTTATGGTCAATTGATCATTATCTTAGTGTATCTGCCTGTCATGACGCTTACTGGTGTTGAAGGCAAGATGTTTACACCGATGGCAGCTACAGTTGTTATGGCTCTCGTGGCTGCAATGGTTCTTTCGATTACTTTTGTTCCTGCAATGGTGGCTTTGGTCACGACAGGCGAAATTAAGGAAGAGGAATCGAAGATTGTTCATTTCATTAAGAAAGTTTATAGCCCAATTTTAGATTGGTCTTTGAGTCATCGTTATAAGCTGATCGCGTTCGTAGCAATTTTCTTTGTATTCAGTGCGAGTCTTTCAACTCGTTTAGGTTCCGAATTTATTCCCTCATTAGATGAAGGTGATGTGGCATTACATGCACTTCGAATTCCTGGAACTTCTTTAACTCAAGCTGTTGAAATGCAGTATGCGCTTGAAAAAGAAATCGTCAAAATTCCTGAAGTGAAAACCATGTTTGCCAAAGTGGGGACAGCTGAAATTGCGACTGACCCAGTTCCACCAAACGTCGCTGATAATTTTGTGATATTGAAACCACGTAGCGAATGGCCGAATCCTGACAAGGAAAAATCAGCTATCGTTGCCGATATTGAACGTGTGGCAAAAGGCGTTTATGGCAACAACTATGAGTTCACTCAGCCGATTCAAATGCGTTTTAACGAACTGATTTCAGGTGTCCGTACAGATGTTGCAGTGAAGATTTATGGTGATGATTTAGATCAGTTGCTTGAATCTGCAAATGCTGCAGCGAAAATTTTAGAAGGTGTGAATGGAACAGCCGACTTAAAAGTTGAACAGATGAGTGGGCTTCCAATGGTCTCTGTTGAACTTAAAAAAGACATGATCGCCAACTACGGTCTTGATGCTGAAGATGTACAAAAGCAAGTATCCAGTCTGATTACGGGGCAAACAGCAGGTAAGGTTTTTGAGGGAGATCGTAAGTTCGATATTGTGGTTCGAATGGACCAAAACTCTGTTACGGATTTAGAAAAGCTTTATCAAGTTCCAGTGAATTTGCCTGATGGTTCAAGCGTACTTTTATCTGAACTGATCGAATTGAAAAATGTTCAGGGTCCAAACCAAATTTCACGTGAAAACGGTAAACGCCGAATTGTGATTACAGCGAACGTCCGTGGTACAGATATTGGTAGCTATATCGAAGAAGCACAGACTAAGTTGAATGCTGACTTTAAATTACCTGAAGGCTATTGGCTGACATGGGGCGGTACATTTGAACAAATGGAATCAGCTTCAAATCGTCTAATGATTGTTGTACCTCTCGCTTTGATCTTAATTTTTGCCATGATCTATATGGCATTAGGAAATGTCAGAAATAGCGTGCTGGTCTTTACGGGTGTGCCATTTGCCTTAACGGGCGGTGTGATTGCCTTAGCCTTACGTGATATCCCATTCTCTATCTCTGCAGCCGTTGGTTTTATTGCACTGTCGGGTGTAGCTGTACTGAATGGCTTAGTTCTAGTGTCTGCAATCCAGAGATTTAGAGATCAAGGTGAAGGACTACTCGAAGCTGTTAGACACGGTGCATTGGAACGACTTCGCCCAGTATTAATTACGGCTTTAGTGGCATCTTTAGGTTTCATCCCTATGGCATTGAATGTTGGGATTGGCTCTGAAGTGCAACGACCAATTGCGACTGTTGTGATTGGCGGAATCTTATCTTCGACCTTATTGACGTTGATTATTTTGCCTACGCTATACGTTTGGTTTAACCAAGGACGTAAAAAGCAATCAGATGATTTTTCTGAGCAGCAAGAAGCCTAGGTGAAACAATGATAGGCATAGTGAGAGATAGAAAGTTTAGAAATTTGATGATGTGGTTCGTCTGCATCATCAGTCTTGCACTATGCCTGCATTTTAATACGCACAATGCAGAGACTGCATACCAAGAACATGCGGTTTATGAGTTTGAAAGTGTACATTTTCATGATGTGCATCAAAAGCAAAACCATATTCATCATGATAATTTTCATGAGCATTTTGGTGAATATCAGTCTGGTCAATCGATGACTTTGTTATTTACTTTAGCCTTTATTTTGATCCTGGATAGAGTGAAAAATTATCTCTATCTCATGATCAGTCGTATTTTCAAACCTCCCAAAACATCGCTAGAAACTTTTCTTTTTAGTTAACTTTGGAGTTTGATTTACATGCAATTTATTTTTCCACAATGGGTGAGACTCAAGGCATTTTTAAAGTTATTGATTACTTTAAGTGCTGTTTTGATGAGTCCTGCACTTTTTGCCCATGGCGTGGCAGAAGGTGACAAAGGCTATATTCAAGAAATTTATGGGGTACACATCATTCCCTTTATTTACCTTGGTGCAAAGCACATGGTTACAGGTTATGACCATTTGCTGTTCCTCGTCGGGATTATCTTTTTCTTATATCGCATGAAAGATATTGGCTTATATGTCAGCCTTTTTGCGATTGGTCACTCTGTGACAATGCTGATTGGGGTGTATTACAACATTTCCATGAATGCATACATTATTGATGCAATTATTGGTTTTTCTATTGTTTATAAAGCTTTGGATAATTTAGGTGCATATCAGCGTTGGTTTGGTTTCCAGCCCAACACTAAAGCAGCGACGTTAATTTTTGGTCTGATTCATGGCTTCGGTTTAGCGGTAAAAATTCAAGAGTATGAAGTTTCGGCAGATGGTCTATTGGCAAACCTCATTGCATTTAATGTCGGGGTAGAGTTTGGTCAATTTATGGCTTTAGCGATGATTTTGCTGTTGATGACAATGTGGCGAAAAACGCCGTATTTCTTCAAAACAGCTTATCAAAGCAACGTTTTTTTAATGTTCCTTGGCTTTTTACTTGTGGGCTTTCAGCTTACTGGCTTCGTTACTCAATAAGGATTTTCAAATATGTACAACGCTCAAATTCCACAAGATGTTGAATTACCTTCTGCAAAGAAACTTGTTAAATCAACCATTATCGCTGCAGTGAGTGCTGCAGTTGTCTTAGTTACAGTTGTTATGCCAGCTGAATACAATATTGATCCTACTGGGGTTGGTAAAGTTCTAGGCTTAACAACGATGGGTGAAATTAAGCAATCTTTGGCTCAAGAGTCTGAAAATGGTATGGGAGAGGCAGTTTCAAACACGATATCGAGTGAAGCTGCAAGTGACCCTAATATTCAATCATCTATGCCAATTGGTGAAGCAGAAAAAATGCTAATGCCTGCAATTCAAAAGCAACAGATGACAGTTGAGTTGAAGCCCGGACAAGCCACTGAAATTAAGTTGGCGATGCCGGAAAGTGCTAGCGTGAATTTTAAATGGACAACATCAGGCGGTGGTCTAAATTATGACACGCATGGTGATCCAGTGAGCGCTCCTAAGGGCTTTTACCATGGTTATGGCAAAGGACGTAATGAAACTCAGCAAACAGGTACATTAACAGCAGCTTTTGATGGTAAACACGGCTGGTTCTGGCGTAATAGAACTGAAAGTCCTGTTTCAGTGACATTGGAAGTTGAAGGCCAATTCAGTGATATGAAGAAAGTCTTTTAAGCTTTAAAAAAATCTCCTTGGAATAAAATCCAAGGAGATTTTAATTGGCATTGATTTTTGAAATAAAAAATAGGTTCTAAAAGGGGGCCCAAAAATGCTAGAAGTTTTAAAAAATACAACGTATAGGCATTTGTTCTTAGCTCAAGTCATTGCGCTTATTGGAACTGGGCTGATTACGATTGCTTTGGCTTTACAGGCGTATGATATTGCTAAAGGGGAGGCTGCTCAGGTCTTAGGCATAGCATTGGCGATAAAGATGATTGCTTATATTGGGGTAGCACCTATTGCTTCAGCATTTGCAGAAAGGCTGCCACGTAAAAAAGTTTTAGTGGGGTTGGATATCATCCGTGCTTTAACTGCTTTATGCCTGCCTTTTGTGACCCAAATTTGGCAAATCTATATTCTAATTTTTATTCTGCAATCTGCATCAGCTGCATTCACACCTACTTTTCAGGCCATGATTCCTGATGTATTGCCTGAAGAAAAAGATTATACCAATGCCTTGTCTCTTTCTCGTTTGGCTTATGATTTAGAGAATATTATTAGCCCAATGTTGGCAGGATTTTTACTTGGATTTATAAGCTATCACAATCTATTTTTAGGCACAGTCATTGGCTTTATTGGTTCAGCACTTTTTGTTGTCAGTGCAAAATTGCCTGCTGCTAAAGTACCTGTATTTAAAGGGGTGTATTACAGAATAAAGCAGGGGACAAAAATTTATTTTAATACTCCGCGTTTAAAGGCACTCCTAGCGTTAAACCTTGCGATTGCGTCAGCCAGTGCTGTAGTGATTGTAAATACGGTTGTACTCGTTCAATCAACCTTTAAGCTAAATGAACATGCCTCCACTTGGGCCTTTGGCTTGTTTGGCTTAGGGTCTATGCTCTCGGCATTTATATTGCCTAATGTTCTGGATAAATTTAACGATCGAGCTGTGATGCTGAGCGGCACAGCTGTATTAGTCGTTGGCTTATTCAGTGGGTTTTTTATTAACTCATACAACGGACTATTAGTTTTATGGTTTGTCTTGGGAATAGGTTACTCAGTATCTCAAACACCTACAGGTCGGTTAATTCGTAAATCTGCATCTAGTGAAAATAGAACTTCATTATTTGCCGCGCAGTTCGCTTTTTCACACGCATGCTGGTTGATAGCTTACCCTTTAGTGGGTTGGCTGAGTACCAATTTTGGAACACTCTTTACATTTGTGCCTATGGCGGTCATTGCTCTAGTAGCAATGAGTATTGCCTTTATGATTTGGCCAAAACAAGATGAATCCGTAATCGTACATTCACATGATGATTTACCTGTGGATCATGAACATCTACTCAGTCACAACCATGATGGAAAGCATTCACATGACTATGTGATAGATGAAAACCATCAAAGATGGCCGAAATAAATGATGGCCTATGTTTTATTATTTTTAAGTGCCTTTGGTGCAGCAACACTATTGCCCCTGCAATCTGAGACAGTGTTAACAGGCTTTTTTCTGTTAGGTCGGCATTCTGAGCTGTTGCTCATACTTGTAGCAACAGTTGGGAATGTACTTGGTTCTTGTGTGAACTGGTGGTTGGGTATCAAGCTAGAAGTCTATAAAGACAAGCGTTGGTTTCCAGTATCAGAGAAGCATTTATTAAAGGCTCAAATCTTATATGCAAAGTATGGTTCACCCATGTTATTACTCAGTTGGGTGCCTGTGATTGGTGATCCAATTACGTTAGTCAGTGGAGTTTTAAAGGAAAAATTTACTACATTTATAATTTTGGTTTTCACGGCTAAATTTTTAAGATATATCGTTGTTTACATGATCTATTTAGAGGTTGCTTGAAATATATTCTAATAAAAAAAAGGAACTTGGTTATTCTATAATCTAAAAGTTTTATTCAACTCGGGGAAGATACAAAAATGAAAAAAATAGTTTTAGTTTGTGTGCTGGGAATGTTTGTAACTTATACAAATGCGCATTCGGGTGGTACAAATAAACAAGGTTGCCATACTAACAGCAAAACAGGTGATTACCACTGTCATTAAAGTCTACAAGAGGTCAAAAGACCTCTTTTTTATGAGTTGAAATAAAATAGTAATGTAATCATTAATGCAAAAGCCCCATACAAAGTATGAGGCTAACTTTAAAAATTAGTTTGTTAATACGGAGATTTCGGCAGTTGTATAGCCTCGCTCATAAAGGATACTGTGAATCGCATTTTTTATGCTTTGGCAGTTGGTTTTTTTAAACCTTTTAAAAAGTTCAAAGTCACAGTGATGACTTAAATTGAACTTTATTTCGAGCGCTTTTGAATCTGGAGTTGAATAAAGAGAAGTTAAAAACTTACGTATTCGGGGTCGCATATAAACTATTAAGCAATAAAGATGTACTCATCATATCAAGTCTATAAAAATTGAAAAGAGATTTTTTATCATGTCATTTTATTGATAGCGGCTGAGTAATGCTAAAAACTCTTTTAACTCTTCTTTATTAATCGCATCTTTATCTTTGATTACATGCTCTTTTAGATGTGCTTCAATCAATTGATTCATTAATCCATTCACAGCACCACGGACTGCAGCGACCTGTTGCAGTACTTCTATGCATGATTTGTTAGGGTCGGCCAAACTCTGCTCAACGGCGTTGATTTGTCCTTGAATACGCTTAACCCGATTTAAAATTTTTTTGTCTTGATGCAAATGAGACATAGCATTTCTGTCCAAACTAAATATACTGTAGGGGAGTATTATTGATGGCATAAAAAAATGCAATATCTAAGTAATGTTAAAAGCAACCATACGCATCAATTCGATGAAGGAAATCCGCTAGCGCAGAAGAAAATTTTAATTGCGACAATCCTGACGGGCGTCATGATGGTCTTTGAAATTTTTGGAGGTTGGTTCTTTAATTCGATGGCTTTACTTGCAGATGGCTGGCACATGAGTTCACATATGCTGGCATTGGGCTTAGCATATTTCGCATACCGAATGGCACGTAAATATTCACAAGATCAGCGATTCTGTTTTGGTACATGGAAGATAGAAATTTTAGCTGGATACTCTAGTGCGATCTTACTCATGGTTGTGGCATTGTTTATGGGAATACAATCGGTGGAGCGCCTATTTAATCCCGTCAATATTCACTATAACGAAGCAATATCAATTGCAGTGATTGGTCTTGCTGTGAACTTTATTTGTGCTTGGTTACTACACGATAGTGGGCATCATCACCATCATCACCATCATCACCACGAACATGATCACCATCATGATCATGGACACCATCACCATGATGAAGATGGGCATCATGAACATGATTTAAACCAGAAAGCGGCTTTCTTACATGTCGTTGCAGATGCTGTGACTTCTGTATTAGCGATCATTGCATTATTTGCAGGTAAATTTTTTGGCTGGGATTTCTTAGATGCAGTTTTGGGTATTGTAGGTGCATTTCTAGTCGCACATTGGTCTTGGGGGCTTATTCGCGAGACAGGCAAAACTTTACTGGATGCTGAAATGGAACATCCAGTTGTTCAAGAAATTCAGGAAGTCATTGATGACTTAGATAGCCGAATCGTAATTACTGATATTCATGTATGGAAGGTAGGTAAAGGTAAGTTTTCTTGTATCTTGTCACTAGATGTAAGCAGTTTAAATATCACGGCAGATGAAGTCAGAAAAGCCTTATCTATTCATGAGGAAATTGTGCACGTTTCAGTAGAAATTAATACAAGTTCTAGACTCCAAGCTGCAGTATAAAAATAGATAAAAAGGAGCAGCTCATTTGAGCTGCTCTTTTTTTATATGCTTAGTTTAATGATAAGCCCTAAAATTGCAGCAGCACCGATGACTCTTAATACACTTTGATTGAATTTAAAGAGAGCAATACAAGCGAGTATGGTTATTACTGCAGCTATGTAGTCAAATTGCCCCTCAAACCCTTTTGGCCATAGTACATGGTAAGCAAAGAAGAGGGCCAAATTAAGAATTACGCCGACAACGGCTGCGGTAATTGCTGTCAGTGGTGCAGTAAATTTGATTTGATTGTGAGTGGATTCGATTACGGGTGCTCCACCGAGAATAAACACAAACGAAAATAGGAAGGTGAACCAAGTAACAATTGTTGCTCCAAAAGCACCAGCTAAAAACTTATGTTCAGGCCCTAATAGGTCAAGGTTGTACCCGCCCATAAACCCAACGAAAGCAACGACCATAATGAGTGGGCCGGGTGTGCTTTCACCCAACGCTAAACCATCGATCATTTGGGTTGGTTTAAGCCACTCATAGAAGTTAACAGCACCTTGATATACATAAGGTAAAACCGCATAAGCTCCACCAAATGTCATTAAGGCTGCTTTAGTGAAAAACCAAGCCATTTGTGTATAAGCGTGAGACCAGCCATAAGCTACTGTCAGTAATGCTATAGGGAGACACCACAAAATAATTGCAACAACCAGCAATTTAATCAAGCGAGACCATTTGAAAATGGCATGTTCAGGTGTGGGCGTATCATCATCAATAATTGCTTTCCCGTAGTCTTTGAGACTTGATGCGTGAACATTGCTAGTGAATAATTTTGGGTCAAATTTACTTAAGAGATAACCACTTAAAGCAGCCAGCAGCACAATAAGGGGGAACGGAACATTAAAGGCAAAAATGAGAATAAATGCGGCACATGCAATAGCATACATATATTTATTCTTCAGTGACTTACTGCCAATACGATAGGTTGCATGAAAGACGATAGCGGTGACAGCAGGTTTAATGCCATAAAAAAGCCCTGCAATGACAGGTACATTTCCAAATTTTGCATAGACCCATGAAAGACCGATGAGAATAAAAAGGGAAGGTAAAATGAAAAATAGCCCAGCAATTAAGCCACCCTTGGTTTTGTGCATCAACCAGCCAATATAGGTTGCTAATTGTTGTGCTTCAGGACCCGGAAGCAGCATGCAGTAATTGAGTGCATGCATAAATCGCTTTTCAGAGATCCATTTTTTTTGTTCTACCAATTCTTGGTGCATGACAGAAATTTGGCCTGCAGGCCCGCCAAAACTGATAAATCCGAGTTTAAGCCAAAATAGTATTGCTTCTTTAAAGCTGATCTCTGGATTGGGCTCGAAATCGTTTTCTTGTAATTGACTCATGTATTCTCACCTTTAAAATTCGTATATAGACCATCAAAAATGTGATTGGATAATTCCACTAACTGTTGATCAGCATGAATACTGGTTCTAAGTCCTTGTAATATTTTTTCTAACCCAAGTGCTTCAGGTGGCTCATTTCCTCCAATATCTAGGTAATGCACAATTTCAGCGATTTTCAGAAGTGATTTATCGGCTAAACTAAAGCTGTGTAAAAGTACTTCGAATGAAATAAGCTCACCAACATGGGTAAACGTTGCACCGTCAAAATCAAAACCATAAGCATCTGCTGGACAATCTTTAATATCTTGTAGCCAAATAAAAGTAGGGTCTTTATCAATAAATTTTTGAATGAGCCACGTACAAGCTAAACGATCCACCCAAGGTCGTTTTCGCGTAGCCCAAGTTTTAGATTGGAAGTCATGAAGATTAAGAGAAGGTAGATCACTATTTATAGAAGAGGGCTCATTTGATTCCCCTAGGTGATGAATTTTAAGTTCGAGTTTTGATATCGCGTTTAAGGCTGTGTTTTGTAATTCATTAGGAAAGAAATCAATATCGATGAGAGATGAAAGTTGCTTTCTTAATTTTCTAATGCTTTTTAAATGTTCATTTTTTTGCTCAACATTCAGTGAACTCTCTATTTCATTCAGTTGTAGCAAAAATTCAGAGTATTCACTTTTTCTATTAAATAGTTGAATTAAGTCTAAATTATTGTTGCTAACGGAATCGAATAGATAGGCAATGCCATCGGCACTTTGATGCTCGTCAATAATGGGGTCAAAGCGCTGCTTTTGTTCATTAGGTAGCACATAGACACCATCACGCAGAGTTGCTGCGCCACAGCTTTTGATGGAACGCCAAATTCTCATTCGAGCAGAAGAGTTTTGTGTGGAAAGGCTAGAAATGAGGATGCTTATATTCATGTTATAAACTCTACAAATTTTGTATATTTTATAACAAATAAATTTGACGTGATAATTTTTATACTTAATTAGTTATTCAGGGAATCTGATATATTGTTTGCTGATATACGTAAGGATCATCCCTTTCAATCACTGAATCTAAGAAATTTTCGGGTATTGTACAGATCTATTTTGCGGTAGTTTTTACGGTAAATGTAGAACAAGAATTGATGAAATTTATTAAAAATCAGTGTCTTGGATTGTGTCTATTGTGCGCGCTGAGCGCTACGAGAAGCGGACTGAAAAGTTGAGAGAATCCTACCGT
>NZ_NIFO01000039.1 GCF_002233755.1 Acinetobacter piscicola | reverse complement strand
AGCATACTTTTTGATACACCACCAACTTTTTTTTATTTATCATCTAATTAAATTTCTCAATAAAAAGTTCTTGGCTGAAACGCTATTTGTTTTAGAAAGTATAAAATCGATGGGATGTATTTTGAATTTAATCATTTCCCATGAATTATCGATTAATCACTAGGATATAATGAATTTAAATAATATTCTATTCTCGTGATTATTAATGATAAAAATAAGCACTTATCAGTGGTGATTTAGTATTTTAGTTATACTTTTTGACTATAAATTATAAAAAAGAGCACTTTAAGTGCTCTTTTTTGTCACACATATTGTACGGGCTTATTCCTTCACAAAAGTCACTGTACCATTTGCTAGTGATTCCACACGCGCCAATGATTCAACGCGATAGCCTTTTTCGAGTAACAAATCACGACCAGGTTGGAATGATTTCTCAATCACAATACCGATACCCACGACTTCTGCTTCGGCTTGATGAATTAAATCAGCTAAACCTAAAGCCGCTTGACCATTTGCCAAGAAATCATCTATCACCAAAACTTTATCGCTTTGGTTGATATGTTTTTTAGAAATCGCAATCGTACTTTCGATTTGTTTCGTGAAAGAGAATACTTTTGAACGATATAAATCATCTTTTAAAGTTAAAGATTGATATTTACGAGCAAAAATAACAGGGACACCAAGCTCTAAACCAGCCATGACCGCAGGTGCTATACCTGATGCTTCAATTGTAATGATTTTGGTAATGCCTGCGTCTTTAAAAAGACGTGCAAACTCTTGACCAATCAGTTGCATCATAACAGGGTCAATTTGGTGGTTTAGAAAAGAATCGACTTTCAGAACTTGTTCAGATAGAACGATACCTTCAGCTAAGATTTTCTGTTCTAGTGCGTGCACAGGGAGAATCCTCTAGGAGCAAGGTGCTTTTTCAAGCAAAAGCGTATTTTAAAAAGCACCCAAAAAAATGCAAGCTGAAATTAACTAAAAGGTAAAAAAACTCTTATTTTTTGTAACTTGTTAAGGTTAAGTTATAAGAAGTTTTCCCATCGACATGTGACATCTTCACAGGTAAGTAGTCTAATTGTGGTGCCAACCAAAATATTGAGCTTTTTTCACCATTGTCATGGGTTAATACAACTTTAACGGTATTGTAAGTTCCTGCCGCCGTTTTAATCTTTTCAGTCCCTTGTTTTACAAAACGACGTGAATCCAAACCTTTGGCATCTGCAATTAAATAACTTGATTTCAGTCCTGAACCTTTTAAGTCTTCACGAACTTGTAATTCAGCATTTAACTCGTCCAATGCACCCGCTTTCCAAGCAAAAGAACGTGGTTGATCTTTTTTCTTGGTATTAATGGTTTTAGTGTTTGGATTAAAGTTAATCGTCATCGTATCGTTATGTACCAAAACTTTACTGGTGCGACTAAAGCTATTTGAATTGATTTGCCCATTGTTAAAGCTAAAACGACTGGTTTCGCTTGCAGACGCGATTGCTGCGGCTTTTGCTGCAAAAACATATGTCCAGTTGTTGCCATTTTGACTCAAAGTACGTGTAGCTGAACCTAAGTTTTTGCCATTATAGGCAAATTGATAACTGGCTTGGAACGGACTCATGGCAAGTGCATGAGTTGAAAATGCAGCGAATAAAAGAACACTTGAAATACTTGTCGTGATGCTTAACGTTTTTGAAAATATTTTTGCCATAATTAAATGTCCTATACATTTAAAAAAGTATCATTTATCTGTTGTGCTCATTATGCAACTCAATTGAGAATAAAATAGCAAATTTCTCGTTCAAACTGTGTATTTATGTATAAATATTGAGAGCAATCCTTTGAAATTTAGGTATTACTTTTTCTGTTCTATTGGTGTCACTTCACCTTCAATATAATCATCGGCATCATCATTCCAATCATCTACACGGTTTTCTCTAAATTTACTGAGTAAGGCGGCAAGATTGACATTACCTAAAACGATTAATTCGGTTTCACGTAACTCAGCATGATTAACATGAACTTTCGTTAATGTGTCGATGATTGAACGACTTTTACCTAGCCAACGATTTAAATCGAGATGTAATAATTCATCTTTTACAGTGATGACATTAAATTTTTCTAAGATCATTCCTAAAGGATCTTTCTTAAGCACTTTTTGATAGAAGAACAGACCACACGTTACTCCCATTTTATATCCAATATTTGGATAACTTGCTTCTATGACTTGAGTGTCACTGATTTGTTCAAAAACAATAAGCTGCATATCTTTGTTCAGTTCCATCTGTATCAATTTTAAATCGACAGAAAGTACTAATTGCATGCCTTTGACATCAATCGTTGCGTATAACCTGAGCCAATCATCATGTAAATCGGCATGTAAATCTTTTAAAATTTTGACATTATCAGTGACATAACGCTTAAATGTGGCGTTTAGGAAGACTTGAGACACGGGAAATTCACGCTCTTCTTCTATAAAACCTTCAGCTTTTTGGTATACTTGTCGAATTCGTTTGGCAATGTTAGAAAGCAGCGTCGGCATAAGTATTGTCCCAAATCATCATCATTTTAAGGCGATAAACTTGTCGATTATTAAAAGAAAGCAAGTCTAACGATTGCAGTTTAACAAAAAACATTGCACCATTTTGAACGGTTTGAAATTAGGTTGTATCTTTCATTAAGTCTGTCACATTATTTGTGCTAAATGTAAGAATAACCTAATTAAATTAATTTTAAATTTGGCGATTGGGGAATTTTGTCGGATTAATGTCATGATAAAAAAATTATTTGCCAATACAAAGCATTTTGAATATTGGTGGCAAGATTCATTATTCATCGGAGCTGTGTCTACGGCTGTTATTGCACATGCATTGTTTTTATCTATGCAATTTGGCATGCCTCAGGAAAATGATACGGCGACAAAAGAAATAGCTGTTACATTGCGACCAAGTGTAGATAAAGTAAAAGAAGCTGACTTTTTAGCGCAAGCAGATCAACAAGGTTCTGGAACATTTCGAAAAGAACATCGTATGTCGAGCGACATGCCTGCACAATCTGAAGATCAAAGTGCGGGAGATCAACAACTTGAATCTTTGGAACAAATTCAACAAAAGCGTGAATTAAATTTTGAAGAAAAAGTGTTGATGACGGTTTTGAGTTGGCAAAAACAAGCTGAACAAAATGATCGTAAAAAGGCAATGGATGAAATGCAAAGTCAATTTCAAGCCAAAGCTGCGATGGTGGCTAGTTTAGAAGCGCAGTATTTACAAAAACAGCAAAATTTTAGTAAACAACAAAAAATCAAAACTTTAGATGGCATTCAAGCCAAACAAGATGCATCGGCAGGGTATTTGGATAAGTTCCGTGAAAAAGTAGAAATGTACGGTAACCGTTATTATCCCGATTTTGCGAAGCAACAACGTTTGTCTGGTGAAGTACGTTTGATGGTGATTTTAAACAATGAAGGCGGTATTCGCGCAATTCGGCTGATTGAAAGTTCAGGTCATAGCATCTTGGATGAAGCGGCAAAAAATTCTGTTCGTAAAGGTGCGCCGTTTGGACGCTTTGATTCTAAAATGAAGGACATTTCAGAATTACGTATTATCCGAACGTGGCGTTTTGACCCTGCTGAAGCTGAGTTTGAAGTGCGTTAAATGGGTATTGCAACATAAGTAAAAGTGAAATCATCCTCGACATTACCGCAAAAAAATTCAGTTTTGCTTTGGAAAAATATTGATGATAGATCCTCCATATTGCTTTGCAGCAGGTACTTTGGTTCATACGAATAAAGGTTTAGTTCCTATTGAGAAAATAAAAGTAGGAGATATGGTACTTTCCCGACATGAAAGTGGCGAGGGAGAACTAGCATATAAACGAGTAACTCAAATATTTATTACTGAAAATCAGCCAATTTGGGCAATTGAACTTTCAGGGAAATTAAAAAATTGTGATAGCTTTAAAGAGGAATTTTTATTTACTACGGCTAATCATCCATTTTGGACATTTGAAAATGTAAGTCGTGATGAACTTGATACTTCTAGTGGAAAATGGAAATCTGTATCAGATTTGGAGATGGGAAGCCCTTTATTAAGATATGATGGTGAGTTTGCTGGAATTTTTGATATTCGCCGTTTATATGAAACTACCGAGTTAAATAAAGCATTTTTAATGGTTTTTCCTGATTATGATGCAGGAATATTTTTAGATATAAATGCTTATAAAAACAATAAATTACTAGTGCCAAATTATTTGGAAGATGAATCTTTAGAGGTAGTGAATTGGGATGAAAATGAAGATCCAATTCCAGATGAATATTTAGCGGCAGTGTATAATTTTGAGGTGGAAGATTATCATACTTATTTTGTGGGTGAATTAGGGGTATGGGTACACAATACATGTAATCCTTAGGCAGAATATGAGGTAGCAGAGTATTTTGGTTTAAAATCTATGGATAAAAATGGATTAATGCCAACATTGTTCATTCATGGTAAATACCGTATGTGAGCCCTAAAGTTAGAGGTATAGTTTAAGTATTTGCACAGTTTAATTTACAGTCTCTAGGCTCACTCCGAATACGATTTTAAAACCTCACAAATCTCAACACTAAAACTATTATACCAACGCTGTTTACCCAGACGCTGAGCGACCTGATGTTCAGCATCTTTATGCCAAGCTTGAATATCTTCAAGTGAGTTCCAGTAAGAGAGCGCCACTTCAAAACTATTTTCAGAAACTGCTTCAAATTTTTGACAGTTAAACTCAGTTAAAGCTTTTTCACGTAATGTATTGGCTGTATCGAAATATTCTTGATCAAGAGATTTAATTTTTGCTTTGAAAATAACGACGTATTTCATGAGTTTTCTTTATCGGTGAATTGTATTTGATCTTATATTGAATAGTCCCATCTCATGAAGAAGGGACTATTCTTCATTAAATAAATCAGCTTTCTTTGATTGTATAAGGATTTTCAAATCCTAATTTTTTCAAAATCTGTATTTCCAAAGTTTCCATTTCTTCAGCATCTTCGTCAGATGTTTCATGGTCATAACCCATCAAATGTAAAGTACCATGTACTAGCATATGCGTGAAATGTTCAATCGGTGTCTTTTGCTGTTCAATGGCTTCTTGTAAAACTACGGGGATGCAAATCACCAAATCACCAATAGGTAAGGCATCCAACATTGGTAAAATTTCTTCTGGAATATCACTGGGAAAAGATAGCACATTGGTAGATTTATCTTTTTCACGATATTCAAGATTAAGCTTATGACTTTCATCATGATCGACACAAGCAATTCCGATTTCACAATCTTGATCGACATCGATATAACGTAAAGCCGTTTCAATGACTTTTTTCAAATAAGCACGTTTGAGCACCAATTCAGGTGCTTCAAACGATTGTTGTAACGAGAGGCTAAGTTTCAAAAACAGTCCTTAAACATTTTCCTGACTGTGGCTTGCTTGCTCAGTATGTTGAGCGTCAGCTGCCGAGTCATTTTCAGAAATTAAGGCTTCTTGACGTGCTTTACGTTCGGCACGTGCTTCAGCACTTAAACGGTATTGTTCACTGTCCCATCCTTCATAAGCTTCGACGATTTTCTGTACCAGCTGATGACGAACGACGTCACGAGAATGAAAGCGAGTGATGTGAATTTCTTTAATTTTGTCGATGACACGTAAAGCATGTGCCAGACCAGATTGTTGACCGCGAGGTAAATCAACCTGTGTGATATCACCTGTGATAACCGCACGAGATCCAAAACCTAAACGAGTAAGAAACATCTTCATTTGTTCAGGCGTAGTGTTCTGCGCTTCATCGAGAATGACAAAAGAGTGATTGAGGGTACGACCACGCATATAAGCAAGCGGTGCAACTTCAATCACTTGGCGTTCAATCAATTTTGCAACTTTTTCAAAACCTAACATTTCATATAAGGCATCATAAAGTGGGCGCAAATAAGGATCAATTTTTTGGCTTAAATCACCCGGTAAGAAACCAAGTTTTTCACCCGCTTCTACAGCAGGGCGTACCAAAAGAATTCTTTGAATTTCATTGCGTTCTAACATATCTACGGCAGCAGCAACTGCAAGATAGGTTTTACCCGTACCTGCAGGCCCGATACCGAAAGAAATGTCGCTTTGCAAAATGCGTTGCACATAACGCTTTTGGTTCGCACCACGTGGGTTAATGCGGCCTTTACGCGTTTGTAGCCAAACTTCGTCTAAGCCGGTGTGTTCATTATCAGAAAGGTCTTGTTGTAATTCACGGTCAGTCTGGCTGCCTTGAATCATCAAATGAATGGTATCTGCACTAATTTGCTGAGAGAGTTCAGTTTCAGCATATAAACGCTGTAGTAAACTCTCTGCTCTTTCTACATTTTCTAAATCACCATCGAGATAGAAACTATCTCCACGGTGAGAAATACTGATATCTAAACGTTGTTCTATTTGTTTCAGATGACCATTATAAGCACCTAACATGCTTTTTAAACGCTCAACTGAAATGCCTGGAAAAGCTACTGTACGTCGAATCGCTGTAGTCAAGAGATATCCTTCTTTGAAGTTAGTCTATCCCCTTACATTACGCCACGTCAGGTTCAAGATTCAAGAGTTCTCCATAAACTAAATTTAAGGTCTTAATCTCTGTAACCTCAATCTCTGCAAAGCGTCCGACCCAAGAAGCATCACCTACAAATGTTACTAAACGTGTATTGTCAGCGGTACCGACCAATAAATTAGGATCTTTGTTGGAAACATTTTCAACCAAGACACGTTGGATCGTTCCCAACATTGCATCTGTTTTGCGAATACTTGATTGCTTAATCCAATGTTGTACTTTGGCTAAACGTTGTTTTTTTACTTCATCCGTTGTGTCATCTGGTAGATCAGATGCTGGTGTGCCCGGACGTTTTGAGTAAACAAAACTATATGAATGGTCAAAGTCTAAATCTTGGATAAATTGATAAGTTTCTTCAAAATGTGCATCTGTTTCACCCGGGAAACCGATGATGAAGTCTGAAGATAAATGCATATCTGGACGAACTTGACGAAGTTTTGTAATTTTTTCGATATAAACATCAATCGTATGATTACGTTTCATCGCTTGTAACACATCATTTGACCCACTTTGAACAGGCAAATGTAGGTGTGAAACCATTTGTGGTAAGTCACGATAGCATTGAATTAAATCATCATTAAATTCAAGTGGATGAGAGGTCGTATAACGTAAACGACCAATTCCCGGAATTTCTGCAACAAGACGTAATAAATCTGCAAAGGTACAAATTTCACCTTCAAAAGTTTCACCACGGTAGCCATTTACATTTTGACCTAAAAGCGAAATTTCACGAACGCCTTTTTCAGCTAAACCTGCAATTTCAGCCAAAACATCGTCCAATGGACGAGAAACTTCTTCACCACGGGTATAAGGTACAACGCAGAAAGAGCAATATTTTGAACAGCCTTCCATGATTGAAACAAAAGCTTTATAACCTTCGACACGTGGTTCAGGTAAAAAGTCGAATTTTTCAATATCTGGGAAAGAAATATCAACCAGTTTAATTTTATCTTTTTTCGGTTTTTCAAGTTGATCGACATGCTGATCAAGCATTTGTGGTAAACGGTGCAAAGTTTGTGGACCAAAAACCATATCGACATAAGGCGCGCGTTTTTGAATGTTGTCACCTTCTTGAGAGGCAACACAACCACCGACACCAATCACCAGATCGGGATTTTTTTCTTTCAGTTTGCGCCAACGGCCCAATTCAGAAAATACTTTTTCTTGCGCTTTTTCACGGATCGAACAGGTATTCATTAGTAAAATATCAGCGTCGCTTGGATCCGCTGTAAGTACATAACCGTGTGAGTCGCCTAAAAGATCTGCCATACGATGACTGTCGTACTCATTCATCTGACACCCTTGCGTTTCGATATACAGTTTTTTAACTGTACCGTCGACTGGGGTGTGCTGTGGCTGGGTTACAGTGTTTTCTGAGGCAGCTTTGGCACCATTGGGAATGAAGGTTTGAACCGTCATGGAGGCGTCTATCCTATAACTGAAATAAGGGAATTCTATATTTAAGAGCCCGTTGTTTTATTGGACTCATAAATGGCGCACCATTTTACAGTATTTCACACAAACTCAGGAGAAATATTTATTTGGATTGTTTTGTCTTTGAAAATTATCAATAAAAAATGTGAAAGAATATTGATGATGAATCATAAGGTTACATAACACAACAGTAGAAATGGATTAGAATACTTAAACTAAGCACAAATAAGTGCATCAGCTAGTTAAAGGCAAGTCATGCAGGTTGAGAGAAAAACGGTGTTAAAGCAACAATTTAAGCAAAATAAATTCAAGATTTACCTTGCAGGGATCATGGCGTGTACAGGTTTGCAAATTGCTAATGCAGCAGAAGAGCAATTTAATGATGCTTTGCGCAGCGCAAATGATCCAATGGCTTTGGAACAATATCGTAGTGCTATGCAAAATGATGCATTGGGTTATTACCCTGAATATTGGTCGCTTAACGCCAATCTCGCTTTCCAGCCTTCAGCAAATATTGTCAATTTTGCTCAGCGTTATCCGCAATCCGCTATGGCAGAAAAACTTGCTGCTGATTATGTTGAAGAAAAAGTAAAACAAGCCGATTTCGCTAGTGCACAACCTGTATTGCAATATGTAAGTAATGCCGATCAAGCAGAAAACTGTGCGATTGCACAAGTGCGTGCAAAAACAGGCGATGTATTGGTTTTTGCAGAATTTAAAGATGTATGGTTGGCAACCAATGCACAACCAGAATCTTGTAATGGGTTAGGTCGCATGATGTTGTCTAGCCCACTCATGACCACACAAGATCGCCAGCAACGTTTGTATGCACAATTGAGGGCTGGTCAGTCAGGGCAGGCAATAGCCACGGCACAAACCATAGGGATGAATTTATCACTGGCTCAGCTTAATCAAATTCAAGCCAATCCGTTGAATTATTTATGGTCAGCACCGAAAACCAATGTGTCAGATTATGCTTATTTGGTCTATGCATTGGGGCGTGCGGCTGATACTGATTTAACCAGTGCTTTGCAATCTGTACCTAAGTTGGTTCAGGATGTTCCTGCCGATGTACAAAAATATATTTACCGTACTGTGGGCTACATTGGTGGAACGACGGTGATGAAAAATAATTTTAATCGTGAAGTTTTACAAAATTTTGATGCGAGTTACGGTGTACCGTTTAGCGCAGAAGAAGTGGAAGTTTATGCACGACAAGCCATTCGTTTTGGGGCTTGGGAAAGTGTGATTCGTGCGATTGACAGTATGAGTGTGACGCAAAAGCAAGAAGACCGCTGGCAATATTGGTTAGCTCGTGCTTCGGAACAACGTAATGATCCACAATCGAAAAAAGTAGCTCGAGATATTTTTCAGCGTTTAGCGATGGCAGGCGATGATTATCATAATCTTTTGGCTAAAGATCATCTTGGACAGAAATATAATGAACGTCTTGCGAATGAACAACCTTCAAGTAGTGATCAGCAACGTTTAAATCAAGACATTCATTTCCGCCGTGCTTTTGCTTTACGCAATATTGATGCACCTGCGGTCTATACCAATCGTGAGTGGAATTGGGCGGTGCGTCAAGCCTACTTAAAACATGATGATGGTTTGTTACTTGCAGCTGCAAAACGTGCCACAGATATGGGTTGGTACGATCGTGCGATTTATGCAGCAGATCGTACTGAGAAGAAACACAATTATAGTTACCGTTATGCAACGCCACATCAGGCAATGGTCGTGAGTCATAGTCGTAATGCGGGGATAGATCCTGCATGGGCTTATGGTTTAATGCGTCAAGAAAGCCGTTTTGTCACTGCTGCGCGCTCACATGTCGGTGCGGGTGGTTTAATGCAAATTATGCCAGGTACTGCAAAGTTAGTCGCGCGACAAATGGGGGAAACCTATAACCCTGCTGCATTAAGTGATGCCAATACCAATATTCGTTATGGGACGTTTTATTTGTCGATGATTCATGGGCAATTAAGCAACAATCCTGTATTGGCGACAGCAGGTTATAACGCAGGCCCTAACCGTGCTAAACGTTGGCAGCCAGATTATCAAAACCTTTCAGCAGACCAATATACTGAATCCATTCCACTCAATGAAACACGTGACTATGTAAAAAATGTCATGACCAATGCTGCACATTATGGAATTTTATTGGGACAGGGACCTCAAGCGATTGAGAGCCGTATGCCAGTGATTCCGACTCGTGCAATGCAATAGTCAATAAATTTGAGCTTATAGAACTTTATTGGTAGATCAATGATTTTCAAACTTTTGCGTAAATTGAAAAAACAAGCAACAGCATGGGTTTTATGTTGTGCAGGTTTTTTTCTATTTAATTCTCAGTTGATCGCTGCTCCACAATTGCAAGGTTATGTGATGCAGGTGCAATTGACGCCTGCAAATTGTGCTTTGGATCCATCTAAACAAAAGCAGCGCAAATGTTTGGAAGGCTATTCATTAACCATCACAGGCTTATTACCAGAAACAACTGAGCGAAGCTGTAGTACCAATAGCTCTGCAAATCTATCTCCCTTACAGGCTAAAGTGGTTGCGAGAGTGATGCCTGAAGAAAATGCTCGAATTCAATTATGGCGCAGTATTGGTGATTGCGTACCGATGAATGCGAGTCAATATTTTAGGACAGTCATTAACTTAGCGGATAGATTAAAAGTTCCTGCTGACTTAACCAGCTCTGAAAATAAAAACGTGCAATATAATGTTCTGAAAAATCAATTTGTAAAATTAAATCCAGGTATGAATAACAATAGCATTCGTTTTACTTGTCAAAATTCGCCAAATAATCCCGTTTTGACAGAAATACAAGTGTGCTATCGAGTGAATGGTCAGTATAAACAATGTTCGAATCATATTGTTTCAAATTGCCCAAATACATTCTCAATTAAAGGAACTTATTAAGCTTTTTTATATATTTTATTTATATTTCCTATCATACTTTTGTTGAAATCCATTCTCTTTTACATGCAACAATGAAAAGATTGGAGTACAATCTTTGCCGTTATGATAATTCGATGAAAACGGATTTAACCGTTTAATCACATTAACGATCCTCACTTGGAGAGAATTACATGAAGCAACCTGTTCGCGTTGCCGTTACTGGCGCTGCTGGTCAAATCGGTTACAGCTTATTATTCCGTATCGCTAGCGGTGAAATGCTTGGTAAAGACCAACCCGTTATTTTGCAATTGTTAGAAGTTCCATTTGAGAAAGCTCAAGCTGCGCTTAAAGGCGTAATGATGGAATTAGATGACTGTGCTTTCCCATTATTGGCTGGCATGGTCGGTACTGATGATCCAAAAGTTGCATTTAAAGATGCTGACTACGCGTTATTGGTTGGTTCACGCCCACGTGGTCCTGGTATGGAACGTGGTGATTTGTTAAAAGTGAACGGTGAAATCTTCATTGGTCAAGGTCAAGCACTTAACGAAGTTGCTAGCCGTGATGTTAAAGTACTTGTTGTAGGTAACCCTGCAAATACAAATGCTTACATCGCAATGAAATCTGCTCCAGATCTTCCAGCGAAAAACTTTACTGCAATGTTACGTCTTGACCACAACCGTGCGTTGACTCAAATTGCTCAAAAAGCTGGTGTTGCTGTAGCAGACATCAAAAACATGACTGTTTGGGGTAACCATTCTCCAACAATGTATGCAGACTATCGTTTTGCAACAGTAAATGGCGAAAGCTTAAAAGACAAAATCAACGATGCTGACTGGAACGCTAACGTATTCCTTCCAACTGTTGGTAAACGTGGTGCTGCAATCATCGAAGCTCGTGGTCTTTCTTCTGCTGCTTCTGCTGCTAACGCTGCTATTGACCATATGCGTGATTGGGCGCTTGGTACAAATGGCGAGTGGGTAACAATGGGTATTCCTTCTGACGGTTCTTATGGTATTCCAGAAGGCGTGATGTACGGTGTTCCTGTAACTTGCGAAAATGGCGAGTACAAGCGTGTTGAAGGCTTAGAAATTGATGCATTCAGCCGTGAACGTATGGACAAAACACTTCAAGAACTTGAAGAAGAGCGCGCAGCTATTGCTGATATGCTTAAATAATTAAAAATTAATCTGCTTAAGATTAGTTTTGAAAAGCACTCCATTTGGGGTGCTTTTTTATTTGTAGACTAAAGCCAATCAACAAAAAAATAACAAGAATAAATCAAGAAACAGTTGGAAAATAAAAGAAATATCGATAATTTAAAATCTAATCCTAGGTATTGAAAATAAATAAGGTGAGGGAACCTAATGTTTGATGAACAACCGACTTTAGAACTTTTATTTGAACAATTGGGCTTGGATGCAGACCAAACATCTATCGATCATTTTGTCGCATCACATCAACTGCCTAAAGGGGTAATGATGCATCAAGCAGATTTTTGGAGTGAATCGCAGCGTGAATTTTTAAGTAGTCATTGGCAAAAAGATGATGAGTGGGCAATTGTTGTTGATAATTTAAATGAATTGCTGAGTCAAAATTTATAGAAAAATAAGTAATCAAATCGGTATTCAGTTTGTCTACCTTTTGATCACAAATTGAAACAACAAAAAATAGCCAAAGGGCTATTTTTTTTCGCGGTTTTCTTATAACTTATTTGCATAATGAATGACAATTATATTTATATGAGGAGTGCGCCATGCTCAGGACGAACAAACCATCCTTAGAATTATTATTTGCGCAGCTTGGCTTGGCCAATAGTCCAGCGGCAATTGAACTTTATGTGCGTACACACCAGCTTGCAGCCAATCAGAATTTACATGACGCATCATTTTGGAGCCGATCTCAACGAGACTTTTTGATCAGTCATTTAGTTCAAGATGATGATTGGGCAATTTGGATTGATGAATTAAACCAACAACTTCATATGGATGCATATAAGCTACAAATTGCTTAGATCTTTTCTGTTTTCCCAAGAGCAACAAAAAAAGATGGCTGTTAAAGCCATCTTTTCTATTGTGCGGTGCATTATCGTTTCAATAATGTAGTCTTGAAACGATTTGAACGACATAGCTTAAATCAATGCAATTTATTTTGAATGGCCTGAGTAAACCAAGTTTCATGTCGCACAGGACTAAAAGCTGGATGTTGTTGATATAACTCTAAGTCAAACTCATTAGACTTTACATATTTGCTTAACCAATGGCGAGTGAGCGCAAAATTTTGTCTGCTGACCGATGCATAAGCCAACATGAAATAAATGTCGCCATTCTCATGCTGTGTCATCGGTTTTAAAATCTGTTGAGTAATCAAAGCATAACGTGTTTCTTTCGTAAGTTCGAAAAAGATCATATAAGCTTTGGCTAAATGCAAAGATAACTTCACATAGAGAGGCATTGGCATTTCATCATATTCAATACGTGCTGTTTCAAGTAAAACAATCGCTTCTTGAAGAAAATGAATTTGTTCCTGTTTGGAGTTACTGAGCGTAACCAATTGCAAACGCAGGTCGCCACGCTCAAGCGCGAGTTCAGGCGTATTGTTTGACAAATACAATTGATCTGTTTCCCCAATACGCGAGATGATTTGTTTTGTATTTTCAAACATGTGCTGAATCCTCTTAATTTATAATCATATTATGCAGGCTATTTTCATAATTTAAAGGTTGAATTATTGATATTCAGCGTTGCAAAAATAAAGCTAGGCACATCCATATGATGAATCAACATTACAAAATAGCTTGATCGCTTCTGAGCCATGCTGTAATCGAAAGGCGTTGCTGTTTTGCTTGAATCACTTCATGTAATAAATCACTTTGAAACAGGGCGATGCGATTTGGCTTAGGTTGTATGGTGTGCCACAGATTATTTTTATCTTGTAAACGCAACTCACCACCCCAGTCATTCTGCCACTCTTCGTGTAGATAATAGACAGTAGAAAGCATGCGACCATTTTTATTTTGAGGATTATCACGATGCAGAGCGTAAAATTCCCCTGCGTTATAACATGCAAAATGGGCTTCTACATTTTTAATTCCGAGATAAAAATGACGATTTAAAAGTTGAGCAAGCTGTTTTAATGTATCGATATGATGCTGTGCAATATCTAAACCCTCATTGATCCATAAAATATGATCACTGCGAATATTACTCATTACACCATTTTGAATCGCGGCTTCGCGGAAGCGATTTAAATTAGAAGTACATTCATCAACCAATTGATGTACATAGTCATTTGAATAAGCATCATCAATTATAGCAAATCCATGTTGATCTAAATCATCTAAAATTTGATCAATATTCCATGACTTTGGGAGAGTTGGTGCTTCCATAATTTTCCAAAAAATGAGTGAATAAATCTTTGATCTATCTTAGAGCAAACGATGGACAGTGAAGAAATATTTTTTCGTGCTAAAATGTCCGTTGAACTCAGGAATTATTTGAAACATGAATTACCGTCACCATTTCCATGCAGGCAATTTTGCAGATGTCATGAAGCATGTGTTATTGCTACAACTTTTGACACGTTTAAATGCCAAAGACAAACCTTATCGCTATATAGATACACATGGTGGTGCGGGTAAATATGATTTATCAACCTCAGAAGCGCAAAAATCAGGTGAGTTTTTAACAGGTATTCACCGTTTGGTTAAACTCGATGATTCAATTAAACGCAATGCGCCTGAAGGTGTAAAACAATATCTTAAAGTTGTTGAAGATATGCGCGCAACTTCAGGTAAAGGTGCTTACCCAGGATCACCATGGTTTGCTTTGGAAGGTATGCGTGAAATAGATAAAGCAACTATTTTTGAAATGCAAGGTGATGTATTTCAACAGCTTTATTATAATATTCGAGACAAACGTGCAGGCTTGCATGAGCGTGATGCTTACGAAGGCTTACTTGGTGTCATTCCACCGAAAGAAAAACGTGGTTTGGTGATGATTGACCCACCATACGAAATGGAACGTAAAGATTTTCCACAGCTAGTTGAACTCATCGCAGCTGCACATAAGAAATGGTCAACGGGTGTTTTTGCGATTTGGTATCCAATTAAAGATCGTGCCATGATTGAACGTTTTGAAAAGAAAATGATCAAAACAGGAATTCGCCGTCAATTGGTCTGTGAAGTTTGTGTATGGCCAGATGATACGCCAGTAGGTTTAAATGGCTGTGGTTTATTGGTGATTAATCCACCTTGGAAGTTTTCTGAAGATGCAGATGAAGCACTGCAATGGTTATTCCCTCATTTACGTATGAGTGAAAATGGCGGGCATGCTGCAGTACGTTGGTTAGTTGGTGAATAATCTAAGTAGAAATTAATAGCTTAAAAGAGTGCTATTAATCATGTGAATTACAAAATTTAAATCTATTAAGTTGTGTAATTCACATTCATTTTATTTAGAAATAAACGCTGTAAATAATGAGTTAAAATATCAATAGCTCTTTACCGAGTCATAGATAGGATTCAAGAATGACAAATATAAATAAGCCTGAAAACCCGAACACTTCAGATCAAAATCATACTTTTGATGGTATTACTTTTGAGGTTGAAGAGGAAGAGCATACGCATGAAGGGCAAAAGGTAAAACGTCGGGGAATCTATTTGTGGCCGAACTTGATTACAACCTCTGCGTTGTTATCGGGCTTCTACTCGATTATTGCCAGTATGAATGGTGATTACGTTCAAGCGATTTATGCAATCTTTCTTGCAGCCTTATTTGATGGTTTAGATGGTCGTGTAGCACGAGCGATTGGCGCACAAAGTGCTTTTGGTGAACAGTTTGATTCATTATCAGACTTATTGGCATTTGGTGTCGCACCAGCAATATTAATGTATAGCTGGAGTTTGCATGATTTAGGTCGTATCGGTTTAGCTGCTTGTTTTGTTTATACTGCTTGTGCAGCTTTTCGTTTGGCACGTTTCAATGTGCAAATTGGTGTGGTTGATAAGCGTTATTTTATTGGTGTTGCAAGCCCTTTAGCTGCGATTATCATTATTGCTTGGATATGGGTTGGGCAAGATTTTCCATATATTTTTGATTTAAAAGATAAAGCAATTCAGGCTTTAAATGCTGCAACGATTGTTGCGATTGGTTTGTTGATGATTTCTAATATTAAATATTATTCATTTAAAACAGTTGATCGTAAGCGTGTTCCATTTTTTGTATTGCCAATTGCTGTATTTATTTTGGCAGCGATGACGTATAACATTCCTGTTGGTATTTTAGTGATTTCAATTATTTATGCGATTTCTGGCTTTGTAACAACATTTTTGGCAAGAAAAAATACAATGAGTGAATAGATAATAACTTTGTAAGAAGTTTAATAATAAAGATAGGTAAGGAGCTTGATATGAGATTGTTTCAAGATTTCTTAGATCAGTCTAAACAACTGAATCAAGCTCGAAAACCGATTGAACTTTTTTATCATCCGCCAAAAGATAAATATAAGATTATTCATCAAAAATTAGTGATAGCTAATTTACCTGCACCACTGCATTACCTCAATTTTTTTAGTTTGATTGGACAGCCCAATAACGCCGTATTCTGTAATCAAAGTGAAATCTCAACTTGTGCCTTAGATACAGTCACGACTTTAAGCAGCTCAAGCCCACACATGGTCGGGCAACTCAATGCATACTCAATCAAAAAGCAATGCAAATTTCAAATCGATCAAAATAACAATTTGGATTTTAAATTTGGTGATAAAGAACATATCTTTGGACAATTGCCACATTTTAAAATACAGCGTCAAGATAACGAGTTAAGCCTAGACTTAAATATAACAACAACACCCTTGTTCTCACACTTCGTGCACCTCAAATTTGGTTTTGCAGAACATTGGTCTTTAGTTGCACATTGCCAAGGACAGGTTACATATAAAGATCAGAAATTTGAAATTAAGCAGAATGGTGCATTTGAATACGCTCGATTGGTTAATTTCCCGTATTTGCCTTATGCCTTATATGTTTATCAATTGATTCAACTGACTGATGATCGGCAAATGATTTTGATGCACAGTCGTGATCAGCTCAATAACATTCTACATTCACGAATCTACATTCGAGATCTACAGAATAATGAATTGAGTATGTTAGATCATCGCGTATCTTTTAGAATTCATCGTGTATTTCCAAAAGTTAAAACAGTAAATCAGCAAGAAATGTATTTACCAAGAGAATTTGAATGGCAATATCAGGATGAAAATATTCAGATTGATATTCAAGCGCAAAGCCGAGGTGATTATAAATTTGGACTTGCTGCTGGATATGTTGGAAGTTTTAGCTATCAAGTAAACATAAATGAAGAGTGTTATGAAGGGGAGGGAGGGTATTGTGAATATATCGATTGCCGTCCTTTGAAGTGGCAAGAAATTGATAAAGACAATAAATTATTGAATAAAGCAGCCAATCCTGTACTTATTATGCTCAAAAAATAGAAAATATTGCTTGTTTTGCTGAATAAACAACCAAACGGCACACGAT
>NZ_NIFO01000038.1 GCF_002233755.1 Acinetobacter piscicola | reverse complement strand
CGGTTTATAAAAACCTAACTTTTTTAAAATAGCTTCTAACTCAACACTTTGCTCATCAAAACTTGCGCCTATTCTCCAACCAATACCAATGAAAACAATAAGCAGAATCAAAGCTGTAATTTGAATTCCTGTATCACTAAATAAACTTAGAGTTGTTTCATCAGACATAAAATAGTCTAATATAGAGTTGGCGGTTGCCTGCTCGGCTCACGCCATCTTCTCCTTTCAGGTCGGGTATCCATGCTGGACTGTAATACCATGCGTGTTCAAGCGAGAGTTGGCTGTTGTCTTGGTTGGCGCTGTGTTGGTGGTGGCTGAGTACTGAGCCTGCGCCTTCTTCGGTGTCGAGGAGTTCGGCTTGCCAGCGTTGTAGGTGGACTGCGGTGGGTTGGAGCGAGCGTTGTCCTGCAAAGTGTGTGATGCTGTCTGTTTGTTCGACCGCACTGCTGCGGTGGAAGCGGATGTTACGGCGTGCTAGGGCTGTGTATTGGTTGTTATTGTCAATTAGTCTGAGTTTTTGTGCTTGGATGGGGTGTTTTGAATGGGGTACGGTGGGTTGAGCTTCACTAATCAGACTGGTGACACCTTCCTCTGCAAGCACTCTTTGAATAAAACACATATCACGTTCATTGTATTGCATTATGAAGGGGCGTACAGCGTAGTCTTTGCTGAGTCCGCTCAGGTCTAGGCTCAGGCTGGATGCGAATAATGGGCTTTGTGCTTGCCATTCTTTGAACAGGATTTGGATGACTTCGATCGCAGTTTTATTCATAAACACGCGTGAATTGGTTCTGTGTTTCCACAGTGCGGTTGGGTCTTCAACCGTGAGGCGGTAGATGGTGAGTGCACCATCACTGGCGCCGATTTCTGCTTGGGTAATAATGCCTGAAATGCGGGTTAGTTCAGATCGATCTGTGACGATGTCGATGGCGGCTTGGCTGGCAATGAATTGTTTTAAGGGGATTTGGTCGTTGGTCGATAGGCAGATGAGTTGTAGTTTGATGCCTGTATTGAGGTGATGTGTACCTTCGATGTGTTGTAAAAAGACTTGTTGGTTTAAGTCGTGGTTACTCAGTTGTAGGTGTATGGCTCGTTTTTGAGCGTTGAGTCCAATGCGTTCTAGGGCTGAATAGATATTATTGTACATTGATGACTCTTGATTGATTATTATTTATTAGTCAAACTTAACATTATTGCAAGTTCATTAGCAATAGCTATTGTTGTTATTTTTAACATAAACCTTTGTAATAGAATAATATTTATTTAATTATTCATGTTTTATCAATGTAAAAATTATAGTATTTTTCTACATTTTATTGATTATAGATTGCAAAAAACCCAGCTGAATCGCTGGGTTTTTCATTTAAAAATATACTTTTAAAGCACAGGCATAATCGATGGGATCATGTCGTGAATAGTTTTGCCTTGGCAAGTCTCACCGATTGCAGACATTTTCCATGCACCATTGTGACGGTAAACTTTAGCAATAATTAAAGCTGTATAATTCCCTTTTGCTGAAAGGTTATATTTCGCAATTTCTGTGTTGGTTGTAGAGTCAACTAAACGGCAGTAAGCATTTTCAACTTTTTCAAACGTCTGACCACGGAAGCTACTGATCGTAAAAACGATCGCTTTTACTTGTGGTGGAATTTTAGTTAAGTCAACATGAATCACTTCATCATCACCATCACCTGCACCAGTACGGTTATCACCTGAGTGCCAAATGCTACCATCACGGCTTTTGAGTTGTCCAAACCAGATTGCATCGACTGGTTGGTTGTTGTCATCAAAAACAATGGCTGAAGCATCTAGATCGATTGAGTCATCACCACGACCACCGAACATACCAAATAGACCACCACCACTTTTCGCAACATCCCAACCCGCACCTAAGAAAATTTTGGTGAGTGAAGAACCATCTCCTTTTTCTAAAGAAATTTTTTGTCCTTTGACTAAACTAATACCCATGATTTTTTCCTCTTTGATTAATTGTTTCTATTTAAATTTAATGCAGATGATAGCCAAGTAATATAACTCTTTCTATTTCTTGAACAAATAATAACTTTACCATTGCCACGAAATTTAAGAACCATTCCTTCACCGCTGGTAAAGCTATTGAGTAAATTACCCATTAGACCTCGGTTTTGTGAACTCGGCATACCAATGTTATAGCTGAGTGTAGAGTCCCAAGCCACGACATGACCATTATCAATCGTGGTTTCTCCATTTTGAGCACTGACTTCTACTTCCATTAAAGTGCCGCAACCTGATATACAAAGTTTGCCCTGTCCTGATGATTCCATCACCACAAAACCGCCTGTATCACCAAAAAAGCCACCACCTAAATTTGCTTGTAGTTTAGCTTTAACATTGACTTGTTCTGTTGCGGCAACGAAAGCACCATCTGACAATGTGTATTGTTGTGGGCCAATGTCTAAGATTTGCATATCTCCATCTAAATTGGGAGAAAGTAGGCATTGTCCATTTCCGAAGGAAGCTTTGATTTCTTGCTGGAATAATGACTCACCCGTTGTGAAACGGCGCATAAACGATTGAAATAGTCCTCCGCGCAAGTTTCCACCTAGTTCAAGATTTTGCTCAATCATTACCATTGCATCTGATTCGCAATATATTTTCTCCCCCTGAACCATATCGACCAATAGAAAAGGTTCTGGACTACCCACTAATTCAAATTGAGCCATAGTTATCCCTCGTTAACGAATGATGTTTTTGTTTTTAGCTTCTTTCAACCAAAGCGGAAATTCTTGCAGTAATGCATCGTAAAGCTGTGCTTCTGGCATACTTTGTATATTTGCCATTTCAAAGAAATTACAGTTATCTACAATACGACCATCCATTGTATCCAACTGTTCTAAGACGCCGTAATTTCTTCCACCGATTCCAACAAACTGCCAAAAAATGGGTTGAAGTGACGCATCTTTAAGAATGTTTTTGATCTTCTTACTCTGTGAAACACCACCATCTGAGATAAAGACGATATATACAGGCAAGTTAGATGGGTTTTCTTTGGTGAAATAGTTTAAAACAGCTTCTAGTACCACGGGTTCATTATTATATCGAGCACCTGCATTCCATTTCGGATGGCCGCCTTGGTCGGTATTGACAAAGTTTTGTAGGTTTTTCAGTGTGACATCACTTAACCTTAATGATTTCTCTGCGAATGCCCAACATTCAAAGCTTCCATCATCATCAAAATTCACAGCCAAAGGCATGATCCGATCCAATACTTTTTGTACATCACCTTTTATATATTGCTGATGCATTGAACCTGAATAATCCAGAACTAAAGCGACACGTGCTTTCACATCCAATAAATTATTTTTTTCTAAACTGATTAAAGATTTTTTAGTTAGATCCACCAAGTGTGGTGCAGCTTTTTCAATTTTATCCAATACAATCTTTTTCTTTAAATCTACTTTGGAAACAACTTCCGTAGCTTTTATTTCAGTTTGAGAATGTGTCGTTGTATCTTCAGCAACTTCACCACCAAAGTGTTGAACCAGTGCTTTTAATCCACCATTGAAACCTTGACCGATTGCAGCAATACGCCAAGCATCGCTTTTATAATAAATTTCAGCCAACATCAGTGCTTTTTCTTGATGAAAACTTGAGCCATTTAACGGATATGTTGCAAGGACTTGTCCATGCAGATTACACAGTTCAAGCTGTGCTGTTTGAATTTGTTGCATTGACGATTGTTCATTTGAAACTGTAGCACAAATCACAAAACGTGGCGTTTGCTTTGCATCAATTTTATTTAAATCAAAAGAAAAAATATGTGATGTATTTTGTAATTGATACTGAACCTCTCCCTTAGGCGTTACAGGCTGATTATAAAAAGTCATGTAATCATCATGATAAAGCTTATCGGTTGTTGCTATACCAAAACATGAGATATCAACTTCAAAAGCTGCTGTAAATTGCACACGCAATTTAAATACTGTTTCGTGTTGAAGCAGTTGATGGAGCGCTATTTTTTGTCCAGTAATCAATTGCATTGTTGTGCTCTATTTTAGTACTTGAAAATAATTCCTACATCAAACCCATTTGGATGAAATCACTTTCAAGTACTAAAAGATAAATCTTTTAGTACTTGTTTGGTTTCTCTTTAACTCATCAATCTTTTCCGACTAATGTATTAAACAGCAACACCATAGCTCGCAGCTAAAGCACCAAGGCCACCATTGAAGCCTTGACCAACTGCTTTAAATTTCCACTCACCGCTATGACGGTATAATTCACCAAAGATCATTGCAACTTCAGTGCTGCCGTCTTCTGACAAGTCAAAACGCGCCAACTCTTCAGCATTGTTATCTTGGTTAAGTACACGGATATACGCTTTATCAACCATTCCGAAGTTTTGACCATTTTGCTGACCTTCATGAATCGTCACTGCAAATACAATTTTTGCGATGTCAGCAGGAACTTTTGAAAGATCTACAGAAATTGTTTCATCATCACCTTCGCCATCACCCGTACGGTTGTCACCCTGGTGAGATACAGAACCACATGGAGAAGTTTTTTGGTTGAAGAAAATAAAACCACCGTCACCTGTGACTTTACCATTTTCGCCAGTTAAGAATGCAACTGCATCTAAGTCAAAAGCTTTACCGTCTGTAACACGCGGATTCCAACCTAAACCCAAATCTACTTTGTTCATCGTAGGCGCTGTTTTAGACAGGTTGATGTTTCCGCCTTTTGATAAATTAATTGCCATTTTTAGTTTCCTTTTTTCCGTTGTGGTTTCAAGATTCTTGCTTTTTACTATATGAAATAGATGAAATAACAGCCCAAACGATGAAAGCAACACCGATTAAACCTGTAATAACTTCTGGTATATGGATACCAGTACCGCTTGCTAACATAATGAATGCAAGCGCACCAATCGCGTAGTGAGCACCATGTTCTAAATAGATATATGCATCCAATGTGCCTTTTTCAACCAGATATACAGTCATTGAACGCACAAAGATCGCACCAATGGCTAGACCAAGCATAATAATTACCACATCACTGGTAATTGCAAAAGCGCCGATTACACCATCGAAACTAAAAGATGCATCTAATACTTCTAAATATAGAAATCCACCGATACCACCTTTAATAATCGTTCCTGTTACTGGAGCACCATTTGATTGCGGTTGTTCTTCTTCGTCATCATGTGAACCACCTTCAAGTAAGTGTCCAATCACTTGCACGCCTACATAAACGACAATCCCCCAAATACCCGCCATCGTTACGACAAGGCGTGATGCTTCAGGGACAAAGTTAGCCATAACCAACAAAGCACATAACGAAATAAATACAGAAATTGCTTGGATATTGCCAAGGTCAGCAAGTTTAGATTCCAACCAATGGAACCAATGCTCATCTTTCTCATCATCAAATAAGAAGTTAAGGAACACTAATAATAAGAACATGCCACCAAATGCTGCAATTTCAGCATGATGCGCCATTAACTTTTCTGAATATGTTTTTGGATCATTCAGTGCCAGTTTTGCAACTTCAATCATCCCCATATCGGCTGTTACGCCAACAATTAACAATGGGAAGACCAATCGCATACCGAATACTGCGATCACAATACCCACAGTTAAGAACAGTGTGCGCCAAAAATGATTCCAATGCTTTAATACAGAAGCATTGACGACAGC
Organism: Acinetobacter piscicola; assembly: GCF_002233755.1. Classification (GTDB taxonomy): domain Bacteria; phylum Pseudomonadota; class Gammaproteobacteria; order Pseudomonadales; family Moraxellaceae; genus Acinetobacter; species Acinetobacter piscicola. The sequence goes on along the minus strand of NZ_NIFO01000038.1, from coordinate 15,112 downwards.
ATTGTCAAAAGAAAGCGAAACTTCCATCACTGCCAATATCGCAGTGATGGCTAAAGCTTTAGCCATCGTCATTAAACCTGCTTCGGGGCCATGCGTAAAACCCCAATAGGCTGAAAGTGCCAAGCAGATAATGGTGAAAATAATAGAAAAACGAAAATGTTTCATTGAATTAACTCAAGGTTATATACTAATTCCATACTGGCGACACATGGCGCTTAAGCCACCGTTATAGCCTTGACCGACCGCCCTAAACTTCCATTCACCATTGTGGCGATACAATTCGCCAAAAATCATGGCTGTTTCAGTTGAATAATCTTCATTTAAATCAAAACGTACGATTTCAACATGGCTTTGGTCATTTAAAACACGGATAAATGCATTCTGCACTTGACCAAAATTTTGGCCACGGCTATCTGCATCATGAATCGTAACAGTAATTGCAATTTTGTTAACATCGGCAGGTACTTTGCTTAAATCGATTTTAACAGCTTCGTCATCGCCGTCACCTGCGCCAGTACGGTTGTCACCTGTATGTTCAACAGAACCTTCAGGAGAACGAGTTTGGTTATAGAAGATAAAGTCATGTTCACCACGAACTTTATCATTTTCACCCAAAAGGAATGCAGAAGCATCCAAATCAAAATCTACGCCATCAGTTGCACGTGCATCCCATCCTAAGCCAACCAAAACTTGAGTTAAATTTGGATCTGTTTTGCTTAAAGATAAGTTGCCGCCTTTGTTTAATGAAATAGCCATTTTTTAACCCTCTTCTTTATTACTATGAAGTTTCAATCGTATGTAAAACGTGTTTTAAATTAGTCTTTGGAACCTTGTGTCCATCGGAAGCCAAAACGGTAGTGCTGATCTAAATATTGTTGATCTTTAAAATAAAGTACTTCTCGATTGGCTTGAATTGCACCATTGACATTTTTTAATTCAACAATCGCACAAGTGGTCAATTGGTTCCCCTCAGTGAGACGAACTTCAATTTCAGGTTGATCAGGAATTTTTATTGTCACGACACCATCTGTAGCAGCCCATTGCGCTGCACCCTTATAAATATAGGTGTATATAACAATTCGTTCAATTTGATCCCACTGATTACCGTTAATATGTAGATTTTCACCATTCACCGCTGTACCTGTACGGTCGTCACCATCTAACTGAATAAAAGGTTTTTGTTCAAAACGACCAAAGCGATTGCCAAGTGGCTGAACTAAATCAATATCACCATTTTTAAGCTGAATCATTGCCCCCAAATCTAGATCAATTGAATTTGATCCTGACAATTTTTGAAAGAATGATTGTGATTTCGGCTGTGCTTTATTCCAATTAAGATTGACTAAAATCTTGCCAAAGCCCGATCCTTTTTTAGTCAAATTGATGGTCGAGTTGCTTTTATCCAGTTTAATCTTTGATAAATTAATCGTTGAGCTTGTAGGTGTAGGTGTAGGTGTAGGTGTAGGTGTAGGTGTAGGTGTAGCCTGATGATTATCTGCTGCGATCACAACCCCAAAATTCTCTGCCAATGGCTTTAAACCACCATTGAAACCTTGGTTTACAAACCTAAACTTCCATTGATTATTGTGTTTATACACTTCAGCTAAAATAAGCGCTTTTTCTGTCTTATTTTGCGTATCCACTTGTGCTGTCGCAATCAACTGATTCGCAGCAGAAAGTTCTACATGAATAGGACGCACGCTACTTAATTGATGCGGTTCATTTAATGTGATGCAAATTGCAATTTTTTGAATTTGCGGATCAATGAGTGAGGTATCAATATTTAATCGAGTGATATACGGATCTTTTGCACTGGACTCTGTTAAAAGAATGCTTTTATTTGCTGTTTGTCGTTGACCATAGAAAATCATATCGTGGTCACCACGGACTTTGAGGGTGTCCTGTGCCAATTGGTATGCAGTGACATCCAATTCAAGCATTGCAGCAAAACTTGTTTTAATACAAATTTCAATATTTTGAGCAGTTAACGCAAGATTTCCACCAGCTACAAGTTGCATATCTACTCCATGCAAAATTTCTATATTGTTATCATTCATCTAAAATGAATTTTAAAAGTAAAAGTCTTCCCAAACAGATCAAAGATATAAATAAACTTCCCTATACAATTCGATATAAAATCGATTAAAAATTTAATCTAATGTTTTACCATAAATATTCTCAATCTCAATACTTTGAATAATATTTTTACATTGAATTTCGTGCGTTATACAAAATATTGAAATTAAATCTTGTATCTAAAGTGCGAATTGTTATATTTTCGCGCGGTAATTCTACATATTGTGTTATTCAACTTTATCTTCCATAAAAATTTGAGATTAATTTAACCGTGTTACAGCAATATAAAATATGGATCGCCGAAAGTTATTCTTGTCAAAAAGACATTATTCAGTTATTAAAATCTTCTAATTTATCAAAGCATTTAACCATTTATTGTTCACATACTCGCAATCGTCCTGAGTTGGTTTTACTTGCAGACCATTACTTTCAACAACCTGCGATAAAACAAAGTGCCGAATGGTTACTTGAACAATGTATTCAACATGGTATTCAGCTCCTTTTTTGTGGTAAGCATTGTCAATATATTGAGCCATTTAGAGCACAATTTGAAGCACATAATATTCAATTATTAACAGGTGCGATTGGTGCTGAAAATCACGAATTGATGAATAATAAATATCAATTTGGTTTACATTGTGAGGCTCAAAATTTGCCTTATATTCCTGCACTTTTGGTCAATTCTACTGAAAGTCTAAAAAATGCAATTCAACAATTTCAACAACAATATGCAGAAATATGTGCCAAACCTGTTTATGGCGTCTATGGTGCAGGCTTTGTGCATTTACGTAATGATGTATCGTATTTCAAAAAATTTGAGAATGCTTTGCAGTCAAATACTCAACAATTTATTGAAGCTTATGATCAACTGTCTGAACCTACTGATTATTTAATCATGCCCTTCCTAAATGGTCAGGAATGTTCGGTAGACATTGCGTGTAATGCAGGAAAAATTTTAGCGCAAGTCACACGTATCAAATATTCTTTTTATCAAGAATGTTTTACTGAGCATCCGTGTCATGAAATTTGCACAAATTTAGTTGAATATTTTCAATGTGATGGCTTGATTAATATTCAGTTTAAACAAGATGAAAATTTAGCGTGGCATATTCTTGAAATAAATGCTCGCCCTGCTGGTGGTTTTGCCTATACGCAGCACACAGGTGTCAATTTGATTGCTGAATTAATTGCTGACAAATTACAGTTGAATTTGGAGCGTGAGCCGCATCACTCACCTGTAAAAGTGTTACCGCTGACCCAAAGTATTACATTGGATTTTTAATATTCATGAAACATATAGAATTAAGCCGTGGGCGTATTAGCGTTCAAGTCAATCAACAGCATACGCATTGGGATTTAGACGGTTTACTTGATTTTGCAGAAAGAATAAATCCTAAAAGAGCATTTTTATTTGTCTCTAAGGTTTTAGGTAAACATATTCCTGTTGCACCATCTGTGATGCAGCGTAGTTATGCAGATTTAGCAAGTTTGATTCCTAAAGATTTGCAAGGTCCGATCTGCGTGATTGGTATGGCTGAAACAGCAGTCGGGTTAGGCGCGGGCGTTTACCGTGAGCTGAAAAAAGATTATGGCAAAAATGCAATCTTTTTAACCACAACACGCCACCCCGTTTCAACATTGCCAACTTTGGGGCTATTTTTAGAAGAACATAGTCATGCGCAAGATCAATGTATTCTCAGTAGCCATGATCAGAGTAAACATCAGCATGTTGTCAATGCAAAAACTTTGGTTTTGGTCGATGATGAAATTTCTACAGGTAAAACATTTAAAAACTTAATCAATAGTTTGAAAAATTCGGGCTTGGAACAAGTTGAACGTATTATTCTTGTGACATTGGTCAATTGGGCTGAACAGCATTTAGCGACCGAAGATTTAGATATTCCTGTTGAAGTCATTTCTTTGCTGCATGGTCATTGGCAATGGCAGCCGAATAATCAAAATATTCAGATTGATATGCCAGATGTTAGTTCAACACAGCAACAAGCTCAGAAAATTATTGCACCCAATGATTGGGGACGTGAACCTTGTTATTTGGAATGTACAGCTTGGCCACAAGTAAAAGTAAAAAATCCAAATGAAAAGATACTTGTTTTAGGTTCTGGAGAATTTACTTGGATTCCTTTTTTAATTGCCGAGCAATTGGAACAACAAGGTGCTGAAACCTATTACAGCTCAACTACACGCTCCCCGATTATGCAGGGTCATGCCATTCAAAGTATCTGCCGCTTTCAAGATAATTATGGACTGAATATTCAAAATTTTGCGTATAACGTTAAACATCAAAATTTTGACCGTGTACTTTTAGTCATTGAAACAGCTCAAGATAGTGTAGACCCAAGCTTGTTTGAACAAATTAAAAATTTAGAAGTGATCAGTTATGAACCCTAAACCCCTAGTTTTTGTTGATTTAGACGATACACTTTTTCAAACGCATAGAAAACAACAACCTACGCCGTTGCATAAAATTGCGACTACAGATGTTTCAGGACAACCGCTTTCTTATAAGAATCCGAAACAACAAGTTTTTGTAAATTGGTTACTTGAAACGACTGAGATCATTCCTGTAACCGCTCGTTCTGTTGAAGGTTTTAAACGTGTACAAATTCCTTTTGGACATGGTGCAATTTGTTCACATGGCGGTACGATTCTGGGTAAAGAAAATCAAGTTGATCTTGAATGGCTACAGCTCAAACAACAAGAGAATGAAAATTTAAACCATGTTCTGCATGACTTAGCCGATGCAATGCATGATTATGCCAAAGAGCTAGGTTCACTTCGTACTTGGACTTTGGAAGAAAACCAATTAAAAATTTATACTGTGGCAAAACAAAACGATCCTGATTCATTATTTTTAGATCAACTGGTACAACATATTCCTAAAAGTATCCTTGAACATTGTTATATACACATCAATGGGAATAATTTAGCCATCATTCCTAACCATATTTCTAAACAAAAAGCGGTTGAGTTTTTTATCCAAAAATATGATCCAAACCATGAACGTGTAGTTTTAGGATGGGGTGATAGTTTGTCCGATGCAGGCTTTTTAAGCTGTTGCGATTGGTTTGGTATGCCTAAAAATAGCCAATTAGATAAGTTTTTAAATGTAAATTTAACGCATGATCACGATGCCAAGGGGTATTTAGGTCATGTCTAATAACTCAAAAATCAAAAATCAGACATTGATAAAATTAGGCTTCCATGGTTCATATCGTCCAGAAGATGTGACTTTTTTAATGCAAGTGGATGATATTCAACCCACCGATGTAGAAGAAAAAGAATATCTGATTCAATCTGGGAAAATGCATTATTCTCAAATGATTAGTGTCGAAAATCCACCGACTGAAGAGCATATGAAGCATTTTCATCATGCTTTTGAACAAGGCGCATTACGCCTTGCTGAAGAAGTACAAAAGATTGGAAATTCATTATTACAATGCTTTGCACAGCAACCTATTGTATTAATTAGTTTAGTCCGTGCTGGTGTGCCGCTAGGTGTTTTGCTCAAGCATTATTTAAGCAATCAACGTTCGATTCCACAAACTTCGAACAACCAAAACGTAAATATTCAAAACATAAATATTCAAAATCATGATGTACATCATTACGGCATTAGTATCATTCGTGATCGAGGGATTGATTTTGCTGCTTTGCAAGCTATTATTGAGCAACATGGTGCTGAAAATATTGTCTTCGTTGATGGTTGGACAGGTAAAGGTGCGATCTGTAAAGAACTCACTCAAAACTTACACAATATCCCTGAATTATTTGATGAAAATTGGCAGATCCCACGCTTAGTGACTTTGTCAGATTTAGGTGGTTACTCATGGTTAAGTGCAAGTACAGATGATTGGCTAATTCCTTTTGGCATTTTAGGCTCAGTGATTTCTGGACTAACTTCACGAACGATTTTAAAACAAACTATCGATCGTGCAGATGCGCAAGCCGATTGTTACAATCCACAAAAATGGCACAGTTGTTTAATTTATAACCATTTACAACCTTATGATTTGTCTGTAGATTTTATTGAGAAAATTTTAAAGCTGATTAAACTTAATCCTGTTACTGAGCCTGCAGATTGGAATAATCAAATCCGCCTAGCTCAACAACAATCCTCAAGTGAAACGATTGCTTGGATTGCTGAGCATTATTCAGTTGAAAATATTAACCGAATTAAAGCCAGTATTGCCGAAGCAACACGTGCTGTGTTAAGACGTGTACCTGAACGTATTTTATTGCGAAATGACACAGATCCTAATGTGCAACTTTTATTACATTTCGCCCATGAAAGAAATATTTCTGTAGAAATTCTTGGGTCTCAATTGGGTCCTTATCAAGCAGTTACTTTGATAAAAAAAGTAGAGAAAAAATAATGAAGCACCTACAACATGCGATCGAGTTAGGCGCAACAATGTATATTCCTGCAACACATGAGCAGTTATGGGAAGTAACTCAGGGCATCAAATTTCCTTTGATCAAATCAATCGCAGTTTGTCTTGAAGATGCCGTTTTAGAGTCTGATGTTCAAACGGCAATGGTCAATTTAAAAAATTTATTACAAAAACGTTTAGAATTTCCTAATTTAAGAGCGCCTGCTGTTTTTATTCGTCCACGTAATATTGAAATGGCAAAGCATATTGTAGATTGGGACTTAAATCAGACTTTTAACGGTATGATTTTACCTAAATTCAATATTCATAATTTGCAAAATTGGATGGAAGTACTACCTGCAAATTTGCAATATATGCCTACGCTTGAAACCAAAGAAATTTTTGATGTTTCACATAATATTGAGTTATATCAAGCACTCAAATATGATTTTCATAAAACGCTTTGTTTAAGAGTTGGTGGAAATGATTTGTTGTCATGTCTAAATCTTAGACGTCCTAAAAATACCACGATCTATCAAACCCCTGTCGGCATACTCATTGCACAACTGGCGGGTTTATTTATTCCCAATGGTTTTCAATTGAGCTCACCTGTTTGTGAACATTTTGAAAATACTCAGTTATTGATGCAAGAAATCACTCAAGATATGAATAATGGGATTTATACCAAAACTGCAATTCACCCGACCCAAATTAGACATATCCATTCAGCATTACAAGTACAAGCTGAAGAATTACATGAAGCGCAGTTAATTCTGGCAAGCGATGCGAAAAGTGTATTTAAAAGTCATGGCTCTATGCTTGAACCAGCAACCCATAAAAATTGGGCTGAAATGATTTTATTGCGTTACAAAACCTTTGGGCTAATAAAATCACCCCATGCAGGATTGGATAAATTCAGCCTTAGTTCTTAGTTGTGAAAATTAAGTAGGTGAAAAAGAAAAAGCTAGACTTACACGACAGAGTCTTGCATCCAAAGTTTAAATTTAGGGAATAGCCCACTGCGTCTTGCGCTACAGTTAAAGCATTGCTTTAACTGAGCTCAGGCTCGAGGTACTTTTGTTTTGGCAAAATGAGAAGTGGAGCTTCGCAAAAAAACCACCTTGCGGAGCATTGCTCCTCACCGCAGAACTCGTTCACTATCGTCAAAATATTCAAAGTTTCACAGAAACTTTACTTATTAGAAGAAGTCCTGCCTCAAACAATTGCGGATGACGTTTTTGCGTATCCACATTCTTCTAGCTCCAACGTTTAATTTTAGAGTTACTGCGTAACATCAGCTATTAAGCTTCAACCATCTGTACTACAGCTAAACGCCCACCATCTTCTTTAGACAGTAAAATTTGAGCGCCGTCTTTAAGCTCAATCTTTCCGCCGATTGGAATAGGCGTTTTAGTCACAACATCGGTTAAATCAGGCAACCCCTCATTGACGAGCCACCACACATCGTTATGCAATACAAAATACCCTTTACGTTTGGTTTGTTCAGGTGTAAGTCGTTCATTCGGTGCAATCATATTATTGGCATGCCATGCGTAGAGCGACTGCCCTGTCCATACCATTAAACGGTGGTTATCAGGTCTAAAATTACCTTGCTGTCTTGCTGAATATAAATTCAGAATAGGTAATTTTCCTTTAAAAGGTGTATGGCAAAATGGGCATTCAGGTTGAGTCGAATTATCAAATACATACCACTTTTGACCACAGCGGTGATTATGGCAAGGTTGTATCAAATCAACAGTTTTGACCAAAGCAGTTTCCCAATCATTCGCTGATGGGCGTTTGCTTGGATCGTGCAACCCATCAACAAAACTTTTAATAAAAAGTTCAGACAAATAAGGTCCTGTCACAGTAAATGGTACTTTTGCAGGATCAGCCCAAGGCTGTTGGCTGACTTTGAGTTGCGATGGTTTGACTCGATTGCTTTGGTCTGTTGGATGTTCAACAAATAAGGCCTTTTCCCCCATCCCGATGGTTTCGTCCTTTTGTGGATCATTCATATCATGAATTTTTCCACCACGCAGCGGATGACGATACAATAAATACATATAAATCAAAACAGCCAATGCATGTTTGTCCGTCGCAATACTTGGCAAAATACGATTTGGATCATCTTTTGATAAATGACTGGTTCGCACTACTTCAGGCGCAATAAAATCAGGTGTTCCAACAACATCAGGTGGATATTTACCGGGTACAACTAAACCATCGACATCAATAACACAGGCGCTTCCTGTTACTGGATCGACCAAAATGTTTTTATAGGATAAATCTGAATGGGCCAAACCTGCTGCATGCATACGACGCACAGCCCGAGAAATTAAAATACCAATTTTCAGATAGTTCAGCCATGTGCCTTTTTCTTTTTCATCTAAAAATCTATTTTGATTATTGGCACTGGCAAACCATTTACCTTCTTTTTCTTTACCTTTGATTTGCAAAAAGTCATTATTTTTCGAGCCATATTCAAAGAAAAACTGTTTGTTATAAGTTGGTGCAGTAATTCCAAGCAAATTATTATGTTCAACTAAACCATCTGGCCAACAAAAAATATTTTTCCAATAATCTCCACCTATGCCGTTGAAGATACCATTCCACTTATTGCCAACAATTTCTTTTAAACGGTCTTTTTGCTGTTCCAATGTTGCTCGAGACTCATAAAACTTATTTTTTTCTTTACTAAAAAAACACACGACATAGCTACGATCAGGTGAAAAATAAACATCTTTCATTGCACCTGAACCAATAATTTCATCGACATATTCAATCGGACGACCATCTACCGTATTACATTTGATAATTTTCGCTGACATTTTTCTTACCTAATTCTATATTTTTAAACACTTTTAAGATAAATATTGATCTCAATGTTTATTCCATAAAACCGCCATAGTTCGGTCATCATGATGTCCTGGTGTAAAAAAATGCATCCATTCCAATAAAGCCGTATCAGCAGATTCAATTTGCATGAGTGGATCAAGTTCTGTGTACAATTTTTGCCACTTTGTATGATTTGCCAAACCAGAATCTGTCTCAAATATAGGATCTGAAATACCATCGGTCATTAACATGATGGCGTCTGTATCGGTAAAACAACCAATTTTTAAACGGGTATTAAACTCTTGTGCAATGCTTCTATCTAAAAATTTAGTTTGTCCTGCATATTCACCACCATCTGGAACATTCATCAGTCGTACATTATTTTCACTATAAACAGCAATTGCACCATCGCCCACAGAGAAGGTACTCATAAAGGTTTTATCTTTTAATTTACAAATTACAGCCACTAAAAGTGTGGTAGAAAATAATTTAGGATTCACATCCAATTCATTGGCTTGATGTTCAATTTGCGCAATAATCGATTTATATATTTCATAATAAACCAAATGAAATTGTTGATTTAATTTTGCTGCAATTTCAGAGGTTTCAGTATCTTGGCTACCTACTTGCCATTTTTTTAAATCTTCAATTAGTGCATCACTGGTATGGGGATTTAAATAGCGTTTAAATTCACTCTGCACAATTTCAACAGCAATACGTGAACCTTCTCTAGAGTAACTTGCACTGCCTGCACCATCTGCTACTGTGATCACAGACCATGGACTATTTTCAATCTGAGTAATTGAAAAATCATCATCTCTAAACGTCCCTGCATGCTCATGTGAACGTCCTCGGCGACTTGCAGCAACGATTTTATAGTTTTCAGTCTCAATTAATGCTTGATCACTATGCTGTTTAAAGAAGTGTTGTCCAGCTTCAGGTTCTAAAACTTTCCATAAACTGCGTGGATCTGCAATTACATTTAATCTACATTGTGCTGACCTAGTCTCTTGATCTACATAAAACTGAAAAGAAAATTCCAGTTCCTGTGCTTGCTTAGGCTCACCTAAAACAGTCTGTGTTTCAGCATCAAAATAAAAGCCATCATCAGGGAACTTAAAACTATCTGCTTTAAAGCGAATATCGTTGACATCATGTTGCGAAATGACTGCAATTTTAGACTGATAATGTTGTCCTACTCGTGCATTTTCTACCTGAAATTTAATATCTTCATACTTACTTCGTCTAAACACGGACTCTATCTCTTGTCTATTTTTCTCTATTTCAGAGCGGGTTGTTGATTCTAAAGGTAGATGATCGGAATCTGTATGCATCACAGATTCAAGCTCAGAAGTTTCTGTTGAATATTCTACTTCTAATCTTTCAGTTGCATGTTGTGTAGCGTCATCTAATTGATTTTCTGTAACAAATTCTTCGGGTGGAAAATCATTAGGAATCTCAATCGCAGCAATATTTTGAATATCATACGATGTCTGAATGCTTTGATTTTCTGAAAGATTGAGATGTTCTGTAGATTCAATATTTTCTTCTACAGCACTAGATTCAGCTTCGGCAAAGTGCTGTTTTAATGTGTCATCAGCATCGTGGTGATTTTGCTGGTCACAAGTTACAGATTCACTTTCAATCGTTGATTGAGGCTCTTGGATATGTAAATTATTTTCAACAGCTTTGATATTTTTTAATTCTAAAACAAGCTTGGAAAGCTGTTGCAAATTTTGCTCATGCAATAAAAATTGAGAAAATTCAGCACTATAATCTTGTTTATTCTGCTCTAAAATCTGTTTAATTTTACATTTGTAGCTGTCCATTTTGTCCTCAATTTTATTTTTCCAATATGCACAATATCGTCATTTGTTATGTATGAAGATATTCAAATACCACATCAAAATTAACTTATCTCGCTAATGAATCGTTGCTTAAAAATTATAGAAGCCACATTCCCAATCTTAACCCTGTCCACGATTGAGGTTGAAGTCCTCGCCTGAGGCAGAAAAACTAATTTGGCGATGACACCACGGACAGATTACAGATTCTCTATAACCGTCATAGCACATTAAATTTCCACAGCCACACACAGCAAATGCTGTTTCAGAAAAACAATGTGGGCATTCTGGAAACCCATCCAATTCAGCCGTGTTGATTTGTTTATTGGGCGCCGTGGAATCAGACCAAGTAAAATAATCTTCTGAAATAGCACGACAAGTATCCAGTTTAAAATTATAAATATTGATGTTTAAATCAGCAGGACTCTTATACTGTAAATTCCTAAGATATTTAATAATATAGGGTTTATTCATTTTTTGGCAACGTCCAACAAAGGTTGCACAATGTTCATCTACTTTATTTTTACTGATGGATAAGGCTTCTTTTGCCAAACGCATATAACGTTGATCTATAGGTAATAATTCATCTTTGAGCTGATTATTTCCAACACTCATACTTTGCGATACCACGGAAGCAGTAATCCATTTACACAGCCCTTTGATATATTCCTGATTAATCTGATCGATCGAAATCGTATTTTCAGTCAATTTGCTCAGCACCGAAAAATCTACATCTGCGCCTAAACCAATTGCAACAACTGTCGCCTTGTTGGCATATTTTGCATTCCAGCGTTCAATAGCCTGTTCATATTCATCTGTAGGACGGCCATCGGTAAACAAGTACACCATCGGCTTCCAGTCACCTTTGACTTCTGTTGTCGTCTTCATTACATAACGATCAATTTCCTGCCCTAGATGATCCAAAGCTTTACCCAAATGCGTTCCGCCACCCAAAGGTAAATTAAAATTTTTAAAAGCAAATAACTCTGTTAATGGTACTAATGTTCTTACAATACCCGCATAGGCAATCACAGAAACATAAACTGTTTCCAAAGCATACGGGTCTTTTCGTAAATTACTCAGAATAAACTCAACACCCTCTTGCACTGACTCCAGTGGTTGTCCCACCATTGATTCTGAACAATCAAGTACAAAAAACACAGGTAAACGGCGCATAATTTCACCTAGATTATTTTTACTATACAATTGATATATATAATAAATTTATTAAATATTTTAAGCCAATTTCTTTACGATATTGGGTCATAAATGACTATAAAACCAATTGAATTTCAGCAGGCGGTGGTGGCAATGAAATAGAATCTGTCACACCTGCACTACTACTGCCTGCAACCACACTTGCAGATACCCATTTAAAGAAACTTGAAAAACTACTAGAGTCCATGGTGTCTAATACCACCACTTGATCGGTCAATTGCAGTAAAGCTTCTGTTTTGGCTTTTGGGCCAGCTGCGCATGCCACAATAGTGGCAAAGTTAGATTGCTTAATGGTCGGTATAATTTGCTGATATGCATAAACATCGGAAGGCGAACCATCCGTCATTAAAAATAAAAGTGGACGCCAATCGCCTTTAACATCATCGGTACTTTTTTTCACATTTTGCTGAACTTCATGTGCGAGTAATTCCAAAGCAGCGCCCATGAATGTTGCACCTACATTTGGCACATCAAGGTCTGGTATTTGTACTTGATCCAATGGTGTCAGTGGTAAATACACCTTTGCTTCCATATCAAAGGTAATCACGCTTAAATAAACGCTTTCAAGTGCATAAGGATCTTGTCTCAATGCACTTAACATCGATTGTAAGCCTACATTAACCGAATGAATGGGTTCACCACGCATAGAGCCAGACGTATCCAATAAAATATAAACAGGTAAGCGACGCATTTTTCTCTCTTTTTATACGGTTATACGTAATTTTTTAACCATGTAACAAAGTTATCTGTCGGAGAAGCATCACCTACAGCATTAAACTTCCAGCCGTTATTTTCTCTAACCAGCTCTGCAAATAATAATGAACGTTGCTGATCATATTGTCCAATACCAGACAAATTGAATCGCACCATTTCTTTACCTGAGGCATCCACTGCACGAATAAAAGCATTTTTGACTTGTCCAAAATGCTGATTATTATTTGCACCATTATAAATTTGCACAATAAAAATAATCTTATGATATTCAGGTGCTAAGCTATTCAGCTTGACAATAATTTGTTCATCATCTCCATCACCTGCACCCGTGCGATTGTCACCTGTCAGCCAAATTTGTCCTGTACGATGGCTAAGATTATTAAAGAAAATCACATCACTATTGATTAAAGTTGCATTTCCAGATGCATCCCAACCTAAATCCTTAATTTTTCCATTGTTATCGCAAAGGAAAGCAACCACATCTAAATCATGTTCTTCTGCTTTTCCACCAAATAAACCACCTAAAAACCCTTTCTTTTGTTCCGTAATATCCCAACCCAAGCCAATGGTCACCAATGACAAGTTATGTTGAGATTTTTCAAGACTTAAGCCCTGACCTTTTGCTAATGTTATCCCCATAATAATACCCTTTTATAATGCAAAGTTTAGTTTGTAATTTATTTTTAAATATTTGATTATTTGAAATAAATAAATTTTATAACACCACATTTACTTCTGGTGGTGGTGGCGGAAGATCATTCAGTCCAGAAACTTCTTTTTGTCCTACATCCACTTTTTGGCTGCCTGTTGAAATACTTGCAGAAACCCATTTAAAGAAGGCTTTAATGGTATTTGAATCTGCGGTCGCCAGCTCAACAACAACTTCTGTAATTTGTTTAAGAATAGTGGTATCGGCATTATGACCCGCAGCACATGCGATGACCATTCCCGTTTTAACTTGTTTTAATCTTGCAAAACCTTTGGTCCAATCATCTGTAGGCGCACCGTCTGTCATAATAAAAACCAAAGGCTTCCAGTCGCCACGTGTATCATGTGTGGTTTTTTGCACTTCTTGGTCAATTTTATCTGCTAATAAACCAAGCGCTTCACCAAGTTGTGTCGTACCTGTGGCTTGTAGCTGTGGTGGTTGAAACATGGCAATTTCAGTCAGTGGCATCAATTGTTTTGCTTGAGTATCAAAAGTAATGATCGATAAATAGGCTGTTTCAAGTGCATACGGATCTTGACGTAATGATGAAATCAGTATTTCTACACCATTTTTAACGGCTTCAATCGGCTCGCCGTGCATTGACCCAGAGGTATCTAATAATAAATATACAGGTAATCTTCTCATTCATTTTCTCTCTAATCGTCTTTTATCAAGTTTTAATCTTTGTGCTTTCTTTTATATAAAAAAATAGGCTGAAAACAAAGCGTTTTTAACATTAAAAAATGTATTTTGTAAAATTCGGTGGATTCCCTAAAACTTTTAATAAGTTAAGCTTCACGGTTAAAAATATTGATCAGTTAAAGTTCAACAAGACAAACTTGGCTTCTAATACGTGAATCGTTTTTTTGCTATTAAAACTCATTATTTTGCCGACTGACCATATTTTTCTTTATCGGCTTGTTGGGCTAAATCTATGCGATAGGTATAGTCTTTCCAACGTTCATGCCCATATCCTTTATTATCCTCTTTATTTTTCCAACTTAAATCGTTTAAAGCATATTCCTGTAAATTCATTCGACTGGGTTTATAAAAACCTAACTTTTTTAAAATGGCTTCTAACTCGATACTTTGTTCATCAAAACTTGCGCCTATTCTCCAACCAATAAGCAGAGAAATTAAAACCAGAACTACACTTGTTATTTGAATATCAATATTCATCATTAACATTCGATCCATTGAATCAGAAATAAAGTAATCAAATACAAATAATACAAAAAGTACGAATAACATCGAAAATCCACCAAACTTCATTGCAGCGATTCTATATCGTATCCTTCCCTTAACGACTTCTTGCCCTGTCC
>NZ_NIFO01000037.1 GCF_002233755.1 Acinetobacter piscicola | reverse complement strand
ATACTTTTTGATACACCACCAAAAATCTAATTTGCAAACAAGACGTATTGAGTAAAAATATAAGTAATTGAATATTAATGATAAAATATGTGAGGGTATGGCAGATTAGTAAGAAAACTATAATATTTGTGTTCAGATATTAGAAATTAAAAATAAAATAATTATAAAAATCAAAGGCTTATTTTTTTACTCTATTTAGGAAACTCCGGAATTAGGTCGACCACTTACCCAAGTTACGCCTTAAATTTGGCTCAATTAGGGGCGCTTTGCATTTCAAATCTTTGTGCAACAAAGCCAATTTAAACTAATTCTAACTGTTCGGCTTCTTCTGTAACTTCAATATCTTCAGCAGCAGAATTTTCAAATTCATCATTTAACCAACGCTGTAATAAACTACGCATTCTTGAGCTTGGTACATAAATATTGATTGGGTTACCTTCACGAATAGCAGAACGCCATATCCATTGGACCATCTCAGATAGAGCGAATACATCTTCCTTAACAGGGAATCCCTTCATAGCTGAAGCTTTAACAACCATTGGATTTGGATATAGGTTCATCAAGTAAGCTAAGTTGGTTTTGTCTTTGTATTCGTTAGTTGCCTTTGTATTGAAGGCTAACCATTCTTCTTTATAGCGTGATCCAGCAATTGCTGAATGTGCTTCTTTAAATGAAGTCCAAAGTCTATCTGACTTTTTCGCTTTAACATGGTTACGGAAATAGTTATCAAGATTTTTTGACAACTGCTCACATAAAGCTTTCTTATTTGATTTGAATTGGCTTGAACTCAATGCTGTAGTTTTAGTACCAATCTCATTAATAAACTTGTTATCTGAAATAGTGACTAAATGCTTAATTTGAGAAGGCTTGTTACCAAAACGGATCAGTTCATACTCAACGCCATACGATTTCAAATACGCTGACATTTGAGAGCCTTCAAACATATAAGTAGCAATCCAGACTTCTTTAAAAGATCTCAGTGTGTCGATACTCAATTCCCAAACAATCAGCTTCTGGTCCACATACAAGAGCTGACCGAGATCACACATTGTTGCTAGGTTTTCATATTTCGTACCTGTCGGGTCACCACCGTTATCACCATACTTTTCACGGTTGAAACGAAGAGTGACAGCATCATCATCAACATGAATCCAACCTAAACGGAAAAGAGCTTCTAACTCTGTAGATGAATGCTCTGTATATACATCATAGACTTGAATTGTTTCGTCAATAATCAGTACATAGTCTTTCGCATCATCCAACATATTTGGTGTTAGGTTCATAAAGAGCTGATGTGTACTGACTACGTTTTCTTTGTTCTTTAACAGGTATTGCAAGCTTTCAGCTTTATTTCCACCCTTATAGCTTGGATGCTTGAAACGTCTTTCCTTCAAAGGAGCATCATCTAAATATGCGTAATGAACGCTTGTATCGTCTTCTGTGGTAATTAAAGGACGTTTTAATACATCTTCAGGATCGTATGTTGTACCTGAAATACGATGGCATTCATCAAGTAATGGAGTGATGTAAAGAAAGTTCTGGTCTTTTTCTGCTGTTCTAATGTTTTCTATAATTTGAGTAGTCTTACCGCTACCCATCATTGCATCATAAACTTTAAACACTGTGCTTATTTTTCCTATTTGCACGTTTTATTATCCTCATTGCATATTGTTGTAATGGAAGACTGTTCTCCCCTCTTGAGACAGATTATATTATCTCAAGACAGATAATGTCAATAACTTGTCTTATGGCTCTATTTTTGTCTTGAATTGCTTTATTTGTCTAGCTAAACACTTGTTTTGTTTTTAAATTTAAAACTGTGGATAAGTAAGACAGATTTCAGTCTTAATTGATCTTAGGTTTTATACGGCTTTCGCTGAAATTCGATACTCAAATTACAGTGAATTTATAAAGGAAAATTTAAAGGCTGTAGACAAAACCTTGTCTTAGACATTTTATAAATACTTGTTTTTAAAAATGAAAAAAGCAAAAACCTTAAAACAAAAATGTACGGATTCTAGGTACACATAAGCGCACACAGACATAGCACCTAAAGCCTATTTACTGACCGCCCTCTGTTCCTTCCATTACTGTAGCTATTGCATACAGTCGGTTGGTTGCTCAAACATTTACTTCAGCATAGCTTCGTTGTTACTCGCTATACTTCGTAAAGTTTCGAGCTGAGGTCCATTCTTTTATAACTCAATGTTTTCAACTGATTTTGAAGGAAGCTTAAAAAGTCTTATAAAATAAGGCTAGACAAAACCTTGTCTTGGGACTATCAAAAAAGTCAATCTTTTAGGGCTTTTTTAACTTGAATCTTAAAGAAGAAATTATAAAAAAATACAGATAACTAATTAATAAATATTTAATTAATTTTTCAAATAAAGAAAAAGAATAGAACGATATATCGAACTCCTTTCAGTCGTTCTCATATCTTCTTATAGAAAAATAGTTGTTCCAACCTGGATACTATCGCATGGTTATAACTGAAGACGTTCCAAATGAATTTTCAAATATGTATAAAGTTGTAGAAAAAAATCGCATTGATATAACAAATTAAAATACTATATATAGTGTCATTTTTAACAAAAAGCACAATATAGAATAGAGTTTTCGGTCTCTAAGCACTTTTTAAAGGGAACATCATCGACTCAAATTTCTATTTGCAACAGTGCCATCAAAACTCCTTGCACTGAGTTTATCTCCTAATAATTTGATGCAATGCATCTTAGTTTCAACCAATTTCGCCGATGATAGCCTGACCATTTTTTCCATAGTGTCCTGCCTAAACGTTTAATTGTTCGAAGTAATTCATTTCGCTCTAGCGAGCTACTCTTTGTATCTTTCCATGGTTTCGCATTTTTTCTAGGTGGAATCACCGCATGCGCTTGCCGATCTGCAATGACCTGACGGCATTGCTTGGTGTCATAAGCTCCATCGGTATAAACAGAGTCAATCCGCTCATCTTGTGGAATCTGATTAAGTAAATCACCAAGCACCTGTGAATCACTGACATTATTGGTTGTAAGCTGAACTGCTCGTATTTGCAGGGTTTTAGCATCTATACCAATATGTAGTTTACGCCATTGGCGACGATATTCAGCTCCATGTTTCTTGCGTTTCCATTCGCCCTCACCTAGAAACTTCATGCCTGTAGAGTCCATGAGTAGATGCAGCCCATCGCTACTTTTTTGGTAGCTGATTACAATATCAATATGCTTTTGTCTTCTACAAAGCGTGGTGTAATCTGGAGCTATCCAATTTAATCCGCAAAGTTTAATCAGACTTTGCACAAAGCCAGTGACCATACGTAAAGACAGACGGAATAAGGATTTAATCATTAAGCAGTATTGGATGGCTGCGTCGGAGTAGGTTTGATTTCGCCCTTGTTTGCCTTTTGATGGCGCATACCATTGCGTAGCAGGATCAAACCAAATGGCAATATTTCCGCGACTCATGAGTGCTCGGTTATATGCGGGCCAATTGGTTGTGCGGTAGATTTTGTGTGTAGGCTTCTTCATTTGAAAATTATATCGCTGAAAAACCCTTTACAGATAGGTTTGTGCAACAAAGCCTTACGACGATCACACTCAGCTATGCATTCACCTTGCTGATTTTATTGCTACATACAACTTCGACCGCAGACTCAAAACACTCAGGGGCCTGACTCCCTACGAATTCATCTGCAAACAGTGGATAGATGAACCTGAACTTTTTAAGATTGATCCGATCCATCAAATGCCGGGACTAAACAAAAGAAAAAAAAGGCTTTTAGTTTTTTAAATTTCCACAGTGGAAATTTAAAAATATTTTTTTAATTTTTAAAATTATGCTAATATAAATTTAATTTTTATATATTTAATCCATGACAATATACGTAATTGCCAATCAGAAAGGTGGCGTTGGAAAGACCACACTCTCAACCAATTTAGCTGTTGCTCTGAGCAAAAAAGGTCAGACTATTCTTGTAGATGGAGATGATCAACAATCCTCTATAAAATGGAGTAAACGTAGAACACAAGACTCGATTACAACCATTTCGCTCAAAGATAATTTAAAAGAAGAACTACAACAGTTAAAAAATAATAATAAATATATTGTATTGGATGTTGCAGGACGTGATTCAGCTGAGTTTCGTTCAGCATTATTAATAGCAGATGTTCTTATTATTCCAACGCAACCTAGTCAAACAGATATCGAAGTGCTGCCATTTGTGCTTAGATTGGTAAATGCTGCTAAGCAAGTAAATAAGAAATTAGAAACTTTTGTAGTCTTAAATAAAGCACCAACCAATACCAAATCTACAGAAATTGATGCTGCTTTAGAGTTGCTACAACAAGTCAAGTCTGTGAAAACACTAAATACCATTGTGCGTGATCGCAAACAATTTCGCGATGCAATGATCGAAGGAAAATCAGTATTAGAAATGGGTAGTAGTAAAGCAAAAGATGAATTAAATGAATTTTTGGTGGAGATCCTGTAATGGCGAAAAAACCACTCATTGTCGATTTTGATGATGCCTTTGAAATGGAACAAGCATTTATTAATGCAGCAGGAACAGGCAAAGTTGCATTGGTATCATCGACTGAAAATAATATTGTTGATCTACCTATAGAGCTTATTGACTTCTCAGAGCATCAACCTCGCATTATTACAGACAAAGTTTTACAAGATGTTGAAAAGCTTGCCAAAAGTATTGAAACGAATGGGCAAATTTATCCGATTGTTGTGATCAAAAAAGAAGAAACATATGAGCTTGTTGGTGGAGAAAAAAGGTTTCGAGCTGTTCGTGATGTATTAAAACATAAGACTATTCGTGCAATTATTCGAGATGATAAATCTACAGAAAAGACAGCTTTAATTTCATTGATTGACAATTTACATCGGTCAAATCTTAGTGATTTTGAATTAGTCAATGCTATACAAAAACACTGCGATGAGTTTGGTTATACTATACAAAATATAGAATTTATTACTCAAAAATATCAATTAGATCAATCTAAATACTTTAGATTAATGAGCTTTTATAAACTGCCAAACTATATAAAAGAAGATCTAAAAATCCACCCCAAAGCGATTTCAGGTGCAACCGCACAACAATTGTTAACTGAATTAAATAAACTGGTTTTAAAGTTTAACCATCAACTAGTTGAAGATACCACGTTAACCATATGGAAAAAGTACCTAAATGAATTTACAGAAACAAATCGTCCATCAAAAAAATTCATTTATCAAATAGAAAAAGCATTAACGGTACAAGAGACAGCTAAAAAACAAGATCAAAGCATCGAAAATGCCTCTCTAGTAAACAAAATGATCTTAAAAAATAAAAATGGTCTTAAATTTGGTTCGATTAAGATCGAGAAAAGTCTCAATGGGAAAACAGTCCTAAATATTCGCACCAGTTTAAATGCTGAATTTAATCAAGAAAAGATTGAAAAGTTAGAAGAATTTCTTGCCGGTTTAGATGACCACCCATAAAAATTATAAATTTCCACTGTGGAAATTTATAATTGAGTATCCAATATTTTTTTAAATATTGGGTACTGCTATTTATCATACATATTGAATTAAAAAGTGTTAAAGGGAAAAATGCTTACCAGAACGGTAACTGATCTTCTGATGGATCTAAAATTTCATCCATATCAGAATCAACAATATTTTTATCTTCATGATCTGCCTTTTTAGGCTTAACAGATTCTGTTGAGCCTAAGTTGTAAATTTAAAAATTAGCCATTTCAACAGTATTGAGTTTATACAGCCAGTATCAGCTGAGATCGTTACGATAGAAAAAAATTGGAAATGCAAAAAAAATCACTTGAAGTCCTGACCAAGTTAAGTGCAGTTTTGATATTAGATTTACCAGATTTTATTCGACATTTTATCTTGAATCGGCTTTGTTGCACAAAGCTATTCTTGAGGGCTTCTTTAGCAATATAATTTCCAGATGAAGAAGCCTGCACCTAAAACTTACCGTACAACCAATTGGTCCTCGTATAACCAAGCTTTAATCAAGCGAGGAAATATTTCAATCTGGTTTGATCCTAAGACGCAATGGTATGCACAACCACAAGGCAAGCAAGGACGAAATCAAACTTATTCCGATACAGCGATTCAATGCTGTTTAATGATCAAATCTCTATTCCGTCTTTCTTTACGTATGGTTACTGGCTTTGTTCAAAGCCTGATTAAACTCTGTGGCTTGAATTGGACAGCACCAGATTACTCCACCCTTTGTAGACGACAAAAGCATATTGATATTGCGATAAGCTATCAGAAAAGTCATGATGGGTTACACCTACTTGTCGACTCTACGGGTTTAAAGTTTTTAGGTGAAGGCGAATGGAAGCGTAAAAAACATCAGCCTGAATACCGTCGGCAATGGCGTAAACTGCATATTGGTATAGATGCTGAAACACTGCAAATACGTGCCGTTCAGCTTACTACAAATAATGTCAGTGATTCACAAGTACTAGGTGATTTACTGGATCAAATTCCACTAGATGAGCGAATAGATTCTGTCTATACCGATGGCGCGTACGACACGAAGTGCTGCAGAAAAGTGATTTCAGATCGTCAAGCACATGCAGTAATTCCACCCAGAAAGAATGCCAAGCCCTGGAAAGATTCTAAAATAAGTTCAATAGAACGAAATGAGTTACTTCAAACGGTTAAACATTTAGGCAGAACCCTATGGAAAAAATGGTCGGGTTATCACCGTCGTAGTTTGGTGGAAACCAAGATGCATTGCATCAAATTATTAGGAGATAAGCTGACGGCAAGACATTTTCAAAGTCAGGTCAATGAAATTCATGCGCGTGTGGCAGTTCTGAATAGATTTACGGAATTAGGTAGACCTCACACCCAAGTTGTCACTTAAATTTGAATGGATTGGGGAAAACTCAGCTTTTGAATGTTTATGCAACAAAGCCTCTGAATATTCATAAAACATTTATGAAGATTGTTCCTGACAAGGAATTACGTAAGAAGCGCCCGTATTCAGTATTATATTTGATATCCCCAAATAAAATTGTGGGATTTATTATTTTAAAATATAGAACCAATCTCCCAAATAATTTTAAGCAGAAGCTGCAATTGCCTACAGGGACTCAGGCTTTGGAAGTTTGTTTTTTAGCTGTTGATCAAGATTATCGAGATAGAGGTTTTGGTGAAACCCTATTAATTGAGGGTATCTCACTAGCTCGAGAGTTTGCCGCAGAGAATCCACAATGTTCAATTTTATATTTGAATGCTGCTGATGAAAAATCAGCTAGATTCTATTGTTAGCGGCAGTGTAAAAATGACCCCCTAATGGCATTTAAAAACTGACCCCCTTGGTTAATATAGCGGTCATTTTGGACTGCTCAACATGTTAACTTTGGAGCAAGCAGTGACAATCCAAATACTTCATCAGCAAGGTAAATCTATTAAAGCCATTACTCGTGAACTGGGGTGTCCAGAAATACCGTACGTAAATATTTACGGCAAAACACCACACCTCAGTATCAGCGTATACAGCCTAGAATAAGTATCCTTGACCCATATAAACCCTATTTACTCCAACGTGTAAACGCAGCTCATCCTGAATGGATTCCTGCTGTTGTGCTCTACCAGGAAATTTTAAGGTTGGGATATCCAGGAAAGATCAGGATCTTGAGGGAATATCTTGCAACATTAAAACCAGTTGCCAAACCGGAACCGATCATTCGTTTTGAAACCCAACCTGGCCAACAAATGCAGGTAGATTTCACGACAATTCGACGCAACAACACGACTTTAAAAGCCTTTGTCGCAACATTAGGCTATTCCAGAGCGACTTTCGTGAAATTTTATGATCATGAACGTACCGATGCATGGATCGATGGTCTAGAAAATGCATTTCAGTTCTTTGCAGGAGTACCTCAGGAAATCCTGTTTGATAACGCTAAAACGATCATGATTGAACGGGATGCCTATCAGGAGGGGCAGCATAAATGGAATCCCAAACTGCTCGACTGCGCCAAGAAATACAGCTTTCGTCCTCGCGTATGTAAGCCCTACCGTGCACAGACCAAAGGCAAAGTTGAACGCTTTAATGGATACCTCAAATCAAGCTTTATTGTGCCATTGAAAGCAAGCCTGAAGACTTCGGGTTTACTGTTAGATGTTGATGTCGCCAATGCCCACATTGGCCGGTGGCTGCATGAAACCGCCAATCAGCGGATTCATGCCACCACGCAAGAAAAACCGGCTGTTCGACTGCAACAGGAGCAGCAAAAATTTACGCCATTACCGCAATCAGATACAGGTTCCAGCACTGTACCTGTTGCAGCAGCACAGCATGTCATGCCCTACGAGAGTTTGCAGCATCCCTTATCGGTATATGACCAGTTGCTGGGAGTTTCCTGATGAATCTGCAATACGACCGTATAGAGCAGCTTTGCCAAAAGCTCAATCTGCCTGCCATCGCATCACAATGGTCACATCATGCACAACAAACATTAGGTCAGGATGGAAGTTATGCCGACTTTGTTGAAGCGATCTTGACGCATGAATATGCTGCCAGGCAACAGCGCAGTCAGCAGGTACTGATGAAACTCTCAGGCCTGCCTCAAGTCAAAACCCTGGAAGACTATGATTTTAATTATGCCTTAGGGGCCCCTAAATCACAGGTGATTGAACTGTTCAATCTGAGCTTTATTGCTAGAGCAGAAAATGTGGTGTTTCTGGGGGCTAGCGGAGTAGGAAAAACGCATTTATCTATGGCATTAGGCTATAAGGCCATCATGAACAACATTAAGATCAAGTTCATTACCGCAGCGGATTTAATGCTGCAACTGAGTACAGCCTATCAGCAAGGTAAACTGAAAACCTATATGCAACGTGCGGTACTGGGACCAAAGTTACTGATTATCGATGAAATTGGTTATTTACCATTTGGACGTGAAGAAGCGAATCTGTTCTTTAATGTGATTGCCAAGCGTTATGAAAAAGGCAGTACGATATTGACGAGTAACTTACCCTTTAGCTAATGGTCTAAGTCATTTGCGGATGATGTTACGTTGACCGCTGCGATGTTAGATCGGCTATTACATCACTGTCATGTGGTACAGATATCGGGTGAGAGTTATCGTTTGAAGGATAAAAAAAGAATTGGGATTCAGCCTCAGGTTGAAATTTAATACGAGATCAAAGGGGTCAATTTTAGAATGCCGTTGACACTCATGCTGTAACCTAAATCATGCATGTCATGTACCAATGAAGGTGCACCCAATCGTGCATGATGCTGCCAATATACGGCTTTTAAGTCATTATATTTCTGTGCCGTATTGGCTTGACGTTTTCGCCAGGCATAATAGCCTGAAGTGCTGACACCTAGGTATTTACAGGCAGAAGATACGGTGACTTCATTCATATCTAGATCTTGAATTACCGTGTACTTTTCTTGGCATGATCTGTTAGAAAGTACACATGCGCTTTTTTTAAGATGTCATTGGCTTCCTTGAGCTGTTTGACTTCTTTCTCTAATTCCACGATCCGCTGTTGTTCTGGTGAAAGTTGACGTTTGCTTGAACCTGCCGGATTGGTTTCACGAATCCATTTATCTAATGTTGAATAACCCACACCTAATTTCTGGGCGATTGCAGCTACAGACTCGTGTGAGTTTGAAAGTGCATAATCAATCGCTTGCTGTTTAAATTCGGGACTAAAACGTTTAGCCATTTCTTGAATCTCCAAAGATTAAAGTTACGTTATCTTTAGAGGGACGTGCTGTCCATTATTTTGTCTAGGATCAAGGATAAGGGTTCTGTGAAATTTGTCGTGTACAGAGAAAAGAAGGCTAGCAAAGTTCAACGGTATATCAAAAGAGTATTTTGATTATCATCTTAAAGAAACAGAATGGCGTTGGATGAGGGTGCTTAATGAGCTAGCAACAGGGTTGTGGGACCTCATTAGGTAAAACTAAGTGTAAATCTGCTAGTCTAGAGCCATATTACAATAATGAAAGATTTGCGAGTAATTATAAAGTTATGAGATATTTTTTTCAGTAATAAGTATGGCTTTGTTACACAAACATTTAAAAGTTAAAATACCTTTGTACGCCACGATCAATTCTATAGCCCTGTGAAGCAACAAATTTCGATTCACTTAGATACTGATGTTCTTGCATTTAACGAGACGGGCATCTAATCGAGTTGTCGTAAAATTTAAAACATGCTGCCTACCATAGCTCAATTAAAAATATTTGTGTAGATACCTCCTTGAGGGTAGAACTGGCTGTTTGTAGGTTCGCTACGCAGTGGTCAGCGAGCAGCGAACATGATGACCCTGATCCAGTCAGCAAAGATGAATGGGCTGTATCCATATGCCTATTTAAGTGATGTGCTGAAAAGGTTGCCGACAGATAAAGTGACCCAAATAGAATTACTGCGACACCGCTGGGAACCTGAACCCAATTAAAAAATAGCGATGGGGTTCAGCGGATGCTTACCAAAATTTGAGGCGAGGCACATGATTTTCTGCTCAATTTAAACTGTTTTAACAGCATATCGATCAGTTTGATAAGCTCAAAGATTTACATCTTAGGCGGTTTTTTCACTTGCTTTTTATGACTGGATTTAATGATGTTTTGTTGAAACTGTTTATGGAAATTGAGGGGTTGTAACTAATATAGTGGGGGAGTTTGCAGAATATTAGATATTTTAAAATTATAAGTATTTGAATAATATTATTATTGTGATTATTAACTAAAAAATCTTTAAAAGTAAATAAAAAAAATGTTATAAAATTTTGTGTGTTAATTTTTGGTCATTTTAGTATGATTTTTGCTCAGTCAGCAAGCAACACTGCCCTCTTTCTTTATCAGTTTGTTCTTCCTTTCGTGACAAAAACACCAAAGCTACCCAAGTTGAAGCAGCAGGTGGGGAGTCTGAAGAAACAGAAACCAGGCAAGGATAAAGAGAAACAAGAGGAATTTGAAAAATGCTATGTGAAGATATGGCAGCAGATTCTCGAGATCTTAAAAACGGACAGTGCCGTGCGTGCATATGTACATTACCTGCCCCAGTTACAACTAATCCGTGAGCTTGATATTTATATTGATCCAGAAGTGCAGGCTGAGGTTTTTGGTCAGTCAGGGAAACTCAGTGCCTATTTTTTGATGACGTTTTTTAACTTGCGCAAC
This sequence comes from Acinetobacter piscicola, assembly GCF_002233755.1. Taxonomy (GTDB): domain Bacteria; phylum Pseudomonadota; class Gammaproteobacteria; order Pseudomonadales; family Moraxellaceae; genus Acinetobacter; species Acinetobacter piscicola. Next base: position 11,214 of record NZ_NIFO01000037.1, on the reverse strand, counting down.
GAGGAGGTCAAAAAACAAGTTAAAGAGATCCTGAAAATTAAGCGTCAGTGTGATCTTAGTCCTGAAGAAAAAATTGAATTGTGAGTTATGAAACGTGGCAAAAGTACAATCTTTAGAAGATTTTTTAAAAGATAAGCTCATTACTGACGCGAAAGAATCTGAGAAATCAAATAAAGAAGAAAAAATAAATAATGATCAATTGCGGGTCAAATTCGCGATCCTATATTTGCAACTACAGCACACTGTAACGTTCACAGAATTTTCTGAATTATCTGTAGATGATTTACTCCAAATTGAGCAATTGAAAGCCAATGCAGCTGAGATTTATACCTCGATTGTGAGCGCCCGAAAGCTAGGCAAAGATTATCTATTTGCGGCATTCACTTATTTTTCTACATATGTTCCTGAACAATTGGATGAAGCTGGCTACTTCCTTTTGCGGGTCAGTTATTTCTTTTACACGCAATATCAGGCGATTTATTCATTAGAGGCTTCTGACGCTAAGCAAAAAGAAATCTGTGATTTGTTGCGCTACATTTGTAAACCGCTGGTTAAGCTTGGTCTGCAACAGCAAGAGGAAAGCAGTGAAGAAAGGGACAGCAGACTATTACTGCAATGCTGCTTAGATTTTATGCTCCAACAGGAAAAGCTCAGTGGGAAAATTTATGAAAAATGGACGGGGTTTATTCAAAATCTTTCCTTAAAAGAGAAAAACTTTTCCAGCTACTTGCATGCACTGACCATCATTTTTAAACGTCTATCTGACGGAATAATCGTGTATCGAAAAGTTCGTAGGAAAATACGAAGAAAACGGATATTACAAAAAATAAAAGCTAAAAAACGGAAACCGAGAAAACCAAGACCTAAAAAGCTGAAACCTGTGCCGGATTGGCCCTCGCAAGAAGATGAAGTTGAAAAGGACTACCCGTCGAAGGATAAGATCACTTTAGCTGATTTTCCGGCTGATATCACGTTTGACCCATGGATCGTGATAGATGAAGAGGGTGAGATTGATGCGATTGAACAAGGTTGGCAGATCGAAACCACAGATCCGGGAACTGGTCGTTTTTTTAGATTTGTGAATGAATATGCGACGTATATGTTGCGACATCGACAGCGTCGTTTACAACCGCTGGTGACCAATCCTTATTATATGAGTCAGGATGTAATCCAGCATCTGTTTTACCTGTTAAATGGCGAATTAAACAGCCAAGATCCGGACAGTTCTGCCATGGCTGCCGCCTGTTTACTCAGCCTGAGCAGTGGCTTGTCACCTGTTGCACTCCTGAACTATGAACAGCTGATTGAAAAGGGGGTGCTGCTGAAAACGGGGAGCGCCAAGTGGCCGGAATATCAGGTGAGACTGTATCTGGCGATTACTCAGCAAAAAAATGAAAGTTTAATGCCACATCAGTTGAATCATACGGTATCTCATGAGCTGTATTTGTCCAGCAGCTGGTTTGAATATCTACATTTAAGTTGTGGTACTGCGCCTGTGACGGTGCAAGAGGTCAATCAATATCTGAAAAAATGCATAGCAGGACAACAGCTTGGTTCAATCACTGTCGAAAAGTTACAGGCACAGTTGTACTTCCATGTTTTTCACCACACGTTTAATGAATATATTGCACATGTGCTATCGGGCAAAGATAGTTCTCATGATCTTCCCGGCAGTTTTTACGGAGGGGTTGCAAAGAAGCAGCTGAATGAGAAGTACCGGATTTATCTGAATACGCTGTGCAGACCGGACACGGAAGCCGAGATCAAGATCGTCGAGCAGCAGTTTGAAAGCTCGAGTGAAGCGGATACCACCCGGCTGGGGAGTCAATTGGCCCTGACTCCGGATTTTGTGTCTGATTTCTTCCAGCAGCTGCATAAGGTCTGTCATGAGAAAATTCAGTTGCATCAGCACTTGATCGAGCGGATCAATGCCTACAGTTTGTGGATGTGGCATATCAGCCTGTTATGTTTAACACGACGTCCGCAAGAACATTTGTTGGGGGAGTGTAGTGCTTATGATCTGGATTTAAGACTGCTATATGTGAATGATAAAAAGAATAGCCAATCACGTAAGGATGGGCGTTTTATTCCGTTAGCGAAGTTTTTTACTCAGGCGTTTAAGCATTATCTCGATTTCTTAAACAGTGTGGTCACTCACTATGCTGACTTACTGAAATTTGTCTTCAAGAAAAATTTCACCCTTGAAGATCTGTTTGGCAAGGTGATTGTCTATCCGGGAAGCCTGCCGGTGACGGCTCAAGCATGGGACAGTCCTAAAATCAGGATCAAGCCTCTTAGCCGAGCTTGGGTGAATGAAGCGTTGTCGCGCTATGCCTCAGCGCCTATTTACAATAACTGGCTGCGCCATTTTGCAATGAATATGCTGATGGATCATGGAGTGGCGTTTAATGTGATTCAGGCCTTGTACGGCCATGATCAACGCGATCAGGAGCTGTTTTATCGTTATTCCTCAGCCTCCTTGTATCAGTATATATGCCATGTCAGTCAAGGCATCGATGAGATGATCAAGATATTGCAGGTTGAGCATTTATCCAGTCCGATGCCAAAAAAGGATAAAGCACATGACAAAGCATGATGTGATTGCTACGTATATTGGTGAGCAAGTTGAACTGACTTTTCAGCAGATGCTCCAATCGATTGCAGGGCGTAAAAGAAGTACGACAGATATTGATAAAGGGCTTGAGAAAATCTGGCTAGATTTTCAGTCAGCGCTGAAGAAATTTTTGAAGAACCATAAGCTTAGCACGGCAACACTCCGAGCCCCTTATCTACAAAAGAGCGAAGCCTATTTTTTTCAACTGAAGGAAGACTACCTGAGCGAAACGCAAGAGGCTTATCCGATTAAAATCATGTCCCTGATATATGAAAATATCAAGCAGCAAGTCGAAGCGGATTTTAATAATAAGATGTCGGATGTCATTAAAAAAAATCAGGGTAATACGCTTGAAATCGATAGCGAAATTGAGAAAATTTGGGTGGATTGTCAGGAAGAAATCAAGGCATTTTTAAAGGAAAGAAAGATTGCCACGGTCGCGCTGAGAGCCCCTTATTTACAATGGGCTGAAGACTGTTTGATTAAGCGTAAAGAAGCTTATGAAAGCGCGTCGGAAGATGCTTATTTGATTAAGATTCCATCAACCATTTATCATCAGATTGCTCAGCAAGTGGCCTTTACTTTTCAACAAATGAAGGAGGCTATTGCAGGACAGAAGGACAGCCAGCAGGATGTCGATGACCAGATTGCCCGAATCTGGGCGAATTTCGCCAAAGGACTGGAGACTTTCTTAAGGAACAAAGACTTCACCACTCGTGCCAAGCGCAAACCGTATATCAAACACAGTGAAGCCAGTTTTTTAGCCTGTTTAGAACAGTATCAGAATGAGGAACACCAGCCTTATCCGATTAAGCTGCGTCCTACGACGCTGTTTTCTGATCCTCCACCGCGGCAGATTCTCAGCACTGAAGCCAGACTGCGGTTGGGACAGCAGCATTTTCATATTGCCAGAGGACTGAAAGCGTATTGGCGTAGCGAGACATTGCAGATGCCAACAGCACAACAGTGCTTGGGTCATCTGTATTTAAGTCTGATTTATTGTTCAGGCTGTAGTGATCTCACTCAGCTGGTCGCCATCGGCAATCGTCTGCTGGAGGAGGAGAAAGAGAAGGAGAAAATGTGCCATCCGTTATCTGGGTATTCAACACTGTATCGAAGTGACTATAAAAAAATTACCAATCCACTGGTTCTCAGTTACTGCATGCCACACCGCTATTACGGCAATGAGATTAAAGACAAGAAGATTTATCAGTGGCGGCATGTCTGGTTGAATCCTTATGCACAACTTTTTTTACACATCCTGAAACAGCAAGCAGAGGACCTGCAACCACAACATCCGCGTAAGGTGCTGGAAGCGATTCTGAGTGTGTTCGAGAATCTTAAAAAACAGCTCAAGGTCTCGGAACAGATTGCGGCATTAAAAAAAATCTTGCGATCCGAGGATCAGGATCTCATTGAGATCACTGCACTCAAGCCCTTTCAGCATGTCAATTTGGCGCTAGAAATCCATCCAGACTTGAGTCTGGATATGTGTTTAAGTGAAGTATTGCAGAATCATCTAAAAACCGTGTCTTTAACGGCAGAAGACCAAGGTGTAGCCTGGTTCAATACCTTGAAATCCACGAATGATCTTGTCAAAGTAGAATATGGGATCCTCCCGTTAGAGACAGAAACAGCCAAACCGGTGGTTATCACGGCACATCAGCAACTGAACGAGCTTCCATTTGAGTTGGATTTTTTTGAACAAGAGCGAGCCCCGGCAGGGAAAAATAAGCAAAGCCAAAGACAACGCCATCAGCAGCAGTTTAAGCAATGGCGCAATATTCAAACCCGGTTGAGTGTAAAGAAGGCAGCCTTAGCGGGCGACAATTATAAAGAATGCAATTTGATAGAAGCACAGTTAAGACTATTGAGCTGGATCTTTTATTTGAGAAAAGAAGAAAAAGAAAACGGCAAGAAATTAAAATTGAGTAGTATCAAGCGTTATCTGAGCAGTTTTGCGAAAGACTATTTCTTTCATATCTATATGTATGACAATGACCTTGAACAGATGAATGTAGAGCACTATGAGCAATTGTATGCCTCCATCCTGAACGGCATCGATGAACGTGCTGAAACACAGCGTGAATACACAGACACTCGCACTCAGGGTCGGGCACAATATGCCTTTGGACGACTGAAAGATTTCCATGCTTTTTGCCAGAAAGAATATCCGGAGAATGTGCCAGCGGTCAGCAGCTTTGACCACAGTGATTTTCAACGTATCCAGTTCTGTCAAGCCAAGCTCATCAGCCCACAGCTGTTTATTCAATTAAAAAAAACAGTCATTCAGAAAATTGAGGCCTGTTCAACTCAAAAAGAAAAAGTCCATTTGCAGCTGTTGCTGCTAATGTACATCCTGGCTTATCGTTTGGGATGTAGACTCAATGAAATCCGGGGGCTGACGCTGGGTGAAATCATTTGTCCTCAACTGCTGTGGAAAGACGATCCAGGCAATCAAACGGTCGCCATACGCATCACCTTGAAAAATAATGTCTATCGACGACTGAAAAGCCAAAATGCGCAACGTCAACTCGATTTGAACGCGGTATTACTGGATGATGAACTGCAAGCGGTGAAAAGCTATCTTCTGCATTGTTTTCAGCAGCCGAATAATAAGAAGGCGAACGAGCAGTTGGTTTTTGAGATCGGTGGAGAAATCCTGAGCGAGCTGTATATCTCAAAAATGACCCGGCTGCTGTTCGATGAAGTCATCAAGCCAGATCACGGCTATACCTTCCACAGTTTCCGCCATAGTGCCGCCACTCATTTGGCAATCGCCTGGTTGGGATCGAAAGAAATGGTGATGACCTATACCGACTACAGCTGGCAGCAGGCTAAGTCTATGCGCAAGCATCTGTTCGGTGAACAGGCTATCAGGCATGAAGCGGTGATTCAGCATAAATGGCGTTTGCTGGCCGATTGGATGGGGCATAGCTCGATTGAACAAACGGCCTCACACTACCTGCATACCCTGGATCTGCTGGCGATTGATCGAATTTACAATACGCCCTGTGTAGTTCATCCTGCTGTTCTGAATAGGCATTATGATCGTGAAGAAACTGAAGCGGTGGATCTGAATCGCGACAGCCAACACCGAAAGTGCTTTGAACGTGAGCAACCGGTGTTGGGTATTGATCAGAAAGTACAACCTTATCTGATGCCCAAGATGCAATTCGAGCTGAAGCCATTATCCTACAAGGTCATCTACACGTATCTCAACACATATCAAGATGCAGAGATCCAAGCACCTCATATAGTGGATAACCTAGATATTTGGATTAAGCGTGCGCTTTGGCTTGCTGTAAAATGGCAAGTACCTTCATTCAGTAAACTTGGATGGAATTTGGACAATGCTGCATCGATCGAGAAAAAGTACTTAAGCGACCTATATGACAAGCAGATCAAAACCAAGCTGAAGCCAAAGAGCCTACAGCTATTTATCGCATTAAAAGATCTTTTAAAGGAGAAAGTTCTGTCGGCTTTAGCTGTATTGATTCAGCATGGCAAACTCAGAAGAAACCAGTTTTGTTTCCAATGTCGTTTTGATGCCCAGCAAAAGCCAAAAATGGATTGGGAAATGCAGGATTTTATCGAGGGGATGCAGCTGTTGTTACCTGAAGATGTCCAATTACAGTACGATAACTATCCGGTGGATCTCACGCAAAAAAGTCGTGAGATTCACGTCTATTTTATCGATCAACAAAGCAATAAAAACATTACATTATCCCTTGCATTTGATTTGCTACTGGAAGCTGTACAACACCCTTCCTTATGGGAATAGCCTAAGCAGATATCGTTCAATTTAAGGGGCCCAGGCCTTTGCTTTGTCAAAATCTGATTTGCCAAGCAAAGGCCTGGGTTTCCGCGAATTTGATTTTTTGTTTTAATTATTCTCATGATTTTAATTCATTGAGGCCCTTTCATAGAATTAAAAAATAAATGTAGGTAGTGCTTCAAAAAGTATGCTGCATAGATTTTGAGATAAATAGGCATTCTTGGGGGTATTGAAAATACAGGGATTTTTTCGGTTAAAATTTTTAAAAAATTAGCCAGCATTAAATTTGAAACACCACCAGAAAATGAAAAAAATTCTAATTTGGTTTGACCAAAGAAAAAGATACCCATATGATAATTACGTTACAGCAAAATCTGTAATCGGGCGTGGAAACCCGCATCTCAACGTGCTAAAGAGTCACTTTTAGTGGCTCTTTTGTGTCTGCATGGCAATGCTTTATGGCAGGCCAAGTAGGGCAGTCTATGACTGGCCGTTTCGTTGAGCGGTATTTCCACCCCTATTTGGTTTGCCACCATCTCGTGGAAAAGATGTTGGCAAAATTCACATTGATCAACGAGATTACAATATGAAAAATATCATTTTAAAAGTACCCATTTCTCTTAGGTTTCTTTTGTTAGCGCTGACTGAATATTGACGGTCATTTAATTCATCGCTTTAACCAAATCGAACTATATACACTTTCAAATTTCGTACTTGAGCGAAAGTAGGACAGTGTTGTCTGGAGAAAATAAAAATGGGTCCAACACGATTATTGACCAATATTATTCAGCGTAAAGTTATGTTGCCAGAAGAAATGTCACCTTCAATGCAGCGTGACAATTTTGAAGTGGCACTGACTGATTTTGAAAAGCATCCAATCATCAAATGTTTATTTAAGGCGGATAACCAGCGTTCTACGGAATATTGGAGCGTGCAAGAAATTGCAAACTTTATTGAGGATTGCACAGAAGATCAAAATATCAATTTGTGTATCTTGTATTGGAAAGATATACACGGCAATATTTACATTATTGATGGAGCACATCGTCTTTCCTGTATCTATGCGTGGATTAATAGATATTTTGCGGATGAGCAAGTCACTCAAGCACCTAATTTCAATGATCCACAAAAACAAGATATTCGTTACCTCCGCAATTATTTAGGAGATCTCGCTGATTTTCAAAGAATTTGCACTGATGCTGAATTTGCAGAAAAAAAGTCGAAGTTAGAAGATATTAAAATCAGTTTCAGGCAGGTACTGGGGACTCCGGAAGATGCGCGACGGGTATTTCAATCTATTAACTCAGATACTAAACGTTTAGATAAATATGAGGAATATCACCTAAGAAATCGCGGTAGTGACGCGTATTATGCGATCTATGCCTGTTGTTATATCAATGACAATAAATCTAACCTAGAAGAGCTCCAATATACACGTTTAAATGAGTTGATTGAGTTAGGGGAGAGGATCCATCAGCTCCTTTTTTCGACCATTTTATTAGACAATGAAATGAGTCATGGCAAAAAAATTGGCCTGGTCAATGAGCTGATGAATATCATTGCGGGTGATCAGATTCATAATATTATGAGTCTGAATCAGGGGGAGCGCGTTGAAAACCTAATGTCGCATCTGTTGACCATTCTTTGCAGAATAGCGACGCCTGTAAAAAATGCTGGGGTTCCGAGTTTGGGCTTACATCCATACTTATATTTTTATAAGGATCAGCGTTTTCAGATTACTTCTTTTCTTGCATGGTTTTCAATTGTGTATGAAATTCATGAAAGCCGCATGCAGATTCATCATCGAAAGATTAGTTTCAAGGACTTCACCCGGGTACGCCGTAGTATTGAGTTCTTGATCGCCAATTTCCCCGTGGCGACCACCGAAACGGTCGGCAAGTTCGGCAGTGGTATCAAGGGCTATGATCGGCTACAAATTGTCTATAAAGCCTTTATTTGCTTAAGCTTGGAAATGGAGGTTGATTTTGATGATGAGAAATGCCTGAATACCTTTATTCTGTCCATGTCTAAGGCCTTCAAGTACATAAACTTTAACGAGTTCTATGTCGAAAGGTTTTTGGGTGGTTATGATGATGCAGTAGTCAAGAATGTGGTGGGATATGTGGAGTCGATTAGTCCAATTTCTCGGTCAAAGCCAAAGGCCTTTTCGGCATTAACCAAGAGTCTGCTTAAGCACAATTTTGTGGTGGGTAATCATAACTTTTGCCTCATTTGTGATGGATTGATCTATCTTGATTCTACTGAATCGGATCATAGGATTGCCAAAGCCGTAGGTGGGCAAGGCGTTCTAGAGAATGGTCTGCTGGTTCATCCCATCTGTAATAGAATGAAATCAGATCTGAGTCTGGAAGAGATTAGAGCGGATTTGTTTGGTGAATTACTGTATTAATCAACAGAGCGATGAGCTCATTTTTGCAGATGTATCAATGATTAATCACATGATTTAACTTTTGATACATTCAGCCAATGTGGTTATTTTTAATTCAGTCCAGAATCACAACCAGAAACTAGCTGTAGTTTCTGAATGACCGTCAAGGTCCTTAGTTTTGCCTATAGATTCCCCCTATGGGCATTTTTTTTGATCTAAAACATGTATAGGTGACTTTAAAATAACCCTTTTAGCAATTCATAAGCAATGAGTATTAAGGCTGAGACCATCAGCAACACAAAAATGAGTTCCACTCTAGTTAACATCTTAGTTTCATTTACTATCCGTATACTTCAACAGCAGCTTTGAATGTTTCACTTAACCTTTAAACTTTTATTAAAATTAAATATATTCACACATGTATTCTAAATTTGATAGAATTTATTAAAACTTTAGATTCTAAGTGTAAATAATGAGAAGCGCTAATATTCGACGTGATGGTTACTTAAAATTTCTGAATACATGGCAAGACCGTGATGTCATTAAAGTACTTTCAGGTGTGCGTCGCTCTGGAAAATCCACCTTATTGGCGATGTTTCAACAAGACCTGAAAGCACAGGGTGTACAAGCCGAAAACATCATTGCCATCAACTTCGAATTTATGGAATTTGAAGAATTCACCGATTACCGTAAACTACATGATTATGTATTGTCCAAAGTTGATAAAAGTAAAAAAAATTATGTTTTTTTAGATGAAATACAACATGTTAAAAATTTTGAGAAAGTAGTCGACTCTTTATATGTTCGGGATTATATCGATTTATATATTACAGGCTCAAATGCATTCTTTCTAAGTGGAGAACTTGCGACTTTACTTACAGGACGCTATATCGAGCAACACGTTCTACCTCTGTCATTCCAAGAATTTAAACAGTGGCATATTGAAAATAATCCGATCATCCAACAATTATCCAATCGTGATTTGTATGCCATGTATACGCGCAGTAGTTTCCCTTATACGCTTGCCATGACTAGCCAGCAGGAAACTTATGATTACTTGCAAGCGGTCTATGCCAGTGTAATGTTTAAAGACGTTATTCCCCGTTTGAATACTGCCGATATTAACTCTCTCGAGCGTGTCGCAAGATATTTGGCAAGCGTGACAGGCTCACCTATTTCCATCAATAAAATTAAAAATACCTTTGTTTCAAGTGGGGTTAAGATTTCATTTGAAACAGTAAAACGCTATATTCAGGGCTTACAGGACAGTTTGTTATTTTATAGTGCCGCACAATTTAAAGTACGCGGGCGTGAGTTATTACAATCCTCTGAAAAATACTATTTAGTTGATGTCGGATTGCGCCGGATTATGTTGCCTGATGCTAATGCTGATCAAGGTCATATCTTAGAAAATGTGATTTATCTTGAGCTTGTCAGACGAGGTTATACGGTCTATGTAGGGCGGGTTGATGAATATGAAATTGATTTTGTTGCTGTCGATACTTTACAGAATTTAACTTATTATCAGGTGGCATTAGAAACGCTCAATGAGGAGACACTCAGCCGAGAGTTACGTCCATTACAGAAAATTTCTGATTCGTATCCCAAATATTTACTTACCTTAGACACGATAGGGACTGAAGCAAATTATAATGGTATTGTAAAAATGAGTGCTCTCGATTGGTTGCTATCTGAAAATAAGTAAAGTTGAGGGTAGTCATCGGCACTTCTATTTATTGATCAAAACCCAAAGACTTTTCAGCATTAACCAAGAATGTGATCAAGCATAATTTCTACTCCATTTGTGATGGATTGATTTACCTCGACTCGATTGAGTCAGACCCTCATGATTGAGCCAGAGTCGCTTACTGAAAGTAGCGAGAATTGCGCTGGAGTTTCTGAAGGATATTAATTCCTTAGTTTGCCCATTCATCCGTGTGGGCATTTTTTTTGATTAAAATACAATGCTGTTCTTGCTAAAAAATGACGGCACCCACCATAAAACACAATATTCCAAAAATAATCCAAGGCCAGATCTTTGTCTTCGGTTGTTCTAAATTCTGAGGATTATATTCCGTGTGTTCTAGCGATGTCGGTTGTGGAACACGGGTCTTTTTAGAGTAAGGCTGGTGTTTAGAGTAAGATAGTCCCGTACCTGGAATACCGACACTGGTTCGCGTACCTTTTTTCCCAATATTTAGAGAAGCACCAGGTTTACCAATGCTGGTACTGCTGATGCCTTTATGGGTCAGATTAATTTTAAAACCCGGGAATAATTTAATACTTTTACGAAATCTAAAACCCATATTGCTCTCATTCTAAAACTTAGCTCAATTCACGCGCTATACCAGGATCCATGATCTGCTAGAGATCGTACTTTGACGGCTATCATCAGGATACTAGTATATTTTTTGGTGGTGTATCAAAAAGTAT
>NZ_KZ268711.1 GCF_002233755.1 Acinetobacter piscicola | reverse complement strand
TGATTGATCAAAAGAACAATTATATGTGGACAAGTCAAGAGGTAGTTAAAGGAAGGTTAAGATACAGAGTTTGGGGCATGAAGTTTTTTGGATTCTTAGGTGTTATATGTATTTGTTTGTGTATCATAATTTTATTATTTTTAGATAATGGTAAGTATATACTTACTGATAAATATGGAATTCTAGTAATTTTATTTTTCCTTTTTTCTGGTTTTGTTCTAGGGNTTCTAGTAATTTTATTTTTCCTTTTTTCTGGTTTTGTTCTAGGGTGGAGAATAGGCGCAAGTTTTGATGAACAAAGTGTTGAATTAGAAGCTATTTTAAAAAAGTTAGATTTTTATAAACCTAGTCGAATGAATTTACAAGAATATGCTTTAAACGATTTAAGTTGGAAAAATAAAGAGGATAATAAAGGATATGGACATGAGCGTTGGAAAGATTATACCTACCGTATAGATTTAGCCCAACAAGCCGATAAAGAAAAATATGGTAAGTCGGCAAAATAATATAATGAGTTTCTTTAAAACTGATAAACCAACCAGCAAAGTAAAAAATGGAAAAATTTTTATATTTTAAATTAACTAAGCCGCTTATATTTAAAATAAATCAGCTTAAGCCTCTTTTTTAACCTCTGCATGAAAAGCTAAAAGGCCTTTACCTATTTCAACTTTTACTTGTTTCGGGTTTAGAGGTTCTGAACACTCGGAGCAAACCATAACTGGCTGGAATTTATGTCCACATGATTTATGGACACAGTCTACAGGTGCACCCTGACCTTTATCCATATAGATATCTCCCCAATGGATAATACTCATCAAAATAGGGTATAGGTCTAAACCTTTTTGAGTCAGACGATATTCAAAACGTTTCTGTGTTTCGGTATATGGAGTTTTATATAAAATTTCTTCTTCAATCAAAGTATTCAAACGCGTTGTTAAAACATGGCGGGTTACACCTAAGTTTTTATGAAAATCATCGAACCTACGAATCCCTAAAAAAGCATTACGAATAATCATCATTGACCACGTATCACCAATCACCGACAAGGTGCGCGCGACTGAACAAGGTTGATTGCCTATATCTGCTATTTTCATGGAAATAAATGATTCCTGACCAAATTTAAAAACGATCTTTAAAAATACTAATTGAAAGCAAATTACTTGTATAGCTTTAAAACAAGCGAACTTTTAAAAGTGTCTATTCAGTAGTCATTGAATGTCATAAAAATGATAGGAATTGTTTATAAATACAGACAAAAGTTATCAACTGGGCAAAATCACTCTATAATACGGCCAATCTTTTAAAAGTCAGTCGCTCAACATTATCACTGTTTGATGAATGACTTTATTTACTTTAAATCAATTTCTGATCCGTGATTCGGCTGATTGATTAATATTTTGAATTTTATGTGTTTAATGCTTACACATAAGAATACTTAGGTGCCAGCATGGAAATTAAAGTTAATTATCTCGACAATCTTCGCCAAGAAGCCAAGTTCGATGATTTTACGGTAATCGCCGATCAGCCGATCCGTTATAAAGGTGATGGCTCAGCACCCGGTCCATTTGACTACTTCCTTGCTTCATCTGCATTATGCGCGGCTTACTTTGTTAAAGTGTATTGTGCTGCACGAAATATCCCAACAGACAATATCCGTTTGTCACAAAACAATATTGTAGATCCTGAAAATCGTTATAAGCAGATTTTTAAAATTCAAGTTGAACTTCCTGCTGATATTTCAGATAAAGATCGCCAAGGTATTTTACGTTCGATTGATCGTTGTACCGTAAAAAAAGTGATCCAAACGGGTCCTGAATTTATTATTGAAGAAGTTGAAAGTATCGATGCCGATGCCCAAGCTTTACTCATGCCGAATTTAGCTTCTGAAAGTAGTACTTTTATTGCAGGTAAAGATTTACCTCTAGAAGAAACCATTGCCAATATGTCAGGTATTTTGGCAAATTTAGGTATGAAGATTGAAATCTCTTCATGGCGTAATATTGTGCCAAATGTGTGGTCATTACACATTCGCGATGCTCAATCACCGATGTGTTTTACCAACGGTAAAGGCTCTACCAAAGAAAGCGCTTTGGCTTCTGCATTGGGTGAGTTCATTGAGCGTTTAAACTGTAACTTTTTCTATAATGATCAGTTTTGGGGTCAAGAGATTGCCAATGCTGAATTTGTACATTATCCAGATGAAAAGTGGTTTAAACCGGGTCCAAATGGTGAATTACCAAAAGAAATTCTGGATGAATATACTTTAGAAATTTATAACCCTGACGATGAATTGCTAGGTACACATTTATACGACACCAACTCAGGAAATACTGAACGAGGTATTTGTTCATTACCTTTTGTACGTCAGTCAGATGGTGAAGTTGTCTATTTTCCATCGAATTTGATTGAAAATTTATACCTCAGTAATGGTATGAGTGCAGGAAATACCTTAGCAGAAGCACAAGTTCAGTGTTTATCTGAGATTTTTGAACGTGCCGTAAAACGTGAAATCTTAGAAGGTGAGATCACATTACCTGATGTACCTGAAGCAGTTTTGGCAAAATACCCAAGTATTGTTGAGGGGATCAAAGGCTTAGAGGAACAAGGCTTTCCTGTCTTAGTTAAAGATGCCTCTTTAGGTGGTCAATATCCAGTGATGTGCGTCACGTTGATGAACCCTCGTACAGGTGGTGTTTTTGCATCATTTGGTGCTCACCCAAAATTAGAAGTTGCATTAGAACGTAGCTTAACGGAATTGTTACAAGGTCGTAGTTTTGAAGGTTTAAACGATTTACCTAAACCTACATTCAGCAGTAATGCTGTTACTGAACCCAATAATTTTGTTGAACATTTTATTGATTCAAGTGGTGTGGTGTCTTGGCGTTTCTTTAGTGCTCAGTCTAATTATGCGTTTGTAGAATGGGACTTCACCAGTGAAGGTGAACATGCCAATGCAGAAGAAGCTGCAACCATGTTTGCTATTCTTGAAGAGATGGGCAAAGAAGTCTACATGGCGGTGTACCAGCACCTAGGTGCTACAGCTTGTCGTATTTTAGTACCTGATTATTCTGAAATTTATTTAGTTGAAGATTTAATTTGGGACAATACCAATAAGGCATTGGCATTCCGTGAAGATATTCTGAATCTACACCGTTTAGATGATGAGCAACTTGAAGCCTTAGTTGAACGTCTTGAAGAACTGGAAGTTGATGATTATACCGATATTGTGACTTTGATTGGCATTGAGTTTGATGACAATACGGTGTGGGGGCAATTGACCATTCTCGAATTAAAACTATTGATTTACATTGCTTTGCAAGCGTTCGAAGAAGCCAAAGAGCTTGTTGAAACATTCTTACAGTACAACACCAATACGGTTGAACGTGGTTTATTTTATCAATGTATGAATGTGGTACTTGAAGTTGAATTAGATGATGATTTGGATCTGAACGATTATGAAACCAATTTCCGTCGTATGTTTGGTGATGAACGTATGGATGCCGTGATTGGCTCAATGGAAGGTAGCATTCGTTTCTATGGTTTAACCGAAACCAATATACAACTTGAAGGCTTAGAGCGTCATTTACGTTTAATTGAAAGTTATAAGAAACTTCATGCAGCGCGTGCTAAAGCTGTAAACTTAGCAAGCTAGTTTCGCATGCCGTAAATGCACTGTTTATTTACATAATTTAACAGAGTAGATCGCTATATACAGCATGTAAGCTTTTATATGCTGTATATAAGCTATTGAATCACATTGAAAAAGATAAAGCTATAGATGAGCTGATGCTGGTTTTATGGATTCGCATTATAAAATAGACTGAATTTATTCAAATGTGATTATTCTTAATACCTATAAAAACAATTAAATAACAATAACTTAAATAAATCTATCCAATAGATATTGTCCTCATAATTACTGGCTTAATCACAGTAATACATCAAGTAACCAACAAACAACATTTCAAGTCATAAATGTGCAGGAATAGGGGCTTTCCCTTATTTAAATCGATTCTAAAACTCGCATATACTGGTGTAGACGGTTCAATAAATGAAGTCAAAAAAACCACTGGAGTATAAAAATGAGTGAACTAAGCAAAGCACCTACACCAGATACAGCGGAAGACAATGCTTTTTTTCCATCGCCTTATTCTTTAAGTCAATACACGTCTTCAAAGACTGATTACGACGGTACAACGTATCCAAATCCATATAAAGGCGACAAAAAAATATTGATGATTGCTACAGATGAGCGATATATCTTGATGCAAAATGAAAAGTTCTTTTCAACGGGAAATCATCCTGTTGAAATGCTACTTCCTGTATTTCATTTGGATAATGCGGGTTTTGAATTTGATATCGCAACACTTTCAGGTAATCCTGTTAAGCTTGAAATGTGGGCAATGCCACATGAAGAAAAAGTTGTTGTAGATACTTATGCGAAATATGCAGAGCAGCTTAAAAATCCGTTAAAACTTGATGATATTTTAGAAAATGCACTGAGCAAAGATTCACCTTATGCAGGGGTATTTATTCCTGGTGGTCATGGTGTGCTTGCAAAAATTCCTGAAAGTAAAAGCGTTAAAAAAGTACTGGAATGGGCTTTAAGCCACGATAAATATGTGATTACACTTTGTCATGGCCCAGCTTCTTTACTTGCAGCTGCAGTGGATGAAGCACCTGAAAATTATATTTTTAAAGGTTATGAACTTTGTGTATTCCCAGATGCACTTGATAAAGGGCCAAATATTGAAATCGGTTATATGCCAGGTCAACTACAATGGTTAGTTGGTGAAAATTTAGAGAAATTAGGCGTTAAGATTCTCAACAAGGGGATAACTGGGCAGGTTCATAAAGACAGAAAACTTTTAACAGGTGATAGTCCTTTAGCATCACATAACTTAGGTAAATTGGCTGCTGAAACATTACTGGCAGATACTACACTTTAACGCCATACAATGCATAAAGACATATAATCAATAAAGACATACAGGAATAAAGAATAGTCACTTGCGTAGTGGCTATTTTTTATTGAAAATCAAAATTTTATTTGAAGTATTTTATAGGTTTATCTAGGGTCTATTGAGATTTTATAAATGGCTTGCGTTGTACGCCAGAACTCAACAGACGAGGAATTATCGAGAAAAGTGGTATGAAAATTCTGAATCAACATCAATTTGCTGAATTATTCTTTCAAACAACGCATCAACTTAGACAAGCCCGTGAACTGAATAATATTTTTGACGTTATTGTAGAATTTGCAAAAAAGTTAAACTTTGATCGAATCATTATATGTAGTGTTTCACCTTATAATAGAAATGAATTAATCGATGAAATCTTTTTTACTTATGGCGATTGGGTAGATCAAAGTAATCTTGATCAACGTGAAACTTATTTACGGCGTTGTCCAATTAGCAGCCATATTTTTGAATATGATGAACCCTTCTTTTGGGCGAAAACATTAAATAAAGAAAAAACCAAAGAAAGTTATCGTATTATTAAAAATCTCAAAGATTTAGCTGAGGTGAATGGTGTTCAAATTCCTATTTTTGGACGCGCAGGCTTAGAGGGAGCAATTTCATTTGCAGGTGAAGTTGTCGATATGAGTTCCGATTTTAAGCTGATCATACAAACGGTTTCAACGCTAGCATTTCGTCAAATTCAACATAAGAAAGACCTTAATACTATTCAAAACAGTGGTTTTCTAACTGAACGAGAAAAAGAAGTATTGAAATGGACTGCAATCGGTCATAAGCATTCCGACATTGCAGATATTCTAAAAATTTCAACCCGAACTGTTGAAAATCATTTGCGGAATATCAGAAAGCGACTGGGTGCAAAATCTACCGCTCAGGCAATTTCTTCTGCTTTAATCCGTAGAGAAATTGAATTATGACTTTTGATTCTCACTTAAAGTATCGTTAATTGTGATGATTCATACTTAAAAGTCTTAAAAATGCTTTTTGCTCAATCTCGAATTGATGTAAGAAAATCAATCTGTGTGATGCGCTCAATCAATGGCTCTAAATGATATGGATGATTGTCAAAATCGAGATGATCTTTAAAAAAGCTTAAATATATTGTAGAAATACTTGTCCAAACAAAGAAAATTGTGAATACTCATGCCGCAAAATTCAGGCTGTAAGATTATCTTTTGGGGTTAGGTATCTACTGTGAAAACGTATCCATTTTCATTTTCTCGTTTACAAAAAGCATTACTGGCGGTTGGTTCATTTTCATATCTAGGGCTAAGTCCAGTATTGGTACATGCTGATGTTGAAAATGAGACTCAACAACTTCCAACCATCACAGTCACTGCGCAAAAAGCCCAAATGACTGATTCACAGACTAAAGTGAATTTATCAGGTTTTACTCAGCAAAATCTTGCTGAAATCCCTGCATCTATCAGCACAATAACAGCCGATCGTATAGCGGACCAGCATGCAAAAACACTCAGTGATGTAGTTAAAAATGATGCAGCGGTCGGTGAAGGCTATGCGCCAATTGGCTATTACTCAAACTTTATGATGCGTGGCTTTGCCTTAAATTTAGGTTCAAGTTACTTGCTGAATGGTAATTTGCTGCGCGGTGAGCAAAATGTAGCGCTAGAAAATAAAGAGCAAGTTGAAATTTTAAAGGGCATTAGTGCCATTCAAAGCGGTATGTCAACACCGGGCGGTGTGGTCAACTATGTAAGCAAACGTCCTAAAGACATTGCTTCTATTAGCGCTGATGTAGACAGTCGTGGTGGCTATCGTCTAGCAACTGACTTAGGTGGCTGGTTAGGACAAGATCAGCAGTTTGGTTACCGAGTAAATTTAGCAAAAGAAGAAATCCATCCATATGTTGAACATGCAGATGGAAAACGTTTATTCGGTTCTTTAGCGTTAGACTGGAAAATTTCAGATCGCTCAAAATTAGAATTTGATATTGAATCACAACGTCAACAACAACGTTCAGTACCTGGTTATCAATTACTTGATGGTAAAACTGTGCCTACTGGCGTTGAATGGGATCGTTTGCTTGGCTACCAAAGCTGGAGTAATCCTGTCACCAATCAAAGTTTAAACGCCAGCTTAAAATATATTTACCAAATCAATGACAATTGGACGACCAAGCAGACAGCTTTGCAAAGTCGGGTAGTTGTAGATGATTATTCAGCTTTTGCATGGGGATGTTATAGCAGTGTCTGCCAAACGTCAGGAATAGGGAATACCTTTGACCAAAATGGCAACTACGATATTTATGATTTCCGTAGCCCTGATGACAGCTATCTCACCAACCAATTTAAAACAAGTTTAAATGGTCAATTCAACACGGGTACATGGCAGCATCATCTTAATTTAGAGCTATCTCATGCATACAAACGCCATGCACAATATGTTGCGATTAATCAACCGATTGGAACTGGAAATATTGATAATGACCCTATCACCTTTACACCTACAGAGCAAACCTTAGGCAATCATTACAAATCATTGGATAGTCAGCAAACGGCTTTAACCTTACTCGACCAAATTGATTTGAATGACACTTGGTCAACTGTGTTGGGTGGTAAGTTATTGCATTTAAATGAAAGTGCCTATGATGAAAATGCGAACAGCATTCGGGACACGAATTTTAATCGTTTCTTACCACAGTTTGCAGTGATGTATAGACCTTGGGAACAGACTCATCTATATGTTTCTTATGCCAAAGGTTTGAGTGATGGTGGTCAAGCGCCGTGGTTTGCCTATGGCAATCCAGATAAAGGCATCGAAGGCAATGCCTATGCAACTTTAGCACCTATAGATTCAACTCAGTATGAATTGGGTATTAAACAACAGTGGCAAGGGGTATTGTTTACAGCTGCATTGTTTGATTTGAAACAAGATCATCAGTATACCAATGCTGACAATTATTTCTTAACTGAAGGTGAACAACATAACCTTGGCTTAGAACTTGGCTTGCAAGGGAAAATAACTCAGAATCTAGATGTCAGTTCTAGTTTGGCGTTGATTCGTTCACGTTTAAAAGATATACAAGTGGATGAATATGCAGGACATCAAACTCAAAATGTGCCTAAAGTGCGTTTTGCGAGTCATTTGTCTTATCACATGCCACAAGTAGAAGGGCTACGTTTATTGGCAGGCATGCAATATAGCAGTAGTAAATATGCCAATAAATCAGGCACAGCTAAAGTATCAGGTTATAGCGTGTTTGATGCAGGTGCTGCTTATCATTTCAATGCTTATGGTTATGACAATACGCTTCGCTTCAACATTGATAATTTGTTCAATAAGAAATATTGGCGTGATGTAGGCAGTTACTTTGGCGATGATTATTTATTTCTTGGTACACCACGTACAGCACAATTGTCGTGGACGATGAATTTCTAACGTTAAATAAAAGCAGTATCATTCATAAATAAATTATCCATAAAAGCTCTTTTCATATTTTGTATTGACTATCAGTACTTTATATATGAAAGAGCTTTTTTATTATTTTCCGCGTCAAAATAGGTGATTTATAGAACTAAATCACCTCGAATATTAGCTTTGAACTTTATCTAAAAAAATATTTTATATAGAACTCAGCTTCATTTAACCTATTCATATGCTTTCAAGCGATACTCTATATTTCAGCTATTCGCCCAAGCCCAAAAGATGAATATATTAATGCCTTATAAGAACAACATGAGATATTTTCATTATGAATAATATTCGTGATACTTATCCAATAGGCGTTGTTATTTCAACATAGAAATTTGCTATGCAAGCCTTGCTAGGCTACATATTAAGCATACCATTCAATTTAAGCACAGCAATCAAATGCTGTTTATGCTCGTTTTTTTATTCTTTTTTTAATGCATATGACATTCTTAGCAATGAACTCCCCATACTTTATTGGTAAGAAAAATACAATTTAAAGCCTTTATTTTCAAATATTTAAAATTTAAATATCCAAGTTAATTACTTATAAATACTGCAGTTATTTTTCTTACTTTTATTGTTTATAAACATAACAATAAACCATACATGAATTTTACTCAACTTTGTGTTAGATAAAATCATTTTTATTCATGTAGTGATTCAGGTATAAATTACGACATAAAGAAATTCAGGTTTTATCGCAGAAAATAGGGTAGAGATCGCCATGAGTACAGAGTTTGCATGTTCAATTAAACGCATTCGTTTTGATGAAAACTATCAACCAGCAGATAACACGCGCCTAACAACTAACTTTGCCAACTTGGCACGTGGTGAAAGTCGTGAGCAGAACCTACGTAATACGCTCCGAATGATCAATAATCGTTTCAATGCCTTAGCACAATCAGACAATCCGAATGGTGATCGCTATTCACTTGAAATCGATATTATTTCTGCAAATTTAGACATTGAAGGTAATGGTCAAGCTTTCCCTATTATTGAAATGCTGAAAAGCATGATTACCGATCATCATACCAATCAACGTATCGAAGGCATGATTGGTAATAGCTTCTCATCTTATGTACGTGATTACGATTTCAGTGTGGTGCTGAAAGAACACAATAAAGAAAATTCGACATCGTATGCACCTGAAGGTTTCGGTGATTTACATGGCAAGCTTTATCAATATCTTGTGAATTCACAGACTTTTAAAGCAGCATTTAAGCAACAGCCTGTGATTTGTTTGAGTGTTTCAACAGCGAAGAAATATCATCGCACTGCCAATGAACATCCTGTTTTAGGTGTGGAGTATAAACAAGATGAATACTCACGTACCGATGAGTATTTCCATAAAATGGGTTTGCAGGTTCGCTTTTTTATGCCGAAAGGTAGCGTTGCGCCTTTAGCATTCTATTTTGCGGGTGATTTACTGCATGACTACAGCGATTTTGAACTCATTAGTGCGATTAGCACCATGGAAACCTTCCAAAAGATTTATCGTCCTGAAATTTACAATGCAAATTCATCAGCGGCGCAAGTTTATCAAGCAAGTTTGGAGTATCCAGATTATTCATTAACACGAATCGTTTATGACCGTGTTGAACGTGGTCAATTGGCAGTAAAACAAGGTAAATGGACTGAAGAGAACTTTATCAAGCCTTATCAAAACATTCTTGAACAATGGGCTAAAAGCTACGCCGTTTAAGACACTACACTGCTGAATTAACTAGATACTGGATATAGAAGATACTTGATTATGAAAATATTATTACCGACTTCAACTGCTGGCAGTTTACCTAAACCCTCTTGGCTTGCAGAACCAGAGCAGCTTTGGTCACCTTGGAAACTCGAGGGTGAGGCATTACTTGAAGCGAAACAAGATGCTTTACGTCTGTCATTGCAAGAACAACAACACACTGGGATTGATATCGTCAGCGATGGCGAACAAACTCGTCAACACTTTGTCACTACCTTTATTGAGCATCTTGATGGCGTAGACTTTGAGAAACGTGAAACGGTGCGTATCCGTAATCGCTATGATGCAAGTGTGCCATCGGTTGTTGGTGCTGTGAGTCGGCAAAAACCAGTCTTTGTCGAAGATGCCAAGTTTTTACGTCAGCAAACCAATCAGCCAATTAAATGGGCGCTTCCTGGCCCAATGACTATGATTGATACACTGTATGATGGTCACTATAAAAGTCGTGAAAAACTGGCGTGGGAATTTGCCAAAATTCTCAATCAGGAAGCGAGAGAATTAGAAGCTGCGGGTGTTGATATTATCCAGTTTGATGAGCCTGCATTTAATGTGTTCTTTGATGAAGTGAATGATTGGGGTGTTGCGACGCTTGAGCGAGCGCTTGAAGGCCTGAAATGTGAAACTGCGGTTCATATTTGCTATGGCTATGGCATCAAAGCTAATACCGATTGGAAAAAGACTTTAGGTTCAGAATGGCGTCAATATGAAGAGGCATTTCCTAAACTTCAAAAGTCTAAAATCGATATCATCTCACTCGAATGTCAAAACTCTCGTGTGCCAATGGATCTGATTGAACTTATTCGTGGTAAAAAAGTCATGATTGGTGCGATTGATGTCGCAACCAATACCATTGAAACACCTGAACAAGTCGCAGATACGCTACGCAAAGCACTTCAGTTTGTCGATGCCGATAAACTTTATCCTTCAACCAATTGCGGTATGGCGCCTTTGGCTCGTGAAGTAGCAAGAGGCAAGCTCAGTGCTTTAAGTGCAGGCGCAGAGATCATCCGAAAAGAACTTTCGGCTTAATATTCGTCTATTCATCGATAGCGTGATGTGAATGGCTACCTATTTAAGAAGATAATGGTTAAGAATAAATAGGTAGCTCATATTTCATTCAGGAAAATGTGTCCGTTATATTCAGAACTCATTTAGATGATGTGTCTATATAACCCATTGGGTGAGTGCGAAATCTAAAAAAGCGATGGTTCAATTTAGGAATAAGGTGATGATTGAAGCAACAGACTTTAGAAATGCAATGTCTTTATTGACCAGTGCAGTTAACGTGGTGACCACAGCAGGGGCGTCAGGTCGTCATGGATTTACGGCATCTGCGGTGTGTAGTGTTACAGATACACCTCCGACACTATTGGTTTGTATGAATAAAACATCTCGATCACATATGCATTTTATAGAAAATAAAATTTTAACTGTGAATGTCTTAAGTGCAGATCATCAGCGTATCTCTAATGTATTTGCATCGAAAATGAGTTCAGAAGAGCGCTTTAAACATGGTACTTGGACAGAATTAGCAACTGGCGCACCTGTTTTAAATGATGCTTTGGTGAGTTTTGATTGTGAGATTGAACAAATTCAAGAAGTTGGAACGCATACTATTTTTATTTGTCGTACAGTGGCGATTCAACAAAGTGAACATGAACACGGGCTTGCGTATTTTAATCGTGCTTATCACCATGTGGGACAGATGGAAACGGCTTAAATTCATTCCTTGTAATGGAAAATAATCCAATCAACCAATTGATGAAGTAAGGTGAATAAAAGTAAGTAGAGCCATGAAAGTCATTAAGAAATGAGCCGATGTAACTCTCAATGAGATATTGAATAAATACTTAACAAATCAATAGCAATCTATACTCACCATCCTTTTCAACTGGTGCTCTATGCACACAAGGTAAGACCTTTTGCGTAGGATGATCTACCGCCAAGCGCCAAAGATGTCCTAAGCCTAAATTGACAGGTTTTGCATTTGGTTTCGGCTGATAATGTAAATCAAAAAAATATTCTTCTAGAAAATTTTCAAATTCAGTCTCTGGACCATCATGTAATTCTTTGAGTTTTTCTCTGATCTCGGGAATTAAAATCTTTTGCTCAGCCTGATCATTGGGCACGATATCACTTGCAGCGCCGTGATAGGTACATAAGAAAGTATCCGTTTCTATGGGTGAACGATCTATATGAAACGAATATACATCTGTTGAAATGAAGTCTAGCTCGTCATCACGCTCATAATATTTTAGTAAATTAAGCGTAGGGGATGCTCCGAAATCAGTTAAGAGCTGTATATCTTTTAAAATGATTTCCCTTGCTAAATTTCCTTGTTCTGAAAGTTTTAATGCTAAAAGGTCTTCAACAGAAACTTCTGTAATATTTTCTTTTAATTCGAGTTTAGTCACAATTTCTTTAAAATCACCAATCAAATCTCTATGCCAGCAAAGTGCATTCATTTCTCCTTGAAAATTCAAATTTACAAGTTCAAAAAAACTAGAAACCACTTCAATTTGATTGTTGTCAGAAAATGGATTTTTCATAGCAGATGTAAGTATTAAAGCACGTTCAATATTATAGTATCAAAGAAAGGGAGAATCATTAGACTTCTTGCGTAAGTCGAGTTGTGGTGAGCATTTATTTACAATGGAAGTTCCCTCTCCTTTTAAAGGAGAGGGCTAGGGTGAGGATTTATATGATAAATCTCTCTATCTCAACTTTTTCTATGAAGACTCAATGAAAGCTCATCCCAACGTTGTATCGCTGCATCCATTGCTTGCATTTTGACATGACCAAAACCACGGACATCTGCTGGTAATTGAGCGATTTGCTCAGCAACAGATAATTCATAACTTTCAGGTGCAGAACTGATGGCTTTTACAAATGCGATATAACGATCACGCCAAGCCTGCTCTTTTTGACGCTCTTGTTGTAAAGCAAATGGATCAAGAAAAGTTTCTCTAAGCCATTGTAGACGAGCAAGGATCATCATTGGAATACGCATCCAATATCCGAAAGCACGTTTGCGTATGCTGCCATGAGCACCTAACGTAGGAGGAGCTAAATGATAGGTTAAACGTAGACCTTGACCAAATTGCGTTTCGATTGATTGTTTAAAGCTTTTTCCTGTAAGTAAGCGTGCAACTTCGTATTCATCTTTATACGCCATGACTCTATATAACTGTGTAGCAATGGTTCCCGCTAATTCTTCTGGCAACACTTTGGCAGCTTGTTCAGCAAGTGCTCGATACTGAGTTGCATAATCTTGATTCCAATACTCGACCAGACGCGCTGAACGATCTTCAATGAGTTCAGCCAACGTGGTTGGTTTACGCGTTGTAGGTATCGTTGCAATAATGCGTTTGGCTAAGTCAGGCTCACTTATGAGATGACACCCGATACGGAAAGCTTCAAGGTTTTTTTCAGCAGCCATGCCATTCAGGCGGATTGCCTGCTCAATACTTTCACGTTTCAATGGAATCTGACCTGATTGCCAAGCCATGCCAAGTAAGATTTGATTTGCAAAGATTGCATCGCCCAAAACTTGTGTGGCAATACGTGTTGCAGGTAAAGATGTGAGTTTTCCTTGTGTGGTTCGACCACGAAGTCGATGAATCAAATCTGTAATTGGCGCATACCAATCACGAGACTCAAGAAAATCAGAAGTAGGGGAAGCATCTTCATTGACGATGACAACAGCATCAGCTTTTAAACGAGAAAGTGCCGCATTACTGCCTGCGACAATGGCATCTGCACCGATTAAAAGATCACATTGTCCTGCAGGGATTTTGGTTGCTGAGATTTGCTCATCTTCTGTAGCAAGCTGTATGTAGGAATAAACCGTGCCACCTTTTTGAGCCAATCCAGCCATATCCATGATACGTGCGGCTTTACCTTCCAAATGAGCAGCCATTCCCAATAAAGCACCTGCTGTCACCACACCTGTACCACCAACACCACCGACCATGATGCGAATGGGTTGTTGATCCAGTTCAGGAAGGATGGGTTTTTCAGGCCAGCCAGCTTCTATACCTTTGAATATTTCTGGGCGTTTCATATCTCGGGTATGTACGGTCACAAAACTTGGACAGAAACCATCGACACAAGAGAAGTCTTTGTTACAACTACTTTGAGTGATTTGACGTTTGGTTCCCAACGCTGTTTCGACAGGTTCGATCGACAAACAGTTCGATTGTTTAGAACAGTCACCGCAACCTTCACAAATTTCAGTATTGATAAAAACGCGTTCTGCAATATCAGGATAAGCATTGCGTTTACGACGACGACGTTTTTCACTGGCACAGGTTTGAACATAAATTAACGCCGTAACCCCAGAAATCTCACGTAATTTGCGTTGAACATCATCTAGCTCATTCCTGTGGTAAATCTCCACGTGAGCAGCAATACCTTCTTCGGCATGAATCAGCTCTGGTTCATCCGTGACGATCACTTGTTTTGTGATACCTTCCGCATCCAATTGTCGTGTTAACTGTGCCACGCTCAGATGACCATCGACATGCTGCCCACCTGTCATTGCAACAGCATCATTGTAGAGAATTTTGTAGGTCATATTGAGTTTTGCAGCGATGGCTTGGCGTATTGCAAGATAACCTGAATGGAAATAGGTTCCATCGCCTAGATTGGCAAAAATATGCTTTTCATTGGTGAAATGTGAAGCTCCCGCCCAACTTACGCCTTCACCACCCATTTGCGAGAACGTTTCTGTGCCATGATTCTGTAACACGGCAATATAATGACAACCGATGCCACCTAATGCACGACTGCCTTCGGGCAATACTGTTGATGAATTGTGAGGGCAGCCGCTACAAAAGAAAGGTTTACGTTCTGCAATATCCAGAACACGCCGTGATTCATGCTCTGCTTTTTGTAACAGGTCAACTCTATTTTGAATTTGCGTTTTTAAGCTTTCTGGAAGATCTAATTTTAAGAATCGAGCTGCCAACATTTTTGCAATCGGTTCAGGTTGGAATTCATAGTGACCAATCAAAGGCGCTTCATCAATCGATGTACTCCATTCACCTTTTCCATCACTCGCTTTACCGATGATACGCGGGCGTTTGCCATCAGGAAGCGCATAGAGTTCATCTTTAATTTGTGCTTCAAGAATAGGGCGTTTTTCTTCTACAACGATCAGTTCTTGTAATCCTTCGGCAAATTCATGCAGACCTTGTGGTTCTAAGGGCCAAATTAAAGCAACTTGATACACTCTCAGTCCGAGCTGTTGGGCTATTTCATCTTCAATTCCGAGAATGCGTAAGGCTTCAATCGTATCTAAATAACCTTTACCACTAGCTACAATACCAATACGCGCATCTGGGCAATGCCATGTGACTTGATTGAGTTCATTTTCACGTGCATAAGCCAATACAGCAGGTAAGCGATATTGATAAAGACGTTGTTCTTGTTGAATGCCATGATCAGGCCAACGAATGCTGACACCATCTTCAGGCATTTGAACATTTTTGGGTAAAACAGGAGTGACGCGATCTAAATCCACATGAACAGAAGCAGAGGTTTCAACGATTTCACTGACTAACTTCATCGACGTCCATACACCTGCAAAGCGTGACATGGCGACCGCATGCGCACCTAAATCTAGAATTTGCTGTATTGAAGTCGGGTAAAAAATTGGAATGCCACAAGCGATCATGACATGTTCTGATTGGTGTGGAATACTTGACGATTTACAAGAGTGATCATCACCAAAGAAGGCAACCACACCACCTCGTTCTGATGTTCCTGCAAGATTGGCATGACGCAGAGCATCCCCTGAACGATCTACACCTGGGCCTTTGCCATACCACCAAGCAGTCACACCATCATATTTACCTTGGCCTGCAAGATTGGCTTGTTGGGTACCCCAAATTGCAGTAGCAGCGAGATCTTCATTTACACCAGGTTGAAAAACCACATGATGGTCTTTGAGTATGCCTTCAACTTGCCAGAGAAAATTATCATAATTTCCGACAGGAGAACCACGATAACCAGAAATAAAACCAGCAGTATGATAACCGTTTAAAGTATCCCGACGTGTTTGTGCAAGTGGTAAACGCACCAATGCCTGAATACCTGTCATGTAAGCAGTACCATCATCACTTAAATATTTATCTTCAAGTGATACATCCTTGGTTGGAATTTTATTTGGAGTAAATTTTGTCGCTATATTCATTTATGTCTCCTTAGAATTTTGTAGATCGAGCTACTTTCTTTTTTCAACATCCGGTTGAATATTTGGAGTAAATCACATACTGAGAAAAAGATTGACCAGTTCAATTTAAGACAATGAAACTGTTCAAAGTATGTACATTAATGTCATTGTGGTTGATCCAGACTGGTGCAACAATGCGTAATTTAGAAAAAGATATTTACGTTATGCGCAAAAATCTTGATGGTGGATTACTACATGCAATGCATGCTTTCCTAAAAGTCATTGATAGTGGAAGTTTTACTGCTGCCGCAGAGCAGATGGAACTGACAACAGCGCAAGTGTCCCGCCTCATTAGTGAGTTAGAAGGGCGTTTAGGAACAAAATTACTACAACGATCTACAAGACAGCACGCATTGACCGATATTGGTGCAACTTATGCAGAACAATGCCGTCAAGTACTTACGATGGTAGAAGAAGCCGAAACCCATGCAATGGGGATGGCAAGTAAACCGCAAGGTAGACTACGTGTTTTGAGTATGGCCAGTTTTGGACATCATTATGTGTCTCCAATGTTGGCTGAGTTCTGTCAAGCCTATCCAGAGCTTACGGTTGAATACCGTACATCGCAAAATGTACCAGACCTTTTAGGTAAAGGAATTGATGTAAGTTTATACCTCACAGAATCTTTGACTGACTCAAGATTTGTAGCTCGTCGAATTGGGACAATATTTTCATTACTTTGCGCATCACCAGCTTATTTAGAAAAATATGGCGAACCACAATCATTAGATGACCTACAAAAACACGCATGTTTAAGATTGGTGAACCCATCGATTACACCGCAATGGCATCTCGTAAGTGAAAATAGTTGTTCGTATCAAATTGATATTACAGGACAATTGATTGCAGATACACCAGAACTATTACTGGACATGGTGCAACAAGACATGGGTATTGCATTGCTTCCAACCTTTGCTGTGATTGAAGCTGTACGTACTGGGCGATTACGCCGTGTCTTAGCGGATTGGAGATCGCCTGATATTGGTGTTTATACTTTACTACCATCGCGTCATTTTATAGATGCAAAAACAAGAGCATGGTTAACATGGGTTGAACAGCATATTTCACCCAAAATTCAAAGTGATACAGACTATTTTTTATAATGCCAATTCGCTATTCAAATCATTCAGGTAAATATTAAACAAAAGTAAATTCACCACGAACCACAATCTAGAGAATCGCTACAGCTTTTGAATTTCAATCATTTATTATAAAACAGGTGAAATAAACAAAATGATGATTAACAAAATATTATATGAATAGAAATAGATATGATCGTGATGACGGTAATTTTAGATGTGGAATTTTACTATTTATTAGAAAATCTTCGATCAGTCACAAATCGTCCATAAAAACATGAACAAGGAAGTTGATCGTTGTGACTGAACGTAGATATGAATCAAGCTTAGTCGATTTAACTGATGCGAATCGCTGCCTTAAAGTAATACAAGTTGACGATGCTAACCAAGTAGTTGACTTAAAACTGATGAGCGGTGGATTGAGAAATAGCAATTTTTTGCTAACTTTAGCTAATGAACGTAAATTGGTTTTGAGAGTTTATGAAGGTGAGGATGCTAATATTAGGGTAGCCAAAGAAGCTTCTATAGCTGACTTGCTCATTTGCAACGCCATTTGTACAGCCAAATATTACGGTTACGAATTTGATCTAAGCTTGGGGAAGTGGTTCGCACTGGTTGAATATATAGAAGGGAATACTTTAGCAAATGTGATTAAACGAGCAGATGAAAGCACTCTAAATCGTTTATTTTTCCAAGCAGGCGAATTACTGGCGAAGATCCACCAATGTCAGTTCAAATATAATGGATTCTTTGCTGGCGATTTATCATTTGATCAGCCTATTGATGACCCAGTTGAGTCATTTGAGCTTTACGTTTTTTCTTGTTTGTTAAATTCTTTGGTTAGCCAAAGAATTGGGCAAGAACGCGTTAAGCGACTTATGATGTTAATAAAAGATCAACGTAGTGAGCTTCAAAAGCTGACAGAGCATAGTCGTTTGTCTCATATGGATTTCGGGCCAGAAAATATTTTAGTTGATTTATCCACTCAGAAAGTGCTTGCCATTATCGATTGGGAGTTTGCAGCATCGATGTCTCCTTTATATGACATAGGGCACATGCTACGGCCTTATCAACAATTTACAGCTTATCATCAATCATTTTTGTGTGGCTACAGTACAACTGGAACTCATGTTGATTATCACCAACAGAAGCTCGCGAAAACACTAGATCTCGTAAATCACCTGAGTCGTTTAGCTGAGGTGAAGGTTAGACCTAAATTGTTTGCTGACAGTTTAGCCTGTATCGATGATCTGATTTATCGTAGTAACGGGAAAGTAGTTTGAATGTGACAGGGCAGTAGCTCATCAAGCATGTGTTAAACATACATAAAATGTAGCCGCCAATCAGATTGAAAAAATCATAATCTTGTACTAAAATAGGTACAACTATTTGTACTTAAGTAAGGTGTATAAGTGAAAGTTGTTACATATTCTGATCTACGGAAGAACTTAGCAAATGTACTCGATGGTGTTATAGATGATCACTCTCCAGTACTTGTCACTAGACAAAACAACCAAACGGCTGTATTAATTAGCCTAGATGATTTCAATGCCTATGAAGAAACAGCTCATCTACTTAAAAGCCCAGCGAATGCGAAAAGATTGCGTGACTCAATTGCTCAGATTGAAGCAGGTAAAACAATAAGCCATGAGCTAATTGAAGAATGATTTTAAGTTGGACAGATGAAGCTTGGGATGATTATTTATACTGGCAATCTACAGACAAACAAACACTTAAAAGAATTAATGTGTTGATTAAAGATATTAAACGATCACCATTTGATGGTATTGGTAAACCTGAACCTCTTAAACATGACTTATCTGGATATTGGTCCAGGCGCATTGATAAGGAAAATCGTATCGTTTATAAAGTAACATCCGATTCAATTTTTATTGCCATGTGTCGTTATCATTATAATTAAGCAGTAACAGCCTCGGGTATCTTATTTAACTTACGTTCACCTAGAATCTAATTCACAATTAAATTTAATTACTTAGCGTATTAAAATGATAAATTATAAAATATTTGGTTCATGAACCTAGCTATGAATACATAGTTTCCTACTAAAAAGGTCTTAAGAATAGACTAAATTTGTCTAGGAGAGTGGTGGCAGTCCATCACTAACTCACAGGTGTCTACAAAATCGATGGCTATTCAATAAGTGTAGTTTACTATTTGGTATAAAATATTATGCTGAGGCTGGGTTTTGATAGCTACGATTTCTGTTTGGCTTTTTGGCGTAAGACATACAAATATAAGCTTTCTACTTTTTCACGTGCCCATGGTGTGGTACGTAAGAATCGTAATGATGACTTAACACTTGGATCTATGCAAAAACATCTAATTTCAATTTTATGACTTAAGCCTTCAAAGCCACCGTAGTAATCCAATAATTCATCCAAAATGTCAGCAAGTTTTTTGCCGTGTAGAGGGTCATTGGAGGCGTTCATAATAGATCAACCATATTTTGAGAGGTCATCATTATAACCTAAGCTAGTTGAAAAATGAGAGGGTTGGAATTTAAACATAATTAACATAGAAAATTACAGCTTATTTTCTAGTTAACTTTTTTCTAAATATAAATTAGTCAAATTCTAATAATTCGGTAGTCATTGCAGTACATTGCAAACAACATGGTAGTACAGATGGTAAAAATCTGCCTAATGCAATCAGAATAAGGCTTACTTTAATATTTCGTTCTCATCATGATTGGGCAATAATCTGGGCTTTCAATTAAAAAAGCCAAGTTGATTTGAGCCCGCTCAACTTGGCTAAATTAAAAAAATTACTTTAAGTTTTTAGTAAAGAAATCGGTTAGTTTATCGAAAGGAATTAAATCAACACGGTCATAAAGATCTACGTGTCCTGCACCCTTAACGTAGTACAACTCTTTAGGCTCACCAGCACGTTTATAGGCATCTTCACTAAACTCTTTGGAATGCGCTTGATCACCAGTAATAAATAGCATTGGGCGAGGTGAGATAGTTTCTATATCATTAAATGGATAGAAATTCACAAATCTAACTTCACTGGTTAAAGCTCTATTTTGAGTTTGTTCTAAAGTTTGACCTTTAGGAATTGCAGCTCCGCGTGGTGTTCGATAAAAGTTATGAAATTCACTTACGATAGAGTCGCTATTGGCATCGACTGTTTTAGGTAAATAGTTTATCCATTGTTTTCCTTTACCTTGAAACTCTGAGTAACGTTGTTCTGCTGCTGTTTCTAGCATTTTCTTACGTTGCTCAAGCGTCTGGGAGTGATTTAAACCGTTACGTGTTACAGCACCCATATCGTACATTGCAACAGTAGCAATTGCTTTTAAACGAGGATCTAATTTTGCTGCACTAATCGCAAAGCTACCGCTACCACAAATACCTAATACGCCAATACGATTACGATCAATAAAGATTTGACTACCTAAATAATCTACCGCAGCATTAAAGGCTTCTGTATAGAGCTCGGGTGCAACTAAGTTGCGAGGTTGTCCTTCACTCTCACCCCAGAATGGTAAATCAATCGCTAAAGTGATAAAGCCTTGCTCTGCTAATTTCTGTGCATAAAGCATTGAGCTTTGTTCTTTCACCGCTCCCATTGGATGACCCACAATAATTGCAGGAGCTTTAGTATTCTTATTTAAATTTTTAGGAATAACTAAATTACCAACCACATTCATGTTGTATTGATTTTTGAACGTAACTTTTTTAATCGTGACTTGACTACTTTGATAAAAGTTATCTGCATCTTTAGGCATATCTGCCGCCATTATTGAAGTTGAAGTAAATAAGCCCATTGTTGCAATAAGGGTTACTGTTAGAGTCGCATTACGAAATTTCTTCAGATGTGATTGCATGATTCCTGCTTCCTGTAAAAAATGATTCATGAATTTAGGGATTGAAAAGAGTTTATCTATTCTTTCAGAGAAGTATTAGCCTAAAAAAACAGCATAGACTTATGAGTTGAATTCATTAATTGGGCAATAAAAATTTTAATTAGTTGAAAATAATGTATTTAAAGAAAAATTATTTAATTTTTTAAAACTGTAAATGCAATAAATTTTAAAAATACGATATTTATACTTTTATGATTCATGAATTCTATACATAACTCTATTCGGCTTAAGCTACTTATTCCAGTTAACCCTTATTTTTATAATTGCTACTTTCAATTTCGAGTAGAGATATTCAATGCTTAACCCTGAAGAAAAAGAAAGCTACGTAGAAGCTCCTGTTTACTGGAGTGGGATTTTTGCAATGACCTTATGTGTTTTTGTATTGATTGCGTCAGAATTCATGCCAGTGAGTTTACTAACACCGATTGCAACAGATCTTAATGTTACGGAGGGTCTGGCTGGACAAGGAATTGCTATTTCAGGCGCTTTTGCTGTGATTACAAGTTTGATGATTTCTCGCTTAGCAGGCGAAATGAATCGTAAAACACTTTTGTTGGTTTTAACGGCTATTATGGCAGTTTCAGGTGCAATCGTGGCATTGGCGCAAAGTTATACAATTTATATGCTAGGTCGTGCGTTGATTGGTTTAGTCATTGGTGGTTTTTGGTCGATGTCAGCCGCGATGGCAATGAGGTTAGTACCTAGCTCACAAGTTCCTAAAGCGTTAGCAATTTTTAACAGTGGTAATGCCTTGGCAATGGTGATTGCTGCACCTTTAGGAAGTTATTTAGGTTCAATCATTGGCTGGCGGGGTGCATTTTTAAGCTTAGTTCCTATAGCTGTACTTGCTTTTATCTGGCAATGGTTGAGTTTGCCTTCAATGCCAGCTACTTCTCATGAAACTGAAAAGCAATCATCCATTTGGGGATTATTACGTAATCCAGTCGTTATAATGGGTATGTCAGCGATCAGTTTATTTTTCATGGGGCAGTTTTCTCTTTATACCTATGTGCGACCATTTTTGGAAACTATAACCCGAGTTGATATTTCTACCTTGTCACTTATTTTACTGGGTATTGGGATCATGGGATTTATTGGCACTGCCGTAATTAATATGTTCTTGAAGCGCCGTTTTTATGCAACTTTGATCATTATTCCTATCATGATGGCTGTTATCGCATTGTCACTCGTATTTTTTGGAACTTGGACGATGGTAGTTGCAGTATTACTTTGTATATGGGGATTCTTAGCAACAGCAGCACCTGTAGGATGGTGGGGATGGTTAGCACGTACCTTGCCCAATGATGCAGAAGCGGGTGGCGGTTTAATGGTGGCCGTGATTCAACTTGCAATTGCTTTAGGTTCAACACTGGGTGGAATTTTATTTGACCATAGTGGTTATCAGATAACTTTTATAGTCAGTGCACTTATTTTGGTTATTTCTTCTATTTTGGTATTACGTTTGACGATGAAGTAATCCAAAAGAGATAAGGGTTGCGGCCAGCAGAATGTTGGATTAGAGCTTATATATTTTTTTTAATAATGAACGTGGTGAGAGGGAAATACCTCGTTCAAATCTATTATAGTTTTTAAGAGTTATAGATTTTTTATTTTTAACTTCAATTATTTGTGCGGAGCATAACAGATTATAGAAATACGAAAATGTATGAGTAATGAGCTAAAATGGGATAGAGTCATGAATAAGATTAATAAATCATACGTTTCTAAGTGGTATTATTTCTAATATTAACGCTTAAATTACTGAACCATATACAGGATCTATATGATTACAAAAGAGAACTATAATGATCTATATGCCTTTCTGATGGTGACACGTGAAGGAAGTTTTACTAAAGCAGCGGGTAAGCTAGGTATTTCCCAGTCTGCTTTGAGCCATACCATTCGGGGACTGGAAGAGCGTTTAGGGATGTTGTTGCTCACTCGGACTACACGTAGCGTTTCTCCAACAGAGGCTGGTGACAAGCTCAGACAAACGATTGGAGCGAGTTTTGATCATATAGATAATGAATTATCATTACTGTCGAAACTAAGAGATACACCAGCGGGAAATGTAAGAATAAATGCAAGTCATCATGCTATCCGCTATGTGCTATTACCGAAATTAAAGCAATTAACTCAGCTTTATCCAGATATCAATATTGAGCTAACTGCAAATAATGGCATGGTTGATATTGTAGCGGAACGTTTTGATGCAGGGGTTCGTTTTGGTAGTCGGGTAGCGGAAGGAATGATCGCTGTACGGATGAGTTCAGATGTTAGAATGGTTGTGGTGGCGACGCCTGAATATCTTGCGCTAAAGGGCATCCCAAAAAAACCTCAAGATTTGATTCAACATAACTGTATTGGCTATAGATTGTCTACTCAAGGTGGATTGTATCAATGGGAGTTCTTGGTTGAAGGCATTGCAACTAAAATTAAAGTTTCTGGGCAATGGGTCTTTAATGATTCTGAGCTTATTGCTGATGCAGTATTGGCTGGAGAAGGCATTGCATATATTCCTGAAGAGCTCATTCAGGACAGTTTATTACAAGGGCAATTAATAAAAGTATTGGATGAGTATGCAATAGCATACCCAGGATTTCATTTGTATTATCCTCATCGAAGACAGCAGTCACCAGCTCTGAAACTTGTTATTGATACATTAAGAATAAATTAAATCATTGTTGGAAGAAAACTTATTTAACTGAAGTAAACATAATGTTACTTAGGATAATCGTCAACGTGAATATAATTATGTAGATTCACGTTGACGATCTGTAGCAACAACAGCGTTGCGTAGGCTACAGCCTTGGGTATGTTATTTAACATAATATACATTATGCGAAATAATATTGTTAGAACCCATTTAAAGTGTCT
>NZ_NIFO01000034.1 GCF_002233755.1 Acinetobacter piscicola | reverse complement strand
AGACACTTTAAATGGGTTCTAACATCTCTTGTTTCGGATAATCTGTATTATGTTAATTTTAGAGAAACTAATTAAAAGCTTCTAGGTACTTTATTAGTTCAATTTTCCCTTGTTTCTGTGCTCTTTCAAATGCTGTTTCCTTGTATTTATTTTTATGTTTCATATCTATTCCATATTCAGTTAAGAACTGTAATCCGTATAAATTATTATAATCTACGAAAACATGTGGCATTTGGAAAACCGGATCTTTACCTAGTGGGTCACAACCTAAATCTATCAGTAATTTATAAATTTCAGTATTCTGATTGAGTCCAGCAATAGCTAAGCCCTTTTGTGTCACTGTCTTAATAAAATACTCTTTAAAATGCTCAAAAAAATAAAATACCATTTCATCTGAATATCTAAATGCCAATTCAAGTGGTGTGTATGCAAATGATTTTTTCTTTGGGTCTGCACCAAGTTCTAATAACTTCTTAGCTAAATCAGTATTATTTTCCTGAATGCTCAATCCTAAAGGAGTTCCTACACCTTTAAGATCCCTATTTAACTCACCTTTACTTATTTTTTTTGAGAGTAAAAAATCTATCTGATCTACTAAATTAAGATGGCAAGTATATACAAGCGTTTTCTTTATTTTTTCTTGTGAAAGGCTCTCTTCTAATTGAGCTTTTCGTTCTGTATCAAATGGCGTTACCCCATAAGTTTGATATAGAATTAACTCCATTGCATCATCCCAAAATAATTCAGGATTGTAATCAGTATGATGTATTACTTTTTTATCAATAGAATAATAACTGTAGATGCCATTATCTAATTCATCACTATCCATAAGGTTAAGTATTTCAAGGAAAATATCATTTTCAGCATTTCCTAAATTTTTGAATTTTTTCTTATCTGTTTCGTAAACATTTGAATACCTTAATCGAATGGTTTTATTCATCACAAAGAAAAAATCTTGAGTAAGCTTTAAGCTATCTACTTTTCTTAAAATTGTGTCTATTATTGGATTCATAAGTTGAGTTAAATATCATAAATTTTCATTTAGTATAAAAGAAAATTTCTCGAATATTGATGCCATTTAACATAATGGCGCTTATGCGAAATCAATCTGTACCCCTTATCATTACTGCAACTTACCATACAACTATGCAAATATCAGCTAAACTCATTCAAAAGATAATATGTAACAAAACATTAAAAACATACATTCCATCATCTTTTTAATTATAAATGACAAAGCCTCTTATTCAACAAACCAACCACTACATCCTATTTTGCTGTTAAAAACGACCTGTTAAACTACCTCTAACATATTCATAGAACTTGTCTGGTCATGATCGAAATCCATTCTAAACTTCCTGCACAAGGCGTCACCATTTTCAGTACCATGACCGCAATGGCACAACGCTTAAGCGCATTAAATTTATCGCAGGGTTTTCCAGACTTCCCTGCTCCACCTGATTTACTAAAAGCTTTAAGTGATGCCACATTAGCAGGTTATAACCAATATGCAGCTGGAGATGGCTTAGTTCCGTTAAGAGAACAATTGGCACAGCTTTTTTTAAATCGAGATCAATTAAAACTAGACCCGATCACCGAAATCACCATCACTGCGGGTGCGACCATTGCTATTTTTTCAGCGATACAAGCGATGGTACATGCAGGAGATGAAGTCATTATTTTCGACCCAAGTTATGACAGCTATGCGCCAAGCGTACAATTGGTTGGGGCAAAGGCCATTCATATCCCACTAAATGCACCTGAGTTTTGTGTCGATTGGAATCAAGTCAAATCTGCAATCACCAATAAAACCCGTATGGTGATTGTAAACACACCACATAATCCAACTGGGGCGATTTGGTCAAAACAAGATTGGCTCAATTTAATTAAACTGATTCAAGATAAAAACATTGTTGTATTGTCCGATGAAGTTTATGAATACCTCATCTATGACGGCGCACAACATTATTCAGCTCTATCATTTCCTGAATTAAGAGATCGTAGTTTCGTGGTGGGTTCTTTTGGAAAAACCTTTCATGTCACAGGTTGGAAAACAGGATATTGCGTTGCCTCACCGCAGTTAATGCAAGTCTTTCGTCAGGTGTATCAATTCGCCAACTTTTGTGGCGTCACACCTGTACAAATGGCTTTAGCCACTTATATGCAACAACATCCTGAACATATCGCAGGCTTATCTGAGTTCTATCAAAGTAAACGAGACTTGTTTATTTCAGGCATTCAAGATTCAAAGTTTCGTTTAATTCCATCGCAAGGCACATTCTTTCAAAATGTAGATTACAACCTTATTCGCCCAGATTTAGATGATGTTGAAATGTGTAAGTTTTTGGCAGAAGAACATAAAATTGTGGCGATTCCTGTTTCAGTTTTCTATAAACAAGCCCCTGAAAATTTACGTTTAATTCGTTTTTGTTTTGCCAAAAAAGATGAAACGTTGTTACAAGCTTGTGAGATTTTAAATCAGGTGGAATAAAGCTTTCAAAAGCGTCTTCATTGACAATAAATAACAAGCTTGAGTTACTCAAATACTCAGGCTTTTTTTGAGATCTATGTTACTGTCGTGAAAGCAATAAATGTAAAAATTGGACAATAGAAATATAAATGCCAGCACGTCAAAGTTTGATTGATCACCCACAGTTTTGGAAAGCCTTTTTAATCTTTCTAGGCCCATTGATTGTCACCAATATCTTGCAAAACCTGTCGGGTACTGTGAATACAATTTTTGTCGGACAAATGCTGGGTGTAAATGCGATTGCAGCTATTTCTGTCTTTTTTCCAATCTTGTTTCTGCTGTTGGCATTTGTAATTGGTTTATCTTCAGGTGCAACCGTATTGGTCGGGCAAGCTTGGGGGGCAAAAAATGTTGAAAAAGTCCGCACAATTGTGGGCTCATTATTATTTATGACGCTGATTGGCGGAACAATCATTGCGCTTGTCGGCGCATTTTTCTCAAAGCACATTTTATTACACTTAGGCATAGATCCGAAGATCATGCACCTGTCTTTACCTTATGTGAGATGGATGTTGCTCGGTAGCCCGTTCTTATTCATTTACATCACTTATACGTCTATTTTGCGTGGTGTTGGCGACAGCACTACACCGCTCATTGCATCAGGCTTAACCATTATCATCGGTGTCATCACCACGCCTATTTTAATCGGTGGGTATTTTGGTTTTCCTAAAATGGGGATTGTTGCTCCCGCTATCGCGAGTACTTTAGGGTTTATTGGTGTCTTGATTTTTCTTTATCTTTATTTAAATAAGAAAAATCATGTGCTTAGACTTGATGCGAATTTGATCGGACATATTCGTCATCACCCTGAATTAAGTCGAATTATTTTAAGATTAGGCATTCCGACAGGGATCCAAATGGTCACAAATTCGGTTGCAGGACTGGTGGTTATTGGTTTGGTCAACCAATATGGTGCACACGCAACTGCGGCTTATGGTGCAGTCAATCAAGTCCTGAATTATATTCAATTTCCTGCACTTTCTATTGCGATTGCAGCTTCTATTTTTGCCGCTCAGGCGATTGGTGCAGGTAAGCCTGAACTTCTCGCCAAAGTGACCAAAACAGCTTTATTAAGCAATATTGCGATTACGGGTGGTTTAGTCCTTTTGGCTTACTTAGCTTCAAAATATTTAATGGCGTTGTTTATTACAGATCCAACCGTCATTGAATTAGGGCAACAATTATTATTTATTGTACTGTGGTCAATTTTATTTTTCGGAGCAAGTGCAATTTTTGCATCGATCATGCGAGCCAGTGGCACGGTGAATGTTCCTTTGGTTCTCAATATCTTAGCCATTGTGATTATTGAAATCCCTTGTGCTTATTTATTTAGTCACTGGTTTGGCTTACAAGGTATTTGGTATGCACTTGCATTAACATTTTTTAGTCTATGTCTCATGCAAGGACTGTATTATCAATTTGTATGGAAGAAAAAAACCATTAAAGTTTTGATTTAATGGTTTTTTAAATAACCTGAACTCGAGATAAGTATATTCTCAACTATATGATACGCGGAAACGTCAGTCGCATTGTTTGAGGTATGAGGAATATATTCCGCAAGATCTGCAATGTACTGTTTTTGCGATATATTAAGTACTTGATAGTATCTGTCGAGTTGGCGACTCTTGCGCTGCTTTAATCACAGCTCAAGTTTTGCCCTTGCGTGGCAGTGCCACTCATCCCGAAAGCCTTGCGAGGTAATACCTCTCAGGTCGAACCTGAACAAGATTGAAATATATTTCAAGCGAAGTGCAAGACCTTGCGGCATATATGCCTCAGGTTAATCCTTGCATCTGGCTACTTTAAACGGTAAGACTCCGCTGTGCATGATCTATCTTTTCAATAGCTTACATCAGAATTTATCCCGAACTGACGTTAAATAGTAAAAAGACCCGAAGAAATCTTTATACAATTCAGCTTTAAATCCTCCCCCTTGCGGAGCACGCTCCTCACCTTTGAAAAAGGAGGGTTGGGGAGGATTTAGAATTTAAGCTTTTGGTTCTAATTTCTTACTAAACTTTGTCGCAAAACCTGTCAGTTTTTGATATCCCGTCGGTAAAATACGCTGAATCAAATCTAAAGTTTTTGCATCGTTACCAATCAATAAACGGCGTTTATCTTTCAGTACCGCATCAAGCATTAACTGAGCAGCTTCTTCTGGTGGCATGCGTAATAATTTATTAAATACTTTTGCAGATTTGTCTGGATTCATTCCCAATGAACGAATGCTGTCACTCATACGTGCGTCATTGGCAATATTGGTACGAATACCACCTGGGTGTACGCAAAGTGCAGACACACCACAATTTTCCATATCTAATTCTTGGCGTAATGATTCAGTAAAGCCACGTACTGCAAATTTTGTTGCGTTATAAGCAGACTGCGTAGGTTGGGCCGTTAAACCGAACAAACTTGAAATATTGATAATGTGGCCATCACCAGTTTTCTTGATGTATGGAAGGAATTCTTTTGTGCCGTAAACCACGCCCCAAAAATTAATATTCACAATCCACTCAAGTTCTTCGTAGGTTGCGCCTTCAACGGTAGAACCCAATGCCACACCTGCATTGTTAAAAATCATATTCACTGAACCATGATTTTGCTCAGTTTCAGCAGCCCATGCTCTCACTTCTTCAACATTGGCAACGTTGACTTTCTTGCTTGTTACACGAACGTTATAAGGCTTAACCAGTTCAATCGTTTCTGCTAAACCCTTTTCATTCACATCACTAATCGATAAATGACAGCCTGCTTTTGCCAATAAAATAGCAAGTTGTTGTCCCATACCAGAGCCTGCACCCGTAATTGCAGCGACTTTGTTTTTAAAATTTTTCATTGTTTATCCTTTTTTAAAATCTGTACACAATTTTCATGATGTGCCGTTCAGATATTCAATATAATTTTGACAATCACTATTGTCAAATATTATATTATCATTTGAGCGATGTTTTTTTATACAAAAGCTTTAAAATAGGTTTCAAGAGCATTTATTGCTAAAATAAAGTCACCTTAGGACAATCACCTTATAATACGAGCAATTAACCTCTATGACCGAGCAACTGATCATTGAAAAAAAATCAATAAAGAAAACAGCCAATGAACGTCAATTTAAAGGTATGTCATTGACTGAACGGAAGCTTGCACGTCGTGAAAAGTTAATCGAAGCAGGCATTGAAGCCTACGGAAATCACGGTTTCTTTTCTGTTACCGTGAAAGATATTTGTACTGAGGCTAAGCTCACTGAACGTTATTTTTATGAATCGTTTAAAAAGAGTGAAGAGCTGTTCCAAACTATTTTCTTACAACTAATTGAAAAATTACAAAAAACAGTGATGGAAGGAGTTATGCAGGCCGCACCAGAGCCTAAAAACATGATTCATTCGGGTCTTACTGCTTTATTTACCATGCTTAAAGATGATCCACGTGTTGCACGAATTATTTATGTCGATGCCATGTTGGTTCAAGAGCTACATAATCATGCCACCATACAGGAAACCATGGGGCGCTTTGACCGTATGATTCATGCATTTGTGATGCTCATGCTGCCACATATTGACCGCAGTGAACGAGAGATTTCATTGGTTGCAACAGGCTTAAATGGTTATGTCACTCAAATCGCTGTGCGTTGGGTCATGGGTGGATTTAAACAATCTTTAGAAGAAATCGTAACAGCCTGTGAAATTGTCTTTATTTCATTGATCGATACTTTTGCACAGAAGTAATGTGAAAATAATATTGCTATCAAAATAAACTTGTCATCAAACTGTTAAAAATGCTGATTTGAAGATGAATAAACACCATATCTTTCATCTTCGCAGGATTTTTCGATTTAAATTGTCATAGATGATGCATTGAGTTTGCTATTTTTTGTCATATTTTTTTGCAAAAAACAGTTCATATCCCTTTTTTGCAATGATACTGTCATAATTAATCTTTGTAATAAGCCTGTCATAAATAAAAAACGGTATACCGTTCATACATAGGATATTGCGTTGTGAAAGATGACTATATATTAATCGTCGATGACGAACTTCCAATTCGAGAGATGATCCATACCTCATTGGATATGGCAGGTTTTCAGTGTTTACAAGCTGAAGATGCAAAACAAGCACATCAAATGATTGTCGATCAAAGACCTTCTTTAATTTTATTAGATTGGATGATGCCGGGTGGCGTCAGTGGCGTAGACCTATGTCGTCGTCTTAAACGTGATGAAAATTTATCAGAAATTCCCGTAATCATGCTGACAGCACGCGGTGAAGAAGACCATAAAGTTCAAGGTCTTGACGCTGGTGCAGATGATTATATGACCAAACCGTTCTCGACTCGTGAATTGGTTTCTCGTATCAAAGCCGTACTGCGTCGTGCCAATGCACTCAGTGGCGAAAAAACCATTGATGCCAATGGCTTGATTTTAGATCCAGTCAGTCAACGTGTTAGTTTTGGTAATAGTATTTTAGAAATGGGACCAACAGAATACCGTTTATTGGCATTCTTTATGACCCATCCTGAACGTGCTTATACACGTGCCCAACTTCTTGACCAAGTTTGGGGCGGTAACGTCTATATCGAAGACCGTACTATCGATGTACATATCCGTCGTTTACGCAAAGTGCTTGAACCTTATGGTGCTGACCGTTATGTTCAAACTGTACGTGGAACTGGCTATCGCTTTTCGACGCGTGCAGATGTTGCTTTAGGCTAATGCTTTATTCAGGTTAAATTATTTTTTATGTATGAACCCTACCCTGTCCCTGATCTTGCTCGCGAACACCAAAAGTTTCGTTACAGCAGTTTATGGACTTTTGCTAAACAAGATTTACGCCTACTGGTTTTTTTATTGGTCATTGGAGGCTTTATCGGTTTAGGAATCGGGTACTTTTGGATTTGTATATCCATTGCTTTTGCTGTGTTTTTTATCTTCCAATTACATTCTTTATATCTTGTGAATGAGTGGATTTCGAATCGACCTTATGATTCTCCACCCAATTTAGAAGGCATTTGGGGCGCATTACTTTTTAATGTGTATCGAGCACAACGACAAGAACGTGTTGTACAAGCAGAGATGGTTGGCTTAATCGATCGAGCGCAATCGTCTTTAATTGCCTTGGGCGAAGCCGTTGTATTAACAGATGAATTGCACCAAATTGAATGGTGGAATCCTGCTGCTGAAAAGCTTTTAGGTATTCAACCACTGGATCGTGGCCGTAATATCTTAACCATCATTCGCCAACCCAGCTTTATTGAATATTTTAATAATATCGACCAATCACCCGATGGTATTAAAATTAAATCATCGGTTTATGAAGAACATTATGTACAAATTAAGTTGACTCGTTTTGGTAGTGAAAGCCGCCTAGTGGTCGCTTATGACGTCACACGCATGCATAACCTAGAACAAATGCGTAAAGACTTTGTTGATAATATTTCACATGAATTACGTACACCATTAACCGTCCTAAGCGGCTATATCGAAACGTTTACTGATCAAGAGGATTTAAATCCACGTTGGAAACGTGCGTTTGAACAAATGCAATCACAAACCCGTCGCATGAATGCATTGGTGAATGATTTGCTATTGTTATCACGGCTTGAAGGCAATAAACAAATCGCAAAAAACCAAATCATTGATATGCCAAATTTAATGAATCAATTGTTTGATGATGCGCAAGCTTATAATGTCGATTATGGACATACTTTAAACCTAGACATTGACAGTCATTGCGATTTGATTGGCTCGGATGCTGAACTTGCCAGTGCTTTTAGTAACTTAATCACCAATGCGATTAAATACACACCGAAAGGTGGTACTGTGACGATCGGTTGGCATGATGATGGTGAGCACGGCTATTTCACCGTTGAAGATACAGGGATTGGTATTGACCCAAAACATATCCCTCGTCTCACTGAACGTTTTTATCGTGTAGACAGTGCACGTAGCCGCCAAACTGGTGGAACAGGTTTAGGACTTGCCAT
The DNA here is from genome assembly GCF_002233755.1 of Acinetobacter piscicola. GTDB lineage: Bacteria > Pseudomonadota > Gammaproteobacteria > Pseudomonadales > Moraxellaceae > Acinetobacter > Acinetobacter piscicola. Next base: position 16,619 of record NZ_NIFO01000034.1, on the reverse strand, counting down.
CGTCAAACATGTGCTAATGCAACATAATGCTTACTTAGAAATTGATTCAAAAGAAAATCAAGGTTCCACATTTAGAGTTGTTTTCCCTAAAGAACGTCTTGATTTTGCAGGTTAAGCTTCTTCAAGTGAAATGGATAAGCCGATGAAATTATTTTTAGACTGTGAGTTTAATGGCTTTGGTGGAGAACTGATTTCTTTGGCTTTGATTGATGAAAATAATCAATATTTCTATGAAGTTTTAGAATACCAAAACCCTATTCCTTGGGTCGCTGAGCATGTTCTTCCTATTTTAAATCAAACACCTATTTCTTTAGAACAATTTCAGAAACAGCTACAAAAATTCTTAAATCAATATGATACTGTTGAAATTATTGCCGATTGGCCAGAAGATTTTGCTCTGTTTTCGCGTAGTTTAATTGTTTCTGCTGGAAGATGCTTAACTATACCTCCCTTAAAAATGCAACTTTGGATGGAGGAAAGTAATGCTCATGTCGCATCACAACAGCCACACAATGCCTTAGCCGATGCACAAGCTTTAAAATTGTCTTATTTTAATGCGATGACGCTTTGATTTATTCTAAAAAGTAAAAAAGCACGCTTCGCAAGGAAAAGTGCTTTATGAAATCAAGACTTTAAGAATAAAGAACGGATTAAAGCGTATGCCCTAAAGCTTCACCCATCACTACAACCGAATTCGCTTTAAATTGCGCATCCCAATCCATTCTATTTTGTTCAAATAAAACAACTGCTGTTGAACCTAGATAAAAACGACCAAGCTCATCGCCTTTTGCCAATTTTAAATCATGATGATTCAACTCTAAACGACCTGTTGGTTTCACCTTACCTGTTGCAACAGTTTCAATACCCGCAACGATCATTGCGCCGACTAAAACTACAGCCATACGACCCAATTCAGTATCGAATAAGCAAACCATACGTTCATTACGAGCAAATAAACCCGGAATATTTTCCGCAGTGGTTTGATTCACAGAGAATAATTCACCTGGAATATATAACGTTTCAGTCAACGTTCCTGCAAAAGGTGTATGTACGCGATGGTAATCACGTGGTGATAAATAAACCGTAGCAAATTGACCATTTTTAAACGGCTCTGCTAATTGCGGATCACCAATTAACTTTTCAACGGAGAAACTTTGACCCTTGGCTTGAAAAACATCACCATTTTCAATTTTCCCCAGCTGAGAAATCGCTCCATCTGCTGGAGAAACAATACTTTTGGGATCTGTATCAACTTCACGTACACCGTCTTTTAACGCACGAGTAAAAAACTCATTAAACGATTTATATTTAAGCGCATCTGTTTGTTCAGCGATTGAAAGATCAATGCCATATTGTGCTTTAAAAGCTTGAATTGCGATATTTTTTACAATAGGGTTTTCACTTGCTGCAACCTTACCAACAACACGACTCAGTTGTTGCTGTGGAATAACTTTTTGCGCTTGAATAAAAATTTGTTTTTTTAACTTCGATGTAAGACTCACGCAGGTGATTCTCCAGTAATAATTGGACTATCGAGGCGATTGCCCCACTCGCTCCACGCACCATCATAGGCTTGGATATTCCAACCCAGTAATCGACCGACAATATAAGCCAAACCTGAGCGATGGTGTGACTGACAATATACCACCACAGGTTGATCCAGTTGAAAGCCTAATTGCTCTAAACGTTGTTGCGTGCGTTCTAATGGATGCAATTTTAAATGATTTTGACGGTTAATAGCACTACTCCATTCGAAATGAATGGCATTTGGAATGTGACCGCCGCGTCTAGCTGCTAAGCGCTGCCCCGTATATTCATCATCTGTACGGCAATCCCAAAGCTGGATGGATTGCTGATTCACTTTTTCTAATAATTGTGGATATTCAATACGATATTGATCGATATGGTCTAAATTTACTTGAACCAATGACGCAACTTTTATGAGCTCTTCAACCTCTGAAGACGTTGGATAGCCTGCACCTAACCATGCATGAATACCGCCATTCAACAAGCTGACATTTTTAAAGCCAAGGCAATGTAAATTCCAAATCAAACGTCCTGCCCATGCACCACCTTCATCGTCATACACCACAACATGATGATCTGGTGAAATATTTAAATACTCAAGCAAAGCATTCAAACCTGCTTCATCGGGTAATAAACCTGAAGCTTGCTCTTCTTGACGTACCAATAGTTGAGGTTTTAGATGAATTGCATGTGGTATATGTAGTTGTTCGTAGACTGAACGACGACTCAGATCAACGATTCTAAGTAATTCATGCCCTAAAAAAGGCACAATCTGTTCCGCTTCTATAAGCAATCCGAAGTTAAACGCAGTTGCAGTCATACGATTTTTCTAATTTAAGACCATGTATAAAATGATCTTATCACAGTGTTTTTTACCAATATGCTGATTTTTTACTTTCCTTTAGCAAAAAATCAGCTATGAATTTTCAATTATTCAGCAAGTTCAGGAATTTCAAAGACCTGACGCAAATATGCCAAAAAGGTATCATTATCCGTCATGGTTTTCCCCGGGCTATCTGAAATCTTCGCTACAGATTGCCCATTACATTCCACCAGTTTCAATACGATATTTAACGGTTTTTGTCCCATATCATTGGTCAAATTGGTGCCAATTCCAAAACTGACTTGGAAGCGATCTTTAAAATATTGATACAAGCTCCAAGCGCGCTCTAAATCTAAACCATCACTAAAAGTCAGCATCTTGGTTTTAGTATCAATTTTGAGTTTACGATAGTGCTGATAAGCTTTGTCACCCCACTCATACGGATCACCACTGTCATGGCGCAAACCATCAAAGAGTTTGGCAAAGTACAAATCAAAATCACGCAAAAATGCGTCCATTCCCACCACATCTGTGAGTGCAATACCTAAGTCACCACGATATTCTTGTACCCAAGTCTCTAGTGCAGACTTTTGAAAATCACGTAACCGCACATCAAGTGCCTGAAAAGCTTGTAAAAACTCATGCGCCATCGTACCGATTGGATAAATATTGAGTTCTTTTGCCAACAAAACATTACTGGTACCACGGAAAACCGTGGGTGCAGCTTGGTGGAAAGTTTGAATCACATGGCGTTGCCAATCGAGGCTGTAACGGCGTCGAGTACCAAAATCTGAAATAAGCAATGGTGGATCATTCGGTTTTAGGTCTTTTGCATATTGCTTCAACAATTCAACTTTGGCCTGTAAACGGCGCTCACCTTCATTGAGAACAGCATCTGTACGAATACGTTGGAAATAAAGCTCATTGACAATCGCCAGTACAAAAATTTCGAACATCATCGCCTGAACCATTGGCCCTTCAACCCAAATGTCCAAACGACCTTCTGCATCTATTCCTGCTTTGATAAAACGGCGTTTTAATTGGAATAATTCTAAATAATCAACAAAATCACTTTTTATAAAACGCAAGCTGCGTAAATAGGTCAATTCATCTTCTTGAAATTTTAAAGTACATAATTGATCAAGTTGATCATTTAAATCATCCAAAATATCTGTAAGTGGATACACAGTGTCGTCTAAATTGCGACATCTGAAATGGTAGACGCTATGCGTTTGAGGAAACTTGTGTAAAACCACTTGTAACATTGTGAATTTATATAAATCGGTATCAAGCAAAGATTGAATTATGGGTTGCATAGCCTATCCGTTCGGAATGTTCTTCATTCACTATAAATAACTGAATCCATTGTTGCATAACATCCAACGTCATTTATTCATTTTTCTGATCATTTTAACAAAAAAATAATGATTTCAATTATGCAATGCAAAACATTATAATAATATGATAATAAAATTCATCTTTAATAATTTAATATTAACATTTATTGAAATTATATTTGTTTTAAATTACTATCCAATTTCAAATAAAAAGTAATATTATTCACTTTAAAATTAATAATATTACCCAATAACTCATGTTGGTATGGAGAATAACAATGGCTAAATTAGACTTAAACCCGTTAACTGAAATTGATGGATTAATTGCTGCTGCACTGGTTGATAGCACAAGTGGCTTATCTTTATCTGCGGTAGGTTCTGGATTAGATTTAGAACTTGCAGCGGCGGGGAATACAGAAGTCATTCGAGCAAAACGAAAAGTAGCGAATGCTTTAAATTTAAAAGATAATATTGAAGATATATTGATTACACTAGGCAAGCAGTACCATGTATTGCGTCCATTAGACCGCAATAATGAATTGTTCCTCTATCTTGTATTAGACCGTCAAAAGTCAAATCTTGCGATGGCTCGCCATGAGTTAAAAATCTTTGAAAAAGAATTAGATTTCTCATAATTTTTGATATGAGCCAAAAAAGCCATCTTTCATAGATGGCTTTTTTTTAACATCATTTTTTCGATGGATTCTGGACGCTATTTTTCAACTTCGTTGCATAATCTACACCATGTGTATTTAAATACTCACGAATAAGCTGTCGAACGACTTGTGAAGGTTTTAAATCTTGTTGACTACATAACTCTTCAAAAGCTTCTTTTTTTATAGGATCAATCAAAATGGTCAATCTTGCAGTTTTATTTTCCATAACCTTTTCTATCGTATTATTAACATAAAATGATAATATAATTATCATTTTATTATTACAAGACAAGATTTAAATCCATCAATGTCTTTCTGAAAATTTAACACTGATTTAGCATAACTTAATCTGGAAAATAAAACCATATTCTTTTTAAGGCTTTAATAGTCATCTATTTTCTATCTTTCTCAGCATTAAATATGAAATCTACAATCTGAGTTTGGTAAACTTGTTTTGTTTGTTTTTATATTAGTCTTTATATGCGCGCATTATTACAAAGAGTTCTTGAAGCCAAAGTTGTTGTCGATGGAGAAACAACAGGAGAAATCCAACACGGGATTTTAGTTTTTCTAGGGCTTGGCAAAGAAGATAATTTAGAAAAAGGTAAAAAATTGATTGATAAGATTTTAAAATATCGGTTCTTTGATGATGCCGATGGCAAAATGGGCTGGAATGTCAATCAAGCTGCTGGCGGAATTTTATTGGTTTCACAATTTACCTTGATGGCACAAACTCAAAAAGGTTTACGCCCAGATTTTGGTCCTGCAATGCCTCCCATAGAAGCCAAAGCGCTCTACGAACTATTGGTTGAGTATGCCAAATCACAATTTGAAAATGTACAAACAGGTATTTTTGCCGCAGACATGAAAGTTCATTTGGTCAATGATGGACCAGTCACTTTTAATCTAGAAGTTGAATAATGCATTGAGCAGTTTTTTAGCAATAAAAAAGCCCATGATGTAATGCCAGTCAGTTAAACATTGTTAAATCTTCCCCCTTGCGAAGCTATGCTCTTCCCCTTTTTAAAGAAGTGATGAGCAACTGCGTAAGGAATCTAAAATTACTTTAGATTCTCAATAGTACCCCTCTTTTTTAAAGAGGGGTTAGGGGAGATTCTTAAATGAGTAATCATTAAATTACTCTTAACTGATCAGTGTTACCCCAATATGGGCTTTTTTAACAGTTAAATCTTAGCGACCTGTCTTTTCTTTTAAGAATTGACGTGCCAATTTAATTTTATCTTTCACTGGTTTTGGCACTTTAGGTGGGATCAGTTTCGCTACTTGGTTAAACCACACCAACAGGCTGAAATCGCCTTCCATTTTAATACTGCCATTTTGCATACCTGTCATAAATACAGTTGGATCGCCTTTGACCAACGTTTTTACGCCTTGCTCACTATCCGCAAATTGTAAAATAAAATCAGCTTTACTCTCAGCACCTGAAACAGTATCAATTTGACCATTGTTTACGATAATTTGGCGAGCTACACCTAAATCTGTACCAATTTGTATACGGAACTGACGATCATGCGTCAATTCGATAAATTTTGGACTGGTACGTGCCAATTGCTTCATACGAAGTGCTAAACCCAACACAAGAAGATCTAAAGGATCTGTACTTGCATCTACGATCGGTAACTTCACAACTGGAATTGAAGAAAATTTCATGACATTTAAGCCTGTTGTTTTTAAATTAGATTTGAATTTGCTCATCGTAGCATAACTTGTCATTTCTAAGACACGGCTTTCAGAACAAAATATAAAGTCAAAAAAAGGTATATCATTTCGATATACCTTTGAATGTCTAGATTCAGTTTTTTCGTGTAATTAAAGTCAGTGTTTTTGTTTAAAAAATAACTTTACTTACTCATCTTCATACACGGGTGTATGTTCAATGTATTGGCGGTTTGCAAGTGCTTTCTGAGCACGGTTATCTTCACGTAGTAGCAATGCAATCAATGCACACATCGCGAGCATAATGGCTGTTAGGTAACTATATGCCATCGAAATTTCAAAAACGTTCTGTACGCTATAACGAATCGATTCTAGCGCTCCCCAGAAGATCATGCCCGCAAACATGAAACCCAACCAATGACGGTAAGGGGAAAAGAAAACAGTAGCCAACGCTGCAGCAATCAGACCAAATCCAATGAGTGTTGCAAATGTCGCTGATACCATAAAAACCTCCGTCAAAATGATGTCTCTCTATACCGTCTAAATGGTGTTTCACAACAATTCCAAGCTTTATAATTTTTCTTAAATAATCTTATAAAAGCTTATGCATTGCATTATGTATGGTTTTTATAAGAAGAAAAGGGCTGTTTTTCAGCAATACGACACACTTTGTCGCAACATTCATTTGTCATTACATTTTTTAAAAATACTGTTTTGCTCACAATCTAATTGCCATCACTCTTGCAGTGTCATTACAAAAAAATACACGCGATCTTCAATACGAAAAAACTTTTTTCAATTGAATGACACATATTTTTATCGAGCTGTTTTCTTTAACTTTTATGATATAGACCTTATTCTTTCTTCAATAAAAAATAGCGGCCTTAGCCGCTATTTTGTCATGATCTTGTCATAAGCTAATGACGATTTATGCCCTATTCAGGTCTTTATCATGCACACCGAGTAGGTACAGCACACCATCTAAACCAACGCTTGAAATGGCTTGATTGGCATTTTGACGAACCAAAGGTTTTGCACGAAATGCCACGCCTAGACCTGCAATTGAAAGCATTGGTAAGTCGTTTGCACCATCACCCACAGCAATGGCTTGTTCGAGCGAAATACCCATTTTTTCAGCCAGTTCAGTCAGTAATAATGCTTTACGTGCACCATCAACAATATGACCTTTGACCACGCCTGTAACTACACCATTTTCAACATCAAGTACATTGGCATGTACTTCATCGATTCCCAATTTATTTTGCAAATATTCTGCAAAATACTGGAAACCACCTGAAAGAATAGCAGTTTTATAGCCCAGTGATTTTAGTGTCAAAATTAAACGTTCTGCACCTTCCGTTACAGTTAAACGCTCAGCAATTTTAGGTAATACAGAAGCATCTAAACCTTTTAGCAGCGCTACTCGAGCACGGAAACTTTCTTGAAAGTCCAACTCCCCTTGCATTGCACGTTCAGTAATTTCAGCAACCTTATCCCCGACACCTGCTTCAATTGCTAACTCATCAATCACTTCTTGTTCAATCAACGTTGAATCCATATCGAAACAGACTAAACGGCGATTACGACGGTAAGCATTGTCTTCTTGCACAGCAACATCAATGCTCGACTCTGCTGACAATCTTAAACATGCAGCACGCATCGCTTGTGCATCAAGCATTTGACCGCTTAAACCAAACTGTACACATGAACGCTTAGGCCCTTCTTGCTCTCCATCACGCTCAGGACGACCAGATAATCGAGTCACCGTTTCAATGTTAAAACCTTGACTTGAAACGATATTGGTTACAGCTTGTAAATGTGCTGCTGTCAATTCAGGCGCTAAGGCAGTCACGATATAACGTGTTCTTCCACCTTCACTCACCCACTGATCGTATTCTGTCGCTGAAATAGGTTTAAAGCGAACAGTTAAACCAATATCATGTGCTAAAATAAGGATATCTTTCATGGCTAAAGCTGTTGCTGTTTGATCGTTTGATGAAACAACAATACCTAAAGTCAATTGATTATGAATAACGGCCTGCCCAACATCTAATATTTGCAAAGAATGTACGGACAACACTTGCATTAATCGAGTAAACTGATTGGGTTGGTCAGGACCTAAAAATGATATAAGAATGATTTCTCGCATAAATTGACTCAAGTCAGAGCTACAACTATTGTGAGAATCATAATCGATATTGATGTGGGGCTGTTAATAATCCCTATAATTTTCTTTGGAAGTTTAAGTTGAATGCGCCAAGACAAGGGCTATTTGCTAGCCTACTCATTGTAAGTTTTGCATTTCATACCTTTTTATTGGTAGTTGCAACAACACATCAGTTAAATGAAAACCGTGCGAGTCAAGGTCAGTTAATGACTAGCCAATTGGTCACTGACAGCCTTGCCGAACTTGAACCAGCCAATACCGTTTCATTGGCACTTCTCGCAAATCGTTATGCGACTAATCCTAGTGTAGCTTCTATACGTATTTTAGATGCGCAAAAACAAGTCTTGGCAACCAGTGGTATGGCAAAAACCCGTCAGGGTGAAGTGTTTGTCCGCGATGCACTGCAAAATGAAAAGAAAGTTGGCACCATTGAAATCACATTAATTAAACCAAGCATTGGTGAAATTTTACGGACTCAATGGCTAGCTATTTTAGTGTCATTATTGATCCATGCATTTTTATGGTTAGCTTATCGCGCTATTGCTCGTCCGACACGTAGCGAATATTTAGCACGTATCAATAACGAAGCACGTTTGAAGCATGAAATTCAACAGCTCACCGAAGCACTTGAAGCTGAAAAAGCCAATCGTAGTATTGCAATGGCCCAAGCTCAGCAAAACCCAATAAAAGTCAAAGTGGAACCTAAACCGACGATTGCTCCAATTGAAAATAATCAAGACGTATTGGCACTGAATATTCAATATTATGATCCAAAACAATTGATGAATACGGTCAATCAATCTGTTTCAGTCCCATATTTTAAACTTTGCCAAATTTTCCTGAATAAAAGTATTGAGCTCAGTGCACAACATTTCAAATTGAGTTCTAAAGATTTCACCATTCATCAGGAATTCAATCAAAACGGCGCATTAATTAGTATCGATGCTGAAAAACCCGATGCTGCTCAATGTATTTTGATGATTGGTTCAGTGTTCCAATTACTGTCTGAAGTACTCTACAAACGCTATCGTGAAGATAAACGTTTTGTTTTACAAACTCGTTGTGCTGTAACAAATGCGGTTGAAGCGATGCAATTGGATGCTTTACAGGCAGCTGAACGTTTAGCGAATCATTTGATTGCTAAAGAAATGGCATTATACCTAAGCAATGATCAACTCAAACATATTGATGATTGTTATCAATTGGTTGCATTACCAAATCCAAGCAATGTGTTAACTCGCCATTCATTTATGATCAATGGGATGAGCAATGATTGTGCCGAACTGGCTCAAAGCATTCGCACCGAAATTCTAAAAGGTAAAAAAAATGCCGTAATTTCTGATTCTGTTTCAGAAATTTAAAGTCTGTTTAGAAAAAATATAGCCCTTATTTTCTGAGTGAAAGTAGGGGTTTGTTTTTATTTATATACTTTTCACATAAGATGGTTTGAAATTTTCAAAAATGAATGAATGTTTATTCTATATTCAAATAATACCCGTACCCACTTTTCTTGTCTTTTCATAGTCCTATCAACTTGTGTATAACGATGTAGTGTAATGCAATATGATAAGCATAGGCAAAATACGTAAAAACACGTTAAACTATGTCACGATGAATTAAATGAAAATGTCACACGACAGAACAAAAAGGTGAAGCTTGATGTCGCTTAATACAGTTGAAGAGCTTGTAGCAGATATCCGTGCAGGAAAAATGGTTATCCTCATGGACGATGAAGATCGTGAAAATGAAGGCGATTTAGTCATTGCTGCGACACACGTACGTCCTGAAGACATCAACTTTATGATCACTCATGCACGTGGTCTTGTCTGTCTGACGCTTAGTCGTGACCGTTGCCAACAATTAAATCTACCGTTGATGGTCGATGCAAATGGTGCACAACACGCAACCAATTTCACACTTTCGATTGAAGCGGCAAACGGTATTACTACTGGTATTTCTGCGGCTGAACGTGCACATACCATTCAAACTGCTGTTGCGGCACATGCTAAACCTGCAGATATTGTTCAGCCAGGACATATTTTCCCACTGATGGCACAGCCAGGTGGTGTTTTACATCGCGCAGGACATACCGAAGCAGGTTGCGACTTAACGCGTTTAGCAGGTTTAGAACCGGCTTCAGTGATTTGTGAAATTATCAATGATGATGGCACTATGGCGCGTCGTCCAGATCTTGAAGTGTTTGCAGAAAAGCATGGCTTGAAAATGGGTACAATTGCTGACCTCATTCACTATCGAATGACCAATGAGCAAACTGTAGAACGTTTAGATCAGCAAAGCATTGATACTGAATATGGTACTTTTGATCTCTATCGTTACCGTGAAGTAGGCAATCCAGATATTCACTTGGCTTTAGTGAAAGGTGAACCGAAAGACGGCGTAACCACTGTACGTGTACATGGCTTTAACCCTATTCGTGACCTACTTAAGCTGAATAAGCAGGATGGCGAGCCAGCTTGGAACCTAGATAAAGCGCTTAAAACCATTGCCAATAGTGATCGTGGCGTCTTGGTTTGGATCGGACAACGCCATTTATCTGATTTAGGCCCTGCTTTAGAGTCACTTGGTAAACCTAAGCCAACCAAATCAAATGCAGCATTATCACAACAATATCAAACGATTGGTGTAGGTGCTCAAATTTTACGTGATTTAGGTGTTGAAAAAATGAAGCTACTCAGCTCACCATTACGTTTTAATGCGTTATCAGGTTTTAATTTAGAAGTAGTAGAATACATCACTGCCGATCAATAATTTTTGTAAAATCATCGAGGTTGCTATGGCGATTCGCCGAATTGAAGGTTTATTACATCTCGCGAGCGAAGGCCGTTACGCGATTTTAGTTGGACGTTTTAACAGCTTTGTTGTTGAACATCTATTAGAAGGTGCAATTGATACATTGCATCGCCATGGTGTAAGCGACGATAATATCACTGTCGTTCATGCACCAGGTGCATGGGAACTACCCGTTGTTGCTAAAAAATTAGCAGCATCAGGTAATTTTGATGCTGTCATTGCACTTGGCGCAGTGATTCGTGGTAGTACACCACATTTCGACTTCGTTGCAGGTGAATGTGCCAAAGGTTTAGGTGTTGTTGGTTTAGATACTGGCTTACCTGTAATTAATGGTGTATTGACTACGGACAGTATTGAACAGGCGATTGAACGCTCTGGTACAAAAGCAGGTAATAAAGGTGGTGAAGCTGCCCTTACTGCGATTGAAATGGTTAACCTGTTAAAGGCAATTTAAAGCATGTCGCAAACACTCCAAGCTACTTATGCAGCTAAGCGCAAAGCACGTCGTTTTGCTGTACAAGGGATTTATGAATGGCAAATGAGCCACAACCCAGTGCATGAAATTGAAGCACGTACTCGTGCTGAAAATGCCATGCATAAAGTGGATCTCGGCTATTACCATGAGTTGCTCATCCAAGTGATTGCAAATCATGAAGCATTGGATGCTTTACTCGTTCCTGTACTTGATCGTGAGCTCAGTGCATTGGATGGTGTAGAACTTGCAACATTGCGTTTAGGCGCATATGAACTGAAAGATCATCTTGAAGTTCCGTACCGTGTTGTACTTGATGAAGCGATCGAACTTGCAAAGCATTTCGGTGGCGCAGACAGTCATAAATACATCAATGGTGTATTAGACCGTTTAGCATCTAAGCTTCGTGAAGCAGAAAAACAACAAGCGAAATAAGTTGTTTGATCATGGCTGAGTTTTCAATTATTGATACCTATTTCAATCGTCAACAACACAGTGATGTTGATTTAGGTGTCGGAGATGACTCAGCCCTGCTCACCCCGCCTCCACAGCATCAACTGGTGATCTGCACAGATACGCTCGTTGCAGGACGACATTTCCCTTCCAATACTTCAGCTCACGCGATTGGTTGGAAATCTGTTGCTGTAAATCTCTCAGATATTGCTGCCATGGGTGCAACACCACACAGTATTCTCTTGGCATTGAGCCTACCCCAAATTGATCATGATTGGCTCAAAGGTTTTAGCCAAGGTTTATATGATTGTTGCGATCAATTTGGGGTACGTTTAATTGGTGGTGATACTACACAAAGTCCTCATTTAACCCTGAGTGTCACTGCATTGGGTTGGATTGAAACAGGCAAAGCCATTCCTCGTTCTGGTGCGCAAGTTGATGATTTAATCGTTGTCAGCGGTACTGTAGGCGATGCTGCATTTGGACTACAACATTTAGGATATCCATTACAACAGCGCTTAGACTATCCAACGCCTCGCTGTGAACTAGGCGAGATGCTCAAAGGTCTGGCTTCAAGTATGATTGATGTTTCAGATGGTTTGGCTCAAGATTTAGGCCATATTCTAAAAGCATCCAATGTTGGGGCACGTATAGATCTTGCATTACTGCCTATAGATGACGCCCTCAAAGCATTGCCTGAACAAGAACAATGGAAATATGCGTTAGCTGGTGGTGATGATTATGAGTTATGCTTTACAATAAGTATGCAAAACTACCAAAAACTTTTGCAATTACAACCTAACGTGAAAACTACAATCATCGGTAAAATTACGCAACGATGCGAATTAATATTTGAAAAAGATGGCTTAGATCATCCACTTCAACTTCAAGGGTATCAACACTTTGCATAAACCTCCTATTGTCTTTAAAAATATGACATGGTCTGAACGCATTATTGTGTTCTGCGGTGTTGGATTTGGTTCAGGCTTAGCACCCAAAGCACCGGGAACTTTTGGTTCCGCATTTGCGCTACTGTTCATTCCAATTTGGCTTGCAATTGGCTTTTATGGCTCCATATTAGCGATTGCTGTGATGTCCCTCGTGGGTATTTGGATCTGCGGTAAAACTGCTGAAATTATTCATGTCCATGATGATGGCCGAATTGTTTGGGATGAATTTGCAGGACAATCCATCACATTTTTGCCCTTGATCTATTTCGGTCAGATGAACTGGATGTGGGTACTGGTTGGATTTGCATTGTTCCGTTTATTTGATGTGTGGAAGCCTTGGCCAATCCGTGTTATTGATCAAAAAGTTGATGGCGGTTTTGGCATCATGTTTGACGATATTATTGCTGGATTTTGGGCAGCAATTTGTATATTAATTTACTTATATTTTAAAATGGCTTAAGCCAAACTGTAGGGTGTGTTATGTCAACGACTGTGATCATTCTTGCTGCTGGTAAAGGAACGCGTATGCGTTCTCGTTTACCCAAGGTTCTTCAACCTTTGGCAGGACGTCCACTGCTCGGTCATGTAATTGAAACAGCAAAACAATTACAAGCTGAAAATATTATTACCATCTTTGGTCATGGCGGTGCTTTAGTTCAAAATGCTTTTGCAACTGAAAATATAAAATGGGTAGAACAAACTGAGCAATTGGGTACAGGTCATGCAGTCAAAGTGACGCTTCCTGTATTACCACAAGAAGGAATTTCACTCATTCTTTCGGGTGATGTACCATGCGTTCAACAAAGCACCTTACAACGTTTAGTTGATGCTTCAACTGAAACGGGTATTGGCTTAGTCACACTTACCCTCTCAGACTCAACGGGTTATGGTCGTATTGTCCGCAAAGACGGTAAAATCCAAGCCATTGTTGAACATAAAGATGCCTCTGAAGAACAACGTCAAATTAAAGAAATCAACACAGGTATTTACTGCGTCAGCAATGCTAAATTGCATGAATGGTTACCAAAACTTAGCAATGACAATACTCAAGGTGAATATTATTTAACTGATATTGTCGCTATGGCACTTGCTGATGATATGGACATCGCTTCAATTCAGCCTGAATTAGCCTTTGAAGTTGAAGGTATTAATGATCGTATTCAACTTGCCGCTTTAGAGCGTGAATTTCAAAATTACCAAGCCAAACAATTGATGCAACAAGGCGTACATTTGATTGATCCTTCACGTTTTGATTTACGTGGTCAACTCACTGTTGGGCAAGATGTCCGTATTGATATTAATGTGATTATTGAAGGTTCATGTACCTTTGGTGACAATGTTGAAATTGGTGCAGGTTGTATCATTAAAAATACATCGATTGCAGCAGGTACAAAAGTACAGCCCTATAGCATTTTTGACAATGCAATCGTTGGTGAAAACGTACAAATCGGCCCATTTGCTCGCTTGCGTCCAGGTGCACAATTAGCCAATGAAGTGCACATTGGCAACTTTGTCGAAGTCAAAAATACATCAATTGGTGTTGCTTCAAAGGCAAATCATTTTGCCTATTTAGGTGATGCAGAAATTGGCTCAGAATCGAATATTGGTGCAGGTACAATCACCTGCAACTATGATGGTGCCAATAAACACAAAACAATTATTGGTGATCAAGCTTTTATCGGTACCAATAACTCATTGGTCGCACCTGTAAAAATTGGTCATGGTGCAACGACTGGTGCAGGTTCAGTTATCACTCATGATGTTGCAGACAATAGTCTTGCATTTGAACGTGCTAAACAAATTTCTAAAGAAAATTATCAACGTCCCCAAAAGGTCACGAAATAAGAGGATATAACTATGTGCGGTATTGTTGGTGGCGTTGCTGAACGTAGCATTACAAATATTTTAATCGAAGGTTTAAAACGTCTTGAGTATCGTGGTTACGACTCAGCAGGCGTAGCATTGGTTGACCAAGGTCAAATTTTGCGTGAACGTCGTGTCGGTAAAGTTGCAAATCTTGCACAAGCCGTTTCAGAATCTAATATTTTGGGTTCATTAGGGATTGCACATACCCGTTGGGCTACGCATGGTAAACCGTCTGAAGATAATGCTCATCCGCATATATCAGGCCATGTCGCAGTCGTACATAACGGTATTATTGAGAATTACCAAGAGCTTAAAGATGATCTTGAAGCATTGGGTTATGTGTTTACTTCCCAGACAGATACTGAAGTCGTTGCCCATCTTGTACACGAAGCCTTGAAATCGACACCGAATTTATTGAAAGCTGTTGAACAAGTGGTTCCTCAACTCAAAGGTGCTTATGCCTTAGGTATTGTGCATACTGATCATCCAGATGAATTGATTGCAGTCCGTGAAGGCTCTCCATTAGTGATTGGTGTGGGTATTGGTGAAAACTTTATCAGCTCTGACCAATTGGCTTTGTTACCAGTAACCAATCGTTTTATTTACCTTGAAGAAGGTGAAATTGCACGTTTAACTCGTAATAGCATTGAAGTTTTTGCCAATGGTCAGTTGGTAGATCACCCAATCAAAGAGTTGGATGCTACGATTAGCAATGCTTCAAAAGGCGAATATAAGCATTACATGCTCAAAGAAATCTATGAGCAACCAGAAGCCATTCAACAAACCATTTCACAAGCCTTGAATGGAAATGCATTACGTGATGATTTCTTAAAAAGTGCTGAAATTGACTTTAAAAATGTGAAACAAGTGCAAGTGCTAGCATGTGGTACCAGCTATCATGCAGGAATGATTGCAAAATATTGGTTAGAGCAACTGATTGATCTTCCTTGTCAGGTTGAAATTGCCAGTGAATTCCGTTATCGCTCACCAGTGATTGTTGAAAATACCTTGTATGTTTGTATTTCTCAATCTGGTGAAACAGCAGATACTTTGGCAGCATTACGCGATACACAAAAACGCGCTGAAGCAAGAAAGCTCAACATCAGCACGATGACCATTTGTAATGTCGCAACATCATCTATGGTACGTGAAACCAATCATCATCTTTTGACCCTTGCTGGGCCTGAAATTGGTGTAGCTTCAACCAAAGCATTTACGACACAGCTTGCAGCTTTGATGTTATTGACCCTGAAATTAGGTCATGTAAAACAAAGCATTTCTGCTGAACGTATCACTGAAATTACATCTGCTTTATGGCATATTCCTAAAGTAATTTTAGATACCTTGCAAAATGATAAAGAAATCTTACGTTTATCTGAATTATTTAAAGAGAAACAGCATTGTTTATTCTTAGGCCGCGGTACTGAATTCCCAATTGCCCTTGAAGGTGCATTAAAGCTGAAAGAGATTTCTTACATTCATGCTGAAGGTTATGCAGCAGGTGAACTGAAACATGGTCCATTAGCACTTGTTGATAATGACATGCCTGTAGTGATTCTTGCGCCTAAAGATGACATGTTGGATAAACTCAAATCCAATATGGAAGAAGTACAAGCACGTGGTGGTGAACTTTTTGTTTTTGCAGATGAAAATAGCGGTATTGTAGATAAAGACCGTCAACATGTCGTGCATGTACCAAGTGTAAATCAATGGTTAGCACCGATTGTTTATAGTGTTCCAGTACAATTACTTTCTTATCATGTGGCAGTTTTACGTGGTACAGATGTCGATCAACCAAGAAACTTGGCAAAATCTGTAACTGTTGAATAACTAATAGTTTAGATTGTATGAGATGTGTATGAGAGTAATAAACTCTCATA
>NZ_NIFO01000033.1 GCF_002233755.1 Acinetobacter piscicola | reverse complement strand
AGCATACTTTTTGATACACCACCCATCTGTGAACTGAATAACATCTTGACGATTAGCTGAATATTCATAATTATCTATAACGTCATGACCAAAATTTGACGCAAACAGATAAATATCATTGCCTGATCCACCATTTAGTGAGTCATCTCCTGAGCCACCATCAAGTTGATCATCTCCTTCACCACCCTCAAGATAATCATTTCCAGCATCGCCTTTAATCAGATCATTACCAGCACTACCATAAAGTTGATCTGCTTCATTTCCACCTTCTAAGCGATCATCTCCAGATCCACCATAGAGCTTATCTAGCCCGTCACCACCATAGAAAGTATCGTTACCCACCTCACCATACAGAATATCATCACCAGCTCCAGCTGAGATTTCACTCCCTACAGCATAAGCCTGAAATATTTCAGAGGCATCAGTCCCAGTCAGTACAAGTGCTTTTACTGCTTCTACATCTAATACGGTATTGTCGGAGAATTTAATTTGATCAATTCGATAATGTCCTGTCGCATCATCATTAAAATAATAACGCACAGTAATGCTGTTCTCACCATTAAGCGTTTTAATAATCAGGTGATTATTATCTCGACGATAAGTAAAATCACTTTGAACTAAACCATCTGTGAACTGAATAACGTCTTGACGATTAGCTGAATAATCATAATTATCAATAATGTCGTGACCGAAATTTGGTGCGAATAGATAGGTATCATTACCTGATCCACCATTTAGTGAATCTTCTCCTGAACCACCTGTAAGTTGATCATGATCTTCACCACCATTTAACTGATCATTTCCTTCATTACCATTCAGAATATCACTGCCAGATCCACCATAAAGCGTGTCTAATCCATCACCACCATAGAAAGTATCATTACCAGTCTTACCATAAAGAACATCATCACCGGCTCCAGCTAAGATTTCATTTCCTATGGCATAAGATTGAAATGTTTCTGAGGCATCTGTTCCAATGAGTACGAGTGCTTTTACAGCCTCTACATTTAATACAGTATTGTCGGAAAATTTAATTTGATTTATTTGATGGTTTCCAGCTGCATCAGAATAAAAATAATTACGCACAGTAATGCTATTTTGGCTATCTAGTGTTTTAACAATCAAATCATCATTATCTCGACGATAAGTAAAATCACTTTGAACCAAACTATCTGTGAACTGAATAATGTCTTGGCGATTAGCTGAATAATCATAATTATCAATAATGTCATGGCCGAAATTTGGCCCGAATAGGTATGTATCATTACCTGAACCACCTTCTAGTAGATCATTACCTAAACCGCCGGTAATTGTGTCATTACCCACATTACCATAAATTTTATCATCACCAGCTAGTCCTGATAATTGATCATTACTGCTATAGCCTTGGATAATATCAACCGAATCACTTGGAACAAGGACCTGATTTTTAATGTAATCCACATCCCAAACTGTTTGGTCTGCAAATATAATTTGATCAATTTTATATATAGTTACACCATTAGTATCAAAATAGTTCTCTACTTTTATTTGATCATTATCCGAGTATTTTATAATTAAATTATTCTCAACTCGTAATAAGCTTACATTTTCAGGGATAATGCCTTCATTAAACGAAACTGTATCTAATTTATAAATATTATAGTCAGCGCTTCGTATCGTATCCTCACCATCACCTAAGCTAAAGGTATAAGTATCACTTCCCGAACCACCATCTAAATAGTCATTTCCAATACCACCAGTTAAAGTATCATTACCTGCATTAGCATAAATTTTATCATCACCTGCTAGTCCTGATAATTGATCATCAGTGCTATAGCCTTGGATAATATCAACTGAATCACTTGGAACTAGGACCTGATTTTTAATGTAATCCACATCCCAAACTGTTTGGTCTGCAAATATGATTTGATCAATTTTATAAATAGTTACACCATTAGCATCAAAATAATTTTCTACTTTTATTTGATCGCTATCAGAGTATTTTATAATTAAGCTATTCCCATCCCTCAACAATACGACATTTTCAGGACTAATTCCTTCATTAAATAAAACTTTATCTAATTTATGAGTATCGTAATCAGCACTTCGTATCGTATCCTCACCATCTCCTAAACTAAAAATATAAGAGTCATCCCCTGAACCACCATCCAAATAGTCGTTGCCGCTACCACCAATTAAAGTATCATTACCCGCATTACCATAAATTTTATCATCACCTGCTAGTCCTGATAATTGATCATTACTACTATAGCCTTGGATAATATCAACTGAATCACTTGGAACAAGAACCTGATTCTTAATGTAATCCACATCCCAAACTGTTTGGTCTGCAAATATGATTTGATCAATTTTATAAATAGTTACACCATTAGCATCAAAATAATTTTCTACTTTTATTTGATCGCTATCAGAGTATTTTATAATTAAGCTATTCCCATCCCTCAACAATACGACATTTTCAGGACTAATTCCTTCATTAAATAAAACTTTATCTAATTTATGAGTATCGTAATCAGCACTTCGTATCGTATCCTCACCATCTCCTAAACTAAAAATATAAGAGTCATCCCCTGAACCACCATCCAAATAGTCGTTGCCGCTACCACCAATTAAAGTATCATTACCCGCATTACCATAAATTTTATCATCACCTGCTAGTCCTGATAATTGATCATTACTACTATAGCCTTGGATAATATCAACTGAATCACTTGGAACAAGAACCTGATTCTTAATGTAATCCACATCCCAAATTGTTTGGTCTGCAAATATGATTTGATCAATTTTATAAATAGTTACACCATTAGCATCAAAATAATTTTCTACTTTTATTTGATCGCTATCTGAGTATTTTATAATTAAACTATTTCCATCCCTCAGCAACGTGACATTTTCAGGGCTAATTCCTTCATTAAATAAAACTTTATCTAATTTTTCAGTACCATAATCAGCACTTCGAATGATATCTTTACCATCGCCTAAGCTAAACTTATAAACATCACTTCCTGAACCACCATCTAGTACATCATCATCTAAACCGCCGTTTAGAATATCATTTCCTTCCCCACCATAGAGAATGTCGCCACCTAAATCTCCACTTAATAAATCATCACCTTTTTCACCCAATAAATTATCATTATCATCTCCACCATATATTATATCTGCACCATCACCAGCATATACTCGATCATCACCATTTCCAGCATAGATGATATCCTCTCCACCTAAGCTACTTATACTGTCATCACCTGCCCAAGATTTTATTTGATCATTTTCTTCTGAGCCTTTGATGGAGTCATCTAATACAAAAATGGATTCTAGTAACAAATCACGTATATTTTCATCCTGAATAGACTGAGCGCTCAAAGTAAATTGATCGATAAGCTCTTTATACAAAATAGGTGAATTTGGATCTAATTCCTTTACAATGAATTGGAATTGCTCAATTTCATTTTTCCCAACTTCATAATCCATGAAAAATAAATTGGTTAAGCCTTTTATTGCTTGACTAAAATCTCCATGCCAAATTGTATTTTTTAAAATCCAGTTCACTTCTCTTGTTTGTGATGGATCAAAAATATTTACATACTGCTTACTTGGTTTAAGACTATCCCAAGTTGTTGCATAAATTTTTGGATCTGAATGAATATGCGCACCTCCTTGTCCAGTAGGAGGAGTTAGCGGGAAAGGATCCGTTGCTTCATACAGTCGCTCTTCTTGAAATACAATTAAGTCCATCCAGTCTTGTTTAACGGTTTGACTCAGTAGCTGAACATATGCACTTGATAGTATTTTTTGGAAATATCCATCCAAGTCATTAACATTTCCTGGGTTCCAGTTTTTCCACTCAAGCTCTTTTCCATATAATACTTTTACAATTTCAAATTTTTCATGACTTGAAATATTAGCTACATTTGTAGCTGTCGAAATTTTATTATTTGTCCAAAAATATAAAATTTGATGAGCTAATAATATCTGCTGGTCTGATGATGTCTCAGCAAATGAACTTACAAGCTCTTTGAGTTTTCCTGTCAAATCTAGTTGCATTGCATTATGTAAAGATGTCGCAGAACCATATCCTGGGAAGTCTGGAAGTTCTGAAATATCTATATCAATATTTTCAGATGTTTCATTTGGATTCTGCCAGATTGTTTCGGATGTATTTACTTCAAAAAGTAAAGTTTCCGCTAAACCACTTTTTATCTGAGTAGCACCATTTTCTGTTACTGTTTGAGTAAAACTTCCTTTGTTCGTATGAATAACATTATTATCATCTGTCGCATTAATTAACTGGTTATTGAGTGATATTGAGGTTATACCCAAATTCGACAAACTAAATAATTCATTACTTTGCGAAATACCATCTTGGTTCGTATCTTTCCATATTTTCAGTTTTTGAAAGATAATATCACTACCATTAATGAGACCGTCTTTATTTAAATCGTATTGTTCTAAGGCTTTGAAACCGTCACTTGCTTTACTACCATCGGGCAATATAGTATCCGTTCCAAATAATTCCTTTCCATTATCAATTTTGCCATTTTCATTTAAATCAAGTGCAACAAAACCATCCGTTGCTTGTACCCATGAAGTCTTTTCAGCAAAACTATTTCCATCTAAATCGAAATAAATATCTGTCCCTAATGGTGTTGTACTTATTTTACCATCATGATTTAAATCCAAAACTAAAGGATCATATTTGGTTGGCGGTGTTGGTGGAGGAGTTAAAGGCGGTTGTGGTTTTGGATAAATAGGTGGTGGTGGCTCTGCATTATCTTTATAAACAGTTACATAAAACCTTACTCCTAAATCTGTATCGGTTTTACTTCTTGTATCTAAATCTTCTGTCGTTAATTCTTTATATTTAAAATTGATGTCACCTAAAACAATATATCTTACCCAGTTTTTCCCTTCTGCTATTTTGGATAACCTACCACCTTCCGTTGACTTATTATTGATATCATATCCTTTTGAACTAAAATCTAGCGTAGGTGGTGGAGATAAACTCTCTGATTTGTAACGCATTTCTGCGCCAAGTAAATTTTTATTGTTATAGTAAAGTATTCCACTTCCATCTTCATCTTTGACTAAGGTTTTATAGTAAGCTTTATATGTATCAAACCCTTCACCGCCTTCTAAAATATCATAACCCTTCCCACCAAAAAGCTTATCGTCACCTTGGCCGCCATATAAAAAGTTATTTTCTGTATCTAGTGGATCATCTTTATTTCGTCCAGCGTACAGCTCATCATTACCTTCTTCTCCATATAAGAAGTCACCATTTTCCCCACCGTAGAGTTTGTCATCTCCAATACCACCATGTAGGTAATCTTTATCTTCGCCGCCATATATAAAGTCCTTTCCATTACCACCTTTTAGTATATCGTTTCCTTTATATCCCCAAGCATAGTTGGTAGTACCTTCATCAATGGAACCTTTTCCATCCTCCGCAGTAAAAATAATATCTCTACCATCACTACCATCACTACCATGGATTGTATCATTGCCTGCACCACCTTCTGCAAAGTTGTTAGAAGTATCAAGTGCAATTTTATCGGGGCTACTATCATGTGCTAAATAAAGGTTATCACCACCATCGCCACCGTATAATCGGTCCTCGCCTTGTCCGCCATATAAAAAGTCCGTACCAGCCCCACCAACCAATTCATCATTGCCACCTAAACCATAAACTTTGTTGGTTGTTCCAGCATCATTTTGGTCGTTAGTTTCATCACCTGCATAAAGTTCGTCATCACCATTGCCACCATAAATAGTGTCACTACCACTTCCACCAAATGCTTTATTTGCAACTTGATCTAAATTATTAACATTAATTTCTGTTGATTTACCAAATTCAAATTTACTTACTATAAGCACATCATCATTACCACCACCATATAGCTCATCACTACCATCACTACCAATTAATACATCATTTCCAGCGCCTCCATACAAGGAATCATCTCCTACGCCACCATCAATATAATCATTAAATTTCCCACCTTTTAAAGTATCATTTCCTTCATGTCCCCATATATTATATTTTCTGCCTTCATCACCAACAATATTATTATCAATACCATTTCCAATTAAATCAATAGTAATTTCAGACCATGGGTTTAAATCATCAGGCATAAAACTTAATAATGTGCTAGTTATAGGTGCTACTACTTCAGACCACTTAGAAATTACATCTATTGCACTTCGCCCAATAAAGTTTAAAATATCATCCCTATGGATCTTTTCATTCTGAATATAGCCTGATCCCATATTATTGCTGACAGCACCAAAAAATAAAGATATTACATTAAGACCAGTACCAACAGGATTCCACTTTAAAACACTAGTTATTAATCCAGAAATAAATGTTATATCTGTAACCAAATCTACAACAACTACTTTATCAACAAGTCCTGTCGGATTTTTTGTTAAATCAATTTGTTTTGATAAAGTTTCTGAGTTTCTTAAAATCCTTCTAAAAACTTCTTCAAATTGAAGTCCTTGGTTTAAAATATTAGCTTTTTTAGAGACCATTCCAATAAAATCCGTCACCAAAAGTAACAATGATGTTTGGGCTTCTATTTCATTAGATCCTTTAATATTATTTATGCTTGACCACATATTATTAAGAAAACTAACTGCATCATCTAAATCCGAAAACTCTGCATCTCTAAAAATTTCAAAATATTCATTCGAATTTTTATTAACATCACCAATTTTCGCCATAACAAAACTCTCTCATAAAATAAATAAATTAAAATTAGTTAAAATCATAAATATACCTTCTTTTATAAAATAAAAGATCAACCTCAACATATTTAACGGAATAACACTTAACATCTTTTTTTATATTTTTAAAAAAAAAGTAACTCTTATCAGTAAATGGAAAGCCAGAAATCATAATATCTAAATAATTATAAACCTCACCATCAATATTAACATCATAATTCTCAACAATATTTTTATAAAAATAAATTTTATTTAAAGACAAACACCCAACAGTAAAATATTTCTTTTCCGCCATTTTTTTTGCTTTTTCCTCAAAAACAAAATCTCCACCTATAGAAAAAATACTAATCACCACCATAATTGAAATAAACACGATGAAATTACTAAAACGATTTATCATTTCAACATCCATATTATTTACATTAAAATATCATCATCAAAAAATAAATTAAAAAACAATCTTAACTCATAATTAAAGTTATTTCTTACTTAACAAACTATTTGGCCTAATTTTATCAACTTCGCCAAATAATAAAAAAGTCTGATTCACATAATTCACCACCCCCGAAATCTGTTCCATATACTGCATAAGTTCAGGAGTCTTTTCTGCTTGAACTAATTTCACGGTTCGTGATGGATCAAAACCATCAAACTGACAATAAAACAAAGGCTCACCACGTTTTAAAACCAAATCCTTAGAAGTGTCATGCCATTCAAACGCCCACATCAATGGTCTAGGCCAAATATGAATCGGGAAACGACCACCAAAAATCGTCCCCGGTAAAGGATTTTTTCTGTAATGTCCAAATGCATCTAACTGAGTGATATACACCACTTCATCTGCAATGAAACAATAAGGAAGTTTAAGCTGAAGAATCGGCACATTCGGAGTACGCCATTCATTTTCATTCACCAAAGTCAGCAATTCACGTAGTTTATTGCCACGAACTGGCGAAGCATCACCAAGTACATTGATTAAGGTTGGTTTACCTGTGTTATCACGATCAAAGCGAAGATGAAAATCAAACGGGCAATTAATCACAAAATATCGGCTTTCAAGTTGAAGTACCGCTGGGCAACGACTGGCTGATTTTGCATGCTTCGTTTGAGATTGCGAACGCATACGATAAGGCGCTTCAAAAAGAATTGCAGCCTTATCATCTGTTAGAAACCAACCAACTTGGATTGGTCCTGTCCCCTCTACATGATCACGGTCTTCAACCGTAAAATGGATATGCATTGTTGTTTTTCGTAACTTTTATGATTGTTACAATATAGCCTAGAAATGTGCTTTTTTTACTTAAAATTAAAAATACTTGTTAAAAAATGTAACGAGTATTTAAATTTATACTTATGATTTTAAATATTTTATGTGAATTTTACTTGTTTTTCAAAATACATATAGCCATTAATTTAAATTTTTAAGAAGTCTATTTTTAACATCAAACCTTTTGAAATCAATCTTTTTAAATTTTTACTATGCTAATGCAGAGTTGAAGAAATGAGCGCATTTTGTGCTTTCCAATCATATCGCTTTGACTATAACTTCATTCAAAATAAACTTGGTACATGCGTCTCTGTTTATAAAATAAAATTTTTACTTCTATATATTCTGTCTCATAACACTTTTTATTCATTTTTTGAATAAATTTTGGAAATTGGTGTTTGAAGGATGAGTAAGGTCTAACTGAATGTGTACTTTCAAACCATCAATAGAAAAATAGTAAATACTCGTAGAAGCACAAGTATCTGAGGATTTTCCAGACCTAGATTCATATCCTAAATAACAGATTTCTCCAAATCTAAAGTTTCCATGTTCGTATTCTTTATAGACCACCCCTTTTAAAAATAAGAAAAGATAAATAAAAAACCTTCTCCGATTAAAAAACTCTTTTCTGATAGAGATCCATTACACACTCTTTTTATAATTAAAAATATTTCAATCACTTAAGCCTAAAACACCAACTATTGAAAAATGATTATTCCAAATTTTAATATTCATTGGTTTTCTTATTAGAAAACATATCTCTTGATCTTTTTTTAGCTTAGAGAAATCTAAATTAAAGCGACTATCTTTAAAGTACGCATCAGTATCATAAGAAACAAACCCATATTTATCCAATCTAAGATCAACTGTGTGGTAAATCACACCTTTACCTTGATATCGACTATTTAACCTTATAACATAGCCACATACATCTTCTTCTTGATATACAATATTTTCACTTTTCTTATTCACAATACTATACAAATAAAAAGGAAACCCAATAAAAATGATAAAAACAATTAAGAGATTACATTTAAAATTTTCACTCAAGGCTGATTTTTCTTTTTTCTCCATAAAAACAACTCCACTTTAATTAAAAATCAAATTAAATCATAAATGTAAATTCTCTCTAGAAATAAAAAATTCACCTTCACATAATCAATCCTATAGCAAACGTTATCATCACCCAGTTCCTGTTTAAAATAATAATATTTGTGTGCAAATGGAAACTCCTTTATCACAGCATGTCTTAATATAAAACTATTCCCACCCACCTCCACTTCATAATCCATAAAACTATTTTTATCAGAAAAATTTTTCTTTAAAATCAAACAACCGTTAACAATATTATTCTTATTTTTTGCATATTGCTTAGCCATTTCAACATAAAAATTTTCTCTAACAAAATAAACGATAATAAATAACAACAAAAACAACAAATAAAATAAAAAATATTTTCTTAATTTAATATCATCCACTTCGCCAATTACTCCTTCAAAATTTTACTCATTGTTAAAAAATATTATTATCTTTTACTACTCAATATTTAAACAACTGTTTCTACCGTACTTTCTTCGCATCAATAAAAAATGATAAAAAAATTAAGGCATTATACTTAAAACATTCACAAAGACTGATTTTTCTTTTTTCTCCATACAAAAAAAATCCCACTTTAACAAAGTATCAACCACAAGGCTTAAACATACATTAAAGATCATAAAGATACCTTTTCTCCATAAATAAAATTTTCACTTTAATATATTTAACTTTATAACAAAATACATCCTTACTTAAATTTTATTCCTAATTGGAAAATCATATATTGTAGTATACATCAGCGTATAAACCTTACCATCAATATTAACATCGTACATTGGCGTACCATTCGCTTTTGAATATTTTCTCTCCAAAAATAAACAACCTTCTATTATATTTTTCGGATCTTTTGATAATTTTATCGCCTTCTCTTTATATACATAATTTCGACCAAATATAAATATTAAAATTATTAAAAAAGCCATTATATAATTTGGACCTTCATTTTCTGTAGCCATAGAACCTCCTTTTCACATCGTCATAATTATTTTAATGTCTTAAATAATTTGTAATACTCCATCAACTCTTGCGCTTTCTCTTGATTTTCAAAATATTTTAATAACTCATGCACAAATCTAGTGATACTATTTTAGTATTCATTTTTCAATTCTCCAATATTTTACAACAAATAAAGTTAAAAAAATTAAATCAATTAATAAATAAAAAAACATGAATTTATTTATTATATTTATTTGGCTTTCATATTTATTTTTAAAAAAAACATAACCCAAATCCACCCCACCTCCTTTTACCATATAAATATAATTATAACAATGTATTCTTGAACAAGAATAAACATAGTTTACAAGTACTTCATCATGCGTAGCATTCAAATTACATTTATCAAAAAATAAAGAGCAACTTACAACAACCTTATTACTTAGACTTACATCCTGTAATATATATTTATTTTCAATATAAAAAGGATTATTACTTCTATTTAGGTATGAGCTATCAGTTACCACATAGCCACCTGAAAAACTCTTATCATTTTTATAAAAAATAGGAGGTGACATATAAATAAAAAATAAGAAAATTAGAAAAGAATTAAAAAAATATAACTCTATTTTAGTTTTTATTTTTACTCCCAAAAAAAACAATAGTGAAATAAAAGAAAAAATAAAAACAAAAAGTACTAAATCATCCCAAAAAAATGCACTTATTATTTGAAATATATAAAAAATAATAATATAGTATTTTAAATTCACTTATTTTCCTTTTGAGAAATCAATAATTTTTTGGCTTACCTTTTCCATCTCACTAAACAGCGAAAAAGTCTGTGTGACATAATTCACCACACCTAATGTTGATAATTGAACTAAACCCTCCTTTTCCAATAAGTCAATAGCATTATCTACTAGTGTTGCTAAATAAGCAGAAGCACCAATAATATTTGGGTTATCAACTAACTTTGCTAAACTAGCAAGATCGGATAAGCATTTAATGAAACTTGCAGTTACAGTAGCATTGCTTTTCAAAATAGCGCTATTTTCTGCACCTTTCATTCTAAGATCAGCATTATTATTAATAGCATTACCTAAATCTATAAAATTATTAATGGCACTTGAAACCGTAATTATAAATTCTGTCGAATTACCCAAGAATCCCAATTTTTTCGTTTCACTCATGTTTAATCAACCTTATTAATTTTTTAAAATATCTAGAATTCTAAAATTAGAATTCCACTTGTTTTCACCTTTAGGCTTTTTTATTAAAAAACAAAATTTTACACCCTCTTTCAATAATCCATAATTCACCTTTGAACTTTCATCGTATTTATTAATATTGACATTATAATATACAACAGAATCATATTTTTCTAAATTAAGCATTAAAATATAAGTAGTACGCCCACCACCTCTAGGGTATTTATTTAAAGATTCAAAAAAACCACATACTTCTTCCTCCTCATATTTAATATCCTCAACCTTATTATCCGAAATAACATACAGATAAATAACAACGATAATAATAAAAGCAATAACAACCCATATATTATTTCGATAATCTTCATTTAATATAGTCATAAGAAACCTAATTATAATTTTTTACCTTTAAAATAAAATTTGGTTTTTTTCTCAAGTTCATTAAAAAGTGAAAAAGTCTGATGAACATAATTCACCACACCTGAAATCTGTTCCATATATTGTAAAAGTTCAGGTGTCTTTTCTGCTTGAACTAATTTCACGGTGCGTGATGGATCAAAACCATCAAACTGACAATAAAACAAAGGCTCGCCACGTTTTAAAATCAAATCTTTAGATGTATCATGCCATTTACTTCTGTCTATTAATAAAAAACTTATTAGCAATAACCATTGGTTACTATATATAACTTTAAGCATTTAAAAATGAACAACTAATTCTTCTATAAAGTTAAAGAATAGGACACCCTCTTTTCCTTCACGAATACATTTTTAAACGCTTTTCGCAAAGAAAGGATGACTGTCCTATTCTCAATTTTCCATGATTATTACAATCATGCGCCATAACTATTTAACACAGATTACTCGTAATGAATCACTGTACGAATAGATTTACCTTCATGCATTAAATCAAACGCTTCATTGATTTTTTCTAAGTCCATGGTATGTGTTACAAATGGCTCAAGCTGAATTTTTCCTTGCATTGCATCCTCAACCATACCCGGAAGTTGCGAACGCCCTTTTACTCCACCAAAAGCTGAACCTAACCATTTACGTCCAGTAACAAGCTGAAATGGTCGAGTCGAAATTTCCTGACCAGCCCCTGCAACGCCAATAATCACAGACTGACCCCAACCACGATGAGCACATTCAAGTGCTGAACGCATTACATTTACATTGCCAATGCATTCAAAAGAATGGTCTACACCCCAACCCGTCATTTCAACAATAAAGTTTTGAATCGGTTTATCGTAATCTTTAGGATTTAAAAAATCCGTTGCACCAAATTCTTTCGCAAGTACAAACTTCTCAGGATTGGTATCAATTGCAATAATACGCCCTGCTTTTGCTTGTCGTGCACCTTGAATAACAGCAAGTCCAATACCACCTAAACCAAAGACTGCAACACTATCACCTTCTTGTACTTTTGCTGTGTTATGTACTGCACCAATACCAGTCGTTACGCCACAACCCAACAAACATACATGCTCTGGGTTCGCTTCAGGGTTGATTTTCGCCAATGAAACTTCTGCAACTACCGTGTATTCACTAAAGGTCGAACAACCCATATAGTGATAAATGGGTTGACCATTATAAGAAAAACGTGTTGTACCGTCTGGCATTAAACCTTTACCCTGAGTTTCACGAACTGCAACGCAAAGATTGGTTTTACCAGATTTACAGAATAAACATTCTCCACACTCAGCTGTATAAAGTGGAATTACATGATCACCAGCTTTGACACTGGTTACACCTTCACCAACTTCTACAACAACACCTGCACCTTCATGCCCTAGAATGACTGGAAACACGCCTTCAGGGTCACTACCAGACAACGTAAAAGCATCGGTATGGCATACGCCTGTATGCGAGATTTTAATTAAAACTTCGCCTTTTTTAGGCGGCTCAACATCTACTTCAACAATTTTAAGCGGTTCACCGGGACCAAATGCAACTGCAGCACGTGATTTCATAGAATTTCTCCTAATAAAAACTTATTTTAAATATGACTTAAGAATCTTGGCTATTTCATTCAGTTCTTCACTTCGTTGTTGTTCTGTGGTTTCACCTGATACCAAGGTGTCTTTTAAATGAACTTCTAACATTTCATTCATTAGACCATTGATCGCGCCACGCACAGAACATATTTGTTGCAGAATTGCTCCACATTCCACACCGTCTTCTAATGCATTTTCAATCGCTTGAGCTTGCCCGATAATGCGTTTAACACGGAGAAGTATCTTTTTTTTGTCTTCAACTTGATTTGGCATAAATCTTATCCATTCAAATTTTATAGTATAGTACCCTATAGTATAAAATTTAAAAATAACCGATTCAAAAATAATGAAATGTTTAATTTAAAATATTTTTAGATTCATAGAGTTGTGTTGAAAAAAAATCATCAGTATGTGTTCTACATTTACGGAAACTGATTACCTAGCACACGCTGATTAAGCGACTTCTTCCTTTCGCTGCTTATTTCCTCATTCCTGTTAGAATTCTTTTTTGTGAATCAGTCTCAATTTGTTAAGATGGCAAACCGTAAGGAATCAAATTGATTGCTCATACAGTATTAACTCAATTTTGATATATAAAAAGTATTCTCAAACGTATGCTTTTTCTTAGATTGGTCAGATTTGCAAAAAAGTGCTTGAATTGGTTAGACAGCCAAATTTTTTAATTACCCTATTTATTGTTTAAATTTAAGGTTTTAACATACATGAATAACACAGAAATAATGGCTGATCTCTCCTCTCATACGCCCATGATGCAACAATATTTAAAAATTAAAATGCAGCATCCACACGCATTAATGTTTTATCGAATGGGTGATTTTTACGAACTCTTTTTTAATGATGCAAAAAAAGCCGCAAAATTATTGGGTATTACTCTTACTCATCGAGGCAAAGCCAGTGGCGAACCTATTCCCATGGCAGGTGTACCCTATCATGCCGCTGAAGGATATTTAGCGCGTTTGGTTAAAAAGGGTGAAACCGTTGTTATCTGTGAACAAATTGGTGAAGTTACGGGTAAAGCCCCTGTAGAACGTGGTGTTGTTCGAATCATCACCCCAGGTACTTTGACCGATGATGCGTTATTAACAGCAACGCAAAGTTCTAATCTGGTTGCATTGTGTTTCCAACAAAATCAGATCGGTATCGCTTTATTGGACTTAAGTGCAGGTATTTTTAAAGTACAGCAACAAGAATTTAATGTCGAAAACCTTGCAATTGAATTGGCTCGTTTAATGCCAAGTGAGCTTCTCATTGATGAAGATATTATCGATCCCAATATTATTGAATCAATAAAAAAACAAATCGACTGTCCGATTACTAAGCGCCCAAATGTTGATTTCAATTTAAATAATGCACAAAAAACTTTATGTGATCAATTTGCTGTTGCCACGCTCTCTGGTTTTGGGATTGATCATTTACCTTTAGCAAAAGCTGCTGCTGCATCACTGATTCATTATGCCAAAGAAACTCAAAAAACCGCTTTACCGCATATTCGTTCGATCAAATTAGAACAAAGCTCAGATTTTATTGCGTTAGACCCAGTCACTCGTCGTAATTTAGAAATAATTGATCCATTGTTTGAACATGGTACTTCTTTGTTCAATTTAATTAATGATTGCCAAACTGCAATGGGTGGCCGTTTACTTGCCCGCACATTGATGCAACCCATCCGTGATACGCAGCTTCTTGATGCTCGCTTAGATGCGATTGATGCATTTTTACAGGGTTATCATGAGTCCCCTGTAAGATTGGTATTAAAAGAAATTGGCGATATTGAACGTGTATTGAGTCGTGTCGCTCTTGGAAGTGCTCGTCCTCGTGATTTAGTCCAATTACGCCAAGCCTGTGCACAAATTCCATTCCTTCGTCATGCAATTCAGCCTATTCTCAATACTAAAAAATCAGGTTTTATTACGCAATTAAATGATGAACTCGGTGATTTTAATGGCCTACATCAACGTTTAATGTCAGCCATTGTTGAACATCCTCCTGTACTTCTTCGGGATGGCAATGTGATTGCTGAAGGTTTTGATGCTGAGTTGGATGAACTACGTAAAATTCGAGATCATGCAGGACAATTTCTGATTGATTTGGAAATACAAGAACGTGAAGCCACAGGAATCAATACTTTAAAAATCGGCTATAACCGTGTCAGTGGTTATTATATTGAATTAACACGTGCTCAAGCAGAACAAGCGCCTGACCATTATATTCGCCGTCAAACGCTGAAAAATGCTGAACGCTATATCACACCTGAACTGAAATCTTTTGAAGATAAAGTCTTGTCGAGTGAGTCTCGTGCCCTAGCACGTGAAAAACTGTTATTTGAAATGTTACTCGATGAATTAAAAGCAGATATTGCCAATTTACAGATGATGAGTGCTTCGATTTCGTATATTGATATGTTATGTAATTTTGCCCATCAAGCACGTTTGCATAGCTGGCACCGTCCTGAATATAGTCCTGAAATTGGTATCAAAATTACAGCTGGGCGTCATCCAGTCGTTGAAGCTTTAAACAAAGCACCTTATACACCCAATGATACATTACTTGATTTTAATCATCGTATGGCGATTATCACTGGCCCTAACATGGGGGGTAAATCGACATTTATGCGTCAAACGGCATTGATTAGTCTGCTCGCTTACTGTGGTAGTTTCATACCTGCTAAAGCTGCAAAGTTAGGTCCAATTGATCGTATTTTCACACGTATTGGTTCTGCCGATGATTTGTCTACTGGCAAATCAACGTTTATGGTGGAAATGACTGAAACATCGCAAATTTTGCATCATGCCACCAATCAATCTTTAGTGTTAATGGATGAAGTCGGTCGTGGTACCAGTACTTACGATGGCTTATCTCTAGCATGGGCATGTGTGCTTGATTTAACCAAACGAATAAAATGTCTATGTCTTTTTGCAACGCATTACTTTGAGCTTACAGAACTCGCTAAAGAATCAGCAATTGATAACTATCACGTCACAGCAAAAGAACTGAATGGTAATTTAATTCTTTTGCATAAAGTACAACACGGCCCTGCAAGTCAGAGTCATGGTTTACAAGTGGCTAAACTTGCGGGTATTCCTGCAAGTGTGATTAAAGAAGCACAAAAGCGTTTAAAAATTTTAGAAAAACAACAGCAGCAACCTATAAACATTGTCCAAAATGATTTATTTGCAGAATCTGAAGTTTTTGAGGCTGAAATTGAAGTTATTGAAACAGTCATTGAAGTTGAAAAAGTATCACCTGTTTTAGACGCATTATCCGTTATTGATGTGGATGATTTAACCCCTCGTGAAGCGCTTGCTCAACTGTATGCACTTAAAGAACTTTTAAAACAACCTTAGTTTTTATTGTTCTAGCCTTATTCAAAAAAGTGAAAAGCTCGATAAATAAGTCGGGCTTTTGACTTTTTGAGTAAAAAACAGTCTGTTTATTCTCTTTTTATCAAAATTAGCAGTCCTGCATATAATAAATATCAATAAAAGCAATTGTTAGTTGGGGTACTTTTTGCCTAAAATACACCATTATTAATTAGAACCGTATTTTTAGGTAGCTGACGCCATGACCTTTGTTGTCACTGAAAATTGTATCAAGTGTAAATACCAAGACTGCGTAGAAGTATGTCCTGTTGACTGTTTTTATGAAGGTCCGAATTTCCTTGTTATTAGCCCAGATGAATGTATTGACTGTGCACTTTGTGAACCAGAATGTCCTGCAAATGCAATTTTTTCTGAAGATGAGCTACCAGAAGGTCAAGAAGTATTTATTGAATTAAATGCTGACTTGGCTCAAAAATGGCCTAACATTACTCAAATTGGCGATCAACCTGCAGATCGTGAAGAGTGGAATGGTAAACCTGATAAATTACAATACTTAGAAAAGTAAGTTTTCTAGATTAGGGTCTGTTGACAATTCGTCTATGATTGCGACTATGAGTGTTTTTTAGGCGATACTAGGCGTGAAATACAAAATTTAGTCATTCTAAATGAGTAGTTCACAACAACGTAGCGTCAAAAAACACTCTAGTCCCGAAGGGTTGTGGTTAAAATTATCTCAGCCTTCGTTATGAAACTTGAAAATAGTCTCGCTATTCTCTTCGTTTCATTCCTCGTCTGCTCAATTTTAGCCTACAACGCAAGCCATTTATGAAATGTCAACAGACCCTAAAGATCAGCTTAAGCTGGTCTTTTTTCATTTGAATAAACAAATTGTACATTTATTTGCAATTTATCCATATTGCGCGATTCAAACTAGTCTAGAATAGCGCCTTACCTTCTTTAGCTAATATTGAGAATGAAAAATATTCTAAAAGGTCTGCTTACAGTCAGTTTTTTTGCAACGCTTTTGACTGCTTGTACGTCTTCTCCCCAAAAAAGTCTAACGATTAGTACACCTCATGGTCATCGAATTTATATCCCTCAGGAAAAAATTACGATTGAACGTGCTATTCCACCAAAAGTGATGCCCAACTCATACCGTAACTGGCTTATGAATGGTTCAAATCAGTCACGTGCACGTGATTATGAGCGTTTTCTTGAGCAGAATAATGTTGGAAATATCATTCCAAGTTTTGAACTGTTTAAAACTGCTCGTGATTGGGACAAGTGTGGTAAGTCTGAATATATGATTCCAAGTGAAGAAATTTGGCGCAATCAATTACCGACTTTAAAAGTGTTCAAATATTTAGTCGCATCAAGAGTGCTCACAGATTTCACAGTGACATCGGTCTATCGTGATTTACCTTTAAACCAATGTGCAGGTGGTGCAAGTTCTTCACGCCATTTATTTAATTCGGCAATCGATTTCCGTATTGGACCTGAATATCCGCAACCTGAAGATTATGCATATATTGAAAATACTAAATTTAAACTCTGTCAATTCTGGTCGCAGTATGGTCAAAGCTTAAATATGGGACTGGGTTTATACGCTTCTGGTCAGATTCATATTGATACACAAGGCTACCGTACTTGGGGGCCAGATTTAACACGTAATAGTTCGATGTGTAATTTCTAAATACCATTTGAATCAGTAATGCTGATCAGTTAATTTTAATTTTATTATTACTGATTGATAAATCTCCCCTAACCCTGAGCCATATATGGTGCAAGGCAAAAGAGGGGATGAACAGCATTGCTGTGCAAGGAATTCAATGCGGTATTGAATCCAAGATACTCCCTCCTTTTGCAAAGGTGAGGAGCATGCTCCGCAAGGGGGAGGATTAAAAATGCTTAAATGACTAGCATTAATCTAAACCAGTACTTTGCAATGCAAAAGAGATCGAAAGATCTCTTTTTATTTGTCACTTAACTTTGAGAAAAAATTTCAACACTGATCAAATAATTTTTCAATTCAATTTTGATATAAATATTTAACGAAGATAATGCTCAAATATTACCCAAAAGTTTCGGTTAAAATTGCACTCTACGTATAAACCATTAAAATGCACATTACACAAACCCAGTGACTCTAATGAGGCGGTACAACATGCAACAAATGTGGTCAGACATCGATAGTTACATCGAATCACATTTAATCCCTGAAGACCCAATTTTGACTCAAACGCTCAAAAATACTGAGGATAAAGGTTTTCCAGATCACCTTGCTGTTGCCGCAAACCAAGGCATGCTTTTACAAATGCTTATTCAAATGAATAAATGTAAACGTGTTTTGGAATTAGGGACATTTGCTGCTTATAGCACCATGTGGTTAGCACGTGCATTGCCTCAAGATGGTTATATTCTAACCATAGAAGGCCGAGACACCCATGCCGCTTTAGGGCAAGAAAATATTGATAATGCTCAACTTCCACAAACTGTAGAACTTAAAGTTGGACGTGCGGCTGATATTCTAAATGCCTTACCTGAAAATACTGAACCTTTCGATTTTATTTTTGTTGATGCCGATAAACAAAGTTATCCAGAATATTTGGAGTTAAGTCTAAGACTATCACACTCAGGTACAGTGATCGTTTTGGACAATGTGATTCGTGCTGGCGATATTCTTGATCCTGAAAATCAAAAGCCAAGTATTGAAGGAATTCGTGATATGTATAAAGCCATGCAGAATCACCCAAAAATTTTATCGTGCACTGCCCTACAAACTGTCGGTAGTAAAGGTCATGATGGTTTTGCAATCGCCATTGTAAAATAAAATATTTTTCATCTAAAAAATCCTCTATCCTTCTAGAGGATTTTTTTGTTTGACAATATGATTTGGCATTTTTAGCCAGCATCATCAATACACCGAGTTATCCCCTGAACTTGTTTGTAGAATTGTGGATAACTCATGTATTACCAATTAAACATATGAATATATGATATTTTTAATAACAGTTCGTTTTTTAATCAATTAAATTCATCCCTTCAAAAAAAGCTATTGCATTTTAAATTGCAAGATTTCACAGCATTTTTTTCAATTTTTCTGATAAAAAATGCCACGTATTTTAAAAGACGTGGCATACATATTTCGTGAATAAAATCACAGTAATTATTTAACTAATCACCTATTATTTTCGTACTTAAACGCACTCAAAACTTATTTTGCAACCAGTAGCGGAACTGACGAGTTACGGAAAATAGTCGTGGTTACACTTCCTAAGAAAAATTGATGAATTTTACTGTGGCTGAAAGCACCGAGTACAATTAATTGAATTTGATGCTGATCTTGGTATTCCAAAATATTCTCTGCAACATCACCATAACGATACTCCACCACCACATCCAAACCTGCATCTTTTAAGCGCTGTGTCGGTTCATTGAGTATTTCAGGATGATCGCCAACATAGACCAAGTGACATTGTAATAATCGAAGTAGATCACTTTTTTCAACCCGTTTTAACATCTTCTGGCAAGCTTCCGAAAGCTCATAAGCAAAAATAAAACGTGTAGGTGGCTTAAAAGTTTCTCCTACAGTGAGTACTGAGCTTTTTGTCCCCCGAATAAAGTTTTCGACATTACTACCAAGTGTCTTATTTTTTTCGGCAGAACGTTCACCAACTTTTCCAATCACTGCGATATCATCAATATCTAATTGGCTAAAGCTTTGTTCAAGGAAATCTCCTTTTTCCTGTATTTGGCTTGCCTGAATACCGTATTTTTGTTGAATATGTTCAGAAATATGTTTAAGTAAATTATTACTATAATCCAAAGCAAGCTCGCTTTGTTTTTGCTCTAATTCTGCAAGCTCTTTTAACAGCATTGCATTACTTTCAAAACCGATTACCCCACTAATTTCCCCAAGATGATAACTCGCTGGGTAATAGTCTAATACTTGTAGTAACACCAATTCACGACCAGTTTCTTGAGCAATCCACGCCGCTGCTTCTGCGACTGCATTAATGCATGGAGAAGAGTCGATACAAGCCACTACTCTGTTCATCATAACCTCGCTTTAGCTTTACAGCTTTGGGTCTCTTCATTTTAAATTAGCATAAGTTTTTATTAATTTGGACAGTATTATGTAATAAATTCCGTAATTTAATGATGTATTTGTACATATTGTGCAGTTACTCACGATATCGAACAAATCTTGCAGGATTACCGACGACTATCTCTCGTTCAGCAACATTTTTGGTCACCATACTGTTCATACCGACTACAGCATGTGCAGCAATTTCCACACCATCTTTAACACCAACGTGCGCCCCTAACCAAACATCCTGAGCAATTTCAATACCTTTTGATGTCACAGCTTGCTGATAAATGGGTTGATCTAAATCCATACCATGATCAAAAGCATAAAGATGACAATAAGCGGCTATTCGTACTTGATCATGTAACTTAATCCCTACTCGACCACCATCCAAAATACAATGATGATTGATTGCCACCTCATTACCTATTTGCAAAGGTCCATGCAAGGTACAATCAGCGGCAATAAAGGTATTGTCACCAATCACAATCTTACGACCAGGTTCAGCAAAAATATGGGCTAATGGTGAGATAAAGCAATTCTTGCCAATTTCAACGGTTTCCATCGCCATCAAATAATCTTGATATTCTTTTTGCCATTGTTCTGCCCAAAGTCTGTTCTTGGGTTTTAATGAATAATATAGCCATGGCATATAATTCAGTCGATGTTTATGTTGTTCTCTATATTTGAGCAATGGATCTTGTTCAAGCATTATTTTCTTCCAATACTTTGAGTTGCTCTCGCCCACGTGTGACATCTTGAATTTTCAGTTTAAGGGGCTCTATTTGATGAATTTGTAACATGGCTTCAACAGCAACACCTTGTGCTGTGTATTGCTCTGTGTATTCAATGTGTTGGGAATTCAACTCATATTGAAAAATTGCCCACTCATTAAACTGACATTGAAAATAAACTGCTTTTTTTTCAATTTGCTCAATTTTTTCGACCAATAATAAACATTGTCCTGCACAGCCTCCATATGCTCGAACTAAACCACCTGTGCCAAGCTTAATTCCACCATACCATCGATTGACTAAAACAATTGTATTGGTGAGTTCATTGCCTTCAATAGTTGCTAAAATAGGCCTGCCTGCTGTTCCAGAAGGTTCACCATCATCATTAAATCGAACATTATGTCCTATTTTCCAAGCCCAACACTGGTGTGTTGTCGATACATCTAAATGCTTTTCTAAAAATTCTTTTACTTGCTGTTCATTTTCTACAGGTGCTGCAATCGCTTGAAATCGACTTTTTTTAATCTCTTCTTCGTAAGTCATTTCTGTTGTTAGTGTAAAAGTCATAATCAAAATTAAATATTCAAATAAAATACCTTTAGATTATAGCTTGTAATTCTGTGCTAAGTCGCAATAAAAAGCCCTAAGCAAGCTTAAGGCTTTATTTTGAATTGAATCATTAGAAAATAATTTGCTGATTTTGAAGTAATTCTTCAAGTGTTGTATTTACATGCTCTAAAATCAAAAGATCACTCTTTGCATAAGCCGCACCTGAACCATCACGATCTATTTGAAGCACTGTTTGATCTTTTAAAGCATCATAAGTCACCGATACATATTGTTGGATATTTCCGATATTTGCCGAGTTCTCAAGTAATTCAGTGATATCAATTTTATCTGCTTCAGTGTCGGTTATCACATTTCCTTTATGAAAATCGGTCCAAGTATCTGTCCCATTTCCACCTGTTGCGTCATTTGCGACCAGTAAATGATAAATGGCTGTATCTGAACCAATCCCACCCGTTAAAAAGTCATTATCTTTACCACCCTCTAACCAATCATTACCCGCATTGCCTTTCAAAGTGTCAACACCATCGCCCCCACGCAAAATATCATTAAATGCACCACCTTGAATTGTGTCATTTCCAGTTGTTCCGTAAACGCGCACATTAGAAACAGCAAGATGTTGATCAAACTCAGAAAGTTGGTCATATGTAGGAATTTTTGTTGACCCTAATAAATTAACATCTGCTAGTGTTGATAAGCTATTTTTACTATAACCAATGATTTGATTACTCGTATCTTTATTAAAATCATTCGTATATCTAGAATCCCATGCTTCTAATGTCAAGCTTCCCAACAAACTAATATTTGTTAAACCTAATAATTTAGGATCATAAACTGTGGCAAAAAACTCCATAATCGCAGAATTATCAATTGTTCCACCATCTTTAGCAGTAATTTCTAATGCTGACGTAACGGCTACTAACCCTAATATTCCAGTATTCACAGGCTTAACACTTAATCCCAAAATATCTGCTACAGCTTGAGAATACTCCCAACTAGGACCAAATATGCCCGCTAAATCCAAAAGTGCGCTGGTTTTTAATATGACTTTCTTTAAATCATTATTCACATCATAAGCAGCTATGGGCTGATTATCTAATTGAATAAGTCCAAGGGCATCAAGCCCCACTAAACCTAATAAGCTACCTTCTTTCAGTGCTGTGATCGGATTTTGAGTGGTACTGGCTTGATAAGTGCCTATATCAAAAATGTTACTTACAGGGCTAACATTATGTGAAGCATCTGTTGCTGTTGCCGTAATTTGAAAATTAGAACCCTGAACACTCCTAAACGTCGGATTGATTAATGTTGGTTCATAACTCCAACGGCCTGAACCATCTGCAATTGCAGTACCTACCTCAAGACTATTCACAAAAACGGTGACTATACTGTTTGCTTCTGCAACACCATATATGGTTGGGGTTGAATCATCCGTCAAACCACCTGAATAAATATTACCAAATGTTCCTACATTATCTTCCGCCCCTAAAATAATCGGTGCAGGCGGTGGCGTAACATCAACATTCGAGTGGTTATCACCTGCTGGTAAAGTTGTTAATGGAATACTGTTTGCATCATTGCCTGCTGTATCTTGGATTGCAGATGTATCGTTATTTGGACTTGGATCGGTGTAGCTATAACTTACACTTTGTCCTATTCCAATCGCTGGAACAAAGCTCAGGAAAACATCGTTGCCTGAGATCGTAATTGTATTTGGACTAACAAGCTGACCATTAATAGTAATGTTGAAATGACTAGCTAATGCTGTGTTATTAGCATCCAAGGCTTCGTTGTAGTGGAATACCAATTGGCCTGCTGGATTCACTTCTACACTTTGTAGTTGTGGTGCTGTGCTATCAACATTTGAGTGGTTGTCACCTCCCGGCAAAGTGGTTAATGGGATACTCGCAGCATCGTTGCCCGCAACATCTTGAATCACTGATGAGTCGTTATTTAGACTTGGATCGGTGTAGCTATAACTTACACTTTGTCCTATTCCAATTGCTGGAACAAAGCTCAGGAAGACATCGTTATCGACTACTGTCACACCATTGGCTGTTACAGTTTGTCCATTAATAGTAATGTTGAAATGACTAGCTAATGCTGTGTTATTAGCATCCAAGGCTTCGTTGTAATGGAACACCAATTGCCCAATTGTATTCACTTCTACACTTTGTAGTTGTGGTGCTGTGACATCAACATTCGAGTGGTTATCACCTCCCGGCAAAGTGGTTAATGGGATACTCACAGCATCATTGCCTGCTGTATCCTGAATTGCAGAAACATCATTATTCGGACTTGGATCGGTGTAGCTATAACTCACGCTTTGCCCTATTCCAATTGCTGGAACGAAGCTGAGTAAAACATCACTTCCTGTCACACTAATACTGCTTGGCGTAACAGTTTGACCATTAACCGTTACTGTGAAATGACTCGTATTCGGTAGATTCACACCATCCAAAGCTTCGTTGTAGTGGAATACCAGTTGCCCAACTGTATTCACTTCTACACTTTGTAGTTGTGGCGCTGTAATATCAACATTCGAGTGGTTGTCACCTGCTGGTAAAGTGGTCTGTGCAATGCTATTTGCATCATTACCCGCAACATCCTGAATTGCAGAAACATCGTTATTTGGACTTGGATCGGTGTAGCTATAACTCACGCTTTGTCCTACTCCAATTGCTGGAACAAAGCTCAGGAAGACATCGTTATCGACTACTGTCACACCATTGGCTGTTACAGTTTGTCCATTAATAGTAATGTTGAAATGACTAGCTAATGCTGTGTTATTAGCATCCAAGGCTTCGTTGTAATGGAACACCAATTGTCCTGCTGTATTCACTTCTACACTTTGTAGTTGTGGTGCTGTGCTATCAACATTTGAGTGGTTATCACCTCCCGATAAAGTGGTTAATGGGATACTCACAGCATCATTACCTGCTGTATCCTGAATTGCGGATGTATCGTTATTTGGACTTGGATCGGTGTAGCGATAACTCACGCTTTGCCCTATTCCAATCGCTGGAACAAAGCTCAGGAAGACATCGTTGCCTGTCACACTGATACTGCTTGGCGTAACTGTTTGCCCGTTAATGGTGATGTTGAAATGACTAGCTAATGCTGTGTTATTGGCGTCTAAGGCTTCGTTGTAGTGGAATACCAATTGACCTACTGAATTGACTTCGACACTTTGTAGTTGTGGCGCAGTCACATCTACCGTTGAATGGTTATCACCTGTTAGTAAAGTAGTTAATGGGATACTCGCAGCATCGTTGCCTGCTGTATCTTGAATCACTGATACATCGTTATTTGGCAATGGATCGGTGTAGCTATAACTCACGCTTTGCCCTATTCCAATTGCTGGAATAAAGCTGAGGAATACATCACTTCCTGTCACACTAATACTGCTTGGCGTAACAGTTTGACCATTAACCGTTACTGTGAAATGACTCGTATTCGGTAGATTCACACCATCCAAAGCTTCGTTGTAGTGGAATACCAATTGCCCTGCTGTATTCACTTCTACGCTTTGTAGTATTGGCGCTGTGCTATCAACGTTCGAGTGGTTATCACCTGTTAGTAAAGTAGTTAATGGGATACTCGCAGCATCGTTGCCTGCTGTATCTTGAATTGCGGATGTATCGTTATTCGGACTTGGATCGGTGTAGCTATAACTGACGCTTTGTCCTATTCCAATTGTTGGAACAAAGCTGAGGAATAAGTCATTGCCGACTACCGTTACACCACTGGCTGTAACTGTTTGCCCGTTAATGGTGATGTTGAAGTTCCTTACTGACGCTGTATTAATTCCATCTAAAGCTTCGTTGTAGTGGAACACCAATTGACCTGCTGGATTGACTTCTACGCTTTGTAGTTGTGGCGCTGTATTGTCAGCAGCTGGTGTCGTTGGAACTGTAGAATT
>NZ_KZ268710.1 GCF_002233755.1 Acinetobacter piscicola | reverse complement strand
TCGTTTGCTGTATCGCGTCGGGATGCTGCGTATTCTATACAGTTTCAAAACAAGCGCAACCCCCAATTTAACAAAAAAATACTGGTTGTATATTTTTTATACCAATTCACCAAAAAACTGGATTTTTCACTTATTTTTTGACCATTTCAAGTCAATACTTTGCATCTAATCGATAAATTTTAAGATTCCCAACTTATTCAAAATATTCAGCAGAAGATTGCGCATGTAAAAAAGCTGGAATTAATCCTGTAAGTGCAGCACGAATATCAGCCCGCTCATTGATCAACTGATGAGAACCTTCCTCTAACATAAGCAATGTTTGTAATCTGAATTGTTTACGCACAAACTCAATGTTGTATTTCCAATCCACGGTTTGGTCTTGTGCACCTTGTGCTAACCAAACGGGAATACGACATTTTGGATAGGCTTCCATTTCTTGCATCCATTTAGACATCGCCAAAATCCAATCCATTCCCATCATTTTAGGTTGTAGTGGATCTTTAAGTCTTACAAAGCGAAGGAATTCAGGATTATGATTATTTCTTTTAAAATGACGCGGCACTTCTCTCTTAATTCTACGAATAATTCCTAAACCAATTGAATTATGCCACCACGCAGTTTTTGCAGGACGAACCAACGGAGACAGCAATAGCACTCTTCCTACAATAGGATTCTCACGTTTTTGAGCATATTCAAGTAGATGATGCATCCAAATCGCACCACCGGTACTTTGCCCTACGCCCAACCATGGTTTTGGGAGCTGTTCGGCATTTTTAACGTATTGATAAATTGCATGTAAAACCTGTTGGTAATGATCAAAGTTTTTAATATTCGCAGGAGAACCATCACTCAGCCCATGTCCAGGTAAATCATAAGTAATGACACTAAAACCTTGTTCTAATATTTCTTTGATAATGGGTTGGTAAATTCCACTATGTTCTAAATAACCATGTAGTAAACACACTGTACCTTTTAGCTTTTCTGTTTTCGGTTTAAAAACCTGCACATGTAATTTAAACAATGACATTTCAACAAAACCTTGCCATTGCTCACAATCCAATTGATCAAAACCATAGAGCCGTTGATAGGCTTTTATCTCTTTATTCGGAACGTAGTCGCGATTTAAATTAAGTGGTTCCAATAATTTAGGCGTGGTATCACGACTGGGTACAGGTAAATCAAGTTGTTTTAAAATTGTTGGATTTAAAAATGGCATATCTGTCATTATGGTACCTCTCTACAGCCACTTGAACCAAACAACATATCTCGAATGGTTGCTAAAGTTTCGTAATTTGCTCTGCGGCTATGGTTATAATTTTGTTGACTTGGCTGCCACGAAGTCAGTGGTGTAGGCATAGGTGACTCAACTGGAATTGTTTCGATACCATTTAAAGCAAAAAGCCTACGTGTTCTTGGCATATGGTAACGATCTGTAATTAACAATACCGTAGGCGCACCACCTTTTTTTTGCAACAGTAATGAACTAAAACGTGTATTTTCACAGGTATTCATGCTTCTATTTTCTAATAATTTTGCTTCTACACCACGTTCAGCTAACCATTTCTGCATATAAGGTGCTTCCACACCGCTCAATACAATGGGTAAATTTACTTGCTTTTCTAAGGCTAGTGTTGTTTCCAAACGTAATTTTGTGTATTGATTGACTATAATATCTTTTTGATTTTTATCTAAGGTTAATCCTCCACCAAGGACAACAATTGCATAGGGTTGGCTGGCAGACTTAGGTTTTTCAGTATTTTCATCCTGAACCAACGCCATATCTTCCTGTACTTGAGATGCAGTTAATTCACTTGCAGCATACGAGTCTGATTCAGGTTTAGTTTCTTTAATTTTGTACGTTTTTAGAAAAACAATATATTCATCCATTAAAGCTTTATTGTCTTCATTATTCAAATCTAGCAACTCTTTAACAGTTTCAGTGGATTGATCAACATTCACTTCTGAACTTGTTTGTTCTGCAACTAAAGGAATAACTGGTTTTTCTTCAGCATCTTGTTCTTCTTGCTGTTCCTTCGCTATTTTTTCTTGCAGTGCTTTATAACGCAAGCCGAGCGTTGTTATAGTATTTGTGTCTTTACTATTTATCTCCTGTTCCATCAGTTTGAGATAAGCTTGACGTGCAATCCACAAATCGGAACCTGGTTCCAAGTTTTCAGACTCAGATAAAGCTGCATTTTGCTGGCTTTTGGCTGCAACTTGATTTACTTCGACAGGCACAAAAGTATTGAGCAACTTAACCATCATATTCGAATAAAAAGGCGTGTACCAAAAAACCATTAAACAGCCGAAAAATACAAATAATATTGCAATTATTCGTACTAGTCTGACCATCCAATGCAGTTTCACCATAAATTTACTCACTTAATGGTTTTGAATTAACCCAAACTCATTAAAAAGTACGGGCTCTGGCTCTAAATGCATACCAAATTTATCAAA
This sequence comes from Acinetobacter piscicola, assembly GCF_002233755.1. Taxonomy (GTDB): domain Bacteria; phylum Pseudomonadota; class Gammaproteobacteria; order Pseudomonadales; family Moraxellaceae; genus Acinetobacter; species Acinetobacter piscicola. Next base: position 23,989 of record NZ_KZ268710.1, on the reverse strand, counting down.
AACATCTTTTTGTACAGCATGATATGTTGCTTGTACATCTGTCAATGTAGCATCTGCGTAATTAACCAATACCAATGCTTGCTTATCAAACATACCCACTTGATTTAAGCGTTTACCCTTCCAACCTGACTGATCTATAAGCCAACCTGCTGCGACTTTAACGTAATTTCCTGTCTGAGGATAATGTGGAATATTTGGGAATTTTGCAATCAATTGTGAAAATTCCGTTTGATTTATAATTGGATTTTTAAAAAAACTTCCAACGTTTGGATATTGTTTAGGGTCTGGTAGTTTACTTTGTCGAATTTGAATCACTTGTTGCTGCAAATTTTCAGCAGTAAGCTCATCACCCATTGCAGTTTTTAAATCACCATAATTCATTTTTAAATCAGCATTTTTGAGCAATTTAAAGACAACATGGGTAATCACGTAACGATTTGGATCATCTTTAAAAATACTATGTCGATAAGCAAAATGACAATCTGATGCTAAAATTGATGCAACTTGATTCAGTTTACGATCAAACACTTCTACAGATTGAATAAATTCACCTGCTTCAACACCATATGCACCAATGTTTTGCACAGGTGATGCACCCACCAAACCGGGAATTAAAGCTAAATTTTGTAAACCATACAACTGTTGTGCTGTCGTCCACAATACAAAATCATGCCAATTTTGCCCTGCACCAACTCTAAGCGTTTTTGTGTGATCATCTTCAGTTACAAATTCAATACCTTGAATATCCATTAAGATGACAAGCGCTTGAATATGTTCAGGAAGCATCATATTACTGCCACCTGAAAGCAACAGCACATTTAAATCATTATTTTGCGCAAACAATAAAGCGTCTTGAAGTGCTTGAATCGATTGAACTTTAACAAAATGTGAAGCAGTTGAATCCAAACTCAAAGTATTGAAAGGCTTTAGTTGAACCTGAAACTCAATATTCATAACTAACTATATTTCCTAAAATTATTTCAATGACTTGCTTTGGAATTGTTGTTGAAACACATTCACCCACCCTACACTGCTCGATTCACATTGATTAAGCACTCGTTCAAAACCATCTCCTTCACCATAATAAGGATCAGGTAAAGCTTGTTGTGGATATTGAGCATCATGCTCACTCATCAAAGCAATTTCAGCTTTAATACGATGTAATTCATGCTCTTTTAAAGCCTGCTGCATACATTGTTGAATATCATCATAATTTTGATGATCCATAGCCAAAATCAAATCAAATTCTAAAAAATCTTGCGTGGTTAATTGACGTGCACGTAATGCGGAAAGATCAAAGCCTCTTTTTAAGGCATGCTTTTGACTACGTTCATCAGGCGCTTTATTGGGATGATAATTACTGGTTCCAGCAGAATCAACAAGGATATTGAGTTGTTTTTCATCACAATAATGTCGTAAAACCACTTCTGCAGTTGGTGAACGGCAAATATTTCCTAAGCACACACACAAAACTTTGTATGGCATTTTGGATGACATAACAACCTCAAATGATCATTTCTTTTATAAGGGCTTATGTTAAGTTATTTAGCATGCGAATCCTATAGAACTGTAAAACAATAGTGTTTAATTTATGATGATAGATTAAGGATAATACATATGAACCATTTTCAATTTCAAACAGTTGCCAATATCATTTCAGGATTAGGATCAATTCAAGAACTCAGCAACTTAATTGCACAAAAAAATTATAAAAAAGCCTTAATTGTCACTGATGCAGGAATGATTCAACACGCTTTACATTTACCTTTATTGAAAATACTCAAACAAAGCAATTTAAATTACGAAATTTATTCCGATGTTCAAGCTGATCCTGCTGAACATATTGTTTTATCTGCATCTGAGTTTGCCAAGCTAAATCATGTAGATCTTGTGATTGGTTTTGGCGGTGGCAGTTCTATGGATGTTGCCAAGTTAATTGCTATTTTAGCCAATCCAAATCAATCACAAACCATTCAAGAAATGTACGGTGTTAATAATATTAAAGGTCCACGTTTACCTTTAGTATTGATTCCAACAACAGCGGGGACCGGCTCTGAAGTTACCCCGATTTCAATCGTTACAACAGGTAAAACGACAAAAACTGGAATCGTTTCTCCTATTTTATATGCAGACGTTGCCATTTTGGATGCAACCTTTACTACAGGCTTACCTGCGCATATCACTGCGGCAACGGGTATTGATGCCATGGTGCATGCAATTGAAGCTTATACCTCTAAAATAAAGAAAAATTTTTATGCAGATATACTCGCTAAACAAGCCTTAAAACTGCTCAATAAAAATTTAAAACTGGTTTTACAAGATGGTTCAAATTTAGAAGCACGTCAAAATATGTTGCTTGGCTCAATGCTTGCAGGTCAGGCTTTTGCTAATGCCCCTGTCGGAGCAGTGCATGCTCTAGCGTATCCTTTAGGTGGGCATTTTCATCTTTCGCATGGACATACCAATGCATTGGTTTTATTAGAAGTATTAAAATTCAATGCACCTGAAGCCAAGCAACTTTATGCCGAATTAATGCAATGGCTAAACCCTTTCAGCCAAGGAAGCACTGAAGGTTTATGCGACTTGTTTATAGATCATATGCAAAGCCATCTCGATCAAAGTGGTTTGACATTAAAATTAAGAGATTTAAATGTTCAAAAAAATCAATTAGAAACACTTGCAAACGATGCGATGCTACAAACTCGTTTATTGCAAAATAATCCTAGAGAGTTGAAACAAGCAGATGCTCTGAAAATTTATCAAGCTATTTACTAAACCTTTCAATGAGAATGCATAAAACCGCTGATAATTTAATGCAAGTTTAACCCATAAAAAAAAGGCTAAGTTTGCTTAAATTATCATCCAATGCAAAATATATGAATTACATTTTTATTATTTAATTCTCAAATTGTGCAAAGAATAGCTAAAATTATTCCACTTATATTACATTTTTTAATCAATCAGCTAATATATAAAAACGTTTAAAATTCTAATAATATTTTATATATCATAATTTTAAAAAACTTAATTATATTTTTAATGACTAACTGGTAGATTTTTTACTGCCATTTTCATTTAATTTTTAAAACAATTACTCTAGAATCGCTGCCGATCTTGATCGGAAAATCAAGACGACCGACAGTACTGGAAACAATTCTATGAACAAACTTACATTAGCAATCCTCCCTTTCGCATTGATGGGCTTAAATACAGCCTCTCAAGCCGCAACTTCTGACGGAAAAACATTTGGGATTTCTACAGGTTGGCTACATGTTATGCCTCAAAGTAATTCACAAGGTGTAAATGGTAAAACTGGAAACAGTCCTTATCTTGGTTCTTTAGCTAATTTACAATCAGCAAATCCAGAAGCTGGTTTTGAAGTACAAGATTCTGATACTGTGGGTTTAATGCTTGATTACTTTGTAAATGACAACGTTTCATTAGAATTGACTTTAGGTGCTCCACCTGAAATGGAACTTGCAGGCCAAGGTAACATCACTGTTCATGGTGTAAAAGTTATTGATTTAAGTCAATTTGATAAAGCAGCAACTACAGATGCTTATACGCCAACAATCTCTGGCCGTTACCATTTTGGTTCAATCAATAACAAGATTCGTCCATACGTAGGTGCGGGTTTAATGTATGCACATTTCTCAAATGTAGAAACTGACCCAGCGATCAATACAGCACTCAAAAACTCTCCAATTGGTCCATATAACCCATCATTAGGTAAAGTAAAAGTTGATGATGCTTTAGCACCTGTTGCAATGATTGGTGTTGACTACAGCATTACGAAAGACTGGTATGCCACTGCATCAGTGTCTTATGCACATCTATCTACATCTGCCGAATTAAAAGTAAGTGGTATGACGCCAGCAGGCAAAACCACGTTGATTTCGGGTAAAAGTGATATTGAAATTAAACCTATCGTGACTTATATCGGTATCGGTTACCGCTTCTAATTTAAAAATTAGAACAAGAAGCCCATTAAACCCTTTTGTTTAATGGGCTTTTTTCATATAGCATGGAGCTAAGCAGAAAATTCAAATGTAAACAATAAATTTTAGAAGTCCTTTAAATGAAACCAGAAATTAAAAACCGTTCTCAATATAATTTTCTATTCCCAATTCAAACGCGTTGGGCGGACAATGATATCTATGGGCATGTCAATAATGTGACTTATTATAGCTACTTTGATACCGCAGCCAATGCACTACTAATTCAACATGCTGCTTTTGATATTCACCATTCACCAATTATTGGTTTAGTCGTAAACTCATCCTGTAATTTCCTAGAAGAGCTCACTTATCCAGAAATTATTGACGTGGGTGTTGCTATTTCAAAAATAGGCAATTCATCCCTGACTTATGATCTCGCTATTTTCAAACAAGACAAACAACAAGCTTCTGCTCAAGGTCAATTTGTTCATGTTTTTGTTGAACGTGAAACGAAAAAAAGCACCTCGATTCCTCAAGAAATGCGAGATGCTTTAGAACCTTATTTAGCTTAAAGTTTTAATTGGATATTTTGTAATTGCCCATCAAAAGCATCAACTAAACTTTTTACAACAGCTTCTTGATGTAACATTTCACCTGCACGATGAAAAGCTTTAGCTTTACGATCGTTTTGCATCATATAAGGTGTGGTTGACGCGATCTCAACATACTCAACATTAAATATAGTACTTGCCCACTGCTGCTTCAATGCAGCTTCCAAATCAAATTGCGCTTGCCCTAATAGCTTTTCATATTTCTTGGGAATGTGAAAAACGGATTGAGCATCAATCTGCCCAGTCATTAAGCCATGTTGCGCAAGCTCTTGAACAGCTGGTGAAAGTACACTATTTCTAAACCAATATTCCCACTTATCAACTGTCCATTCACCTTCTAAAACTTGCGCTTTCAAAGTCAAAATTTCTTGTGGGCTTTGCTGATGATTTACAGATATCAATTGATTTGCTACTTTTTCATCCGCTTCACTGGTAACACTCAACTGCATCTCTTGAGCTTTTTCAATGTGTTGAGTTAAAACTGCTTGGTTTTTTTGTTGCGTTTGAGGCTGTTGAACCTGTACTTGATCAGCCTGTTCTGTGCTTTCAGGTGCCAAAAAGAATACATCTTGCTGTGCCGTAGCTTGTACAGTTTGCATGTTCTGAGCGGTCGAAGAAATTGAATCTCCACCAAATAAGCTTAAACTTGGTTCATCTGTAGCTTGTGTCGCTAAATGCTCAGTTATTTGTTGATTCGACAATACTTCACTGTGCTCACTAGTCTGAGAAGACTCTATGTTTGTCTCTGTATTTGTCTGAATATTTTCAGATAAATCTACAATTTCATCATCTAAAAAATCATCACTACTCGGCTCATTCTCTACAATATGATGTTCCGATAATTCATCTTCAATATCTTCAAAAGCAGGATCAAAACCCTGATTGATATTTTGTGTTGAGCTAGGCTCTGGAACATTTACAACATTTTGTGGGTTTGTAATTGCAGCCTGAGCGCTAAACACTTCATTTTCAGTAGAATTCGTCTTTATATCTGGAATAGGCTGAGCTTCAATCTGCGCCTGATTAACTGAATGACTATTTTCAACAAGCGATGCAACTGCCTGTTGTTGCACAATAATTTCATTATTTTGTATCGGTCTAAATGCCAATAAACGCAGCACAGTCATTTCAAAGCCTTGCTCTTGAGTGACTGCCAATTGCAATTCAGCACGACCTTTACATGCAATCTGATAATACAGTTGTAAATCTTGAGCCGAAACCAACTGTGCAAGTTGCATGATTTTTCGATTAATTTCAGCACTATATTTCAAGCTAAGTTCAGGCAAATATTGCAACATTGCCAATTCATGCAATGTTGAAATAAATTGATCTAAAACCAAAGATACATCCAAAGCTTGCTGTCTGAATTGTAAGAGAAGCTGGCTCACTCGCTCACGCTGATTTTTGTGAATCGCTAGAATCAAATCATAGATAATTGTACGGTCGATTAGACCTAACATTTCTTTTACATCTTGATGATGAATCGCCCCTTGTCCATAAGCAATCGCTTGGTCGGTCAATGACAATGCATCACGTAATGAACCTTGTGCAGATTCAGCAATTTGCCAAATTGCATCTTGTTCAGCGTTAATATTTTCTTTATTTAAAATATCACCTAAATGATGGGTAATTTCATCTACAGCCAAAGGACGCAATGTAAATTGCAAACAACGTGAAATAACCGTAATCGGTAATTTTTGAGGGTCAGTTGTTGCGAATAAAAATTTGACATGTTCTGGTGGCTCTTCCAGTGTTTTCAACAAAGCATTGAAAGAATGCGTAGAAAGCATATGCACTTCATCAATCAAATAGACTTTGAATCGCCCCTGAGTCGGTGCATAAGGTACGTTGTCTAAGAGTTCACGTGTATCTTCAACTTTGGTTCGTGATGCTGCATCAATTTCAATCAGGTCAATAAAGCGACCTTCATTCACTGCTTTACATGTTGCACAAACTTCGCACGGCGTTGAAGTAACACCAGTTTCACAGTTTAGACATTTAGCCAAAATACGCGCAATGGTGGTCTTTCCAACACCTCGTGTCCCTGTAAATAGGTACGCATGATGCAAACGTCCACGATCTAAAGCACTGGTCAGTGCACGTGAAACGTGATTTTGTCCGACCAATTCATTAAAATTACGTGGGCGATATTTACGTGCAAGTACCTGATACATGAAAGCTCCTATTTACAGGTCTTAGGATACTGTTTTTTAAGTCTAGAGTGAATTAAAAATGCGAAATCAATCATCATAAGTTGAAATAGAATTCAATAATGAAGACTTCATTGCTTAAACCAAGCTTTCCATTAGATGAATTTATTATTTTTACACACAAAATATTCAACTTAGCCTGTTGTATTCTTCATAGCTTGTATTTAACATCAAGAAAAACTTTAGAAAAATCAAATGCAGGAAAAAATTTATACAAAGCATTTTATTGTGTTTTCGACACTTTATTACTTAGGGATAAATTTATCAATCTTCATTATGCCTTTGTATTTCAATGAAAATAATGCAGTTAAAATTTATGGACTAGCTTATGCAAATCTATCTTTGGCAGGAATATTTTCAATATTTCTAGGTAGAATCGTTGATAAATTCAATTGGATAACAACACTAACCTTTAGCATACTTATTTATGCTCTAGCAATGCTTGGGCGAATCATTACCAATGAATATCTTGCTGTTTTCATCGCTTTTATTGCTGGACTTGCAGCATCTACTGGGGTCTTAAGTCTAAAAAACTGGATGGCTTATAGTACCCAAACCAATTTAACCAATCGCCTTGTACTCTATCGCAGCTTAATCTTCCATTCGACCAATTTATTTTCAATCATTTTTGTATTAGCACTTGCCTATATCACACCGAATAAAAACCATCTGTATTGGTCATTATTGGTTTTATCTGCAAGCATTGTGTTTATTGCATGGATATTCTTTTTAAAAATTAGAAATAATTATCACGTAGATCAGCACCAAAATAAAACGCTTTCCAAGATTAAATTTAATCCCATCATCTTACTATTTTCTTTAAATATGATCTTCTCTGGTTGTTATTCAGGGCTCATCAAACCCTACTTGATTCTTTTATTCATCAAAAAAGGATTTTCTGATGAATATTCAATTTCTATTAATCTACTGATTGTTTTTGCACAAGTTATATTCACAACTATCGTAATTAAAAAACTAAATTTCTTTTCTAAATTTCCAATAAAACTACTCATTTGCCTAGAAATAGCTTTATTGCTCATCTACCTATTTTTATATTTTGAATATTCAGAAATGAGTATTTTTGTACTGTTATTTATCTTTATTTTAAGAACATTTCTATTATCAACCAGTACATGTACGGAAGAAATCATTCACATGCAATATATTTCAAAAGAACAATTCGCTTCTGTATTTGGATTATTACTCACTTTATTTTTGGTCGGTGATTCGTTTGGTGCATTTATATCTTCCTTGGTTTTTAATCATAATTACTTGAATATATTTTTAATTTCAGCAGGATTTGTTCTATTTAATCTTTGCACATACATCTTACTTAACTTCGCTGTCAAAAAGCACCATCACATAGAATAGTGCTCTTCAAGTTATTAAATAGAATAGCGAATCACTATTCAATCAAAACCATCCCTTACTGCCCTTAATTTCGGCATCTGCGCATCGTAAAGCTTCTTGAGTTAAGCCCCAAAGACGATAATCACCTGTGATTGAACCAATTTTAAAATTATGTGTATAGGCAAAACTTAACTCACGTTGTGGATCACACCAAGCACCTGAGCCATTATAACCAATATGACCAAAACCTTTTTTAGCGCGTTTACCCATCGTGATTACACGGTGATAACCTAAACGCCATTTCATTGGAATAGGCATCACACGATCACGTTTAATACATTGAATCTTGCTTAACTCAGCAAATATTTCAGGTTTAATAAATACTTTGCCATCCCAAACGCCTTTATTTGCCATCATGGCATAAATTTTTGCCAGACTATTTGCGGTAAAAACACCATTGGCAGCAGGAATGATCGCTTGTAAACCTTGATCACTAAAAAAGCTAAAATCACGCATGCCTTTCGGCACCATTGCATCTATAAAATCTTGCGGGTTCTGACCACTCAACTCAATCAACTTATCTGAAAAAGAAACAATCGTTTTGTTCTTTGCCTTAGTTTTTTCAGTTCGTGATTCATTTTTTTGTATTGGCTCTGCTTTGGCAATTAAACGTGCAACACGATCTAGCTCAAACGCAGGAATACCAAAATAAGCCCCATCCAGTTCAAGTGGCTCAACTAAGTATTTTTGCAATAATGAGGTTAAAGATTGCTGTGTTGCTTTTTCAAGAACGCCACCCACCAACCAACCAAATGTTAAGGCTTGATAAGCAATATCGGATCCGACTGAAAAACGTGGAGTCGCTCGTTCCATGACCGTTAACATATGTTGCCAATCTGCCATTTCAACTGCACGATCAATCAGATTACGGATATCATATAAACCGCTTTGATGACTTAAAATATGACGCAATGTCATATTTTCCTTACCATTTTGCCCAAATTCAGGCCAAAATTTTACGACTGGCGTATCATAATCTAAAAAGCCTTCACTCACGAGAATATGTGCTAAAGTTGCAAGAATACCTTTTCCTGTTGAATAACAAACCGATAAGGTCTGGCTATTCCATTGTTCAGTATTGGATTTTTTCCCCGTATAAATATCAACAACTTTCTTGCCTTGAAAATAAACAGCTAAAGCAGCACCACCTTGCTCTATTCGCCCATCTTGCAAACGACTAAATTGCTCAGCTAAATCTTGAAATCGATGATCAACATAGCCTTGATAATTCAGTTTATCCGCAAAAATAACACTTTTTAGACCGTTCATTTTTCATTCCTATTTTATCTTTATATATCGCTTTTTTATTGTATAAAAAAGCCCAAATCATCTCAATTTAGGCGATCTATTCTATTTGACTTTAAAGTGTTTTGACCACACCTGAAACATGCGGCTTATGCGATTTCTGATTTCGAATCAAGAAATCCGTTGCTTTATTCTCTTCAGCTGTCAAAAACTCAACGGTCGATGGCAGAAATATAGGCAACTTGAAAGCAACATCAGCTTCATACGCATCTGGTAAATTCAAGCTCGCTAAAGCACGTGCTTTACTCCACATCCCATGTGCAATCGCCTGTTTGAAACCAAATGCTTTTGCAGTAACTGCATGGATATGAATTAAATTAAAATCGCCTGAAGTTTTTGCATAACGGCGACCTGTATTTTCAGAAATGTTCCACACATCTTTTACTGAAAAATTAGGTTCTTTACTGTCTTTTGATTTTTCGGCAGTTGAATTGGTGGTTTTTTGACGCGCTAAATAGGTCGTAACACCTTCAACAACAATTGCATTCCCCACCTTCACAGTCGTAATAAAATCGAACTGTAAACCTTTATCATGTGGCTTTAATTCACCAAATTTACATGACAGCGTTAATTGTTCATTTACACCGACTTTGCGTGTTTGCTTGACAACATTACGAATATGTACCAAACCTAACAGTGCAAACGGGAAAGCTTCTGTCGTCATCATGCTCATTTGCAGACTTTGCGACAATACTGTTAAATAAATTGCTGGAATATAACCATTATTTTTAAAGCCACAGACTTCGTTATAGGCTTTTAAATGATTAGAATCAACTTTAAAAGAATCCACCACATATTCAACTTGCGGTAGAACCTTTTCACCTTTCGGCTTTTTGAAAATAAGACCTTGAATAACTTTGGTATAAGCTAAATAAGGCTTTGGAAGTTGACTAAAATGGCGAGTATTCATACTAAACCTTTAAATATTTATCGTTATTAAAAAGTAGCTTCTCAATAAAGAAAATGTCAGGGAGTCTTTACAGTTAGAATCATCTAAATACAAAAACTTCCTGTCCGTACTCTACTTGGACGATCGTAAAACTCAAGCAGAAGTACTTTTCATTTTACTTATGCGCCCAACAAGCTTTGGCCACAAACACGTACAACATTACCATTTAAACCTGTTGAAGCAGTAGATGCAAATAAAGCAATTGTTTCAGCAACATCTACAGGTAACCCACCTTGACTCATAGAGTTCATACGGCGACCTGCTTCACGAATCGCAAATGGAATAGCAGCAGTCATTTGAGTTTCGATAAAACCAGGCGCAACAGCGTTGATGGTAATACCATCTTTTAAAACTGGTGCAGTAAATTTCACTAAACCAATAACACCCGCTTTAGACACTGCGTAATTGGTTTGACCCAAATTACCTGCAATACCTGAAATTGAAGATACGCAAACAATACGACCATTCGCATTTAAGCCATTATTCGACAATAAATAATCGTTAATACGTTCAGCCGCAGACAAGTTAATGTTGATCACAAGATCCCACATTTCAGGCTTCATATTTGCCAAAGTCTTGTCACGTGTGATACCAGCGTTATGCACGATGATGTCTAAACCACCTTGAGCCGCAGCAGCAGTTTTGATTTTTTCACCTGCATCAGCAGCTGTAATATCAATCGCTAATGTAGAACCACCGATTTCAGAAGCAACACGATCAAGATCAGCCTGTTGTGGTGGAACATCTAAACAAATCACATGCGCGCCGTCACGTGCTAAAACATGAGCAATTGCTTCACCAATACCGCGACTTGCACCTGTAACTAATGCTGTTTTACCTGCAAGTGGTTTTGCCCAGTCTACATCTACAACTGCTGCTTTAGAAACACGGATCACCTGACCTGATACATAAGCAGAACGTGGAGATAATGCAAAACGTAATGAAGATTCTAAGTTTTGTGCAGCATCTGCATCGACAAGAATCAATTCAGCCGCAATACCTTTCTTAAACTCTTTACCTACAGATTTAACAAAACCTTCCAAACCACGTTGTGCAATTGCTTGTTTGATTGTTGGCGCTGTTTCAGGTGTTAAACCGACAACAATCACGCGACCAGAAGTTGCAATTTGGCGTGCAATTGGGCTGAAGAATTTGTGCAATTCATTCAGTTGCTCTGAACTTTCAATACCTGAAGCATCAAAAACCACTGCTTTAAACTTAGACTCTTTATCGCCTTCATTGAAAGCACTTACATTCAAACCTGATTTTGCAGCAACTTGCTGAAGCTCAGCATTATTACCTGCATAAGTATTTGCATGAATATTACTTAAAATCTGTGCGATTTCACCTGAGAACTTGCTGTTTGGTGCTGCACCAAATAAAACAGCGCCTTTTACAACAGGTGTTGCCGATTCAAAACGGTCTAATTGAATTGGAGATGGTAAACCTAAATTTTTAATTACAAATTTACCGATTGGAGATTTTGCAAAAGTTTGGTATTGATCAGACATGATTATTATCTCTATAACAAATTAGTTTTGTATGGCTCTTAAGGTATCTTTTAACTTTAAAACAATCTCAGATACTTATAATATAAAGACCCATAACTTTCAGGTAAATCATACTTGAGTTACAATAATGTTGACTTGACCTGAAACAATCCTCAAATGTCATTATAGTCAATTCAGCACATTATTGATTATGTTAATGTAAGCACCAAGAAGATTATCCACATGCTTGGAAAAGCCTTATGAGCAAAACAACTCAAGAAAATCCAACAGTAGAGAATTCTACAAAAGAAACTGTGTCAAATACATCAAAAACTCGTACACGCACGAGTAACGCAAATAGCACTGTTTCAAATGCAACAAATAGCACAAAAAAGCCAAGTACTCCTACGGCTTCTACTACACGTAGAAAAAGTGCACCGGCAAAAAAAGCTGAAATACCTTCAACGTCGGAAACACAAACTTCTGGTCAACAGGACAAAAATATGAGTCAAAATACTGTTCGTCGCGTAGCAATTATCGGTGGTAACCGTATTCCTTTTGCACGTTCAAATGGTCCTTACTTCAAAGCATCGAACAGCGACATGCTGACTGCTGCTTTAAATGGTCTTGTAGAACGTTATAACCTTCAAGGTCAACGTTTAGGTGAAGTTGTTGCAGGTGCTGTACTTAAACACAGCCGTGATTTCAACATGACTCGTGAATGTGTATTAGACACTCAGCTTGCTCCTGAAACACCTGCTTATGATATTCAACAAGCATGTGCAACTGGCTTACAAGCTGCTTTCCTTGTTGCCAATAAAATTGCATTGGGTCAAATTGAAGTCGGTATTGCAGGTGGTGTAGATACAACTTCAGATGCTCCTATCGCATTAGGTGATGGTATCCGTAAAGCATTACTTGAGTTGAATATTGCTAAAACAGGTAAAGACCGTTTAAAAGCATTATCAAAAATCAATGTAAAAGATTTGATGGATGCGCCTAAAAATGGTGAACCACGTACTGGTTTATCAATGGGTGATCACCAAGCCATTACTGCTTTAGAATGGGGTATTGCTCGTGAAGCTCAAGACGAACTTGCAGCATCTTCACACCAAAAAATGGCAAAAGCGTATGAAGAAGGTTTCTTTGACGACCTTATTACGCCTTTCCTTGGTTTAACTAAAGACAATAACCTTCGTCCAGATTCTTCTGTAGAAAAACTTGCAAAACTTAAGCCAGTATTTGGTAAGGGTGAAACTGCAACAATGACTGCCGGTAACTCTACACCTTTAACTGATGGTGCATCTGTTACTCTTCTTGCATCTGAAGAATGGGCTAAAGCAAATGGTCATGAAGTTTTAGCTTATTTGTCATTTAGCGAAACTGCTGCTGTTGATTTCATTGGTAAAGATGGCCCTAAAGAAGGCTTATTGATGGCTCCCGCTTATGCAGTTCCACGTATGCTTGAACGTGCTGGTCTTAAACTTCAAGATTTTGATTTCTATGAAATCCATGAAGCTTTTGCATCACAAGTTCTTTCTACGCTTAAAGCATGGGAAGATCCTAAGTTCTGTAAAGAGCGTTTAGGTTTAGATGCACCATTAGGTTCAATTGATCGTTCTAAATTAAACGTAAAAGGCTCTTCTTTAGCTGCGGGTCATCCATTCGCTGCTACTGGTGGTCGTATTCTTGCAACTGCTGCAAAACTTCTTAATGAAAAAGGTTCAGGTCGTGCATTGATCTCAATCTGTGCAGCTGGTGGACAAGGTGTGGTTGCAATTGTAGAGAAATAATCCTCCCTACTTTATAACCAACAGAAAAACCCTTAAAGCAATTTAAGGGTTTTTTTATTTCCCAAATTTATTATTTTTTGTCAAAACTAAAAATCAGCAACGTTTTTCAAAAATATAACCCTATGTTTCTAATAAAAAATATTTGGTAGGTATTTAGTAGGTATTCAAAAAACCACCTAAAGACAATACTCAATCTCAAGGTGATCACCACCTGTTGGAATAATGAAATAACAAATATGGTAGAAGGAATCGCACCATGGCTTTTAAAAATATTGCTGATCAAACAAACGGTTTTTACATCCCTTGCGTATCACTTTTTGGACCAGGTTGTGCCAAAGAAGTCGGAATTAAAGCGCAGAACTTAGGTGCAAAAAAAGCGCTCATCGTAACCGATGCTGGTTTATTTAAATTTGGCGTTGCTGACATTATCGCGAGCTATTTAAAAGACGCGGGTGTAGACAGCCATGTATTTGCTGGCGCAGAACCCAACCCAACCGATATCAACGTACACAATGGTGTCAAAGACTATAATGATCATGGTTGTGACTTTATTGTTTCTCTTGGCGGTGGCTCATCACATGACTGCGCTAAAGGCATTGGTCTAGTCACTGCGGGTGGTGGACATATCCGTGATTATGAAGGTATCGATCAAAGTAAAGTGCCGATGACACCTCTCGTCGCGATCAATACCACAGCAGGTACGGCTTCTGAAATGACTCGCTTCTGTATCATTACCAATACAGACACGCATGTAAAAATGGCGATTGTCGATTGGCGTTGTACACCTCTCGTTGCAATTGATGATCCTAAGCTGATGATTGCCAAACCTGCTGCACTTACTGCTGCAACAGGTATGGATGCATTAACACATGCTGTTGAGGCTTATGTATCAACTGCTGCCAATCCAATTACAGATGCATGTGCTGAAAAAGCCATTAGCATGATTAGTGAATGGTTAAGCCCTGCCGTTGCCAATGGTGAAAATATTGAAGCACGTGATGCAATGGCTTATGCACAATATTTAGCAGGTATGGCATTTAACAATGCTTCATTAGGCTATGTACATGCAATGGCACATCAACTTGGTGGTTTCTACAACCTTCCGCATGGCGTTTGTAATGCAATCTTATTGCCACATGTGTGTGAATTTAACCTCATCGCATGCCCAAGTCGTTATGCAAAAATTGCACAATTGATGGGTGTAAATACCGAAGGCTTAACTGTCACTGAAGCTGCTTATTCTGCTATTGATGCAATCCGTGAATTATCTGCTTCGATTGGTATTCCATCTGGGCTCGCTGAGCTTGGTGTAAAAGCTGAAGATCATGCGGTGATGACATCAAATGCGCAAAAAGATGCGTGTATGCTCACCAATCCTCGTAAAGCAACAGACGCTCAAGTCATCAGTATTTTTGAAGCAGCAATGTAATTCTTTTCCAATCTTTAGTTTTACTGTTTCTTAGGAATATTGCTTCAGCAATATTCCTTTTTTCTTTTCAATTTATCTCTTGAATTTTCAGAAGAAATAAAACAACAATTATTTGAACAAACAAAAAATAAATGAGCATTTAGCCATCGGCAAATCAAAATGCAGAATAAACATTGACAATTAATATTGTCTAAATGAAAATCAAGCTCTCAGTTAAAATAAAATGCTTGGTATGGTCCAAATGAAAACAATTATTATCACAGGTGCGAATACAGGTATTGGTTTAGCCACGGCTACAGAGTTTATCAAGGATGGGCATCATGTCATTATTGCTTGTCGAAATATACAAAAAGCGCAACAAGCAAAACAACAGTTGGAAAGTTTCGGTACAGGCAAAGTTGATATTATCCAACTTGACCTCAACAGTCTTGAACAAGTAAATCAAACAGCAAATCACATTATTGAAAACTATGAAAAAGTTGATGTGTTGGTCAACAATGCTGGCATGATGACGCCAACTTTAGAAGCAACTGAAGAAGGTTATGAAAAACAATTTGGTGTAAATTATTTAGCGCATTTTTTATGGACAATGAAACTTTTACCTCTTGTCCAAAAAGCTGAACGGGGGCGAGTTATCCACCTAGCGTCTATGATGCACCTACTCGGTTCAATTAAACCTGAGATTTTCAAAGCAGATCAAGTCAAGCAATACAATGGTGTACGCAGCTATGGTAATAGTAAATTAGCCAACCTTTTATTTAGCAATGCGTTGGCTGAAAAGCTTCAAGATACTCATGTTACTAGTAATGCTTTACACCCCGGCGGCGTAGATTCTGAAATTTATCGTGAATTGCCAAAATATCAATATAAAGTGATTAAATTATTTTTAATCCCGCCATCAAAACCCGCACAATTAATTAAAAAAATTGCTTTTGATGCCACTTGGAACAATAGAAATGGGGATTATGTGAGTTTACAAACACCTGCAATAAAATCTGCTAAAGCGAAGAATATGCAATTGGCACGTGACTTATATGAGCAATCTTTAACACTCGTACAGCACTATCTTTAATCTTTTGCAACAGCATAAATTGATACAAAAGTAATAGATTTTCCTGAATCAAATACATTTTTGATTCAGGGAATGCCGTCATTAATAAACTTTTTGTTTATGAAACAAAACTTTCGAACTAAAAATGCCGCTTAAACCATGAGAATATAACGATGAAAAAAACAATTTTAATCACTGGCGCAAACGCAGGAATTGGCTTAACCACTGCTGAAGAATTTGTAAAAGAAGGTCACCATGTTATTTTGGCTTGCCGCAATATAGAAAAAGCACAACAAGCCAAACAGCATTTACATAGCATTGGTGAAGGTCAAGTAGATTTAGTACAACTTGATTTAAACAGTCTTGAGAAAGTGAATCAGGCGGCAGATGAAATTTTATCGAAATATACGCATATTGATGTCTTAGTGAATAACGCAGGTTTAATTTCTCAAAACCTAGATGTCACTGAAGATGGTTTTGAAAAACATTTTGGGGTGAATTTCTTAGGTCATTTTTTATGGACGCTTAAACTACTCCCTGCTGTTAAAAAATCAGCACAAGGCCGAATTATCCATCTGTCTTCAATTGGGCATTGGGGTGGAAGTATCCAACCTGAAAAGTTCCTTGCAAAAAACAATAAGCATTACATTATGTTCCCAAGTTACGGCAGCAGTAAGCTTCAAAACCTGTTATTTAGTAACTACCTCGCTACACAACTTGAAGGCACAAATGTCACCAGTAATGCTTTACATCCTGGTGCAGTTGATTCAGAACTGTATCGTCAATTGCCTAAATTTCAATATATGTTCGTTTCGATGGTACTTATTCCACCATCAAAACCAGCAAGATTAATTAAACATATGGCTTTGGATGAAACTTGGGAGAAGAAAAATGGTGAATATGCCAGTGTACAAACCCCAGCTTGGGCTTCTAAAAAATCAAAAGATTTAAAATTAGCGCAACATCTTTATGATTTGTCCTATGATTTAGTGAAAACTTATTTGTAATGTGTTATTAAATTTTGTACAAACATATAGGAATAAATAATGATAACGCAGTCAAATGAATACCAACCTGATGTATTAGGTTCAGGATATGAGCAACTCACGCTCAATTTTCCAGATGATTATGATGGCAAAGTGATTGCTACATTGGTGCGTAAAAAAGCCAATCAAACAACCCATAAAGCTGTTTTATATATTCATGGATTTATTGATTATTTTTTCCAAAAAGAAATGGCTGAACAATTTAACCAACATGGTTATGATTTTTATGCCCTTGATTTAAGAAAATATGGGCGTGCTCACCTGCCACATCAAAAATATTACTATGTGCTTAATTTAAATGAATATGATGCCGAAATAACAGAAGCATTAAAAATCATTGGGCAAGAAGGTCATAGCAATGTGGTTTTAGCAGGACATTCAACAGGTGGCTTAACCTCAACCTTATATGCTGCACATCATCCAAACCATCCATTGATTAAAGCGCTTTGGTGTAATAGTCCGTTTTATGACTTTAATATGCCAGCTTGGAAGAAAAAATTAGCCTTACCTAAATTAAGCGCTTTGGCTAAACACTTCCCAAAACTACAATTTCCGAGTGAACTCAATAAATGGTATGTCACCAGTTTGCATAAAGATTTAAAAGGTGAATGGGACTTCGATTTAGAATGGAAAAAGAAAACATACCCGAAAGTTTATTTAAGTTTTATTCGTAGCATTCACGAAGCGCAAAAAGAAATTCATACAGGCGTGCAAGTCAATGTTCCAACACTGATTATGCATTCACATAAAACCACCTATCCGAAGAAATTTAATCAAGATGCTCAAACCAGTGATGTCATCTTAGAAGTCAAAGATATGATCAAATACGGAAATAAAATACAAGGTGATGTTGCTGTAATGCCCATTCAGAACGGACTACATGATTTAGTCTTATCTGCACCATCTGTACGCGCAGAAGTTTATCAAAAGCTATTTACATGGCTCGAACAGAAGAATATTTAAACACCACAAAACTGATTTGAAATAGCGCATCATTGTTCATCTTTATATTTCATGAGCATTTGATGTGCTGGATGTCCAAGTGGTATTAATTCAATCAATCGCTCAACAGCGTCAATCGCTTCTGGAAAATGTGCTAAATGTTTGAGTAAAGCATCTGTTTCATTGGCTTTAAATATAGCCTCACTCAAACGAGACTCCAAACAGTCTCGCCATGCACATAAAAATGGGCTTTCAGTTTTTGCGAGGAAAACTCCTTTACATAGTTTTAAAGCAGATTCTGTATAACCTGAATCCAAAGCATTTTCAGCCTGTAAAAAATCAGCCTCGACATGCGCCAATAAACGATAAGGGCGAGAACCGAGCATCCCGCCTAAAATATCACGAAGCTGTGACATTTCAGCTTTTAAAGTCCCTACACTCACCTTGCGTTCGCCATAAAGTGCTTGGTGTAAATTCTCTAAATTCATACCTTGAGGGCACAACGCAAGAATGGTCAGAATTTCAATTTGTCGCGGTGTGAGTACAACAATCTTGCCATTAAACAGTACTTGGGGCACTGCAAAGGCACGAATAAATAAATGTTGCTGTTGAAATTCTAACAATGCAGATTGAATAATCGATGCACAACGTTCAGCAGCCAAAAGCCCTAAACTATTATGATGATTCCATGTGGTTGAAAGATCAATGACTCCAAGCACTTGTTTTGAATACGGGTCGATAATCGGTGCTGCATAGCAAACCCAATCATGAATTGAAGACATATAGTGTTCATTGGAAAATACACAACTAGATTGTTGTGTTTTAAGTGACAAAGCTAAAGCATTGGTGCCTACCAATTCTTCACGCCACTGCCCGCCCTCGACAAAATGTACCCGCTCAGCAGCATTTCGCATTTGCCCACTCGCTGCTGACCAAATAATGGTACTGCCCACATCACCAACGGCGGCAACCATAGAGGATTGTTCTGCAATATGTTTTAACTCATCACCGCAATGATCTAAGGCTATTTCTAATGCATTTTTTCTGGCTTTTTTTTGATTGCTTTGCTTTTGAATGAGCAAAGGTGCTGCATCACGATCTTTCGGAATGGATGCAGAATTTGATCGTTGCCAAGAACTGGCAATACTTTGTCCAAGTTGATCTGCATGTTTTAAGGACAAACTACTACTTTGGCGTAATTGCTCAATTAGGTTCCGTTTCTGCGCTAACTCTTGCTGGCTCAACATATGCGACATTCCTATGCAATTTGTCTAAAACTTCCTCTTTTCCCTATCATTATTTTTTTGGGGTCGTTCAATAGTGACACTATCACACTCAGTAGATCGGCCGTCAACCAACCTCATACCAAAGCGGTATAAGCGTAATAAAAATTAACAAAATCATTTGATTATTACGATAAAAGAAACACGTCCAAATATTAGATCATAGTACAAATATTGAGGGTTTATCTTCCAACCTTTCTCCAACCTTTAACTGAATAAGCTCAGACCATCATGTAAATAATGACTGTGTCATACATGCATCTTCATATACTGATCATGTTACGGATCAAGTTAAAAATAAAGGAATATTCTCATGCGTTATGTAGACCCAAATCAAGCTGGTTCAAAAGTTCAATTCAAAGCACAATACGAAAACTTTATTGATGGAAAATGGGTAGCTCCTGTAAAAGGAGAATATTTTGACAATGTCTCTCCTGTCGATGGCAAAGTATTTACCAAAGTCCCACGTTCATCTGCAGAAGATATTGAACTGGCTTTAGATGCTGCACATAAAGCCAAAGTGGCTTGGGGTAAAACCTCTCCAACGACTCGCTCAAACTTGTTGCTTAAGATTGCAGACCGTTTAGAAGAAAATTTAGAATTACTTGCTGTTGCTGAAACTTGGGAAAATGGTAAACCGATTCGTGAAACTCTGGCAGCGGATATTCCATTGTGTATTGACCATTTCCGCTATTTTGCAGGTTGCTTGCGCGCCCAAGAAGGTGGAATTTCTGAAATTGATGAAGATACCATTGCTTACCATTTCCATGAGCCATTGGGTGTCGTGGGTCAAATTATCCCATGGAACTTCCCTATTCTCATGGCGGCTTGGAAACTTGCTCCAGCATTGGCAGCGGGTAACTGTATCGTTCTAAAACCTGCAGAACAAACACCTTCAAGTATCTTGGTTTTGGTTGAACTCATCCAAGACCTACTACCCGCAGGCGTACTGAATATTGTTAATGGTTATGGCGTTGAAGTCGGCCGCCCTTTAGCAACCAACCCACGTATTGCTAAGATTGCATTTACAGGCTCAACCCAAGTGGGTCAATTAATCATGCAATATGCAACTGAGAATATCATTCCAGTGACACTTGAATTGGGTGGAAAATCTCCAAATATCTTCTTTGATGATGTCATGGATAAAGATGATGACTACCTCGATAAAGCACTTGAAGGTTTTGCAATGTTCGCTCTTAACCAAGGTGAAGTATGTACCTGTCCATCACGTGCATTGGTTCAAGAAAGCATTGCAGATAAATTTTTAGAAATGGCGGTTGAACGTGTAAAACGTATCAAAACTGGTCATCCGCTTGATACCGATACCATGATTGGTGCTCAAGCTTCACAAGAGCAACAAGATAAGATTTTAGGTTGTATCGCAACAGGTCGTGCGGAAGGTGCTCAGATCTTGACAGGTGGTGGTGATCGTCAAGAAGTGGGACAAGGTTTTTATATCGAACCGACCATTTTCAAAGGTAATAACAGTATGAAAATTTTCCAAGAGGAAATCTTCGGCCCAGTTTTATCTGTTACAACGTTCAAAGACTATGACGATGCGATTAAGATCGCCAATGACACCATGTATGGCTTAGGTGCTGGTGTTTGGTCACGCTCAGCACATACATCTTATCGTGCAGGTCGTGCGATTGAATCAGGCCGTGTATGGACAAACTGCTACCACATCTATCCTGCACATGCTGCATTTGGTGGTTATAAAAAATCAGGGATCGGGCGTGAAAACCATAAAATGATGCTTGATCATTATCAACAAACCAAAAACTTACTGGTGAGTTATTCAACTAAGGCGATGGGTTTCTTCTAAATTTTTAATTGTTTCCTAATCTAAAAGCGAACTTCGGTTCTAATGNAAGGCGATGGGTTTCTTCTAAATTTTTAATTGTTTCCTAATCTAAAAGCGAACTTCGGTTCTAATGCTGATCAGTTAAGCCTTTTAAAATCCTCCCCAACCCTCCTTTTTCAAAGGGGGGGAGTATCAAGAATCTAAAATTATTTTAAATTCTCAATAGTTCCCCTCTTTTTCCTTGCGCCATAAATGGCTCAGGGTTAGGGGAGATTTTTAGATGAGTAACAACTAAATTACTCTTAACTGACTGGCATTAGACTTCGGTTCGCTTTTTTACTTTGGCTTAATCAATAAAAATAATAACAATAAAAATCCATAGAAAAATATTTGCTAAATCCACAGGTAAAATGGTTTATCTTATACTTGATTGATCTAGATATAAGACAAAACCAAAGCATAGAGCCTGAACATGTTGCAAATCATCAATATTCTCTTTCCAGCTATTGCATTAATCAGCTTAGGTTTTTACTTATTTCAATCTCGTACATTAGATGCAAAGTTTTGGAATGGTGCAGAAAAACTCAACTATTATGTGTTATTTCCATCATTACTGTTCAGTTCGTTGGCAACAGCCAACATGCATATCGCACACATCGATACGATTTTAATTGTAATTTTTCTAGTGATGGCTCTGGTGATTTGCAGTGTGTATTGCTTTGCTAAAATTAAAAAAACCGCTATTTCTCAGATTGGGGTTTATGTTCAAAGCTTGATTCGTTTTAACACCTATATTGGACTTTCTATTGCAACGACTATGAATAACCCAGAAATCAAAAGCATTCTGGTCAATATTCTGGCGATAACAATTCCATTTGTGAACGTTGTTTCAATCCTTTCCCTTACCCCAAAACATCAGTTAAAAATTAAGCACATTTTTATTTCTTTAATCAAAAACCCATTAATAAGCTCTTGCCTAGTGGGTATTTTATTTAATGTTTTCAATATTCCACTTTGGCAAGGTTTTAGCAACTTATTATCCGCATTTTCAAATAGCAGCCTAATGCTTGGTTTACTTTGTGTAGGGACTGCCATTCAGCTCAATACGATTAAAACTTATTTTAAAACGTCTTTAATCATTAGTTTATTGCGAATTGTGGTTATTCCTTGTGTTGCCTTTATCTGCCTACAATGGTTTGAACTGGATTATTCCGCAGTGGTTGCGATTATGATTTTCTTTTCAATTCCCACAGCATCCTCAGCCTACATTCTGACAAAACTACTAAATGGTGATTATCAACTCATGGCTGCTGTGATCAGCTTACAAACGTTATTGTCCATATTTAGCTTGGCGTTGATGCTGACATTAATACAAGCTTATTATGCTTAATACGAATAGCTCTAAGCCCCTATTTTATTATTAATTCATTATATTTTAACGCTTTTTAATAAAATGATGATGAAATTTGCTGAATACTTTTAAACATTGACCAATGATTTAGCAATAATTTCACCATCATTTTACGGCGTATTTCACGTTGATGATTTATTCTGGGTTCTCATCTTTTGAAAGTTCCATTTCTACAAAATGTAAATGATCGATTCCCCAAAACATTTCATCACCGACAAACCAAGTGGGTGCACCAAAAACACCACGTTCAATGGCTTCATCTGTCACCGATTTTAATTGTGCTTTGACTTGTTCATCTGTCAACCAAGCTTGGACTTGCGGCACTTCTAAATCCAACTTTTGAGCAACATTTGCCAATTCATTGATATCATTTAAATTACATGGATTTCCAAACATCGCATCAAATAAACCATTGAGTACTTTTTGGAAATTTTCAGGCTGATAAATCTGTACAGCAGTAATTATTCTCATTAAATTCAAAGTATTGATTGGAAAATATGGATTCATTTGAACAGGAATATTCCACAACTTTGACCAACGCCCTAAATCAATCATCGAATAACGTGCCTTCGCTGGAACTGCCATTGGACTATTGTTGCCTGTTGCTTTAAAAACGCCACCCAGCAACATTGGCTTCCAAACAATTTCGGCTTGATATTGTTGAGCGATCTGCTGAATGCGGTGAAATCCAACAAAGCTATATGGACTACCTAAATCAAAATAAAACACGATTTGTTTCATATACCATTATTCCTTAACTTTTATATGAATATAAAATAATTATCAAAACTTACTTATATAAAGTAACTTACCATTTCTCACTCCATGGGCGTAAATCTAATTCATGCGTCCATGCATCTCGAGGTTGTTGTGAAAGATGCCAGTAATTTTCAGCAATATGCTCTGGATTAAGAATTCCGTCTTGATCTTTCTTTTCATACAACTCAGGAAACGTGGTTTTAATAAAATCTGTATCAATCGCACCATCCACAACTACATGCGCGACATGAATATTTTGCGGGCCAAGCTCACGAGCCATACTCTGTGCCAAAGCACGTAAAGCATGTTTGGCACCTGCAAATGCAGCAAAATAAGCTGCGCCACGCATACCCGCCGTTGCTCCAGTAAAAATGATCGTCCCATGTTGGCGTGTCACCATACGCTTTGCGACTTCTCGCCCAACAAGGAATGCGGAGAAACATGCCATTTCCCAAATTTTAAAATACTTACGTGCTGTTTCTTCTAAAATACTACAAGGGACATTTGCACCAATATTGAAAACTAAAATATCAGGTGGTGTATCAAAAAGTATGCTAA
>NZ_NIFO01000030.1 GCF_002233755.1 Acinetobacter piscicola | reverse complement strand
CCCCTTTTTAAGTTATTTTCTAAATAGTGTACCGTTTGGTTGTTTATCAATCAAATTTATATAAACACCTATGAATTTAACTAAATTTTGAGCTATTTATATTTGTTATTTTTCTTTAAACTACATTTGACGGTTTTTATCTTTAAAATTAATTCGAATATGGCCTATTTTATAAATAGAAAAACATTATGTTTAGGAGTCTTGCTATTTTTTTGCAACTATTCCTCTGCCAATTCGCCACACAATTTTTTTATGATGACATTGTCTATATTAAGTTATGCGAAATGGAATAGTCCCAACCCTCAATTATGTGTTGTCGATAATCCTGATTATGCAACTCAATTTAGTAGTTACATCAAAAGTACTAAATCTCCATTTTCGGCATTAGCAGTTCATGCGACTGAATTAAAAACACGTCATTGTGATGTGGTCTTTTTTTCTAACACGACTGCTCAAGCAGAGCAAAGTTTGATCAACAAGTCTTTTAACCCTTCAATTCTATCTTTTAGTACAAATAATACCGAATGTGACATCGGGAGCACTTTCTGTTTATTAAGCAACAAATCAGGAAATACCATTTTTAAAGTGAATTTAGATAGTTTGGCGCAGTCTAAAATACATATTGATCCACGTGTTTTATTACTTGCAAAGAATTCGGATTAAATTAATGATCAACAATTTTTTTAAATCGACTTCATTACAAACCTTATTCCGTAAATCTCAATTTACGATCTTTGCGATCACCCTTCTGATTTGTACTTCAACATTCGTCAGTATTTCAATATTTACTGTTGAGTCTTATGCGAAGCAAAATTTGTTATTAATCAGTAGAACTGTTTCTGAGCGTATTCAGCCTGCTTTAGTGTTTTCAGATAAATATGCAATCTCTCAAATTATTGATGAATTTACCATTCAGCATTCTGTTCGTTCAATTCAAGTTTATGATGCTCAAGGTCATGAGATTGCAAAGAGTTTGAAAACCGTTCAGCATTATTCTTATATTCAGAATTTTTTTGATCATATTTTTCTAAAAGAAGCCATCAAGCTAGATGTACAACATCAAGGGCAACACGTAGGTAATGTTGTTCTTTATGGTAGTTCCAATGAAATTCTAATGTTTATTTTCAAAATTTTTATTGGACTTGCTTTTGGAATGCTATTCATGGTTTTTGCATTATGGTGGTCTGTTAATCTAACCTATCGCCATATTATGCATTCTTTCTCACCTCTCATTCAGATCGCAGAATTATTAAAAAGTCAAAAAGCTTATAATTTAAGATTCCCACAAAACGATATTCAAGAATTCCAAGAATTGAACATCGTTTTCAACCAGTTACTGGATGAGATTCAATCTTGGCATACACATCTTCAGAATGAGAACCATGAACTTTCATACCAAGTTCAGCATGATCATTTAACCCAGCTCCCAAATCGTAACTATTTTTTCCAAGTTTTGTGTAATTTATTTGAAGATTCAAAGCAACGTGACAATCTTGCATTATTATTTATCGACAATAATAATTTTAAAGCGATTAATGATCAGTACGGGCATTTGGTTGGAGATGAAGTCCTGAAAGAGATGTCCAACAGACTTAAAAACAATATTCGTCAAAATGATTTTGTAGCTCGGCTTGCGGGTGATGAGTTCGCTATTATTTTACAATCTGTTTCGAAAATCGAACATTTAATTTCTATTGCTGAAAATTTGATAAAATGCTGCGAAGAACCTTTGATTTATAAAGGGCAATCCATTTCGTTTAGTTTCAGTCTAGGTATTGCGCTTTCGAAACATGCTTCTACCCCAGAAGATTTAATTTCTCAAGCGGATCAAGCAATGTATAAGGCAAAATCTTTGCAACATCATTGGTTTATTTATCATTCGTAATTTATTTAAAATGTAGAGAATTGTATATGTCACTTAGAAATTTACAGCTTACGATCCTTGCTGTGTTTTGTTTAGCACTTTCTGGATGTATGAATCTAGGCGGTCTAAGCTACAAACAAGCTCGTGTTGTAAAACAGGAGGGCTTTACTCTTACAGATGAAGGTTGGAGCTTAGGGCTGCCTGAGCGTTTACTTTTTGGTTTTAACGAATCCACCATTAAGCCAGAAAACCAAACAGATATCGCTCGTTTAGCAACACAGCTCAATAAATATAGTTTAGATAAACTCAGAATCGTTGGTCATACAGATAATGTTGGAAATCCTGATTATAATTTAAAACTTTCTGAAGAACGTGCGCAGAGTGTTGCCAACGTGTTTATCACACAAAAATTTGATCCACAAAATTTAAAAGTTGTAGGTAAGGGTTCGACTCAACCTATTCACGATAATGAGACAGAAGAGCATCGTGCTGAAAACCGTCGTGTCACTGTGATTATTATTCCTTAATTTACAGTTTCCAATAATCCAACTTTTTAAAATAGATCTCTTCGGAGATCTTTTTTATGTCTACTGTTTTTAATTGTACTTAAAGTTCAGCTTCTATTTTAAATGCCAAATTTCAGACATAAAAAAACCGCTTGTTAGCGGATAATTTATATTTAAGCTTTCACTTAAATTGGTCGGAGCAGTAGGATTCGAACCTACGACCCCCTGGTCCCAAACCAGGTGCACTACCAGGCTGTGCTATGCTCCGATTTCTCATAAGAGATTGGGGTGGATGAAGGGGCTCGAACCCTCGACAACCGGAATCACAATCCGGGGCTCTACCAACTGAGCTACAACCACCATAACAGCATTTTCAGGATCTATAACATCAAACTACCATAAATGGTGCGCCTGACAGGATTCGAACCTGTGACCATCCGCTTAGAAGGCGGATGCTCTATCCAACTGAGCTACAGGCGCATGACCAATGATACTAAAATATCACATGATTACCTTGCCTTGAAGAATTGGTCGGAGCAGTAGGATTCGAACCTACGACCCCCTGGTCCCAAACCAGGTGCACTACCAGGCTGTGCTATGCTCCGTTCATCTCAGCTTTTTGTATCACACATCGTGCGGTACGGTGTGCATTCTAGGCGTGACGCCCGAAGACGTCAACACCTATCTTGAAAAAAAATTAAAAAAACACTCCAAATGTATATTAATCAAGCATTTCAGATATTTTTTATACAATTTCTAACGTTTTAATTGAGCGCTGAAGTTCAACATGCGATCTAAAGGTAATTTAGCACGCTCTGCAAGCGCAGGATCTACAAAAATTTCTTGATCACCTTTTCGCAGTACATCCAAAATACCATCTAATTCATTCATTGCCATCCATGGACAATGTGCACATGAACGACATGTTGCCCCTTCACCTGCTGTTGGTGCTTCAATCAAGGTTTTATGCGGTACAGCTTGCTGCATTTTATAAAAAATTCCGCGATCCGTAGCCACGATTAAAGTATCTTGCGGAAGCGTCTGAGCTGCTTTGATTAATTGCGATGTACTTCCGACTGCATCTGCAATATCAATTACAGATTCAGGTGACTCTGGATGAACCAATACAGCTGCATTTGGATACAGCGCTTTCATATTGCCAATACCACGCGCACGGAACTCCTCATGCACAATGCATGAACCATCCCATAACAACATTTCTGCACCAGTTTTCTTTTGAATATAACGTCCTAAGTGCTGATCAGGCGCCCAAATGATCTTTTCACCTAAGCTATCCAAATGCTCAATAATCTCAACCGCACAACTTGATGTTACAACCCAATCTGCACGTGCTTTCACGGCTGCTGATGTATTTGCATAAACCACGACAGTATAGTCAGGATGCGCGTCACAGAATGCTGTGAACTCATCAACAGGACAGCCCAAGTCTAATGAACAGGTCGCTTCGAGTGTTGGCATGAGAATGGTTTTTTCAGGAGAAAGAATTTTTGCTGTTTCTCCCATAAATTTCACACCAGCAACCACCAATGTAGACGCTTCATGGTCACGTCCGAAACGCGCCATTTCTAATGAATCAGAAACACAGCCACCTGTCGCTTCTGCAAGCTCTTGCACTTCAGGATCACAATAGTAATGTGCAACCAATACCGCATTACGTTTTTGCAACTCTGCTTTAATTTGCTCAAACTTTTGTTGCTTTAGCTCAGGACTTAAACTGTTGTCCTTCGGTTCACCTAAACGATCTAAATGCGCTTGCACAATCGATTTTGCTTCGTTGGCAATTAAATTATTCGCATCACTCATATGAGGTCTTCTCTTTCCTTGTCGCTGGCGTCATGCTAGCGTTTACACATTTGTGAATTGATTGTACGTTCTACCGCACAGAAATTCACCACGAAAAATGTTTTGTTATAAAAAAGCCTCACAAATGAGGCTCTTTTTATATTTAAAAATTAAGAACGATAATCAGCATTAATCTTGACGTAATCATATGATAAATCACAGGTATAAACCGTATCTTTTGCCTGCCCTCGCCCTAAATCAACACGAATCGTCATTTCAGTTTGTGACATCACACGTGCACCAGCTTCTTCTGTATAGTCAGCCGCAGCACCACCATCCTTACAGATTTGCACATCATCCAACCACACTTGAATTTTTTCAACATCTAAATCTTGAACACCTGCATATCCAATCGCAGCAAGGATGCGTCCCCAATTTGGATCTGATGCAAAAATCGCTGTTTTTACCAATGGAGAATGCGCAATGCTATAGGCAATATCACAACATTCTTGAGTGTCATTTCCACCTTCCACAGTCACAGTAATGAATTTTGTTGCACCTTCACCATCACGGATAATCAACTGTGCTAAGCGTTTCATTACACGTGATAAAACATCTAAAACGATGATATATCGTGGATCTTCAACTGAGCTAATTTCTGTACCACCTGCCAAACCTGTTGCAGCAAAAATACAAGAATCATTTGTAGAAGTATCACCATCAACGGTAATACGGTTAAATGATTGCTCAACACTGACTTTTAACATTTGTTGAACAAGGGGACGTGAAATAGGAACATCTGTTGCAACAAAGCTCAACATCGTTGCCATATTCGGGCGAATCATGCCCGCACCCTTAGATATACCCGTCATGGTATAAGTCACACCATCAAGCTCAAACTGCTCAGAAGCTCCTTTAGGCGTGGTATCCGTGGTCATAATACCCGTAGCAGCATCTACCCATGAGTTTTCATTCAAAGTGTTTAATGCAGGTTGTAAACCTTGCACTAATCTTTCGATCGGAAGTTGCTCACCGATCACACCTGTAGAAAATGGTAGCACTTCAAATTCTTCAACGTGAGCAAGCTCAGCGAGCTTCAAACACGTCAATTGCGCATTTTCCATACCCAATTTACCAGTTCCTGCATTGGCATTGCCTGTATTGATCACTAAATAGCGTGGATTAGCTTGTGCTAAATGTTGCTTTGAAACATGTACTGGAGCTGCACAAAAAGCATTTTGGGTGAATACACCTGCAACATTACTTCCTTGTGCAAATTCAAAAATAACTAAATCTCGTCGATTAGGATAACGTACATACGCCTCAGCAGAGCCAATTTTTACCCCTTGCACCACATGCATATGTGGCATAGACACGTCACCAACAGCCATTTTTAAATGTCCATATGAAATATAATAAGAGCACAGCTTATTAGAAATTTTAATAAAAATCGAGCCTATTAAAATGCTTATCTATTTTTACTATCAGAAATTATTCTTGATTTAAATATAAAATTGAAAAAGCCAGTAAAATTTACTGGCTTTCGTCGTCTTGAATATCAACAAATGTTTATTGTTGAACAGGCGCTGCTGTAACCGCTGTTGCATTGGCAGTTGTAGTATCCACAGCCAATAAAGCTTGTTTTACTTTTTCTTGACTACTTGCAGATAAAGCAGGATTTGAAGCCACAACACGGTTAATGGTTGCAGGTGTCACCGCTGCAATCGCTGCAGTTTTGAGAATAATCGGGCGTCCGCCAGTATTTCCCAAGGTATAGCGAATACCTGTACGTGGGCTAATCACAGTCGTCGTTTCATTTTTCACGACAGTTTGTGCAGTCGTTACACCTGTCGCAGCTTGCACTTTTTCAACCGTTGTTGTTTGCGGTGCAGTATCTGCAAATGCCAATACTGGAATTGCTAAAGTTGCAAAAAATAAAGGTTGTAATAATTTTTTCATTGTCTTTCCACAGAACGATCCAATCCAGCAAGTTAATAGCATTTAATTGACATTCCTGCAATCAAAATTAACTTTCAGTAATAACTTGTAAAAAAAAGCAGAACAATTGTTCTGCTTTTTTGGTCAATTTAAAAGGTCAGTGCAAATTAGAGTTTACCGTGACATTGTTTATACTTCAGACCAGAACCACATGGACATGGCGCATTACGGCTTTCTGGTGCCACAATTTTCATCTCTTCAGTAAATTGTGCATCCACAACAACATTATTTAATTCACCCGTTAAACCATCCACTTCATCATGCGCGAAGTTTAAGCGCATAGACTCAGCTTGAGCTTGTTGTTGAGCTTCCATTTCTGCAAGTTCTTCAGGTGTAGGAATATGTACACGAGAAAGATCCATCACCACATCAGATTTGATCACACCCAACATGTTTACAAATAAGTTAAATGCTTCTTTTTTGTATTCTTGCTCAGGATTTTTCTGTGCATAACCACGTAAATGAATCCCTTGACGTAAATAATCCATCGCAGCCAAATGGTCTTTCCAATGACGATCTAAAGCACCCAACATAAAATGGCGTTCCAATGTTGCAGCAGAATCACCACCCATTTGTTCACGACGGTTTCTATAGCGAGTTATAACTTCGTCAGAAATACGTTCAACCAAAGCTTCTTCATCTAAACGACGATCATCTTCCAACCATTGGCTTACAGCAAGATCAATACCTAAATCTTCTCGTAAAGCAACTTCTAAACCATTGATATCCCATTGATCATGGATTGACTCTGGTGGAATATAATTCTCAATTAAGCCTTTCACAACTTCATGATGCATTTCTTCAATATAATCTTGCAGTGTGCTTTCTTGAAGAATTTCATCACGTTGAGAATAAATAATTTTACGTTGTTCGTTATTTACATCATCGTATTTCAATAAGTTTTTACGAATATCAAAGTTACGTGCTTCTACTTTACGTTGTGCATTTTCAATCGAACGTGACACCATTTTATGTTCAATGGCTTCATTTTCTTGTAAACCCATTGCACGCATCATGCCTACAACACGATCACCTGCGAAAATACGCATCAAATCATCTTCTAAAGACAAGAAGAAACGAGACACACCTGGGTCACCTTGACGACCTGAACGACCACGTAGCTGGTTATCAATACGGCGAGACTCATGACGTTCAGAACCGATGATGTGTAAACCACCTGAACTAATCACCATTTCATTGTTACGATCCCACTCTGCTTTTAGATCAACTTCATCTTGTGCAGTATGGTTTTCAATTTTAGCGAGCTTAGCTTTCCAGTTACCACCAAGTAAAATATCTGTACCACGACCCGCCATGTTAGTCGCAATCGTTACAGCGCGTGGTGAACCTGCCTGCGCAATAATATCTGCTTCACGCTCATGTTGTTTTGCATTCAAAACTTCATGCGTAATTCCAGCTTCTTTCAACTTGTCAGATAGAATTTCAGAAGCTTCAATGGTTGCTGTACCAATCAAAATTGGCGCAACACCTGCTTCGTGGATTTTTTGAATTTCTTCAATAATTGCATTGTATTTACCATTACGATTTAAATAGATTAAATCATTCTGATCATTACGAATCATTGGGCGATGGGTCGGAATAAGTACCACATCTAAGCCATAAATTTCTTTCATTTCCGCCGCTTCAGTATCAGCAGTACCTGTCATACCTGAAAGCTTTTTGTATAAACGGAAATAGTTTTGGAACGTTGTAGTTGCTAAAGTTTGGTTTTCAGGTTGAACTTCTAAACCTTCTTTGGCTTCAACAGCTTGATGCAAGCCTTCTGACCAACGACGTCCAGGCATGGTACGGCCTGTATTTTCATCAACAATCACTACTTCATTTTCATGAATAATATAATGAACATTACGTTGATATAAAAAACGCGCACGAATTGCAGCAGTCACGTGATGCACAAGGTTTAAATTTGCCGGAGAATATAAACTTTCACCCTCAGCCAATAAACCCATTTCAATCAGTTCATTTTCAACCGTTTCAAAACCAACTTCAGTCATTTCTACAGTACGTTGCTTTTCATCGATCCAGAAATGACCACCATCAGCAACTTTTTCTTCTTTCTGAGCTTTTAACTTCGGAGGAATACTATTAATGGCAACATAAAGCTGTGAAGAATCATCACTTTGACCCGAAATAATCAACGGTGTACGTGCTTCATCAATCAAGATCGAATCGACCTCATCGATAATCGCATAAGTGAGACCACGTTGCTTTTTCTCTGCCATAGAGAAAACCATGTTGTCACGCAAATAGTCAAAACCAAACTCGTTGTTTGTACCGTAAGTAATATCTGCACGATAAGCTTCAGCTTTTTCAACAGGTGATTGCATTGAATAAATCACACCGACAGATAAGCCTAAAAACTCATACAATGGGCGGTTAAGCTCAGCATCACGTTGTGCCAAATAATCGTTCACGGTAATGACGTGTACGCCTTGCCCACTAATCGCATTCAGGTATACAGCCAAAGTACCCATGAGGGTTTTACCTTCACCTGTACGCATTTCAGCAATTTTACCTTCATGTAAGGTAATACCACCAATCAACTGAACATCGTAGTGACGCATCCCCATGACACGCTTACCTGCTTCACGACAAACCGCAAATGCTTCTGCTAACAACTGATCTAGACTTTCGCCTTTGTTATACCGTTGTTTGAATTCTTCAGTTTTTGCAGATAAGTCCGCATCGCTTAAAGCTGATATCGTTGGCTCGAGCGCATTGATCTTATCGACAATTTTACGCATCCGTTTGAGTTCACGCTCATTTTTTGTACCGAAGATACCTCCGATCAGACTTACCAACATATAAACTCTCTAAATCTTTGTGAAATAATTTTTTCTCAAACGATATTATGGTGCTAGAAATTTGAAGTACAAGGGTTTTGCACAAAACCCATAAAAAAAATCTGACCACCAGTTCTAGCGAATATGAGCTAAAGCGCATTAATGTAGCAAATTTGATCGATATTTACAGCGAAGAACAGATCAATTACACGATTTTTTTTCATGGTTTGATTCTGCAATATCTATTTTCCAGATAAAGAAATATAAAAACACTATTTTTAATTATAAAAAATCTACGCAATAGTATTCATGACGAGCAAATAACGAACTACTTTTCTAAATATTGAGGTTTTAAAATGACTTTACGATTAGGCGATATAGCCCCTGACTTTAAACAAGAATCAAGCCAAGGCGCAATTCAGTTTTATGATTATTTAGATAATCACTGGGGAATCTTATTTTCACACCCTGCCGATTACACACCTGTTTGTACAACTGAACTTGGCTACACAGCAAAATTAAAAGATGAATTTGAAAAACGAGGCGTGAAAGCCATCGCACTGTCTGTAGATGATGTTGAGTCGCATAAAGGCTGGATTGACGATATAAATGAAACCCAAGTGACTCAAGTCAATTTTCCGATCATTGCAGATAAAGATCGTAAGGTTTCAACACTCTATGATTTTATTCATCCCAATGCGAGTGAAACGCTGACAGTACGTTCATTGGTGATTATCGATCCAAATAAAAAAGTTCGATTAATTATTACTTACCCTGCCTCTACTGGACGAAACTTTAAAGAAATTTTACGTGTCGTGGATTCACTACAACTGACAGACAAATTTAAAGTGGCAACACCTGCCAACTGGCAAGATGGTGAAGATGTCGTGATTGTACCTTCACTCAAAGATGAAGCTGAATTAAAACAGCGCTTTCCTAAAGGTTATACAGCGGTTAAACCCTATTTACGTTTAACACCACAACCCGATAAAAACTAAAAAACTGTACTCAATCATCAGTATTTATATTCAAACAGCTTATTGCAGTCACTGCTAGATCTAACGAAGAACTCAGACATTGTAATAAGCTGTTTTTATTTGAAATCCCCATGTATTCTTTATGAAAATTAGAATAATAATTAAAGTTAAACCACTATTTTACAAAAAAGTTTCTTGGCTATAGAACAAAATACATGCAACTCTGTTAATATCTTTTTCAATAACAAATGTTCTTTTATTAACAACAAACATTGAGAAAAATATGAAAGGTACGATTTTAGATTACAGTATACAAAGCAACTCTGGTGTGATTAGCGGAGATGATCAAATCCGTTATCCTTTTACTGGGACAGAATGGAAAGGACAAACTCCACCAAACCGTGGCATGCGTATTGATTTTGATGTTGATAGTATGGGCAATGCTTTACAGATCTATACTGAACTCAAGACTAACAATACGCTTCAAAGTATCAACAAGCAGTTAGATCAAATTTCGAATCTCAACCAAGACGAAGAACAATACAATCCGATTGATTGGTTTGTAAAATGCATAAAACAATATGTAACTTTTGATGGTCGCGCACGTCGTAAAGAATTTTGGTTTTTTATGTTAGTATGTATTGGTTTAGGTATTGTTACACAAATCGTTGATAGTATTATTGGTACTGCACCACTACTGAATGGCTTATTAAATCTGGCATTATTTTTACCAAGCCTTGCAGTCGGTGCACGTCGCTTACATGATGTTGGTCGCTCTGGTTGGTGGCAACTGATTGCGTTGACAGGAATTGGACTTATTCTGCTTATCGTGTGGTGGGCGACAGACACTAAACAAGAACAGAATGAATATGGCCCTCCTGCACGTTAATTCATCTTGAAAAAAATAAAGGGCTAATTAGCCCTTTATTTTTGAATCTACGAAATCAATTTTACTCAACCATATTTACGAGCAAAGTCTTGATCAGAAGTACAGAGATAAATAATAAATTCAATAAAAGCAACAATTGAAGGAATAAACGTCCAACAGAAAACGAGGTAAACAATTCCCCAACCGATTTGACCTAAATAGAATTTATGTGCGCCAAATCCACCTAAAAAGAATGCCAATAACGCAGCAACGATACGATTTTTTTCACCTAATTGATTCGGCAACTGAATAGATTGATTCGTGAGATAAATTTCAATCGCTTGCCCAGCTCCATCAATTGCAAAATCGACACGCTGACCACGATTTGGCGCATGCTGATTACGCCACTGCACCCCAGAAAACTGATATCTATTTTGATCATCACCCGTGATCACACCTGAATTAGTTTGTACTGAATAATCAAGTATTTGACCTTTCATGCTTTTCCTTATTTTTCTTGATAATTTAAGACATCAGTATAAAAATTATCAATCAATTTTTCAAATAATTTCTTATATTTTGAGAGTTTAAAGCAGGGTTTGAAAATAAAAAAAAGACACTTTCGTGTCTTTTCTATCATAACTCAGTCTTACGCAGGAATACGTAAAACTTGTCCTGGGAAAATCTCATCAGGATCTTTAAGCATTGGTTTATTTGCTTCAAAAATTTTAGGATATTTATTGGCATCGCCATAAACTTCTTTGGCAATTTTAGATAAGTTATCACCAGATTTAACCGTATAGAACTTACTTTCAGGCTCTGGAGTGACGACTGTCATTTGGTCGTCAACTTGAGCAACATGATCAATATTACCTACAGCAAGAATAATTTTTTCTTTATCTGCCTGTGTCTGCACTTGACCTTGAATGGTTGCTAGATCAGTTGCGCCATTATAGCTCACCGAAAGCCCTGTTACAGGTAAACCAAGCGCTTTAATATGACCTAATAATTTATTTGCAATTTCCTGAGCAGATGGCTCAGAAGGTGTCGCTGGTGCTGCTTGAGGTTCAGCAGGTGCTGTATTTTTTTTACCAATTCCTTTAATAAAATCAAAAAGACCCATGTGATTACTCCATATAAATAGTGAACTTGTTTTACTGTGAATGATTTCTATTGTGTTATAAAAATTTATAAACCTTATTCTTATAGCTAAAAAACATACTGAATAACGTTGTCATTGGTGACATAAACGTAACGTTATGTAACTCACATTTTTCTTCAAAAACAAATCCATTTCCTCAAAATATAAAAAAACCACCTTAACGGTGGCTTTTACGCGTAACAACAACGTGTTACACAGTCAACTGATTAACCAAGTTTTTTAGTTACATAGTCGATCGCTGATTGAACAGTCGTGATTTCGTTAGAATCTTCATCAGGAATAGTGATGTCGAAGTCATTTTCGAAAGACATAACAAGTTCTACTAAATCTAAAGAATCAGCACCTAAGTCATCCATGAAAGATGCTTCGTTTTTGATTTCTTCAGCTTTGATACCTAATTGTTCTGCAACAGCTTGTTTAATGCGTTGTTCGATATCGCTCACAGGAATTCTCCTCATTGCTTGTGGCGGCGTTTTAATTGCCTGATAGTTTAATTGAATATTTAGTTTTTTCAAAGTTTATACATCGCATTAAGCCATGTATAAACCACCATTTACGTGTATTACTGTACCTGTGATGTAACTGGCTTTATCAGAAGCCAAAAAACTCACTGCATTTGCAATATCTTGCGTTTCACCAAAACGGTTTAACGCAACTTGATCGCTCATTTTTTTACGAATATCTTCGCTTAATTGTTCCGTCATTTCAGTCGCAATAAAGCCTGGTGCAATCGAGTTTACAGTAATCTGACGACTTCCCATCTCTTTTGCAAGACTACGACTAAATGCTTCAATTCCAGCTTTCGCAGCAGAATAATTCGCTTGCCCCGGGTTGGCAAAATGCGCAACCACTGAACTGATATTGATAATGCGACCAAAGCGGGCTTTTGTCATACCTTTCAATACGCGTTTAGACAAACGGAATACGGCTTTAAGATGAATATTTAAAATATCATCCCAATCTTCTTCTGACATACGCAATAAAAGATTGTCTTTGGTAATGCCTGCATTATTTACAAGTACCATCACCGAACCATATTTTTGTTCAATATCTGATACCAATGCATCAATTGCTGCACCATCACGTACATCCAAAATAGTACCTGCACCATTTTCAGCAAAAGCTACAGAAAGTTTTTCTGCGCCTGCTTCTGAAGTCGCTGTACCTACTACAAAATAACCGTCTTGTATAAGTTGTTGAGCGATGGCTGCGCCAATCCCTCTACTCGCACCTGTAACTAATGCGACTTTTCTTTCTTGTGTCATGCAATTTTCCCTTCAGCCACTAATATCGCATTCAGCGCATCTTCCATGCGACTTTGTGTGTCGAGTGGGAATGCTTTTTCAATATTAGGTAAACGTTTTGCTAAGTTCGCCAATACATTACCTGGCCCGCACTCTGCAACATATTGAATTCCTTGGTCTTGAAGGAATTGCATCGTTTTGGTCCATTGTACTGATTGATACAACTGAGCTGTCAATGCTTGACGTAATTGCACTGTATCTACTGCAATTTCTGCGTTTACATTTTGTATTACAGGAATACTAGGCAACTCAATGGCAGTATGTTCCAAAGCTTCTGCAAACTGCTCTGCCGCAGGTTTCATCAATGAACAATGCGATGGCACTGAAACAGGCAATGCAATTGCTTTACCGCCATTTTCTTTTGCAGATGCCATAACAACATCAACCAAAGCTTTAGTACCCGCAATTACAACTTGACCTTGTGCATTGTAATTTGCCGCTTCAACTGCACCACCACCTTGAGCACTGGCTTGATTGCAGAGCTCAATGACTTTAGCATCATCTAAACCAAGAAT
Organism: Acinetobacter piscicola; assembly: GCF_002233755.1. Classification (GTDB taxonomy): domain Bacteria; phylum Pseudomonadota; class Gammaproteobacteria; order Pseudomonadales; family Moraxellaceae; genus Acinetobacter; species Acinetobacter piscicola. Next base: position 29,030 of record NZ_NIFO01000030.1, on the reverse strand, counting down.
AGCAGCCATTCCGCCTTGACCTTGCGGTACGGCAGATTGCATAAGTTTGCCACGCAAGTGAACCAATTTTACAGCATCGGCCAGTGTCATTGAATTTGCCGCGACTAAAGCGCTGTATTCACCCAATGAATGCCCTGCAAGATACTTCGGCGCAACACCGCCTAAATCCAACCATACACGCCACAATGCAATACTTGCGGTGAGAAGAACAGGTTGAGTATTTTCAGTTTGATCTAAACCTTCGCCACTTTGTGCGATGTGCCATAAATCGAAACCGATTGCGTCTGAAGCTTCGACAAAAGTTTCTTGCACACCACTAAACTGTTCTGCAAGTTCAGCGAGCATGCCCACTTTTTGTGATCCCTGTCCAGGAAACAAAAATGCAGTTTTGGTCGCTTGAGCTGCTTGTTCGAGTCGTCTAGCAGACATATATAAGTCCCTTATTTAATCTTGATCGTTTCCGATGTGGCAATTTTACAGTAAAAAAAAATTATTTTAATTGCGAAATACAACAAAAAAGCAAAGATACTAAAAACAAAAAAAGGGAGCTTTCGCTCCCATTTTTTTCATTAAGCTCACGCTTAATACTGTCTCAATTATTCAGCATCAGCTGCTTTAGCGAATAATTGACGACCACGGTAAATACCATCTTTAGTCACGTGGTGACGGCGATGAGTTTCACCAGTAGTTTGGTCTACAGTTAATGCATTCTCGGTTAAAGCGTCATGTGAACGGCGCATGTCACGGCGAGAGCGACTTTTACGGTTTTGCTGAACGGCCATGATGGCTCCTTACAAATCGAAAAAATGGATCAGAACAAATTCGGTTGTCTTAACTTAACAGTATAACACAAAATTTAGTTAAGTTTACCCTTCAAACTTGCCAAAACATCAAACGGGTTATCCCGTTTTTCTTCGACAATGTCCTGAACGGCAGGTTGATGCTTATGCTCACAAGCATCATGCTTAGGAGACAAAGGCATCAACAATAACAATTCATCTTCTAAAAGTGCAAGTAAATCAACAGTTGCGGGGGTATTACTTGCATAATCCCCTTTAGTTGTCGCTTCACTTTCACCTAGCACGATGAAATCAGCATCCTCATCCAAGCGCTCTATCAGTGACTCATCGTCCATTAAAGCTATATGTACGTTAGAAACTAATGGTATTTCAACGGGTTCCAAACAACGTTGGCACTCCATTGGAACATTCGTTTCTACACGACCATCTAACCATACGATACGATGATACGCATCCATTGATAGCTTACAGTCTATGGTGATCAATTGATCATCAATTGATCCAACAGCTTCACGGGAAATTCGAACAAAGCGAGATAATGGCAGTGTACCTGACCATTTAAAGCCCTGTTCAGCCCATTTAAACGGCTCTATCTGTGCCGGAAAGGTATTTGCTGACATAATTAAGGCGGCAATTCTACAAATTCATCGGTACTCTGTCAAAGATTAAGATACAATTTTGTACTTATTTAGACAGATCATTTGGGTAATACAAGTTATGCATCAGTTGCAGCCGCAACCTGAAGTCACTACTTCATCACAGTTCAACACACATTTATCTTCAAATTCTGCTGAAAACATAGCCCATGTGCAACGTTTACAGTGGGTAGATTTGCAGAGTGAAATTCAACAGGTCGACTGGCTTATCTTACACTTTAATCAATGGTTTTCCCACTTAAATGTTGAACTCGTCCGCGGAGACTTCGAACCTGAGTATTTTCCTGCATTAGATCAAGCGCCTGCACGTATTCAATTTGCGCATGGTTTTTTCAATAGTGCCTTACACGAAATCAGTCATTGGTCGATTGCAGGAGAAAAGCGCCGTTTATTGCCTGATTTAGGTTATTGGTACGCACCTGATGGTCGTACAGCAGAACAGCAAGCTTTGTTTGAACAAGTGGAAATAAAACCTCAAGCCATTGAATGGTTGTTTTCAAAAGCCTTTGGTCGGAAATTTCGTGTTTCTTTGGATAATCTAACGGGTGAAGGTGGCAATGGTACAACGTTTAAAGACAATGTTTTTGTGCAAGTACAAGCTTATTTTTCAGGTGAAGCACAACTTCCTCGGGATGCGAAATACTTAATTGAATGTATCTGTACATCAATAAGAAGTGGCAAAACATTACACAGCGCAGAATTTAATCGAAAAGATTTAGATTAGATATTTTAATCGTTCTAATATAAGTTCTTTTAGCTTTGAATGATTTTTTAAGGATCTTTTAGAACCCAAAATTTAATCGGTCTAGATTGTTATAAAATACAGCGTTGATTTCAAATTTAGCTAAATTGATAATGGATTAATAATCTATTCACATTTGCAATATATATTATTTTTTAATATTGATTACAAATAATAGTGTTTTATTTCATCTATTTTCAATACCATATCACTATAGAGAATTTGAATCAGGAGAAAAATAATGCTGCATTTAAGAGTACATCCTGACAATCCACAAACCAGACTAATTGACCAAGCTGTTGAGCGCATTCGTGCGGGCGATGTTATTGTCTATCCGACGGATGCTGCTTATGCTATCGGCTGTCAGATTGGAAATAAAAATGCGATGGAACGCATTGCACGAATTCGTGGCTTAGGTGCAAAGCACCAGTACGCCATCATTTGCGCTGATTTATCTGATATTGCAACCTATGCAAAAGTCGATAATGCAATGTACCGTTTGCTTAAAGCAAACACTCCTGCAGTGACAACATTCATTCTACCTGCGACCAGTGAAGTCCCTCGCCGTTTGATGCATCCTAAGAAAAAAACCATTGGTTTACGTGTTCCAAGTAATCCTGTATGTCACATGCTACTTCAAGCTTTAGGTGAGCCATTACTGACAAGTACTTTGATTCTTCCTGGCCAAGATGCCCCCATGGATGATCCTTATGATATTGAACAACAACTTGAAAAACGTATTGATGTGTTTATTGATAGTGGCTTAGGTACTTTAACCACCACCAGTATTGTGGATTTATCGGGTGCAAATCCTGAAATTATCCGTAGAGGTGTTGGTGATGTAAGCGCTTTTGAATAAGCGCTTTTTTTTCCAAATAAACATGATTATAATTTTCAAAGCTTTCTATAAAAATCATCATTTAGCTTTTTAAATAATGTTTTAAATGTTGTTTGGGGATGCTATGGATTTACTCACAACACTCTTAAACGTTGACAATCTACAAAACGATCAAATTTTATTTGTAGAACAACCGTGGACACCTGAATCAGAAGTAGAGGTCAGAACGACAACTCAAATTCAAAATAATGACCGAAAGAATTTTAAATATTTTATAAAGATTTCTGAACTTAGATTATTATTGCTCCGTTTCGAAATGCGAAACCTATGTTTAAGAGACAATTGCTATCTCGTCATTGAACATGTTCTTGATCATCAAACCACAACATAAGCTTTTAATTTTAAATTATTTTTACTTTCCCCCAATGGAAAATGTTCAAGATTTCATCTTAATAATGATTTAGATTTAATCTTTTCTTTTAGCGATAAAGTTCATGCAATTGAATAGAAATTTATCGCTAAAATTGCTTAATTACGAATAATCGGTGTTTCCCAACCATCATATTCCCCACCATTTTCAGTACATAACTCTACCAATTCCCAAGTCACTTCATTAATACTCTTCAATTCAACACTATCAATGCGTACCAGTTGTACACAATATGGATTTATACTTTCCTCATTCAATGACTGATCAATAACTTCATAGCCTCTTTTTTGTATAGCAGTAAGAAATATATCTTTTCCTTCATTTGTTTGAAAATAACACCAATGCTCAACAGGACGTTTTACTGTCAAAACATCACCATGCTTTTCAAGATTCATAATCACTCGGTTATTCTGCATACTTTGCATGGCATAAATATTTGGATAAATACTTTCACGGTAAACCGTCCAATTTGGATCATCCTTTAGACCAAAATTAATTTTGTAGTTAGCAAATTCATCAACAATTTGTTGAATACCCTGCTTTTCATATTTATCTTCTTTAAAATAGAAGTAGAACTCACAAACTCCATCATGTATGAGTCTTCCAACATAAATAGCATTAAGCTTCTTTGTAATTTGAGCTATAAATTCATCCTCCAATGACATCAAAGCGTTGTACTCTTGATCTGTCGTCATGCCATCACCATTAGGATCATTTAATATCAACTCAACCCATAGCAAAGCACTTTTTTCAACTATAGGAATAATGTTAATTAAAGCGAGATTCAGAAAATAACTTCCCACCTTTCCATCTATATCACATAAATAAAAATCCCAATCTTGAGGTAATTGAATAGTTTGTTCTTTATCTTGAGTATTTTTCTTGAAAAATCTATCTAAAAGTCCCATTTTCCACCATTTTTATAAAAAATTACTAATTTCAACCTGAGTTCGATATAAAAAAAGAGTAGAAAAAAGCCTTAGTGTTTGTAACGTATTGGTTCTCAAGACAAAACATTACAACACAAGGCTTTTCTATGGATCATATTACCGAATTATTTTGTATTTTGGATGATTTTTGCAAAATATTTAATGAATCTTTAGAGAAATCCCTGATTTCTGATCAGAATCAATCAACACAAAAATCAGCTTTAAGCCTATCTGAAGTCATGACAATTGTGATCTTATTTCATGAGAGTTATTACTCGCAAGGGGTTATAGATTCTTTAAATATTTTTATTGTTACATGGTCGTTCCTTTCTGGAAATCAGCTTTCCCTAAACTTCTTAGCTATAACCGTTTTATTGAAATTATGCCTCGTTGTTTACAAGCATTAAGCTGTTTCTTTCATCAAGTCAAAGGAACAGACACAGGTGTTAGTATTATCGATTCAACTAAATTAGTGGTTTGTCATAATCTCAGAATTAAAAGACACCATGTATTTAAAGACTTAGCAAACCGTGGGAAAAGTAGTACAGGGTGGTTTTATGGATTTAAATTGCATATTGTGATCAATAGTTTAGGTAAAATCATTAACTTAAAAGTTACATCAGGCAATGTCCATGATGTAGCAGTCATTGAAGCACTTACTTTAGAGTTAAAGGGAATATTACTTGGTGATAAAGGCTATCTGAGTAAAGCAAAAGCAGAGGCTTTAGCCGCTAGAGGGTTAAAATTATTAACACCCTCGCGTAAGAATATGAAGCATGCACAACCAAAAACATTACATGAAAAAGAGTTATTATCCCGACGAGGTTTGATTGAGACGGTGAATGATCAATTGAAGAATTTACATCAAGTTGAACATTCGCGTCACCGTTCAGTCAATAATTTTATGGTGAATATCATGGCGGCAGTCGTGGCTTATTGTTTAAATCCCAATAAACCTACTTTCAAAAACATGATTACAAATTAAGCTTATTTCATCGAACTCAGGTTAATTTCAAATTACTTTCAAAATATGCTTTATCCGACAACTTTAAACAAGAAATATTTGCTGTTGAAATATTGTTATCGACTAACACATTACATCATTTTTAGATTGGTATTTTTCCCATTTCAGTTTATAAACGAAATAACAATCCTAAAAACAAATGCTTAAATTATGATTTACAACGTACATCATCTTCATTGTGGAACCATGTGCCCCATTTGTGCGCCGCTATATGGACAAAAAGGCTTATACGCCAAAATGGTTTGCCACTGTTTACTGGTGGAAACTGATCAAGGTTTAGTTCTAATCGATACTGGATTTGGTATGCAAGACTACCTACATCCACAAACTCGTTTAGGTAAAGCTTTTTCAAAAATAAGTGCGATTCAATCTGATTTTAATCTCACAGCTATTTCGCAGATTCAACAGTTGGGCTTTAAGCCCTCAGATGTTAAGCATATTTTAGTCAGTCATTTAGACCTAGACCATGCAGGTGGTATTTCGGACTTTCCACATGCAACCATTCACATCTTATCCAGTGAATTTAACGCTGCACAAAAACTATTCGTAATGAATAAATTACGATACCGACCGCAACAATTTAAAAATCATCGTTACTGGAATTTTCTTGAGCCTAAAAATGGTGAAGCATGGTTTAACTTCCATAAAGTACAAGGCTTTAGTATTTTTAATGATGAAATTTTGTTGATTCCCTTAGTAGGACATACCGCAGGGCATTGTGGAATTGCAATTAAACAACAAGATGGATGGTTATTGTTTTGTGGTGATGCCTATTTCAATCATCTAGAGTTAAATCCTAAAAATAAATTAAGAGCACTCGATAAAATTGAATATTTATTAGCAGATAACAATATGCTTCGTTTAAAAACGCTATCACAATTACAGCATCTCGCACAAAATGAGCCTAAAATCGAAATCATCTGTGCACACGATCCCCTTGAATTAGAGCGATATATTTTACAATGATCATGATGAAATCTAAGTATTTAAGTTGTTCCATTTTATTGGCAATCAGTTTACAACTGACTGGGTGTATGACCACACCGACCATTGCTGAAAATGAACGCCCTCAGCAATGGGGAAAACTTGTCAATAAACAACATAATTTCTATCAAATTAGTCAGACAGTATATCGTAGCGAACAACCCAGTGCTGAAGTCATAACAGAGCTTGAGAAAAATCGTATTGATATCGTGATTAATTTAAGAAGTCGAGATAAAGATCAATCTGTACTGGCGAAGCAATCTTTTAAATTGGTACATGTCCCCATCAATACTTGGGCCATCAATCGAAATGATTTGTTAATGGTGATGCAGACCATTCAGGCTGCTGAACAAAAAAAGCAAAAGGTACTCATCCATTGCTATCACGGTTCGGATCGTACTGGGGCAAGTGTTGCAATGTACCGAATCATTTTTGAAAATTGGTCAATTGATGATGCTTTAAATGAGATGAAACACGGTGGTTATGGTTTTCATCCAATTTGGGTAAATATTGAAAAATTATTTACCCCTGAAAATGTAAAATGGATTCGTGAGCAACTCGCGAATCCATCTTAAAGTATCTATTTATTCATCATTATTAACGACGATCTAAAGGTACCCATTCGATCACCCAAGCAGACTTCATACCCAAACTTGCATCTGAGTTGATTTTCTTACGAGCAGAATCCGCTGTTTCACGATCTTTAGAAGGCCCAACCATAATACGTACACCCTTAGATGTTGGGCTTTTCGTGACTTTATAACCTTTTGCACGCAGTTTTGCAGCGACGGCATCGGCATTGGCTTCATTGGCAGCAAGTGCAACTTGTACCATCCATTGCTTATCACCATTTTCCAATAGATCACGTGCTTTTTCGGCTTCTGCTTTTTTCTTCGCATCTTCTTGCGCTTTACGTTTTTTCTCTGCTTCAGCTTTTTGCTCAGCCTCTATCTTTTTATCGGCAGCTATCTTTTTCTCTACTTCAGCCTTACGTTGTTCCTCTAATTTACGCTGTTCTTCTAGCTTACGTTTTTTCTCATCAGCTGCTTTCTTTTCTGCTTCTACTTTTTTCTCTGCCTCTAATTGACGTTTCTTATCTTCTTCGGCTTTCTTCACTGCATCTGCAGTAGCTTGACGCTTCTGCTCAGCTAACTTCTTTTCAGCATCTGTTTTTTGCTTTAATTGTGCATTTTGTTGTTCAAGTTGCTTCTGTTCAGCTGCTTTTTGTTGAGCTTTGGCTTTTTCATCTTGAACCAACTCAGGTGGAATATCTGTGCCTTCTTGCGCAGCAGCACCACGTCTTGCATTCATGGCAGCATATTCTTCTGCCGCTTTACGAGCAGCATCTGCTTCCGCTTGTTGCTGCATTCGTAAAAATTCAGCTGCTTTTGCTTCTTGCTCTGCGACCGCTTTTTCACGCGCACGTTTCTGTTCTTCAAGTAAACGTTTTTCTGTCGCAACATCAACCGTTAATGGTTGTAATTGAACAGCTTCGCCAGCAGGAGTGTTTTGATTTTGCTGAACATGTTCAGCAGGTTGCTGCTGTACCTGATTTTGGTGAATTTCTTCTTTACCTTTTAGAAGCAATGCCGCTAATAAAACACCACCACTTAATAAAACAACAGCACCCATCCAGCGTTGTTTGTTATTCATTGACATTCTTCTAAATACTCCCAGACCGCTTCTAAGGTATGGAACGAACCGCACACCAAAATCAGCTGATTATTTTCTGTATCTGCAAGCGCTGATTGAAATGCTGCTTGTACACAATTGAATTGTTCGACTGTTTCACCCTGCAATGCTGTTTGTAATTGTTCCATTGATGCTGCACGAGGCACAGTTAATGGTGCAATTTTCCACTTTAACACAGTATTTTTCAATAACTTGACCACAGAATTTATATCCTTGTCAGACAGCATTGAAAAAATTGAAACAACTTCTGTGTACTGTTTATTGTATTCTAAGAATTTTCGCAATTGATTTAACAAAAAATCTACACCATGCGGATTATGTCCTGCATCAAAAATGACGGTTTTGTCTTTAATTTTTCTAATTTCAAAACGACCTTGTAACTGAGCCGTTTCAATTCCACGTGCAATTGCTTCTTGTGAAATGTTTAAACCACTCACTAAAATCGCTGCCACCGCGGTCGAAATATTTTCTAGTGCCAAAGTACCCACTGGAAGTTTTAGCGTTGTACCTGAACTGGCAAAATCCCATGATTGTTCATCTTCATTTGAAGCAGCATAAAAATAATCTCGATTCACTGCATAAAGTTGGGCTTGGCATTGCTCTACTTTATTTTGAATGGCTTGTGGTATGTCTTGATGACCTGCAAAAACCACTGGAATATTTGGACGAATAATGCCTGCTTTTTCAAAAGCAATCTTTTCAATGCTATCACCAAGCCAGTCGGTATGGTCTAAGCCAATATTGGTAATTACAGCAACATCAGGATCAATCACATTGACTACATCCAAACGACCACCTAAACCAACTTCAAGTACCCATACATCACATTTTTTTTGTTTAAAAATAACAAATGCAGCCAGTGTCGTAGCTTCAAAAAAAGATAAAGTTAAATTACATTCACGGCGAGCTTGATCAACTTGTACAAAAGCATCAATCAGCGTTTGGTCACTCACCTCTTGCCCAGCAAGTTTGACCCGCTCATTAAAACGATAAATATGTGGTGACTGATACAAACCAACATTTAAACCCTGCGCATTCAAAATTGCAGCAAGTGTTGTCGTTGTTGAACCCTTGCCATTGGTTCCTGCGACAGTCAAAACTTTAGCATTTGGTTTCATTACACCAAGTGCTTCCGCGACAGGAATGACGCGTTCTAAGCCTAAATCAATTCCTGTAACGTGAACATGGCTCCAATAATCGAGCCATGTTTGTAAATCATCTGTATTTAAAGGTGCTGTATTGTTCAAGACAAATTCATCAGTTTCGCCACTATTCGATATACAGTATCACGTAATGCATGACGATGAACAATTTGATCGATTACACCATGATCAAGCAAGAATTCTGCACGTTGGAATGGCTCTTCTAATTTCTCACGAACAGTTTGTTCAATCACACGCTTACCCGCAAAACCAATCATCGCTTTGGGTTCTGCGATATGTACATCACCTAACATTGCCAATGATGCCGTTACGCCACCATAAACTGGATGTGTTAATACAACGATATAAGGTAAATGCGCATCTTTCATTTTTTGAATGGCTGCTGAAGTACGTGCCATTTGCATCAAAGACAACATGCCTTCTTGCATACGCGCGCCGCCCGAAGCTGCAAAACAGATCAAAGGTTGTTGAGTTGCAATGGCTTTTTCAGCAGCTTGCACAAAACGATCCCCAACCACAGTACCCATTGAGCCGCCCATAAAGTCAAATTCAAATGCACAAGCAACCAATGAGATATTTTTTAACTGACCTTGCATAACGACTAATGCTTCAGTTTCACCAGTCTTATCCTGTGCTTCTTTCATACGTTCAGGATAAGGTTTGCTATCTACAAAATGTAGCGGGTCTTTTGCAGCAAACTCTTGACCAAGTTCCGCTGTAACATTGTCGAAGAACCAATTTAAACGATCTCGTGCCTTCATTTTCAAATGTTCATCGCATGATGGGCAAACATAAGCATTGAAAGACATTGCTGTACGAGTCACCAAAGCATGACACTCAGGGCACTCAATGGTCGGTTCTGTAAATGTCGCTTTGAGTGTTTGTTGCTGATTTGGCATATGAATGCCTGGAATCGAACGATCTGTCCACGGGGTAATAGGACTGAGAATTTTCCCTGATTTTACGTCTTGATTCATACTAACTCATCGAGCGCTGCTCGAAGCTCCTTGACTTTATTCACCGCTGCTTCCACGGCTTGTTCTGGTGCTAAGTTTGCAAAAGGTTTTACAAATGCACTTCCGACAATCACAGCATCTGCAACCTGCCCGACAGCTTTTGCAGAACTTGCATCGCTAATACCAAAACCTACACCAACAGGAATCTCTGTAAATGATTTGATTTTTTGAATACGTGTTGCGACTTCAGTGGTATCTAAAGTTGCAGCACCAGTCACACCTTTAAGTGACACATAGTAAATAAAGCCACTGGCTTGTTTTACCACATGTTGAATTCGTTCATCTGTAGATGTTGGTGCAAGTAGGAAGATTTGATCCATATCATATTTCTTCAATACTTCGTCCAAATCTTTGGCTTCTTCAGGCGGTAAATCCACCAAAAGTAAACCATCGACACCACACTCATTCGCATAAGCCACGAATTTTTCATAACCAATCACTTCTACAGGGTTTAAATAACCCATCAAAACAACAGGTGTTGAGGTGTCTTTTTGACGAAATTCTTTGACCATATTCAAAGCATCTAAGGTATTGGTACCCGCTGCTAAAGCACGTTCAGCAGCCAATGCAATCACTGGACCATCTGCCATTGGATCTGAAAATGGCAATCCAAGCTCAAGTACGTCTACGCCCGCTTCAACCATTTGATGTAACAAAGGAACCGTTACATGTGGTTGAGGATCACCCGCCATAACATAAGAAACCAATGCTTTACGCTGTTGAGATTTAAGCTGTGCAAATCGAGTGGCTAAACGTGACATAGGGTTGTACATTCCTTGGATTGTTAAACTTGAGGAGTTTGTTTTGTAAAAATACAAGACATTACATTGTAACGCTATTTTTTACTCATTGAACAGAGTAACTCAGTAGCACAATGTTATCTCATATTTATACAAAATAACGAACAACCTATGTGCTACATTTAGCGCTATTTTAAAATTTTGGACAATGATCAAAGCTACCTAATTTTTGCTTTTTTCAAATTTATAAATAATTTAATAAACATAAATTAAATCATTCAAATATCACAATAATGAGATACAAAATCGTCTGATTTTAATTTTAATGAAATAGCAAAAGCTGTTTATACTATACGGGCTTATCTCTTTTATTCATATGTTATGACCACTCTCCCACACAGTAAAGTGCAAGCTCGTGGGCTTGCGCTATTACCACTTATTGTATTTTTAGCCATCTTTTTAGGCAGTGGTATCTATCACACACTCATTGGAACTGAATTTGCATTTTATCAAATCAAAGCGCCTATCGCTGCTTTGCCTGCCATTATTTTGGCAATCTTACTCTACCGCGGGAAATTAAATACGGCGATTGAAGAATTCCTCCAAGGTGCGAGCCATCCCAACCTCATTCTGATGTTTATGGTCTTCATGCTCGCAGGTGCATTTGCCAGTGTATCCAATGCCATAGGGAGTGTCGATGCAACCGTGCAATTTGGCCTATCGATCATTCCACCTGAGTTTGTACTGCCAATGCTGTTTGTGATCTCAGCATTTGTCGCAACAGCTATGGGGACTTCAATGGGAACTATCGCGGCTTGTGCGCCAATCGCCTTTGGTTTTTCTCAAGCAACAGATATCCAAGCTGTTTATGCAGTAGGTGCAGTAGTCAGTGGTGCAATGTTTGGTGATAACTTATCGATGATTTCAGACACCACCATTGCCGCGACACGCAGCTTAAATGTGGAATTAAGAGATAAATTTCGAGTCAATGTCTGGATTGCGCTACCTGCTGCAATCATAACGATTTTAATCTATATATTGACCAATCATGATTCACAATCCATCGAATATAAAGACTATAATTTTTGGCTGATTCTGCCTTATCTTGCGGTATTTTTTCTAGCCTTTAGCCGATTGCATGTCTTAGCTGTACTGAGCATAGGTGTTGTCTTTTCAGGCTTAATAGGACTCATTGAAACACCTCACTTCGATTTTTTAAAACTGAATAATGCAATTTATTCAGGTTTTGAAGGCATGTTTGAGGTCGCATTATTGTCTATGCTGTTGGGCGGTCTTTCTGCGATCATGCAAAAAGAAGGTGGGTTAGAATGGTTGATTCAACGTATCTATAGCGTCACACGCTTATTTAAAGTCGGGAAACAACGTGCCGGTGAAATTGGGATTAGTTTCTTGGTGGTATTTTCCAATATCTTTGTTGCCAATAATACCGTTGCGATTATTTTATCAGGCGATATGGCGAGAGAAGTTGCCAAAGAATATGATGTAGACCCAAAACGTGCTGCTGCATTTATGGACATCTTTTCATGTGTGGTACAAGGCATTATTCCTTACGGTGCTCAACTACTCTTGGCTTGCTCGATTGCAAAATTATCCCCTATAGAACTGATCAGTTCTATTTATTATTGTTGGGTGTTGGCTATTTTTGCAGTACTGGCAATTGTATTTAGATACCCTAAATTAAAAAATCATGCATTACTTTGATCACTAAAACTTTAACAAATTAAAGATTTGAGATAAATCTAAAAGGTGAGTACTTATGCTCACCTTTTTTATTGCTTATCTTTTAACTGTACTTTCTTTTGTAATAAAGTCTGCCCACTAAAAGCTTTATATGCTCTTGCCAATGCAGACTGATCTGAATACCCCAAACGCATTGCGATTTCAGTAAACTGAATATTACTGCCCAACAATAACTCACAACGCTTCATGCGTTCAGTTTCAACAATCTTCTTAAATGACGTATCAAAATCATTCAACTGGCGCTGTAAAGTTCTTGTTGAGATATTTAATTCAAGTGCAATATCTTCAATTTTAGGCGCTTGCTCCTTCAATCTTAAATATTCCGCCACAATAAAATGCAAATGCTGTGGTAAGGTTTCATGTCGAGGCTTAGAAGCAAGTGCATCCTCCGCTTGCTTAACCAACAATTGCATCAAAGAAGGGTCAGCCTGTTGTATTTTTACATTCAAGCCCTCTAAACCTAAAACAAAACTATACTCAGCTTTATTAAAAGTGACCTGACAACCATAAAATTTTTGATAATGGTAAATTGCCATTTGTGGTGGATGTGCGAAATTCACCTCCTGTAATAAGAACTGATTCGCAGGTACGATTTTACGTGCCAAATGCATCATCAAGGCATTGGTAAGTTCATTAATTAGAATATATTTTTCATGATGAAATGGCCAAATCAAATGTACTTGTTGCCCTTTGAACTCCATTTGCATCGGAATAACATGTTCACCATCAATCACTAAACGACTGAAACGCAAAATATTTTGTAGCGCTTCAGCAACAGTAGTGCTCCGTGAAGCCATATAACCTAAAACACCAAAATGCTCAGGCCGCACATATTCTGCCATTTCAAAAATAATCTGAGGACAATCTAAAGCTTGCTTGGTTTTTTCAATATTCTGCTGAAAAAATAAATAAGAAGATTGAGTGTCTATAGGCAATGCCAAGATTGCTTGTAAATGCGCCCGTTCATCTTTCAAGAAATCAGCAGTCAAAGCATCAATCCCTCGCTCAGACAAATACATCTGCCAAAGATGAAAGTATCCATTCGGTATTTGTAATTCTTGCATCAGCTTATGTTTTTATCCTGTTGATTGATAGTTTGACATTCTAAATTTTCATTATGTCGTAAAATGTATAAAAAATGTCAACATCTGTCAAAACAAAGTTGAAAAACACCGACATACTGAAAGTATCAAAGGTGATGCAAGTAAAATAAAATGAATGCATTAGTAACATATCAAGTAGAACCTGTGGTTCGCACCAAACTCGATTTTAAACTGAGTGAAGTTCCACGTTTTTGGTTTGGTGGAGACCCTTTTCGTACTCGCGTATTTGATGCACTGAGCTTAACTTTCCCAGATGGTGAACGTTATTTTATTGAAAGTGTTCGACTATTTCGCGACAAAATTACTGATCCTGATTTACAACAACGTGTTGCTGACTTTATTCGTCAAGAAGCTCAGCATGGTATGGCGCATGACAAAATGAACAAAGTCATGAAAGAGCAAGGTATGCCTGTTGATCAATTTATTACGTTTCTAAATAAACTTTTTAAATTCGAACTAAGTCAGCGTTCACCACAATACAACATTGCCATGACAGCAGCAGCTGAGCATTTGACTGCCCTGATGGCTGAAACCTTCTATAGTAAAAAAGAAACTTTGGCAGAAGCACATCCTTATGTACGTGCATTGCTGGCTTGGCATTCTATTGAGGAAATGGAACATCGTGACGTTGCATTTGATGTGATGCGTGAAGTTGGTGAAGTTCCAGAAAACCTGCGCCGCTTTTCTCTCGCTTTTACTACAGTGATGATGTTCAGTTTCACCTTATACCGTGCTGATGTTATGCTCAAATATGATGGTTTCAGTCGTCTTGATCGTTTAAAAATGGCTTATAAGGGGCTTCCGTGGTTCTTTGGTAAAAAAGGAATGCTCATCGCTATGAAAAATGAATATTTAGATTGGTTTAAAAAAGATTTTCATCCAAGCCAACACCCTGTAATTCGTCAATATCAAGTTTGGGTTGACACTATGGCCGAAACCAATGATCCAATACAAGCAGGTGAGGCTTTTTGGCTAGCAGCATTATAAAAATCATATTTTATAGTACCTTATGAATTAAAACCTTGTGAGAATACGACAATGAACGCTCAAGTAAAATATCAAGTTGATCCTGTCGTTCGTAGCGATTTGGATTTCAAACTCAATGAAGTACCACGATTTTGGTTCGGCAATGATCCTTTTCGTACTCGGATGTTTGATGCACTTAGCCTCACTTTTCCTGTAGGCGAACGTTACTTCATTGAAAGTGTTCGTGCTTTAAGAGATAAAATTACTGATCATGTGTTACAACAACGTGTAACAGACTTTATCAAACAAGAAGCACAACACGGTATTGCACATGACAAAATGAATGAAGAAATGAAGCATCAAGGGATGCCAGTAGATCAATTCACTCAATTTTTAGCTGCACGTTTCAAATACTTAAAACAGCATCGTTCTAAACAATACAACATCGCTATGACTGCTGCGGCTGAACACCTAACAGCACTGATGGCTGAAACCTTCTACAACAAAAAAGAAACTTTAGCTGAAGTTCATCCCTATGTTCGTGCACTGTTTGCATGGCATGCCATAGAAGAAATGGAACATCGGGATGTGGCTTATGATGTGATGAAAAATGTAGGTGAAGTACCAGAAAGCTTACGTAAATTTGCATTGGCCAATATCACATTACTCATGTTCGGATTTACTTTTTATCGTGCCAATGTGATGTTGAAATATGATGGTTATACAGGCTTACAACGTGCCAAAATGACAGTTCAAGGTATTCCTTGGTTTTTTGGAAGAAATGGCAAATTAACAGCAATGCATCGCCAATATTTGGATTGGTTTAAAAAAGATTTTCATCCAAATCAACATCCAATGATTCGTCAATATCAAACTTGGGTAGATATGCTAGCCGAGACCAATGACCCAATACAGGCGGGTGAAGCATTTTGGCAAGCAGCACTGTAATACATTCAAGATTTTAAAAGTTCTGAATAAAACCATGTTTATTGATTGATTAAAACTGACATCTTTAAACTTAAAATTGGCATGACATGACGTGATGCTTAGACTTTATATTTGTCATAATCGTAATCGAATTAGAATATGTGAAACAAAATAAAATGAATACATTCACCCAATATCAAGTTGATCCTATTGTCCGAACCAATCTGGACTTTAAGCTTGAGCAAATTCCACGTTTTTGGTTTGGTGGTGATCCTTTTAAAACACGCATGTTTGATGCATTAAGCTTGACTTTTCCAGATGGTGAGCGTTATTTTATTCAATGTGTACGGTTATATAGAGAACACATTACAGACCCTGATTTACAGCAAAAAGTTGCTGATTTCATCAAACAAGAAGCTCAGCATGGCATCGCTCATGACAAGATGAATCAAATATTGATGGATCAAGGTATGCCCGTGAAAAGGTTTACACAACATGTCAATCAAAGACTTGGTCATGCACTGAAACGCTATCCTAAACAATACAATATTGCCATTACAGCAGCTTGCGAGCATTTAACCGCATTGATGGCCGATGCTTTCTTTAGTGAAAAAGCCACAATGCAGGATGCTCACCCTTTTATACGTGCATTATTTGCTTGGCATTCGATTGAAGAAATGGAGCATCGTGATGTCGCTTATGATGTAATGACTCAAGTTGCACATACCTCAAATGCGCTACGTTATAGCGCGCTTGCTTTAGTGACAGTACTAATGTTCGGTTTTACCATGCAACGTGCCAATGGATTACTGAAAACGGATAGATTTAGCGTTATTGAACGCATAAAAATGGTTCGTCAAGGATTACCCTGGTTTTTAGGACGACAAGGTATTCTGAGCCGTTTAAAATCTGAATATCTAGACTGGTACTCAGCAGACTTTCATCCAAGTCAACATGCAATTATTTTGCAATACCAAACCTTTGTAGATGAACTTGCAAAGACAAATGACCCTATTCTAGCGGGTGAGGCATTTTGGCAAGCTGCTTTATAATCTTTATCGTGATGTCAGCTAAAAAAGATTTTAATTCACGCCCTTTACTTGCCAATTCGCTCAATTAAGCAACAGCATTACCATTTGGCATAATGCTGTTCTAATAATGCATACTCATGTTCCAATTCAATCATTTCGCCTGTTTCTGTTTCTATCGTGCCACTGACTTTAGACTGCCATTGGCTAAACTGACTTCCGACAAGACGCAGATTTAAGTTTTCAAAACGTCTCCAACCCGTTTCTACGACCAATTGTAACTTTTGATTCAACGAACGAATTGACCAAACATTCTCATCTAGTTTTTCAAACAGTACATCTGACAATGGATAAAGCACGCCATTCACCCAAAGGCAATTTTCATTACCAAAGCTTTCATTGACACCAGACGCAAGATTTACTCCAATTCGTTGTCCATTTTTATCCCAAAAATTAGTCGACAACCAAAACCATGCTGTTTCAGGTCTTAAGAAACCGCAAGTATCATCTAAGGAAGCCAGTGTTTTTTCATTGAAGTGAATGGTTTCTTTGTTTTTATTGATAAAAAAACCTTCTACAGCCAATGTTGTTTTCTTTTGCGTATACGTCCAACCATTGATTCCATTTGGGCTACATAAACTTAAAGGTTCTGTCCCTGCGCAAAAAATACGTGCTTTGAGTTGCTCTTCACCATGCCGTGTCACTTGAATATAGCGCACACCATTGGCATGTTGCATTTCAAACTCAAAAGGTGATTTTGTAAAATAACTTTGACTATAAAGAGGTTGCTCATCAACAACAGTGCCGCGACCTAAAATCGTATTGGCATTCCATTCTAAAACCTCATTACTTGCATGGTCGTAGATATAGATGAAACCATGCCCTGCCCAGCCAATATCTGCAATCGCAATGCCAATGGTATATTGTTCATGCTGTATAGAACAAAATTTAAATTTCTTATATTTTAATTGTTTACGCCATCCAGTTAAGGTTTTCCCATATGGCGTTTTATACATATATTGATTCACATCAATCGTTGTAGGCAGATCCTTAAAACGTCCATAGCGTGGTTGACCATTACTTTGTATTAAATCCATTGTATTTTTCCCAATCCTTTATCTCAGGGACGTTATAAGACTTTAGTCAAACATTTGATTATTACTATTTTTACAGATTTAGCAATATTATCTATGACCAAAAAACAATCTCCACTCAAGTTTTAGATAGACAGCCTCAAACAAAAACTTAGAATGATGCCACTTGAAACTTCTCATTGATATTGCTTAGCTTTTATTCATTTTAATCAGAAGATTAAAAAGTTACCAATATAAAAAAAGTAAAATGATTGATGTGTAGCTGATCTAACTGAAATATTTTGACAAGGCTGTTTCAAATTGGACAATCAATTTTTAAAATCATTATCAATTGGCTTACTTTGATGTGCTGATTATATTTTCAAATCAGTTTTTGTAATTCGTTTGAATAATACAAAGCTCTAATGTTAAAAAACCTGAGCTCCGAATAGCTTAAATTTTCACTATTTGAACTCAGGTTGATCATTTAAATTTAGCAATAGAGAATGCTAAAAATCACTTTTTTTCATTGAGAAAATACATGTTTCACATATATTTACCAAACCAATCAAGCATTTGCTTTGGATTTTCTGAGAAATAGTTATAACCATCAAAACGACGTGTTGTACCGTCAATCCAAAACAATTCTTTTTCAGCAGGAATATTTGCATAAATTGTTTCTACATCAGACGGCTTAGTTAAAATATCTTGATGTACTTGCACAACTAAGGTTGGGACTTGAACTGCTTTGGCATGTTCAATCGGTGAAAGTTCATCAATGTGGAAGCCTGTACGTCTTTGGCTACATAAGTCGAAATATTCTGTGCCTTGTTGATGATCAATATTGGCACTTTCACATGCTTTTTCAATAAAAGGTCTTGCCGATACGGGCTGTAATGCAATCATAGATTTAATATGACTGAATTCCTCTGGATGCTTATTCATCGCAACCATCGTTGAGTTGCATCCTAAACAGATACTCAGTAATGAGGTTTCCATACCTTTGGTATCTGGTCTTGTTTTGGCATAGCGCAGTGAACCAATCACATCACGATATTCAAATAAACCAATGCCAACCTTTCCACCATTGCCTGTATTACTATTGCCATGATTTCTCAAATCATACGCAAGGATATTGTATCCTGCATCATGTAATGCTTTGTATTGCGGGATAAAATTAACTTCAAAGCCACCAAAATTTTGCCAACCTTCCAGATGTCCAGGATAACCATAACGATTGCCCGGCATAAAATGATTACAGATGATTAATTTATTTGATCCTTTCGCTGGAATAAACCAACCCTCTAAAGAAACACCATCCATAGATGGAAAAAACACATCTTCATATTCCAAATCAAACTCATCAGGTCTACGGAGTACAGGGGTACGATAAGAGTTAGCAAAAAAATCCGCCAGCCCTTCGATTATTTGTTTTTGCTCACTATCCATTTTCGAGTTCCTCTTTTTTATTAGAATGAAATATATATCACGATATTTTTGTATTTTGTAGTATTTTTCTCTATTTTCAAAATATTTTAGAAGCTATTCAACAAGTGAAATATTGATGCACATGATGATGAACCAGCTAGATCTTTGTACATGATAAAAACTATTAAGCCTGTGCAACTTAAAGCTAAACAACAAATTTTAATTATTGATGAAATTATCTATTTTCAATATAAAAAACCTGAATCATTTGAATCAAAATCTTTATTTTAACAAAAATTTCAACTCATTTAATTCAGGTTTAACATTCAATTCAATGTTAAATTTGGATCAATAGACTTAGTCTATTTTACCACTACTCACTTTATCTTTAAGCAACTGCGGTGCTTTAAAACGCTCACCATATTTCACTTCAAGTTGATTGGCACGTTGCTCAGCTTGGTCTAATCCATATTGATTTAAAAACTGAATCGCACCACCTGTCCACGGCGCAAAACCTATCCCAAAGATCGAACCAATATTTGCATCAATCACCGACTCAAGGACATTCTCTTCATAACAACGCAAGGTATCTAGTGCTTGTACAAAAAGGAAGCGGTCTATCATTTCTTGTTCAGAAATATCTACATCTTTTTTCCAGTGGCTTAATCCATCCCAAAGATGTTTTTTGCCACCTTCTGGATAATCATAAAAACCTGCACCAGCAGCTTTTCCTTTACGGTTGAAAGTGTGAATCATGGTTTCAATCACATCATCTGCACCTGAACGTGGTAAATCTTTACCCTCAGCTTGAAGCGCCTTACGCGTTTCATTGGCAACATGTTCAGAAAGCGTTAATGCGACTTCATCTTGAATAGCCAATGGGCCAACTGGCATACCTGCTTTGAGTGCTGCCATTTCAATACGAGCTGGGTGTACACCTTCATGTAGTAAACGTAAACCTTCCTGAACAAAAGTACCGAATACGCGACTGGTGAAGAAGCCACGGCTATCATTCACAACAATCGGAATTTTACCAATTTGCTGTACATAGTCATACGCCTGCGCCAAAGTTTCAGCAGAAGTATTTTTGCCTTTAATGATTTCAACCAATTGCATTTTATCGACAGGACTAAAGAAATGCAGACCAATAAAGTTCGCTTGATCTTTCGATGCATTTGCCAAACCTGTAATCGGTAATGTCGAAGTATTTGAAGCCATCACACCGCCATCGATAAGGAATGCTTCAGCTTCTTGAGTGACTTTCGCTTTGAGCTCTTGATTTTCAAATACCGCTTCAATGATTAAATCACAACCTTTCAAATCTTCGGCAGATGCTGTTGCAGTAATCAAGCTTAAAACCTGATCACGCTTTTCAGCCGTCATGTGACCTTGTGATACTTTTTTATCGAGTAATTTTTGGCTATACGCTTTGCCTTTTTCTGCATTTTCAACAGAAACATCTTTTAGTACAACTGGAATGCCTTTGATTGCTGTTGAATAAGCAATACCAGCACCCATCATGCCTGCACCAAGCACACCGACTTTAGTCGCTTGCCATTTTGCAACATCTTTAGGGCGGCTTGCACCAGCTTTAATGGCATTCAGCCCATGCCAAAAAGTACCGATCATATTTTTTGAAATTTGACCTGTCGCAAGATAGGTAAAATAACGAGATTCAATGGTCAGTGCCGTATCCACATCCACTTGCGCGCCTTCAACCGCAGCCGCCATGATTGCCTCAGGTGCAGGATAGCAACCTTTGGTTTTATCACGTAACATCGCTGGAGCAATCGCCAGCATTTGTGCAACCGCAGGTGTTTTAGGATCACCACCCGGAATTTTATAGCCTTTGACATCAAAAGGTTGTTGTGATTTCGGATTAGCTTTTACCCAAGCAATCGCCTTATCCATCAACTCTTCAGGTGTTTCCGCGGTATCTTGAATTAAACCAAGAGATTTTGCTTTATCCACACCAAACTGCTTACCTTCCATCAGGAATGGAAAAGCATTTTGTAGACCTAAAAGGCGTACCATGCGCACGATACCACCACCACCCGGCAGCAGACCTAAAGTCACTTCTGGAAGTCCAAATTTAGTTTTAGGATCATTCAATGCGATACGTGCGTGACAACCTAAAGCGATTTCCCAACCACCACCTAAAGCCGTACCATTCAATGCTGCAACCACAGGAACACCTAAAGTTTCGATATAACGAAACTCTGCTTTCATTTTCTGAATCATTTCAAAAAAAGGTGTGGCATCTTCCAAACGTGCTTGAATTAATTCATCCAAATCACCGCCTGCAAAAAAGGTTTTTTTCGCTGAACGGAGAATGATCCCAGTAATCGATGTTTCAGATTTCAGTTTAGAAACAATATTTTCCAGAGCTACCCGAAAATCACCATTCATGGTATTTGCAGATTGGTTTGGAGAATCTAAAGTCAGAATAATAATGCCATCGTCATTTTTTAGATATTGAATTGCGCTCATTATTATTCTCCTTATACCAACTCAATAATGGTCGCAATACCCATGCCACCACCTACACATAATGTTGCCAAACCACGCTTTTTGCCTTGACGCTCTAATTCATCCAGCAATGTTCCGAGAATCATTGCACCCGTCGCACCCAATGGATGCCCCATCGCAATTGCACCACCATTCACATTGACTTTCTCAGCAGGCACTTTTAATTCGGTCATAAAACGCATGACTACAGATGCAAATGCTTCATTGACTTCAAATAGATCAATATCGTCAATCATTAAACCTGCTTTTGCCAATGCTTTACGAGCAGCAGGTGCAGGCCCTGTCAGCATAATAGTCGGATCAGAACCGACTAAAGCCGTTGCCAATACTTTGGCACGTGGTTTTAAACCTTGTTCTTTGACTGCTTTCTCGGAAGCAAGTAATACAAGTGCTGCACCATCGACAATACCTGATGAATTGCCTGCATGATGCACATGGTTAATTTTTTGCGCTTCTGGATATTGTTGTAATGCAATCGCATCAAAGCCCATTGCACCCATCATTTCAAAACTAGGATTGAGCTTTGCCAAACCTTCCGCTGTTGTTGATGGTTTGATAAATTCATCTTGATCTAAAATGGTCACACCGGCTTTATCTTTGATGGCAACCACTGATTGATTGAAATAACCCGCAGCTTGCGCAGCAGCAGCTTTACGTTGAGAATTTGCTGCAAATGCATCGACATCTGAACGGGTATAACCATCTAATGTTGCGATTAAATCCGCACCAATCCCTTGAGGAACAAAGTGTGATTTTAAATTGGTTTCAGGGTCTAATGCCCACGGCCCACCATCTGAGCCCATTGCAATACGTGACATCGACTCAACACCACCTGCAACAACCACATCTTCCCAACCTGAACGTACCTTTTGCGCAGCCATGTTGACCGCTTCTAAACCTGATGCACAGAAACGGTTAATTTGCACACCTGCAACATCATTGTCCCAACCCGCAGCAATTGCAGCAGTTTTAGCAATATCACCACCTTGGTCTGTAATAGGCGTGACACAACCCAAAACAATATCATCCACTTTCGAGGTATCTAAATGATGACGATCTTTCAACTCATTCAACAATGTGGTCAATAGCGTAATCGGTTTCACTTCATGCAGTGAACCATCTTTCTTTCCTTTTCCGCGTGGTGTGCGAATGGCATCAATGATATAAGCCTCGCTCATAGCTGTTCCTTTTTATGACTTCTAGATTGTTATGTGTTTCGAGTGTACTTTATAACGTTGAGAGTGCAATGACGATAATGGAAAAGTCCGTTGATATTTTTTGTCAATTGCACGTTTCAAAATCTTGATAATTTATACAATGAATCAAACTCTTATATAATTTTTATTGGATAAATAGTCTATAAAATAAGTGAATGACTCGTTTTATTCAATCACCAACCGCATTGCACCTCGACTTTCTCGAGAAAAACCAAAAGCAACTTCGTTGTTTAATGCCTTTTGCAGATACATCGGCAAATCGCATTGATTGATCATTTGGAAACCCAACTTTTCATAAAAAGGACGATTCCAAACCACATGAGCAAATGTCGTTAAGGTAACCGATACAAAGCCATTCTGTTTAGCATGATCAATTGCATATTCAATCAGTTGTCGACCAATGCCCTGTTTTTGAAAATCAAGACGGACATCCATTTCGATGATATAAAAATCCTGACCTTGTTTCTTTGCATATAAAAACCCAACAGGTTGATCTTGTTCATTTACGATGACAAATGAGTATGCATTAACAATCAATTCAAGATGAGTATCTGCTGACAAAACTGGACTTTTAGCAATCCATGCGAATTCAGATACACTTAGAAATGCTTGAGCAGCAGACCGCTCTATTTCAATGAGTTTTTCAATATCTAATGGATTTATAGCTCGAACAGAATAAATCATGTTTTAGGTCTATTTACTCTTTTGATGTGTAACCAAATTTAAATGAAAGAATTGGTTAAACTCAGAATTTTCATAATCTGAAAATGCCTCACCTTTGCGGAAACCAAATTTTTTATACAGTGTAATTGCAGGCTCAAAAGATGCATGTGTCCCAGTTTCCAAGCTCACTGTTTGATACTGGTTCAGCTTTGCAATATACAATAAATGTTGCAAAATTTGGGTTGCTGCACCTTTACGCAAATGTTCAGGATGGGTTCGCATAGACTTTAATTCAGCATGTGTGGGAGAAAGTTGCTGAATCGCACCGCAAGCTAACAATACTTCTTCTTGCCAAAGGGTATAAAAATCAATATTCGGTTTTTGCAAACCTGTTAAATCCAATGCAAAACTATTTTCAATCGGTGATGTTTCATGCATACCTTGTAGGTGAATACGAAGTAAATTTTGTACCTGTAAATCATTAAAATCGCCCAATTGGATTCTCACCGATTCCCCTTCCTTTACTTTCTGATTTTTAATATTAAGTAACGTCAATTCGAGATAAACTCTGATGTAAGTTGTTGAAAAGATACATCAGGCACAGCAGAGTCTTATCATTTAAAATCAGATGCAAGGATTAACCTTCGGTTCGACCTACTTTTCTTTCGGGAAAAGTAGGCAAAACCATTTGTCAGTCGCCAACTCGACAGATACCATCAAGTACCTAATATATTGCAAAAACAGTATATTACAGAAGTAGTCCTGCCTCGAACAATGCGACTGACGTTCACGCGTATCTTATAGTTGGGAATATATTATCCCGAGCTTAGGTTAAGTACATCATGCTTTATATCAATATCAAATTTATAACCACCAATACAACAAAAAATTTGGCGTAAAAAAGCCCAAGTGGCCTTGGGCAGAAAACTTAAAACTATTCTAAAACTGAACTAAGAACTTCAATCAAAACTTAGTGATAACCATGCAACTGACGATACAGACCCGGTGTCACGCCTGTCCATTTCTTAAATGCACGGTGGAATGTACTGGTTTCACTAAAGCCAACTTGTTGTGCAACATCTTCCAAAGTTAAATCAGGATTTAGCAATAAATGAATGGCAGCATCACGGCGTAAAGCATCTTTCACCCCTTGATAGCTCTTACCTTCCGCAGCCAAACGACGACGTAAAGTTTGAGGTGATAGATATAACATTGAAGCAACATCGTTCAAAGTTGGCATTTCTTCACCAATTTGACTCTTTAAAACATCACGAATACGAGAGGTCAATGAATTGGTATTTTTAAATTTCACCAACAACTGAGCAGGTGCAGCTTTTAAAAACTCTTCTAAACTTGCTTCATTTTGACGGATCGGTAAATCAAGATAATCCGCAGCAAAAGTGATCTCTGTACGTGGCATGTCAAATTGCATCACGGGTGCAAAGAACAAAGCATCATATTCATCTGCATGACTTGGGCGTGGATATCCAAAATGTACACGCTCTAGAGGAATACGACGTTCAATTAACCAAGAGGCTAAACCGTGCCAAATCATCAGCATACTTTCGGTGATGAAATGATCAGGATCCATGGTTTTTGGAATCAATGGAACCAAACGTGCTTCATGTTTATCACGTTCAACAGCAACCGACCATTCATCGCCAAATAATTTATAAAATTGAGATGAAAGTTCCAAAGCTTCACCCAAAGTCTTGGCATGAATGATCAATTGACACATGATCGCAAAAGAACCTAGTCGTCTTGGTTGAATATCAAAACCAACATGCTCGTCCTGCGTGACTAGCCATAACATTTTAACAAAACGTGTATATTGCTCTGGGGAAATACGCGCTTTAGGTTGACGAAGTAATTCGGCTTCTATGCCCACGTGTGAAAGTAAGGTGTCAACATCCATTCCAAGGCGTTTTACGCCTGTTAGGGCTGCATTCACGAAATGGATACTAATCGTATCACGGCTCATGTTAAATCCTTCAGTTTCTTTAATGTTCACTAGAAATTGACCTAAATGACGCTAAAAAATATTTAATTGGCGATTTACAACACTGCTTATCACCTTTTTACATCTTAAATTGCCGAAATGATCAAGGTAAATGGCTGAACATGACATTGTTATATGAGTTTTATATTTCTAATATAAGGTAAAAATCAATCTAAATTTGGTAAAAATCATTATGACAACAGCTTTAAAGGGATTGAAAATACTCGATTTTTCAACATTATTACCTGGTCCATTTGCCACTTTATACCTTGCTGATATGGGTGCAGAAGTGATCCATGTTGAATCACCGACACGACCAGATTTAGTCCGTCTATTTCCTCCCTATGCCAATGGACAAGCGACTTCGCATAGTTATTTAAATCGCAATAAACAATCAATTGCTTTAGATTTAAAAGATCCAACAAATACTGAACAGATTAAACAAAAAATTTCTGACTTTGACATTGTCGTAGAACAGTTTAGACCGGGGGTCATGCAACGTTTGGGTTTGGACTATCATACACTTGCAGAAATTAATCCTAGACTGATTTATTGTTCCATCACGGGTTATGGACAAACGGGTTCATACAAAGACAAAGCAGGACATGATATTAATTATGTTTCGTTGTCAGGCATCGCTGGCCACAGTGGTCGTC
This sequence comes from Acinetobacter piscicola, assembly GCF_002233755.1. Classification (GTDB taxonomy): domain Bacteria; phylum Pseudomonadota; class Gammaproteobacteria; order Pseudomonadales; family Moraxellaceae; genus Acinetobacter; species Acinetobacter piscicola. Next base: position 2,666 of record NZ_NIFO01000030.1, on the reverse strand, counting down.
AAGACAGTGGTCCACCACCCATGGGGATTCAAATTGCAGATGTTGCAGGTGGTTCATTACACGCTGTAATCGCAATTTTAGCAGCGATTACAGAACGTCAAAACAGTGGTATGGGACAATATATTGATATTTCAATGACGGACTGTGTTGTCAGCATGAATAATATGGCTGCCGCTGCTAGTCTTGCAGCTGGACAATTTCAACAAGCAGAAAGTGAACAATTGAATGGTGGTACTTTTTATGACTATTACAAAACTCAAGATGGACGTTATATTTCAATTGGAAGTTTAGAACCACAATTTATGAATGGTTTAGCTACAACTTTAGAATTACCACTCTTACTTGCAAAAGGAACATCTTTTGATCCTGAAGACCGTAAAATAGTCAAACAAGCCATTCAAGATAAAATCGCAACAAAGACTTGGGCTGAATGGAATCAAGTTTTTAGTCAGCTCGATTTCTGTGTAGAGCCTGTTTTAAGTTTAGAAGAAGCGTTAACTTCACCTCTTGCGCATGAACGCAATTGGGTTGTAGATGTTCCTCTCAAATCGAACTCAGGAAAGACCGAACCACAATTGGCATGCCCGATTAAATTTTCTCGTTCGCAGATGCGTTATGACTATATTGGACAAGAACTGGGTGAAGGTGAATGGTAATCCCATTCATCATTTTCACTCGAATAATCATATTAAAATTACAAATTGATCATTTTTTAACAATTCATATAAATTGTAAATTAAATAATGTGTGTAGTGTATGAAAGGAAACATTACATATATTCTTTTAAATCAATACTAATTATTCAAAAATCACTATCCATATATTCATTCGCCTTCATTTTTATTTGTGATAAACCGCTTAAAGTTACAGATTTCTAAACTAGTATTATTGATTTGAATAGAATGTATTCATTCTATAAAAGATCCCAAAAACAAAAAAATAGATCCACCCGCACATAGACACATCAATCGACTTATTATCAAAATACGATAAAATATATACAAAAGTTACATAAAAAAGCCAAAAAGAATGAATGTTAATACAAAACGATAGTATCATACATAATTAGTTACAAATTGTTATCGAGGTCACCAAATATGAATAAAACTAAAGGTTTTTACTATTGGTCTGTAAGCTTGTTATCGTTATGTAGTTCATTGTCTAACGTATATGCAGCAGAAGCATTTGATACAAATAGCCCGTGGATGTTTGGTGATTGGAACGGCAAGCGCACTGAATTGCAGCAAAAGGGTTATGACTTTAGCTTAGGCTATACAGGTGAACTTGCGACATTGCTCGATTCAGAAAATCATTCAAGTCATGGTACCGAATATGCAGATCAATTTGCGATTGGTGCACATGTCGATTTAGAAAAAGTTTTAGGTTGGCAAGACACCGAAGCTCAAATCACCATCACTGAACGTAATGGTCGCTCGCTCTCTCAAACCTCAGATGCTTTAGCAGGTCATCTCAGCTCAACTCAAGAAGTTTGGGGACGTGGGCAAACTTGGCGCTTAACCGATTTTTGGATCAAGAAAAAATTCTTAGACCAAAAATTAGATATTAAAGTCGGTCGTTTTGGTGAAGGTGAAGACTTCAATAGTTTTGACTGTGATTTTCAAAACCTTGCACTCTGCGGCTCTCAAGTAGGTAACTGGGTTGGTGATCAATGGTACAACTGGCCTGTCAGCCAATGGGCAGCTCGCGTTAAATATAACATTCAACCCGATTTATATGCACAAGTGGGTGTTTATGAATACAACCCCGAAAACTTAGAGCGTGGAAAAGGCTGGAACCTCAGTACTGATGGTTCTCATGGCGCAATTATTCCTGCTGAAGTTGTATGGCAACCGAATGTGGGGATGACCAAACTACCTGGAGAATATCGTCTAGGTTATTACTACAGTACTGCCGATGCACCAGAAATTTTACATGCAGACAAAACCTCGCATAAGCAAGGGGTATGGATTGTTGCCAAGCAACAGTTAACAGCACATAACGATGATAAAAATCGTGGTTTAACAGGTTTTGTTAATGTCACGCTACATGACTCAGATACCAACCACGTTGGCAACATGCAAAATGTTGGGCTTGTCTATAAAGGTGCTTTCGATGCACGACCTAAAGATGAAATCGCTTTGGGTATGGCTCGAATTAGCATCAATGATGACGTGAATGACACTCAAACCGTTCAACAAGATGAAGAATATAACACTGAAATCTATTACGGTGTTCATGCAACAAATTGGCTAACGATTCGACCAAATATCCAATATATACACCATGTTGGTGCGTACAAAAACGGTGAAAATGCGTGGGTTGGTGGCATTAAGTTACAAACCGCGTTTTAGTTTATAGATGATAAATATTTCAAAGCACTGTTGTTGTGATTTTTAACATTCTAGTCAGTGCTTTTGAGATATTTAAAATCTAAAAATTTAACCAAAGCTCCCTATCACACTCACTAAAGGTAGATAGGGATTTTTAGAATTCAGAAATTACAGGTGGTCATTATGCAAACTCCATCTTCAGGATTGAGAACATTGACAATTGTGATTGCAATTGTCTTTGGTCTAGTCTTATTGATCGGCGGAATATGGCTTGCAGTTTTAGGTGGGTCTTGGTACTACATCATTGCAGGTTGGTGGTGTTTTAAAAAGTATGCT
>NZ_NIFO01000029.1 GCF_002233755.1 Acinetobacter piscicola | reverse complement strand
TAACCAACTGAACTACCGCTGCACTTCTACAATAGATTATTGCAAACAAACGACTGATGAATTTAAGTGGCGCAGCGGACGGGACTCGAACCCGCGACCCTCGGCGTGACAGGCCGATATTCTAACCAACTGAACTACCGCTGCACTAAAAATTCAACGTTAAAGCTTGGTGGGCGCTGACGGGATCGAACCGCCGACATTCTGCTTGTAAGGCAGACGCTCTACCAACTGAGCTAAGCGCCCTAACGACTTCATCGTTTGTGAGGTGCATTATAGAGAATCTTGACTGTGTGTCAAACGCTTTTATCTATGTTTTAAAGATTTTACGTTTGAGTGATTAAAAAATAGATCATTTTCATTCAATAATCGTTTTTTTGTTTATTATTTATCTATTTATCGATATTTATATCTGTTTTAGTTTGTGATTATTTGTTGATGATGAACGTAATAACAACCAGAGAATCACAATCATCCTATTTAAAGTCAAACTAAGACAACAACTGCAACAACTTCACCCAATCGGTATGCTTTAGATTGGATTATGACTGAGCCACGGGTTCAGGTCTTAACCACAACCAAATCGCAACAATCAACATGGTTAAATCTGTAAAAATTTTGACAGCGAGTGGTGCATTGGTAAACAACATAATCACACCGCTGACGAGCATCATAATCGTTGCAAACCATTTCGCCTTACGAGGCACAGTACCATTTTCACGCCATGCGCGTAGCGTTACACCATACTTAGGATGATTCAGTAACCAATGATCTACTTCTGGCCACCCTTTTGAAGCTGCCCATGCGGCCAAAATCAAGAAAACTGTTGTTGGCATTCCAGGTAATATTGCACCAATTACACCGAGCACAATAAAAATAATCACCAAGGTTCGCCAAAACAAAACTTTCATAGAACAACTCAACTTTTCTCTTGAGGAAGTATAACGTTTTAAAATCAGGCATTCAGTATTGTTTTTGGAAATTTTAAATACTTCACAATTTTTCTATCTTGTTTGTGTTTTTATCTTCATTTGTTAAAACAAGAACTTTATTTACTTTTGCTTCTTGGATAACAATTCTAAGTCACATAGATTCACTCAAAATGACCAAAACATCATTGAATAAGTAAAGCTCACTCGAATATGTTGATTCTAAATGATCAAAACAATACAACATGGGGCGTTTAATGAATAACATCGCTTATTTTGAAATTCAGTCATCAAACCCTGAAAGAGACGTAAAATTTTACAGTGAAGTCTTTGCTTGGACATTTACAAAGGTAGACGGTTTGCCCATTCAATATTATCAAATAGAAACATCTAATTTGTATGGTGGTCTGCTTGAACGTCCTGCTCAAATACCTCCCACACATTGTGGAACCAATGCTTTTACTTGCTCCATAGAAGTTGAAAACTTTGATGAAACTGCTGAGAAAATTTTAGCCTTAGGTGGGCAAGTTGCAATGGAGAAGTTCGCCATTCCCAATAAATGTTGGCAAGGCTATTTTATTGATCTCGATAATAATACCTTTGGCTTAGTTCAAGTTGATGAAAATGCACAGTGATCGAAATCATCCGGGCGACTAAACATGTCGTTTCATCACACTCTTTATGATTCAGCATTGTAAAATATGCTAAGTTATACAGGGCATTTCAAACACTTGAGTTCACATGACTGTACGCTTTTTTCATACATCTGACTGGCATTTGGGACAATTTTTTTATCAGCATTCTCGCCAGTATGAACATGAACAATTTCTAGCGTGGTTATTGGAACAAATTCAAATTAAACAACCCAATGCCCTACTTATTGCAGGTGATATTTTCGATGTAATCAACCCTGCATCGTCGGCACAGAAACAGCTCTATCAATTTTTAGCCGATGCCCATGCTATTGCACCACATATGCAAACGTTAATGATCGCAGGCAATCACGATTCTGGTTATCGTATTGAACAAATTGAACCTCTACTTGAAAAATACAATGCCAAAACAGTGGGTGTCATCCATAAAAATAGTGAAGGATTAATTGATTTAGAACGTTTACTGGTGCCGATTTATGATGAAAATAAAATCATTGTGGCGTGGTGTTTAACATTGCCGTTCTTACGCCCTGCTGAAATTACAGGTTTTAATGAACAAAACACTCTTGAACAAAGCACCAATAGTCAAAAAGCAATTGCTTATTTACATCAACAACTTATTGCCGAAGCAAAAAAAAGAAAAACACCTGATCAAGCTTTAATTCTAATGTCACATGCACATATGCAGGGTGGAGAAACTTCTGATTCCGAACGCCCCATTATTATTGGCAATGAAGAAGCGCTTTCAACGACACTTTTTGATGAAGTGATTGACTACGTGGCACTCGGACATTTGCATAAACCACAAAAGGTTCAAAATGCACATATTCGTTATAGTGGCTCACCGATTCCTTTATCATTTAGTGAAATCAACTATAAGCACCAAATTGTTGAAGTCACTCTTGATCCTACACAAAATGATGAATCAAGATTTCAGTTTGATACCATTGCGATCCCGCGTAGCGTACAACTACATAAAATTAAAGGAGAACTCACTGAAGTTTTCAATCGATTAAGCGCTTTGCCAAGTGGTGAAATCGACAATATTGATCATCGAGAATATGTCGATATTGAATATCATACCCATATTCCACCACAGCCTAATTTACGACAACAGTTTGAAGATGCATTGCCCAAAGATCACTACCGTTTAGTACGTATCTCTCGACAATACTTAGCGACTGAAAAGAATAGTGATGCCACCACTGCAATCAGTCTAGAACCGCCGACACCTGAAAAACTATTTCAACAAATTTGGGAAAAGAATGGCTATTTAGATGATGTTGCGGTACTCAAAGATTTTTTAAGTTTGGTACAAGAAGCCGAAAAATCACTTGAAGATGAACAAAAAATTTAAGGATTTATCATGAAAATTGTATCAATACGACTTAAAAATTTGGCATCTCTTTCAGGAGAGCATTTTATTGATTTTGAATCTGAACCTTTAGCTTCAGCAGGTTTAGTCGCGATTATCGGTAAAACAGGTGCGGGAAAGTCCACCATTTTAGATGCAATGTGTCTTGCGCTTTTTAATAAGATCCCACGTTTAAAAGACAGCGATGGTAAGCTCACAGATGTAGATGGTTCAGAGTTATTAACCAACTCTCCACTGACTGTTTTACGTCGAGGTACAGCACATGGTTTTGCTGAACTCACTTTTATTGCACAAGATCAGAAGCATTATTTAGCACGTTGGGAACTAAAACGTTCACGTGAAAAAGCCGATGGTAAACTACAAAGTGTGCAACGCTATTTAACCTGTTTAACCGATGGTGTAGTGATTGCAGATAAAGCCAAAGCAGTCGATGCCAGTATTCTTAAAATCACACAGTTAAGCTTTGAACAATTCACTCGAGCAGTATTACTTGCTCAATCAGAAGTGACTGCATTTTTAAAAGCACGTGATAATGAACGTGGTGAATTACTTGAATATTTAACCAACTCATCTATCTTTGGAAAAATTGGACAATTAGCGTTTGAGAAAACCAAGTTAGCTGCGAATGCTCGTAAAGAACTCGAAAATTTGCTGGGTCATATTGAGATTTTATCCGATATAGAGCTTGCTGAGTTTACAACTCAGTTTCAACAGATTGATGCCGATTATAAAAAGCTTGAACTTGAAAAATCACAGCTTGAAAAACAGCAACAATGGTTTGACCGTAAACATAAATTTGATAGCGATATTATTCTCAAACAACACAATGTAGATCTGCAACTCAAATCTCAACAAAATCTAGCATCTGAAAAAGATCAATTAAAGCGACTGGAAATATTTGCAGATATTCGTCCAAATGTATTTCAACAACAACAGTTTCTTAAAACAGAACAGCAACTTACACCTCAAATTCAGCAACAACAAAATTTATTTGATGATTTACACAAGCAATATGAAATTGAAAAATTACAATATCAACACGCTGAGACGGCTTTAAATACCATTCAGAATTTTGAAAATACACATAAAACTGCATTCAATCAGGTTCGAAAATGTGTCCAAGAACGTGAATTTTTGGGTACTGAATTTAAGAAAATTTACGCCAAACTACAGGATTTAGAGCAATTACAGCGCCCTTTACTCACTCAAAAACAGCAAACTGAACAACAAATCCAACAGTTCAATCAGCAACAAAACAATCTAAATCAACAACTTGAAATCAGTCAACAATTTACCAGTTTAGACAAAGGCTTATCTGCACATCTGCAACAGTTAGGACAATTTATTCAGCAATATCAGAATATTGAAAATCAATCCAAAGATTTAAATCAGACAGCCCAACAGCTCGTTGAATACAAAGAACAATTGCAACTCAGCGTCAAACAGCATGGCATTTCTGAACAGATCGAAACTCAGCTTGAACAATTACGTCAACAACGAGAGCAGAAGCTTAAACAATTGAACCAATTGGATTTTGTTCAACAAAAACTGGGACATTTTTTTGAAATAAAAGCTGAATCTCAACAACTCAACGACAAATTAAAAACGTCAACAGATCAATTTCAACAGCTGCAACAAAACACCTTACAAACTGAACAAGATTATTTAGCTGCACAAAAAGCACGTCAGCAAATACAACTCGTTTTACAGCAACAACGTTTATTACATGCTGAAAATGTAGAACATTTACGTGCCGAACTCAAAGATGGTGAAGCTTGCTTAGTTTGCGGAAGTACCACACATCCTTATAAAACTGATGATGCTGTTGTGTCTAAAGCATTATTTGAATTACAGCAACAACAAGAACAGCAAGCGACTTTAAAGGAACAAGCAGGTTTTACGCTTTGGCAAAATGCTCAAAAAAGTTTAACCAAATTAAATGCAGAACTTGATCAATTTAAATCTACCCATCAATCACTGACAGATAAGACATTAATTTTACAAGATGATTTGATTCAACAATTTAACAATGCGAATATCCAACTGGATTTAAATCAACCGCAAGCTGAAATTCACTTAAAATTAAATCAATTTGAGCAACAACAAAAAGCTGAAATTCAACAACTGGAAGTACAACTAAATACTGCTATTCAGGCGAATAAACAGCAACTTCAACTTCAACAAAATATTAAAAACATTGAACATTTATTAGACACGGCCAAAAACTTACACCAACAGGTTCAACAAATTACTCAATGTTTATCTAAGACAGAACAACAAAATTGGCAACAACACACCATCACCACGGCACAGCAAATATATGTGCAGTTAAATCAACGCCTTCAACAGCTTGAACAACTTGAGCAACATTCCAAACAGCTCGATCAAACAACACAACTCTTGGTTTCTATTCAACTTAAACTTGAAAATGCAACGCAACACATAAGCAATACTCAGCAAGAGCTAGAAAAAATTAAACAACAAGGTCAAGAAAATACCGAAATTGCAACCCAACTGATCCGTACTATGTCTGGCTTGACCGATGTAAAACCCAATGAATGGTTGACTGAACACGATACAAATCGCCAAAATTTGCAAAGCCAATATCAACAATATAAACAAAGCTTTGATCAACGGCGTTATCAGTTTGAACAACAAAAAGGACAATTGGAACAACTCAAAGCACAATTGCAACAATGTCAAAATAATTTGAATCAGGTCAATACTGAAATGCAATATTGGCTCAAGCAACATCCCGATTTTCAACAACAAGACTTAGATGCTTTGTCTCAAATCAATTCATCTCAAGAGCAACAGATTCGTCAACAACTACAAAATGCTGAACGTTTACTCAATGACGCAACGTCTGCACTCAAAACCGTACAAGAGCAATTGACTGAACATCTGCATCATCAACCTGAGATTGATTTGACTCAATTACAGCAATTGATTTTAGATAATGTGAATACACTCAGAACACAACTTGAAATCAGAGATCAACTCAAACTGAAACTTGAAGTACATCAGCAAAATATTGCCAAACAAAAGCAGTTCTCCGATAAAATTGAGCAAATACAAAAAGAAGAACATCGTTGGAGTAAAATTTCCAGTTTGATGGGAGACTCTACAGGTAAAAAGTTCCGAGATTATGCACAGCAATATAATTTGGATATTTTACTGGAATATGCCAATCAACAACTCGCCTTATTATCACAACGTTATACCTTGAAACGTCTGGAAAATTCGCTGAGCCTTGCAATTATTGACCACGATATGGATGGTGAAACACGTTCTGTCGCTTCACTTTCAGGGGGAGAATCTTTTTTAACAGCCCTTGCGCTGTCTTTAGCGATAGCCAATATGGCTTCAGGCTCTATGAAAATAGAATCTTTATTTATTGATGAAGGTTTTGGCACATTGGATGCATCATCACTACACATGGTCATGAATGCGTTGGATCAATTGCAAAATCAAGGGCGTAAAGTCGTATTGATTTCCCATATTCAAGAAATGCATGAACGTATTCCTGTACAAATTCAAGTACGTCCTTTAGGTGCAGGTGCAAGTACGATTCAAATCGTTGGCTGATTCGGTTAAAAGGGGGTAAATCCCCTTTACACAGGTTGTGAACCTAACATTTAAATATCAATTAAATGGAAATATTTTGGAAATAATATCTTTTACCTTCTTCACAAAGCTCTTTTTTGTCGCTCAATCCATGGGTGGCATTGGCTAAAGTTTCATCAAATGTCGTATCAAATTGCTTATAATCTTTATCATAATCAGCTTTGAATTTTTTATTATTTTTCAAAGCTGTTATTGCACTTTGCATCGCTACACACATCGGATAAAGTTCAGCTTTGTCTTGTGTACGATTTCCACGCTCAGCAATATCTTCAATTTCACCGAGAATAGTATCAAAGTTTTTTTGAAATTTAGCATAGGTTGGTTGTGGTGCAATCAAAGTTTTAAATTGATCTTGCACTGGATCTGCAAATATTTGCATAGAAAAAGTAGCAACAAATATTACTGTAGATATTTTCAATAATTTCATCATCTGAATAATCCTCAATATACTAGACTTCTTGCATAACTCGAGCTGTGATGAACTTTTATTTATAATGGAAGTTCCCTCTCCTTTTAAAGGATGAGCGTTATTACGCGCAAGAGGGTGAGGATTTATATGATAAATCTCCCTCATCCTAACCTTCTCCCTGAGCCATATATGACGCAAAAGAAGGAACTTTCAATATTAATCTTTGATCATTTTGACTTTTGCAAGATCTTTACTTTATATTTCTACTGTTTAAATCAAAAATCATATACAGACATGTTAAATCAAACATGTCTGTATTTATGTAAAGTTACTTATGATCTGCTGGAAATGCATTGGGTGGTGGAGCATATTTATTGACTGGTTTAGATTCTTCTTCTGGTGCTTCCAATTCATAAACGACAGTGCCAATTACACCTGCATTTTGAATAGAACCATGCTCTGAATTTGCAGCATAAGAGTCCTCAGGTTGGCTAAAAGTAAAAGAGGCAACCGCGGAATCACTCTTTCGGAAACCTTCGATTGTCAATGAATCATGTGCATTTAACACATAACCTGAATTACTTCGAGACGCTTCGCTACCATTAATCACATCAACACCATCGACACTTGCAACAACTTCGAAAGTTCGTCCCGTATGATTTTCATATTTTAGTTGATAACTCTGTCCTTCTCGTCCAGATAAATAATAAGTTTGACCTACGCGATACATTGGAATGTTTTTGCCATGATCATCTACAACAGAAAAACTCATTTTTCCAGCAGCCAGTGAAATAGAGTTTACTGATTTTCCTTGATATTTTTTATCTGCATACTGCACGATTGCTTCAGCCAATGGTGCATCTGTTTTACGTTTTAAATCCACTTCGGTCACACGGGAATCAATTTCATCACCCCATTTGGTTCCAAGTTTCTCATCCGCAGCAACTTCATTATTTGTTGCTTCTGCAGCATCTGCCGTACTTGTTGATTCAGCTTTGGTGGTTGAATGGTTTTCTTCTGCTTTTTTCGAACATGCAGCAAGGAAAATACAGAACATTATGCAAATTAAAATATGTATTCTTTTCATTATGTCACCTATTTAAAAGCATGATTGATCATCCAATATTTTTGATGCTTTTTATCTATAGTAATGAATAGGGCATCAGATCATCGGAAGTATTAGGCAACTTAGATTATTATCAAAATAATCATAGCTTGACTGCCCATACTTCACCATTCAGAATTTTTTATAATTTTGTAACATTATAACATTATTAAAAAAGAGGAATTCGCTCATTCCTCTTTCAATGAAAATCACCATTTTTAATCTGCTGGGAAAGCGTTCGGCGCAGGTGCATAACCATCATTCGGCTTTTTAGCAGGATAATATTTAGGTGCTTTAAGCTCATAAACCACCGTACCAATCACACCTGTATTTTGAATAGAGCCACTCGAATTATTTGCAGCATACGAATCTTGAGGTTTACTAAAGGTAAAAGAAGCCACCGCTGAATTACTCTTTCTAAAACCTTCGATTGCAAATGAACTATATGGACGAAGCACATAACCACTTTTTGATCTAGATGCCTGACGACCATCTAAAACATCTAAACCATCCACACTTGCAACAATTTCAAAGGTTTGTTGACTGGTATTGGAATAGCGTAATTGATAACTCTGTCCATCATTGGCAGCAAGATAATAGCTTTGGCCATCTCGATACAGCGGTAGAATACGTCCACGATCATCAATAACAGAAAAGCTCACTTTTCCAGCTGCTAAAGAAATGCTGTTTATACTACGCCCTGAAAATTGCTTACTGGCATAGCGTATTTGAGTTTCATCAACTGGATTTTGACTTAAACGCTTTAAATCGATTTGTGTAACATGGGAACTAATATCATCGCCCCACTTTGTTCCTAAACGCTCTTCTGAACGTACACGATTTTGAGCAGATGTCGCTTGAGGTGAAGCCATTTTTGCAGCAGATGGTGGTGCGGGAACGGGTGCATAATCAGCTTCAGAAGATGTTGAGGGATTTTGCATCGTACTACATGCAGTGACCAAGCCACTTAGCAATAAGCACAATAAAATTTTAGACTTATTCATTCTCTAACCCTTGTTTTTAAATTATATATTGGATCAGTATAGTGAATTCAAACATTGAAAATTGTTGAATAATGTTTAAAAGATCTATATCCATCACAAAATCATCACCGAATATAGATCTATAAATCCTAAGTGATTAAAAATTCATTTTTATGTATATGGATTTATTTCTTACATCGGTCTAAGCGTTAAAATCTGTTCACTACGCCCAAATGGCCCATGTACATCATGCAAAATTGAGCTTGATAAGCCAACACCATCCATACCGTATTGTTGTACTGCTTCAAGACCTAACCACTCACCTTGAGGCATACGGAATAAATGAATTTGTAAATCTAAGTTTGGAAAGCCCCATTCAAATGGTCTAGGCTGCCTCGGGACAACGCCATTTGCCATATCTGACATACAAACCAAACGTACAAAATCAGAGGTCTTTTGCCCTTCGACCATTTCAGTTTGTGTTCTGAGCCAAACTAAACCCTTGCCTTGACGTTGGACATCAGACCTTGCTTCAACAGTCCGAGTATATTGACCACTCCATTGGTGAATACCATCAAAAATAGGCATATTTTCAGGGGTTGCTACTTTGGAATCCTCCAATCCAGCGATTGCAGAACTGTCTGAAAGCATCATACGCCAAGTACGTGCGACAACTAAGGTTTTGCCTTGCCCTTTCATGGTCGATTCAATCAACTCAATGGTTTTTCCTGCACGTAGGGTTTGTGTGGTAATTTCAATTTCACCCAAAGCAATTAACCCGTAAATATCCAAACTGATTCGACCAATACGCATTGTTTCACGTGGAGAAAACTGTTCTAGTTCTGCACAAATTACACCTGTTGCAGGCGCCATATGCTGCTCATTCGGATTCCACGCACCTTGTGCATTGATTGTAGATTGATAACGTGCAGTCACGATGCCTTGCTCGTCAATATGACGGCTCAGCAATTGATAATAAGCAGACATAAATTTCCTTGTAACGATTTATTACGTCGATAAACTAATCCATTCTGCTCATTTTTGTACTCAACTTTAGTGGATAAGTCTATGATTTGCAGAAAAACTGACCTCATCAGTTTTAAAGTTTGCTTTTATTCGGCTTTTTCATCATTTGAATGAAAAGACCAAGCTTTGAAAATATTAACAACTCGTTAAAATCTAAGTATAGATGTTTATTGATGATAATCCCGAGCACCAAACAAAGCCGTTCCTACACGAACCATGGTTGACCCAGCCATAATCGCATGTGCCATATCAGCAGACATTCCCATACTCAAAGTATCCCAATCTTCAGGGTGAGCATGCTGTGCTTTCACATTGTCAAATAAAGTTTTAGCATCAACAAAAGCCTGTGAATGATCTGGAGCGGGTATCACCATCAAACCACGTAATTTTAAATTTGGAAGTTGACTCACTTGTCGCACCAGTTCTGCAACCTCTTCTGGCTGACAACCATCTTTGGTGTCTTGTGCATCTATATTTACTTGCAGGCAAATATTAAGCGGAGCTAATGTAGTCTCACGCTGATTTGAAAGACGCTCAGCGATAATCAAACGATCAACGCCATGCACCCATGCAAATTTCTCAGCAAGATGTTTGGTTTTATTACGTTGTACATGACCAATAAAATGCCATTCAATATCCAAATCTTGAAGCGCTTCAATTTTATCTAAAGCTTCTTGTAAATAATTTTCCCCAAAAGCACGCTGTCCTGTCATATACATTTCACTGAGCATTTCACTTGGATGTGTTTTTGAAACCGCCAATAGCATCACTTGATTGACATCTCTATGTGCAGCTATGCAGGCTTGCTCAATCTGTTTTAATACATGATTTCGAGCTTGATTTAGATCATTCATCGACAAGTTTCTCATTTCTAAAAAATTTCAGCTTCCAAGCAATTAAATTGTTGGTTATGCTGAGTGAAAGGCTTTATTATTCTACAAAATAATAAGGGTGTGTTAACAGTTCATATATAACTTGCGTTATGAGTTTAAATTGAGCAAACAAGGAATGAAATAAAGAGAATAGCGAGACTATTTTCAGATTTCACAATGCGGTTTGGGATAATTTACAAGCCGAGCAAAAAGCTTGCAGTATATGTACCTCATACTTTGTTTGCAGTGCAAGGTGCAATAGGAATTAAAATATATGAATAATCAACAGACCCTAGGCAATTAGGTTTTTATTCGGGGACATTATGGATATTACAGAATTATTGGCGTTTTCCGTCAAAAACGGTGCATCGGACTTACATCTTTCAGCAGGTATGCCACCGATGATCCGTGTCGATGGTGAAGTCCGTCGAATCAATTTACCAGCCATGGAACATAAAGACGTTCATCGACTTGTTTATGACATCATGAATGATAAACAACGTCGTGATTTTGAAGAACAATTAGAAACTGACTTTTCGTTTGAAGTCCCTGGCGTTGCTCGTTTCCGTGTAAACGCATTTAACCAAAACCGTGGAGCAGGTGCTGTATTCCGTACCATTCCTTCAAAAGTTCTAACCATGGAAGATCTTGGTTTAGGACAAACCTTTAAAGACCTTTGTGAATTACCTCGTGGTTTAGTTCTCGTGACGGGTCCTACAGGTTCGGGTAAATCGACAACGCTAGCAGCAATGATCGATTATATTAACGACAACCGTTATGACCATATTTTAACAGTTGAAGATCCAATCGAATTTGTACACCAATCTAAAAAATGTTTGATCAACCAACGTGAAGTGCATCGTGATACCCATGGTTTTAACGAAGCACTTCGTTCTGCACTTCGTGAAGACCCTGATATTATTCTTGTCGGGGAGATGCGTGACCTTGAGACCATTCGTTTAGCGCTCACAGCGGCAGAAACGGGTCACTTAGTTTTCGGTACACTACATACCACATCTGCGGCAAAAACCATTGACCGTGTGATTGACGTATTCCCTGCTGAAGAAAAAGACATGGTTCGTGCCATGTTATCTGAATCTCTTCAAGCCGTAATTTCACAAACACTACTGAAGAAAACAGGTGGTGGTCGTGTTGCTGCGCATGAAATTATGATTGGTATTCCTGCTATTCGTAACTTGATTCGTGAGAATAAGGTTGCACAAATGTATTCAGCAATTCAAACAGGTGCAAACTATGGTATGACCACACTCGATCAAAGCTTAAAGGCTTTGGTTGCTAAAGGTGTCATTAGTCCTCAGGTTGCAAGAACGATGGCCAAACAACCAGAATCATTCTTATAAGAAATGGATTATTGAGGTTTAAAGATGGACTTTAATGACTTGCTCAATATGATGATTGAGCAAAAAGCGTCCGACTTGTTTATTACCGCAGATGTTGAACCATCAATGAAAATTAATGGTCAAATTGTACCTGTGGTCAAAACCAAGTTAAACGGCGAAATTATTATGTCGTTGCTCAACTCAATTATGAGTGAAAAGCAGCGTAAAGAATTTGCCGATACCCGTGAATGTAACTTTGCCATCACCAATCGTGATAAAACAGCACGCTTCCGTGTCAGTGCTTTCCAACAGCGTGATATGCCCGGTATGGTGTTACGTCGTATTGAAACCACGATTCCAACTATGGATGAGCTGAAACTGCCACCTATCTTAAAAGATTTAGCCATGACCAAGCGTGGCATTATTATCTTTGTAGGTGCGACAGGTACTGGTAAATCGACATCTTTAGCTTCAATTATTGGTTATCGTAATCACAACTCTAAAGGTCATATCATTACCATTGAAGACCCGATTGAATTTGTACACGAACATGCAGGCTGTATTATCACGCAACGTGAAGTCGGTATTGATACCGACTCTTTCGAAATTGCGTTAAAGAATACGCTACGCCAAGCGCCAGACGTGATTTTGATTGGTGAGATTCGCTCACGTGAAACCATGGACTATGCGATCGCCTTTGCTGAAACGGGACATCTAGTTTTCGCAACACTGCATGCGAACAACGCTAACCAAGCCATTGACCGTATTATTCACTTCTTTGAATCTGACCGTCATAGTCAATTGTTTATGGACTTGTCTCTAAACTTAAAAGCGATGGTTGCTCAGCAATTGATTCCAACACCAGATGGAAACTCTCGTCGTGCAGCAATTGAAATTCTCATCAATTCTCCTTTAATTTCAGACTTGATCCGTAAAGGTGATGTACATGAAATTAAAGACTTGATGAAACGTTCTCGTGAATTGGGTATGCAAACGTTTGACCAAGCTTTATTTGATCTCTACAAAGCAGGTCAGATTACATATAAAGATGCGTTAAAACACGCTGACTCACCCAATGACTTACGTCTGCAAATTAAACTGGATGAAGAAGGCGGTGCTCAATTGCTCAATGCACATAGCAAACTGACCTTTGACGGACAGTAATTCATTTTCAAATCCTACTCGAAGTACGAAAAAAGGGAGCTAAATTAATTTAGCTCCCTTTTAATTTGTTGTATTTGTGTGATTTTATTTCTTACGATAAGCATCCTGACATTCAGTTGCATCACAAAAACCGTATAGGTTTAATGAATGTCCAGTCAGTTTAAAGCCATGCTTATCTGCTACTGCATGTTGCTCATGCTCAATGGTATCATTTGTAAATTCAATGACTTTATTACAATTTAAGCAGACAAGATGATCGTGATGATCTTCCTGCATGATTTCAAAAACAGAATGATTGTTTTCAAAATGATGACGCTGAATGATACCAGCCGCTTCAAATTGCGTTAACACACGATATACGGTTGCAAGACCGACATCTTCACCTTGTTCAAGTAATGTTTTATAAATGTCTTCCGCGCTCAAGTGGTGTTGTCTTGAATTTTCTAATAATTCCAAAATCTTGATTCGTGGTAGGGTAACTTTAAGTCCAGCTTTGCGTAAATCTTGATTTGAAATAGGCATATAAAAAGGTCTCTCAACAAATTTTAAGTTGGAATATGCAACAGAGTTGAGATGCAGTATGATCTATCCGTGGATCAATTGCATCATAATTAATTTGGGATAGTGTAGCAAAATGCAAAAAATCATGCTGACGTTATTCGTCGCTTCTTTACTTGGTGGCTGTTCTGTATTTGGAGTATACAAAGTTGATATTCCTCAAGGAACACCGTTAACCCAAGCTCAAGCTTCAAAAATTCAAGTCGGTATGACTTACCAACAAGTACGTTTTTTGCTGGGCAGTCCAACGGTTACAGATCCATTGAATCCTAATCGATGGGACTACATTTACAATTATATCCCAGGAACTTACGCTAAAAAAGCCAAGATTCCCGTAGCACATGGCCAACACTTAAAGGTTTATTTTGATCAATCAGGTATTGTCAATAAAATCGAAGGTTTAGAAACCATTCCTGAATCACAACCTGGTTTGCCTGCTTCCAAAGAAGCAATTTTGAATGCGCCCCCACTATAGACACTTTGTCATAAAAATAAACCCCTCATTGAGGGGTTTTTTATATTGATTCAATTGTTTAAAGCGATTGGTTCAAATAATGGATTATTTCGAAAGCAATTGGCGATAACGATTTCCTCGACAGTAACGTCCAACAGGATTGGCTTTTGCACGATTACGGCGAATATCTTTCGGATTAATGGTTAAAGCTCTATAGATTTCAACACGATCCCCTGCTTGTAAAAGTTGGGTAATATCTTTACTTTTAACACCAAAGATACCGAAACTAAAACTTTCAGGTAATTGTACTTGTTCCGCTAGACCACTTTGAGCAATCGCATCAGCAATGCTCATTCCTTCAGAAAATTGTAACTCAATATGAAATTGTTGATTTTCGGTCGCATAAGCCACCCAAACCTTCCCCACTTGCTTCACCATATCCATCAAATCAATTGTCCAATGTAGGCTGCAATTGCCAAGATAATCGCTACTGGCAGCACTATTCGTACCGCAATACGCCAAATATTATAAAAAGCTTCTGAGCTAAAATTCATCGCTTTGCGTAAATGGCTAATTTTCATAATCCATCCTGCAAAAATAGAATAGATCAAACAAATAATGAGCCCCCAAAGCATAAGCAATGGATTGAAAATTAAGCTTATATTTGGAACTGCCCAAATAAACAAACCGACCAATAACACTACAAATTGAATCACGACTGCAATTTGACGTTGTGCTAACTGTTCTTTTGCTAACTGTAATAATAATGCTGCGGAAATCACTGCGGTAAATAATAATGTATATGCAGGAATTTGCGCCGAAACAGCAAAGAATCCAAAAGCAATCACAGCAATCAGCTGAGCAATCCAAATCGGTAAAGCTGTTTTAGATGCTTCATTTTGCTGTTGGATACTCGATAAACTTGTTTGCCAGTAGAGACCTAATCCTAAGCCTGTTGCAACCAATGCTAGGATGCTTGCATTGCCCCATTCCTTAAACTCTACAGGAGTCACATGCCATGGTTGTAGAGCTGTACCAAACACATTGGCAAGTAGCAATGACAGCACTACACCAACCGCTGTCAAACCGATCAGAATCTGACGAGGAATAAAAGACAAGGCAAATGCAACAATTGCAGCACCAGCGAACAAAATATTGGTCGCTACTGGAATTTGTGCAATTTGCACAGCACTCTGACTAATATTAAATAAAATTCCACCCGCTAAGAATGGAATAAAGACAACAGCTAACCAACCCACGATACGCCAAGATTGTGAAGCATCAGCATCACGAGTAAAGCTAGACAAGGCATTTAATGCGGTTGTTTTAGAGCGCTTGGCTAAAGCAACTTCCAAATAAGCTATAGGCAATGCCAAAATTAACATTGACACTAACCACAATATCCAAAAATCAATTTGTCGATCAATTTGAATACCCAAGCTTGGCGCCAAGCCTGCGATAATCATAAATGATAAACAAAATGCCATGAGCGGCGATAACCATCGTGACATAGAATAATCCTGCATGAGGTGTTTCGTAAAAAGTTCTGCTATTTTGCCTTTCTCGATTGTGAAAATCAAAGTTTAAAAGAAAAAAGCAAATCATCCTCTCCAGATGATTTGCTGCGCAAGATTTCTATTGTATGTTTTTCTTTTTATTCCCTCTGAATTGTTCTAATGAGAGAGTGGGTTATTTTCATCATTTACCCGATCAGCAAGGTGAATTATGAAAAGAATCTTGCAAACCAGTTTTTACCTTTTTTCTTTTCGTTTTCTTTGATGATTCCCATCATATTTAATTTCACAGCGCCTACATAATCCGCATCATCGTGCTGAATATGGTTAATCAACCATTTAGACAGAACTTCATGTAATTCATGTTCTATCGAATGTCCTTGTTCAAAACTCGTCCGATAACTTTCAATACGCTTAATAAATAAATCATGTACGCGTTTATGCGGAACACGATATTTATAACCTGCTTCCTCTTGTAAACTTTCTTCAAATGTAAAATGCGACTGGGTATAATCGATAATATTATCAAGAATATTTTTAATTCTTGCACGATCCGTACTGACACCGATTTCATTAATTTCGTTGATATAATCCAAAATTCTTTTATGCTGATCGTCAATCACATCGATACCAGTATTATAATCTGGAACCCATTTCATCTTCATACGACCGCCTTTTAAATAATGTTTTCACCTTTTCAAATCATAGTAACGACTTAATTTCAAAATAAAAATGAACCGTATTAGTCGGAATTCACGATAAAAACCAATTATTTACTTAAGCCACTGTTTAAACTAAGTTATTATTTTAAACTCAACCAAAAGAGTCAGATATTTTTTAACCATATTGATGATCTTATGCAATTTAAAAATATAATTAAATATATAAAAATAAAAGCCTTTAATCGAAATTAAAGGCTTTTTATTATTAAATTAAAATAAATTAATATTGATCTGCTTTAGTCACTCTAACTAAACTAGGATTTTCTGCTTCACGTAATAATCGGTTAACTTGTGTCAACGCTGTTTTAATGACTTGACCATCTTTAAATAAAATCATCTCTCCTGCTTTATAAGCAGTCCAAGTTTCATTATGGGTTAATGGCTCAGTGGTAATCACCGCGACACGATCTTCTGCTGTGGTGAATTTGCTAAAATCAATATCCACATCTAAATCGACTAATCTGGCATGTTTAAAAGGATACTCTCGAACAATCCAATGCAATTTGGTCGTCGCATAGCTAAACAAAGCTTGTCCATTGGACAAACAAAAATTAAACGTACCATGTTCAGCAATTTGAGGGGAAATTTCTTCTAATAAAGCAAAAATATCATTCAAACTTGGCTCATCATAACCAAACTTAAACACCAATTGCTCAAGCAAATAGCAAAATGCCAACTCACTATCTGTACTTCCTACTGGAGTAAATCGCCCTGATAGTCGTGGATTAAAACCATGTAAATCACCATTATGTGCAAAAATCCACTGTCTTCCCCATAGCTCTCGCATAAAGGGATGTGAGTTTTCTAAGGCGATTTTGCCTTGAGTGGCTTTGCGAATATGTGCAATCACATTGCGTGACTTAATTGGATAATTACGTACCAACTCTGCAATGGGCGATTCAACTGCAGATTGATTATCAACAAATAAACGGCATGCCTTATCTTCAAAAAATGCAATACCAAATCCGTCAGAATGGTCAGATGTTATTCCCGCGCGCTGAGAAAAACCACGAAAGGAAAAAGTAAT
Organism: Acinetobacter piscicola; assembly: GCF_002233755.1. Taxonomy (GTDB): domain Bacteria; phylum Pseudomonadota; class Gammaproteobacteria; order Pseudomonadales; family Moraxellaceae; genus Acinetobacter; species Acinetobacter piscicola. Next base: position 25,223 of record NZ_NIFO01000029.1, on the reverse strand, counting down.
ATCTGTTGGTGTCGCACAGTTCATTCCAAGCAATTGGCACATAGTTCATTCATACAGCATTTTAGTTATACGAATATTGTGCATGAGTCAGTACCTGCTTGCAAATCAGAATCATGAATAAAATTTGCAAACAGGTTTATATCCAAGCAAAACTTAACAATTAAGCCAGACCAACCAATTATTATCTCAATGATATTGTTAACGATTGACCATTTTATTCAAGACAAAATTTTTCACAATGTCGTTGATCTCTACAAATACAAAATAGTCTAAACAATTAAATGATTCATCATAGTAAGCCTGTTTAGACAATTGAGCATTCATTTTCAAATATACATCGAATAATTTTGGAATACGTTCATCTTGAGGGAAGCTATATTCAGGATGACTAGGTTCATAAGCAGGTTTTGCTTTTACATCAATACATTGATCAGCATTTAATTGTTTAAGATATTGATGTGTATAGTAAGCACGTGCCTTATTCTCTTCTAAGCGAATGCTGACACAACCAATCAAGTATTTGGCTTTCATTTTCCATAATACAGTCGGAACAAGATTGAGCCATAACATCGATAATGCACGACCATTACGATAGCGTGGATGCACACAAGTACGCCCTATTTCGACGATATTATTCAATTCTGAAAACGGTGATACATCAAACTCTTGAGAACTATAACTCTGTTTTAATTCATGCCCTTGAAAGCGTTTCAAGCGTGTATAAGCAACAATTTCATTGCTCCATTTATCACGTAACACGGCGTGTTCACAATCAAGATCATACAAGTCCTGATCTATACCATTTTCAAATGTAATTCCAAATTGATCTGCAAATTGTACTGCACGAAATTTTTGTACTTCTTTGAGTTGCTTTAAGTCTTCAACCCATTCAAATTTATATTGTGATTGTGCTTTTTTAGGTTTTGGTAAAGGTAAGCTTAAGTTCTGACGATATTGGTTTAGTTTTGCAAACATGTCTTTCGCTCCTAGTGCTTTTACTTACACTAGGCATTCTGCATGACACTGATGTGACTAAATAATGAATGTTTTAAAACAGTGGATAAGCATTTATTTAAAGATAATACTATTACAAGTGCCACATCCTTTCACAAAAGAAATGATGTGGCTTGCAAATTTTACTTCACCACAAAATATTTTAGGTTTGCAGTATAAGGTTCCGCACTTCCAATTTGGACAATTGAAAACAATTTACCAGTATTGTCTTTAAACAGATTTAAACCATAACTCTGTAATCCACTAATGACTGGAAATGCCTTTTTATTTACAACGCCATATCCATAACCAGAATATTGGGCATAAGTCGCATTGTACTTTTTGACCCGATTATTTGACCATATGTCCTGCTCGATCGTTAAGATACTTAAATTATTCGTTACAGGATCTTGAACAAATGATTGTATATTTTGATTTTCATCAAGTTTAATTTTTCCACCATAGTTCAAGTTTTTTGCATAAAAATATGTACCGATACTTGTATAAATATAATCTTGTTGTTCATTCAAAAATAATCGATCACCTATTGTATAGTCGCCATGATAAGGTGAATCACTCGAAGAAACAGCATCACCAGTTATTGGATCGATTGTAATTTGGAAAATATCTCGTGGTGATAATCCAAAGTTTGTAAAGAATACTTGATTGTTTTTTTCTGAATAAACACCCTTCAAAGTAGAGTAAAAATGATAATAATTATTTTTTAGTTGAGTTTCTTGCTGACCACTTTTTAAATCTATTTTTACAAATGGCTTATCATTCCATTGACCATTTTCTTTTCCAATAAAATAAGCAATAGAGTTATCTGTAATAAACCCATCCGTATATGGACCTTCATTTGAATATGCTTTTAAAAGTTGAGCTGTAGTTACATCAATATATGAAATATGATTTGGATGAATAACGATCGCGAACTTCCCATTCGGACTGAGTTTCAGTACTTGAGCGGTATCACTTAAAACAACTTTTTGAACTTCTGAGCTATGACGATCAATAATATTTAAGACGTTGTTCTGATCATCAACAGCTATAATTTTATCTAAGTTGCTTGAATAACTTACCAAGGATGGTCTGAACGAAAGTGCAATAATATTTGGATTAACTTCGACTTCAACACTTTTTTCAGTTGTGTTCGTTGCTTTACCATCACTTACAGTCAAAGATAAAACATATTTACCCACAACATCAGGAACAAAACTGAATTGACCTGAATTTGATAGGCTAGTTTCAATTTGGGAGCTTGCAGGTTTAGAAACCACAGACCATTGATAAGAAAGCGTATCTCCATCTTTATCTGAACTTTTTAAACCAGATAAATCAAGTAGCTCAGTCAACAAAACTTTTTCAGCAGAAGTCTCAATAACAGAAACTGGAACAGTGTTTGTTATTTCAGGTGGTTTAACAACTTCTGGGTCTGTTTGACCAGTCTCACTACTGCCACCACCACCTCCACAAGCTGTGAACAATAGGCTTGATACACAGATAACCAAATTTTTTAATTCCATTTATTTTTCACTTTCAAGTAATTATTTTCAATTAATGAAATTTATTATATTTATAATTTGTTTTATTTCAACGTCATTACTGACACTAAGCAGTAACATTATTTTTGAGATAAACTACATCAGATAAATGTATTTTTACATTCATACAAATCACCATAAGGGCTTGAATACATCATTTGACGATCCAAGCTATAAAAAACGAAGAAGATCTTCCTCGCTTTTTATACATCATGTAATAATCGACTTATGCTGGTTTTACACGATTAGTAATCAGCGTTCCAACACCATGATCGGTAAAAATTTCAAGTAAAGTTGCATGCGGTACACGACCATCCACAATATGCGCACTCACAACACCGCCTTTTACAGCATCCAATGCACATCCAACTTTAGGAATCATGCCACCATAAATCACACCTGTTTCAATCAGACGATCGACTTCTTGTGTAGTTAAGCCAGTCAGTAGATTTTTATTTTCATCCAGTACGCCTGAAATATTGGTCAAGAGGATTAATTTCTCTGCGCCTAAAGCTTCAGCGACTTTACCAGCGACTAAATCTGCATTGATATTATAGGTTTGCCCATCTTCATCTACACCTAAAGGTGCAATGACTGGAATAAAATCACTTTGGGTAAACATTTCTAAAACATCAGTTTTAACACCTGTGACTTCACCGACTAAACCTAAGTCGATTTGAGTTACTGTGCCATCATCCTGTATTTTTTCCATCAATAATTTTTTGGCACGTAGCAAATTACCATCTTTACCCGTCAAACCAATCGCACGGCCACCATGCTTATTGATCAAATTTACGATCGATTTGTTGACACTACCACCCAGAACCATCTCAACCACATCCATGGTTTCAGAATCGGTCACACGCATCCCATCAATACGATCAGACTCACGCCCTAACTGCTTAAGTAATGAATCCACTTGCGGCCCACCACCATGGACTACAATCGGATTTAAACCTACAGTTTTCAAAAGTACGATGTCACGCGCAAATGAGCTTTCCAAAGCTGGATCCGTCATTGCATTACCACCATATTTTACAACCAGTGTTTTTCCTGAAAAACGTTGAATGTATGGCAAAGCCTCAGTCAATATTTGTGCTTTGTCGATGCCAGCATGCTGATGTGACATTCGCCTCTCCTTAATGAACTGTATGGATTAGACTGGTATACGAAGAACGTAAAAACAGTCAATGCGCTTGAAGAATATCTTGAGCGATCATAGGATAACGATCACTGAGCATAGACGCAAATGTCTGACGAATTTCATTGAGATGAATTGGGCAATCTGCATCAAAACGCACAGTGAAATACTCACCTGTATTTGATGCTCGAATAATGCCAAAACCATGTTCAAAATCAAGTCGAACACCATCAATTTTGCTCAATTTAGCTACAAAATTTTGACTTAAATGTTCAATTTCATTCAGAACAACTTTAGGATCGGTGTGATGCGTACTGATATAAGTATCTTCAGTATAAAAACGGTCTGGATAAAGCGCTAATATTTCAGACAATGTCGCCTTTGGGAATAAACACAAATATTCCATGACACGTAGTGCGGCATATAAACCATCGTCATAGCCCATACCACGTCCATCATTAAACACATAATGCCCTGCGTATTCCCCACCAAATACAGCACGACCTTTCGACTGTGACATATATTTGCGTAGGAAACTGCTTCCTGTACGAATCATCTTGGCATGGCCGCCTAAACGTTCAACCGCTTGGCGTACCATAGACGAACATTTCACATCAAAAACAATTTCATGTTGAGGATGTTCTTTCAAACACATCTGTGCAAATAAAGCCAATAGACGATCTGCGGAAATAATATGTGCTGTTTCATCGAGTATCACTACACGGTCACCATCACCATCTAAGGCAATTCCAATATCAGCTTGATGATTCAACACATTTTGACGCAATAATTCTAAATGGGTTGCCTGTGAAGGATCTGGTGCATGATCAGGAAAATTTCCATCCGCATTACAACGAATTGCGATCACCTCACAACCCAATTTTTTCAATACTAAATTGGCACAATAACCTGCTGAACCATTTAAGCCATCAATCACGACTTTTAAAGGTTTGGGTAAATGGATGTCTTTTAACATTGCTGTTTGATAAGGCACACAAAATTCAGACTTAATTTGGTGAACAAGACTTGGGGTATTTGTTAAGTTTTGAATAACTTCAAATTGTTCATTTTGAATATATTTTGTTTGAAAATACTGTTCTGCTTGGATTCCTACATTTTGAATCATTTCAGGTGAAGGCGGTTCACTTTGCATAATCCATTTGAAACCATTGTCTGTTTTGGGGTTATGACTGGCTGTCACCATGATGCCATTCCCCCCTGTTTGTCGTGCAGCAAAGTACAGCTGTGGTGTTGAACAACATCCTATTTCTATGACTTGGATATTTTTTTGTTGAAATACTTGTTGAATAATATAAGCAAAAGTCGGGCTGGTTAAACGTGCGTCATACCCTAAGCTAATTTGTGACTGCCCATTTTCAATAAATTGATTCGCTAAGGCATCAGCAATCGCCTGAACACATTCAGGTCGTAGCATTTCAATTTTCCCACGAATGTCATAAGCACGGAAAATCTGAAAAGGAAAATCGTTCATTTTATTCATAAGCAAAACTTCTAATTGCTTAACCTTATCTATCTAAGCTAAAAACACTCAATGACGCTTTAGCAATTTATTCAAAATTTTTGTTCAAGGTTAGAGGCAAAACATATATAAACTCGCAATACTATATGCAAATTTGAAACATTATATATACATACTTTTTGTTACATATTAAAAATATAAAAGAGCCTGATCAATCAGGCTCTAAAAAACAAGTAAAACTTAATTTTTCCCAGTATGACCAAAACCACCTGCACCACGCTCAGTAGCCTCAAATTCATTCACAATATCAAACTGCGCTTGAACTACAGGAACAAGTACATATTGTGCTAAACGCTCACCTGGTTCTAAAGTAAAGCTATTTTGACCACGATTCCAAACCGAAACCATCAATTCACCTTGATAGTCCGAATCAATTAGACCCACTAAATTACCCAAAACGATACCATGTTTATGACCTAAACCTGAACGAGGTAAAATTAAACCTGCAAAGTTTGGATCTTCAATATAAATCGCCATTCCTGTTTTCACTAAAACAGTTTGACCTGGTTCAATTTGAATCGCCTCTTCAACACATGCACGTAAGTCCAAACCTGCTGAACCTGTTGTTGCATACGTCGGTAATGGCCATTCTTGACCTAAACGTGAATCAAGTACTTTTACTTGAACTTTCATATTGAAATCCTATGTAAATCAATTAAAAATGAATAGCCAATCCGTTCAAAACTATTGAAATCTTATCCATTTCAAAATCAATGCTTTTCGCAGTAAGCATAGAAATTGATAAGATTTAAAATCACGCCAATTGCTCAAACCCTCCTCTTTATTTAGAGGAAAGCTCAGTGAAATTGGGCAATATTAAACAGATTGGCTTGAGTTAAAAATCAACGTTTTAATAACGCTTTTAAGTTTTGTAAATACTGCTGAGCTTGTTGTTTAGGATCGACATTTTCAGCCAATTTTTTCTTACGCCCTAACCAATCCAACTCATCTTGTGGCAATTCATCTAAGAAACGACTTGGCGTCATTTGCTTCATTTGCCCACCATTTTTACGCTGTTCAGCGAGCGTCAAAGTCAACCCTTGCTGCGCACGTGTAATACCCACGTACATCAAACGGCGTTCCTCTTCAATGGTTTCAGCAGCAATCGAGTTCTTATGTGGAAGCAACTCTTCTTCTAAACCCATGATATAGACAAATGGAAATTCCAAACCTTTAGATGCGTGTAAGGTCAACAAATTGACTTTATCGGTGTCTTCTTCTTCCTGTTGTTGCTCAAGCAGATCGAGCAACACCATTTTACGAATCACACTTTCGATGTTCTTTTCATCGACATCTTCTGCACGGTTGATCAAGCTTTGAATACTGGTATACAGCATTTCAACGTTATCAATCTTGGTTTTTTCTTGCGCAGGTGTTGCAGCCGATTCACGTAAATAATCAATATAACCTGCGTCGTTCATCATCTGACGAATTTTAGGCACAGGTTCATCATCATCCAATAATTCACGAGTAAAATCATTGATAAAGCCCGCAAATTCAGCCAACTGCGTTGTCGCTTTCTTTGGCATAACCATCGTTAAACGTTGATCGCTTGCTGCTGCTAATAACGATAAATGATTTTCTTGAGCAAACAGTCCCAATTTTTCCAAAGTTACTGGCCCAATCGCGCGCTTCGGTGTATTAATAATTCGTAAGAATGCACTGTCATCTTCAGGGTTGATAATGATGCGTAAATAACTCATCACATCTTTAATTTCTGCACGTCCAAAGAACGATTGACCACCTGAAAGTTTATAAGGAATCTGCATTTGACGCAGTTGTGTTTCCAATACACGTGCTTGGAAATTTCCACGGTACAGCACCGCATAATCTTTCCAATTCTTTCCGTTCATCAATTTATGTGTTAATAAATCTTTGACGACTCGTTCAGACTCATCATCATCATTACGACAGGTGATCACACGAATCACTTCACCATGACCTTTATCACTCCACAATTTCTTATCGAATAAATGTGGATTATTTTCAATCACATGGTTTGCCGCTTTTAAAATACGACTGGTTGAGCGGTAATTTTGTTCAAGTTTAATCACTTTTAGATTATGAAAATCTTCTTGAAGCAATGCCATATTTTCTGGCTTTGCACCACGCCATGCGTAGATTGACTGATCATCATCACCTACTGCTGTGAACTGTCCCATCACACCCACCAGTAGTTTTACCAGAATATACTGTGCTGTGTTGGTATCTTGATATTCGTCGACTAAAAGATAACGGACACGATTCTGCCAACGATCACGTACCTCAGCATTGTCCTGAAGTAAACGAGTTGGCATGACAATCAGATCGTCAAAATCGACTGCATTATAGGCACGTAAATTACGTTCATAGAGTTGATACAAATGTGCAAGTTGAACATCATCATTTGTTTCACAAGTAGTATGCGCCTGCTCTGGAAGAATAAGGTCATTTTTCCAGTCAGAAATCTTTTTCATTGCTTTGGCAATGAGCTCTTTGCTTTCTGCGCCCGACATATTGTCACGATGCATCAAGTCCATCAGAATACGTTTACAATCATCAGCATCTAGAATTGAGAAGTTTGCTTTGAGTGGCGTATTTTTAAGTTCTATACGTAATAAATTTAAACCGAAATTATGGAAGGTGGAAACAGATAAGCCTTTCCCTTCTTCTTTTCCCAATAGTTTGCTTACACGCTCTTTCATTTCACGTGCCGCTTTATTGGTAAACGTCATTGCCGTAATTCGATACGCTGGAATGCCGCACTGTTGAACCAAATAAGCAATTTTTCTTGTAATTACAGAAGTCTTACCTGAACCTGCCCCTGCAAGTACTAACAAGGGTCCTTGAGTATATTTCATGGCTTCAAGTTGCTTGTCGTTCAATTGACTTGCTTTTGACATCGTTCATCCTCTAAAAACTTCGAGCTCGATTATAGTCATCAAAAGCACAGTTGCAAAATGCTTTATGTGAATGTGTCCGACTAAAAAATTGAGCGCATAAAAAAGCACCCGAAGGTGGTTTTGATGATGCCACTCTATTTCAAAAATGCGTCTTCAAGATAAAGGCTTAACATAATTTTGTTTCATCAACCGTGATTTCAACACGACGGTTTTGCTCACAGCCAACAACTATAAAAATGACAAGTGCTCATATTTATTTTCCGTCTTAACCTGAGTTCGAGATAAGATATGTTCCCAACTATCTGATACGCGGAAACGTCAGTCGCATTGTTCGAGGCCGGGCTACATCTGTAATGTACTGTTTTTGCAATATATTAGGTACTTGATAGTATCTGTCGAGTTGGCGACTGACAAATGGTTTTGCCTACTTTTCCCGAAAGCCTTGCGAGGTAGTACCTCTCAGGTCGAACCTGAACAAGATTGAAATATATTTCAAGCGAAGTGCAAGACGAAGTAGGTTAATCCTTGCATTTGACTTTTAAACGGTAAGACTCCGCTGTGCCTGATCTATCTTTTCAATAACTTATATCAAAGTTTATCCCGAACTGACGTTTCTTATTCTTTATTTTGCTAGGCGTAAAAAAACCGAACCACAGCAAGCTATGATTCGATTTTTGTGTTTTGACTACAAAATCGTCTTAATCTTATAACGATTTCTTAGCTTGCAGCATAAATACTAATTTCTACACGACGGTTTTGCTCACGACCGGCAGCAGTTGAGTTATCTGCAATCGGGTTTTGTGAACCATAACCTTGAGTATCAATACGGCTTTGTACGCCTTGACCTTTCAGGTAGTTTGCTACAGAAGCAGCACGGTTTTGTGACAATGGGATGTTGATCGCATCTGTACCCGTATTATCTGTATAACCAGTCACAAGAATTACGCTCTTGTTATCTTCTTTCAACGTTTGAACAACTTTATTCAACGTACTGTAAAAGTTAGGTTTGATATTTGATTTATTGGTATCAAAAGTAATGCTACCAGGCATAATTAAAGCAACAGAACCATCTGGATTACGACTTACATCAACACCAGTACCCGCCATTTGTTGGCGAAGCTTTTTCTCTTTATTGTCTAGATAAATACCTGCACCCGCACCCAAAGCAGCACCAATTGCAGCCGCACGGTTATTTTGCGCAGAAGTGTTGGCATTCCCGCGAGACAGACCATAACCTGCCGCTGCACCAATTAAACCACCCAAGGCAGCTTTGTCATACTCAACGCCACCAATGTTATTACCAGTTGTTTGACATCCTGATAATGCCAAAGCCCCAGCTGTTAAAGTCGTAATTAATAGTGCACGCATTGCATGCCTCCGAGTTGTGTTTTTTGTTAAGCTTAAGTTTCTTATAAATAATAAATTTCCACTAGGGGCATTTTGTTAAGAATCTCACTTTTTTTTACATTTTGTAATATATAGCGCAAAGTTTGCAAAACTGATCACCATAATTTGTACACAGTTTATAAATGTCCCTTTTTAATTAGGCAACTAAGGTCTATATTTAGGACTTAATTCGAATATGCAAAAATGATTAGGACTGTTCTATGTCATCTCAGCAACAGAAGCAACCTATTTTAAAAAAAATTACGAAAGGACTATCCGTTGGCACAGTGATCACTGGGAGCACCTTTTTTCATGGTCCTCCTGTGTTAGCACTTGGATTATCCAAACTATTCAAAAAATCTAAAAAAGTGGATGAAACCAATATTAACATTGCCAATAGCTGGTTAAGTGTCAATAATTGGTTAATTGACCATGTTCTACCTGAAACACAATGGGATATTAGTATTGATGAAGGTCTAGACCTCAATATGCAAGGACGTTATCTCATGATGTGTAATCATCAAAGTTGGGTTGATACCACGGTCAATCAATATTTTGGTTTAACCCGTATGCCTCTGACTCGTTTTTTTACCAAGTGGGAATTGATTTTCATCCCCTTTGTTGGACAAGCTTTTAAAATTTTAGGCTTCCCAATGATGAAACGACATACGAAAGAACAAATTGCTAAGAATCCTGAGCTTAAATATCGTGATTTAGCAGAAGCACGTAAAGCTTGTGAACAACTATTGAGCCAACCCTTTACCTTATTGAACTATTTGGAAGGTACGCGTTTTACCCCACAAAAACATCAACAACAGCAATCACCTTATGTTAATTTATTGAAGCCTAAAGCGGGTGGTTTAGCTTTAGCACTCGATATTTTAGGCGATAAGATTGATGCTTTGGTGGACATGACCATTGTTTACCCTAATGGCGCACCTGGTTATGGTGAGTTTTGGTTTGGTGAAGTTCCTCGAATCGCAGTCAATATACGCAAAATTGAGATTCCAGATTGGGTTCTCGGTGGAAATTACGAAGATGATGCAGAATATCGTGAGCATTTTCAAAAATGGGTTGATCATTTGTGGACTGAAAAAGACCAACTGATTAGTCTAATGAAGAATAAATATCAGCATTAAATCAATGGCTTCTTTCTCAATATTATTTCACCATAAACATTTTCGGTATAAAACATGATGAAAGAAGTCAGTTTTCAAAGGGAATTGCAATGACAGAACAAGAAATTCAGCAAGAATCTAGCCAAAATACAATAAATAAAACAGGCATTCGTCAGCATATCCGTCACGATACAGTCGGTTGGAAACTGTTTTTAGCTTATGACATTTTTATGATGTTCATCATCGTATTCAACTTATTTTGTTTATGTGCCAATGCTTTATTGATGAGTAACTTTGGGAACTGGTTCTTTGAAAGTATTCATCTACCTCAAGTTTTACAATATTACAAAGATGCTCTACACCCATGGGTAGTTAAAACCGAAAGTTGGTTTATTACTTTTTTAATTGCAGAATTACTCATCCGTTGGTTCATTGCAATTATTTATAAACATCACACACGTTGGTTCTTCTTCCCTTTTATTCACTGGTATGAAATTTTAGCCATTAGCCCTTACTTACGGTTTTTACGTCTCATTCGTGCAGGGGTTATTGCTTATAGATTCCATGAAATGGGCTATAAAGTCGTTCCCGACAGCATTATGAAACGTGTTTTGTTCTATTATCGTGTGGTCATGGAAGAATTATCCGATCGTGTTGTGATTACTGTCATTGATGGCGTAAAACAAGAGTTAGATACCAGTTCCAGTCATAAAAAAATTATTCATGACTTGGTCGATCATCATCGTGAGATATTCGCCAAAGCTATTGCAGAAGTTCTACAAGAATCCTTAGCAACAGAATTAAAAACTCAACGTACTTTAATTACCAATAATGTAGGGCAAATCGTTCGCCAAGCCATTGAAGACACACCTCAATTGACGCAACTATTGCGTATGATTCCAATCGCAGGTGGGATGATTGAAAATCAGATACAAAATATTGGACAACAGTTAGGTGAAAATATTACTCAGGGTTTGATTCAGCCTTTCACTGAAGGTAGCGTAAAAAGCCCAAATGCAACCTATCAGCTCATTTCAACAAAACTGAGTCAGTTAAATATTGAAAATCAGTCTCTTGAAGAATTGGTTGAATCTGTAGTCTATGAGAGTTTAGAATCACTGAAGAAACAAGTTGCAGTAAAACAGTGGCAACTTGAATTGAATAAAAATGATCAAGCTAAAGAATAGCCATTTCATTGAAATTATTTGTATCTTTGCTAGAGAAATCGTTCAATTTGTTCTAGCATTTGCGCTATTTTACAAATTAACTTCAGATAGAAAATTTTAGGTCACAAGCCTTTTAAGGAATAATTATGGCTGATATACGGATTACAGGCAGAATGGTTAATTTTACACGATTAACCTTTGATACAAATGATCATGATGCCATCCGCCAGCAATTAACTTCGATGATGAGTGAAACGTCTTATCAAGGGGCTTTAGTCATTATCGACACCACAGTTGAACAAGAGCTTATTGCGCTTATTCAACTGATTATCAGTCTTGATTTACAACCTATGGCCGTCATTGATGGTTTATTGGGTGATCAGGCACGTGCAATTCAATTCCCTGTTTTGCCAGCAGATCGTCCTTTACAACGCATCAAACCGACCAAAGAACAAGTGGTTGAAACACCTGTAAAAGAACAAAGTTCATCTGCCAAAGTTGTTGAAAATACTGTAGCAGAAGCACCTAAATCCTTTAGCCATGTGACGTCTTATCACGATGAAATCTTAAGAACTGGACAATGCCTCGTTCAAGATCATGGTGATATTATTCTCAACGCAGGGATTAATAGTGGTTCTGAAGTAATTGCTTCAGGAAATATACATATCTATGGCAGTGTTCGTGGTAGAGTCATCGCAGGTGCAGGCGGGAATACCGCTGCAAGAATTTTTTGTCATTCACTAGAAGCTGAATTGGTTTCTATAGCAGGAACATATTGTGTAGCTGATGATATTCCACAAGATGTGGTAAAAAAAGCTGTACATATTCACTTGAATGATCAACAAGAGCTAGTCTTTGAAGCTCTTCAATTTTAATGTAAATTAAACACCATAAAAAATCCCCAATTAAAGGGATGACCATAACAGGAGTGGATTCGGTGGCCAAAATTGTTGTTGTTACATCAGGCAAAGGCGGCGTAGGTAAAACTACGACGAGCGCATCTTTTGCAACAGGTTTAGCCCTACGTGGTCATAAAACTGTTGTTATCGATTTTGACGTAGGTTTACGTAACTTAGACTTGATCATGGGTTGCGAACGTCGTGTTGTTTATGATTTTGTAAATGTTTTAAATAATGAAGCACGTTTACAACAAGCCTTAATTCGCGATAAAGATATCGAAAATTTATATATTTTACCTGCTTCACAAACACGTGATAAAGATGCCTTGACAGATGATGGTGTCGCTCGTGTTATGGAAGAACTTTCACAAGAGTTTGATTATATTATTTGTGACTCGCCTGCGGGCATTGAACGTGGTGCTATTTTAGCCATGTATCATGCAGATGAAGCGATTATTGTGACCAATCCTGAAATTTCGTCTGTACGAGATTCAGATCGAATTATTGGTATGCTCGACAGCAAAACAAAGAAAGTTGAAAATAACGAAGGACGTGTTCGTAAACACTTATGTATCACTCGTTTCAACCCTGAACGTGCTGATAAACAAGAAATGTTAACGATTGAAGATATTTCTAAAGATATTTTGCGTGTTCCAACACTAGGGGTTATTCCTGAATGCCCAAGCGTGCTTCAAGCATCGAACGAAGGTAAACCTGTTATACTTTATCAAGAAGCATCGGCAGGTCAGGCTTATGATGACTTAGTGGCTCGCTTCTTAGGTGAAGAACGTCCTTATCGTCACATCACTGTGAAACCTAAGGGTTGGTTAGCACGTCTATTTGGAGCGTAAGAAATGGCAGGATTTTGGAGTAAACTTTTCAGCAACGATGACAAACCATCTAGCGCCCAAACTGCTAAAGATCGCTTAAAAGTTATTGTTGCTTCTGAAAATGGTTTAGGCAAGCGTCTGAGCCAAGACAAGATTGACCAAATGAAGAAAGAAATCATGCAAGTGGTCAATCGTTATGTTCGTGGTGTAGATGAACAGCATATCCAAATGCAAGTTCGCTCAGAAGCGAATATTGAAATGTTGGAAATGAATATCAATTTACCTGAAGAACGTTAATTCTATTATTGATTAGTCAAGTAGATTGAATCAGGGCAAAATGGCGCAAGTTATTTTGCCCTTTTTAATTGGGTTATCAATTATTCATCAATGCTTTGCATTATTCCTTATTAAAGAAAATTTAATAAGGGTTTATATAATGATGAATAAGCTCAATGCGTTTTAAATTATTAAATTTGAGGAGATGCTGTTATGGCACTTTCACAGCCAGCAACGTTCAATGAAGAATGGTCAGACGAGCGTGTATTTGCCTATTTAACCCAACTTCCTCCTGAAGGTACAAACGCAGATTTTCATGTGCTTTATCATGCATTCAAACATATGCGTCCATTTGATTATGAGCGTTTATTGACTCAGTTCATTGCAGATAAGCGTGATATCAATGCAACCAACCCAGAAGGTCAACGCATCCATGATGTGATTGCGCAATACCCACGTCAAAAAGATGGGTTTTTAGAAGTTTTAGCTAAATTTGCTTAACATTTAAGTAAATAAGTAAAATCTTAAAATTAAGTACAAAAACCTGCTTTCAAGCAGGTTTTTTCTTTTAGCGTTAAACACGGGTCTAGGCAATGACTATAGTATCAATGGTTTCCAATCAAGTATGCACCAAACAATGTAAATATTCCGCCAGAAATTCCATCAATCCATTTTGCAGCATTCTGATAAGCTGCTTTAAAACTGGGTAATGAAAATACAAAAGCCACAAAGCTAAACCAAATCAATGTTTCTATAGACACAATCACAAAGAGTAAAGAATGGACACCGTCTAAATTAGGATTCGCAAGGAATATTGAAAATACGCTACCAAAATAAATCACAGCTTTTGGATTGGATAAATTGGTTAAAAAACCTTTCAGAAAAAAACGTAAATTGCTTTGTGGTAATTCAAATTTCTGTTGTTCTGCGATGGGTTTTTTACTGAATGCGGACTTGAGCATTTGAAAACCAAGCCAGCACAAATAAATTCCACCAATCACCAGCATGACTTGTTTTAACCAAGCCATTTTTTCAAAAATAATATTTAATCCCAATAATGCTAAAAGTGCCCAAAACATCACCCCTGCGGTAATCCCAAGAACCACAAACATCGATTGCTTTCTTGAGCGACTAATCGCCGTTTGCGAAACGAGGAAAAAGTCTGGCCCCGGCGTGATTAAAGCGCAAAAATGAATAAAGATTAATGTACATAAAGCAATCAACATCTTGAGAAGCTCGTTGAATTTGGATGGTTATACTACTACATTTATGTGAAAAGTTGTGTTTCACTTAGCTCCAGATAAAACATTATTAACATATAAAAAAGCTGATCTACAATAAAAAATACCCCTTCATTTTGACGGGGCATTTTCATTATTTTATGAAAGATAGCGTACTAAACCAAAATATCACGTTTACCGTTAGCACCTTGTTCGCTGACAATGCCCTGCTCTTGCATTTGATCCACAATACGTGCCGCACGATTATAGCCTAAACTAAACTTACGCTGTAACGATGAAACTGAAACCTTGCGTGTTTCTAGAACAAAGGAAACACATTGGTCGTATAAAGCATCACGATTTGGATCACCATCACCATCTTCAAAACCACGAGAAGTCGGTTCTTCATCAAAAGGTGTCAGGATTTCATCGACATAATCTGGATCACCACGCTCACGCCATGCATCACAGATACGGTTTACTTCATCGTCACTGATAAATGCACCATGTACACGCTCAGGGTCAATTTTACCGGGCCCGAGGAATAACATATCACCATGACCTAATAAGTCTTCTGCCCCACCACCATCAAGAATGGTACGTGAGTCAATCTTACTGTTTACACGTAAAGCAACACGCGTTGGAATATTGGCTTTGATCAAACCTGTGATCACATCAACAGATGGTCGTTGTGTTGCAAGTAATAAATGGATACCCGCAGCACGTGATTTCTGCGCAAGGCGCGTAATCATTTCTTCAGCTTTCTTACCCACTTGCATGATCATATCGGCGAACTCATCGGCAACAATCACAATCGATGGTAAAGGTTGTAATCTTGGCGTACGTTCTTGCATAACCGAATCGCTAGGCTTCCACGTTGGATCAATTAAATCCTCACCATTCGCAATTGCTTCTTCAACCTTACGGTTATAGTCTGCCAATTTACGAATCTTTAAGAAAGACATGAGCTTATAACGGCGTTCCATTTCATTGACACACCAATTCAGCGCGCTGACTGCATCTTTCATGTCAGTGACAACAGGCGTCAATAAATGAGGGATATCATTATAGTTTGCCAATTCCAATTGTTTTGGATCGATGAGAATTAAACGTAATTGATCAGGTGTATATTTCAATAACATTGATAAAATCATCGAGTTTACAGCAACAGATTTACCAGAACCTGTGGTACCCGCAACCAACATGTGAGGTGCTTTACCCAAATCTGTAATTACTGGATTACCCGAAATATCTTTACCCATCGCCATTGAAAGCATGCCAGATGGGTCTTTAAACATTGGCGTTTCAAGGAGTTCGATGAGTCGCACCATTTCACGCGAACTGTTTGGCACTTCAATACCGATATACGGTTTACCCGGAATGACCTCAACCACACGTACAGATGCCATCGACATTGAACGTGCTAAATCTCGTGAAATATTTGTCACTTTAGAGGCTTTAACACCCGGTGCTAAATCCAACTCAAAACGAGTAACGACTGGGCCCGGTTGTGCTTCAATCACTTTTGCTTTGACATTAAACTCTTGAAGTTTAATTTCCAAAAGTTCGGATAATCGAGAAAGTTGCTCTGCGGTAAAATTGACTTTTTTATTTGGATCAACTTTATCTAACAACTCTAAACCAGGTAATGTTGGTAAATCACGACGCTTTTGAGCCACTTGCATTGCACGTGACATCGGTCGCCCATGCGAATCTATCAATGGTGCATCTAAATCAAAGTCATCTTCAGTTTGATCTTCAATTTCTTCTAGAGGTTTACCTGCCGTTTCCTGCCATGCATCTCTAAAAGCATCTTTATCTGAAGCAATTAACGATTTCTCTTCTTCACTCACCAATGTTACTGGCTGTATATTTGTTTGAATATCCGCACGTGTAAACGCTGTCGATTGTGAATAATTTGTTGTGGTTTTCGCTGCTGTCTGATGAGCTACTTGGTTATGCTGATGATCATTATCGCTAAAGCCACCATCTGCAATATCTGTAAAGCCATCATCAGCAAGCATTGCTAAATCATCCAATTCACTCGCAAGAGTTTGTACTGTCGCACTTGACGTCACAATTGCAACAGAAGCACTAGAATTAAATTCTGGTAGAGCTTGTCCTAACGTATGAGCTAAATGTTGATTTACATTATGTTGAGATTGAACAGTTTCGCTATTAAATGGGCTATGAATATCGGTTGCTGTTTGACCGTTTGGCACAACTGCCAACAACTCATCAAAGACTTGATCATCATCCCAATTTAAAGACTTTTCTTGACGATTCAAATTTGCCTCAAAGGCATCACGTGCAACATGTTCAGGATCATTAAAAGTGTGCTTTAAATCATCCTCTGAAGCTTTCAGAAGTGCATCAATATCACTGTTATGATCTTGGTCTTGTTGTAGCGCTTTCCAAACCTCACCCGACGAAACTGTACGTTTACTGTCTTGTTCTAAGCGATGAGCCTTTTCTAAAGTACGTTCTAACTCTAAATCATCAATATCGCTGAAGCCATCTTGATCAAACTGAGAAGGCTGTTGAGTTCTGTGTTCCTGCTCTACCATATCGTCAAACAAGCGCTCAGCTGTTTGTGAATGTTTGGTTTTCTTAATAACCAAATGTTCTTTTGTATGAACTTCATCTTCAGGCTCAACAAATTCGGCTTGAGCTGTTACAGGTACAGGCTTTTGTGCTGCTGAACGGTTTTTATTTTTTTGAGATGTCGTTAAATCAAATGCAGACTCACTCTCAGGGACATTTCTATAAAAGAGTTCTTGTAAATATGATGGTGTGGCTTTTAATGTCGACCATGTTCTATTCCATTGAATCCCGAAGGCTAAAGTAAACAAAACAAGCAATAAAATAATCAGTAATACAACAGCGCCGTAAACCGTGATCAATTGAGTGAGACTTTCACCCAACTCATATCCAACGATTCCACCTGATGCATTTGCCAAAGTGTCTGCTGGCACATTCCACATCAAATATAAAAAGCTTGAAGTTGCAAGTAAAATGAAAAATTGAGCAGCATAACGAAATGGACGGCTTAAAAAACTTCTTGGCCACCATACTTGCACAGCTTCAATAAATATAAATACAGGGATAAGTAAACTCGCCCAACCTAAAAAGCCAAACAATAAATCTGCAATCCACGCCCCTGCTACACCACTGGCATTTGAAACCTGCTGTGTATCACTTGAGATATGCATCCAACCTGGATCAAATGGCGTATAAGTCACTGTTGCAAGGAACAGATATATCCCAAATGAAATCAAGAATATTGTTGTTAAAAAGCGCTGTGCATAAACATTCGACACCGCAGTCATATACTATCCTGTAACCAATTATTCAAATTACTCTTTTCTGAAGCTTTTAAACTTTCTTCAAAGCAGAAATCTTTATATTATGCACCTGTTCAGTAAAAAAAGATGCACTATTATTTACGTGTGTTGTAAGCATTGTTAAGAATTCAGTGATTTATTTTCTAACAGAATTCCCAAAGTGCTTTTATAACATTTCTATGCCTATATAGCTCATTTCGATTTAGATGATCAATATTACCCACATCGATGCCACACAACTTTGCTAGAGTTTCACGTATAATTCTACCAATTTCTATATTTTTTATAAAAAAGGATGACTCATGAGCGCTCGTCACTCTCGGTTAATTATTTTAGGTTCTGGCCCCGCTGGTTATAGTGCTGCTGTTTATGCTGCACGTGCAAACCTCAAACCAACGCTCATCGCTGGTATGCAATTGGGTGGTCAGCTTACAACAACGACTGAAGTAGATAACTGGCCGGGCGACCCTATCGGCTTAACAGGTCCTGCGTTAATGGATCGCATGCAAGCACATGCTGAGCGTTTTGGTACTGAAATCCTTTATGATCACATCAATGAAGTTGATCTCAATGTTCGTCCATTTGTATTAAAAGGCGATATGGCTGAGTACACCTGTGATGCTTTGATTATTGCAACAGGTGCAACAGCGCAATATTTAGGCCTAGAGTCTGAACAAGCTTATATGGGCCAAGGTGTAAGTGCTTGTGCAACATGTGATGGTTTCTTCTACAAAAACCAAAAAGTGATGGTTGTTGGTGGTGGTAATACAGCCGTTGAAGAAGCCCTTTACCTGTCAAATATTGCTTCACATGTCACATTAGTACATCGTCGTGATAAGTTACGTTCTGAAAAAATCCTTCAAGATCATTTGAACGAAAAAGTTAAAGAAGGAAAGATTTCGATCGTCTGGAATCATCAAGTGGATGAAGTTTTAGGTGATAGCGCTTCAGGTGTAACATCAGTACGTATTAAATCGACTCAAGATGGTTCAACTCAAGACGTTGATGTTTCTGGTATGTTCGTAGCGATTGGTCATAAACCAAATACTTCGATGTTTGAAGGGCAACTTGAATTGCGTAATGGTTATATTCAAGTGCATAGCGGTACAGCTGGTAATGCAACTGCAACTTCGGTTGCTGGTGTATTTGCTGCTGGTGATGTTGCGGATGATGTCTATCGCCAAGCCATCACTTCTGCGGGTTCAGGCTGTATGGCTGCACTGGATGCAGATCGTTATTTAGATGGTTTAGAATAAATATACGCATTGATTATTTTTTGTAAAAATAAACCGCCTATATGGCGGTTTATTTATTTTTAATTTATAAATAGTTGAATCATTTTTATAATTTTAATATGGGAAAAATACTGTGACGACAGCATGGACAGATGGTTATCAAACTGAAGTAAATTACACATATGGCTATTACAAAGATTTAAGTCCAAATTATCAAAAATTTTGTCTACTTTTAAATGGCGTTGATTGTTCAAGTAATGATTTAGACGATATGCATTGCGAGCTTGGTTTTGGTCAAGGCGTTAGTCTCAATATTCATGCTGCTGCAAGTTTTGGTACATTTTACGGTACAGATTTTAATCCTGCACATGCAGCACATGCCAATCAATTGGCTGAACAATGCCTAGTACCCCATCACTTTTATGATGCAAGTTTTGAAGAGCTGTTAAATAAAGATTTACCGATGTTTAATTCAATCAGCCTACATGGAATTTGGAGTTGGATTAGCCATGAAAATCAACATATTATTTTAAAATTCATTCGAAAGTTTTTAAAACCGAATGGTATTGTTTACATTAGTTATAACTGTGTTACGGGTTGGGCTGCTAATATGCCGATTCGTGAGTTATTTCATAGCCATTTCAAATTTAACAGCACCAGTACTAACCCGATTCAAAAGGTCAAAGATTCTCTGGCATTTAGTGAATCTCTTTTGCAACAAAATCCAAATTTCGCTAAACGTAATCCAAATGCTTTAAGCAAAGTACAAGACTTACAAAATCAAAATCCGAATTATTTAATTCATGAATATTTAAATCAAGATTGGCAATGCTTTTCATTCCAACAAGTAGTCCGAATTTTAGAAGACGTTAAACTGTCTTATGCAGGTTCAACCGACCTTAATACGCAATTGGATAATATTAATTTTACTCAAGAGCACCAAATTTTTCTGAATCAGATTGAACATCCAATTTTTAAAGAACAATGTCGTGACTATTTTGCAAATACACAATTTAGAAAAGATCTATTTATCCGTGGAAAAAATAATTTAACAGCTTTGCAAAAACAACATCGTCTTAGAAATACAGCCTTTGTATTGCTTACGGCACCTGAAACTTTGCCAAAAACTATTAATGGGTATTTGGGTGAATTTAATTTAATTCAAAATATTTATGAACCTTTAGGTGCGTATTTCAAAAAGCAGGACTATCAACCTCAGACCATTGCTGAATTAGAAAAAGCGATTCCTAATTTAAATTATGCTCAAATTTTAAATGCCTTGGTGATTTTGTGCCATTTAGGTTTAGCTTTACCTTGCTCGCAGAATCCAGCAACAGAAGAACAACTTCAATATTCACAAAAACTCAATCACTACATGCTAGAGCAAGCCAGTTACCATCAAAATTATCAAGTGTTAGCATGTGCAATCACTGGAATTGGCATTCCTGCAGATCAATTTAGCCAATTGTACTATCGTGCTCATTTTGTCGATGGTCTTAAAACAGCAAAACAATTCGCCGAATACATTCAAGGTGTTCTTGATCAATTGGATTGGAAAGTCTTAGATAAAGATGGCAATGCAGTCTCTGATCGCAAGCAAAGTTTAGACGTGCTTCAAGAAAAAGCGCAAAAGTTTATTCAGAGCGATAAATTAAAAATTGCGAAGCAACTGAAACTTTTTGCATAACATCTAACACGACACAACCCACAAAGATCAGCTAATATAAAGCTGATCTTTTTTATTTGATGATGAAACGTGAGTCAACTTCCTCTTTCACAATTTATATTTCCAGATCCAGTTGAAGCTGATCCAGATGAACAAGGTCTTATTTGTATTGGTGCAGATTTAACAGCATCCACACTTTATGAAGCATATACCCATGGATTATTCCCATGGTTTTCAGAAGGCGAACCGATCTGTTGGTGGAGTCCAGAACCACGCTGTATTATCCGTCCGAATGATTATCAACCCAGTAAATCATTGCTGCGGAATATGAAGAAGTTTGACTATGCGATTACCATCAATCGTAACTTTGAAACAGTCATTCGTTCTTGCGCTATGCCACGTAGTTATGCAGATGAAACATGGATTTCTGAAGATATTATCCAAGGATATTGCGATTTATTTGAAGCAGGCTATGCATACAGCGTTGAAGTTTGGGATCAAAATACCATCGTTGGTGGTCTATATGGCGTCACCATTGGACAGGGTTGTTTTGGCGAATCAATGTTTAGTACTCAAACCGATGTATCCAAAATGGCTTTTTATACATTAATGCTGATTGGTCGAGAAAATCATTTACCTTGGATTGATTGTCAATTGGTCAATGATCACCTCATCAGCCTCGGTGCTTGTACACTTTCTCGTCAGGAATACCTTAAATCGTTACAAGATGTAATAAAACAGCCCCCTATAGATTGGAAAAGTTATCAAGAGCGTGTATTTTCAAGTAAAACAATAGCGAATTTTTCGCATTTAATGGAATGAAAATAAAGGAGGGACATGATTTATGAATTCTTATCATCCCAAGTCCCTATTAAACGACTTACAGTACTACATTACGCCACCCCACGATTGCAGTTATTTAGAGAATAAATCTGCCAGAATGGTGTTTCTTGACCCGATTCAACGGATCGATGTAGTCACGCTGTCTGAGCTATCTAGAGTGGGCTTTAGACGCAGTGGCGATTTTGTTTATCGACCTGAATGCCATCTTTGTCGACAGTGTCTTTCCTGCCGTGTGCCTGTTGCAGAATTTAAAATGAGTAGTGCACAAAAAAAAGCATGGAAACGCAATCAAGATTTAACAGTAAAAATCATTTCTACAAAACAAGCCACTCAAACACATTATCAACTTTATGAACGTTACATTCTTGAAAGACATGCAGATGGAGATATGTTTCCACCAAGTTATGATCAATTTGAGAAATTTTTAATCCACAGTTGTACTGATAGCTTCTTCTTAGAATTATGGAAAGATGATCGACTGATTAGTGTTTCGACTTGTGATCAGTTAGATGATGGTATTTCTGCTGTATATACCTTTTTTGATCCCGATGAAAACAAACGCTCACTGGGTGTATTTGCCGTACTCAAGCAAATCGAATATGTGCAATCACAGAATTTAGACTATGTCTATTTAGGCTATTGGGTTCCACATTCCAATAAAATGAATTACAAATCCCAATATGCGCCTTTTGAACTGTTATTAGATGGTCAATGGCGACGCATTAACCGCCATTTAGAACCGCAAGAGATCCAACAGCTGGGAGACATGCTAATGACGACTCTCCCCTCTGAATGGAATGAGCCGATTATCAAATAATCGGCTTTTTTATTTTAATTATCTATTTAAAACAATCACTCAAACCTATTTAAATAATTGAGAAAAATCATCACCACAGGTTTTTACCATAATAATGGCATGCTCGCGACCACCTTCTTTTTTAGGATAATAGTTTTTCCTTAAATCAATTTGGTGAAATTCTGCCTTTTCATATAAAGCGATTGCTGCTTGATTTGACTCACGCACTTCAAGGAAAATTTGAACTGGATTATTTTTCAGCAAGGCAATCGATTCATCTAAAAGCTTAAAGCCTAGGCCTTTGCCCTGCTGACTCGGATGAATTGCCATCAATAACAAATTCGCCTCATCTAAAACAGGTTGTAAGATACAAAAACCAACAACTTGCTGGTCTTGTTCGATTACAGTGCTTACATAGCCATCCATTGATTCCTCAAATTGTTTTTTTGTCCAAGGGTGACTTTGTACTAGGTTTTCAATCTCAACGACAACTTGCAGATCAGAAGCTTGCATCAAACGAATCATCTTCGTTCATCAACTTAAAATAAAAAATGAATTATAAGAAATTATCAAAAGATGTCTAATAAAAAGAGCAAC
This sequence comes from Acinetobacter piscicola, assembly GCF_002233755.1. GTDB lineage: Bacteria > Pseudomonadota > Gammaproteobacteria > Pseudomonadales > Moraxellaceae > Acinetobacter > Acinetobacter piscicola. Next base: position 1,747 of record NZ_NIFO01000029.1, on the reverse strand, counting down.
AATTGTTGCTCTATTCACAATAGATCTGCTAAAACACCTAGATATTAGAAAATTAAATTCCTAACTTAGCTTTCCATTTCTCTAACAAATCAACAGTATCTAAATCATTTGGATGAAAACCTGGTTTAAAATATGCCAACATCTCTCGAGTCATCCCTGTGATTACCCCTTTCGATGGGCTATAAGCATATTTATAAATCATTCCTAATTCTTTCAAATTTAACTTACCATCCTCTTTCAATAAGCGAATGACAAAAGAAGATTGAGTCACAAAAATTAGCGCCATTGCCACGACTAAAGCTGTATTACGTAATGCATACGCCTTCACACCTCGACCAAATATTTCTTCATAAACATCATAGGCAACAGCTTTATGTTCATTTTCTTCAACTGCATGCCAATACCACATATAAGACATTGTTGGATCTGTCATAAGTGCCTGAATGTTCTTATTCATCAATAATTGTGATGCAAGCGTTGCAGTAAAGTGTTCCAATGCCGTCGTTGCAGTTAGATCAACCATCTCTTGAGTCATACCAAATGGTCGCACAGCTCGAGCAAACCATTTACGTGCACCTTGAATTAATCTACCCGTTTCACGTTCATACTTAGCAACATCATGTCCATATTTTTGTGCTGAAGCATTAAACCCAGCATGCTCATGTGTATGCATTGCTTCTTGCCCAATAAAAGCACTGATTTCTTTTTGGAGTGCTTCATTGTCTTTAATGGCAGGGTGATAGCGCACCGCGCGCACAGAATCGATAAATAGCTTTTCACCATCTGGAAATAATGCAGACAATGCTGTCATGAAATGGGTAATTCCAGCAGAATTTTTTGCCCAATATTCAGGCACATCATCAAAATCAAAATTCATTCTGCGTACTGGGAATGATGCACCTGCACGATTGGAAATATTCACTTTAGCATTCATTGCTGTTGCTCCTTTTTAGCGTACTTTTCAGTACACAAAACTTTATGTTTGTTTTTCTTAATTGTTATATTACGACTTTATAAAAATCTAATAAGTTCAATTTAGGTCATACAAATATCAGTTAAGGACAGCTTTATAGACTCATTGTCTGACAATTTCAGCCATTTAGAATCGTGTATATAATCAGGAGTATATGAGTTGAATACTTATAGATGCTTAGACTACTTATAATTTGCTTTTACTTGCAGCATTCCAACAGGCTAAACCAAACTAGAAGCAACACTTTTTCTTATCAATCACTTTTACCACAACCATCTCATCAATCACCATAATCTCTATATTCTAATGATTTAAATTTCTAACCAATATGATGAATGAACATTAAAATTTTGTTCAACGCTTTCTAATTTAACCTGAGTTCGGGATAAGATATGTTACCAACTATATGATACGCGGAAACGTCAGTCGCATTGTTCGAGGCAGGGCTACACCTGTAATATACTGTTTTTGCGATATATTAGGTACTTGATGGTATCTGTCGAGTTGGCGACTGACAAATGGTTTTGCCTACTTTTCCCGAAAGAAAAGTAGGTCGAACCGAAGGTTAATCCTTACATCTGACTTTAAATGGTAAGACTCCGCTGCACCTGATCTATCTTTTCAATAACTTACATCAGAGTTTATCCCGAACTGACGTTAATTTAAAATTAGATAGGTTTTTTTATTTAGGGCAGGACAAAACCATAAAAAAGCGCCCCAAAGGAGCGCTTTTTTCTATACATAAGGGCTTATAGAGTTACTTTCGCAACAACA
>NZ_NIFO01000028.1 GCF_002233755.1 Acinetobacter piscicola | reverse complement strand
AGAAAGATATTTACATCTTCCAAGCCGGGCATGGTCAAGACATTATTAAAGATAACAGTCAGGACTGGACGAATTTCCAGAACTTCAATGATGTGGGGTTTGAAGGCGCAAACTTTGCAGATGCCCAATTTCTAAAAATAGGAAATGACTTGGTTATCAAAGCATTTGGTGCAGAAGATACAGTAACCTTAAAAAACTACCTAAATGACAATGATTCATATAGCCGAGATTTCAATTTTATCTTTGCGGATAAGACGATTTCAACTTCAGATATTATGAACATCTCGATACAGCAAGAAGGTACAGATGGGAATGATGTACTGACTGGATGGGGAAGTCGGGATGAGTTAATTGGTGGTCTTGGAGACGATACACTGAATGGTAATGAGGGTGTAGATACCTTAATCGGTGGCATAGGTGATGATGTTCTGAATGGCGGCACAGGATTGGACACAGCAATTTTCAAACTTTTACAAGGTTTTGAAAGTGACGCAACTGGTGGAAATGGAATAGATACATGGGGAGATTTTAATCTAAGTCAAGGTGATAAAATTGATGTATCTGATCTATTCATTGGTGAGATAAGTAAAGAAAATTTAAACCAATTTGTATCTTTCGAAAAAAATGGTTCAACGGTTACACTAAGCCTTGATCGAGATGGAAGTGGAACTAACTACTCAAGCAGTAAAATATTAGCCCTAAATAATCAATCTTCTCTAAATAGTTTAGATGATTTAATACAAGTTGATACTTTTATTATTTAACAGCTTAATTTATAGCTACAAATGAGGTTACTGATGGTAGCCTCATTTTCAATTAATATATACTCAAAAAAACAGCCATTCAAAATGGTGATTTCTTAATGACAAGTTATATCAGTTAAAAATTCACTATTAAGTAGCGAAGTTAGATAAATAGGTAAATAAAACTTTGTACTTATTTCGACCGAATATCATCAGTTTTTTGGCGCTATTTGCATATCATTTGTCGTGATCCGATTTATTATTCGCTCATTAAAATTTCTAAAATACCTCTAAGCAATGCGAATACACGCAATATGAATACTGAGGTAATAGAAATGAATAAAGTTCAAGACCAAGTTGTACTAATTACTGGCGCTTCTTCTGGAATGGGGGGGAAAGCTTTTATTAAAAGAAGAAGATACAAGTTTTAAAACGATATTAGATGATACCCGTCAAGCTTTAGCGCAGTATTATTTAAAGCAATCATCCATCAGTCCAAGTGAAATTTCATTCTTATTGGGTTTTCAGGAAGTCAATTCATTCGCAAGAGCTTTTAAAAGTTGGACTGGACACACTCCTAATACATATAGGCTTCAATCGTATTGCTATCTTACGCTCCATGGTTTTGAAAGTTATACAAAACAGCTTAATCCATTGATAATATCCTTCTCCAAAACCTCCCATTCTGCAAACTCAGGCTGCGTCAATAAAGTCTGTGACACAAAGCCATAGCAAACCCTTTGCACATTTAAGCTCATACGTTGAAGCAGTTCATTATCCTGAATAAAAGGTTCAAGAATGCTTTGCCACATTTGCACCATCATGGCATAACTTTTTTGATAACTTTCAATGCTTGAAACTTGCCGTTCCAATAAAAAAGACTGTGCCCACAAAAACTGTTGTGCTTTAATTTCTTTAAGCTGGAAATGAATAATCTGCTGTAAATAAGCTTGAAAACTCGGAATTGTGGATAACTCATATTGGCTTTGTGCATAACTTTTTAAGATTTCTGCATTACTTTTGACATGCTGATGAATGGTTAATGCAATCAAATCTTCTTTCTTCGAAAAGTATTCATAAAATGTTCCTAAACCTACACCTGCAAGATCGGTAATTTCACGAATGGTAATTTCATTGGCTGAACGCTCAGCTAAAAGCCGAACAAAACTTTCCATCAATGCTTCTTGAGTCATTCTCGCCCTTGATTGGCGTGGCTTACGACGGACTTGAATGTCAGGAATTTTCATAAATTAAAGCTGAACACCCGCAAAAGAATTTTATCTTATACTGAATGTAATTCGGTAAAACAACAAGGTGAAGATTCAGGATGAATACGGCACACAACTGGCAAACACACCAAATTCACAATCAATTTGATGAATTGCAGAATTACAACTTGTTGAGTACAGATCAAGTACTGCAAGAAATTTTGCAGCGCTATGGTAGTCAGGATCAATACAATTTAACTGAGTTTGGGAAAATTGTAGGTTCTGCTGAATATTATGAATATGCAGATTTAGCTAATCGACATACTCCTGAGTTACATAGTTTTGATGCACGTGGTCGCCGTAAGGATTTTCTAGAATTTCATCCTGCATGGCATAAATGGATGCGTTTGAATCGACAATTCGATACCCATGCTTATCCATTTAATCATCCTCAATCATCGAGCAAATGGGTTGATTGGGCGGCACGGTTTTTCCTGAGTGGACAGGTTGAGGCTGGCAATTTATGCCCTAACTCAATGACAATGGGGAGTATTCCACTGATTCAGAATGAACCTGAGCTTTGGGCAAAAATCGGTGAGAAATTACTATGTAAAGAATATGATGAACGTGACGTGCCGATTAGCCAAAAAAAATCCATTTGGATGGGCATGGGTATGACGGAAAAGCAAGGTGGCTCAGATGTGCGTGCCAACGAAACCTTTGCTGTTCCTGTCACTGAGTCTGGCCGTGGACAAGTGTATTTACTCACAGGGCATAAATGGTTTTTCTCTGCACCAATGTGTGATGCACATCTTGTGGTCGCGAAAACTGAACAAGATGGTTTTGCATGTTTCTTTGTTCCTCGTTGGTTGGAAGATGGCACTAAGAATACGATTGAAGTACAGCGCTTAAAAGATAAGGTCGGTAACCGTAGTAATTCAAGCTCAGAAGTAGAGTTTAAAAATGCTTGGGGCATTATGATTGGTGAGGCAGGGCGAGGTATTCCGACCATTATCGAAATGGCAAACTATACACGTTTAACCTGTTCAGTCGGTTCAAGTGCCATGCTACGCCAAGCTTTGGTGCAATGTATTGCTTATACACGGCAACGCAAAGCATTTGGAAAGCATTTAGCTGAACAACCTTTGATGCAAGCGGTTTTGACCGATTTAGCTTTGGAAACAGAAGCTGCGATGCAACTCAGTTTTCATCTTGCACATTGTTATGAAAATGATGATGAATTGTCATTGGCATGGAAACGTATCATGACACCTGCGGCTAAGTTCTGGGTATGTAAACGAGCTGTAGAGTTGACTGGTGAAATGATGGAAGTCTTTGGCGGCAATGGTTATGTTGATACTGGAATCATGGCACGTATTTTTAAAGAAGCACCTGTGAATACCATTTGGGAAGGTTCGGGCAATGTCATGTGTTTAGACGTATTACGTGCGATTCAACGTGAGCGTGAATCGATTGAAATATTGTTTAAATCCTTTGCCGAGGTGGCCAGCCAAGATGCAATTCTACAGAATGAATTACAGTCCTTGTTTAAATTATTCAGCAGCTTGCAAGCAGATGAATTACAGTTCATGGCACGGGGTTTAGTCAGCCGTTTGGTGATTTTTGCGCAAGCGATTTTATTGAAACAGCATGCACCTGATTTTGTTGCTCATGCTTTTATTCAGAGCCGTTATAGTGAATTTCATGGCAGAGTTGTTGGTATTCTCGATCCAAAAGTTGTGGATGTGGAAAGAATATTGGAACGGGCTTTGGCGAGTTAATTTTATATTTAAGCCTTAGAATTTTATCTTTTATATTTGCTCAATCACTTACGGCGTTTTCTTTATCGTTTCTTTGTCGTTCTATGGATTGAAATGCCGCATTTAAAAGCCTTAGTTATTTAAAATTAGGTGAGGCTTTTAAATATGCAGTTGGGTGATTACTTATTTTTATAGGTTCTTTGAATCGCATGGGTTTCTTCAGTAATGATTTTACCTGTTATTTGATCAACCAAAATAGGTTGAGTGGCTTGTCCTGTTTGAGTATCTGTAATCACAACAGTGACTTGCTCAGGTGGGAAATGTTGATTTCCCCAATCCATCAATGAGATAAGAACAGATTTAAAATCTCGACCTCGTTGGGTTAAGTGATATTCATCACGAGGTGGTTTAGATGAATATTGGTATCTTTCTAATAAACCTGAATCAACCAATCCATTCAATCTACGAGTCAGTGTACTTGAAGCAACTCCAAGACTGGTTTGAAATTCATCAAAACGTTTCATGCCATAAAATGCATCTCTTAGAATAAGGATGCTCCACCATTCTCCAACATTATCAAGGCTTTGAGCAATAGGGCATTGCATATCACTAAAACTTTTTTTTTGCATTTTAATTGACTCAAATGATTTTAGAAAAAGCACAAAAGAGGTAAATCACCTCTTTTGCTTGATTCATAATGACTTGGACTAAACATCATAAATCATAATATGTTGTGAGTCTTGTTAAGTTGGTTTTGTAAAAGATTTTTTTAAAAAGGGTAGGACATATTTTATATATTCCTCAGGTTGGTCTCGGTAAATATAAGTATGTTTTCCACCAGAGATGACGTGCATTTCTACATTTGCAGAGTTTCTCATGGCATGGCTGAGTTTTTCTCCATGTTTAGGTGGTGTATAAATATCTTTATCACCATAAATCAACATGATATTGGGTTTCCCTAAAAGCTGAGATGCATCTTCAATCGGTCTAAGATCTCGTTCAATCCACGGCCAAATAATTTTAGAGGTTTGAATTGCGGTATGTGCGATTGGATAATGTTTCCAAAAATCAGGAAGTGTTGGAAATACTGCTTCTAAGATTGCAGTGGTGTATGGACTTCCTTCTCTTGCCATAGAACATAGTCCCCAACCTGCACCAAATGATGCGCCAACCAAGCCTACATCTAGACTTGTTGCTTTATTTTTTGCAAATATACCCGCAGCCAAAAAGTCGGCAGGATAGTCAAAGGATGCGGCTTCACTTTCTCCAAAACCATTCGCATCGAATAAAAAAACATTAAAATTATTGTTTAAGAATAATTCTGCATGTCCATAACGCAACCAAAAACCTTTGGCGGCTTTCCCCATAGGATGGCCTAATACTAAAGTGCCTATTGGTGCTACGGCACTTTTCCAATAACCAATGAGTTGAACGCCTTTGGCATTTTTGAACGCAACATGTTCCCAGCCATCTTGTGAAATATCACTGGGCCAATTCCAAGGTGTTTCAAAGCGACCAAAAAAAGGCTTTCTTAATATTCTATGTGCAATGTGATTCATTCAATTTTTCCTGTTTGTTTTTTGAATAAGGAGGAGTCATTTTTATAACTTACTTTCATAATGAAAGCAACTTGTGAATTTATTCTGATATGTTTAAAACAAATATTTTGAATGTGGTGGTGTCGTGATAAATACTGAATGAGTTGATTAGAATATTTGACCCTGATCTAATAAGATAAACGATCATATAGGTCGGACTATATTCTATTTTTATGAAATATAAGCCTTTTTCTCACAATCATAACAATAAAGAAAAAGGCTGATTTATTTTGTCAATTCAAAACAAAAAATTGTCAGGAAGCTCTAAACGCATCTACTAAAAAGTCGATTAATGCTTTGACAGAAGGCAATAGTCCTCTCTTTGAGGTATATGCCAAATGAATGAGCTCAGGTTTAGGCTCCCATTCTGGAATGACTTTAACCAACCGCCCTGATTTTAAGTCTTCACTAACAATCAAATCTGGTAATTTTGCAACACCTAAACCTTGTAATGTCGCAGAGTGCAAAGCACTGAGATCAGTCGTTGTCAGTCTAGGTTCACACTTAAAGTAATAATGTTCACCATTTTCATTAAATAAGTTCCAATGGTATTCAGGTGAAAATGATTCCATCATTAAAATGGGTCAAGCCTTTAATTCTTCAAGAGATTGAATAGCAAAATTTTGATGCGCTAAGTCAGGGCTAGCAACGATATATTGTCGAGCTACAGATAAATCACGAACAATCAAATCACTTAATGGTAATGGTCTAATTCGAATCGCAATGTCATAGCGTTCATTGATTAAATCCACTTTTCGATTTGTTGCTTCAACATGCAATTTTACTTTTGGATATTGTGCTAAAAACTGATTGAGTATCGTGCTGATATTGAGATGCAAAAGGTTGGTTGGGCATGAAATTTTTACAGTCCCCATTGGCTCAGAACTGAGCATTTCAATCGCTTCATCAGCAGATTCAGCTTCGATCAGCATGGCTTTGCAATGTTGATAGTAAATTTTTCCAACTTCTGTAATTGAAATTTGTCGAGTGGTGCGATTGAGCAATTTGACGCCTACAGCAATGTTGTTAATTGATCATCAAAGTGGTTTATTTCAAACTGTTGGTGATATGCCAATGCCTGAATTACGCCAACGTGCAGCAGCATTAGCCAAAATTGCTTCACTCGCAAATATTCCAGTGATTACTACAGCATCAGTGCCACAAGGTCCAAATGGCCCACTTATTCCTGAAATTCATCACAACGCACCACATGCACAATATGTGGCACGTAAAGGCGAAATTAACGCTTGGGATAATCCTGAGTTTGTTGCAGCAGTCAAAGCAACTGGAAAGAAAACGTTAATTATTGCAGGAACGATTACCAGTGTATGTATGGCATTTCCTGCAATCAGCGCTGTTGCTGATGGTTATAAAGTATTTGCCGTAGTTGATGCTTCTGGAACGTATACCAAAATGGCGCAAGAAATTACTTTAGCACGTGTGGTTCCGATGGATACTGCCGCAGTTGCTTCAGAAATTCAGAAAACGTGGAATCGTGCAGATGCTCAAGAATGGGCGCAAGTTTATACGCAAATATTTCTAGCTTATCAGTTGCTTATGGAAAGTTATGCAAAGGCTCAAGATGTGATTAGCCATAACGAATTGTTAGATTCAAATCGTTAATGAGCGCTTGAATTAACATTGAGAAGCCATCATTTTATTGATGGCTTTTTTGATAGTCGAGCAAATTTTTGGGTGATTTATATTGATCAAAAAATGGAGGCTAAAAATACAATTTTGTTGATAAAATAATGGTGTAATCCGCTTGTATTCTGTACAAAAAAGCGTAATATCACAGTCCCAGACAAAGTGGGAAGCCAATCATAAAGGTGAGAAACATGGCAAAGAAAAAGCAACAGCTTGAGGTTGTGATCAACAACTTTGTAGCAAAACACATGCATGAAGTGAACAAAAGCCAAGTGTTTGTAGATCGAAAGAAAGATGCAAAACGTGGTTATAACAAACATAGGCAAGGTCGATATTCTGATGATTATCGGCCTTTTTTATGTGCGCTTGTTTTTGCTTGAAAATTTAAAAATATAGAATAAAAAGAATGAATTAGATATTTACCATACGATTCGATTTAACCATATCACCTAAACCATGATGCCTGAAATAATATTCCATCCAACTTTTCACCGTCAGCGGATTGTTCATCGCAATCACTTCTTTTAAAAGCTTTTGAGCATCGGTCATAGGCACGTGGCAAATCGCTTTGCGTACACGCAGGATATTACTTGAACTCATCGATAATGTATTGAAACCCATTGCCATTAATAAAATGGCAGATAATGGATCACCTGCCATTTCCCCACAAATACTGACAGGTTTTTCGTATTTATGACATTCTTGTACTAAGCGATGGAGTGCTCTGAGTACAGCCGGATGAAAATGTGAATAAACATTAGCAACCCGTGGATTATTACGATCTACAGCAAGTAGGTATTGCGTTAAATCATTAGAACCGACAGAGAAGAAATCGACTAAAGGTGCAAACTCTTCTATTTGCAATAATACACTTGGCACCTCAACCATGATGCCGATTTTAGGCTTCATGATTTTGACTTGCTCTTCTTCTTGAACAGCAAGCCAATCACGTTCTAATAAATACAGTGCTTCTTCCACTTCACTGACACTGGTCACCATTGGCAATAAAATGTGTAAATTATTTAAGCCGATACTGGCTTTAAGCATCGCTCGAATTTGCGAAGAGAAAATTTCAGGATGGTCAAGTGTGAAACGAATACCACGCCAGCCCAATGCAGGGTTTTCTTCTTCAATTTCAAAGTAAGGTAAGTCTTTATCTGCACCAATATCAAGCGTACGCATGACCACTGGTTTATTGGCAAAGTGACTAAGCTGTTGACGGTAAATCGCACGTTGTTCTTCTTCACCCGGGAAACGTTCACGCAACATGAACGGAATCTCTGAACGATATAAACCAACACCTTTGGCGCCACGTTGTACGCCTCGTACAACATCAATCATGAGACCTGTATTTACATATAACTTAACTTCAACACCATCAGGGGTGATTGAGTCTTTGGTTTCGTATTGCTTCAAATCTTTAGCGATTTGTTCTTCTTCTTTTTGGATTTCTTTGTAGCGGGTACGCAAACGGCGTGGCGGATTGACGAAAACACGCCCTTGATATGCATCCACAATCATTTCAACGTCATCTAGGGTATTTACAGGTAATTCAGTTACCCCAACCACCGTTGGAATACCCAAAGCACGAGCCACAATCACCATATGCGAGTTGGCTGCACCTTCAGAGGTGACGATAGCCGCAATTTTATCAACAGGTAGTTCAACTAGAGCAGCGGTACTGATTTCCTCACCAATGAGAATGCTTTCAGACGGCAGTTCTTTATGACTGGTATCGCCTTCTTGCAATGCTGCTAAGATACGTCGACCAAGATCTTTTAAGTCAGAAACACGTTCACGTAAATAATCATCTTCCATTTGTGCAAAGAGTGCAGCATGACGTTCGATCACATGCTTAACTGCACCTTGTGCCCAACTACCATCTCGAATGATTTCTTTAATTTCAGAAGGTAATGCATTTTCATCTAACATGCGTAAAAACACGCTAAATAAAGCACGTTCTTCAGACATCAGTGAATCTTGCATTTTTTCATCAAGTGATTCAATTTCAGCTCGTACTGATTCAATCGCTCGGTCTAATAATTCAAGCTCTTCACTAATATCATCGGCATCGCGGTCTGGAACAGCAGCTAAATCCGCAGGAGGGTAGAGAATAATGGCACGACCTAAGGCAATACCACCTGCACCAGATGCGCCTTGGAAGGTTTTATAGTTTGGAGAATTACTGGGTTTGCGGAATACATCGATATTACCCACGGCATGTGCGTGTGCAATGACACCTGAAAGTTGTGCGCAAAGGGTGACCAAAAATGATTCGGCTGCTTCACTGAAATCTTGGGGCTCTTTATTTTGAACGACCATTACGCCCATTACCTTACGGCGGTACATCACGGGTACGCCAAGGAATGAGTTATAAATTTCTTCTCCAGTTTCTGGGAAATAAGCAAAGCGTTCGTGTTTAGAGGCATTGTCTAAATTGACAATTTCTTCACGTTGCCCAACTAGCCCCACCAAACCTTCGCTCAATTGGAGTGAAACATTACCAACAGATTCAGGGTTTAAACCTTTACTTGCCATCAACACATAACGCTGATTACGTTCATCCAACAAATAAATAGAGCAAACATCCACATGCATGGCTTCAGAAACTTGGTTGACCATGATTTCTAAGGAATCATGCAAACTGACGGACGCATTGATCTCTTGTACAATGCGTCTTAAGGTGTCTAGTTGCATGTTCGACATGAATGTATGCTCCTTATTTAATATATATTTTAAAACGTTTTAATCAGTATTATTTATAACAGTACGAACCTAAAAAATCATTCATATTTTGAAGAAATTTCAGATGTACGTTGTGGCATTTGCATACACAGCTCCAACATCGCTTTACGATAAACATCCCGTTTAAAGTTCACCACTTGTCCAAGCGGATACCAATAACTGACCCATTGCCATTGATCAAATTCTGGCGGATCCGATAGATTCAACTGAATATGTTTTGTTGAAGCTACCAATTTTAATAAAAACCATTTCTGTTTTTGCCCAATACAAATCGGATCGGAATCCGAACGAATGTATCGAAGCGGCAAACGATAATGCAACCAGTCATCTGTCTGGGCGATTATTTGGACATGCTCGGGTAGGAGCCCAACTTCTTCTCGTAGTTCTCTATAAAGAGCTTGCTCAGGAGTTTCTCCAAACTGGATCCCTCCTTGAGGAAATTGCCATGCATTGTGACCAATGCGCTTTGCCCATAAAACTTGTCCAATATCATTTGCCAAAATGATCCCGACGTTGGGTCGGAAACCTTCTGAGTCGATCATTTGGCTACCTAAATTTCGTGAATTTCATTGACTTTGTATATGGGGACGAACACTCTTTAGTCCAACTCGACGCAGCCAAAGTAATAATGTTATAAAATTGCTATGATCTTAACGAATTTCTATCGACTAGCGGTGATAGATTTACATTTTTTTTCTTAAATTTCAGTTTGAACGAGTATTTTCATGAAATTGGCGTTGTTTGACCTAGATCACACCTTATTAAATACCGACTCTGACCATTCTTGGGGCGAGTTTTTAGTCAACGAAGGCTTGGTCGATCCAGTCCGTCATCGTGCAATGAATGATAAATTTTATGAAGACTATAAAGCAGGACAATTAGACCCGATTGCTTATAATGAATTTGTCTTTGAATTTTTAACACAGCATGATGCTGAATACTTAACTGAGTTACATCAGTTGTTTATGAAAAAAGTGATTCGCCCGCAAATGCGCCCAAAGGGTTTTGAGGCGATTGAAAAGCATAGAGCCGCAGGGCATGCTCTCGTTGGGATTACTGCAACTTCAGATTTTATTACTGCACCAATTTTCCGAGAATTTGGTATTACCGAAATTATTGCGACCAATGCTGAAGTGAAAGATGGAAAATATACGGGTAAAGTCATCAACATTCCATGTTATCAAAAGGGTAAACTCGCTCGTTTAGATCAGTGGTTAGAAGGTCGTGATGTAACGGAGTCTTGGGCATATTCAGATTCAATCAATGATCGTTTCTTATTGGAATATGCAGATCATGCAATTGCGGTCAATCCAGATGATCGTTTGGAAGTATTGGCCAAAGAACAGGCTTGGGATATTCAAGACTGGTCGATTTAATATTCATTCGCTAGGTCTCATATAGGTGTAGTAAGGCAGTGATCATCGCTGCCTTTTTATTGAAATGATTTCAGTATAAAAATGCCAATAGTTTCTTAGTTTTGTAAATATTTTTATAAATGAATATTTTGCACTTCACTTTAGCAATAAAAATGTTATGTTGAATTGAATGTCTAAAAATTTATAAGCTGATGGAGAATATAATATGAGCCAGACTCGCCCAAGAATGACCAATTTATTTGAACAGCTCGGTTTAGATTCAAGTGAGGACGCGATTCAAAAGTTTATCGCAACACATCAATTAGATGCAGATACCTTTTTGACTCAGGCAAGTTTTTGGACAGAGGCTCAACGCCAGTTTTTAGCAGAAAAAATAGAATCAGATGGTGAATGGGCTTTGGTGGTGGATCAGTTAAATGAGTCGTTGCATGAAGACTCTGTGAAATAGTCACTTTTGAAGTTGTTATTGCTGAGTGAAAGTGGAGTCACTATTTCATTATTTTTAAAGCCATTATTTGAGAATTGTTGTATTTAAAGCCTTTCTGCGTGTAAGTGATTTTTATCATTTAAATGCAGAAGGGCTTTTTAACAGCAAAGAAAATTATGGGTTGATTTATTTCATCATGTTAATCAATTCTTGTACAGCACGTGACTGTGTACGTGCAGGATGCCAAACCATACCCAATTGACGATTCATTTCAAAATCGATATCTAACTGTCGTAAGTCTTGATTCAATAAAGTCTTAGGTAAAACTGACCATCCTAAGCCAATTGAAACTAACATTCGTATAGATTCTAAAGGGTTATTACTCATGGTGATTTTAGGTTTCAGTCCTTGCTTTTCAAACTCAGCTAAAGTGATTTGACTGGTATAGGTTTGAGCAGCAGGTAATAAACTTGGATATTCAATTAAGTCTTCAAGTTTTAAATTGGCTTTTTGAGCTAAGGGATGAAATGGTGCAACGACGAAAACTAGAGGGTCATCCCAAATTGTAATATAACTTAAGCGATCATCACCCTGTGGAGGCAAGGTTAAAAAGGCAAGTTCTAAATCCCCTGCAAGTACCTGCTCATGCGCTTGTTCAGAGTCCACAAAGTGTACGTCGAGTTTTACTTCTGGGAAATGTTGCACATATAATTTTAAATGTTGCGGTAGATGATGCAAGCCAATGTGGTGACTTGTCCCGATTTTCAATTTTCCACGAACTTCACCTTGCTCATGGCTGAGTGTATGGTGAATATCGCCGAGTTCATTCAACCAATTCTTTACTTTAGGTAATAATGAATGTGCTGCATGCGTTGCTTGGACACCACGACCTGCGGATTCAAACAGTTTGACCCCAAAATATTCTTCTAAACTGTGTATTCGTTTGGTCACAGCGGGTTGGGTGATAAACAGATGTTCTGCTGCCATCGAAATAGAACCTGTTTCCATCACTTTAACAAAAGCGTCAAAAGCAGCAAGATTCATAATATTTACATCCATAAAGAATTTTTATGCGTAATTCATTATTTAGAAGTTTTAAGAATTAATCAAAGCAATTTTCAATTTTTTTTAATTTATGTATAAAAAGACGATGGTTCTAGCAATTTTAGAAAAATTTGCATACAAGTTTTTGCTATACGTGATTGACTATCATGCTTTATAGTGTGTCTATAAAAACAATAAAAAGGAAAAAATATTTGAATCAAACAACATCTACATCCATCCGTTATTTTCAACAGCTTAATCGAAATACGCTAACAAAAACATGGTTAAGTTTCTCGATCACTATTCTTATTCTTTACAGTATCGGTTTAGCGTTTGCATATTTCTTCAATGCTTATTTTCCAATCATAATCATGATGATCTTTACATTTTCATGGTTTAAAGCACGATTAAATCGTTTGAAGAAAATGCAGAATTTAAACCACTTTAAAATACCCAGTAACATTTGGATTGCTTTTAAGCAAAGGCATCCAAATATAAGCCCATTGGCATATCCATGGATTGAAGAGGGTTTTAAAGACTATTTAGCAATTCATATGTGGCGTAGAAACGCTTATGCGATGCCTTCCAATGCTGTAGATGCTTTGTGGCATTTATTACTTGAAGAGTTTGATGATTTCTATCAGTCCATGTGCCAAGACTTTTTAGGTTATAAACTGGTTCATAAGCCACATGATCAGCAACCAACAGAATCTCAAAAAGCATCGCAAAAACTACAATTAGTAAATACTTGGCATGGCGCATGTCATTTACATGGGTTAAATCCACAAGACCCTCAACGTCTACCTCGGCTATTCCAAATTGATGAACATATTCGATGGGAACAAGGTTTAATTTTTAGTTTGCCTTTTATGGCGGCTATGTATGCTCAAACGATGCAAACAACTTCTGATATACCGAGTACAACTTCGTCTGGATCATCTTGTTCATCATCGACGGCATGTTCAGGTTCATCTTCTGATTCTGGTCATTCTCATCATAGTTCAGATTCAGTTTCGGACTCGTCATGTAGTAGTTGTAGCAGCTGTGGCGGTGGTGGTGATTAGTACACTTTCACAGCTGATGTTTACAACTTAGATTTTAATCAAGGCTAGATTTAAGCTTTAACAATTTGAGTTTGCGCTACTTTTTGATCTTTTTTGTTCCATACTTTCTCGTGGAAGAAGAATGCAACGGCTTGAACAGTCGGTTCAACTAAACTTAAAGTGACTGCCATCCATAAATTACCTGTAATCACATAACCTACAAGCATTGCCACGGTAATATGCATGATGTAATAACTTAAGGTTTTCTTGAAAATACGTTGATTGCTTTGTACGAAGTTTTGAATACGCGCCATGAGCATCACCACACTTGAATAAATCTTGAAATTAAATAAATGATAATCATTATCATATAAAATGTAAAAAGGAATTTTTGATTGATGGTGATTGGTTTTCTAAATGAGTACGATATTTGAGAGAAAAATAAACATTATTGGAGAGTTGAGTTGTGATGGGGGAGCCGTATATAAAAAGTTTCAAATGATTTCAATGATTAAACTTAATGATCATTCATGAAAAAGAAATCATTAAACATGAGCGGTTTTTTTACTTGAAATAATTCCAAAAAGTTTTTAAATTAATAAAAATGATAAATTAGATTTATGTGAAAACGTCGCTATAATCGATATTAATGAAAGAATTACCCAGTCCAGTGGAGCACCTCGACATGGCAGGCGAAAACCAAAAAGCACAAAACCCAATGCCAAAAACATTGTATGACAAATTGTGGGATGACCATTTAGTAAAACAACGAGATGATGGCTCTGCATTACTTTATATCGACCGTCATTTATTGCATGAAGTGACTTCTCCGCAAGCCTTTGAAGGCTTACAACTTGCAGGCCGTAAGCCTTGGCGTTTAAGCGCCAATGTTGCGACACCTGACCATAACGTTCCGACATCAACCAAAGAACGTTCAGAAGGGATTGCAGGGATTGAAGATGATACTTCTCGCATCCAAGTGCAGACTTTAGATGACAACTGTAAAACTTTTGATGTCGTTCAATTTGATATCAATGATGTACGTCAAGGTATTGCACATGTAGTTGGTCCTGAACAAGGTTTAACTTTACCGGGAATGACGGTTGTATGTGGTGACTCGCATACAGCAACACACGGTGCATTTGGCTGTTTGGCACACGGTATTGGTACATCTGAAGTTGAACATGTATTGGCAACCCAATGCTTAGTTCAAAAGAAAATGAAGAACATGTTAGTCCGTGTAGATGGTGTATTGGGTCAAGGTGTGACATCTAAAGATGTGGTTTTGGCAATTATTGGCAAAATCGGTACAGCTGGCGGTACAGGTCATGCGATTGAATTCGGTGGTCAAGTATTCCGTGATATGTCTATCGAAGGTCGTATGACGGTTTGTAATATGGCAATCGAAGGTGGTGCACGTGTCGGTATGGTCGCTGTCGATGACAAAACGATTGAGTACGTAAAAGATCGTCCATATGCACCCAAAGGTGAACAGTGGGATGCTGCTGTAACTTATTGGAATACTTTACATTCTGATGATGATGCACATTTTGACACTGTAGTTGTGTTGCAAGGTGAAGAGATTGAACCACAAGTATCGTGGGGAACATCTCCTGAAATGGTGATTCCAGTTTCACAAGCTGTGCCAACTTTAGAACAAGCCAAAGATGATGTACAGCGTAACGACTGGACACGAGCATACAATTATATGGGTTTGACTGCGGGTCAAGCCTTGGCAGATATTCAATTAGACCGCGTATTCATTGGCTCATGCACCAATTCACGTATTGAAGATATCCGTGCTGCTGCTGAAGTTGCAAAAGGCAAAAAAGTTGCAAGTTCAATTAAACAAGCTATGGTTGTTCCAGGTTCTGGTTTGGTTAAAGCGCAAGCTGAAGCAGAAGGTTTGGATAAAATTTTAGTTGAAGCTGGTTTTGAATGGCGTGAACCAGGTTGTTCAATGTGTTTGGCAATGAATGCGGATAAATTACAACCGGGTGAGCATTGTGCATCAACTTCGAATCGTAATTTCGAAGGACGTCAGGGCAATGGTGGTCGTACACATTTGGTGAGCCCAGCGATGGCAGCAGCAGCAGCAATTGCTGGTCATTTTGTTGATGTACGTACATTCTAGTTTAATCCCTCATCCCGACCTTCTCCCAGAGGGAGAAGGAGTTCCATCTCCTTTAAGGAGAGGGCTAGGGAGAGGTTACGGATTCAGTGAGAAATAATCATGAAAGCTTATACCGTTGAACAAGGTATCGTTGCACCATTAGACCGTGCCAATGTAGATACAGATTTAATCATTCCAAAACAGTTTTTGAAATCAATCAAACGTACTGGTTTTGGTGATAATTTATTTGATGAATTGCGTTATTTAGATGAAGGTTATTTAGGTCAAGATATTTCTAAACGTCCTAAAAATCCAGACTTTGTATTGAATCAACCGCGTTATCAAGGTGCATCTATTTTAATTTCACGTGCTAACTTTGGTTGTGGTTCAAGTCGTGAACATGCACCGTGGGCATTGGAAGAATATGGTTTCCGTACCGTAATTGCACCGAGCTATGCAGATATTTTCTTTAATAACAGCTTTAAAAATGGCATGTTACCTGTCATTTTGTCTGAAGATATTGTTGACCAATTATTTAAAGAATGTGCTGCAAATGAAGGTTATCAACTCACGATTGATTTAGAAGCGCAAGAAGTACGTACACCAAATGGTGAAGCTTTTAAATTTGAAGTTGATCCATTCCGTAAACATTGTTTATTGAATGGTTTAGATGATATTGGATTAACTTTACAAGCAGCTGACGATATTCGTGCTTATGAAGAAAAAACCAAGCAATCACGCCCTTGGGTATTTGCTGAAATTAAAGCTTAGTGAAGTCAATCACACTTTATACATAGCGTGCGAGCCCAAGTCTTGTTAACATATTGAACATAAAAAATGAATGTTTACTCAGTGAAGCAAGGTTGGGGTTGAACAATGGCAAAGTTTTTAGGCTACAGCGTTATCATCGTTTTATCGAGCTTAGTCTTGAGTGCTTGTCAGTCGACTCAAACGGTTGATTTGATGAGAATTAAGAAAGCTGAGAAAAAACATCATAGTCAAAATACTGTTGCTGTTTATTGCTCAGGCGCAGAACATTGTGAATTTGCACGATTAAATGATTTAGTCATTGTTGATGAAAAAGCGGCACGTACGAATCGTAAAGCCATTGAAAAAGGTTATTTGAAATTAACAGGTGAACCTTTGGATCAAAATGGTGTGTATTTAACGATTCCACCTCAGCAATATGAAATGGTGATTCGATTCTATCCAATTACCAAACAACATGCTGAAGTGTTTCATGTGATTCATCAATTTGAAGGTGATCAAACCTATACATTTAAAATGTATCGCCAAAGATCATCAAATTCAGGCAGTTTGCTCAATGTTTCTGCTCCTACACCGCTTTGTGTAGATATGATTCAAGAAAAGCGTACAATTCGCCGTTTTTGCCGACCGCACAATGCGGTAACGGGCGTTAGCGAATTTGTAGAACAAAAAATTTAATCTCAAACAACAGTTAAGCTGTTACATATAATCGGAACGACAAATGTCTAAACAAATTTTGATCTTGGCAGGTGATGGTATTGGTCCAGAGATCGTTGCTGCTGCTGAAAAAGTACTTACACGTGTCAATGAAAAATTTAATTTAGGGTTAACGTGGGAACACGGTTTATTGGGCGGTTCAGCCATCGATGCACATGGTGAACCTTACCCAGCAGTAACAGCAGAACAAGCTCAAAAAGCAGATGCAATTTTACTTGGTGCTGTAGGCGGTCCTAAGTGGGATAATATTGAACGTTCAATTCGCCCTGAGCGCGGTTTATTGAAAATCCGTAGTGAATTAAATTTATTCGCTAATTTGCGTCCAGCAATTTTGTATCCACAATTAGCAGATGCATCAAGCTTAAAACCTGAAATTGTTGCTGGTTTGGACATTCTCATCGTTCGTGAATTAACAGGTGGGATCTATTTCGGTCAACCACGTGGTATTCGTGAACTCGAAAATGGTGAGAAGCAAGGTTTTAACACGGACGTTTATTCAGAATCTGAAATTAAGCGTATCGCGAAAGTTGCTTTTGAAATGGCAAATTTACGTGGTGGTAAAGTTTGTTCTGTAGATAAAGCCAATGTTCTTGAAGTGACTGAGCTTTGGAAACAAACAGTCACTGCGATGAAAGAAGAGCAGTATCCTGAAATTAACTTATCACACATGTATGTGGACAATGCTGCAATGCAATTGGTACGTGCGCCAAAACAGTTTGACGTGATTGTGACTGGAAACTTATTTGGTGACATTCTTTCTGATGAAGCGGCAATGTTGACAGGTTCAATCGGCATGTTGCCATCTGCATCATTAGATGAAAATGGTAAAGGTATGTATGAGCCATGTCACGGTTCTGCACCTGATATCGCAGGTCAAAATGTTGCAAATCCATTGGCAACCATTCTTTCAGTTGCGATGATGCTTCGTTACACCTTCCGTGAAGAAGTGGCTGCAAAAGTAATTGAAGACGCCGTAGGTCAAGTTTTAGATCAAGGTTTACGTACTGGCGATATTATGTCGGAAGGTATGAATAAAGTTGGAACATCTGAAATGGGTGATGCAGTTGTAGTCGCAATTGCTTAAGCTTAGAGTTTGAATAAAGAGACACAGCTTAGGCTGTGTTTTTTATTGCGCGATTAACAACCTCAAATCAATTTATCGCACATCGAATTAACACGCTTTGCCTAGGTATTGAATAGACTGTGCAATATCATCTTTCAGTTTAAAGGTCACTTTACAACTAAAATTAATATCATAGGTGGGCGTTGCTGTCATGTCATAACGAATCACAGGCGCACCCGCCGCATTTGTACCTACGGTTGCATTAGCTCCAGCCATTGGAATGTTTAGTGGCCTGAGAATGGTATAACTGAGCTCTGTAGGAGTGCTTTGAATATTTTTAGAAGTTTGATAGCCCAATGCTTTGAAATCTAAATTCTGCTGAATTTCGGAACGACTTGAACCAATAAATTGTTGTAAATATTCATCTAAATTCATTTGCCTAGGTACATTGGTTTGGCATCCTGTTAAAGGAATTGTAAAACCTATTGCCCATAAAAGTTGTCGAGCTAACTTCATTGTTGCACTCCAAGGCCTACGACTCTATTTTAAATAGTGTAGTCTGAGTGCAATAAATAAACAAATTTCAGCTGGGGTGAATGAGTAAAATAGACAAGCAGAAACAGTCTATGCATTTGAATATCAGAGCAGAATGTGAGAATGTTGAATGATCAGCACTGGGAATGGATTTAAGCATTGAGCAGTAAAATTCACTTCAATATTCCCAAATAATGCTTAAACTCTATGGAGAACAGTGAGATAGATAAAGCGTGGAGCTAAGATTTAACTCAAACAAGATAGCTTTAACTTTAATTTAAATCATCATCTATAAAGCTTTGAAGATTCTAGATGTTTTGAAGAGAAGGTTAATGATGAGTTGATTAGATTTTAGAGAGTAAGAGAATACCTTGCCAAACGATAGCAATGGATCGATGAGTAAAATAAGAAGGATCGTGAGAATGAAAAAGCCACCTCAAAGTGGCTTTTGCTTCCGCTAGAACTTAGCGTGCACGATAAGTAATACGACCTTTAGTTAAGTCATATGGTGTCATTTCGACTTTAACACTGTCGCCAGTTAAAATACGAATATAGTGTTTACGCATTTTACCAGAAATGTGAGCAATCACTTCGTGACCGTTTTCTAGACGTACACGGAACATAGTATTTGGAAGCGTTTCGGTGACAACGCCTTCGAACTCGATAAGTTCCTCTTTATTGGCCATAGCCTACCTGATGATCAAATTGGAAAGGCGCAAATTATAGGCAATTTTTTATAGAAAGACAAGATTATTCGACTTTACAAGGTGGCAGATGACTTGAAAATAGGCGAACATATTGTTAAACAATTTCTACAAAAAAAAGCGGATAAATATTGTCAGTTTAGCCAATCGACTGTAATCTAAATCTGATGATTTAAGTATAAATGAATAACATACAAGGAAGGGCACTGCGTGAGTCAGCTAACTGATGCTTCGGTTGTTTTACGATTAGGCTATCAAGCGATCCGTCGTGCAGGATTGCCGACAGAAGAAATATTATCCAAGGCGGGAGTGACATTAAATCAAGTCGATCAAAATGCACGTACTCCGCTCAACGCACAATATGCTTTTTGGACTGCGGCTGAAGAGGTTAGCCGTGATCTTGATATTGGATTACATCTTGGTGAGCACTTACCTCTTTATCGAGGGCAAGTGATTGAACACCTATTTATTTCAAGTGAAAACTTTGGTGAAGGGCTCAAGCGCGCTTTGGCATATCAACGTTTAATTAGTGATGCTTTTCATGCGACATTGGTGGTTGATGATAATGGACGGTGCTATTTAACCAATGGTCAGCAGCCTTGGGGAGATAATATTGTCAATCGTCATTTTTCTGAATGTGCACTTTCTGGGATTTTACGGTTTTTTAAATTTATTACTGAAGGGCGTTTTGAACCGATTTATATCGATTTTAATTTCAGCCAAGGTGCTTCAGATGCCGAATATTTTCGTGTTTATGAATGCCCAGTAAGTTTGGGACAAAAAGAAACGCGTTTGTATTTTGATCCAGCCATTTTAGATTATCCATTGTGGCAAGCTGAACCTGAACTTTTACAGCTCCATGAGCAATTGGCGCTAGAAAAACTCCAAGAGCTTGCACGTTATGATCTTGTTGGGGAAGTTCGCCGTGCGATTGGTTCAACTTTAGAGAGTGGTGAAACCACACTGGAAACGGTTGCTGCTCAACTGAATATTACACCGCGCCGTTTGCGTACTCAGCTTTCTGAGGCAAATACCAGCTTTCAGCAAATTCTTTCTGACTATCGTTGTCGATTAGCTAAAAAATTATTGGCCAATACCAATGAAAGTGTAGAGCGTATTGTTTATTTAACCGGTTTTTCTGAGCCAAGTACGTTTTATCGAGCGTTTAAGCGTTGGACCAATGAAACGCCAGTGGAATATAGAAAACGTAAACAGCGTTGAGAAATTTTCCCTAACCTCTCTTTTATAAAACGAGAGGAATTCCTCTTCCTTTTTTCAAAGGAAGGGTTAGGGAAGAATTCGAAAATAAACTACTCTGGCATATTCAGCCAATGAGGGCCTAAAGGCATTTTAGGTAATTCGAATTGTTCAGGATAATCTGCATGGATGAAATACAAGCCATCAGGTGGTGCTGTGATTCCCGCAGCTTTACGGTTTTCAGCAGCAAAAATCTGATCGATATGATCAACCTCATACATTCCTTGACCAATTTCCAATAAACAACCCATGATGTTACGTACCATATGGTGTAAGAAACCATCGGCTTGAATATCTAAAACCAAATAATTGCCATGTCGGATTAAACGGCAGTGTTTAACATGGCGCACAGGTTGATTAGACTGACATGCGGCTGCACGAAAGCTTTCAAAATTATGCGTACCTTCAAACTTTTTGGCAGCTTCAATCATCTTATCGACATCGAGCGGATAAAATGCATGTGTCACTTGTTTATGTAATAAAGCTGGACGATTTGCAGATTGATAGACCACATAACGATAGCGCCGTGCTTGCGCTTTAAAGCGAGCATGGAAATCATGATCCATTTCTTTAATCCATTGGATCGAAATGTCTTTTGGCAATTGGCTATTTGAACCCATTAACCAACCACGCATTGGACGGATCGCACTGGTATCAAAATGTGCCACCATATTGGTCGCATGCACACCTGCATCGGTACGACCCGCACCGTGTAAAATAATGGGCTCATCAGCAATTTTACTCAGCACCTTTTCCATGGTTTCCTGAATACTTCGCACACCTGCTTGCTGAGTTTGCCAACCCTTATAACGAATGCCACAAAACTCAATACCAATTGCAAAGCGTTGCATAAAAACCTCTATTCAGGAAGATCATACCAATGGTCGTGCCATTGTTCCGAAGTGGGGTATTGTAAATAAATTTTGAGGATTTTGGCATAAAGATCTGCTTGACTGAGTGCATCGCTGACTAAAATTTTTGCATCTTTGATCCATTGACTCACTGCATAGCGTTGGTCCATACCGCCTAATGGGACTTGTGTGGAGAGAACCACTTGGCAGCCATTCAGTTGTAGTGCTTTAATTTTTTGAACAATGTGATCATTTACCGCAAGATTACCTACACCATAGGCTTGAATAATTAAAAAATGAGGTGGTTTAGTGAGTATCAAATCTAAATTATGAGCCAGCTGTTCTTGTTCGATAGGCAACATCATCCAATTGATAATATTGAGTGTTTTTGCTTTTTCAATATGTGTAAGTTGTACATTGATAACGTGAGGATCAATATTAATTTCCTGATCTACGATTTGTCCTCTAAACGCATCCAGTGCAGTGCTATGGGTTTTTAATGCAGTCCGAGCATGAATCACTTGGTGAAAAAAGGCGAGATAAACCCCCACAGGAAGGCTCATTACAGCATCTAATGCTGTATTTAAATTATCAATGGCATCTGTAAATTCACGAGTATTTTCACCTGAAATATTCAGAAGAGGGTACTGACTCCCCGTGATGACTACATGACAAGATTCAGCGAGGAATCGAGAAAGTGTCGCTGCAGCATAACTGAGTGTATCGGTACCATGAATAATGACAAAATGTTGGAAATTTTGTAGTTGAAGGCTTTGTATTTGTTGAATGAGTGCCAGCCAATCTGAGGCAGTGCAAGCACTACTGTCTTTAATATTCGGTGCTTTAAAACACTCAATTTTTAGATGCGATGGAAGTACGTGTTGTAGCCGAGGTAGAAATTCAGTCTCAGGCATTGGTGCCAAAGGCTCACCGACACAGCCAAAAGTTCCACCCATATAAATTAAAGCAATTTTCTTGTTCATAATAAAAAAGCAGCCATGAATGACTGCTTTATCTTAGAACGAATAGCTTTAAGAAGCTATTTGATTGAGTAATGTTTGAGACAATTGACGTTGTTCAGACGTATATTTTGATTCATTTTGTGAGAGAAGTTCACGAGCAGATGCATATGCACCCAAATCAATATATTGTTGAGCAAGGTCTAAATCTAATTGAATTTCATCCACTTGAGCTAATTCAGGGAAGGATTGAACCAAGGGATCACTTGAATCGACAGTTTGGTCTGTTTCAGCTGTTGATGGTGTTGCTTCAAGGTTTAACGCAGGAACTACTACTTCAGTCTGTTCTGTTTTCTGATCTAAATCAAAACTAAAAGTGGGTTGTGTTTCGGCTTCTTCGTTCGGGGTAAATTTAAACTCTAATTCATTTGGGTGTGTGACAGTTGTTTCTTCTTCAACTGTTGGCGTCGCAATTGGTTCAGCAAAGTCGAGTTTAAATTCGGTTGCAATTTCTTCTGCTGGTTTATCATTTACAACAGGAGTTGCTGTTTCAGCTTGTGTAAAACTAAACTCTAAAGGTGCAATATTTTCTGCTTTCTTTTCTTCAGTTGGAGCGGGAGCTTCAAATGAAAAATCAGCAGTAGGCGTTGTGTCTTTTTGAGTGATTGAGTCAAGATTAAATTCTAAGGGTTGAACTTGTTCTTGTAATGAATCATTTTGCCTTTCTGCATCAATTGAAGTGTCAAATTCAAGTACATTATTTGATGTTTGTGGTTCAGTCGAGTGTTCTGGCGTTGTTTGCGTATGATCAATTAAAGCGTCAAATGCAGCATGATTGCTTTTCGATTCAGACGTATTTGATGTAACAGGTTCAAATGCAATCGATTCAATTGAATTTTCAGTTTTTGCTTGAGTTGAGCTTTGCTTTTCCTTGGATTTAACAACAATCTCATCTAAACCCAGTGAGCGAATGTGGTTAATTAATTGATTAAAAGCAAACTCATCTTTTTGCGCTAAATGTATATCTATTAAATACAAATAAAGTTCATGCTGTGCATTATCTTGATTTAAAGCTTGATTGATTTTTGCTTCAGCAGAGGAGTAATTTTTATCTGAAATTAATTTCTCAATATTTGCTTTTAATTCAGGACTTAACGGTTTTGCGGTTTGCGTAATAACAACTTCTTCTTTAACAACAGCAGTTTGCCCTTGAGAAGTCGTGCTACGTGCAGTACGTGCTACATTTTTCTTCGCAGTCTTTTTATTATTATTCTTTTTAGCGCTGGCGTTAGAACTGGTATTTTCTTTATTGGCATCTTCACGTTTTTTTAAAACGATGGCAACAACCAACAGTAAAATAAATGGAATCACATACAACAACATTTTATTTCCCCTTCATTGAGCACAATGAATCAATATCCTAAATACATTCTAACTTTTTGGCTGTTTTACATTTTGTTGCTGCAATTGTTGTTGCAATTGCGCAAGCCGAGCATTTAATAGTTGAATTCGTCGGTTCTTTTCTTGTAAAGCCGATGCAAGTTGAGTTACGTCCCTCTGTAATTTAACCGTTTTTTCACGGGATGTCATAACTTTTGTAGATAATTCAGTATTTGTCTGATTCACCTGAGTATTTTTCTTGGCAGAGCCTTGTGGTACATTTTGCTCATTATCAGCAATCAAGCTCATTTCTGCTTGGTCTAAACGGTACTTTGCAGATCCTGACTGTTTTCTTGTGGTGATTGGCGCAGTTGGTGTTTTGTATTTAACTTGAGGCGTTTGTTTATAACTTGCCGCCAGATTTAATGCAGCACCACGACGAATACGATTAACGTCGCCTTGAATAAATGCATTGGCATTATTTTCTTTAATTTGTTTCATGACTTCAGGAATACTTTGATGTGTTTCAGCAGAAATTCTTGAAGCGATTGTCCAAAGTGATTCATTGGCTTGAACAACATGTTTAGGGGCATTGTTATTGCTGACTTTTTTGACTTGTTGTTTTTCTGATGGTACCGTTTTTGCTGTTTCAGGTTTTACTTTTGCCGTTTCTGTTTTTTTGGCAATTTCAGGTTTAGGCTTTGTCGTTTCTGTCTTAGCCTTTTCAGCTTGAACAGTTTCTGACTTCGTTGTTTCAGGCTTAGATTGTGTAGTTTCAGTCTTTGCTGCCTCAGTTTCAGTCTTCGCTGTGACTACTTCTGGTTTAATTCCTGTTTTTTGCACATCTAGAATTTGTTGAGCGGCTTTTATCGGTGTTACAGATGCTTGTTGAGTGATTGCTTGAGTATTTTTAGAATAATTCACTGTTTTGGTTTGAGAGGTAGTATTTTGCACGGCTTGTAAAGTTGGTGGTGCAGTAACACTAATGACCAATGGTTGTTGTGCATTTGTTGAAGCAGAAAGTACAGATTTTACTGTGTTGGTAGATGTAGGCGCAGTACTATGTGCCCGATATGAGGTACTGCTTGGTAAGTTAAGAGCAATATCTTTTTCACTAACAATGATTTGTGGTGTCAGTAATTTCTCATTCCCTGTGGCATTCGGTTTCGCTATGGGGATATTTGGACGACCACGAGTTAAAGCTGTTTTTATTTGTTGAAGATGTGTCGCACTTCCTTCTTTTACTTTTAATAAAATATTCAGTTCTGGGTCTACCATCGGACGTGAGGAAGTGATGACGATAACTCCAGTACCATCATGAGAACGTCGTGTATAGAAATTTAAATGCCCTGGTGGCTGATTTGCAAATCCGACACTCATCATGTCTTCTGTGTCTGCTAAACCAACTTCAACTTTTTCATTTGGATTGGCATTACTAAATTTCATCTCAGCATAAAGTAAATCCCCAGATCCAGATTGAATTTGAATCGGGGTGAGCGTGATCGCACTCACTGTTTGCGAAGTCATGATGGTTAAAATGGCGATTTTTAATTTGTTATATCTAGTCATCTCTATCCATTGTTCTGACGAAGTACAAGCCTCTAAAATTATACAATACCTAGCTGTATTCTAAATGTAAAATTTTAACATTGTGGTTACATAAATATAGTTACATAAAAAAGCCGATCAAGATAGATCGGCTTTTTTTAATGTCGAGTTTTTTTACGATTTTAACTATTTTTGTAGTCAATTAAAATACGTAACATACGGCGTAAAGGCTCAGCAGCACCCCAAAGTAATTGGTCACCCACTGTGAATGCGCCTAAATACTCTTTACCCATGTTGAGCTTACGTAAACGACCTACAGGTACAGACAAAGTACCTGTTACAGCCACTGGAGTAAGATCAGTCATGGATGCTTCACGTGTATTTGGAACTACTTTTGCCCATGGATTAGACTGACGAATCATGTCTTCAATTTCATCAAGCGGTACATCTTTCTTCAATTTCAATGTTAATGCTTGAGAATGACAACGCATCGCACCAATACGTACACAATGTCCATCAATCGGAACGATTTGAGAATTACCTAAGATCTTGTTGGTTTCAACTTGACCTTTCCATTCTTCCTTCGATTGACCATTTTCAAGTTGCTTGTCGATATAAGGAATCAACGAACCAGCTAAAGGTACGCCAAAGTTTGCAGAAGGGAAGCCTTCGCCACGTTGTAATTCAGCAATTTTACCATCAATATCTAAAATAGCTGAGCGTGGATCGTCTAATAGGTCTTTAGTATTATTATAAAGATAACCCATACCTGTAATCAGCTCACGCATGTTCTGCGCACCAGCGCCAGAAGCCGCTTGGTAAGTCATCGCCGTCATCCATTCCACCAAGTTTTGTTGGAATAAAGAACCCATGCTCATCAACATTAACGAAACTGTACAGTTACCGCCAACGAATGTTTTAGTACCATTGATTAAACCATCTTTGATGACATTTAGGTTAACTGGGTCAAGAACGATAATTGCTTCATCATCCATACGTAATGTAGACGCTGCATCGATCCAGTAACCATTCCAACCTTCAGCTTTTAGCTTTGGGAAAACTTCAGAGGTATAATCGCCACCTTGGCAGGTAATAATGACATCCATTTGCTTCAGACTGGTAATGTCCGTCGCTTCCATAAGTGCTGGAGCAGTTTTACCACCAAAAGCAGGGGCTTCACCACCTGCATTACTGGTAGAGAAATAGAATGGCTCAAAATGAGCAAAATCATTCTCTTCAACCATACGTTGCATAAGGACGGAACCAACCATCCCGCGCCAACCGACCAGACCTACTTTCATGTCACTTTGCCTCGGTGCGTTAAAAAATAAAAAGGGGGCTTGAGTGTATCAAAAGGGTGTGTAACTGCAATAGCATACACAATGAAAACACAACTATATTGTGCAATATATCTTGTTTATGATACATGCAAAATTGATATTAATTTATGAATGAATAAAAAATTAAGAATATAAGAGTGACAAAATATGATTTGGATTGAAGTATTGGCAGTTGTTGTGATTTGGCTGAGCTTTTGGTCATTGATTCCGCGAGATGAGTGGTGGTTTCGTGGAACAGATTTTCCAAGACTACAGATCTTGGCTTTAGGTATTATCGCCTTATTGTTTTTGCTATTTTGGAAAGCACCGTGGGATCTAAGCCGTGAAGTTATTTTATTCTTTCTAATCGCAGCTTTGGCCTTTCAGTTGAAGATGGTTTTACCTTATACCTTTTTATGGAAAAAACAGGTTAAGCAGGTTAAAAAATATCAATTAAATCGTGATCAACAAATTTCAGTCATTGTTTCTAATGTGCTTACTCCGAATCAGCAATATCATTTACTGATTGAGCAAATTGAAAAACATCAACCTGACATTGTACTCACCTTAGAAACAGATCGAACTTGGCAAAATGAACTTGCTAGAATTGAAAATGACTATCCATATCAAGTTCCTGTTCCTTTAGATAATTTGTATGGCATGCACCTCTACAGCAAATTAAAACTGGTGGATACAGATGTTAAATTTATTTTGAGTGATGAAATTCCATCGATTCATACGACCGTTATTTTACGTTCTGGACAAGCAGTACAGCTTTACTGTTTACATCCTAAACCACCAAGCCCGACTGAAGCCAAAGATTCAACATTACGTGATGCTGAATTGCTGATTGTCGGAGATCAAATTAGAGATTTAGATGAAAGTTGCATTGTGATGGGGGATTTAAATGATGTCGCATGGTCACGTACAACACGATTATTCCAAAGGATCAGTGGCTTGCTTGATCCGCGAGTAGGGCGTCGCTACATCAATACTTTTCATGCGGATTATAAGTTTTTAAGATGGTCTTTGGATCACCTATTTCACAGTACGGATTTTGCCCTAGTACATATGGAACGTTTGCCTCATATTGGATCAGATCATTTTCCTATTTATGTGGTTTTGCAAACAGGGCGTGTCTTTGAGCAGATTCAGGAAGAACTTGAACAGTCAGATGTAGATGAGGTAGAAGCACAGCAAGCGATCCAAGAAGGGATTGAAAAAGCTGAAAAAGAAGAGAAAAAGGTGACGGATGAGATTACAGATTCTTATCGGCGAGATTGAAAACGGTTAGACAAAAATAATGTGAAATGGTTCAGATTTGTAAGAAATTGCTTACATGGATTTAGTCCCGAAGCGGATAGTATCACAAAGCATTTGGGCTTAATCTTTACTCATCGGCAAACGGATTGGGAAAGGAAGAGTCCCGCTAAGGAAGACGAAGCTGATGGAATAATCATCATGGATTTGATGTTGGAATGGATCACCAAATAAAATAAAAATAAGACACGAAAGCACAACCTCATAAGCCCGAGTTTTGCAGGATGCAGAACTCGGGTTGTGTTTTTTATGGAGATTGAAAATTAAAAAGACATCATTTTTCGATAAGCACGTAAAGCTATCGAGTGTATTTCTTAAAGTTAAAATTTAGAGATTGAACCCATTCGATTTAGTAAATTTTGTCATAGCCTTGAGGGCGAGTTTTAAAGCGGCGATGAAACCACATATATTGCGTTGGTGCGATACGAAGCTGATTTTCAATGATTTTATTGACACGAATTGCATCATTTAACTCATCTTCGCTCGGTAAAGGATCAACAGCAGGTTCAATCAAAACATGATATTTAGGATTTTTAATATCACCATCACGATAAAAATAAAGCGGAATAGCAACAGCCTTCGATATTTTCAACAAACGACGATGTGCAGTTACCGTTGCTGCGGGTGTTCCAAAAAATGGCGCCATCACCCCTTGTTTTAAACCAAAATCTTGATCTGGACTATACCAAATTGCATCACCATCTTTTAAATGGCGAATCAGCCCACGCATATCATCATGGTCAATTTGAGCTTTATAAATGGTTGCTCGACAACGGTAGATCAGCATATCTAAAAGAGGATTGTTTTGCGGACGGTAAACCACATCAGGTTCAAAGAATTGCGTACATAAATAACCGCCTGCATCGAGCATGGTGCTATGTGTTCCAAGCAATAGAATGCCTTTGCCTTGTTGTTGCGCTTGAGTGATGTGTTCTAAACCTTCAATGCTGACACGATTTTTAAACCATTGTGGGGAATACCAAGCATTTAAGGTCTCGAAAACGCCAATCATTTGGTCGACAAAAACTTGACGTGAATTTTCAATCACTTGTTCGGGAGACCATTCAGGAAAACAGACTTCTAAATTACGTATCGTGGTTTTACGGCGTGATTTAAGACGATTAAACGCAATATTGCCTAACACTGTCGCCAAACGATGCTGAATCGACCACGGTAAAATGGCAAGTATCATAAGGAATACGATAGCAATCCAAATGCCCCAATATTTAGGTTGCAAGAATGCCCAATAAAATTCTCCAGGTTCGTACTGATGCTTTTTGCTCATAGCAATTTTGTAAATTTGGGGTAAGTTAAGACTGAAAGAAGTGTAGCATGAAGCTGATTAAAGTAGAAAATTGCATGCTAAACAGAGCAATTCGGTAGGACCTAAGATCTGTTGTATTCTCAACACATGACAAAAATATTGGATGTGTTGAGATGGATAATGAATAACAAGGATATTGAAAATGAAAACGCTACGTTTGATTCAAGGTGATATTACGATTCAAAAAGTAGATGCGATTGTCAATGCTGCCAATACTTCTTTATTAGGCGGTGGTGGAGTTGATGGTGCGATCCATCGTAAAGGTGGTTCTCAAATATTAGAAGATTGTCAAAAAATAAGAGCAAAACAAGGTGGTTGTGCGGTTGGTGAAGCAGTGATGACTACAGCAGGGACATTACCCAGTCGTTATGTGATTCACACAGTGGGACCCATTTGGCAAAATGGTCAGAGTGGTGAAGATGAATTACTCAAAAATGCATATTTAAATAGTTTGAAGCTTGCAGAAAAAAACCAATTGACCACCGTTGCATTCCCAAATATTTCAACAGGTGTTTATCATTTTCCTAAACATCAGGCAGCGAATATTGCGATTCAAGTCGTGCTTGAATATATGCAAAATGCTCAGAGCTTGGATGAAATCAATTTTGTTTGTTTTGATTTGGAAAATTTTAAAATTTATCGTCAACAGCTTGCTGAAGTTGATCAAAATCAATTTCACGTTTTAGGTATATAATTGAATTTGTTTAAATAGAAAAATATTGCCATGAGAGATACTTATTTAGATACCAGTAAAGCTGTTCTGATCTTTCTCGTGGTATTGGGACATTTTTTAGAAAGAATGATCGGGTGGAATGATCCAATCGGGCATACGTTATTGGGTGCGATTTATTTTGTGCATATGCCTGCATTTATTTTTGTTTCTGGCATGCTATTTAAAGATAAGAATTGGTTTAAAAATATTTTATTTTTTATCTCACTGTATCTTCCTTTTCAGATTTTATTTCCGGCTTTTGATACGATTTGGTCGGGTCATTTTCAGATCAATTGGAATTTATTTGAACGGCCGTATTGGATTCTGTGGTACTTGCTTGGCATGATGGTTTGGACATTACTGACGCACTTTTTGATCAAAACAAAATTTGCAGTTTGGATTGCTTTGATTTTGGCATTGTGTGTAGGCTTAAGCCCTTGGAATAACTATCAATATTCTATTGGGCGAATTTTTACGTTCTTACCATTTTTCGTGATTGGTGCTGTTTATGGCAAAGCAATCATTCAAAATATTCGATCAATTTGCTATGCAGAGTGGTTTGGATTATTGGTCCTTTTATGCATTGTTAGTTTTGTTTATTTAAGCCAAATCAATCAATTCTGGCTGTATGGAAGTTTAAGTTATCAACAACTTAAAGTCAGTGCATTGGATGGCACTTGGATGCGACTAGGGTGTATGGCTATTTCAAGTCTAGGGATTTTTGCTATTTTCGCCATTGTAAAGCTATTCAAGTCTCGTTTTCTTAAACTCGGCACAAATACTTTACCTGTTTATTTACTGCATGGTTTTGTCGTGATTGTTATTTCACGGTACTGGAAATTAGAGACTCATATTTTTATCGAGATTGTGATTTGTATGGGTTTATCTGTGGTGACCTGCTGGGTTTTACAACAGCAATTTTTTGATATGTTATTAAGAAAAATGTCGTTGTGGTTAATAAAACCTGTTGAGAGATTAGGTTTGAAATAGTATGAATTTTATATGGTTATGAATAGTTTAAAGCGTAGATAAAAACCAAAATTAGCGTTGAAGATTGTATTAGATCCCAATGTGCTTTGATCTTGAGTTTAAATGATTGAATTATATATAAAATTAGAAGCGATATCACTGATATAGCTTCTAATTTGGGAGAATTTCATGCGTTTTATGATTTGGCTACTGGTGCTTTATCCTCTACTTTTTTAGGTGCTGTTTTTGCTGCACTATGTTTTTTAACATGATTTGTCTGATGCTGCTTATGTGTTTTGTGTGTAGCTGTTTGATGAGTTGCTGGTTTTTGTGTTGTATGTTGTGCAGGTGTTGCTGCCATTGCTGAACCTGCAAAAACGGCTGTAGTGAATGCTGCGATTAATAATGATGTAACTTTTTTCATAATGTCTACTCTCTGTTTAAGCGCTTTGATATGTTCGATATCTGGTTAGATTCGATAGTGTTATATTCAATGATTTATGTGGAAAGATCATGGAGTAAATGTAGTATTAAATAGTTGGAATGCAATGAATTTTTGTAAGATTGAAGTGCTATGGTAACGCCAAAGATATTTTAAAGTTAAATTAAGATTTCTATGAATAATGCATCTCGGTTTTATTGTTCTACTCAAACTTAATTATTTCTGAAAATTTTTAAGCAATGTTGAAATGTATTGAATGGATGAGTTCAGTATTTTTAAATGTGAACCGTTGTAAAAAACTCCGCACGATGGCGGAGTTTTTTACACGCTTTAGATTAACCTTTGATCAGGTTTTCTAATTCTTCCCAACGCTCTAATTTTTCCATAAGCAACTCGTCAATTTCTGTTAGACGTGCTGAAAGTTGCATGGCTTTGTCTGCATTTGAAACAAATAAAGAACCATCTGCAAGCAATTTATTAATTTCAGCTTGTTCCTTTTCAAGCGCTTCCATTTCCGCAGGTAACTGCTCTAAAGCGCGTTGATCTTTATAGCTCAACTTTACTTTTTTGCTCGATACCTCAACAGGCGCAGTCGCTGCTTCAGCTTTAGCAAGGGCTTTTTTCACATCACTTTTTTGATCAACGACTTTCTGATCAGGACGTTGCTCTAAATAATCTTGATAACCACCAATGTACTCATCAATATTACCTTTGCCATCAAAGACCCAAGTGGATGTCACAACATTGTCCATAAAGGCACGGTCATGTGAAATCAATAACAATGTTCCCTTATAACCACTCAACATTTCTTCAAGTAATTCTAAAGTCACCATATCCAAGTCATTGGTTGGTTCGTCCATCACAATCAGGTTAGATGGTTTAAGCAATAATTTTGCTAAAAGAATACGATTACGTTCACCACCAGACAGTGCTTTTACAGGTGTGCGGGCACGTTCAGGAGAAAATAAAAAGTCTTGTAAATAGCTGTAAATATGACGGCGTCCACCATTCACATCCACAAAGTCAGAGCCTTCTGAAACGTTTGCCATGACTGATTTTTCAAGATCTAAAGCATTACGCAATTGGTCAAAATAAGCCACTTCAAGCTGTGTACCTGTTTTCACAGAGCCACCATGCTCAAGTTCGCCTAAAATTGCTTTGACTAAGGTTGTCTTACCAACACCATTATCACCGACTAAACCAATACGATCGCCACGTAAAACCAAAGCTGAGAAATCATTGATAATGGGTGCATTATCGCCAAAAGCTACACGTAAGTGTTCAATGTCAAAGACCAACTTACCAGAGCGATTAGCGTCCTGTGTTGCCATGCTCACTTTGCCTTGTTGTGAACGACGGGCTTTAGATTCTTCACGTAAGTCTTTAAGTGCGCGAACACGACCTTCATTACGTGTACGACGAGCTTTAATACCCTGACGAATCCAAACTTCCTCTTCAGCTAAGCGTTTATCAAATAAAGCATTTTGCTTTTCTTCGGCTTCCATTTGCATTGCTTTTAATTCTAGATAACGTGAATAGTTACCTTCGTAGCTACGCAAAGTGCCACGATCAAGTTCAACAATCCGGGTCGCAATACTGTCTACAAATGAACGGTCATGTGAAATGAAAAGTAATGTTAAATTATTTTGATCGAGTAAAAATTTCTCTAACCATTCAATACTTTCAACGTCCAAATGGTTCGTCGGTTCGTCGAGCAATAACACATCAGGTTGAGTCAGTAATGCACGTGCCAAAAGAACACGACGTTTACGACCACCCGATAAATCTGCAAGATCGGCTTCAGGGTCTAAACCCATTTTACTTAGAATAGAATTAACTTTGGTTTCTAAAGCCCAACCGTCAAGGAGATCTAATTTATGTTGTAAATTCCCCATACGATCACAAGCTTCCATATCGCCCAATACACATGCATCACTGGCTTCATGGTATTCTTTGAGCACTTGAGCAGCTTCGCCCGCACCTTCGGCAACGATGTCAGCGACTTTACCTGAGTCCATAGGGACATCTTGGGCAAGCATGGAAATGGTGATCCCGTTTTGTAAGGCAATTTCACCACGATCAGGCAATAAACTTCCCTCAATAAGCTTGAGTAAAGTAGACTTACCTTCACCGTTACGACCAATCAAACAGACTCGCTCGCCACGTTCTAAATTGAAGTTTGCGCCGTCGAGCAGGGCAGGTCCACCAAACGCGAGTTGGACATCCCTTAACGTAATATAGGCCATACTGTTTCCTAAACATCCCAAATGAGGACTTAAAATGACTAAACATAAAAATCTTGATGATCAGGCGCCATTTTCCGCACCCATAGAAGATTTGCAAGTCCGAATTGCATTTTTAGATGATTTAGTCGAACAATTAAATGACCAAGTGACTCAACAAAGCTTAGAACTTGCTGATTTAAAAAAACAAATGCAATTATTGTATCAACGTGTGGAATCTTCAGATTTGTCAGAAGGTATTGCAACATTTGATCCAATGACCAATCGTCCGCCGCATTATTAACAGATTCTGAATTTTTATGTGAATTCAAATCGTTGAATATGACACTCAGTCTGTTGGAAATCGTATGCAATTTGTCGGTTTATTTGATATTTCTATTTGACCTTTTCTTGAAAGCTCGTTGTAATGCATCACTTTAGATAAATAGCAAACTCTTTAACCATGCAGAATAAAGTCGTTTTACTTGATCTTGAAAATAATATGCCATCGGCAAAAATGCTGAGAGATATTGTTGAGCATTATCCAACTTTATATCTGTTTAATTGTGATGGTGGTTTTCAATACTCGCTAGAAGATTTAACTGAATTTTCAAGTTGGGTCAGTAGCGGACAAATCGTGATTTTAGAAACGGCACACGCTGCTCAAAAAGAATTTGAATATGCTGTTGTTGTGGGGCAATTGATGGCATTGTTGGCATCGGAAACACATATTGAAGTGATTTCTGCAATGTCTGATAGTGAAATGCTCATTGATCTTTTATGTAGTTCAGATTTGAGTTGTAGTTTGATTCAGACGCAATCAGACACAGATCTACAAGAACATCAATTTAATCTTCCAAGCTCAACAACCATTCAAGAAAAACCTTATTTACAACTGGTGAAAAAGTATTGCGATGCTTTAGGCAAAATGTCTGGAAAGCCGAATACGATTGAAAAATTAAGAAATTCTATTGGCAATGTCTTGCATATTGTTCCAGAAAAAGCACAGCATTTGGTGGGTATGTTAATTAATCTAAGAATTGTGAAACGCTTTGATGAACAGGTTTCATTTCGTAAAAAAGTATTAAAACAATGGGTTGCTTTACAAGTTGAACAACCTGAAATTGTAAGTGAAATGAGTCTAGATGCAGCAGAGACAAAAGCTCAACCTAAAATGAAGGTGGAGAAAATTGATCAAATTTTAGAAAGTTTAAAGCAAAATGCTGAACAGAAATTAAGTGATACTTTACAGCAAGATGCAACTGAGCATGTGCAAAAAGCACTTTTTAAAAATTTTGAAAAAATTGATCCAGTACAGATAGAAGTTATTCGTAAATTGAATGATTTGAAAAATAATAAACCCAAAGATATTTATGAGCTCAGAGATGTATTGGAACAATTATTTCCGAAGTCTGATATTCGATTGTTACTCAAAGAACTGATTGAAAAAGGCTATATTTACTGGAATGGGCATGAAGTTGTATATAGTCATGAAATGTATTTAAACTAATTTCTCTTTGCTATTTTTGCTAGATTTAGGTCTTAATAAAATAGAAATTTTTATTATTATTCCGTTAAATTTATGCTGTATTGAGGTTTAGAAAGTCGATTAAACCACAATTTTAAAATCGTTTAAGATTTATTCTTAAAAATATTGAATTGAAAATTGGGTTAAATTAACATTGTTTTTACTTGTGAATTATTAATTATTTCATATGGTTATTACATTTTATGTTTCATGTGGTTGAATTCTATTTGCAAATTAATTTATCTGACAAACTTGCGTTTTATATTCAGCTTATGCAACTCTAATATAAGCAATAAAAGGTGAACTATGGAACACACTGGTCTTTGGGTTGCGCTCATTATCATTATTTTTGTATTGGGCTCGATTTTTGGTTTACGCGTAAGCCCTAGAGAAAAAGCATTAGGTTTAATGCGAGAAAAGGCCCGTAAGATGGGTTTATACCCTCGTTTAGTGGCTGCACCCGATTGGACTAAAATACCGAAGGCAACAGAAACAAGAGCGAGTATGGTGGCATATTATAGTGTGCTTATTCCAGAAGCTCGGTTGCCTCTGATGCGTGCAAGAGTTGAAGATTCAAAATTAATCATCATCCAAGGGGATGCGAAATTTAATGATCTTCCCATTGCATTAAAAGGTATTTATGCTATTGATATGCAAGCAAACTGTGTCGGTATGTATTGGGATGAAGAAACAGACCTAAGAGCGACGCAACTTGATGATATGAAAGCATTTTTACTTAATTTGGCTGAATTTTAATTTCATAAACACAGGATAATTGGTTCATTATGGCGAAAGCTCCTCGGTCCACAACAAGCAAAAGCACTACAGCAGACTCTCCTAATGCTGGAAAAAAACGTGCCTTAGTGATTGTGGAGTCGCCTGCAAAAGCGAAAACCATCAATAAATATTTAGGCTCAGATTATATTGTGAAGTCATCGGTAGGTCATGTTCGTGATTTACCTACAGGTGGTTCAAGTAAATCGACAGAAAAAAAGCCTGTTACTCGTACTAAATTAACTGAAGCACAGAAGGCTGAAAAAGCACAAACAGCTTTGGTCAATCGTATGGGTGTAGACCCTGAACATGACTGGAAAGCACACTATGAAGTGCTGCCTGGCAAAGAACATGTTGTTGCTGAACTGAAAAAGCTTGCTTCGCAAGTTGACGAGGTTTATCTCGCAACGGACTTAGACCGTGAAGGGGAAGCCATTGCTTGGCATTTAAAAGAAGTGATTGGTGGTGATGACTCACGTTACCAACGTGTGGTCTTCAACGAAATTACTAAGAATGCCATTCAAGATGCATTTAAGCATCCAGCACGCCTTGATATTGACAAAGTCAATGCACAACAAGCACGTCGTTTCTTAGACCGTGTTGTTGGCTTTATGATTTCTCCATTACTTTGGGAGAAAATTGCCCGTGGTCTTTCAGCAGGCCGTGTGCAATCTGTTGCAGTTAAACTTGTGGTAGAGCGTGAACGTGAAATTCGTGCATTTATCCCTGAAGAATATTGGCAAGTTTTTGCAGATACCAAGTCTCAGAAAGAGGAAATTCGTTTAGAAGCCGTTAAACAAAACGGTAAGACCTTAAAATTACAAAATAAAGCACAAACAGATGCTTTATTGAGTATTTTGAATGGTGCTGAGTATAAGGTTGCAACACGTGAGGATAAACCGACTAAGGTCAATCCAAGTGCGCCTTATATCACATCGACACTTCAACAAGCAGCAAGTACACGTCTAGGTTATTCGGTAAAGAAAACCATGATGCTTGCGCAACGTTTGTATGAAGCAGGTTTTATTACCTATATGCGTACTGACTCAACATTCTTAAGTGATGATGCTGTCAATATGGTACGTACACATATTGAAACTGAGTTTGGTGCAAAATACGTTCCTGCAAAACCGAATCGTTATGGTAATAAAGCTAACGCACAAGAAGCCCACGAAGCGATTCGACCATCCAATGTTGCCTTGAAAGGTGACAGTTTGGTAGGTGTCGAACGTGATGCACAACGTCTTTATGATTTAATTTGGCGTCAGTTTGTTGCATGTCAAATGACACCAGCAGAATATTTATCATCAACGATTTTAGTCGATGCGAATGGTGTCGAGCTTAAAGCCAAAGGTCGTACGTTGGTTTTTGATGGTTTTACTAAAGTTCGTGGTCAGAACAAATCTGATGATGATGTACTTTTACCTGCGGTTAAAGTGGGCGAAGTACTAAAACTTGAAAAACTAGATCCATCACAACATTTTACTAAGCCACCTGCACGCTTTACTGAAGCCTCATTGGTTAAAGAATTAGAAAAGCGTGGAATTGGTCGTCCTTCGACCTATGCTGCGATTATTTCAACTATTCAAGATCGTGGTTATGTGAAGCTTGATAATCGCCGTCTTTTTGCAGAAAAGATGGGTGAAATCGTCACAGATCGTTTAGATGAAAATTTCAATAACCTCATGAATTATGCATTTACCGCAGATTTAGAAGGGCAATTGGATAAAGTTGCGGATGGTCAGCGCAATTGGAAAGAACTTTTAGATAGTTTTTATGGTGATTTCAAAAAACGTTTAACGACTGCTCAGGGTGAAAACGGTATGCGCCGTAATTTACCTGTAGAAGTGGAAGCTGTACATTGTAAAGAATGTGAGCGTCCAATGCAGATTCGTACTGGAACGACAGGTGTATTCCTTGGATGTTCAGGGTATAACCTACCACCAAAAGAACGCTGTAAAGGAACGTTGAATTTAACCCCAGTTGAGTCATTGGCTATACTTTCAGATGATGATGGTGCTGAAACTGCCGATTTAATGTCGAAAAAGCGTTGTCCAGTCTGCGGTACTGCAATGGACAGTTACGTGATTGATGGTGGTCGTAAACTGCATATTTGTGGGAACAATCCTGACTGTGATGGTTATGAACTTGAAGAAGGTGAGTTCAAAATCAAAGGTTATGATGGCCCAACCATTCCATGTGATAAATGTGATGGTGAAATGCAGTTGAAAACGGGTCGTTTTGGTCCATATTTCGCATGTATGAGCTGTGATAATACACGTAAAGTATTGAAAAATGGTCAGCCTGCACCGCCACGTGTAGACCCGATCAAAATGGAACACTTACGTTCAACCAAACATGATGATTTCTTTGTGCTTCGTGATGGTGCGGCAGGTTTATTTTTAGCTGCAAGCAAGTTCCCGAAAGTGCGTGAAACACGTGCACCAAAAGTTGCTGAATTACGTTCTGTTGCAGATCAACTTGATCCGAAGTATCAATTCATTTTGAATGCACCTGATGAAGATCCAGAAGGTAATCCGACATTGGTAAAATTCAGCCGTAAAAACCAAGCGCAGTATATTGGTTCAGAAACCCCAGAAGGCAAACAAACCAAATGGTCGTTGGTTTATCAAGATGGAAAATGGGTTGAAGCCTAAGTTGTAAAAATAATTTATAAAATGCTCACTTTGGTGGGCATTTTTTATATGATAAAGGTTAATCCATAAAAATAAGTTTAGTTTAAAAATGATTCCAATACGCTCGATTGCTGTATCCGCTGTTTTATTATCAGAAATAGAAGGCGAATTAAAAATCCTATTGATGAAACGCGTCAAGCAAGGTTTTTGGTGTCATGTTGTTGGCAAAGTAGAAACCAATGAAACAGCGAGTCAGGCTGTCCTTCGTGAAGTTGGTGAGGAAACAAGCATTCAAGTACGCCAATTATTTAGTGCGGATTACATAGAGCAATTTTATGAAGCAAGTCAGAATGTGATCGAAATGATTCCTACATTTGTAGGATTTTGTGATAAAAATCAAGCTGTGGTTTTAAATGATGAGCACACAGATTATAAATGGTGTAGTTTAATTGAAGCGAAAGCGTTGGCTGTATTTTCAAATCAGAAAAAACTCTATGATTTTGTTTGGGAGCATTTTGTTATAAATAAACCAGAAGTATTGTTAGAAATTAAATAAATATTAAATTTTACCCGTTTATTAAACATTATCTCATAAAGATTGAGGTTGAAGATGTGGAAAAAAATTAGAGTTACACTTTTACT
Source organism: Acinetobacter piscicola (assembly GCF_002233755.1). GTDB lineage: Bacteria > Pseudomonadota > Gammaproteobacteria > Pseudomonadales > Moraxellaceae > Acinetobacter > Acinetobacter piscicola. The sequence continues at coordinate 4,477 of NZ_NIFO01000028.1, read as the reverse complement.
TGTCATTTTACTGGTTGTCGGTATCAATGCTTGGCGAGATATGAATCAAGATTGGTCTAAACCGATTGTTGTTTTAATTCATCCAATTAATGCAGATAGACAAGCAACGACCTCACGATATATTCAACAAATTTCGAGTAATGATGCCATCGAAATCCAAAACTATCTACAAACAGAGTCTAAAGAATTTCGTGATCAACCCATCGCATTTCATTTTAGATTAGGGCGAGAGCTGACAGTATTACCACCAAAAACGCCTGATAATTCGAGCGCATTAGATAATATTCTATGGAGTCTGAAGTTTAGATTTTATGCATGGAAACAACATGAGGGTGTTGATGGATCTCCTTCAGTGACTCTATATCTCAACTTTTATGATCCTCAAATTCACAAAACGTTAAAACATTCCACAGCCTTAGAACGTGGTCGTATTGGAACAGTAAATCTGTTTGCCTCTCGTAAACAAAGCGGCAGTAATAAAATGGTTTTAACACATGAACTACTGCATACCTTTGGTGCAAAAGATAAATATGACCGTGCAACAGGGCAACCAATTTATCCGCTTGGTTATGCCAACCCTGAACAACGACCTTTGTACCCACAACAACGTGCTGAGATCATGGGAGGCTATATCCCAATTTCTCAAACCAAGAGCAAAATACCGAACAATTTGCATGACACCATGATTAGCCGTTTAACTGCGCAAGAAATGGGTTGGGTGAAATAAGTCTTGTTTAATCCATATTTTTGATCAAGAACAAGACAGTCGTTTTGTTCTTATTTGGATGCAGATTTTATACAGACAAAAACTTGAATTAGATCAACAATAAAATTAATCAATAACAACGAAGAGAAGAATATGCGTACAGTTGGAAATGATTTAATTCGTCATCAGTTACATGAAAATCGGAAATGGTATTTGCTACTTGGAGCATTATTGGTCATTTTTGGATTGGTTTTACTTGCTTCATTGGGAATGGCGACACTAACCGTTGTGGTTTTATTTGGTATATTGATGATGATTGGCGGTGTATTACACCTGATCGCAGCATTTAAAATTTTTGATGGAAGCTTCCGTTGGTTATGGGCGCTATTTGGCATATTGTATTTTATCGCAGGTTATTATGCTTTCAAATCGCCAATCACTACGGCTGTAGTATTAACGAATCTATTGGCAATTATTTTATTGATTGGTGGTTTTATACGCGTCTTTAACGCATTTATATTGAAGCCTATGTCTGGTTGGGGTTGGACATTATTTTCAGGTTTACTGACTTTAGCAACAGGTGCAATTATTCTTGCATCTCCAGATGCGCCATTTTGGGTATTAGGTATGTTCTTAGGTGTAGATATTTTATTCCAAGGCGTAAATTATCTAACTTTTGCGGCGGCCATTAAAAAAATTCCACCTGCAAGTCATTCTTAAAAATAAAAGATTTAAAAACAAAAGATTAAAAAAGGAGTCTAATTTAGACTCCTTTCTCGTTTAGCGCAGATCAGCTTCTAGCTTTAGTTTGATGATGAATTTGATTTTTTAATTATGGATTGACCGCATATTGGCTTGAAATCGCGATACGATTCCAAGTATTAATCACAATTGCAACCCATTCAATTGCACTAATTTCTGCTTCAGATAATACTTTTGCAGCTTCTTGATAGGCTGAGTCTGGGAAATGTTGAGTGGCAATTAAAGTCATTTCTTCAATTAAAATTAAAGCAGCTCGTTCTTTCTCTGAAAAATAACCACTTTCACGCCAAGCACTAATCAATGCAATACGTTCCATAGATTCGCCTGCTTTAATCGCATCTTGCGTATGCATACGAACACAGAAGGCACACTGGTTAATTTGAGAAGCTCTTAATTTAAGTAAGTGAGAGAATCCGACATCAAGTCCAGCGTGTTGAACTTTTTGCATAGATAAGTTTTCAAGTTCTAATACCGTTTTATAGAGTTCAGGGGCGGTTTTGCCTAAATTTACACGTTGCATATATAACCTATTTTGAAGAGAGAATTATTGTTCAGAATGATTTTATCTGTAAAATGAATCTCACTTTGTTTAGTTTATGCATAAAAATAATCATGAATAAAAGCTATAAGATTTCTTTCATTCTCTCTGCTATGGTGAGTATCGTATTTTTCATGGCTAAAGAATTACAACAAGACGGTATTCGTATTGATTTTGGGATAGGTGTGATTCTCGGTTTCTTTGCATTGCTGATCATAATCGCATGTTACTTCTATCTACGAGGTGAAGAAAAATTTAAGAAATGAAGAAAAACGATATTTAAGTAAAAAAGAAAAGCCGAGTGATTAAGAAATCATGTTATTAATAAAATCAACATTCTAAAAAATGATGAATGATGAAAACTTTTATTTTAGCGCCTGATTCGTTTAAAGAAAGTATGACTGCTGAGCAAGCATGTATTGCGATGCAACGTGGTATTCAAAAAGCGATTCCCGATGCTCAATTTATCCATGTTCCAATGGCCGATGGTGGTGAGGGGACAGTCGATGCATTGATTACTGCTAGGAAGGGGCGACAAGTTGCGATTCAAGTATCAGGCCCATTCCCTCATCAGAAAATAGATACCTATTTTGGATTGATTGATGATGATAAAACCGCTGTTATTGAAATGGCGATGGCAAACGGGATTCATCTCATTGAAAAATCAAAACGCAATCCGTTATTCACCAGTACCTTTGGTACAGGAGAAATGATTAAAGCGGCTTTGGATCATGGTGCAACTAAAATTATTATTGGATTAGGCGGTAGTGTCACCAATGATGCAGGTGCAGGTATGGCACAGGCTTTAGGTGCAAAATTTCTAAATCAAAATGGTCAAGCGGTTGAACAAGGTGGAGGACAACTTGATCAAGTTTATACGATTGATCTTTCAGGCTTAGATGCACGATTAAAAAATACTGAAATCCTGATTGCCAGTGATGTGAATAATCCTTTATGTGGTGAAAATGGTGCATCACATGTCTTTGCACCGCAGAAAGGTGCTCGTCCTGAAATGGTTAAAATTCTAGATCGTAATCTGAATTATTTTGCCGATCTCGTAAAACGGCAATTCGATATCGATGTTAAACATATAGCAGGTGCAGGTGCCGCAGGTGGTTTAGGCTTTGGACTCATGGTTTTTGCTGCTGCGAAAATTCGTTCAGGGGTTGAAATGATCATTGAAGAAACACAGCTTGCCGAAAAGATTGTGCATGCAGATTATGTTTTTACTGGTGAGGGTGGTATTGATTTTCAAACCAAATTTGGGAAAACGCCTTTTGGTGTAGCTCAAGTGGCAAAGCGTTTGAATAAACCTGTAATTGCCTGTGCGGGGTATATTGGTGAGGGGATTGAAGAACTCTATGTAGAAGGATTCACTGCTATTTTGGGGATTGTTGATGGCGTATGTGATTTGCAGACAGCGCTAAAAAATGGTGAGAGAAACTTAGAAAGAACCTGTGAAAATGTGGCACGACTTTTGAAATAATGAACTGAGAGAAATGTATGAAAAGAATAATGTTGGGGGTCTTATTGCTCTGTATCCAAAGCTTTAGTTTTGTATGGGCAGATGTGACACAAGATGTACAAAATCAATTAAATCAAGGTAATAAAACTTCTTTTCGTTTTGCAGATAATACTATTCAAACCATGGCATATTTAATTGAAGGTGAAAAAGGAATTAAAATTATTATTGATAAAAATGTTGATACTAAGCAGAGTTTTGCTATCAATTTAAGAGATCAAAATTTCCTCGCTTATCTTGAAATGACGACTCAAAAACTGGGGTTAAAATACCAAGTTATTGATTCAAAAACGATTCGTATCTATAAATAATAGTGTTCTTTTTATTGAAAAATTACAGTTTCTGTTCTAAATATTTTTGAGCAAACTTCACTTCATCATCATAAGCTTGCTGATCTTTAGGAATCGGTAGTTTGATACTTGGCGGAATACCAATATTATCAATTTCTTGTCCCGCACGACGATGTACATAGGATGTTGCATACCATAAAGACAATTTGGTAGATGGTGTTTTTATGTCTCTTAAATTAGAAGCATCTAATACTCCATAAGTATTTCTACCCATGGTCACAACCCTTGGGTTTTGTCGAACAGTTTTAACAAACTCTTCACCTGAACTTCCACAATCTTCATCCGTCAGAACAACAACCTTTTTAGGGTTTGCTAATACATCTTTTTTCTTAATTTTGTCTACAAATAATGATGCATTGCCTTCTATATAGACCCAATCATTTTTATTTTGTTCCATTTTATTGATGATTTCGCCAATCTTCTTTTTTGTTTCGGTATCGGGTATCACTTTTTTTAGGTCTTTATAAGCTTGAATATTCGTTGGTGAAGTGTAAAGTTGTGGTATTTCACTCCAATATTCGGCTTCACCAAGTAGTTTATATACAGGTTCAGCAGAACTGTCCTGACCTCCAGCATTTTTACGCAAATCTAAAATTAAA
>NZ_NIFO01000027.1 GCF_002233755.1 Acinetobacter piscicola | reverse complement strand
TCGTTTGCTGTATCGCGTCGGGATGAGCTCATTATAGGGCAATTTCTTACACGTGCAAGTGCTTTTAACTGATTGTTTTATTGAGTGTTGCATTTTTATGCACTATATTGGTTCATTTTTACACCAATTACAACTTAAACCTATAATAATAAAGCAGAAATATGAATAAAATATTTCTGCTTTATTTTCTTATTATTTTTTAGCTTTGGTATTGATTGTTTGAATACTGATGATTTTTACAGCTTGTTTAGGCACATCTTGATACATACCCACTGTTCCTGTTGGGGTATTCACGATTTTATCGACAATATCTAAGCCTTCAGTCACTTTACCAAATACGGCGTATCCAGGATTTCCTGCTGCCTTATTTAGAAAGTCATTATTTGCAACATTAATAAAGAATTGGCTAGAAGCAGAGTTCGGATCATTGGTACGTGCCATAGCCAAAGTTCCTCTAGCGTTCTTTAGGCCATTACCGGCTTCATTCACAATAGAAGGTTGCGTTGCCTTTTCTTTCATGTTGCTATCGAAACCACCGCCTTGAATCATAAAGCCTGGAATTACACGATGGAAAATAGTTCCACTATAAAACTGACTATTAACATAACTTTTAAAGTTCTTCACCGTGACTGGTGCTTTATCATCATAGAGTTCTATTTTGATATTGCCCAAGTTGGTTTTAATTTGCATATCTGTATTGGCAAATGCCTGATTCGCCAATACGACTAATGCAATACTTAATCCTAGCTTTTTGATCATTCTATTTTCCTTAAGTCTTTTAAAACGAATAATGTCTTTTATATTAGTCTGCTTTTAATACGAATAAAGATAACATTCTTAGCCATTTAGTAAATATTAGTTTCCCCACTTATAAAACCAGCAGAGAATGATTCACGATCTGGATAACAATATCCTGCTACTTTAAAAGAGCTTCCGACTTCAATTAAAAAAATGAATCACGAATTAATTCAAAAGCACATGAAAAGTTTTCAAACTATTTATATTGATTTATTGAACAGATTTATATGTTTTTGATTAATAATTAATCAAGTAAAAAGCTTTTGTTCCACGTGAAACAAAAGCTTTTATCTACAATGAAAAGTAAGTTTATTGTTTATCCCAAAATTTACGGAACTCTTTACTCATTTCAATCACATACTTTTTAGCTTTTTTAGAAATAGGCGTCAGATTGATAAAACCATGTGTTTGATCTTCATAATCGTGATACTGCACCTTAACGCCATTTTGACGTAATTTATAAGCATAGATTTTACCTTCATCGTGCAGTAGATCATGACCTGCTGTAATCAAGAAAGTTGGTGCTAATTTTTTTAAATAACCATTGGTTGGCGAAACGATTGCATCATCTAAAGCGATATTGAATTTATTCACATAGAAATCGGTGACATAATCAATATCTGTACCTGTTAAAACCAACCCATCTTTATAAGCAAAAAAAGATGGATGGCGGCTTTTAAAGTCAACTGTTGGATAAATTAAAAATTGTGCATGAGGTGCATAAGCTGTATTTACCGTTCTTTGTGCTATGACTGCACTTATATTACCTCCCGCACTATCTCCAGCAACAGCAATTCTATTTTTAAGAATTTTAAATTGACGGCGATTTTGATAAACCCAAGCCAATGCATCTTCACAAGATTGGATCAGTTCACGAGGGCCTACTTCAGGTGCAAGTGGATATTCAATACTTAAAACTTGTACCTTTGCATGCGTTGCGATTAATCGGCAAACTTCATCATGCGTATCCACACTCCCTACAACAAAGCCACCCCCATGATAAAACACAACCATTGGAAGCTTCTTATTTGGTGCTGGATGATAATGTCGGGCATAAATACTGCCACTTTGTAATGGCAATCGAATATCTTCAACAAATTGAACATGTGTAGGTTTATGAATAATGGACTGCATTTGCGATTCAAATTGCTTTCTAGAGCGCTCTACATCTTCACCAATGAATCCCGACTTGCCTTGTTTTAATTGAGCTGCCATTAAACATTTGGTAAAGCTGTCCAACTGTGGAAATTGGTAAGGATAGCCTAATAATTTTGCTAATGACTCTTGAGCGAATGCAGGTAAACGATCTAAAGTTCTGCCCGCTGATCCCTGCCCCTTTTCAATTAATTCTTGAATATTATGCTGTAAAGCGCCCATTGATTTCCCTTCCTAAATATCCAAATTCTTCATATTTTCTACATGATCACGAGTTAACTGACTATATTCTTATACAAGTCTAGTCATCGATATACAAATATAAGTTTTAAATACGCTAAGCTGAGTTATATCAGTTGTCATTGACTATTTCGCTATTTCTCAGGAATTTTTTTGCTATTCCTTTTCCAGATAAGGAGATAACCATGGCGTTCAAAGCATTATTTATTTCGTTCATCACATCATTCATTGCCGTAGGCTGTGTTGCATTTCCAGACGACCATTATGACTCTCGTGATTATGGTTATCAAAGCTACGGCGGTTATGGTTATCCTTATAACCGTAATTACGATCGAAGATATGATGATCGCTATGGTGGTAGACACTATGATGACCGTCAACAATGGGAGCGAGAACGCGCCTATCGTTTAGAGCAAACTCGAAAACAGCAAGAGAGACGTGATTACCAACTCAAAAAACAACATTGGGAATATGAACAGGCAAAACGTGATCGAGCTCGAAAGCAGCAATTTGATCAATCAAACCGAGACTGGGATAAAAAAACGAATTCTAATGCTCGTTGGAATAATAAAGTCAATCAAAAACAGTGGCAGCAGCATGATCGCAATAATCAACAACATGATAAAAAACGCGATGATCGCAAAAACAAAGACGATAATAGAGATTAATTCAAAAAGAATCTGAGCATACTCGGATTCTTTTTTGTCTTTTGGGTGATGTTTTTACTAAACCAATATAAAAAGTATTTGATTTATAATGTGTTTAAATGTTCACCACCGCTTCTTATTTACTTTATATTTTTGTCATTTAGGTCATTGTACTTAAACCTGTTTCAAGTGATCATTTTTACAACATCGATTCATCGTAAGCATGAATAATGATTTTGAAAAAATAAATTATGTATATAGATAAAGTTGGATTTAGAACGCCTTTATCTCTAAATTTATTTAATCTTTTGATGTAAAAAGTTCAGTTATCAAATCATTTATTTAAAAATTTAGATAATTTGGACATCAATAATATTGATCATGGAAAGGAAAAAAATAATGAAATGGTCTAGTGCGCTTTTTGTTGCTGCTGGTTTATTGGCTGCTACTTCAACAACTCAAGCCAAACAAGTCATGTGTGTCTTTGATTTAGTCGGTAAAAATGGTGATGTTTTTACCTTAATGAAAGATTATCAACTTGCAGCTAAAAACTGGGGTGCTGATTTAGAGCTCAAAGTAAACAGCAATGAAGCTGTAATTGCCGAAGATTTTAAAGCAGGAAAATGTGATGCTGTCAGTATTACAGGTATGCGTGGTCGTCAATTTAACAGCTTTACAGGATCGTTAGATGCAATTGGTGCGATTCCAGATCTTGGTTTAGCTGTGAAAGTAATGCAAGGTTTAGCCAATCCAAATTTTGCAAAATACATGACCAGTGGTCAATATGAAGTTGTTGGTGTCATTCCAGTGGGTGATGCTTTCCTGATGGTGAATGACCGTAATATCAATACCGTTGCTAAAGCTGCAGGTAAAAAAATTGCTGTACTCGATTATGACCAAGCTCAAAAAATCATGGTTCAACAGATCGGTGCTCAGGCTGTAAGCGCTGATGTCACGAATTTTAGTAGTAAGTTTAACAATGGCCAAGTTGATATCATTGGCGCACCTGCCGCTGTATTTAAACCTTTAGAATTACATAAAGGTTTGGGAACTAAAGGTGCAATTGTGAATTACCCACTTTTACAAGTTACAGGTAATATCATCATCCGACCAGATAAATTCCCTGCGGGCTATGGTCAAAAATCTCGTGATTGGGTCAAATCTCAATTACCACGTGCCAATAGTATTATTGGTAAAATGAAAGCAGATATTCCAGCCAAATATTGGATGCAAGTTCCTGCTGGTGATAAGCCTGGTTATCAAAAATTAATGCGTGAATCACGTATCAGTTTGACCAAACAAGGGATTTACAACAAAACAATGATGAAAATTCTTTGGCAGTTCCGCTGTAAAAATGATCCGAAAAACTTTGAATGTGCATTACAAGATGAAAACTATAAATAAGTCTGTACTAAATCCGATAAATTTAGTCTGAATTTACTTTAAAGTTCATTCACTGACCATATATTGAGTATGTTATACTGAATATATGGTCTTTTTATTTAAGCCATTTGAAACTGAGGAACATCTCCATGAATGCCCAAGTATTAGAGCTGACTGACAACGCGGCAAATAAAGTTCGCCAACTTCGTGATAGCGAAGGTAATCAAGATCTTATGTTACGTGTCTATGTAACAGGTGGTGGTTGCTCAGGTTTCTCTTATGGTTTTAATTTTGCTGAAAGCACCAATGAAGATGATGCAGAATTTTTCAATGGCGATGTCAAAATGCTCGTTGACTCTTTAAGCTACCAATATTTAGTTGGCTCAAAAGTAGATTATATTGAAGGTTTAGAAGGTTCTCGTTTTATTGTTCAAAACCCAAATGCAACAACAACTTGTGGTTGTGGGTCTTCATTCTCGATCTAATCTCAAGAATATATTTGAAAATGCCCTCAAAATAGAGGGCTTTTTTATATGCTTAGCGTTTAGATGAATACGTTTATACAATCGTTTCTAAAATAAATTGGCTTAATTCTTTTGCATTTTGCACAGGAATCCAATGGGTTGCATCCATAATCACTTCTTTATATGGTGCATTGACATAGTGTTTATTCAGCTCAACACTTTTTGCACCAATTGCCGAATCCTGCTTTCCCCAAATAAATAAAGTCGGGACTTTAATGGGCTGGGTTAAATTTTTATTTGAACTAAAAGGCACACCGCGATACCAATTTAAAGCTGAACTTAAACGTTTTTCAGCAACAATATCCTGTTGAAAATCCTCTAACTGCTTGCTGGTCATGCCTGAATCTTTTAAAAGCGCCAAACCAATCTTAGGAAATTTCTCAAATAATAATTCAGGAATTTTGGGAAGCTGAAACAGACCAATATAATAAGATTTCAGCAGCTGATTACTACTCAACATTGCTTTCATAAAAGCAGCTTTATGTGGTACTGAAATGGAAATGAGGTGTTTTACTTTTTGCGGATAACGTTGTGCAACTTCCCATGCAACGACAGCACCCCAATCATGCCCCACCAAATACACAGGTTGCTGAATCATATTCAAAAGAGTATTCACATCTTCAACCAAAGCAGAACTCCGATAATCACGGCGTTTTTGAGGTTGAGCACCCAAACTATAACCACGTTGATTGATCGCAAATGTACGATAGCCTTGTTGATTCAAAATTTCAGATGTTTCCTGCCAACTTTTATTGGTTTCAGGGAAACCATGTAATAAAACAAAAATTTGACCATTCAAAGGACCTGAGTCAATCACATCAAAGGTTAGATTTTCTCTTTGGAAGATTGTAATACGTTGTGTAAGTATCTCTATCGTTTTATTCATTATTTTCTCAATGGATGATTTCAATGAAATTTTTATTTATTTTGTAAGTTTCATATCTATTTATGAACAGCAGATCGGGTCATTTCATAGGGATTTAGGGTCGAATATTATAGAAAAACCATTCGACCCATTATAATATTGAAAATATAGTCTCTGCTTAAAAGCAAAAACTCTGGATATATTAACAACAACTAAACGACAGTAATTGTTCCCAAAATTCGATCGCCAGTTGCACCAGTTACTGCAGGTAAATTGCCACTCAGTTTTTGATCAAAACGCATTGCCAACCAAGCAAAAGCTGTCGCCTCCACCCAAGTAGGTGCTAAACCTAATGCAGAAGTTGTTTGTACTGACCAATGATGCTTACGTAAACGCCAACGTAATTGTTCAAGTAAATGTGAATTATAAGCACCACCACCGCAGACATAGACCTCACCAGTATCTAAAGGTGAACGATAAATGGCTTTTTTAATCGCACGTGTTGTCAACTTCATTAAAGTTGCTTGAATATTTTCAGGGGTATCTTCTAATTCATCGTATTCAAGATCATTGCGCCAGTCTGCAACTTGTTCATCTAACCATTCCAAATTAAAGTCTTCACGACCTGTACTTTTAGGCGGTTCTTTAGAAAAATATTCATGGGCTTGCAAGCGTTCTAACAATGAACGAATCGGCTGTCCATAAGCTGCCCAGTTGCCATTTTCATCATAAGGCTGTCCTGTATAACGTTGACACCATGCATCCATTAAAATATTGGCTGGGCCTGTATCAAAGCCATAAACAGCTTGAGAATTTCCCGCTGGCAACATACTCACATTAGCGATACCACCTAAATTGAGAATCACACGGTGAATGGTTGGATGTTGGAAAAGCGCTTGATGAAAAGCTGGAACCAAGGGTGCTCCCTGCCCACCTGCCGCCATATCTCGACGACGAAAATCTGAAATGACAGGAATTTGAGTAATCTCAGTAATAATATTGGGATCGCCAATTTGTAAAGTAAAACCATGTTCAGGACGGTGACGAATGGTTTGCCCATGTGAACCTATGGCTTTAATTTGACTGCGATCTAAATGATTCTCTTGAATCATTTGATTAATCCCATGCCCAATCATCATTGCAAGCGATACATCTGCTTTACCCATTCGATCAATTTCATTGTCATCAGGTAGGGTCAATGCCATTAACTCATCACGCAAATCGGGATCAAATGGCACAGTCAAAGTGGCATGAATATGTAAAGGATCAAATGAAGCTGCAACAAAATCGACGCCGTCCATGCTGGTTCCAGTCATTACGCCAATATAGATTGTTGTCATGAGATATTCTTCGCCTGCATTTCGCTGAAAAAATGTTAGTATATCGCACAAATGAGATAACTGATGTATTGGATTTTGTGATGTCAAATTTCCTGCCCGCGGAAGAACAACTTGCCCTCATTCAACGAGGCACACACGAGATTATTTCTGAAGAGGATCTGTTAAAGAAACTTAAAGAAAATCGCCCCTTAAAAATTAAAGCAGGCTTTGACCCAACTGCACCAGATTTGCACTTAGGTCACACAGTCTTAATCAACAAGTTAAAAGTCTTTCAAGACCTTGGTCATGATGTGACGTTCTTGATTGGTGATTACACGGCAATGATTGGTGACCCGACTGGTAAAAGTGCTACTCGCCCACCTTTATCACGTGAGCAAGTTTTAGAAAATGCGAAGACGTATCAAGAGCAAGTGTTTAAAATTCTTGATCCAAATAAAACTAAAGTTCGTTTTAACTCTGAATGGTTTGCAACAAAAACAGCAGCTGATTTAATTCAATTGGCTTCGCAGCAAACTGTTGCGCGTATGTTAGAACGTGATGACTTTACTAAGCGTTATAACAATCACCAACCGATTGCGATTCATGAGTTTTTATATCCATTGGTTCAGGGTTATGACTCGATTGCACTTGAAGCCGATGTAGAACTTGGTGGGACTGACCAAACTTTTAATTTATTAATGGGTCGTACACTTCAAGGCCGTTATGACCAAGAAGCACAAGTATGTATCACTGTACCTATTCTTGAAGGTTTAGATGGCGTCAATAAAATGTCTAAGTCTTTAGGCAATTATATTGGCGTATTCGATGCCCCTGGAGCAATGTACCAAAAAGTATTGTCTATGCCTGACAGCTTGATTGAACGCTATTTCGAATTATTGAGCTTCAAATCACTTGAAGACATTGCTGTATTACTCAAAGAAATGACTGAAGGTCGTAACCCTCAAGACATTAAGAAAATTCTTGCACTTGAATTGGTTGAACGTTTCCATGGTGCTGAAGCAGCTGAACATGCACACAAAGGCGCGGGTAATTTAATCACTGAAGGTGAATTACCAGAAGATACACCAGAAGTAACGATTTCTCGTGGTGAATACGGTGGTGAAGTTTCAATTGTGTCTATACTGCGTGCAGCAGGTTTAACCAAGAACTCTGCTCAATCTAAAGATGCTGTTTCACGTGGAGCCGTTAAAGTCGATTGGGAAACCGTTGATGCAAGCTTCATGGTCAAAGAAAACACAACCTTAATTATTCAAGCCAGTAAAAAAGCGATTGCTAAAGTGACGTTTACCGACTAAGTCACTTTTTCAAAATAAAAAAAGCCATTTCAATGATGGCTTTTTTTATTACTTTTTATTTATCAAATAACTATAAGATTTTAAATTCATGCTTTTTTAAATAAGTATTTCATTCAGATCATATTATTACAGTCATCAACTATTATATTTGCTTAAAAAGATCACCCATTTGTTATCGGTTTTGCCCAATTGAGTATGATCATTAGGCTTAAATATTTTTATCTTCTATTACTTTAACTGAGAATTTTTGAACTCTGCCATTTTTCCTTTAGAATACCCCACCAAATATTCAATAGTTAATTCACTATGATCCAGCTTGACCAACTTTCAATTCGCCGTGGCGGACGTATTTTATTTCAAAAAGCGTCTATGCAACTTCATCCAGGTTGGAAAATTGGTTTAACTGGCGTCAATGGTGCAGGTAAATCAACCTTATTTTCTGCGCTGCTTGGTGGTATGGAGTCGGATGGTGGTTCATTAACACGTCCTGCTGTTTGGACTGTTGCGCATATGGCACAAGAAATTAAAGCGCTGCATATGAAAGCTATTGATTTCGTCCTTTCTGGCGATGAAGAATTTTGGGAAATTCAAAATAAACTTAATCATCCTGAAAATTTAAATGATGATGAACTTGCTCATCTATATGGTCGTTTTGATGAAATTAATGGTTATTCTGCACCATCAAAAGCATCTCAACTTATGGCGGGCTTAGGCTTTTTTGAACACCAATCGCAATTAGATGTATCGAGCTTCTCTGGTGGTTGGCGTATGCGCTTAAACCTTGCCCGTACACTGATGAGTCGTTCAGACCTATTACTTCTTGATGAACCAACCAACCATTTAGACTTAGATGCCATTTTATGGTTAGAAGATTGGTTAAAAGCTTATGAAGGTACTTTGGTGCTTATTTCACATGACCGTGATTTCTTAGATGCGATTACCGACCACATTTTGCATATCGAAAATCAAGAGTTGATTTTGTATACAGGTAATTATTCAACTTTTGAACGTACCCGTAGCGAACGTTTAGCACAGCAACAACAAGCTTATGAAAAACAATTAGAAACTCGCGCTCATTTGCAAAAGTATATTGATCGCTTTAAAGCTCAAGCAACCAAAGCCAAACAAGCACAAAGTCGTATTAAACAACTTGAACGCATGCAGGAACTCTCTGCTGCGCATGTGGATACGCCTTTTACTTTTAGTTTCCGTGAACCGACCAAAATGAGTTCACCATTACTCGAACTTGAAAGTGCTGATATTGGTTATGGTGAAAAGCTGATTGTCACCAATGTTAACTTACAGATTACGCCAAATAGTCGTATTGGCTTATTGGGTATGAATGGTGCAGGTAAATCAACGCTTATCAAATCATTGGTCGGTGATTTAAAACTTTTGCAAGGTCAGCGCAAAGATTCTGAATTGTTAAACATCGGTTACTTTGCACAGCATCAAATGGACGCATTGGATGGAAATGCCAGCCCAATGCTACAGTTAGCACGTATCGCAGATAAAAAGATCAGTGAAGCTAGCCTACGTTCATTCCTAGGCAGTTTTGGCTTCAGTGGTGAACGTATGGATACACCAAGTGAAAGCTTCTCTGGTGGCGAACGTGCACGTTTAGCATTGGCTTTAATTGTATGGCAACGTCCTAATGTACTCATTCTCGATGAGCCAACCAACCATTTAGACTTAGACATGCGTCATGCTCTCACCATGGCTTTAACCGATTTCCAAGGTGCTGTGGTTTTGGTCTCACATGAACGTCAATTGATCGCCAGTGTTTGCGATGAGCTCATTTTAGTTCATAACGGTCAAAGTCGTGAATTTGATGGTGACTTAACAGCTTATGCAGAATGGTTACGTCAAGCACGTATTGACATGATTAAAAATGGACAAAAGCCTGCTGCACCAGTGAAATCACAAGTTGAAGTAAAGCCAACGATTTCCAAACTGGATAAAGAAGCTCAGCGTAAAGAATTGGCTCGCCAGCGTGATTTAAGCCGTCCAATTCGTAAAAATATTGAAAAAAATGAAGGTCTAATCAATAAAATTCAACCTCGTTTAATCGAAATTGAAGATTTGTTAGCCGATACTGCACTTTATGATGCAAACCGTAAAGATGATTTACTAAAGCTTATGAATGAACAAACTGATCTAAAAGCAAAATTAGAGCAAATAGAGGAACAAATGCTTGAATTGATGATGCAGCTTGAGGAATTAGAAAGCTCATTTGAATAAATCATTCAAAATATAGGTTGGAAATGCTTTATTGTATTTTCAACCTATATTTTACTTTATATTTAAAAATAACAATTAAAACAATAAATTAATACAATAATTAAAACCAATATTTCAGTAATTTTTCAGAATTACAGCATTGAATCAACATCATATTCGCTCCTTTACAGAAGCACTGCTAATAAACCTTACATAATTGATATAGCTATTATTGCGTCAAAATAGCATTAAATAACAATAAATTAGCGACAAAAAATCATTTTATCCGTTGATCAAAGCACCTCAAGTACATTTATTTCTATCCTATCAATCGATATTCAAACCAATACATAACGACTCAATTACGCCCTAACAAACTGTAATTTATATTTAAAAATAATATATAACTTTTATTTATCATTTAAAATTAGCTGCGTGGAACATATTAAATTAACTACACAATCCATTTTCTAGGCAATTTATGCCAAAAATTAAGGTTTTGTTTTTTAAATTTAAAAATTCTCCTAGTTTTTTGTGGATAAGTTTAATGATGAATGCTCTCTTTCAGAGTGGAAAATTAAATATTGTTTTTCACTTTTTCATTTGAATATTAGGGTAAAAAAGTGCTTTTTTTCACAAAAAATAGCTTCTGAATATCCATAATGTTCATTTATCCACAAAGTTACACACATCATTTTGATCAATAAATCAGCTAAATTCAAGTTTATTTTTAAAGTGAGTTTTATTTTTATTGTGATCAATTTAATGATATCGATTAAAAATACATCGCCAATAGGAAATATATACACTTACATATTTGTTCAATATTTAAACATTTTTTAATAAAGTATTATATATTCGGTTTAAAATTCTGATTTTTCTATGTAATTTCTATTTTTCAGCTTACATTTAATCCTTATTTCTCAATATTTTTCAAAAAAATAAATATATTTGGAGTAAATACTCTATTTTTTTTGAAGAAAGCTGATTAATATGCGCTTATGGAAAGTTTCTGTTGCCAAACAATATAGAAAAGGACGAAAAATGAAAAAAATTGCACTCGCTATTGCTGCTACTTCTATCTTTGGAGTAAGTGCTACAACTCAAGCTGCTATTAATATTTGTGTATTTGACTTACTTGGTAAATCAGGTGAATCATTCCAGATGGCACAAGAGTGGGCGCTTTCAGCTAAATCTTGGGGAACAGACGTTGTTTTGCTACCAAAACAAGACGAAGCTGTTGCAGATAACGATTTTAAAGCTGGTAAATGTGATGGCGTATTCATGACGGCAATGCGTGCACGTCAGTATAATAAATTCGCAGGCTCAATCGATTCAATTGGTGGCGTGCCAAGCAATGCCATTGCTCAAAAAGCGATTACGTTTGCTCTGGATTCTCGTAATGCAGCAAAAATGACCACAAACCTTGGTGGTAAAAAATATGAAGTTGCAGGTATTGCACCATTAGGTTCAGCTTTTATTTTCGTTCGTGATAAGAGCATTAGCTCGATTGAAAAAGCAGCTGGTAAGAAATTCGCTGTGTTGAGTTATGACAATGCTCAGAAAATTTTAGTACAACGTGTTGGTGCTCAAGCTGTGCCTTCAGATGTGACTAACTTTGTTGCTAAATTCAACAACGGCCAAGTCGATATGGTTGGTGCTCCTGCTTATGCTTATAAGCCATTAGAAATCTATAAAGGTTTAGGTACCAATGGTGCTATGTTTAACTTCCCAGTTTTACAAGTTACTGCAGATTTAGTCATTCGCCCTGAAAAATTCTCTGCTGGTTTTGGTCAAAAATCTCGTGATTATTTTATCAAAAACTTACCAAAAGGTTTTGCAATGATTAATCGTCTTGAAGCGGGTATCCCTGCAAAATTCAAGATGAATCTAACTGCTGATGATAAATTAAAATATCAAAAGTTAATGCGTGATGGTCGTCTTGAATTAACCAAAATGGGTATTTACGATGCATCAATGATGTCTGTTTTGAAAAAAGCGCGTTGTTCTGTTGATAAAGCAAACTTTGAATGTTCACTTGGTGGTGAATAAGATTTAAATCTTATTGAATCCATGAGTTGATACTAAAAAAAACCAGTTCATTGAACTGGTTTTTTTTATGTCTATATTTTTTCTTCTGACCAATATTTAATTCAAATAAAAAGGGAAATGCCGCTAAGCATTTCCCTTCCTATTCATTTATTGAATAAATGCTAATTAAGCATCAATATCCGCATTCAGCGCATTTTCTTCAATGAAAGCACGACGTGGTTCCACATCATCACCCATCAAACAAGAGAACATACGATCGGCTTCAATTGCATCATCAATCGTCACTTGTAGCATATTACGATTTTCAGGATCCATTGTGGTTTCCCAAAGTTGTTCAGCATTCATCTCACCCAAGCCTTTATAGCGTTGAATCATCATGCCACGACGAGAATCAGTCAGAATCTGCTGCCATACTTGGTGGAACGTAGAAACATTAATCTTACGATCACCCTTTTGTAAATAAGCACCATCTTCAAGTAGCGTAAACCAACTCTTCGAGTTATGTAATAAGCGCTTATATTCATTCGATGCCAATAATCCAGCATCCAACAAATAACTATGTGGCAAATTATGTACATAAACCGTAATACGAGGGAAATAACCCGTCGTTTTACTTCCATCTGTATGATCTTTTTCAAAAGCCTCTAAGCTTAATTCTGGACGTAGGCTTGGCTGCATTTTTTCAATTGCTGCACAAAGATTACCCCCCCATTCTTGCACATAATCCACATCATGATTGTGATCAAATTTATATGCATCTAAGCTAATTAAACCATCAAGCAATGTCGCAGGATAACGAACCGTTAAACGAGCCAAACTTTTTTGAGATGTTTGATAATCTGCAATCACTTTTGCTAATGCATCACCACGGATTGCCGGCGCATCAGCACTCACATGCAATTCCAATTCATCAATAGCATTAGAGATAAGATATGTTTCGAGTGCATCATTATCTTTAATATATTGTTCTTGCTTACCTTTCTTTAATTTATACAAAGGTGGTTGAGCAATATAAATATAACCGCGCTCTACTAGCTCAGGCATTTGACGGAAGAAGAAAGTGAGCAATAGAGTACGAATATGTGAACCATCGACATCCGCATCGGTCATGATAATAATTTTGTGATAGCGCAATTTATCAGGATTGTACTCTTCACGACCAATACCACAACCTAATGCAGTGATGAGCGTACCGACTTCTTGTGACGAAATCATTTTGTCAAAACGAGCACGTTCCACATTCAGGATTTTACCTTTAAGTGGAAGAATCGCTTGCATCTTACGGTTACGACCTTGCTTTGCAGAACCGCCCGCTGAGTCACCCTCGACTAAGTAAAGTTCAGAAAGTGCAGGATCTTTTTCTTGGCAATCTGCCAACTTACCTGGAAGACCAGCAATATCTAAAGCACTCTTACGACGTGTCATTTCACGTGCTTTACGAGCCGCATCACGCGCACGTGCTGCATCTATAATTTTACCAGCAATTGATTTCGCAGCCTGAGGATTCTCTAAAAGATACTCCGTAAAAGCTTTATTCATCGCTTGTTCAACAGCGGGTTTAACCTCGCTTGATACTAATTTTTCTTTGGTTTGTGAAGAAAACTTAGGATCTGGCACTTTTACTGAAACAATTGCAGTTAGACCTTCACGAGCATCATCACCTGTGACAGCAACTTTTTCTTTTTTCAGTAAATTTTCATTTTCCATATAGCTGTTCAAACCACGAGTTAACGCAGCACGAAAACCAGCTAAATGTGTTCCACCATCTTTTTGTGGAATATTATTGGTAAAACAACGTACATTTTCTTGATACGTATCATTCCATTGCAAAGCAACTTCAACACCAATGCCATTATCAGCTTGTGTTGTAAAATGAAATATATCGTTTAAATGCGTTTTGCCTTGGTTAATGTATCTTACAAATTCAGATAAACCGCCTTCGTAATCAAAGACATGTTCTAAAGCAACACGTTCATCTCTTAGAACAATACGCACACCTGCATTTAAAAATGAAAGTTCACGTAAGCGACGTGCCAAAATGTCTACATTAAAAATCGTTTGACTAAACGTTTCTTCACTTGGCCAAAAACGCACTGTTGTTCCAGTCGTTGTTGTGTCACCAATCGTTTTTAATGGGTAAACAGGATCGCCATGTTTATATTCTTGTTGATGAATATGTCCAGCACGATGAATCGTCAATTCTAATTTACTTGAAAGTGCATTAACAACAGAAACACCTACGCCATGCAAACCACCAGAAACTTTATAACTATTGTCATCGAACTTTCCGCCCGCATGTAAAATAGTCAGAATCACTTCTGCTGCAGATACACCTTCTTCAGGGTGAATGTCTGTCGGAATACCACGACCATTATCTGTCACACTTACGGACTCATCTTCGTGAATATTCACAAAAATTTCATCACAATGCCCTGCTAAGGCTTCATCAATGGCGTTATCCACCACCTCAAATACCATATGGTGCAGACCTGAACCATCATCCGTATCACCAATATACATTCCTGGACGTTTACGAACTGCATCTAGACCTCGTAATACTTTGATACTAGAGGAATCATAAGCCTTTTCAATGGTTGGTTCTGTTTGAGAAGCTGCTTGGTCTTCTGAACTCATGGTTTCTCCCTAGTGAAAAATAGGTCTTTCCAAAATTGGTTAAAATCTAAAATCATGGCACAACGACACTTACCTGACCTTGATCTACATTGAATAACTGATATGAAATAGACAAATCATGTAAATGTTTTTTTACTGATTCATGGTCTAGTGTGGTAATAAAAACTTGACTACCAAGTTGGCTCAATCGTTCAATTAAACGTTGCTGTGCACTTAAATCTAATTCTGCTGTCACATCATCTAATAATACCACAGTTTCCTTATTACAGGCGTGCAACATCGCGATTTGTGATAGTTTTAAAGCCATTATTAATAACTTTTTCTGCCCTCTGGAAAGCACAACATCCGCATCTCCCATCGGGGTTTTTAAACGTATATCTGCACGGTGTGGGCCATATTCTGTATAACGTCGATCTACATCTTTTTGATGATATTGAATCAAATCATTAGCCAAACCTTGTTCCACGTGGAACCCTGCACTGTATTCCATCTCAATGCTTAAATCAGGCAAAAGTTGCGCTAAGTCTTCTTGTAGGCATTGCTTCCATTGCTCAACAATTTCAACTCGCTGCGAATGTAATACTTCACCATAATCACTGAGCATTTTATTCCACGGTTCTAATTCTGATAAACTTAAATTACGCCGTGTTTTAAGCAGGCTATTTCGTTGTTTAAGTGCTCGAGAATAGTATTGCCAAGCATGGTAAAAGCCCGGTTCCACGTGAAACATGAGCCAATCTAATAATTGTCTTCTAGGTTTAGCACCATGATCAATAATATCTGTACTTAATGGATCGATTAATTGCAAAGGTAAAATTTTTGCCAGTTGGCCTTGTGTTGCAACAGTATCACCATTCACTTTAATGAGCTGTTCACCACTTTGCATTTTCTGCATACCAATCTTTTCTGAGATTGATTGTGCAAAAACGATAGCATCCACTTGATTATTTTGAATGTAATTTTTAGGAATATGCGTGCGAAAAGAACGCCCTGTTGCCAATAAATGAATGGCTTCTAATATTGATGTTTTTCCTGAGCCATTTTGTCCATAAAAAACATTAAACGGCTGCAACTCATGGAGTGCAACCGTTTTCAAGTTTCGAACACGTTGTATGTTTAAACGCGTAATATGCATAATAAAAGATTTAAAGACTCAATCAATTAAACACGCATTGGCATAACGACATAGGTTTGGTTTGGTTGCGTAGGATCTTGCACCAATACAGACTGGTTAGCTTCTGACATGGTCATTGCCATATCATCTCCATCCAATACACTTAATACGTCCAAAATATACTGCGCATTGAAAGACATTTCCAATGGTGCACTTGCATATTGAATCGCTAAATCTTCAATCGCTTCATCTTGCTCAGGATTATTGGCACGTAATTGTAATGTATCTGCATTAAAATTAAGGAAAACTCCGCGTAATTTTTCATTACTTAAAATCGCAACACGTTGCAAAGATTGCTTGAATACGTCATGCGGAATAGTTACCACTTTATCACCACCACGTGGAATTACACGGCGATAATCTGGGAATTTACCGTCAATCAGTTTCGTTGTGAAACGAACCGTAATATCACTTTGTTCCTTGTCTTTACTTTGCGTTTGAATCGTAACATTTAATAATTCACGTCCAATAAGCAAAGTTAATTGTTCATCTTCTATGCTTAATAAACGTTGCAACTCCCCCACAGCCTTACGTGGAACAATAGCTTGCACAGGTTGTGTTGTTGTTGAAGACGCTAGAGTTTCACAAAGCGCTAAACGGTGGCCATCGGTTGTTACTGCACGCAATTGATTAGCATCAATTTCCAACAAAGTTCCTGTCAGATAAAAACGTACATCTTGAACTGCCATTGCAAATGCTGTTTTTTCAAATAAACGTTTAAGCTCACGCTCAGTGACTTGAACTTGAGTACCCTGACTATTTTCATTGGTCAATAATGGGTAATCTTCAGCAGGTAAGGTGCCCAGTACAAAACGGCTATTTCCAGATTTTAAAATACAACGTTGATCTTCAGTAATTTGTAAATCAATCAATGCGGCTGTCGGTAGTGATTTACAAATATCAACCAATTTACGTGCAGGAACAGTCGTTTCCCCTGCCTGTAAACACGCACCTTCAACTAAATTTGTACTTGCAACTAACTCCACTTCTAAATCCGAACCAGTAATAGTAAGCGATTGATTCGTAACTTGAATTTTAACGTTTGAAAGAATATTTAAAGTATGGCGACGCTCAACTGCTCCAACGACATGAGATAAAACATTGAGCAAGCTCTCTTTCGCGATTTTCAAACGCACGGTGGAATTCCTCTAAACTAAATATAACTAAAACGGGGGCTAATAAATTTTTTTAATGACGTACTATGCGGCAGTTTATGCCGCATTGCAAGTGTAGAATTTGTTCAAAATTTAGCTTTGTAGCAAACGCATGAGGTTTTTATAATCCTCATTAAAAATTGGATCTTCGTCGCGTAAGCTTTGCACTTTTTCACATGCATGCATCACGGTACTGTGGTCACGTCCACCAAAAGCCATACCAATTTCAGGGAAGCTATCACCCGTTAATTCACGAGCTAAGCCCATCGCCAATTGACGAGGTCTTGCATAAATACGTGTCCGCTTAGGACCCACCAATTCTTTCAATGGAATTCTAAAATACTCACTCACCACACGCTGAATATTTTCCGTACTGATGGTACGTGCACGAATCGCTAAAACATCTTTCAACGATTCACGAACCACGTCTAAATCAATTGCAGAACCTTTAAAACGTGAGATAGCAACGACTTTATTCAATGCACCTTCTAATTCACGCACATTGGCAACCACTTGTTGTGCAATGAATAAAGCGCAATTGCGTGGCAAATCGATACCGCTGCTTTCTGCTTTTTTAAGCAAAATTTCAATACGTGTTTCAATATCTGGTGGCTCTACACCAACAGACAATCCCCATGAAAAACGTGATACCAAACGAGGATCTAACTCAGTTAACTCTTTTGGATAACGGTCTGATGTCAAAATAATTTGTTTAGATTCATCAAGTAAAGCATTGAATGTATAGAAAAATTCCACCAGACTTGCTTCTTTACCTGCGAGTAAATGAATGTCATCTACCAACAATAAATCCAAAGATCGGCAATTCTTTTTAAACTCTTCAACCTTACCTTTTTGCAGTGAACTGACAAAATCCTGAACAAAACTTTCCGCAGTCATATACATCACACGTGCATTTGGCTTGGCTTGTAATAAAGCATTGCCTACCGCTTGCATTAAATGCGTTTTACCTAATCCTGTCGGGCCATATAAAAATAATGGATTATGCTGAGATTCACCCAATTGTGTTAAAACTTTTCGGCAAGTTTCCGCAGCCATTTGGTTGGAACGACCTTCCACAAACAAAGCAAAATTAAACAATGGATTGAGTTGGCGTTTTTTGATGTTTTTCGGTGTAACAACATCATGTTCTTTCTCTTTTTTAGCTCTTTGCGGCGCTTGTTGATGCACAGAACTCTCTAAAGCAGCTGTTGTAGTCGCAGGTTGCTCAGATGCTGACAGAATTGCACCAGGTCGAGAGTCGACATGTATTTCTACTTTACGAATACGGCCCTCTGACAATTGTTCCGCCAGAATAGAAATCAATTCTAAATGGTGCTCTTGAATATATCTTGTCCAATATGGATTAGGTGCATACAGTCTTAGAGTATCTGCTACTTCTTCTGCAACCAAAGGACGAATCCACATGGCAAAGACATTATCAGAGAGCTCTTGTCGCAAGCGAGTTAAGCAGTCCGTCCAAAGCATGTGAAACCCCTTCATTCTATTTTAAATTTAAAAAAGACCAATCCCCCAGATAAAGGGGTCGCCATTCTAACCAAGTTATCCACATCTGTCATGACTAATTCAGTCCAAACTGCTCAAAAAAGCAACCTTCCGCAAATAAATTTAAATTCAAAGCACTTGTGGATAATGTTTTACACAAGCTGTGGATAAATTATCACATAAACTTATCCACAATCTATCAAATTAATAAAAACAGCAATATCCACAAGCTAAATTCATGTTAATTAATAGAAAAACACGGTTTTCCACACAAAAAATGCCTCCTAATAATAATAATCTTTTAAATTTAAATTTGAATTTATTTATAAGGATCCAGAATTCTGTGGATAAAACACAAGTTATGAATTTAAATTCAAAAACTGAGGAAATTAAATTTAAAAGAATATTCTCTTATGGATAACTTTGCGGATATGCTTGTTGGTAACTATTATTTATACTATAAAATAATAAGTTATGTTGTGAATATATATTTTTTAATATTTATAGAGGATAAATAAGACAACTGATTTATTTGTATAAAAATACAGCAACCATAAAAAGAAAAGTGTATATTCATTGACAGCATAAAGAATGCACAATACAATCGCGAACCTTTAGAAAGATCAATTTTGGAGTTTCGATATGAAACGTACATTTCAACCATCTGAATTAAAGCGCAAGCGCGTTCATGGTTTCCGTGCTCGTATGGCTACTAAGGCTGGTCGTCAAGTATTAGCTCGCCGTCGTGCAAAAGGTCGTCATAGCTTAACTGTTTAATTTATTAAACCGTTAGCTGACGACTTGGGTGTTATGTCTCTTTATAGTTTCAGTCCAGAGGTGAGAATCCGCTGTGCTGCAGATTACAAAGGTGTATTTGATGGTGCGCTTTTTAAAGTGCATCAACCCCATTTTATATTCTTAGCAAAATTTACCGAGCAGCCTAAAAGCCGTTTGGGTATAGTTGTTGCAAAGAAAAAAGTGCGCCGTGCACATGAAAGAAATCGAATAAAACGTTTAACGCGTGAAAGTTTTCGCTTAAACCAGCAAAGTATAGATTTGTTGGACATTGTTGTTATGCCTAAAATAGGTATAGAAGCAGTTCCAAATGCTGAACTTTTTCAGCAACTCGAATTTGCTTGGTTGAAATTGCAGCGCATTGTTAAAAAGCACCAAAAAATAGCTCAATCTTCCCCTCAAAAATAGAGGAAACCAATGATTCGTTTATTGCATTGGTTGATTCGTTTCTATCAAATTGCGATTAGTCCACTCATTGGGCCTCGTTGTCGTTATATTCCGACTTGTTCACAATATTCGTTAGAAGCAATCCACACGTATGGCGCATTCAAAGGCTCATGGTTAGCCACAAAGCGTATATGTCGTTGTCATCCTTGGGGTGGACATGGTTACGACCCTGTGCCTAAAAAAACAATTCGTTTTATTTCATTTCAGCAAATAGATTCTCAAACGCTTCATGTTCCTGTACCCTTGCGTGAACGTTTATTGAACCAAAAACACTCTAACCACTTGGGGTAATAGATATGCAACAATGGGCCAGGTTTGCGATCCTCGGAGCCATGCTAGTCACAGCATATTTGCTCATTTTGGCTTGGCAAAAAGACTATGGTCATAGCACGACAACGACTAAAGCTGAAACTCAGCAAACTGTTGTTGCGCATGATGTGTCTGCCGATTTGCCAAATGGTCAAAAGACTGCAGCGACTAGCGACGTTCCGCAAGCAAATATAGCTGCTGCGCAGCAGAAGGCTGTTGCACCAGCTACAGCAAATCAACAACTGATTTCAGTACAAACTGACCTTTATCATCTTTGGATTAGTCCTAAAGGTGGTGATATTGTGCGTATTGAATTACTCAATCATGACAAGAGCAAAGATAGTGATCAGCCTTTTGTTATGCTTGAAAGTGATGCAAAACGTACCTACGTTGCTCAATCTGGCTTGATTGGTCTAAATGGCCCGGACAGCAATCCAAATCGACCAGACTATGAGTTTGAAAAAGTGGCTTATACAGCTGCTGATGCAAAAGACGTAAAAGATAAAGACGGCAAAACAGCTAAAGTTTTATCTGTACCAATGGTCTATAAAACTGCCGATGGCGTAGAAATCATCAAGACATTTACTGTGAAAGAAGGTAAATATCCGATTGATGTGAGCTATCAAGTAGTCAACCGTAGTGCGCAAAATTGGCAAGGTCAAATGTTTGGTCAAATCAAACGTGACAACTCTGACGATCCAGGTAAATCTGACCAAGGTATCTTTACCCTTGGTACATTCCTTGGTGGTGCATGGGGTACGCCAGAAGCGCATTACAATAAGCTAAAATTTGCGAATTTTACTGAAGAAAAACTCAATACCGAAGCAAAAGGTGGTTGGGTGGCTATGGTTCAGCATTATTTTGTGAGTGCTTGGATTCCAGGTCATTTTGGTGGGCAAGAATACACTGCAAAACTAGAGTCTCGTAAATCTACAGATGGTATGAATATCATCGGGTTTACATCTCCGACGATCAATGTTCCTGCTGGTAAAGCAATGAGTATTGATGCGACATTCTATGCAGGTCCAAAAGTTCAATCAGAATTGAAAGATTTAGCTGTAGGTTTAAACCAAACTGTAGATTACGGTTGGTTATGGCCAATTGCTAAATTATTATTCCTTGGCTTACAGTTCTTCCATGGCATCGTAGGTAACTGGGGTTGGTCAATTATTTTATTGACTGTGTTGGTGAAATTGATTCTGTGGCCATTGTCGTCTAAGAGCTATCGTTCTATGGCGAAAATGCGTGTGATTGCACCTGAAATGCAACGCATGAAAGAAGAGTTTGGTGAAGACCGTATGCGTTTCTCTCAAGAAATGATGGCGCTTTACAAACGTGAGCAAGTCAATCCACTTTCAGGTTGCTTACCATTGCTTCTACAAATGCCAATCTTCTTAGCATTGTATTGGGTATTGATGGAGTCTGTAGAACTTCGCCATGCACCGTGGATGCTTTGGATTCAAGATTTGTCAGCAATGGATCCTTGGTTTATCTTGCCGTTGATCATGGGGGTAACCATGTTTGTTCAACAAATGTTGAACCCGCAACCTGCTGATCCGATGCAAGCGAAAGTCTTTAAAATCATGCCAATCATGTTTACAGTATTTATGCTGTTCTTCCCTGCTGGATTGGTTTTATACTGGATTGTGAACAACTCGATCACGATTTTACAGCAATGGTTTATCAACAAAAATGTTGAAAAAGCTAAGCTCAGTAAAGATGTGGCTTAATTGATTTAATCATCATTAAGCAATAGCTGAAAAAATCCGCTTGAGATGGTAATCTTAGGCGGATTTTTTTATTGCCATAATTTGAGTAGATTTAGATGAGCAACACTGTAAACCAAAGCACAATTGCAGCAATTGCGACTCCGCCTGGACGTGGTGGTGTTGGTGTTATTCGTTTGTCTGGTCCTAAAGCTTATGCGATTGCAGAGTCTTTAACTCAAAAGACTTTACCTAAAGCAAGATTTGCAGGTTTTCGTCAGTTTTTAGATGAAAATGGCGAAGTGATGGATGAAGGTTTGGTCATTTGTTTTCCAAATCCAAATTCATTTACAGGTGAAGACGTAGTTGAATTACAAGGTCATGGCGGCCCTGTGATTCAAAATGCATTATTGGCTCGTTTATTAGAACTGGGTGCAATTGCTGCCAAAGCAGGCGAATTTTCGATGCGTGCTTTTGAAAATGGCAAAATGGATTTGGTTCAAGCTGAAGCGATTGCAGATTTGATTGATGCTACATCACAAGCAGCAGCTCGTTCGGCAGTCCGTTCTCTACAAGGCGTATTTTCAAATAAAGTGAATTCTGTTTTAGAAAAATTGATTCATTTACGTTTGCATGTAGAAGCTGCGATTGATTTTCCAGAAGAAGAAATCGACTTTTTGGCGGATGGAAAAATTTTAGCGTTGTTGCAAGAGGTACAATCATCTGTCACAGCTGTTCAGCAATCTGCGCGTCAAGGTCAGTTGTTGCGTGAAGGTTTGCAGGTGGTGATTGCAGGCAAACCGAATGCGGGTAAATCATCTCTATTAAATGCACTTGCAGGTAATGATCGCGCGATTGTGACGGATATTGCTGGAACAACACGTGATGTTTTGCATGAAAAAATTAGCTTAAATGGTTTGCCGATTACCCTAACTGACACCGCTGGTTTACGTGAAACAGGTGATATTGTAGAAAAAGAAGGCATTCGTCGTGCGATTAAAGAAATAGAACAAGCAGATTTATTATTGTTGGTTTATGACTTAAGCCAAGGGGAAAATCCTTTAGCACTAGCGGAAAATTATTTTGCTGAACATATTGAACCAAAGCGTTTAATGTTGATTGGAAATAAATGCGATTTGACGGATCAAAAGCCTGAACTGAGTGATTTTGATGGTTTTAGACATATTACGGTTTCAGCCAAGCAAGAGATGGGCGTACAAGCGCTTATAGAAGCGATTACAGCACATGCAGGCTTTCATCCAGAAGAAGATACCTTTATTGCACGTACACGTCATTTAGATGCAATGAAGCGTACTCAGCACTATCTAGCCGAAGCACATGAGCAGCTTGTGGTTTACCATGCTGGTGAATTGGTCGCTGAATCGCTACGTTTAGCACAAAATGCTTTGGGTGAGATTACAGGTGACTTTAGTGCTGACGATTTGCTGGGTGTAATTTTTGGATCTTTTTGTATTGGGAAGTAAAAATTACTGATCCTTGATGTTTGAAACGGTATCTCAAAGCTGACTTCGGTCAGCTTTTTTATTAAAAGTTATTGTTTTGTAAGCTGAATTTACAACTTAAAAAGAATTGTTTATGGTGATTAATCATTACCCCAAATAAAAGGTTTGATCCATGAGAAAAACACCTTTATTGCTTTCGGTTCTTGTTTCGATGCTGACATCCAATGTTTGGGCTGAACAAGATGATTCTAAGATTCTTGAAGAAGCAGCAAAAAATAATATTACAATTGTGCAAGCACTCAGAGCCAATGATGAAACGCTTGTAACCTTGCAAGGTCATATTGTTGGTCAAATTAAGCATGAACATTATGAATTAAAAGATACAACGGGTTCGATAACGATAGAGGTTGATGATGATTTAGCCACAGCAGATCAATTAAAAGTCGGAACAGAAGTAAAAGTTGCTGGTGAGATAGATACACATCGCTACAAACCGACAGATATTGAAGTGATAAAAATTGAAATAATCAAAGAATAATATATCGATTTTTAATCAATATGTAAGTGTAAATACTTACATATTGATGCAATATTTTCTAACTGTATTTTATATTTAAGTGTCTGATGAATAAGTAAATACACAATATACCAACACCTAAGCAAAACCCAAGAATACCCACCATAAAACCAAAGTGATCTGACAAATACCCTGCTGTAATGATCGGTATGATGGTTCCAAAATAAGCAATAAACAAATAAGTGGAAACTACTGCTGCACGATTTTCTGTATTGGTCATATGATGAATTAAAGCAAAAGCACCCAGCAAACTTAAACCATGCCCGATTCCCACACAAATAACACTGAAAAAGAACAGCACACTCCAATGCATGGTCATACAGATTGAAAGAATGACATAACTCGCGATCAGGAAGATCAAACCTACATTTAATGTTTTATGCATGTCTAGGGATTTAGCAAACCATTGTACTGATGCTGAAATCAGCAAAATACTTGCAATTGTTGCACCACTAACCAATGGGCCATGCCACGGAATCACATCTTTGATGAATGACGGCGCTAATGATGCAAATAAACTAAACGAACCAAAAGCACAAAATGCGCTAAAACTGGCAATATAAAATAAAGTTTTAAATTGTGGTTCAGGATGTTCCAAGTGGGGTGCGATTGAAAATGGTTGCTTCTCGAAAGAAGCTGTTTTAATGGTAAATAGGCTGATTAAGCTTAAAATTGCAGCAAAAATGACGGGTAGATATGGAGTAATAAGTGGCTGATCTGAAAATTGTGCGATCGCTCCACCAATAAAAGGACCTAAGCCAAAACCCATTACAGTAATAATAGAACTGAGCTGTGCTGCATTCTGCTTATGTGATTCTGGGATGGTATATATTAAACCTAACATGGCCGATGTACTGATTAAACCAGAAGCAATCCCAATGATAAAACGTCCAAAACCAAGTAAATAAGTATTTGAAGCAAAGACAGAAAGCGTTAAGCCAATCACTGCAAAAAACAAACCGATTTGTAGTGTACGAATAAAGCCAAAACTATTACTGGTGCGTCCTAAAAATAATAAAGTGGTCAAACAGCCGAACATATAGGCGACAAAAATATAGGTAATTTGACTGGGTAGTAGATGCCAAAGTTGTTGATAAATTGGATATAAAGGGCTGGCTAAGGCTGTACCAATAGTCCCAATGCACAAGGCGAGGCTGATCATTAAAAATGGTCGCCATGATTGCTGATTCATGAGTTTTGAACTGTATTTGCAAATAAAGATTGCACATAAAAAAAGCCAAGCTCTAGCGTATTGAGCTTGGTATGGAGGATTTTGACTATTTAAAAAGATTAAAACTTAATCAATATAAGGTCAATTGATTTTTAACTGTTTGTTATAAAATTATGCATAGCGTTTTAATAACTGAATAAACGTTTGTAGCTCATCCTCATTGGCTGTTGTCGAATCAGAAATCACATGTTCTCTTAAATGTGCTTCAATCAATTCATTCATTAATCCATTGACAGCGCCTTTGATCGCTGCGACTTGCTGCAAAACATCGATACATGATTTTTCTTCATGTTTTAACGCAGCTTCAACAGCATTTATTTGCCCTTGTATTCGCTTAACACGGTTTAAAACTTTTTTATTTTGATGTAAATGACCCATGTGCAAGCTCCAAAAAAATATACTCCCTTATAGTATATTTGATTATGAAATAATATACTCTATGGGAGTATCTAGGATATCATTCAAATGCAATTTAAAACGATAAATCGTGAGCATAATCATCAGTTTGATGAAGGGAACCCACTTGCACAAAAGAAAATACTTTTGGCAACGATATTGACTGGGCTCATGATGCTTTTTGAAATAGCTGGGGGTTGGATTTTTAATTCGATGGCCTTGCTTGCAGATGGTTGGCATATGAGTTCACATATGCTCGCTTTAGGCATGGCTTATGTGGCGTACAGGGCTGCACGTCATTATGAGACTGATATTCGTTTTAGTTTTGGAACATGGAAAATCGAAATTCTAGCGGGTTATAGCAGTGCGATTTTATTGATGGTTGTAGCTTTATTCATGGCTTTTCAATCCATTGAACGCCTCTTTCATCCTGTACAAATTCATTATAATGAAGCCATTTTGATTGCTATTTTAGGGTTAGTGATTAATTTGATTTGTGCATGGTTACTGCATGATGACCATCACCATCACCATTCGCATGAGCACGGCGATCGTTACGAGCACGATTTAAACCAAAAAGCTGCATTTTTACATGTGGTTGCAGATGCTTTGACCTCTGTTTTAGCAATTATTGCACTGATAGCAGGTAAGTTTTTAGGTTGGGATTTTTTAGATGCTGCTTTAGGTATCGTTGGTGCAATTCTTGTTGGAAAATGGTCTTTGGGATTGATTAAAGAAACAGGAAAAACTTTATTGGATGCAGAAATGGATCATCCTGTTGTAGATGAAGTGCGTGAGATCATTGAAAGCTTACATATAGAAGCTAAAATTACAGACATTCATGTTTGGAAAGTCGGTAAAAACAAGTTTTCAGTCATTTTGGTTTTAGAAAGTCATAATAAAAATCTAAATGCGGATATGGTTCGTCAAGCATTGTCTATTCATAAGGAATTGGTACATATTTCAGTGGAAATTAATCGGCCAGCTTTGTTTAATTTTGTTCCACGTGAAACCCATTAAAGACAACAGTTTTCAAACATGTAGATGGATAAATTATGTTTTAATGCCCTACACTATTTTTTTAATTCTAAGTCTATATGTTAAAGCAATTTATCGCCTTGAGTTTAAGTTTAGGACTATGCAGTACCAGTTTTGCCAATGTGGATAATGTGAAAGCGAAGCTGCTACAGCAATATCCCAATGTAAAAATTAATAATTTACAAAGTACTGAAATGCAAGGTTTGTATAGCGGAACATTAGATAATCAAATCGTGTATGTAAATGAAGATGCACAGCATTTATTCATTGGTTCGATGATTCGTTTGAAAGATCAGCATAATTTAACCAAAGATTTAGTGGTCAAACAAAATACAGTAGATTTTAAAAGCTTGCCTTTAAATGATGCAGTTAAATCGGTAAGGGGGAATGGTAAGCGACAGCTTGCCATCTTTTCTGACCCAAATTGCCAATATTGCAAGGCTCTTGAAGGGAATTTAGCCAAGTTAAATGACGTCACCATTTACACGTTTATTTACCCAATCAAAACTCAATCGATTATTTCTTCAAAGCAAGTTTGGTGTTCTGCCAATAAAGAATATGCGTGGAAAAACTTACTTCAAAAAGAGATTAAACCTACTGCTGCAGCCACTTGTGAAACCCCAATTGAGCGTAATCTTGCTTTGGGTAAAAAGTTAGGTTTACAGGGTACGCCAGCGATTATTTTTTCAAATGGTTATAAAGTGATGGGAGCTTATCCCGCTGAAGAAATTGAGAAAATTTGGAAACAGTCGGGTCTATAATTATTTTAAAATAGAACACTACTTTTATTCAAAAAAGCTATTCAGTAAAAAATTATCCAACCCAAAAAGCACTGAATTTTCAGTGCTTTTTTATGAGATGTGTAATCTAAGACGAATGATCAATAAAAACTTCAAGTGAATAAAGATTAAGTTCGTTTAGCGATCATGTTGTAGATAAATAATATGATAATTGCTCCGATGACAGATGCAATAAAACCTGCTGATGCGCCTTTTTCATACAAACCCAGTAATTGTCCGCCATAGGTTGCAAGCAATGAACCGACAATTCCGAGTACAACTGTTACGATAAATCCTGCTTTATCATCCCCCGGGTGTATTGCACGTGCAATGAGACCTGCAAAAAAACCGATAATGATTGCCCAAATCAGTGACATCATCATGCTTCTCCTTTTTCTTTATTTTATCTAGAGTTAAGAAATTGAACTTATTTATCTTTGAATATTTATGCTGAGAGTTAAAGCTTTTCTCTGCTACAAGTTGTTGCATTTTTGTTCACTTATTAAAATGGTAAATACAAAAAAAGCGACCGAAGTCGCTTAATGATTTTAGCTATAGCTACATTCTTTTAAATTACAAACCAATTTCGCCAATAAAAGGAACATGACGATACTTTTGATCATAGTCTAAGCCATAACCGACAATAAATTTATCTTCTACTTCAAAACCTAGAAATTTTACATCGAGATCAATTTCACGGCGCGAGGGTTTACTCACTAAAGTACACAACTCAATCGAATTCGGTTGGCGTGTTTCTAATATTTCTAAGACTTTGCTCAAAGTATTACCAGAGTCGATAATATCTTCAATGATAAGAATGTCTTTTCCATGAATTTCGCCGTCTAAATCTTTTAAAATTTTAACGTCACGGCTTGAAGTTGTACCACCACCATAACTTGAAACAGTCATGAAATCGAGTTCATGGGTTTTTGTGATTGCGCGGCAAAGATCTGCCATGAAGATGACTGAACCACGTAATAAACCGATTAATACTAGCTCTTTGTCGCTATTGGCATAATGCGCATCAATTTTTTTACCAAGTTCTTGAACTTTTGCATGAATTTCTTCGGCAGAAATCATCACTTTCATTTCAACAGTCATGGGAAATACCTAAAACTAAAAACATCAAATTCACAAATTAAAAAAGGCGTTGACTAGCAACACCCTAAAATATGCGTTAATTTTAAAACATATCAGATCAAGATGCATCTTTTTTGGCATTGTAAAATGTAAATTTCCAATGATTTAATGTGCATCTTTTTTTAATAGCAATGCACATACGATAAATACAGTGCTGATTAAAATGATCTTTTTCTTAGATTTTCCTGATTTTTGCTGCTGATTCGGTTTTTTGCTCATAGACTTTGTTTCCATAAACATAAGTGGCTTGAATATTGCGATCATCTCCCATGGTAAATAAGGCAAATAAAGCATCTTCAATATTTTTAGCACGTTGTTGGCGAAGTTGTTGTAAAGCTGTTGCTTTCAAATTAAGCACAACAAAATCGGCTTCTTTGCCGAGATTAAAATTACCCAATTGATCATCCAAGTGCAGTGCTTTTGCACCACCGAGCGTGGCATGATAAAGCGATTCCAATGCAGAAAGTTTATCACCCTGTAACTGTTGAACTTTATAGGCTTCATTCAGTGTTTGTAACTGGCAGAATGATGTACCTGCACCAATATCTGTACCTAAACCGACTTTCACTTGCTTATCCCAAGTTTTTTTCAATGGGAATAAACCACTACCTAAGAACAAGTTTGATGTTGGACAGAAGGCAATTGCTGAATCTGTATCATGCATACATTGCCATTCATGTTCTTCCAAGTGTACGCAATGGGCAAATACAGAACGTTCCCCTGTTAAACCATAGTGGTGATAAACATCTAAATAGCCATTTTGCTTTGGAAATAATTCTTTGACCCAAGCAATTTCATTTTTATTTTCACTCAGATGTGTATGTACATAAACATCAGGATATTCGGCTTTTAACTGGCCTGCTCTTTCTAATTGTTCAGGTGTAGAAGTTGGTGCAAAACGTGGAGTAATTGCATAGAGATTACGTCCTTTGCCATGCCATTTCTCAATGAGTGCTTTAGAGTCTAAATATGCGCTCTCAGCTGTATCTGTGAGTGCATCTGGTGCATGACGATCCATCATCACTTTACCTGCAATTAAACGCATTTGATGGCGTTCAGCAGCTTCAAACAAAGCATCCACAGATTGGGGATGCACTGTACAGAAAACTAAAGCTGTCGTCGTTCCATTCTTAAGTAATTCATTGACAAAAAAATGGGCAATTTCATCGGCATAGTCTTTATCGGCAAACTGCATTTCTGTGGGAAATGTATAGGTGTTGAGCCATTCTAATAATTGCTCACCATATGCACCAACCATTTCAGTTTGTGGGAAATGAATATGTGTATCGATAAAACCCGGTACGATTAATTGTTCAGGATAATGATCTACAGGAATACTTTCATTTAATTGTGATTGCCCATCTTCCCAAGAACCAAACCATATGATTTTGCCTTGTTCTGTGATGAGTAAAGCATCTTCAATATAACGAACTTGATCTGAAATTTGAGATGCTTGTAGGACGGTATTTTGAATATCGAGAAAGCGACCACGAATCGCCGTTTTCTGAGCAACAGAAGACATGTAAAACCTGCAATTTATACTTTTTTCGAGTGATTGTACCTCAAATTTGTGGGTGAAGCTGTAAGCTGTTTTATCATTTTTAAATTTTGGTGCGTACTTCGTATATATCTAAAATACTGCTGGGAATGTTTTGATTATTCTTATGAAAATGTACATCTAGCAAAAAATATTTAACTAAATGGGGGGAGATAAAAATTAAAAGGAAAGCTGCTCAAGAAACCACTTTCCTTTCAAAAATTATATTTTTAAGGTTATTTTTTATAAGCTTGTTGAAGCTCCTGAATAATCGGTGCTTTAACGTCACCTTTTAAAATATATCGACTGATCATGCCTTGATCGGTATAGATATTCATAGAAATATCGTGATTCACAGATAAGTCATGTATTAGGCGATTGGGTACGATGATGCTGTTACGAGATCGATTTGAACCAAATTGAAAATCGACGTCTGTTGGGCCAATAGTATTAAATGAAAGGCTTTTTACACCATTGCTAAATACAACTTTGCTGATGTCGTATTTGTGATTGATGCTGTTTAACGCAATTTGAATTTTTATTGCATCTTGAAGAGAGTCATTTTTAATGACAGTAACAACAGGACAAAGTTCATCTGGCTGACAAATGAGCAAACCGTAAGTACGTACATTTGTCTTCGACTCAGGAGTGGTTGAAGCACAGCCAGCGATGAATAATGCACCTAAAGTAATGGATAACAATTTTTTCATAAACATTTCCTAATACAATCCCATAATCGTTAAATTTAACTAAAAATCACTTTGTTTATATGCTTGATGGTGAATCTGCATTGATGTTGTTTATTATATCTCTGATTAAATTGTCTGATCACAAGCATATTCAAAGTTAAGTTAATCTTGCTTAAAAAACATAGATTCTCATTA
Source organism: Acinetobacter piscicola (assembly GCF_002233755.1). Classification (GTDB taxonomy): domain Bacteria; phylum Pseudomonadota; class Gammaproteobacteria; order Pseudomonadales; family Moraxellaceae; genus Acinetobacter; species Acinetobacter piscicola. The sequence goes on along the minus strand of NZ_NIFO01000027.1, from coordinate 22,135 downwards.
TGCATGAATTCTATTTGTGTGAATTATAACACTCATCACGTGCTTAACATGAGCAAAAACATCAGATTTATGACAGCATTATCCTAAAGTAAAAACAAGCAAGCCTATCTAAACGATCTCAAAGCAAGTACAAAATTTTATATCATGGCATTTGTCATTGATATTATAGGAAAATCTATAACAGACATTCTATTTTCAGTATATCTGTTATCGCTGAGATATTGAGTGTTGAATCTTATTTAGGGAAAATAAAGGATGCGATTAGACGAACGCCAAAATCTTTAGGACTTGCATCTGTATCATGTGCCCAATATTTTACCCCACCGCCTATACTAATCAATTGATCATTTAAATTGATGATTTTAGTTGCCATTAAATTGACAGGTATTGTTGATTTTTCAGTGTTCCAATCGTAGGTTGCTTCACTATTGAATGAAATCGTCAAACTACTTGGATAAGTATAAGAAACAAAAGGTTGAAGAAAAGTACTATTCACATCTTCTACATCACCGTGATTTTCTACTGCCCAAAGATGATTTGCCAATGCACCAAATGTCCAACCTTCGCTTTGTTTTAAAATAACAGCTGTTGGTCCTAGACCATATTGGTCTGCACCTAATAATTTTTCTGAAGCCGTAGGCAGTAACATCGCTGTCCCCACTCCCCAAGTGATGCCATTAGAACCCGTATTTGAAGGTGAAAAGAATAAGCTTTGAACAATATCCCCTGTGCCCCAATCATCACTTTTATTGGTATTTTTATAGGTTTGATAATTTACGGGTAAAATAGTGCGTGAAATTAAATTCCAGTTTTCATTCAGTTCAATGGGAATAACAGGCTGAATATTGAGTTGATAACGTTGAACATTTTCAGCCGCACCAATATTATCATCAAAATTCAATTGGAAAGGTACACTGATCAAATTGGCAACAGGGTTCGAGAGTTTCTTTGCAAGGTCATCTGATTCCGCTGCGAATACACTAACACTCGATAAACTGAGTGAGCAGATTGTTGCTATTTTTGTTGCGCTAAGACATTTATTTTTGTTCATTACTTCACCCCATAATTGCTATTAGAAATCTGTTTTTTTGCTGTAATTATCATCAATATACTAATAATTAATCTATAATAGCAATCTATATTTAGTCGTAATGAAAACTTAAAAAGTGATTTTTTCTAGGTGTTTATTTTTGGGTATTCTTTTTTTGATGTACTATTTTTATAATATAAATAATACATGTGCCAATATTGATTACAGTTATTTATTTGGTGATTCACAGTAGGAAGATCATTTTAAAAGCGTATTTACAATGACACAAATGATTCATTTTGATGACCATGACTATCAGTCTAAATTGAAGAAAATTGTTTTTGATCAGCCTGCTTTAATGCAAAGATTGATTTATTTAAGGCAACTCAATACACAAGCTTATCTAAGTGCAGGTGTGATTCGAAACTTAGTTTGGTCTGTTTTACATCAACAAAATTATAAAATAGAGCAAACGGAAATCGATGTGATTTTTTATGATTTAACAGATGAGCATTCTGAACAACAACGTTTAACACGATTATTGAATCAGCAATTTCCAGAAAATGAATGGGATGTGGTCAATCAAGCCTTCGTACATACTTGGTATAAAACTGATAGAGGTTTATCCATTACGCAGTATTCATCACTTATTGATGCTTTGAGCGTGTGGGTAGAAACGGCCACGGCGATTGCTGTGCGTTTATTGGAAAATGATGATTTAGAAATCGTTGCACCGTTTGAATTAAATGATTTATTTGAGCTTAAATTGCGCTGGAATAATCGATTGGTCAGTCGTGACGTATTTATACAGCGTGTGCGATCTAAACGGTTTTTAGAAAAGTGGCAAAATTTACGCATTGTCGAAGTTGTAGAATAATTTTTTATATTTATAGAAGTTAGATCTTGGTTTTAAATAAAAAAGCCTTCCATATGGAAGGCTCTCTATTTCAGACTGAGACAGGATTTAAAAATTAAGAATTTAATTCCTGTTTCTTGTTATAACGAATAGATAACCATGCTGTAACGCTCAATACAACAGCGATAAAGCCTAATGAAATCCAAATTGGCATATGGAATACATCAAGCATAAGCATTTTAAAACCGATAAAGACTAAGATAATACCTAGGCCGTAAGGTAAATAATGCATTTTCGATGCTGAACCCGCCAATAAGAAGAACATTGCACGTAAGCCTAAAATCGCCATTAAGTTTGCGGTCAATACAATGAATGGATCACTGGTTACGGCAAAAATTGCAGGAATTGAATCCACCGCAAAAATTACATCTGAAGCTTCAACTAAAATTAAAACCAAGAATAATGGTGTTGCCCAAAGTAGACCATTTTGGCGAACAAAGAATTTATTGCCTTCTAAGTTTGGTGTGATACGAATATGTTTACGTAACCATTTTAGAATCGCCATATCTTCAATATTGGTTTCTTCTTCATCTTGCCCTTTAAGGAATTTATAACCTGTGTAGACAAGGAATGCGCCGAAAATATACAGAATCCAAGAAAACTCTTGTACGAACCATGCACCAATAAAAATAAAGATTGTACGTAAAACGATAGCACCCAATACGCCGTAGAGCAGGATTTTACGTTGTAAGCCTGGTGGAATAGCAAAGGCTGCGAAGATCATTAACCAAACGAAGACGTTATCGATTGCAAGGGATTTCTCTAGTAAATAACCCGCGAGATATTCCATGGTTTTGGTATTTGCAATGCTAACACCAGCGGTTTGCTGTAGATAAAGCCATAAACCACCCGCAAAAAGCATGGACACAGAAACCCATGCAATACTCCAATATGCAGCTGTTTTAATTTTAACGTCTTGACCTTCTTTTTGCTTAAACCCAAGAAAGTCGATGATGAGCATGATTGCAACGATAGCGAAGAACGCTAAATACAGCCATGGATTGCCAATAGTTTCCATAAAATTCTCCAAAATCTGGCAATCAGGCATAAAAAAACCTTGACCTGCTGCCAGATGATTAAACATCTGTATCAACATGATCAAGGTCTTGCCTACATCATCGGTGTTTTGATGATGCTCAGATACCGGCTTTTTGCAAAGCGTAATGACGATATTCTGACTGGAGGAGGCTACTCCCCTTGTTCGAAAACTGTTTAAAGAAATGTACACATTTCTTAATATGAGTAGAGAATGGCACATTTATAGCAATTGTGCAAATTTTGAATGAATTTTTACCTTTTTAATTTAAATACAAAATTTCACCATTGTTTTGAGATGAATAAAAGCATTGCTTTTATAATCAGCACGACCAATCTGTAACCGATTGTGCTATGAATGATTTTAGCCTGTAGAGCTGTAAAGGGTATTCATTATTTAGGATTGAAGTCTTTGCGCTGTACTAAAATAAGTGCCAGAATCGTACCCAATACAGCAAGTATTCCCCCAATGATACCGATATTATTTAACCCATAATGCGTTGTAACTAACCCACCGAGTAGTGCACCACCACCGATACCAACATTATAAAGACCTGAATAAATAGCCATCGCAACGTCAGTTGCATCAGAAGCTAAATTCAAAGTTTTGGCTTGCTGCGCTAAGCTAAAACAAATAATCGCCATTCCCCAAAATAAACTGAGAATACTAAAACTGGTAAAATCAGTTGAAAGTGGAATCAGTAATAACATTGAAATTGCAAGAATAGCGCTACTTAAAGGAATGGGTAATTTAGGATATTTTTGACCAAATTTCCCAAATAAATAAGAACCTAAGAAGCCAGCAGCACCATAGATCAACAATAAAATTGTGGTTTGTGATGAGCTAAAATGTGCAATATTTAAAGCAAAAGGTTCAATATAACTATAAGCCGTAAATTGTGCTGTGATCACTAGAGCGGTTAGCGCAAAAACAATCATCAGGCTAGGCCGTTTAAATAGCACTTTTAGACTGCTTAAAGAGCCAGAATTGACACTTGGTAAACGAGGCAAAGTTTTGGCAAGTATTAAACATACAACAGCTGCACCTACGGCAATTAAGCCAAAAGTATTCCGCCAACCGTAAGATTCACCGATCATACGGCCGAATGGAATGCCTAAAACCATCGCCAATGCTGTGCCTGTTGCAAGTAAGCCTAAAGCTTGAAATTCTTTGCCTTTGGGTGCAACGCGTACAGCCAAAGAAGCGGTAATTGCCCAAAATAGAGCGTGTGAAAATGCAATTCCGATACGACTGATCAGCAGGATATCAAAACTCCATGCCACATAAGACAAAATATGACTGACAACAAAAACGACAAATAAAGTGATAAGTAAAAGGCGCCGTTCAATATTTTTGGTCAATAGCATAATTGGGAGTGAAATCGGAGCAACCACCCAAGCATAGAGTGTGATCATGATGCCAACATCTGTGGCAGGCATAGTAAAACTGTGACCGATATCGCTGAGTAGTGCAACAGGAACAAATTCAGTGGTATTAAATATAAAAGCAGCAAAAGCAAGACTAATCACACTCACCCATTGCTGCGTTTCACTGGGCGATGGTTGACTAGGAGATGTTTGGGGAGATAGAGATGACATGGTCAATCAATTTAAAAACGAATATTAAATTTTAGGCTGAATGAATTGGGTTGTTAAGTGTTAATAATGATGCAAAAGCTGTGAATGTTCGAATAAAATTGGTTTTAATATAAAGATTAATCGATACATGATGTTTTGAAATCTTAGAATCACTTTGTTAGAGTGGAATTGTATAGATAAGCAATCAAAGTCGAGATCAGGTTTATGCAATTCCAACATGTAAATAATCAAAAAAATGGTGAATTCTTTTTAGATAATAAACAAGGCAAACGCATTGCTGAAATTAGTTATGTGTGGAATGGTGAGCATACCATCATCATTGCTAACCATACATGGGTCGATGATTCATTACGTGGGCAAGGAATAGCACGTCAGTTGTTAGATACTTTGGTTGAATTTGCACGTGAAAAGAACTTAAAAATTGTGCCAACTTGCTCTTATGTCGATGTCATGTTCCGCCGTGAGAAAAGTTTTGCAGATGTAGCTGCTTAGTTGCTATTTTTAAATTAATCGACGTAATGCATAAGTATGTGTAGAGAAGCTTCCCTATCATCAAGTATTGTTATGAAGCTTCTGTATTCTATAGGTATTTCCACAGAAAAATAACTGCTAAAAATGGTTCAGCTCAGTGAAATCATTAAGCACAGACAACAATAATCGTTGGATCAATAAAAAACTATTCGTATTCAAATTTTAGCAATCCAGTCTGTAAATTGAGCACTTTAAGTATTCATAAAATACATAATTTAATTTATAAATATACTTTCTATACCCACTAGATATTTCTAGATTTTTATAAATATGAAGTCATTACATTGAATAATTAAAGAATAAAGGAACATAGAATGCCTATACAATTATGCTATGCAAGTGCTCGAGTTGAAGGTGATTCAGATTTATTACAAGATTTAACGGATATTTTGTCTGCAGCTCGAGATTTTAATCATGAAAATCAGCTTTACGGCGTATTGTATTATTCTGATGGGATATATTTTCAATGTTTAGAGGGTAATAAAGAAATACTCGAGGTTTTGTTTGAGCGGATTCAACAAGATCGTCGACATGTGAATATTCATCGTTTTAAAGATCATGAAATTGAGAAAAACCATTTTTCTAAATGGTCGATGAAATACGTAAAAAACTCTACTCGAATTTCTCGCTTTTTTGAAAAGCAAGGCTTTAAAAAGTTTCAACCGCATCAACTGGATGAACAAAATATTGCTGAGTTTTTAAGTCTATTGGTGAAAATTGAAAATGCGAATTTATAAGGGAATTCAAATTATCTAAGAATCTCAGCCTTTAACAAAAATCCATATGATGGATCGATCAAAATGAAGAAGATCATTCTGCAAAGCTGGATTTTAGATGAATCGATTAAGCTTGATGATTAACAATACCAATATAGAGAAACACCCTTCAAATTAGATTAAAAGTACCCAATTTTCGAGGTGTTTCTGTTAGCGCTGTGTTATTTAAAACAGTTTATTTTGCTTTTAAAGCAGCGATTAATTTCTGATGTAAACCACCAAAGCCACCATTGGACATAATCACCACGGCATCGCCCTCACCTGCTTCTGCAACCACAGTGTTGATGATGTCGTCTAGTGTACGAGCGACAACCGCTTTGTTGGGCGCAGCGTCAATAACGGGTTGTAGATCCCAATCCAAACCTTCAGGTTGATACCAAATCACTTCATCTGCCAAACGTGCAGAATGTGCTAAACCATCTTTATGGCTACCCATACGCATGGTGTTTGAACGTGGTTCAATGATTGCCCAAAGTTTACGTTCACCTAAGCGTTTACGCGCACCTTCGAGTGTTGTATCAATTGCGGTTGGATGATGTGCAAAGTCATCATAGACTTCGATCCCATTAATCGTATCGAGTAACTCCATACGGCGTTTTACACCACCAAAATTCGATAAAGCTTCACAAGCAGTTTCAATTGAAACACCAACATGTTCAGCCGCTGCAATGGTTGCTAAAGCATTCGCAACACTATGCTGCCCTGTCATGTTCCATTGTACTTCGCCTTTTACAACGCCGTGTTGTAAGACTTTAAAATGCGAACCATCGGCAGAAAGTTGTTCTGCGTAGACTTCAGCAGTGTTATTGGCTTCAAGTGATGTACGTACCACAGGTGTCCAACACCCCATTTCTAAAACTTCATCAATATTGCTTTCAGTGATTGGCGCAATGATACGACCTTCACTTGGAATGGTGCGCACTAAATGATGGAATTGTTTTTGAATGGCAGCCAAATCATCAAAGATATCGGCATGGTCAAATTCAAGATTATTTAAAATCGCAGTTTTTGGACGGTAATGTACAAATTTAGAGCGTTTATCGAAGAATGCAGAATCATATTCATCTGCTTCCACGCAGAAATATTTTCCGCCACCTAAACGTGCGCTTTCACTAAAGCCTAGAGGCACACCACCGATTAAAAAACCTGGGTTTAAACCAGCTTGATCAAGAACCCAAGCCAACATGGTTGTCGTCGTGGTTTTACCGTGTGTTCCTGCAACACCGAGGACATGTTTGCCTTGTAATACGTGATCTGCAAGGAATTGAGGGCCTGAAATATAAGGTAGACCTTCATTCAACATATATTCCACAGCATCAATACCACGTTTCATGGCATTGCCTACAATGACAAGATCAGGATGAGGCTGTAAATGGCTACGATCATAACCTTGCATTAAGGTAATGCCTGCATTTTCAAGCTGAGTGGACATCGGTGGATAGACATTCGCATCTGAGCCTGTCACCTTATGCCCTAAATCACGAGCCAAAAGTGCTAAAGAACCCATAAAGGTGCCACAAATACCTAGAATATGCAGATGCATTCTTTTTAACTCCACTGCTTTTTAGACACATCACTTTTTGTTGTGCTGTTGTCGTGATTAATTCGATTTGAAAGCAACGATAGCAAGGGTTAAAAGGAAAAGATAGTTTTTCTTGTTATGATTTTGGATGAGCTATTTTATCAGCTAATCTTGTAAATCGGGTCTGGTGATGCAGTAACTTTCTTTTAATCAGATTGTACGTTCCCCTTAAAATCATGCTTAATCTATAGCTATAAAAAAAGAGTACTAAGATTTATTAATCTTTTAAAATATCCGTGTAATCTATCTGTATTCAGAATAGTTTTGAGCTAAAAATGGCTTTATCCCTCCCCCTTTTATTACTCATTATCTCCAATTGCTTCATGACTTTAGCATGGTATGGACATTTAAAATTTTTACACGATGCACCGTTATGGCAAGCCATTTTATTTGGTTGGGTCATTGCCCTGCTTGAATACAGTTTTATGATTCCTGCGACACGTTTATTGGCGCAACATGGTTGGTCATTAGGTCAAATGAAGATTACCCAAGAAGTTGTAACGTTATTGGTCTTTGTTCCGTTTATGATTTTTCTATTTAAACAACCTTTTAAGCTCGATTACTTATGGGCGGGTCTATGTTTATTGGGCTGTGTATTTTTTGTTTTTAGATCTCAATGATCCATTTAAAACAGGGATGCATGCCCTATTTTCTAAAAAAATACTGAAAATAATGCTCGACGAGCTCTGTTAAATTTTCGTGAGATGAAAAATCAGTCTATAATAGCGAGCTTCTTGATATTCATTTAAAGACTGGACGACCAGAATTTAAACTTCCTTACATTCGTTTATGGAATATTTGCAATGAATGCGGCCGCTGTACAAGACGCTCCTTTAGTTGGAATTATCATGGGTTCTCAATCGGATTGGGCGACTCTCGAAAACACTGCCAATATGCTGAAACAGCTTGGTGTCCCTTTTGAAGCTGAAGTTGTTTCTGCGCATCGTACGCCAGATCGCTTATTCGAATATGCAGAAACAGCACGTGAACGCGGTATTCAAGTGATCATTGCAGGTGCAGGTGGTGCAGCGCATTTACCAGGTATGTGTGCTGCTAAAACAGATCTGCCAGTATTGGGCGTTCCTGTAAAATCTTCTATTTTAAATGGCGTAGATTCATTGCTTTCCATTGTACAAATGCCTGCTGGTATTGCCGTAGGTACTTTGGCAATTGGGCCTGCTGGTGCAACTAATGCAGCCATTATGGCGGCGCAGATTCTCGGTTTAACACGTCCTGAAATCGCAAAAAATGTTGCAGATTTCCGTGCTACCCAAACTGATAAAGTGGCAAGTAACAATATTCCAGGTCAAATTTAAAGCCAAGTTTAAAACGGGACACAGGTTATGAATAAAACCATCGGTATTTTTGGTGGTGGTCAACTCGGCCGTATGATGGCGCAAGCTGCGCTACCATTAAACATTCAATGCACATTCTTTGAAGCCAATACAGATTGCCCATCCGCAATATTAGGTCAAGTCTTTTCAAGTCAGACTGAAAATGGCTTACACGATTTTATTGCAAGTGCAGATGTTTTTAGTCTTGAGTTTGAAAATACCCCGTTGGCGGATGTTGATGTTCTCACCAAACAGAAAGATTTGTATCCACCACGTCAGGCTTTAGCGATTGCACAACATCGTTTGTCTGAAAAAGCATTATTCGATGAATTAGACATCCCTGTTGCGCCGTATAAAGCAGTTGATTCATTAGAAAGTTTAAATACTGCTGTAACTGAACTGGGCTTACCAATTGTCTTAAAAACGGCAACGGGTGGCTATGACGGGAAAGGTCAATTTGTATTGCGTTCAGCCGATCAAATTGACCAAGCTTGGGCAGAACTTGGCCCTGCAGGTACATTGATTGCAGAAAGTTTTGTGACTTTCTCACGTGAAGTATCGATTATTGCTGTACGTGGTATCGATGGTGATGTCAAAACTTGGCCATTGGCTGAAAATCATCATCATCATGGTATTCTTTCGCATTCGATTGTTCCTGCACCAAACAGTGCAGATTTACAACCTGTCGCGCAAGATTACATTACGCATTTACTCAATCATTTGAACTATGTTGGCGTGTTAACACTCGAGTTATTCGTCACTGACAAAGGCTTATATGCCAATGAAATGGCGCCTCGTGTGCACAATTCAGGTCATTGGTCGATTGAAGGTGCAGTGTGTTCACAGTTTGAAAATCATATTCGTGCTGTAGCGGATTTACCATTGGGTTCGACGGAGGTTGTTCGCCCAACGGTGATGATCAATATCATTGGACAGTATCCAAAATCTGAAGATGTCTTGGCTTTAAATGGTGTGCATTTGCACCTTTATAATAAAACTGAGCGTGAAGGTCGTAAGATTGGTCATATCACGCTTATGCCAAATGACAGTGCTGAATTAACGACTTTGTGTCGTCAACTGGCGAAGATTTTACCGAATCCATTGGCACTCAGCGAAGATATGAGCATTTAAGCTCAGCTTTGTTTGTTAAAAAGGCGGTCAATCATTTGACCGCTTTTTTATTACCTCGATTTCGGTATGATGGCGCTCCTTGATTTTACGATGTGCCACTGGTCGAAAAATCAAAAGTTCAATTGCATGAAAAAACCACAATTGGTATAAAAATAAAGCAAAAGACATGACATAAAATGTAAAAAATTTGAATTTAAAATGAATTTAGAACGGTTTTGTATATTTAAATTCAAAAAATGATAAGAGAGAAATACATGTTATCCACAATAGATTTAAATTTAAAAAGCTAAAAAATTTTGAATTCAAAACTTTAAATTTAAACTGTCATGGCTTTTGAATTTAAAAATTATTCTAAACGTACTAGGAAATAACTTGAGTGCTCAATTTTAAAATAATGATTCAATATCAATGATTAATGATTTTTTTTAAGCATATTTTTCATGTTTGAATTTAAAATGGTGCATGTGAATAATTGTGAGTTGTGTATAAGTTTATTTTGAATTCAAAATTGAAAGGTCACTTTTGAATTTAAAAAATAACAAATTAGATACTTGTGGATAAGTTTTTAAATTTAAAAATAGACCAAAAAATATGAATTTAAAATGAAGGAAATGAATTCAAATTTTACGTTTTTACATCTGTCATTTTATTCATAGGCTGATATGGTATTCACATAATTTAAATTTAAAAGAAATTGTGGATATTATGCGTTACTTCTCATTACTTTGCGGATCTGCTTTATTGGCTGCTTCACATGCCAATGCTGAATTGATCATTAATGGTCAACCTTCATCAGGCACTACAATTACAACAACATCAAATCCAACATTTTCACCCAATTCTAATTTTCAAAGTTGCCTTGCCAATCTTCGTTCTCAAGCAATGGCTTCGGGTGTGAGTGGTTCGACATATGATCGCTATACCGCAAATTTAAACCCTGATTATTCAGTCATTAGCAAATTGGATTATCAACCAGAATTTTCTACGCCAATTTGGGATTATTTGTCTGGTCTTGTCGATGATGAACGTGTAGCAAAAGGGCGTCAAATGTTGGCGCAACATCGTGATGTGTTGAATCGTGTTGCTACAGCTTATGGTGTACCGGCTGAAACGGTGGTGGCTGTATGGGGTGTAGAAAGTAATTTTGGAGATATTTCAGGGAAATATCCATTATTGCAGGCTTTAGGGACATTGAGTTGTGAAGGTCGCCGTCAAAGTTATTTTCGCGGTGAGTTTTTTGCCACAATGCGTATTTTACAGCGTGGCGATTTAAGAGAAGAACAGTTGAAAGGTTCATGGGCCGGGGCTTTTGGTCATACTCAGTTTATGCCATCAACCTATGAAGAACTCGCTGTAGATTTTGATGGAGATGGCCGTCGTGACTTGGTTTCAAGTACTTCAGATGCTTTAGCATCAACTGCTAATTTTTTGAAAAAGCGTGGTTGGCAAACAGGTATGCCATGGGGTTTTGAAGTTCAGATTCCACAAGGGGTTTCAATCAATGGTGAAAGTCGTCGCAATAAAAAATCTTTAAATTCATGGGTGAATCGTGGTTTTACGCGTGTAGACGGTACGCCGATTATTCAAGGTAATTTATCTGAAAGCTCTCAAGCGGGTCTGATGATGCCTGCGGGCGAAAATGGCCCAGCATTTTTAGTCTTTAAAAACTTTGATGCAATCTATGCTTATAATGCTGCGGAAAGCTATGCATTAGCCATTGCACATTTATCGGATCGTTTACAAGGTAAGGGCTACTTCCAAACAGCTTGGCCAACCAATGATGCAGGGACTTCTCGCGCAGAACGCCGTGAAATTCAAAACTATTTGTTGAAAAAAGGTTATGCAATTGGCGATGCAGATGGTTTGGTTGGCGATAAAACCCGTCAGGCGATTCAGCAAGAGCAAATTAAATTGGGTTTGAGTCCGACAGGTAGAGCAGGGCAACAGATTTTAAAAGCATTTAGAAACGAAGCAGCTAAACAGATGATGCAGTAATTTGTATTGTGCAAGATGATTTAAAATATTAAATCATCTCATTGTTTATGATTGGTTTTTATATCAAGGAAAGGTCTGAAATCGCAGACCTTTTTATTTTATTCAAACGTAGTTTAGCATTTACTCAATTGCAGACTGATCGATTTTAACCGCTTCCAGTAAATCTAAAATAACAGCAGTCACATCTTGAGTATGATCACGATCATTGAAAATTTCATAGGCCGTAATGGTCACATCAGTATCACTTGGAAGTTGCTTTTGTTCTTCTTCAATCAAATGTTGGATAGGTAATAGAGTCTGTTTAATTTCTAGATGAAGAATATCTTTAAATTCAACATTATCATCTTCAAGTTCAATCATTTGTTCATTGAAATAAGGCAGTAGGATAGAGTAGAGATAAGGCTGAATATCAGTAATATCAAAAATTTCGATATCTCGAGTTTGTTCAATCGTGCTGATGTGATCATTTACTTCTAGAATAATATGATAATAACTCACAGCCTTCTCCTTAAATATTGCGTTATCAACTGACAATAACATGATTTTTAACAAAAATCTGTTAAAACCCATTTAGATACATAAATTAATTATGGGTATTTAATTTAAGAAAAAGCCATAGAGTATTGTTTGTTTATTGTTCTATTTTAACATGACCAAATCTGCGGCCGTTAATTTAAAATTTTGTAAATCTTGATCTTTCATCATGGGATACATTAAGGCTTTTGGGTCAGAATTGTGTTGTAAACCCAATGCATGTCCAAGCTCATGTGCGATAGTTACACGTAAATCATCATTAGATTCAAACTCATAAATCTTAATACTTTTGCCATCAAAAACACCTTTATCAAATTGTCTAGGTTGGAAACGGGTATTAAATTGGTCAACAGATTGGTTAAATTGTTGATTAACTGAATTGAGTTGATCAACTTGGCGATTTAAGTCATTTACCTTCAGATTGTAATTATCAAGCTGCTGTTTTAATTGATCTTGATCGTATTGAAGTTGGCTTTTTTGCTGATCAAGTTGTTGTCTTGCAGATGGATTTAAGTTTTGCTGTGATTGATTGATCATATTCACCAGTTGATTATATTGATCCACTTTGGCTTGATAATTGATCTTTTGAATTTCTAATTCACGGTTGGCGAGATCTAACTCTGCATGTATTTGTTGAATTTTTTGTTTTTCATTTTGCGTATATTGCTGCGTATTTTCTAAAATTCGCATTTCTTGATTTCGAGCAGATGACTCTGCTTGGCGTTCATCATAGATCAGATTAATGGTGAGTTGAGCATTTGGATCATAGACGAATAAGCTTTTCATTGCGCCTAAATGCCAAATATCTGCAGCCTGATGTGCAAGTGCTTCCGCATTTTCTCGACTCAAATTAAAGCGAGGATCTATCTCTCCAATACGATAACGCAATCGAGTATCTAAAGGATGTGATATTCGATCAACCATAGAGTTATGATTGAGTTGTGGATACATCATACGTTGAATCGAAAAATATGCTGTAAAGACAATCAAAGCAACCACTAACCAAAAGCGCATGATTTAATTAAAAAATAATTTTTGTTGTGAATAATTTATCTGAAATTTACAGAAGCGCAAGCTTATCGTGAGATGTATTGTTCAAAGAAAGCGGTAGTTTATTGATTTAACAATATTTATTAAATAACAATGGTGCATTAAGCGGTATTTTTTTATGAATGAACCACATTATATAAAATCTGAATATCTAAAAATAATAATATTAAGGCTGTAATACTGAGTAATCGGTTGATCCAAACGGATTTGCTTAAATAGTCTTGCGTGCTATATAGATGTTTAAATTCCAACGGATGCAACATGATATAGCTAAATTTTTGTTTAAATACAGCCGTGACGGATTGTTGTTGCTGTTTTAAAACCACTTGGCGAATAATAAAAGTATTGAGCCCATGGAGTACCAGCAAAATAAGTAAAACAACTGAAATACTCCACGTGAAACGAATCCAGTCACTTTGTTCAAACCATGCAATTTCGCTATACACGTGGTTCATTAAGATGATGCTGACCAATAGCATGGTGCGATAAAAGGTTTGTTGAATAAATTGAAGATATAACGGTTTTCTTTCATTTTGCGTAACGGCTTTATCTAAATATTTACGTATAAATAGAGCAAAGCCATGACATAAAACTTCTAAAAATAGGTAAAGTACTAACGTGATAATCAATATTTTATACATGACTTAGTCTTTTTCAAAGATTGGTTCATATAGGGCTGGTGTGACAAAAATCATCAGTAAAACACCTGAACACACAAAGGCTAAATCATTGAAAATCGCAGCAAAACTACTCATATAAAACCAGTGTAGATAAGGCATGAAATAGACTAAAAAAGCAGGGAAGAACGTATATAGATAAGCTTTTCTTGCCCAATCTTTACGGAAAAATAGCCCAAAGGTGATGACCAATACTGTGATGGCGACAATAGCAATAAAAATACCTTCCCATGCTTGCGGTTCAATATACAAGGTTCTGTCTAAGAGTCTTAACTCAGGATCTGTACTGAACATATCGATCGCAGTCGCAAGTACAGGTAGCACCAATTGAGCAATGATCAAGGTATAGTAAACATTAAGAGAAACAATCGGTTGGTTTTTCATTGAAAGCCTTTTTATTCTGCGACCCTGTTATCAAGCTAAATTAACATATTTATTTTTATTTAAATGCGTTCATCGATCTTTTTAGTGAAATGTTTTAAAAATGAGTTAAAAAAACCGCTCAATTACTTGAGCGGTTTTTTATCTTTCGAGTTAAATCGACAAATTATTTTTTGTCATCTTTAACTTCAGTGAATTCAGCGTCTACAACGCCATCATCCGCTTCTTGCTGTTGTTGACCAGCGTCACCACCAAATTGGTTCGGATCGAAACCTTCAGCTCCGCCTTGACCTTGAGCAGCTTCATAAGCACGTTGCGTAATCGGCATGATGATGTTTTGTAAAGCTTCAGTTTTCGCTTTAATCGCATCAAGATCATTATCTTTAGCAGTAACTTCAAGTTCAGAAACTGCTGTTTCAACTGCTGTTTTTTCATCAGCAGTCACTTGCTCGCCAAGATCTTTTACTGCTTTTTGAGCACTTGAAACCAATGCATCAGCTTCGTTACGTGCTTTAGCAAGCTCTTCAAACTTACGATCTTCTTCAGCATTTGCTTCAGCATCTTTGATCATTGCTTCGATTTCAGCATCAGACAAACCTGAGTTTGCTTTAATCTGGATCGATTGCTCTTTACCAGTGCTCTTATCTTTTGCAGATACTTTCAAGATACCATCAGCATTGATGTCAAATGACACTTCAATTTGTGGCACACCACGTGGAGCAGGTGGAATATCGCCTAATTGGAAGTTACCCAACAATTTGTTTTGTTGAGCCATTTTACGTTCACCTTGGTAAACTGAAATGTCTACAGCAGGTTGGTTATCCGCAGCTGTTGAGAATACTTGAGATTTCTTCGCAGGAATCGTTGTATTTTTCTCAATGATTGCCGTTAAAACACCACCCATTGTTTCAATACCAAGAGTCAACGGTGTAACGTCAAGTAAAAGTACATCTGTTTTATCGCCAGACAATACCGCACCTTGAATTGCAGCACCAATTGCAACAGCTTCGTCAGGGTTCACGTCTTTACGTGGCTCTTTACCAAAGAATTCCTGTACTTTTTGTTGAACCATTGGCATACGTGATTGACCACCAACCAAGATTACATCAGAGATGTCAGAAGTCGAAAGACCTGCATCTTTAAGTGCAATACGGCAAGGCTCAATAGTACGAGCAACCAAGTCAGCTACTAAACCTTCAAGTTTCGCACGAGTCACATTCATCACTAAGTGTTTAGGACCAGTTGCATCCGCAGTGATGTATGGAAGGTTAATTTCTGTAGAAGTTGATGAAGAAAGCTCAATTTTCGCTTTTTCAGCTGCTTCTTTTAAACGTTGAAGTGCAAGCGGATCTTGTTTCAAGTTGAAGTTTTGCTCTTTTTTGAACTCTTCAACTAGGTAATCGATCAATGCATTATCAAAGTCTTCACCACCAAGGAATGTATCACCATTTGTAGACAATACTTCGATTTGTTGGTCGCCATCTAAGTCAGCAATTTCAATGATTGATACGTCAAAAGTACCACCACCTAAGTCGTAAACAGCAATTTTACGATCGCCTTCTTTTTTATCCATACCAAACGCAAGTGCAGCAGCAGTTGGCTCGTTGATAATACGTTTAACATCTAAACCAGCAATTTTACCTGCATCTTTAGTTGCTTGACGTTGCGCATCGTTAAAGTAAGCAGGAACGGTAATCACGGCTTCTGTTACTGTTTCACCTAAATAATCTTCAGCAGTTTTCTTCATCTTTTTCAAGATTTCTGCAGAAACTTGTTGTGGTGCAAGTTTTTTGTCGTTTACTTCAACCCAAGCATCGCCATTGTCTGCCTTAACGATTTTGTAAGGAACAAGACCAATATCTTTTTGTACAGCTGCATCTTCGTATTTACGACCGATTAAACGTTTGATCGCATACAATGTATTTTTAGGATTGGTTACTGCTTGACGTTTAGCAGATTGACCTACCAAAATTTCGCCATCTTTATACGCAACAATTGATGGCGTTGTACGAGCGCCTTCAGCGTTTTCGATAACTTTAACTTTATCGCCTTCAAGTACTGCTACACATGAGTTAGTTGTACCTAAGTCAATACCGATAATTTTAGCCATTAATATTTTCCTCTAAATTCTTTTGAATCCCTATTTCCGCCTTAAGCAAAGGTGAATTAAAAGGGATTTTCTTGTTATCCGATATGAGAGCTTTTCGAAATTTTTCAAGTCATCTACGATGAAAATATTTAAAAAAACTCTAATTTTTACACTTCAAGCAATACACTACTTGTTATTGACCAACCATCACCATCGCAGGGCGAAGTAGGCGACCATTTAAGGTATAACCTTTTTGTAAAACAGTACCAATTTGGTTGGCTTGTGCATTTGGGTCGATGCCTACTGCTTGATGAAGGTCAGCATTAAAACCATTGGTTGTATCGGCCTCAACAACACCAAATTTTTCAAGCGTCGTTAATAACGATTTTAAGGTGAGTCTTACACCTTCAACTACTGGAGTTTCTTCAGTTGCAGCTTGAATAGCACGCTCTAGGTTATCCACCGACTCAACAAGTTCTTTGGCAAATTTTTCGAGCACTGTATCTTTATGTTTTTCAGATTCACGTTGAATACGTTCAACACTCTTTTGAGCTTCATAAACAGCATTTGCTGTACGTGCTTTTTCAAGTTTTAAATTTTCTTCAAGTTTTTGGATTTGAGCTTGTAAATCTTCAACGGTAACTTCAGCTTGCTCTGTTTCAGCTTGAGTTTGCTGTTCGGCTTGCTCGTTTTGAAGATCTTGAGCGTCTTGGTTATGCTCAGTCGCCATTGATTTACTCCGTTTAAATGGGTTTTTAAACATGTACAGTCCTTTTCGGCGTCAGATTAACTGCGTTAGTGCTGAACTGCCATGATCGTTTAATTCATGAATAATCTTAAAGGTATGGGCGAGTCGTTAAAATTCAAGTCATTGATAAGAAAATTTACGTTTTTAAATCGTACAAAAATGTAATTGTATTTAAAGAAAAACTTTCTAAACTGGTTTCTGTTCTAAGTTGCAACAGTTGAAGTGAGTTTTATATTGATAGGTTATAAGTTTTTGTGATTTAAATTTAGACGATATAGAACTTCATCCCATAGAGATGATTGATCACACTGAAAGATTAAAGAATTAAAAATAGGCTAATCATTTAAAATTGATTGTAATCGTTAAGCCTATATTTCACCCTAAATGTGTTTTCGTAGCTTATCCAGTCTTTTTTGGGTAAGCTTTTTTTTGTCTAAACCAATCTGGCGCAATTTTTTAACTTTTTATTAACAATGTAACGAAAGTAGGTGGTTTGATATCAAAATATATATTTAAGATTTGCAAATAAGCACCAAAAATTCATAAATTGAACAATAAAAAATATTGAAAACAAAACCTTAGATTGAAAATAATAACTGGTAAAAATAAATGATTGATTTAATAAACTTTGCATAACTTATACGTCAACACGTTAAAAGCCTAACCAAGTACTAACGATTCTTTTGAAAAATTTAGCAATGATATGCAACACGACAGTTTTAGTGTTGTCGTCATTTTTAAATTCGAGTGAAAAAGGAATATATGATGAAAAAATTAGGTCTTATTTTAGGTTTATCATTTGGTGTTGCTGTACTTACGACGGCATGTACTTCAAATCAATCTACACAGTCGCCTGAAACAGCACAGCAAGCGACAACAATGAGCGATCAACAATCTGCTCAAACAGCAACAGTTGATTCTACACAACAGGGTATAGCCGCTGAAAGTGATGCACACATGCAACAATCACAACCCGCTCAAGCAACCAATGATCCAAATGTAATACAGCAACCTTCGGCGCAGTAAGTTGTAATACTCTCAAGCCATTTTTAAGATTGAAAATAAAAATCAGACAGTTTTCGGATGCCATCTCTGTCTGATTTTTATTATATTGAATGATCTAACAAATGATGAAAATTGCTGTTATTCACCAGATAAAGAACATTCAAAATTGGTACGATCTACAGTACAACGCGCTCTTTTTAAAACTGACATCATGGTTGGGTCATATACGCCTTGTTTGGTTAAATCGATGCGACCTTCACGGAGCAAGATCTGATATTTTTCAACATCTGCTTTACTCAAATTTAAACGGTATTTGGCTGGAATACTGCTTTCCAAACGTTTCACCATATTAAATTGTCGTGGAAGTTGTTTAACAAACCATGCTCTAGATTGAGTACCAAAAGTAGCAGGGAATTTTTGTGATCTAAAGACCAAATCTGCTGTGACATTTAATACAGGGAAATTGATCAGTGCACCTTTAGAGCCTAGCCCTTTTTCCATTTCTAAAGGCTTAAAGGCATAGGCAGGCGCGCCTACCATCGGGACTTCACCATTATTAAACTTTTTAACGAAGTTAGAGACATCAGATGGTACTGGAATCGCACCAACACGCTCAACCATTGCGATTTGAGCTTTGTCATAAGAAAGCACAGCAAACTTTTTACCACGACCTTTTTCAATGGTATTGATTGCGCGATCATTAACAAAAATATAAGCAGGTCCGATTTGACCAATACCACCAATTTCGAATTCTTCGCCATCAACCGTGGTTTTTAAACGTTTTGCATTTCTTTTATCTAAAACGAACGTGATCGCTTTGAGTGCAATCGCATTATTGGGTACACCACCAAGTGCATCGATTGAACCTGCGAATTTATTAAATTGACGTGCACGCATCGTCGTCATATATACGGCATCGCATTTACCGCTTTTAAAATCTTTATCTGCAAGCTCTTCATTTTGGTAAGCGATCAGTTGAATATCTCGATTCCACTCTTTTGCTGCTAAAGACCATTCTTCCATCATTTTATATGATTCGCCCGCTTTCCCCAGCAAATCGAAAACACATACATCTTGCTTTGCTTGTGCCAAGCTAGAAATACTCGACATGAATATAGTGCATACAAGTAATTTATTTTTCATAGCATTTCCCTATACTTACGTTTTAAATTTGATCGTGTTTTGTCCAATATATGACAAGAATAGAGTTTTTGCTCTATTTTCCGATAAAAATAATGTTATTAGTCGATAATTTGTATAATCCAATATGAATAATAAAATCTATTTTAAAATTCAATACCTTGAAAAATAATGATTTCATGATTTATTCAACAAGAAGTGATCTTCAAAATTAAAAAAATTATGATACTTATTTTATATAAATTTAATTGACTTGATTCAGGTTAAGTTATCATATTTGTGACTTTGTTTGCTATTTTAAAGTTTAAAAATACAAGTTTAATTACATTGTTGATGGTTTTGGGCTTTGATCAATGAACATTTAATAAATGCAGCAATAGAGATTAGTTATTTATGATAATTGTATTTAAATCTACAAGACCATGGCGTGTAGTGATTGCTGTTAATTAAATGAAAATATTCAAAATCTAAAATAAAGCATCAAATCGGTATCGTGTTTAAAAGGCGATATATGTCATATTTAAATAAGCTGAAGTGAGTGTTTTTGGGCGATAAATTCAAAAAGAACGAGCAATTATTCATCAAAGCTAAACAAATATTTGCCAAACTACACATTATTCTAATTATTTATTGGTTTTATCATGTTGATTAATAATAAAAAACAAGTATTAATTTTAACAACTGTTTCATTCATGCTCATTGCTTGTAATGATGACAATAACAATACCGTATCTCCAGTCGTTAAAGCTAAACCCTTAGAGCTCAATATTTTACATATCAACGATCACCATTCACATTTAGATGAAGAAACAATTAAATTTCCAATGAATATTGGAACAGGCGATGAGGAATTCAGCGTTGCAAGTGGTGGTTTTGCAAGAGTTGCTGCACTTATCAATCAGCTTGCTATAGAAAAGAAAAATGTTTTAAAAATTCATGTAGGTGATGCAACTACAGGTGATCTCTACTATAACTTAACGGATGGTAAGGCTGATGCCGATGCAATGAATACGGTTTGCTTTGATACCTTCACAC
The DNA here is from genome assembly GCF_002233755.1 of Acinetobacter piscicola. Taxonomy (GTDB): domain Bacteria; phylum Pseudomonadota; class Gammaproteobacteria; order Pseudomonadales; family Moraxellaceae; genus Acinetobacter; species Acinetobacter piscicola. The sequence goes on along the minus strand of NZ_NIFO01000027.1, from coordinate 1,547 downwards.
CTGGTAATCATGAATTTGATTCAAAAGATGATGGATTAAAGAAATTTATAGATTTCTTAGACCAAAGCCCATGTAAAGAAAAAACCAAAATTTTAACTGCCAATGTTGCTTTTGGTGCTTCTTCACCACTTTATAAAACCAAGCGTATTCTAAAATCACAAATATTTGAAAAGGATGGCGTAAAATTTGCGATTATTGGTTTAACTGTAGCAAAGAAAACCAAAAACTCTTCGCAACCCAATGCAGATACCTTATTTACAGATGAAATTGAAACTGCACAAAAGGAAATTGATCAATTTAAAGCGCAGGGCATTAAAAATATTATTTTGCAAACCCATGTGGGCTACGATTTAGATCAACAATTGGCAAAATCATTGACTGATGTCGATGTCATCATTGGTGGTGACTCGCATACCTTGTTGGGGCCAAACAGTCTTAAAAAATATGGAATGACGCCCGAAGGCGCTTATCCAACGCAACTTAAAAATAAAGATGGGCATTTGGTATGTATTACACAAGCTTGGCAATACAGCTACATCGTTGGTGATTTAAAAGTGAATTTTGATAAAAATGGCAATATCGAAAGCTGTAGCGGGACGCCACACATGTTAATAGGTAATAGCTTTACACGAACAGCTAAAGAAGCAAAAACTGTAACTGAAACAGAAAAACAAAATATCCTCAATCTGTTTCAAACAGAGAATGTGCCGTTTAAAGTCGTTGCACCATTACAAAAAACCTTAGATGTTCTAAAACCATACCAAGAACAGAAAAAGAAATTCGCTCAGGAAATCGTAGGGCAAACAACAGATAATCTATGTTCACGTCGTGTACCAGGCACACAACGTGATGTAAATCGCTCAACTTTAGGCGATGTCTGTAATAAGAATACTCATGTTGACCAACATGGTGGTGATATTCAGCAAATTATTGCAGAAGCATTTTTACAACAAGGAAAAACCTTCTTTAATGCAGACATCTCATTTCAAAATGGTGGTGGGGTACGTGAAGACGTTGGACTTGGAGATGTAAGTGTTGGCAAAATTTATAATGTTTTACCTTTTAAAAACACTTTAGTGCGTTTAGACCTAACAGGTGTAGAGGTTAAAGCGACTTTAGAAGATGCAATAGATGGTGTGGTTGCACAAAATAATACAGGAAGCTATCCATATACAGGTGGCTTACGTTGGAATGTTGATTTCACAAAAGATAAAGGACAACGTCTAAGTCAAATTCAAGTGCGTAATCATTTGGGACAATATGAAAACTTAGACCTGAATAAAACATATAGAGCCATCACGATCGACTTCTTAGCCAATGGAGGTGATTACTATACAACGTTCAAGACAATTACTGGAGATCGACGTTTGAACGTGGGTTTAGATTATGCAGAAGCCTTTTTAAAATATACACAAGGTTTATCTGGTCAAATTGGTCAAAAGAAAATTCAGAAATTAGCAACATCTGAATACAGTACTCAATTATTCATCGATAAAGCCAAATAAACTGAAAGAAAAGTAGCAAAAAATCCTGCTTAAGCAGGATTT
>NZ_NIFO01000026.1 GCF_002233755.1 Acinetobacter piscicola | reverse complement strand
AGCATACTTTTTAAAACACCACCTATAAATTATCTTGCTAAAACTGTTCTAAATGAAAATGATTTAAAAATTTTTAGTGATATCGAATCTTTTAAAGGTTGGATACACAATGAAATAAAATCTATAAATGATGCCATTAATAACTTTGCATTTACAAATCAACTTAATGTTAACCCTCCATTTTCACTAGGAGATTTATCAATAAATATTAAAAATGCAATTAACTTATGGCACCCATCACTAACAAAAATTAATTTAATTTATTTGATAGATGAAATAGAAAATTTTTTTTCTGAAAGCCAACAACAAGTAATACAAAGTTTAATTAGGTATAATTCAGGACTAATTGCATTCAGGATAAGCGGGCGGCTTTATGCTTTAAAAACATATGCCACTATTGGAGATGGAGAAGAAAACCGTGAAGATGTTGAATTTAAAATCACATATCTAGATGACCTACTTCAGGAAGCTCAAAATTATAAAAATTTTGCATATTCATTTATAAGAGCAAGATTACTCTATGAAAAAGTGACTTCGGATTCATCTTTCAACATTTCAGCATGCTTCCAAAATATCAATTCGAACAATTATTATGAAAGCTTTATAAACTTCCTAAATATGCAAAATAGTGACGATAATTTAAAGTTTATAAATAACTTTAAAGATACTTTGCGAGAAATTCCTCAGATTTTTCAAAAAGAAGATGTCGACTTAATTACTAATACTTTAGTTAATAATTTTCCAATTTTAATAAAAAAGCATAATATTTTAAGATTTTGTAAAGATTTTAACAACGAAGAAAATTATTTAGATATCGCTAAAAAAATCCATGGAAATGCATGTATTTATTTGGATAAACCTAAAAGTTTGACTGTAAAATCCTATAAAGAATCGTATTCTCACTATGCAAAAGATCTCATCGCTCAATTAAATAAAGATTCAGCTAAACCAATGATTTATTGTGGTTTTGACTCATTTATTGAAATGTCTAATGGAAATCCTCGAAATTTATTAAGCATATTGAGCTCAGCTTATGATATTGCTCGTTTTAAAAAACTCGATTTTATAAATGGAGCACCATTATCAATTGAGAATCAAAGTAAAGCAGCTGTTAATTCAGCTAGATTCTTGTTCGAACAAGATTCTAATTTCGGACGCCCATCAGATTTAGCAAGAATAGCTGTTAAAAATATGGCTGATCTGTTACGCGTAGCACGTTTTTCGCTAAACATACCCGAATCATCTCCTCTTACAATTAGTTTTCCTGATGATGATCTAAGTTCTTCAGCAAAAGCCATTCTACAAAGTGCTCTTAATTATTCATTTGTATTTGAAATCAAAAGCGGTCGACCTAATCGTAATAATCTAAAGATTAGCCGTAAAATTTCTTTAAATCCGATGTTGTCTCCGATATGGGAGCTTCCAATAGGCAAACGAGGAGATATTGGGCTTTCGGGAGGACTTGCTAATGCAATTTTTAATATCGATAAAATTAAAGATTTTAATAATCTACTAAAGACTTCCGAACTCAAATGGAATCAACCTTTCACTCGTGATGAGTCTTTGTTAAAACATAATGACCTTTTTGATTGAGCCTAATATATTAATATGATTGATTATTCTATTTTCTATAACTCAACTCTTGATATAAATAATCTTCATACAGATTTACCAAGTTTTGATATTTTTATCTCTGCTTACAATCTAAGTGAGCGTGTAAAATCCTTATTCACTCAAATCAATGCTACGCAAAAATATTGGCTTGTGCATCCTGAATATCACTTCACGAAAGATAAATTACCAATCCCTAATGATTTTGAAATTATCTCACCTTCTGCCACACATGAAAAAGATCAAGTATCAGCATTAATTGACAGAATGGGTGATATTAACAATAAAACAATATGTATTGATATTACAGGCTTTATGCGACATGTACTGATATTCTTGATCGCTATGTTAAAATATAAAGGTGTTGTTAAATTTACAGCAATCTATTCTGAACCGAGATCTTACTCTAAAGCTAAAGATACTGAATTTGGTGCTACAACAGAAATTGTTCGTCCTATTAGTGGTATATCGCAAACTGCGAATTCTGAATACACAGATCATTTGATCATTAATATTGGTTATGATCATAAGATGGTTTCTCAGGTGGTTTCTTATAAAGATGGTGCTACATTTCATCCATTATTTTCATTTCCATCATTAAGTGCAGATATGTATCAACAAAGCGCTATGAGAGCAGCTTTAAGTGGAAGTATTACACAACACACTGATTGGATAACGAAAAGAAGGTTTTCACCAGCTAATAACCCTTTTGCAACAGCACAAGTTTTGAGTGATATTGTAAATGAATTAGATCAAAAAAATGAAAATAAGAACAATATATATTTAGCTCCTATTTCAACAAAAGCCCAAACGCTAGGCTTTGCTATTTATTGGGCTTTAGAGGGGGAAAATAGAGGCATAACTATTTTACTCCCAGAATGTATTAACTATTCGGTAGAAACATCTATAGGCTTAAAAAGGCTTTGGGTTTATGAAGTAGAATTATTCGTTTAACTTATAATGTTGGTAGCAACTGTTTAGGGGAGATTTCAAGAATACTCGCCAATTGATAGAGTTTTTCAATAGTAAGATTCACCTCTCCTCTTTCGATCCGTCCTAAATAACTCCGATCCATGTTACAGAGCAATGCCAAATGCTCTTGTGACATGCTTTTTTCTTTTCTGTACTTGCGAACTAATTGCCCAAATTGAATAGTAAGTTCTGACATAAACATTCAAATGCTTAAAAAACAGAACTATCACTATTTGAGGACTATATATCCACGGACTATAATCCTCTTTTTAAATTTTATAGTTTTCTTTTATGAAACAAATAGTCTCTCCGATCTTTCAATCTTTTCTTGTTCTCCTACACAAAAACCAAATTGATGGGTGGACATCACAACAAATTTGGAACACTTTGAATCTTTCAAAAGATGAAAAGCAACGAATCAATCAGCAACAACTTTATAGACTTCTGAGAAAACTAATAAAACAAGGTCACTTAATCAAACAGATTCATTCTGACAATCCAAGACTTTCAACATTTGTTGAAACTGAAAGCATGTGTGAATTTAGAAAACAATTTGATCTTAAAACTGCTAAAAATGATTCAGGAAAACTTGAATTCAAGACTAAGCAATTAAAAGAAAAGCAGAAGATTTACGAAAACCAAGTAAAAGCTTCTGAACAAGCCCTTACAGATTTTCCAGAACTAACGACTGATATTTTGAGAAGAAAAAACCAATTACTTCAAGATATTGAAAAATTGAAAGCATACAATGATTTTTTAACATCACTAATTTAATTTCAAAATTTTAAAAGATAGATATTTCAGTATGAAACTTTATTACTCAGTAGTTGACTGAAATTTAGTGGTGAAGAACCGTGAGTATGATACTTTATTTTTTTAGATAAAATTTGAGCACCAATAAAATCAATCACTTGAAAAAAAATGAGTATGATACATTATTACTCTCAGTCATGGTGTTGTATGAAAGTAATAAAGTCTCATACTGAGTAATAAAGTGTAATACTAGATTGCTCAAAAAATCCACACAAGCTATGCTCTAAACAGCATGATGTGTGGATTTTTTATACCTGTTTCAAAAGATTTATATAAAACCAATTTAAAAATGTAAAACAGATGATCTTCGATAAGATATAAAATCACAAATTAAAATAATGCTGAACATTCCATTTTTTGATTTTTTTCACCTGAACTCAGCGCTACAGATTCCCATTCGGGTATAAAGATGAAACCATGTCGAAAGTAAAAACTCACTGCTCGCGAATTATTTGGTGACACACTATATTTCTCTGCAATGGCATAAGTGGCAGCAAAAGCATCTGGACGATCAAGCAGAGATTCTAAGCGAACAGCTTTAAGAATTTCCCAATCCTCTTCAGCCCCAAATCATTCAAACTTTGGCTCATTTCATACTGATCCTAAACACTATTGCGGATCGTCGCCCCACGTTTTTCACATATAGTAAGATAACGTTGAATGACTTCATGTATTCCATATTGAATACATTCAACTGTAAAAGCATGCCCAATCGATACTTCACTGATATTGCAGCGGTTTAATAATTTTTCTAAGTTATCTAAATTCAAATCATGACCTGCATTGACGACTAATCCTACATCTTCAGCAGCGATACAAGCCTCTGAAATCGACTGAATCGCCAAGTCTATTTCATCTTGTTGAGTACGACTTGCATAGTATTCTGTATATATTTCAATCGCATCAGCTCCGAGTTGTTTAGCCAAAATTGCATCTTCTTTATTAGGCTCAATAAATAATGCCAATCTTGAAGGGACATTTCTGAGCTCTTGTATCACAGATTGTAAAAACGTCGGATCTTTCAAATCCCACCCGTGATCTGAAGTTAACTGTGTCGGTGAATCTGGGACTAAAGTACATTGTTCAGGTACAACATCTTTAATAAGATCGATAAATTTCCGATCTGGATATCCTTCAATATTCAGCTCTACATCAGGATACTGTTTGATTATCTTAGAAATTTGATAAACATCATCATACTTAATATGACGTTGATCAGTTCTTGGGTGAATCGTTATACCTTTAACACCTAGCCTCAATAAATTTTCTACAAAATCCTCTAAATTTGGAAAATTAGTCCCTCTAGAATTTCGAATAAGAGCAATCTTATTCACATTAATACTGAGTCTGGTCATTTTATTTTTTGTCTCCATTCAAGAATATTATTTGCTACACATGATTTATAAATATGTTGTTTTATATATACCACAAGGCACAGTTTATTCGAATAAATACACTATTTACTGATTTTGCTCTAATGCAATCAACTGTATTTTCAACTTTCTGCCACACATAATAATTGTTCTGCGATCTGCATCGATAGCGCCATAAGCAATCACTAAAATACGCATTTCTAAGGTAATATCATAATGTGGATAAGAAGCCGAACGGTGAAATAATCTCGAATCGATCCCCACAGCTTTTGCAAAAGCATGTAACTCCTCAAGAGTATCGGCCATCAGATGGCACCACTGTTTACCCTTAAATGGAACTTTTGCTCGATCCACATAAATTGCCATAGAAAACACCCTAAGATCCAATATATAACTATACTGTGCTTATGATTTGAAAATATTCAGCCTTTGTTTCCAAACCCTATGAATAAGTACTTAATTAGCGCCTGTCTTGTTGGTCAAAATGTCCGTTATGATGCAAAAAACTGTTTACAGCTTAAACTTAAACAGTTGCTTGATACACATCAAGCAGTGGTCATTTGCCCTGAAATTGCAGGTGGATTATCTACCCCACGACAGCCTGCTGAAATCATTAATGGTGATGGTTTTACAGTTTTACAAGGACTGGCAAAGGTCATAGATAGCCAAGGAATTGATGTAACAAGAGAATTTATTTTAGGTTCTGAAAAAACATTAAAGCTTGCTCAACAACATCAAGTCACACATGTCATTCTCAAAGCCAATAGCCCGTCTTGTGGTTCACAAATGATCTATGATGGTACTTTCTCAGATCAGAAAATTGCAGGAAAGGGTGTGACAGCAGCTTTACTTGAACAACATGGATTTACCGTGATGACTGAAGAGGCGTTCTTACAACAATTACAACCTTTACCCATTATGTCGAAATAAAAAGAGCGCCTAAGCGCTCTAAAAAATATCGGTTCGATAAACAACTTATTTTACTGTTTATTTTTAGACATTTTGTCCGCTTTTGCTGCCCAATACGTGGCCAAAGCTGGCCCAGAAATATTGTGCCATAAACTAAAAATTGCACTTGGAACGGCAGTTATTGGTGATACTGAAAAATGAATGGCAGCTAAAGTCACGCCCAAACCAGAGTTTTGCATGCCAACTTCAATCGACACCGCTTTGGCATCAGGATAAGACAATTTAAATAAACGGCTTGCCCAATATCCTAAGAAAAATCCTAAACCATTATGTAACATCACCACAACGAGAATCAGCAAACCCGACTGCATAATCGAAGCCTTACTGGCCGCAATAATTGCAGCAACGATGGCAACAATTGCGATGACTGAAATCAGCGGCATAATCTGAATATACTGTGCTGTTTTTTGCTTAAACAAACTTCTGAGCACAACACCAAGAATAATCGGGAAAATAACCACTTTCAGAATGTTGATAAACATTGATCCAGCGTCGATCGGAATCCATTGACTGGCAAGCACATAAAAAATAGCAGGTGTTAAAATCGGTGCTAAAAAAGTAGAAACTGTGGTACATGCAACCGATAAAGCCGTATTTGCTTTGGCCATATAAGCAATCACATTGGACGCTGTTCCACCAGGGCAACATCCCACTAAAATCACACCAATCGCAATTTCAGCAGGCAATTGAAAAAGTTGACAAAGTAAATAAGCCAACCCCGGCATAATCACAAATTGGGCCACCACACCTATCACAACAGCTTTCGGATTTTGCAATACACCTTTGAAATCATCCACGGTCATGGTCATCCCCATTCCCAGCATGATAATCCCCAGAACCCATGGAATATAAGCTTTCATCCATACAAAGGCGGGAGGAAAACACAGTGCGATAAAAGCAAAAAATACCACCCAAAAGGCAAAAGTTTTTTGTACGAACTGACTAAACCGTAACATTGCAGACATTATGATTGCTACCTAGATAAACATTTTGAGCATTGTCGATCTGACTTATGTTAATAGAAGCATCAAGTGAATACCTTATTTTTCTCGCGTAGCACTATTTTTCAGTACCAACCGCATTTAAAATTTGATTTGCAACCACTCGCTTCACACCTGCTGCAAGCATGTCTTGCCATGCATGTTGTAACGAGCCTTGTAGGTCAATGGCTTTGGTTGCATCTGAAATCACAAAGGTCTTAAAGCCTAATTTTGCTGCATCCATTGCCGTCCATGCCACACAGAAATCTGTTGCAATTCCAACGATAAAAACGGTATCTATGCCACGTTCCTTGAGATAACCCGCTAAACCTGTAGTGGTTTGATGATCCGCTTCCATAAATGCCGAATAGCTATCGATTTGAGAATGAAAGCCTTTACGAATAATCATTTGGGCTGTGGGAATATTTAAATCAGGGTGAAATTCAGCATCTTTTGAACCTTGCACACAATGCGAAGGCCACAATACCTGTGTACCGTAATTTAATCGAATCGTGTCATATGGTTTTTTATCAGGATGATTTTCAGCAAAAGAAATATGGTTTGCAGGATGCCAATCTTGAGTCAGGATAATATTTTCAAAATGCTGCGCCAATTGGTTAATGGTTGGAATAATCTGCTCAGCATTTGCAACTGCTAAATTTCCACCTGATGTAAAGCCATTTTGCACATCAACAACAATTAAAACACTACGCTCAGATTGCAACATTTCCCCGATTCCCTTTTAAATTGAATCCTATGTAAAGATCTTAATGATGAAAATAAAAATCCTATATGACTCAACATACAATAAAAAAGCCTAAAATTGCGGGCTCTTACACATAATCAAAGCATTGAATCACTTTTCAGTGTTTTGAATGACATCACAGTAAAATGAGAAGTACTGATACAGCTAACATAATCAACAAAATTAAGCCGTTATGATATTTTTAGGCTGCATAATCATAACCGCATTTCTGCCCTAAAAATCCCTTCTAAATCTCCATTAAGTAAGAAAATATTGGAATAGATAGCGCTATATTCAAATGCGTTAAAATCTATTTGTTTCTTTTTATAAAGATTTCTCCAGCTTTGAATAAATCGTATTGTTCTCACTCGCTGAATCAGTCATAATTTGCATAAGCATTACTCAATCTCTAAAATGATTGTTTCTCGCTCAAATCAAAATACTGCAACCACCTACATATTATTTTTACACAACGTAAACTGTAGATGGAAAAATAGGATATTTTTTCAAAATGACTCAGCAAGCACAGATCATTCAAGGCTCAATTGTCGCAATCGTCACCCCTATGTTCGAAGATGGCAGCGTAGATTGGAAGGGTCTCGAGAAGCTCGTTGAGTGGCACATAGAACAAGGCACTAATAGTATTGTTGCTGTCGGTACAACTGGCGAAGCATCTACTCTTAATTTGGCAGAACACACACAAGTTATTAAAGAAATTATTCGTGTAGCCAATAAACGTATTCCAATTATTGCTGGTACTGGTGCAAACTCAACACACGAAGCGATTGAGCTCACTAAAGAAGCAAAACAACTTGGTGCAGATGCTGCACTATTGGTTACACCTTATTATAACAAACCAACCCAAGAAGGCTTATTTCAACATTATAAAGCTGTCGCTGAAGCCGTAGATTTACCGATCATTCTTTACAATGTACCCGGTCGTACTGGTGTAGATATGCACAACGACACAGCAATTCGTCTAGCAGATATCCCAAATATTGTGGGTATTAAAGATGCGACTGGTGATGTTCCACGTGGTAAAGAACTGATTGATGGCTTAAAAGGCAAAAACATGGCGGTTTATTCAGGCGATGATGAAACTGCATGCCAATTGATCGCTTTAGGCGCGCAAGGCAATATCTCTGTAACAGCCAATATTGCACCAAAAATTATGAGTGAACTTTGTGCCGCTGCTTTGGCTGGCCAAACTGATATTGCTCAAGCAAAAGACAGTCAAGTTGCAAAATTAAACAATATTCTATTTTGTGAATCCAACCCAATTCCAGTCAAATGGGCACTCCATGAAATGGAATTAATTGGTACAGGTATTCGCTTACCATTAACGCCACTTGCAGAACAATACCGTACACCACTGCGTGAAGAACTCAAAGCAGTGGGTATCATTTAATAAGAGCTTAGTATTATGCAATTACGTTTAGGTTTAACTCTTGCCCTTTCAGCTTTAAGTTTGGCGGGTTGTAGTTCACTTGGAATCAGCAATGGTTCTTTAGATTATAAAAATACGACCACAGTAGAGCCACTTAATTATCCTGAAGGTACAATGGTTAGACCTGCGACACCTATGTATCCTGCTCCTATTGTTGACCCTCAAGCGATTCAACATGCGCCTAAATTTGAAAATAAACGTGGTAATCGTTACGAAGTACCACGCCCTGAAATTGCTCAAATTAATCCAGCAAATGATGAAAATTCAAAATCAAGCGAGAGCGTAAGTCGTCCACAACTTTTAACTGATGGAAACGGCAATCCATTGATTAAAATTGATGGAAATTCTGCTACAATTTGGCAGTACGCACTTGCCACACTGAGTAGTTTAAATATTAAGGTCGATAGTCAAAGCAAAAGCGGCTATGAAGCTACTATGAAAATCGACAAACAAACTTATATTTTGAAACTTAACTCAGTGGGATCAAGCAATACGCTTGCTCTGTTCAATGCTGACAACAGCTTTGCAGATAAAGAAAAAGCTGCAGAACTGTTATCCCAGATTTACCAAAACTGGCCAGCCTAGTCGTTCTAGGCAATTTTTACTTGCAAAAGGTTCCCCCATGTTAAAACAAACCTTGCTCTATACTGGTAAAGCGAAATCCGTTTATGAAACAGATAGCGCAGATCATCTAATTCTCGTTTTCCGTGATGATGCATCAGCATTTAACGGCGAAAAAATAGAGCAACTAGATCGCAAAGGTAAGGTGAATAACCGTTTTAATGCCTTTATCATGGAAAAATTGGCTGCTGCTGGTATTGAAACTCACTTCGAAGAGCTCCTTTCTCCGACTGAAGTTTTAGTTAAAAAATTAAAAATGATTCCTGTTGAATGCGTCATTCGTAACTACGCTGCAGGTTCATTATGCCGCCGTTTAGGTGTAGAAGAAGGTTTAGAACTTGTTCCGCCAACGTTCGAATTGTTTTTCAAAGATGATGCTTTGGGCGATCCAATGGTCAACGAATCTCAAGCGATTGCCTTAGGTTGGGCGACTGCTGAACAATTGGCTCAAATGAAAGAACTCACTCAAAAAGTGAATGTGGTTCTTAAAGACTTGTTTGATCAAGGCAACATGTTATTGGTTGATTTTAAACTTGAATTTGGCGTGTTCCATGACCGTATCGTACTGGGTGATGAATTCTCTCCAGACGGTTGCCGTTTATGGGACAAAGACACTAAGAAAAAACTCGACAAAGACCGTTTCCGTCAAGGTTTAGGTGGTGTTGTTGAAGCTTATGAAGAAGTGGCTACGCGTATTGGTGTAGATCTTTCTGATATCTAATTTAGATACTGGAAAATAAAAAACCGAGCTAAATTGCTCGGTTTTTTTATTTTCAAATCAATATTTTAGCACTTTACGAAATGAGTTCATTACGTTTTATATCTGAATACAGTCTAGCAGATCAAAGTGAAACATTATTTAACGACAGTTCGGGATAAACTTTGATGTAAGTTATTGAAAAGATAGATCAGGCACAGCGGAGTCTTACCTTTTAAAATCAAATGCAAGGATTAACCTTCGGTTCGACCTGAGAGGTATTACCTCGCAAGGCTTTCGGGATGAGTGGCACTGCCACGCAAGGGCAAAACCTGAGCTGTGATTAAAGCAGCGCAAGAGTCGCCAACTCGACTGACACCATCAAGTATCTAATATCTTGCAAAAACAGTATATTGCAGATGTAGTCCTGCCTCAAACAATGCGACTGACGTTTCCGCGTATCATATAGTTGGGAACATATCATATCTCGAACTCAGGTTATTTAACGACTATTTTCATTGGTGCTGAAAATATCTGGTAAAAATTTTGTGAATCAATCTGATATTTATAGCCTGCTAAAACATAAGCAGTCCCTTTTTCAGAGAAACTCAACTGACCATTTTTAAACTCATATTTTGGTGAGCCTGATAAAACAAGAAAATCACGAATTTCTTGGCGAGATTGAGTTTGATCTTGTTGGGTTAATTGAGCAATAAGCTGTACAGGCTGATTTACTTGAGCCTTCATATTTTGTGGTACTTGTACATCAACAATATACTGAGAATAAAGCTGTGCTGAATTCGTTGTTATTCCGTATGTGCCTGCGATATAAAGTTTTTTAAAGGTTTCATCATTTAACGCCCACGGCCAAAAGCTAATCCCACGATGTTTTGTTATTTCTAATAAAGTGATTAAGTCCGCACGATATGCAGGGTTATAAGATGAATTGTACTTTTGAACATCCACATTGATTTGTTTGGCACTGACCAAATTATTGTAGTTTTTAGGCATCATCCCTACCAATAAGCCACGTGGAATATGGGGCAATAATGTCTGCGCACGTGCCACTTGATCGATATTAAAAGAGGTCGTGACCACCTGATTTTCAACTCGATACTTTTTAATTTCTTCCTGCATTTTGGGTACTAATTGTGGATCAGCACTTTTCATTTCAATCATTAATACGAAATTTGGATTATTTTTAAAGCTTGAAAAATATTCTGCAAGTGTTGGAATTTTATACTCTTTATTCTTTGATTTGAGTTGTTGAACTTGGGCAAGTGTCATCTCCTCAATTTTACCTGTTGACGTTGTAGTACGATCAACAGTTGCATCATGCATAACAACAAGCTGTTGATCCTTAGTGAGATAAATATCATTTTCGACAATATCTGCACCTAAAGCCACAGCATGTTTCGCACTTTCTAAAGTATTTTCATCTTCAAGACTTGGTACACCACGATGTCCAATAATGAAGGGTTTACGCAATAAAGTATTTTTAGGAAATTGCTTTAAAACGCTGCTGAATAATGTACTTTGCGTTGTAATAATACCATTCACACCTGACGTTAAAATTTGCGCAGCTTGCTGTGGTTGCGTAACCGAGCTATCCATCCAAACGGTCATTAAATGTCGTTGGATAAAACTAACACTGCTTTTATTAGCCAAGGACTGTGGTAAAACCACAATTCGGGCATAGGCTTGATTGCTACGGCGTATAATTTCAGAAAGGCTTTGACGGTTATCTTTTAATTTTTCAGCGCTTAGATCTAAAGCTGTACGTACCATCGGGACAATTTGGTGTGCTGTTTTGAGTAAATCATCACTTTTAGACAATAAGGTGATATCGCTGATATCTTGAGTATTCGCCAATAATTTCAAAGCTTCTAATGTTTTCGGCTCTTTAATTTCAAGTACGGGAATCGTATTACGCTGAGGCTGTGCTAGATATTGCGCTAAAGTCCCTATATTTTGCCCATTTTGATTGAATAAATTGAGCTGAGCATCGAGTTGATAATACAACTGATTGGCTGAATTTAATGGTGAACTACTATTTTCAATCTTTTGGATAATCGTCGGTGCTAAAGCAACATTACTTTCAATTTCCTGAACTTGGATTACTTTATTTTGTAAGTTGGGTAAAGCGGTCACTTGTTCAGATACTTGAATATTTTTAACTTTTAAAATAACACCTGCTGCGGATAAGCCAATACCACCTTTGGCTGAAAGCTGTTCCAACTCAACATCTTGCATCAACTGGCCATTTAAATAATGCTGTACACGCTGTCCTGACACTACGATACTGGCTTTATACCACTGATTCGGTTTGATATTTTCAGAAAATGCTTTAGTTTCAAACAGCTCCCACTGACCATTTGCTTTACGTCGACCAAACTCTGTGCCATTTTTCGCTGTTGTATCTGCGCGCAATGTAAACTGATAATAACGACTTGGAATCACACCTTGCGCTTCTGTCACATCATAAATCACACTGCCCCAACGTGAATTATTTAGAGGTTGATCTAAACTCAATTCTAAATCAATTCGATAGTTTTGCTGTTTTTCTAAATTTTGTGGCAATAAAATTGAAGTGGTCTGCATCGCATTCGCACGACCATCAATATTCAATATGCCCTTTTCCACATAGACATTACCTGCATTATTTCCAGGAATACGCCAACCTTGAGGAATGCTTTTTTGTTGTGTGAAATCTTGTTGATAAAGCACTTTTAATTGAGACACTGAACCGTTTTGAATTTGTTGTTTGGTCGTAATTTTAGTGGAGATTTCTGCATAACTTAGGGATGGAAGAAGCGTAACGATAGCGAGCGATAAAAAAGATAATTTCATAATCAATTCTGAATCATTGCAAATGTATTTTCCAATTGATGCATAACCTAGCCGAAGCTATGCATCAACCTCACTTTATTGTTGTTGCTGTTCTTGTTGCCAACGACGTTGCTGTAAACGTTCCCCCTCAACTTCACGCTTATTACGTGCAGACTCGTATAATTTCGTGCCTTTGAGTTCAGGTGGTAAATATTCTTGAAGTACAAAATGCTCAGGGTAATTATGCGGATAGAGATAATCCACACCATAACCTTGTTCCTTCATCAACTTGGTTGGCGCATTGCGTAAATGCAACGGTACAGGAAGATTTGCAGTTTTATCAGCCAACTCTAAAGCTTTATTAATTGCTAAATAGGTACTATTACTCTTGGCACTGGTTGCAAGATAAACTGCACATTGTCCAAGAATAATACGACATTCAGGCATGCCAATCGCTTGTACCGAACGGAAACATTCACCAGCAAGGAGTAAAGCATTTGGATTTGAATTTCCAATATCTTCCGAAGCCGCGATCAACATACGACGTGCGATAAAGACTGGATCTTCCCCACCTTTTAACATCCGCGCCATCCAATATAAAGTCGCGTCAGGGTCGCTTCCACGAATTGATTTTATAAAAGCAGATACAAGGTCATAATGTTGCTCGCCCGATTTGTCATAACGTGCAATATTCTGCTGTGCAACTTTTACAACAATTGCATTGGTGACAATATTTTCTACATCTGCTTCAAAAGTACTGGCAATCAAATCAATTAAATTTAAAGCCTTACGTGCATCACCAGCTGCAAACTGCACCAATGCATCAAACTCTTCAATTTGAATATAACGCTCTTTTAAAAATTTATCCTGCTGAATTGCGCGAAGTATTAAATCTTGAATGGCTTCATTACTCAGCGCATGTAAGGTATAAACCTGACAACGTGATAATAATGCACTGTTGACTTCAAAGGATGGGTTTTCAGTGGTCGCACCAATTAAGGTAATTTTACCTTTTTCAACAGCATTTAATAACGCATCTTGTTGCGACTTATTAAAACGATGAATTTCATCAATAAAAACCACAGGGGTCAGCAAATCACCACTTTCAGCAATGATTTCACGCAGCTCTTTAACACCTGTATTTAGCGCAGATAGGCTCACAAAAGGACGATCTACAGCTTGTGCCAAAAGCAATGCGATTGTAGTTTTCCCAACCCCAGGCGGTCCCCAAAAAATAATTGAAGGTAAATGACCTTGATCAATCATTTGACGTAACGGTGCATTTTCACCAAGCAAATGATCTTGCCCGATGATTTCTGACAAATCACGAGGGCGTAAACGTTCAGGTAAAGGAATATGCGTATCTGACATCATTATTGGCTTTATGCTGTTTTGTCCTAGTCTATTGTGTCTGACTCAAATCTACAATTTGAATCTGTAATCATGCGACATTCTATTGCGCAGTGTTCGTTTGAAGTAACTGCTCTATGACACGGTAGCTTGCGGTGATTCGTGCAGCATTTGGGAAGTTTGTATTAGCGAGCATCACAATGCCTATTTTCTGTTGTGGGATAAATGCAACATAGGCACCAAAACCATTGGTCGCACCCGTTTTATTAAACAACGTTGCGGCTGGCGCTATTTTAGGCTGCTCGATTGGCGTGACGATATGACTTTCTAAAGCCATTTTACTGGAGTTGCCTTGCAATAAAGTCTCTAACTGAACAGGATAAGCATATTGCTCCCAACCTAAACCTTGCGTCATCGCACCGACTTTAAAATAACCTACATGTGTACTTTCAATCGCTGCACGCATCGGTTGTTTTAATTTTTGTGGGTTAATTTGAGCATCTAGAAATTTCAGCATATCGGAACTGCTACTTTTCACCCCATACGCTTCAGCATCAAACATTCCCGCGGAAACACGGATCGCTTGGTCATTTTTATAACCCCATGCATATTGCGACATCTGCTGCTCAGGCACATGAATAAAGCTCTGTGTCAGACCGAGCTGTGGAAACAATGTTTTTTCAAGCAATTCAGCATACGGCTTTTTCATGGCTAAAGCCGTGACATAACCCATCAAACCAATACTTGGGTTGGAATATTGACGGGCAGCGCCGACTTTGGTTTTCGACTGCCAAGTTTGGAAATATTGAATCATATCCTGTTGTTGGATAATCTCATCAGGAAACTGAAGCGGAAAACCACCTGCTGTATACGTGCCTAGATTCAAGATTGTGGCTTTATTCACTGCTGTATTTTTTAAATCAGGGAAATACTTGGCAGGATGATCAGACAATGATAACTGCCCTTGCGCCTGAGCATAGCTTGCCAAAGTGGCATTAAAGGTCTTACTCACTGAGCCAAGTTCAAATAAGGTACTGTTGCTTACCGCTTGTTGGTTTTGTTTTGATGCTCGCCCGTAATTGATAAAATAATGCTTCCCATTCAATGTCACTGCGACCGCTAATCCGGGAATCTTATATTGCTCTAATAAGGGTTTAAATTGCTGATCTACAATGTCCTTTACTTGTTGCTCGCTGAGCGGCTGCGCCCAAACAGAAGAATGACAAGATAAAAGCCCTACAATTAAGAACAGCTTTCTTGATGCGATCATGTATATTTCCAAAATTCATTTAACTCAAGCAACCTGAAAGCCTTCCACAATAATGTCTGTCTTTAGGTACTCATAATATGTGGGTGAATAGAGAAATGACTGTAAAAGTATTGTTTTTATTGCTGAAGAATGCAGATAAATAAACAGAACTCAATATTATCGCACCCAACGTACAATATAATCTTCAATCTCTTCTTCATCGACTTCTACTTCAGAAATACAACGCCCTGCTGCTGATTTTCGGGCTTCTATCACACTATTTCTTGAACCCGTATTGAGGTAATGCCAAGTCGGTAAATTTTTACCCTCATTTAAACGGCGATATGCACAGCTTGAAGGTAGCCAATGAATGTTTTGTAATTTTTCAGGTGTCAGTTGAATACAATCAGGTACATGTTGTAAGCGATTTGGGTAATCAGAACAACGTGCAGTTTTACAATCGAGTAGCTTGCATGCAACTTTGGTGTATGCAACTTCATTGGTTTCGTCATCTTCCAATTTGATCAAACAACACAGACCACAACCGTCACACAATGCTTCCCATTCCGCTTGATTCATTTCAGCAAGAGAATAATTTTTCCAAAATTGTGGACGCAGGCTTAGAGTCATACGATTCGAACGTTGTTCATCAAAAGTTTGATAGATTATAGCAGTTTTAGCGGCCCATACCGTGACATCAGCAACCTAAAAACGTAACAGATCAATTACATATCATTGATATTTTCACACTTAGGCCACACAACAATACACTTCTGTTGAAAAAACATGCATATACTAAAATCTGATAAAAACAATATGGAGATCGAATTATGTTTCGTTGGGCGATTATCTTTGCAGTGATTGCACTAGTGGCGAGTTTGTTTGGCTTCGGTGGCGTTGCGGGTATGTCTAAAGACTTTGCGGTTATCCTCTTAGTAGTTGCTGCTATTTTAGCAATTGTAGGCTTTATTTCCAGAGGAAAAGTCTAGCCAACTTAAAGTTATTATGTGCATTTCAAGTGAATACTTAAAGAAGGGTTTTAATCCTTCTTTTTGCTTTATTGAGGCTTTCATAAATTCTCACATTTCAATACCAATATTCATAAATTAGTCCTTTGAATCTTGCTGATTTATGCTTTAATCAAGTTCATTCTCATTCATATAAGGATTGAACAGATGGTTGCCGCAATCAAAACTCGTGAAATAACCTATACTTCAGCTGATGGGTCAACACTGATTGGTTATTTTGCTGCACCTGAATCTGTAAAACCTGTGGCAGGCATCATTGTTGCTCCCGAATGGTGGGGGCGTAATGAATATACCGAACAACGCGCTCGTGAACTTGCTGAACATGGCTTCGCTGCTCTAGCGATTGATATGTATGGTGATAAAAAAGCCACGACTCAAGTGCCTCAAGCCAGCGAATGGATGATGCAAACATTCCAGAATGAAAATACCATCGTCGATCGTGCCAATGCAGGCTTAGCAACATTGGCAGCACAACCTGAAGTCGATGCAACTCGTCTTGCAGCAGTTGGTTTTTGTTATGGCGGTAAAGTTATTTTGGATTTAGCACGTTCAGGTGCTGACTTAAAAGCTGCTGTGACTTTCCATGCGAATTTATCTGCTCAGCAAGTCGCTCAACAAGATACATTCAAAGCTGAAGTCTTGGTTCTGCATGGCGAACTCGACAGCATGGTATCTTTGGCAGATGTTGAATCATTTAAACAAGAAATGAACAATGCCCATGTCATAGCAGAGGTGATTGTGCTAAAAAATGCTAAGCATGGCTTTAGTAACCCGCTCGCTGACGAACGCGCCAAAGCCAACAATGTAGATTTAGGCTATAACGCCGAAGCGGAGAAAAACGGCTTAGTCGCAATGTATAGTGTATTAGATCGTACACTCGCTTAACCCAATTGTACGGCGATGTTTTGATTTAACAGAGATTGAAAAGAGGAATTTAAAATGACTGATAAAAAATGCCCATATTGTGAATTTGATGAATTTGACATCATTGATAAAAATGAATTCGGTGCAATTTTGCCTGAACCCAATCCTTTGTCTAAAGGGCATACAGTGATCATTCCTCTACGCCATACTGACTCCTTTTTTGGTTTAACTGAAAAAGAGCGTAAAAGTTTGGCGACATTACTTGAACTCGCACGTAATGAGTTGAAGATTCGTCACCAACCTGAAGGTTTTCATATCGCATTTAATGATGGTCATGTGTTTGGTGACGAACACTCTGAGCATTTCCACATGCACATTATTCCACGTTACAAAAATGAACCACTCAAACTTGATAAACGTTGGGGTGTGATTAGCGAAGACTAAGCTCTTCCTGAACATCTATCCAAAAAGACGCTTCGGCGTCTTTTTTACTTTGAAAATACGCTCGAAAGCTCACTGCGATTCGCTATACTAAACACCCAGTTTTATACTCACTTCAATACTTGATCAATATGCCGCAATTTTCCTTTTCAGATGCCTTACTTACTTGGTTTGATCAACACGGACGCCATGATCTGCCTTGGCAAGTCGCAAATGATCCATACAAAGTCTGGGTATCTGAAATCATGCTGCAACAAACTCAAGTAAAAACGGTACTGCAATATTTTGATCATTTTATGCAACGCTTCCCTACTGTGAATGATTTAGGCAAAGCATCATGGGATGATGTTGCACCCTATTGGGCAGGACTGGGTTATTACGCACGTGCACGTAACTTACATAAAGCGGCAATCATTGTCAGCCAACAAGGTCAATTTCCAGAAAATTTAGAACAATGGATTGAACTTCCTGGCATTGGGCCTTCGACAGGTGGTGCATTGATGTCGTTAGGTTTACGCCAATACGGCGTCATTATGGATGGTAATGTAAAACGTGTTTTAGCACGATTTTTTGCCATAGAAGATGATCTGACTAAACCCATCCATGAACGAGCGATGTGGCAACTGGCAGACAGTCTTTGTCCTGTCGAGCGAAATCATGACTATACTCAAGCGATCATGGACTTAGGTGCAACCATTTGTACACCTAAAAAACCGCTCTGCTTATACTGCCCAATGCAACAGCATTGCCAAGCACATCAACAAGGTTTAGAAACTGAACTACCCTATAAAAAACCGAAAAAGCCTGTTCCTGTCAAAACAGCTAAAGTACTGTTGTTACAAGCAAATGAACTGCAATCGGATAATCCATGGTTATGGCAACAACGACCAAATAGCGGTTTATGGGGTGGTTTGTGGAGCATACCCATCATTGAAAATGATGCGGAATTTAGTCAACTTTGCCAAAGATTGAAACTGGTTTCCACTGCTGAGCCTTTTCAAATTTCGCATAGTTTTACTCACTTTACGTGGATATTGAATGCTCATATTTTCCAAGTCGAAGCAGATCAAACAGAATATCTACAGGCTGAACTCGGTGGAGAATGGCTAACGCCACAAAAAGCTACACAAATGGGTATTCCTACCGCCATGAAAAAATTGATCTCTGCGGTAGAGATATGACATAGTCAAACTCAAATCAGGATGTGAATCACTTCATTCTGATTGTTTCAGCATCAAAGAGTAAAAATTTATAAACAAGGATTCCCTGTGTCTCGTAGTACCCATTTCAGCTTAATTTGCTTATTTATATTTTTTTTAACGGCGTGTACAACAGCACCTAAAAAATCAACGCCTTTACCGCAAAGAACCATTATGCAACTTAAAGCGATGCCTTTACCCAACCAATTGCCTATCCCTGTTGATGGGGTAAAATCACAAAACTTAACTGACACATGGGGTGCTTCCCGTAGCCAAGGGAGAGCACATGAAGGCATAGACATCATGGCTTCAAGAGGTACAAAAGTGTACAGTACCACTGAAGGTCTGATCGCTAGTTTAAAAAGTAACAATTTGGGTGGTAAAGTGATCTGGCTGATTGGGCCAAGTGGCGCTTACCATTATTATGCACATTTGAATGATCATAAGCGTGGTCTCAAAGAAGGCGATTATGTTAAAAAAGGTCAGCTGATTGGCTATGTTGGCAATACAGGAAATGCACGCCATACTGCTCCACATTTACACTATGGACTATACTTAAACGGCAAAGGTCGTGGTGCAGTCAACCCTTACCCCTATTTACGTTAATTGATGTACGTGAATTCATTTTAAGTCAGATTTTAGGAATATTTCATGTCAGAAGCTTTGCTTGAGCGTTTAGTTAAGTTTGCAGAATCAGGCAATCAACAAAAAATTGTGCTGAACGGACAAACTCATCAAGGTTGGATCATGGAAATTACTGAAGATGCCCTCTTGATCAGTACAGGATTTGCAGATAAAACTGGAAAGGATTTTTGGATCAAATTTACAGATCTAACTCAAGCCGAACTGTCCTATTGGGATACTGAAACAGATCAATGGGCCGATTTTCAAATCTAAACAACAATTTAATTCATATACCAATAAATAAAAAGGAGCATCATTCATGTCAAATAAACGCTGTGGTTGGTGCTCCGATGATCCGATTTATATTGAATACCATGACCATGAATGGGGTAAACCGAATCGTGATGAAAAGCATTTATTTGAAATGCTGTGCTTAGAAGGACAACAAGCAGGTTTGTCTTGGATTACTGTGTTAAAAAAACGTGAAAGCTATCGAGCACACTTCTTTAATCACTCTATTCAAAACATTGCTGATTTTACTGATGATGACTTAGCTGAGAAATGTAAAGATGCAGGTTTAATTCGACATATTGGAAAGCTAACGGCGATTCGTGACAATGCCATCGCATGGCAAAATATGAAAGCCCAAAACATCGACATGGTGGATTGGTTGTGGAATTTTGTCGACAAACAAGTACAAAGTAATGATGTTCCAGACTACAAACAAGCACCTGCACAAACTGAAATCAGTCAAAAATTTTCAAAAACATTGAAAAAGAATGGTTTTAAATTTGTTGGCCCAACCACGATTTACGCCTTTATGCAGGCGGTTGGTATGGTCAATGACCATGAAAATGATTGCATATCTCGTTAAATTTTCATTCGAAAATAAGAGGAAGGATCCAAATGTCTGAAAATACCATCCAAGCCTATGCGGCTTTAGAAGCAGGTGCAGAACTTGTCCCTTATCAATTTGATGCAGGTGAACTTAAAGCACACCAAGTCGAAGTCAAAGTTGAATATTGTGGGCTATGTCACTCAGATGTTTCTGTGATCAATAATGAATGGGGAAATGCTGTTTTTCCTGTCATTGGCGGACATGAAATTATTGGTACGATTATTCAACTAGGTTCCGAAGCCAAAGGCTTAAAAGTCGGACAACGGGTAGGTATTGGTTGGACAGCTGAAAGTTGTCAATATTGCGACCCATGTATCAGTGGACAACAAGTACTTTGTACAGGTCAAAAACAGGCAACTATCGTGGGTCATGCAGGTGGTTTTGCAGATAAAGTCCGCGCAGGTTGGCAGTGGATTATTCCACTTCCTGAAGATTTAGACCCAGAAAGCGCTGGGCCATTATTGTGTGGTGGCATAACCGTCTTTGACCCTATTTTAAAGCATCAAATTCAAGCCGTTCACCATGTTGGTGTGATTGGTATTGGTGGTTTAGGTCACATGGCGATCAAATTGCTCAAGGCATGGGGCTGTGAAATTACTGCATTTACTTCCAGTCTAGATAAAACGGATGAACTAAAAGCAATGGGAGCTGATCACGTGGTCAATAGCCGTGATGCCAATGCACTCAAAACTCAACGTGGAAAGTTTGATTTATTACTGTGTACCGTAAATGTTACTTTAGATTGGAAACTTTACCTCAATACCCTAGCGCCAAATGGCTCAATACATATGCTCGGCATGGTTATTGAACCGATGGCTATTCCAGCTGGTAGCTTAATTAGTGGAGCAAAATCTGTCACAGGCTCTCCAACAGGTTCACCTTTTGCATTACGCCAACTTTTACAATTTGCTGCACGTAAAAACATTGCTCCGCAAATTGAGCTTTATCCAATGTCTCAAATCAATGATGCTTTAGAACGCCTACATTCAGGCAAAGCCCGTTATCGTATCGTGTTAAAAGCTGATTTTTAATTTTATTGACTCAAATTGCTATTCACAATTTATGTTGTGAATAGCAAAAATTTAAAACGATAAGACGTAAATATTGTTCCAACAATGACTATAAAATCGTTTAAATCAATTAAAATAACAATATTATTCAGTTTTTCAAATTTATAAATTCAGCTTATAGTCGAGCTCAAGATAAATCACCACTTTGGGGAACTACTCATGAAAGATCAAAAACGTAAAGTTGAAATGATTCGTTCCATTGAACAACTGCAACTTTCAAATCAACTGATTCAAGCTTTGGATGATGCTCAACTTGCTGAAAATGTTGTTAAAGCGATCAATTGCTTAAAGCATATGTCCAATCAATGGCACTAAACTTATCTTCAAAATTGCGCTATCCTTAAAAATAAGAGAATAAGTTGGATGATTGCTCCGACTTATTTTCATAATTCTTTACATTTTTTTGAACCCATTCACAATTTTCTAATTCAGCTCAATGTCTTATCATATAAGTCTTTCGAATAACACTTTAATCAAATAAAGAAATATGTTCTTATTATGTCTGTATTTTTAAATGAAAAACTGAACTTTCTTCACAGTTTCTCTGCAATTAAGCAGTACAGTAGTGGTGTGAAAAATCTACACATGCAAAAGCGAGGGCTCTTATGAAAAAGATTTTAGCGATCATCGCCATCTCTTTATCAACACTGATGACAACTCAGATCAGCAGTGCAAAGCCTCATTTTGACAATGGTCGTGGCTTCGATCATGATGACCGTGGTAACAAAAATGATCGTGGTGATCGTGGGCGTCAATTTCGCGACAATGATGACGACGATGATATTCAAGAACAACGCCGTGAGCGAGAAGAACGTGGTGTAAAACGTTTGCAGCAACATCGTTGGCAGACAGGCTATGTGATGCCACAACACTATCGTGGTAATAGCTATAAAGTCGATTATAAAGACAGTAATCTTCCAAAACCTTCTCGTAATCAACAATGGTACAAAATCAACAATGATTATATTTTAGTGGATTCTGACAGTAATAATATTTTAAGCATTCGCGGCATGTAATCTCTGATTTAACAGCTAAGATACAAGACCTCAGCTCAAACATCGTTTGGGCTTTTTTATTGCTAAAAGCGACCTAACCCCTTCTGTTTATTTAACTTCTCTGAACGTATGAGCGTAATTTTTGAAGACAGTTACATTCCTTCATCAAGCCTCCATACATTTCACAATTCAACTAAATCCCCCTCACCATTTATCTTGAATTGTTGAGTAAATTGATTTCATCAAAGGACAAAAGTTCAATTCAGGTGAATCAAATGAAAAAAGTATTAACAGCAATTACATTATCTTTAAGCGCTCTCGTTGCAACATCTACAATGGCGGCTTCACATGATAATCACCAAGACCGCTATGATCGTTATCAGCAAAATTATTGGGATCATAAACATGACAATCGTTGGAATAACAATGATCGCTATGACAAATATGACCGATATAACAACCGAGTAAACCCAAGCCGCGAATGGCGTTCTGGACAATATTTACCAAGCCAATTTAGCTCTTCTCGTTATCATGTCAATTATAAAAACTATCGCCAGTTGCCAAAACAAGGCAGATATCAACAATGGTACAAAGTAAACGGTGACTATGTTTTAGTGAATGAACGTAATAACCGTATCATTCGTGTGATTGGATAATTGCTGAGTCATTGAATAATGACAGATATTTTATTCATCCATTTATATTCAATGAAAATAAAAGCCCAATCAAAATTGGGCTTTCTATATATTGGAAATAAGCTCACATAGTTTATTCATCATCTAAGAATCTAAGAGAACAAAACACATTTTAACCTTCATCATTTCTCTATCATTTTCAATTAAATTGATCACATCAAAAGGCAACAAGATAAAGTTTTAGGTGATGTTATGAAAAAAATATTTTCTACCTTTGCAATTTCTATCAGTGTAATGATGGCTGCTTCGACAGCTATAGCTGCGCCTCAAGATCATGCAAATCATCATGACAAAGCAATGCCAACACAGCAACATAAAAACACTCAACAACACCCTAACAATCATGGTGCTGACGTTAAGCGTGTTGCAACTCAAAATAAACCGCATCATAACTGGAATACTGGCAATAAATTTCCTAATGATTATCGTGGCGCGGGCTATAAAGTGAATTATCAGCACAATAAAAAACTGAGTAAGCCAGGCAAAAACCAACAATGGTACAAAGCCGATAATCAATATGTACTGGTCGACACCACCACTTATGTCATTCTAAAAGTACTTGGTCTATAAGTGACTTTGCGATAACACAAACTGAAAATCGAATACCCTCTTTGCACTAGTTCTTCCACGTTCTAGTGCTTTTTTTATTTTCTCTATTCTTCATCCCTATTTTTTGTTTAAACTCTCTTTCATAAACCATCAATATTGAGATTGGCATGCAAACTGACATTTTAGAAACTTCACAAGGCACGACACAACAATATGTGCATTGGTTTCGTCATTCTGCACCATATATCAATGCACATCGTGGTAAAACATTTGTCCTCATGTTTGGTGGTGAAGCTGTACAACATGAGAATTTTCAACACATTATCCATGACATTGCGCTACTGCATTCATTGGGTATTCGCCTGATATTGGTTCACGGCGCTCGTCCGCAAATTAATGAAAATTTAAAAGAAAAAGCCATTCAAAGTCCAATCCATATCAATCATCGTGTCACAACACGTGAATCCTTGCCTTGTGTCATGAATGCTGTTGGTTCAATCCGTCTCCAGATCGAGGCACTATTGTCTATGGGATTGGCAAATTCACCCATGTTTGGTGCGCGTATTGATGTCGTATCGGGTAATTTTGTTACTGCAAAACCCTATGGCATCCGTGATGGTGTAGATTTTCAATTGACTGGTGAAGTTCGCACTATTGATACAGAAGCGATTCAGCGACATTTAAACAATCAAAATATTGTATTACTTGGGCCAACAGGCTATTCCACCACAGGTGAAGTATTTAACCTACTCGCCGAAGAGGTTGCGACTAAAACAGCAATTCATATTCAAGCTGATAAACTAATTTTCTTAGGCAATCAACAAGGTTTAATGGATGAATATGGTCAATTGTTGCGAGAAATTACTCCTCAACAATTAGACCAACATATTGGAAAGTACCAAGACTCTAATTTTGAAATTGCTTTGCATTTACAAAATGCCAAAGAAGCCTCTTTAAAAGGCGTGCATCGCGTACATTTGCTGTCTTATGCCTATGATGGTGCATTGATCGAAGAATTGTTCACACGTGATGGACATGGCACCATGATTACCGATGCACATTATGAAGAAGTGCGTATGGCGAATATTGGTGATGTCGGTGGTCTCATTAACCTACTTCGCCCACTCGAAGAAGATGGAATGTTGGTTTATCGTTCACGTGAACGTTTAGAGAATGAAATCGATCAATTTGCTGTGATTGAACGTGATGGAACGATTCTCGCTTGCGCTGCTTTATATCCAATTCCTGTCACTGGTGGTGAAATTAAATCGGCAGAGATTGCCTGCGTCGCAGTACACCCAAGTTATCGTAAATCCAATCGCGGTAGTCAAATTCTGAATTTTTTAGAAGAAAAAGCGCAGCAGCTACATATTCAACAACTCTTTGTCTTGACCACACGTACTGCGCATTGGTTCATAGAACATGGCTTTATTACGGCCAATGTGGATGATTTACCAGAAGCTCGCCAAGCTTTATATAATTATCAACGTAATTCAATGGTGTTTAAAAAACGGATTTAAACGTCTGAAAATAACCGATATGTTATCTTATTTTTTGCTAAGAATATTCGTTATCTCTATAGGAAAATAGAATTTATTCTTAGCAAAATCCTGCCTAAAATTATACAAATTTAGAATAATGATTATTTAATATAATAATTTCAGTGTCTTAGAATTTTTTTAAATTTAGTCAGTCTGTATTTTCTATTGCACAATTTTAAATAAGTTTCACAGTTTTAATTTTATCTTTTTTTTTCATTAGCAATCATCGAAAACTTATTTTTTTGAAATTACAAAGCCTCCTAAGCTGATGCTCATTCACTTTTCATCATTTAAAGTTTAGGAGCAATAAGCGTCATGGCAAGTCTATTTCAACCTTCATGGAAAAAAGTCACCCTTCTCAGCGCTAGTCTTGCCACGATCATGTTGCTCTCTGGTTGTGCGAAACAACAAGAAACCACGACTTTAAATATTGGTTATCAAAAATATGGCTTGCTGCCGATTATCAAAGAACGTGGTGATTTAGACAAAGCGCTGAAAGAAAAAGGCGTCAATATTAAATGGGTCGAATTTCCTGCTGGGCCTCAATTGCTGGAAGGCTTAAATGTGGGAAGTGTATCGTTTGGTGAGGCAGGCGAAGCACCGCCGATTTTTGCTCAAGCTGCCAATTCAAATTTGGTTTATATCGCCAACCAACCTGCTGCACCCAAAGCAGAAGCCTTAATCGTTCCAAAAGACTCAAATATTAAATCTATTCAAGATTTAAAGGGTAAACGTGTCGTACTGAACAAAGGCTCAAATGTTCATTATCTTTTACTCAAAGTTTTAGAAGCAAACCATCTCAAGCTTGAGGATATTCAAGTAGTGTACTTACCCCCTGCCGATGCACGTGCAGCGTTTGAAAAAGGCGCAGTCGATGCATGGGTGATTTGGGATCCATTCTTTGCTTCAGCAGAAAAACAGCTGGGTGCTAAAGTTTTAGCCACAGGTGAGAATCTTGTCAGTAATCATCAATTTTATTTAGCTGACCGTAAATTTGCAGAACAGCACCCTGACCTTTTAAAAGCCGTAGTGAATGAATTAAATACCACGACACAATGGGTTTCTCAACACCAAGCTGATGCTGCAAAACTTTTAGAGAAACCAACAGGGTTACCTTTGGATGTCCTCAATACATCGATTTCACGCATGGGTTTTGGTGTTCAACCTATTTCCAATCAAGTTGCTAAAGAACAGCAATACGTTGCAGATGCGTTTTATCAACAAAAGTTAATTCCAAACAAAATCAATATTCAAGCAGCCATTTTGGCGAATTAAAAAATACGTAAAACAACCCGATTAGATGAGGAAACAAAAATGACTCCAAACATTGCACAACACAAAACACCAACATGGTTCAACGTAAAGGGTCATGGCATGACCGCTATGTTTATCGCTTGTGCAATGTTAGGTTCTACAGCTGTTTGGGCGGTAGATCCGAGTGTGAAACAATTACGTATTGGTTTTCAAAAAAGCTCGATTAATTTTGCGATCGCCAAACAGCAAAAGCTGTATGAAAAAGAATTTCCAAATGCCAAAATTTCTTGGAATGAATTTCCAGCTGGCCCACAAATTTTAGAAGCACTTGCCGTCGGCTCTGTGGATGTTGGCGTTACAGGTGATACACCACCCGTTTATGCGCAAGCAGCCAATAAACCGTTGTATTACATTGCTTATGAAGCAGCGAAACCATTGGCTTCGGCAATTCTAGTCCCTAAAAACTCGCAACTCACACAATTGAGTCAACTCAAAGGCAAACGTATTGCCTTACAAAAAGGCTCAAGTGCGCATTACCTATTGGTACAAGCTGTCCGTAAAGCAGGTTTGCAATGGTCTGATATTCAACCGATTTGGCTTACTCCTGCCGATGCGCGTGCTGCATTTCAAAAAGGTGCTGTAGATGCTTGGGCAATTTGGGATCCTTATTTTGCTTCAGCACAAGTTGAAGATCAGGCTCGTGTTTTAGCCTCAGGTAAAGGTCTTAGTCCAAATTACACCTTCTATTTAGCCTCACCTGAATTTGTCAAACAGCACCCTCAAGCAGTGAAAAGTATTATTCAACAGCTGAATGTTGCCGATAAATGGGTACAAGCGCATCGACCTGGAACAGCGCAATCGATTGGGCAAAGTACAGGTTTAAAACCTCAGGTCAGCCAAGTTTTTATTGACCGTCGTCCAAGACCTTCTGGTGCAGCAGCCCTGACCGCAAAAGTCATCGCAGATCAACAACAACTGGCTGATCGTTTTAGTGAACTTAAAATCATTCCAAACAGCATCAACATTAAACAAGCCGTTTGGACAGGCAAATAATATTTAAATACTTTCTCAGGATTGAATGAAATGAAAATTTTCTGGTTTATTCCCACTCACGGTGACAGTCGTTATTTAGGTACCAGTAAAGGTGCTCGCCAAGTCGATCATGCTTATATGAAGCAGATTGCTGTAGCCGTGGATAATCTAGGTTATGAAGGTGTACTCATTCCAACAGGACGTTCATGTGAAGACCCATGGATTACCGCGGCGAGCTTAATTGATGCAACCCAAAATCTAAAATTTTTAGTCGCATTACGTCCGGGTGTAACAACCCCTGCGCTGGCAGCACGTATGGCAGCGACTTTTGATCGTTTATCGAATGGCCGTGTGCTCTTAAATCTTGTCACAGGTGGCGATGAGCAAGAACTGAAAGGCGATGGTATATATGAAGATCATTCAACACGTTATCAAACAGCTGCGGAATACACCACCATTTGGCGTGAGATTTTAAAGCGTTCGCATACAGGTGAATCTTTTACTTTTCATGGTGAGCGCTTAAGCGTCGATGATGCCAAACTGCTTTACCCACCTGTGCAACAACCTTATCCACCTTTGTGGTTCGGTGGTTCGTCTGATGATGCGATTGAGCTAGCTGCTGACCAAGTGGATACCTATTTAACTTGGGGTGAACCACCCGCAGCAGTAAAAGAAAAGATTGCTGTTGTAAAAGCCAAGGCCGATACCAAAGGTCGTCAGCTCAATTATGGTATTCGTTTGCATGTGATTGTACGTGAAACCAATGAGCAAGCATGGCAAGCAGCCAATGAACTGATTCAATATGTAGATGATGAAACGATTGCCGCAGCACAAAAGAAATTTAAACAAATGGATTCAGTCGGTCAGCGTCGCATGGCTGAATTACATAATGGAGATCGAAGCAAACTGGAAGTATCACCTAACCTTTGGGCAGGTGTCGGCTTAGTCCGTGGTGGTGCGGGTACAGCGTTGGTGGGTGATCCTCAAACCGTTGCAGACCGTATCCAAGAGTATGCTGATTTAGGAATTAATACCTTTATTTTCTCGGGCTATCCACATTTAGAAGAGTCTATTCGTTTTGCAGAATTGGTCTTCCCTTTACTACCACTCGAAACTCGAAAAAAATTAGCTCAACCTAATTTAACAGGCCCATTCGGTGAAATTATTGCCAACAACTATACGCCTGAACAACACAAAGCTCCGCTTAAGGAGTCGGCATGAATGCAACATTAAAAAATATAAACACCTCCCAAGTTAATCTAGTTTCACGTGGAACAAAACAATTCGGGCAGCGCTTGCTGCCGTGGATTGTTCCAACTTTACTGATCATTTTTTGGCAAATCGCATCTAAAAGTGGTCTGTTAGAAAGTCGTGTTTTACCTGCACCCTCAGCTGTTGTTGCTGCATTTTGGACATTACTGCTGAGCGGTGAACTTTGGCAACATGTCAAAGTCAGTGCAGGGCGAGCTTTGTTAGGTTTATTGGTCGGTGGAGGTTTGGGTTTATTACTGGGTCTTTTGAATGGTTCATCTAAAGTTGCCTCGAATCTACTGGATACAACCTTGCAAATGATTCGTAATATTCCAGCTTTAGCACTCATTCCTTTAGTGATTTTATGGTTTGGTATCGATGAATCAGCAAAGTTATTTCTGGTCGCTATAGGTGTATTTTTTCCAATCTATATCAATACTTATCATGGTATCCGCTCTGTAGATCCTCAACTGATTGAAATGGGTAAAAGTTATGGACTCAGTCGTTGGCAATTGTACAAAGAAATCATTTTACCGGGTGCGATGCCCTCCATTTTAGTGGGTTTGCGTTTTTCTCTAGGCTTGGTTTGGGTGTTGTTAATCGTGGCTGAAACTATTTCTGCTCAGTCTGGTATTGGTTATATGACCATGAATGCACGTGAGTTTCTACAAACAGATATCGTTTTAGTGGGGATTTTGCTCTATGCACTTTTGGGTAAATTAGCAGATGTTTTTGCACAATACTTAGAAAAATATTTACTGCGTTGGCACGCAGGCTATCAAAAATAGGAGTAGACCATGACTGACTTAAGCATTAGCCAATATGCAAAGGATCTGATTCCTGTAGCAGAATCACAAACTGAAAATCAAGCTCAGGTTGGCGCAGAAATTTCTATAGAACAACTTTATAAATATTATGGTGATGTCAAAGTATTAGAGGATTTAGATTTAAATATTGAAGCTGGTGAATTTGTTGCGATTGTTGGTCGAAGTGGTTGTGGTAAAAGCACCCTGCTTCGTTTGATTGCAGATTTAGAACAAGCAAGTTATGGTGAAATTAAATTTAAATCTTTACGTAATTTCCGTGAAGGTATTACTTCCGATGATATTCGAGTAATGTTCCAAGACCCTCGCTTATTGCCGTGGAAAAGTATTTTAAATAATGTTCAACTTGGATTAAACAAAGAGCAACATGCTAAAGCTGAACAGTTGTTAGAAAAAGTGGGTTTAAAGGAAAAATCTAAATTATGGCCTTCACAGCTTTCAGGTGGACAGCGACAACGCGCCGCTCTAGCTCGAGCATTATCACATACACCGCGAATATTATTATTAGATGAGCCGCTCGGTGCTTTAGATGCACTGACTCGCTTAGAGATGCAAAACCTTATTGAGAAGTTATGGTTGGAACAAGGCTTTACCACCATTTTAGTGACACATGATGTCAGTGAAGCCGTGCAATTGGCAGATCGTATTATTCTCCTTGATCAAGGGCATATCGCTCAACAATTTACAATTGACCTACCACGCCCACGCCAAAAAGGCAGCACTTTTGCTGAGCTTGAACAACAAGTCTTAGCTGCTGTACTTGCAACCTAAAATCAATTCGATGTATATGATAAAATACAAGGCTTTGCAAATCCTTTAATTTCTATTTAAAACAGAATTAAAGGATTTAATCGTTATTAATACGAATAGTTATTATTAACCTAGTTATAGCGCTATTATACTGAAGTCCGATGGCTATTTTTATCTTAGCTTAAAAGTGAATTAAAACACTAAAACTGTCATAAAGTTTAAATAATGTATTTTAAATGACAGAATTTAATCAATTATTTTGCTCCAGTTTAGTGCAAAATTTTAAAAAAGCCCAAGAAATTACTTATTAGTAATACTTCATCATAAATTATCACAAATATTTCAAAATAATGCTGCTTTCTGTGCACAAATCAAACATTTTACCGTACAATTTATGAATCATTTATTTAGTTCAAAGTTGCGATGGAACAAAAGAAGAGTGCTCAGAAACGGCAGCAATTACTCAATGCTGCACTAGATGTATTTTCTGTATATGGTTTCAATGGTGCAAGTTTGGATGAAATTGCACAATTGGCAGATATGCATAAATCCAATATTTTCTATTATTATGAAAATAAAGAAGCTTTGTATGTCGAAGTACTGACTACCGTCATGCAAAAATGGCTTGCACCATTACAATCCTTAGAAGCTGAACTAGAACCGGCTGAGGCTCTAGCGCATTATCTGACGACAAAAATTGAAATTTCTCGTGTGCAACCTAAAGCATCAAAGCTTTTTGCATTGGAAATTATTCAAGGTGCACCACATATTTTACCAATTTTAAAAGGGCCACTTAAAAAATTATTTAAGCGTAAAGCTAAAGTTATTTTGAATTGGCAAGAACAAGGTAAAATATCTGACAAAATTGATGCAGAATTATTGATTATCAATATTTGGGGTTTAACACAGAACTATGCTGATTTTAGCACCCAATTAGAAATGGTCACAGGAAAAACCTTACGTAATAAAAGCATGTATCAACGTGCAATTGAACATACCGTGCATATGATTCTATATGGCGTAATCCCTCGTAATCCATAATTTGATAATACGTTATTGAATTATTTTGGCAAACGACCATAGTGCCCTATGGTCGCCAAGACTTCCGTTCATTCGTTAATTAATAGCTAAATAGATTGATATAATTTTAATAATTTCTGCGCACCCAATAATAAATTCTCTTCCCAATCCAAGTGCGCCGTATCATTTGCCCCATCTGTAATATACTTAATCGAAATCAAACGAACATCCAGTTTTTTACATACTTTGGCTAAAGCATAGCCTTCCATATCAACCAAGTTGCAAGTGACTTTGGGCTGCCCTGTTTCAAAGCTATCTCCTGTACCGCAAATCCCTTGTGGTAGGTCTAAAAAATAAGGTTCAAGCTGAATTTCATGCGGAAAATGAGCATCCATTGGTGTTACCCCAACCTCGAAGCCAAGAGGTGAAACGTCCATATCTCTTTGTACAAAGGTTTTAACTTCGACCAATTCATGTGTATTAAAAAAGGAACTGCCTGCTGAGCCTAAATTCAAAATCGTTTTACAGCCTGTTTTTTGAATAACATCATAAGCCGTAAATGCAGCATTAATTTTACCAATCCCACTGTAGTGAACAGGTATTTCTGCTTGTTCAAATAATCCTTTTGATTCATTGGGTAAAGCCATAATCAGGGCAAGATCGTTTTTCATATTCAAATCACATCAAATTTTAATGATTAAAATTGAAAATACACTCTAGATCAACCATAAAGATGATCTATTTTTATTAGGCAATACTGACGGAAAATCACAAAATAACTTTTTAGATAAAATATATACAAATCACTACGATATCGTCGAAATGATTTATTCATAATAATTAAAATAAAATAACTGAGCAATAATCTATGAATATTCAAATCGTTGTCGGTAGCATCCGTGAAGGTCGTGTTGCAATTAAAGTGGCTAACTGGCTGCTTGATGAAATTAAAAAATTAGAATTTAGTACTTTAAATGTTGATATTGTTGATTTGAAAGAATGGGATTTACCATTTTTTGCAGGGAAAAATCCACCTGCATCTGGAATTTATGATCAGCCAAAACAGCAGGAATGGGCTAAAAAAGTTGCCTCAGGTGATGCCTTTATCTTTATCACACCTGAATATAATCATGGGTATAGTCCTGTCCTAAAGAATGCAATTGATTATGTTTACAAAGAATGGCAAGCCAAACCTGCCGCTTTTGTCAGCTACGGTGGCAGTAATGGTTCACGTTCTATAGATCAAATTAAGCAAGTTTGTACTGCTATTGGTATGATTGATTCAAATGCTGTGATTGAAATTCGAGATATTGGGCAACGTAATAAAACTGAGACCTTTGAAGGTAATGAGTTTGATAATAGAACCGTTAAATCAGTCGTGAATAAGCTAATCCAATATGCCAATGCCTAAATCCTGAATGTACTTTGTACGTTCTAGCTTACAACAACTATTTACTTTTTCTTCTTTTATACGACTCGAAACTTCCTTATTCTAACTACATAGGGAACAGGAAGTTTCCCAGACAAAAAACAACAATAATCGGTCTGAGCATCAGGAACGTGAGATTAGACAGGAGTCAAATCTAACTAACCTATATGAAGAAACCCCGTCAGGATGATGGGGTTTCTTTTTATCTATGGGTTTAGACTTTTCTAATTATCCCCAACCACTAAATGTTGATCGCCAATACATTTACATCCACAAGACAACGGTGAATTATGTTGTGCAGCAGGTTTTCCCATAATAATCATATGATTATCACCAGCGAGAATAGTTGCAATACATTGATGTTTTGGACATGTTGCTTTGTCCCCAACACATGCTATGGCTTTACCATCTATGATAAATGATGAATCTGCTGAAATTATTTTTCCACCACCTGTCGTTGGTGAACCTAAAGTGATATAAGGCAGTGCCATGATTATTTCCTTTATGTCTTTTCTATGTTGTTATTGAGTCAAATCAAGTTTATAGAACATCAAACTCGATACGACGATTCTTTTTACGACCTTCTTCTGTAGCATTGTCTGCTACGGGCTTTGTCGCACCAAGCCCTTCAGTCGTTAAACGTGTCGGTGCAATACTTTTGGCAATTAAATATTGTTTGACTGCTTCAGCACGTTGTAAGCTCAATGACTGATTCTTTTGCGGATCACCTTGACTATCTGTATGTCCAACAATTTTAATATTCTTGTTTTGTACTTTATTTAAAGCGACAACCATCTCATCTAAAATTTGTGTACCCACTGGCGTCAGTACTGCTTTGCCTGATTCAAACTCAATAATCCTATTTTTCAATGCATTATCAATCACCGCTTGTTCAGCAGCATTGACTGTAATTTGTGAATTAAAGCGATAAGGTGGCTGAACCAATGATTGGAATAAAACAGTTGTGGGTTGAATTTCAGCTTGCACGCCCATTTTCCCAGTTAAATCCACTTGAGTCCCGCGTACAGATAATTTACCTTGGCTAATCTTCTTTAAATCAGGTGTGATGACTCGTGTTACCGATTCACTCCAACCATTCGGTGCAGATACAGGGCGAATTTGGATCTTATCGACCACTTGGTCTGCACCATAGACAGCTCGAAGTTTCTCTAAAATGGCTTGTTTAGCCATATCATTGGGTACTACACCATCAACAACGATCGGCGCAGCAGCAATATGCAATGAACAAAATAAACTAGAAATAATAACCAGTTTTTTGAATAGCCATTGTTCTCTATTTTTCATGTTTTTATTCTTCTATAAATGTTTGTCTAAACAATTTCATGCCTTGAGATAAACTCAACTGACGCTCACATAAAGCTTGTTCTAATGCTGCTAAACCTGCATTTTGCTCTAAATAAGCATCAACCCATTGCGGCTGAACCAAAGAGACCCAATGTTCATTTTGCATATTTTGGGTAAAAATATTACTCAGTGCCGTAATATCTGCACCTTGAAATCCAAACAATAAGATAGGTGAATCGTGGTGTAATATTCCGATCAAAATCTCTGTATTGTTTTTTCCTAAAAAACGCCCTATCAAATTGACCCAAAATGCAGAAATTTCATAACAATAACTGTGATTGTTGATGGGTAAAATAAGAACTTTAGATAGTTTACTGGTGCCATGTTTAAGTACCGGCTGTAGTAGTAACCCTAAAGCAAGAATACTTTGTGCCAATTCATATGGGGTAATTTTCATAATCTGAGCAAATGAATACATCGTGTGATTTTCAAAGAAATCTTGAGCCTTAATTTCAGACAAAACTTGAATTTCATTATTAATACTGGCCAATTTTGAAATGAGAATCTCGGGATGATTAACCGTCCGAAATACTCTATTTTTTTGAAATAAATCAATCAAGACAGACTTATATTTATAAGGTGCATAGAGTAAGTTTTGATAAGGATTTTCAATTTCCAATAAATGGCTCAATACCATTGGAAATTGGCGTCCTGAACTGTCCTCGCTGGCAATCATATTTGCAACAAGAAACATCTGCTCTTTAGGATTTGCAATAAAGAAGTCTAAAGGAGCAAGTGACCGATAAGATTCATTAAAATTTGGATCTCGCATTGCAATTTCCAAAGCCTCTGTAATCCATTGATCAATCACTTGGATCAGGGAATATTGACCTTTGGTCTTTAAAAAATCGCCACGTGCTGGGCATTTTCCATAATATAGAGGTGTAGATTTTATCATTTGCATACGTGTATCCCTCGCACAAAACTGTTCCATTTAATCATTGTGCTGTCCCTCTTCCAGTCGATGTAGCTGAAGGGCTCATCGGTGTTGTTGTGGGAGTCGCTGAACCTCCAACTGAAGCCGTAGAATTCGTTGTAAATCCTGTCGTCTGCTGTTTAATTTGAGCCATATTTGAAGTTACTGCTGGTGATGGTGTAGTCATTTGCGAGTTTGCTGTAGCTGATGCCTGTTGCGCTGCAACGACCAGTGCTGCTTTCGGACTCGTTACACGTTCGACCAATTTCAAACCAACATAGCCACGGTTAGATCCGATTGGATTGGACGCATTTCCGCTAATTAAACGAAATTGTAGTTTTACAAACATGGATGGATTTTGTTGACTGACCCACGTCATTTCGTAGCTACCATTCAGCTGTTTACGTTGTGCTCTATCAATGAGTTTATTAATTCCATATTCACCAGGCTCTTCAAAAATGGTATGCGTTTGTCCTTCTAAATCAATTGCTGTGATTCTTGCACCAGGAATTGCATTTGCATTTGGCCATAAAAAATTCACCCATTGCTGAATTCCATTTTCATAAACAAGACGCTGTCCATCGATATCAAGGGTATAGGACAAAAAATTATTGTTTGGGATCGGATAAAATTGAAAATTAGACTGATTTGTTGCTGATGGCGCGCCTGATGCATTCCCTGCCGCCACCCCATTAATCGGTGTTGTGTATTGTTCAAAACTGGTCACAAATTCAGGATTTAAACCCATTCCCATATTCTTCCAAGTCTTAGATGACAAGGTATAACCACGGCGAATCACAAATGGATCTAGTGTTTCTTTTACAAATTTAGAAATACTGCCATTATCACCAAAAATTTGACTAATCTCATTACTGGTTGCTTGAATCGTGCCTGAAGAATTGAAAGGTACTTTTTGCGATAAAGCTTGGTTAAAGGGTTGGTAAGCTTGTAAAGTCCAAAGCTTATTTATTTCATCCTGAGCAGGTGTTAACAAGCTATCAAAAGATTGTGTTAATGGGCTGACCAAAAGCTTTTGAACCATTTGCTGATCAAGTTCATTTAAACCAACGATGAGCTTTTCATCTACAACTTTTTGAGTGGTATTAAACACAGAGGTCTGATCGTTAATGGTCAGTTTGGCTAAGGCCAAAGCATTTGGACCAAAATCGCCAGCACTACGTAAATCATTTAATTTACTTCTGACTTGCGCCATATTTTGAAAATAGTCATCTAATAATGACTGATTTTGTAAGTCATCACGCTTGCGTACCAATTGATAGAATATTTGGAACTGTTGAGAAATTTGCCCTTGAGCTTGATTTGAAGCTCGCTGTATATCCTCAGATTTACCCTGTCCTAAAACTTTACGTTTAAACCAAGCAACAAAACCTGTTTGTGGTGCAGCGAGTTCAGCTTGCACAATAGGATTATCCCAACTGGTTTCTTTGGCAACACGATCGATATAAGTACGAATAGGTGAATTTTGTGGTTCACCCAATACATCCATTATTTTAGTCTGCTGAACGAAATCAGCCCCTTTCGCATAATGTGTTGCATTGATGAATTTTTTCCATTCAGCAATATATTCTTGCTTATACAATTGCGTTAATTGTTTTCGGATTTGATCTGGGCTGCCACTAAAGGTTAAATCATCTGATTGTGTACTATTCAGCACCCAGTCTTTGGTATCGGTAGGTTTATTGGCAGCATCTTCAATCGCTTTATCAACATATTCATCCCATGCCTTTTGCGTAAATACACCCGGTAAAGCATAACCACCCAACATTACACTGCGATTCGTCTCTCCTACAATTTGCACAACGGTTACAGCAGGGAATCTTACCGCAGCACGCATCTTAATTTCGTTATACACACGATCACGTGCAGGCATACCACGAACCACGGACAATAACACTTGACGAGTTTGGTCGACTAACTGCGCATCAGACTCTAAAACTGGGAAAGTTTTATCATTGGCTAAGCTCATTGAATAGCTCAAGATTTTCTCAGCCTTTTGAATCATTTCTCCTCGCGGCATTTGCCCACGACTCTCATCCAACCATGAACGCCAAAAACGTGTCACTTGATCACTTAAATGACTTGAATCCATGTACTGTGGATTACTCATCATTAAATATGCTTTTAATGCGTTATAGGCATCTTGTGGATTGGTGTCGGAAGGTTCAGATGCAATTTGTGTCGATGAAGCTTGTTTAATTTCTACATTGACATGGTTTTGTTTCAGTGTCTGCTCATTATTTTTAACTCGTTGTAAATACTGAGCAATATTTTGTTGACTTGGCGCTAAAACAATTTGTTTAACGCCTTTTAAATACTCAACTTTTAATTTATCTCTTAGCTCATTGCCTTGATACAAACCAAATGAAAATTTCAAAGGGCGATGCTGATCAAAATCATCCAATTGTTCTAAACGTTGTTGTAAAATCAACAAAGCATCTATCTGTGTTGCTAGTTCTTGACCAGAAACCTGTTCCATTTGCACGACTTTATTTAAATCTGCCTGAACATCTGCAATAAGCTGTTGATTGTTCCGATAAGACCAAACCCACAGCCCAAGAATAATGGATACACCCAATAAAGCAGCAATAAAACCTAAATAGCGTCTGCGTTTCGTTGTTGGATTAATATGTTGTTTAACTAGATTTTTGTCTTTTAAGATAACTTCTGAAAATAACCCTTTCAAAAAATAACCATGATTTTGCGAAATCGAATTTTGCGGAACACCATGTTCACTATTGGGTATTTTTGCTAATTGGAAATCATCAACAATCTGTTCCGTCATTGGGCTTTCGATTACACCTTCTTGTAAAGCACTGGTGAAATAAAAACCACGAAATACAGGTTTAAATTGGTATGGATTTTCTTCAAATAAAGTCCCAATAAATGTCTTTAAAACAGGTTTTAATGTTTTAAATTCCAAAGGGAAAGTCATCACACTGGGAGAAATATTTTGTGCATGACGGCGGCTTAAATGTGTTGTGCTTACGCCTTTTAAGCCATCGTATAAAATACTGTAATGTTTCTCGAAATGCTCAACTGCATTTTGTGATGATTCAGAATCATAAGGCAGCGTTGCACCCCAGACTTGATCAAACTCAGCAGCTTCATAGCACTCAAAAAATTCAGTAAAACCTGCAATCAAATCCATTTTAGAAAACACCAAATAAACAGGTGCAAAAATTTCTAATCGCTCAGTTAGGTCTTGAATACGTGCACGTAAACTCTTGGCTAACTTAATTGATTTTTCAGGGCTTTGACTAACTAACTCAGCGACACTTACAATGACAATAAGACCATTAATCGGTGCTTTCGAGCGATTCTTTTTCAAAATATCTAAGAAACCTAGCCATTCTGAATGGTCTTCTGAATAAACCGAATATCGCCCTGCTGTATCAAGTAGCACACCTTCGGTAGAAAAAAACCAATCACAATTTCGAGTTCCACTCAGTCCAGAAGATACAATTTTCTGATGTGATTCTTCAAAAGGGAATTTCAAACCTGAGTGATAAATTGCTGAGCTTTTACCAGCAGCGGGATTGCCGATGACCATATACCAAGGCAATTCATATAGCGCAGCATTGCCCTTTTTATCTCCCAATTTAGACTTTCGAATCAACTGAATCGAGTCTTTCATTTGTTGATTAATCAGTTGCAACTCTTCTTTGTCTTTTAGCTTTCCATATTCAGCAGTATTATCTTGCTGAATAGCCTCAACTAAGGCTTCGCCTTGACTGGTATGCTTTCTACGCTGAATAAACCAAAAAATTGCATAAATAATTAAACCGAATACATAGGCTGCAAGCATGATGATAAAAATACGGCGAGGAACAACGCTATATGATGAAATTAAAGCAACAAAAATTGAAAGCGCAATAATGGCTTTAGGATTTGTTACATATTGCCAAACATAACTCAAAATTGTATGTATCATTTTCTCTATTTCTTTCTATATTTATATGTCATTTCTATGTAGGTATTTCTATACAAACTCAGTCCCAACAATGACTTGGGTCTGTCGATGTTCAGCGGAATACACATAGCCATACAATTCATCTTTAAAGTGTAAGCTCAACATAAATCCAAAAATTTTAGATAAAGATTGGGTATGTCCTAAGCTGTTTTTACTGTAAAGATAATGGTGTTCTTCAATCATGCTTTTAGCAAAGTTGAGGTTTAATTTTTGCGGTAATTTAAACTCAGCTGGGTCATCTAAAATCAAGACAAATGCGGCATCCTGTTCAAATTGACTCGCTTGTTCTAAATTCAATTCTTTTAATGTTTTTGAGGCTTGATCTGAATTTAATGCAATACGTATATTTTTCATCACAACTAAATCTTGTAGCTCAACGTTAGTACTGGTCATACAACAAGTACTGACATATTCAGATGGAATATATTTATCAAGTCCCCATGAATGGTCTTTCAAAGTTTCCTGATCAATTTCAGAATCTACAACAATAAAAAAAGATACCTCGGAGTCCAAATACTGAAATTGTTTTAACAATCTGATCCAGTCGTTATAAGCCGTAGTCTCCCCCCAATAATGATATTGCGTATCTAATTGTTGAGAAATAATTCCGAGCCCTGTTAAAAATTCATTTACATGCGTAGAAACCAAATTTTCATCCCATGCGTGAAGTAAATTTTCAGGCAGAATCATGTGAATATTTAAACGATTTAACCTCGGTACTGTCTCAATAACGCGTTCGGATTCTTCCTCCTTATACTCGCTATTTGGGTCAATCCATGCTGGATGCATACGATATTCATGTGCCAATTTGGCATCATAAAATAAAGCTGAATTCTTCAAATGCGTTGCAATCTGAGACAAAACCACTTCATTCTTCGCAAGTTGTTGCAGGATCAAAGCAGCGATTCTTTTTTGGCGTGTAGAAAGCACTGATTGCTCACTATCATTATTCACGACATCATCTATGTCTGTAATACGATACGACAGCGTAGGTAAATTGGAATGATTAAGAAGTTCTTGGTCAAGCTTTGGGCTGATTACCTCTTGAAGAAGCTCAATATGAGCACCGTTCTCACCCAAAGCACTTAAACTCGTTGCTGAAAATACTTGCAATTGAATCCATTCAATCTGATCTGTAACTTGCTCCTTGGTATTTATTTTTTCTTCTGCTGATTGCTCAGCTTCTGCTTTTTTTTGCTCTATTTTCTTTTGGCGAAGTTTGAAAAACTTCCAAATAAACATCGGTGCTAAAATCAATAATATGATCGAGAGTGGGATCAAACCAAAAAATATTAAAAAATCTTGACCACTCGGATTATATTTGATGTCACGCCAGTAAAAGACCACACCTGCAATCACCAGTAATAAAACACTAAACAACGTCGTTAATATTTTTTTTATCATTTATGACACTCCAATCAGTGCATAACACGTTTCATGATTATCAATTTGTTTTTTTGGCATGACAAAAGCACCTTGAGCCAAGCCAATATGGCTCGTTGAACTCAATTGCAAAGGTTGAACATCTTCTTTAGCAAGGATTAAGCGCAAATCGATAAGTAAAGTTGGACTACACCAACTTTGTAAAATATTTTTAAGCTTATTACTCAGCTTCTTTTTTGGTAAAAATTCTAAATATTGCGCGTATTTTAAAGGGCCTATTTGAATCTCAATTTTTCCATCAATTTGTCGAATCGTTTCCCCACAAAAAGTATTTACGCCCAATAGAAATGGATTTTTGCCACCGAGCATCGTTTGTTGTTGTTCTGCTAAACTAAATTTTTCCACAAGATATTCTTTTATTTCAACAGTTTGATTAAATATGCACCCTAACATCGTTTTTAGTGCATGAGCGGTATTGTTCTGCCCCTGCATCAATCCCGAAAACTCTGCAAAATAATCATCTAAATCATGCTGTTGATGCTGCGTTCGAATATAACCATTTAAAGCATGTAAAATCTCTAAATAACTATTTTCCTTTTCAATTTCATAGCGTACTGGCAAATTATAGCTCAAGCTTGCATCGACAAATTGCGCTGTCAATTTATGATTAAACAAGCCTAAAAAATTTTGAATTTCAACACGTTGTTTACGAGAAGCTCGTTTTACTCTATTCGTATAAGTATAAGGCATAACACCTTGCATACCTGTTAAACTAACCACCAAATTTGTTAAGTGAATACGCTCATCTTCTTGATTTAAAGATTCGATTTCGCTCTTTGGAAAATTCAAATTTAAAGAACTTTGAAAATGAAAATCATCAGACCAATTCTTTAAAACCGAAGTTTTAGGTGCATGTCTCAATAGACGAGTCGTTTGAATAAATTCAAACGCTGTCGGAGTCTTAAAAAGCTCATCAATTACAGAAGCTTCTTGCCACCAACGTTCTGAACGCATTGGTATAACTCCTGTTTGCTATTCATATCTCTAACAAAAACATCGACAAAACTATTCATTTGTACTTTTAAGTTAAAAATATGAGAAATTAATTCACTAAAAATATATAAGCTATGCCCATGAAAAACTTGGGCATCGACACCCAGCAAAACTTTCACACCACGTATAAACATTGGAAAAGGTTTAGCTTCAACTAACTTATGAGTAATTTCAAAATCAATGCTTTTAATTGCATCAATTACTAAGTGATTTTCCTTAGATTTTGGTAGGTTATAAAGTTCTAATAATTCTTTGATGTGACTTATAGCATCACCTTTCATGAGTGCTAAAGTATTGAGTGAAAGATGAGAAATAATTCGCCATTGTTCATTTTTATTCTGTTCAAATTGATATGGTTCGGTCGGTCTTTTTAGTATCTGTACTCGGCGCGCAACTGCATTATCACTCAAATTCAATACATTATTGTTCTGTCCAAATGCTTCATATGGCAAATCACGATTTGAACAAAGTAACTTACAACTGACAAAATCCGATTTAATACTTTGTGGTTCAAGGTGCTTAGAAATAATCGAATAACCTGTTTCGACAAATTTGTTTTGTAAAATCGTTGGATTCAAAGCATAAAAAAACTGAACATCTTCTCCATGATAATGACTCATCGCAAAAAAAGGTAAAATAGGATAAACCACTTGATCTTTATTACTTTTTTCACGAATTAAATTCATTTCGAGGATTGAATAAACTTGA
This sequence comes from Acinetobacter piscicola, assembly GCF_002233755.1. Taxonomy (GTDB): domain Bacteria; phylum Pseudomonadota; class Gammaproteobacteria; order Pseudomonadales; family Moraxellaceae; genus Acinetobacter; species Acinetobacter piscicola. The sequence goes on along the minus strand of NZ_NIFO01000026.1, from coordinate 13,007 downwards.
TAAAGCTCTGGATGATGAGAGTCAGTGATTAAAGGATATTCTAAGTTTTTATGGTTTATTTTTTGAGGTTCTGCCTGCTTTTCAAATAAATTGACAATGGGACTTGTGAATAATTTAAAATTAGCAATATTCAATTCCGAGTAATTTCGGATAACTGTCTGATCATTCAAATTCAATTTTAAATGGATCTGTATTTCAAAACGGTGATCTGAAGTTTTTAAAAAATTTAAAAAAGCTAAATTCAAATTTAAATAGCTAAATTTTTCAGGAAAACAAAAATATTCAATTAATAATCGATAAGCATGATGAGTATGCTGATCCACTGGCAATAGAGCTTCATGCTCGTCAAATCCCATCACTTCAAAAGGGTTTTTAATTTCAACAACTTGATGGTTAATTCGAAGACTAAAACTGGTATTTTGATGAAAAATATGGTCCAAAACCTGAAGTGGAAAATTCGAAATTGCATCTAAATAAATAGGCAGTTTTTCATTTTTTAACCACTTTTGAGCTGAATTAAATACATCAAACTTTAAACTTAAGGTCGCATTTTGATTTAAATGAATGTGTGCACTCGGACTGGTCTGAAAACGCAAACTCTCCAATTGAATGGGTAAAAGTTTTACTTCAGCACTGGTATTAAATTCACATGGAACACCTTTAAAGCTTCGAGACTTTAAGCTTGTCCCTTTAGGAACCAAATGCGCCTCAGTCAATTGCTTTTGTCTATCAATATCTTCGAAACTGACCACTGAACAAGCTGGGAAATGACGTAAATATTGGGGAAACATGACCTCAAATAAGGAACGAGTAAAAATATCGTAACTGTCTGCTAATTTTTTATCGATACGTGCTGCAATTAAAGAGAATGCTTGAATTAAACGTTCAATATGTGGATCATCAATTTGTTCTTGGTTTAACGAAAGTCTTTGCGCAATTTTTGGATATTTATCTGCAAAAACACGTGCTTGTTGTCCAAATTCTTGCAATTGTTTTTCATAATACGGTAAAAGTTCTTCGATCACGGCATACCCTACTTTATTTAAGATCGCGCAGAAATGACATATTGTTGTGTTGTTGGCTTAAGTAAGGCATCAAAAATTACAGGTTCATAAAGTGGATGAATATTAAAAAAGGCTTGGATACTTAAGGATAAAGAACCAACATTAAGCTCATCCAATTGCATCTCAACTTTTATTTGTTTTAAACGAGGTTCATGTGAAATTATTGATTGCTCTATGGACTTGCAAATGGTTTCCCGGTCTGTCGGATTCGCAGTAGATAACCCCACAAAATCAATAATTCCAAATTGTACAATCGACTTTGTTACCAATTCATATTCATCAATATTGAAATCAAGTTTAGCAATGCGTGTATTCAGTAAATCTTCTAAATCACGAGCAATAGATTCTCTCAACTCATGAATGGAAAGCCCTTGATTATCTTCAACAATTAGACGATCAAACAATGTAGAACGGAACCCATAGGGATAAAGTTGATCTAAATTCATAAATAAAATTCTAATGATTTTAAAAGGATAGAGGCTGAACAGTCTCTATCCATCTCAACAAAAAATTATGCAGCGTAAGATGCAGTATTATTTGAAAGAGACCATTTCTTAGTAACAGCACCTTTAGCAGAGCCATTAATATCTTGTTGGTTGTAAGTCCACTCAACTGCAGCATATTTCAAACCAAATGCTTCAGTTGGCACACCTTCTTCATTGACTACTGGTGTTACACTTGAAACCAAAACATGCTTCAGCTTGATTTGTAAATACTTAATACGCTTATCGCCATTAGCACGATAAAAATCAATCTGGACTTCATCAAATGTATAACCTGCTGAACATGCTTCCCAAAGCTTTGGGCTAGTCGCATCCAAATCTTTAACAAAAACCATATCTGAATGTTCAACGCGTTCAGCAGTATGCCCGCCAACGCTTGAAGAAGTTGCAGATTTAGGCTGACGGATGTTATGAGACCAAGAATTCACCTCTAACCAGTTTTTGTGCTCTGAATCGCGAGACTCACCATCAACTTTATATTTACCTTGAAAGTGAACATATATATCTTTCATTGGAATTACCCTATTTTTTTTAAAGTTATTATTTAGCTGTTCTCTATTTTAATTTGAGGACTGAGGCAACTCAGTAACGAGTCGTAATGAAACTGACAACTCATCCAGCTGGAAATGCGGTCTTAAAAAAACCACAGACTTGTAGTGCCCTGGCTCTGCAGGATTTTCTACAACTTTGACGGAAGCTTCACGAAGTGGATACTGTGCTTTAGCTTCTTGAGAAGCGCCATCATCAAGTAATACATACTGAGATAACCATTCATTGAGGAACACTTCTACATTCCCAGCCGAAGCAAAACTTCCCACCTTATCTCTCATCATTGCTTTTAAGTAATGAGCGATACGAGAAACAGCCATAATATATTGAATCTGACTCGACAATGATGAGTTTGCATTTGCAGTATCATTGTCGTATTTTTTTGGTTTTTGAGTTGATTGTGCACCAAAAAATGCTGCGTAATCTGTGTTTTTACAATGTACTAGAGGAATAAAACCTAAATCACTAAGTTCTTTTTCACGACGATCTGTAATCGCAATTTCCGTCGGACATTTAAATACAACCTCTCCATCACTCGTTTTAAAGGTGTGAACTGGTAAGCCTTCAACCATTCCACCACCTTCTACACCACGAATAGCAGCACACCAACCATGCATATCAAAAGCATTAGTTAAACGAGTACCAAAGGCATAAGCTGCATTCATCCACAGATATTCATCATGGTTTTGACCAGAAACTTCCTCAACAAAATTGAAACCTTCAGTTGACCAACCTTCTTTTGGATCATAAGGCAAACGTCCCAATACACGCGGCATTGTTAAAGCCACATAACGTGCATCATCACTTTCACGGAATGAACGCCATTGCACATATTCAGCTGTTTCAAATACTTTAGAAACATCACGCGGGCGGTCAATATCCGTAAACGATTCAAGCCCTAACATATTGCTGCTTGCTGCAGAAATAAATGGTGCATGTGAAGCCGCTGCAACATGTGAAATTTGTTCTAAGAGATACATATCTGATGGGGTACGATCAAACTCAAAATCACCAATCAATGTTGCATAAGGCGCACCACCAAAAGACCCGTATTCTTCCTCATAAATTTTCTTAAACAAGGTACTTTGATCAAAATCAGTTGCACCTTGGAAATCTTTCACCAATTCTTTTTTCGTTGTATTCAACATACGAATTTTAATTAAAGGATTCGATGGAGATTCCTGACAAAAATAATGTAAACCACGCCATGTTGATTCAATTTTTTGAAATTGTTCATGATGCATAATTTTACTGAGTTGAGCAGAAATTAAAGCATCAATTTCTGCAATACGCTTATCAATAGATAAAGACATATTTTCTGAAACAGTAATTGTTCCAGCCATGACTTCTTTGGCCAACTCACCAATTAAATTTCGAGCCCGAATATGCTCTTCATCATTTCTTGCAATTCGACTACGCTCAACAATTGAATCAAGCAAGTTTTCTTCTGTAACAAGATCTTGTGTTGAACTGGTTTGTAAATTACTCATTTTCAGAACCCGCCTCAGCACTTAACTTACGAATCTGATCTGTATTTTGTAAAACTTCATCGAGCAAATCTTCTAAACGTTCACTATTCGAAATTTTATTTCTTAAATCTGTTAAACGCTCACGTGCTTCAACCAGCTTTTTCAAAGGCTCTATTTGCTGTACAACGTGTTCTGGTCTGAAATCATCCATTGCTTTGAATGTTAGATCAACAGACATATAACCGCCGTCTTCAGTCAACGTATTTTCGACTTGATATGCAGCTCGCGGAGATAAAGACTCCATGACTTCATCAATATTATCTAAGTCTACATTGATAAATTTTTTATCTTTCAGCTTTGTTTTTTCTAACTCAGAAGCTGCAGAAAAATCACCTAACACCCCAACAACAAAGGGTAATTCTTTAACCTCTTTACCATCGCCAACTTCAACATCATAGGTAAGCTGAACACGTGGTGGTCTGATTCGTTGTAATTTCTTTTGTACACTTTCGCGTTTAGACATTTCTCATCCCTCACCAATATCATTAAAATTTTTTAATTCTTTACAGCTTGCCAAATGGATTTTGACTTGCTGAACTCGCCACAGGCTTAGATTTCACTGGTGTGACAGATTTTATAGGTGCAGCAGCTTTACGTACTGATTTTGCAGGACGAACAGATCGAGTGGATCGTGTTGGTCTACTGGTCTTCACGGTACTGGTATTTACTTCTTGTTGTTTTTCAACCAAAACACTAGATGGAGCCGCATGTTTGATTGCCTCTGAAAGGTTTTTAGCCGCAGGATACGTTGTCTCTTCTGCTAAATAACGCATTTCGTTATTTCTCATCTTGTTTAATGCGTCATAAGCCAAACCAATACCTGATAAAAATTTCACATCTGTAAGCTCATTACTTTGAATATTCTGTGTTTCTAAATAACTCACAATGTGAATAGCTTTATTATTTTTACCCATTTGTTGAAATTTCTGTGCTGCTAAAATAAGGATACTGTTCTTATTATCTTTATTTTTCTTATCACAAAGCTGTGAATAAATTGATAAAAGCTCAGGGTTAGACTCACCAACCATTTCTGGATAATCCTTTAAACACGACTTTTTAAGCTTTATTTCATCTCCAGCATGACCAATCACACTAGTAACAGATGTTACGAAAACGAAACCACACAAAATAAACTTTTTCAAAATCCAACCTCAATATTTTCTTGATTCACTTTTCTGAATATAGCTACGCTTTTTTGATAGATTAGAATTTAATTTCAAAAATCTTAACTGTTATAATTTAGAAAATTTTAACAATGAGACTAAAAATTTAAAATAATGTCAAGCATGATTTTTTAAATTAATTATAATTTATTAATTTTTATGGATATTTCATTTATTTATAAAAACTAAATAAAATCAAAACTTCACAAATCTTTTTTTTTATGTAAAATATTTAGACTGGATTTCAATAAAACATTTAACTATTTGATTTAAATATACTAATTTAAAATACATATTAAACAATATTTGATTAAACACTTATTACTGAGAGATTTAAAGATGACAGATTTAAAGGTTTTAATTAAAAAGCTATCGATTCATTCACGTACTTCTTTAGAACAATCTGCCAATTTATGTGTCAATCATCACAATTTTGAAATAGAAGTTGAGCATCTTTTCGTTAAATTATTAGAACAACAGCCCAACAATGATATTGAAATTTTACTTAATAAATATAATATTTCTAAAGATGTTTTATTCTCAGATTTATTAGAATGTATATCCAAGTTACCTAAAGGAAATACCCGAACACCTATTTTTTCAAAATCAATTGTTCAATTGCTTGAACAAGCGTGGCTTTTAGCTTCAGCTGAAAAAAATCCAATGATTAGAAGTAGTCATTTACTTGTTGCACTTTTAACAGCTTCAGATCTTTATCAAATTGCAATCCGTGCATCAAATCTATTTGACCTATTTCCAATTGATACAATGAAGCATAAGTTTCTAGATATTTGTATTAAAAGTTCTGAAAATATTCCAGTAAATAATCCCACTGAAGCAAGCTTAGAAAAAAGCGATTTAGATCCTGCATTATCCCCAATAACATCCAAGCAAAAGACGCTCGCTCTAGATCAATTTACAACCAACCTCACCCAAAAAGCACAAAATGGTGGAATTGATCCTGTCATTGGTCGTGAATATGAAATTCGTCTTATGCTCGATATTTTAATGCGACGTCGTCAGAACAATCCTATTTTGACTGGTGAGCCAGGTGTAGGGAAAACAGCTGTAGTAGAAGGGTTAGCATTAAAAATTTCACAGAATCAGGTGCCTGATGCTTTAAAAAATGTGCAAATTCATTCTCTCGATATGGGATTGTTACAAGCTGGAGCAAGCGTCAAAGGGGAATTTGAAAATCGCTTGAAACAGGTTATTCAGGAAGTACAACAAGCATCTCACCCGATTATTCTCTTTATAGATGAAGCACATACTATGATTGGTGCAGGTGGACAAGCAGGACAAAATGATGCTGCAAATCTGTTAAAACCAGCACTTGCTCGTGGTGAATTACGTACAATTGCAGCAACAACATGGGCAGAATATAAACAATATTTTGAAAAAGATGCTGCCTTAAGTCGTCGTTTTCAAGTTGTTAAAGTAGAAGAGCCAACTGAAGAAGTTGCGATTGATATGCTTCGTGCCATGATTCCAGTCATGGCAAATCATTTTAATTTACGTATTGATGATGAGGCTATTATCACAGCAGTACACGCTTCGCATCGTTATATTAGTGGGCGTCAACTTCCAGATAAGGCCATTAGTGTTTTAGATACTGCGGCTGCTCGGGTAGCACTCACGCAAAATGCTCAGCCTGTAAAACTAGATCAACTCAAAGCACAGCAGCATAATTTAAGCTTAGAGTTTAATATTTTAGAAAATGAACAACGATACAATCCGATTCATACAGATCGTTTACAAAAATTAAATTTATCTTTGGAAACACTGAATCAAGAGATTAAAAAAACCGAACAACAGTGGAAAATGGAACTTGATTTAGTACATAAAATTCAAGCACTCGAAAGCCTTGTAAGCTCAAACGAACAGCCCATTACAACTGAAATCCTCGAACTTAGGAATCAGTTATCTACACTGCAAAATCATGAGGCTTTAGTTTTTGAACGGGTAAATACGCAAATTATTAATGAAATTATTTCGGACTGGACTGGCATTCCTGTGGGAAAAATGGTTCATGATGAAATCAAACAAATTTTAAGTTTAAAAGAAGAACTTGAACAGCGAGTAATGGGACAAGATTATGCATTACACCAATTGGTGCAGGGTATTAAAACTGCAAAAGCGCGTTTAGAAGACCCAAATAAACCGCAAGGGGTATTTATGTTGGTCGGTCCAAGCGGTGTTGGTAAAACAGAAACAGCACTTGCACTTGCTAATGAACTTTATGGAGGCGAATCTCATTTAATTACGATTAATATGTCTGAATACCAAGAGGCACATACTGTTTCATCCCTCAAAGGTGCGCCTCCAGGCTATGTCGGTTATGGGCAAGGTGGTGTTTTAACTGAGGCTATTCGACGCAACCCATATAGTGTTGTTTTATTGGATGAAATTGAAAAAGCGCACAGTGATGTACAAGAGCTATTTTATCAAGTTTTTGATCGAGGTATGCTCGAAGATGGCGAAGGGCGCATCATCGACTTTAAAAATACAACAATATTACTCACATCGAATACTGGTTCAACAACCATTATGCAGGCTTGTATGAATCAACCTCTTGAAGAATGGCCAAGTGCGGAACAACTAATTGAACAACTCAAACCAAGTTTGTATAAACAGTTTAAGCCAGCATTCCTTGGCCGTATGAGAATCGTGCCTTATTATCCTTTGCATGATGATCTTTTAGTTCGAATTATTGAACATAAACTAAGAAAAATTATAGCTCGTCTGAAACATCAATATAGAACTCAAGTGACATATAGTGATGATTTAATTGAACTCATATTAAGTCGTTGTATTGAAGTCGATAGTGGTGCGCGCAACATTGACAATATTTTAAATGCCTCTGTTCTACCAGCCTTAGCTACTGAAATATTAGTCGCTTTAGCTGAACAAAACATACCAAAAATCATTCATATAGATGTCAAAGATGATCAGATTATTTATCTTTTAGATCCACAACCTAAGCAAGAAAAGAAAAAAACAGCAAAGAAATCAAAAGCTGTGGAAGCGTAAATATTTTCAATGAGCATAAAAATGGATATAAATTTAGAAGCTTTATTAGCACCAATCTCAGAGAACGATCCATGTGGTAAAGACTTATCATTTTCTACAGAATTTCATGAAATTAAAAAAGCGAGAATACATGATGATCCTCTTTTAGATCAGGGCGATTGGGTTTCTGAACATAAACAAGCAGATTGGTCATTTATTGCAGAAAAATCAGTACAATTACTCACTACGAAAACCAAAGATATTCGTTTATTAACGTGGTTAACTGAAGCTTGGTCAAATTTATATGGTTTTGAAGGATTAATCAAAGGACTTGAACTATGTCATAAAATTTTAGAACAATTCTGGCTCAAAATTTATCCTGAAATTGAAGATGATGATCTTGATCAGCGCTTAGGTTTGCTTCAAGGTTTTACCTCGCAAGTCCCAAAACTCATAAAGAATGTGCCGTTAATTAATATTCAACCTTTCTACTCTCTTGCACAATATGAAAAACTTTTACATATACAAAATAATCGACGTAAACAAGCCGAAGATACTGAAAATGTTGAAGCTTCTTTAGAATTAGATCAATTTAATCAGGCTTTACTCAATACATCTCGTAGTTTTCAATATCAAAATTATCAGTATTTTCAAGAAATACTTGGACACTGGAACATTATTAAACAAGTTTTAGATTTGCTTATGGAACTTGAAGCACCTAGTTTTGCAGCTATAGATTCTCAACTTGAAGATATTCAAATGAGTCTAAAAAGAATTTATAAAGCAGATTCTTTTTCTACTACGATGAATACATCAGAAACTGAAATGTCCTCTCGAGAATCTACTTTACCCATAAACTCTAGTACGACTCCATCTGCCATCGTTCAAACTCAATCATTTCAACCTCAAGCGCAAAATCATTTGCAAAATCGCGAACAGGCGATGCAAGTTTTACAAGATATAGCCGATTATTTTCAAAGTAATGAACCACATAGCCCTGTAAGTTATATGCTGCAAAAAACCATTAAATGGAGCCAAATGCCACTACATGAATGGCTTGCTCAAGTAATTAAAAATGAAAACCCTCTTGATTCTATCCAAGAGTTATTAGGGACAAATCAAAATAATGAATCTTCAGAATGGTAATCGTTAATGTTTAAAGCAGAAAAAGTTCTTTGGGGTGAAGGTTTGTTTTTAAGACCTCAGCACTTTCAATTACAGGATACCTATCAAGAACAACGTTTGAATCACACAATTCGTTCTACTGTTCCTTATCCATATGGTATTAAAAGTATACGCTTTGATGAAACTCAGCTGAGTACACATATTTTAGCATTAGAACAAATTGATATGATCTGGCAGGATGGTGAAATCTATCAAGCACCAGCGAAAGATTTGCTTCCCAACCCTATTTTATTGGATGAATTAAACTTACGTGGTGAAATGCTGATTTATTTAGCATTACCCATTGTTCAGCCAAATAAGAAAAATATTTCAGATGATCAAGATAAGCAACCTGCTAGATACCACTCTTATCTCAATGAAATACATGATCTTTATACAGATGCAACACCTGCTGAAATTACCCTTCTAAAACGTCATACCGAATTTAAGCTATTCGATGTTCAAGCCGATCCAAACCAAGATTTGAATGGTTTTCTATATTTAAACATCGGTAAAATTAGACGACTCAGTTCTGGTCATTTTGAAATTGATTCAAAATTTATTCCACCAATCCTACACATCCAATCCAATGAAGCATTACTCTCGAATTTAAAGCGAACATTAAATGTTATTCGAGCAAAAATTAAAACAATACAATCAAATAATCGTGAAAATGAACAGAAACTCATCGAATTTAGATCTGGTGACATTGTTTCTTTTTGGTTAGTCAATGCACTCAATACCGCGCATGCAACATTGAATCACTTATTACAAAACCCTCAAATCCATCCAGAAAAATTATTTTTTGAACTGTTACGCTTAACGGGTTCTTTACTTACATTTTCAACTGCATATGAGGTTGAACATTTACCACGGTACCAACACCATAATCTTCAAAACAGTTTTACTCAACTTGATAAAATACTCAGAGAGTTATTAGACACCATTATTTCCAGTCGTTATATCAGCATCGCACTTAAAGAAATTCGACCGTCTTATTGGGTTGGAAGTTTGGAAACAGACAAAATTACCAAGGAAACTCGTCTATATATCGCTGTTTCAAGTAGCATGATGCAAACACATGAACTCATTCAAATCGTCCCACTTCGTTTCAAAGTTGGTAATACGGTGGATGTAGAACAACGGGTTGTAGCTGCTTTACCAGCAACTCCAATTCATCATTTGGTACAAATCCCTACAGCAATTCCTGTACGTTCAGGTGTGAATTATTTTGAAATAGAGCCTCATCATGAAATGTATCAACGTATGCTTGATTCAGAAACGATTTGTATTTATATCCCTGCGGGTTTCCAAGATATCAGTATTGAATTAATTGCTGTAATGAACGGTTAAAATAGAGAATTATAAAAATGAGTCAAAATAATATCGCTCCTTCACTGTTTGATGATGGACAAATTGGTATAGGTTCTCTACTACAACAATCTAAAGTAAACCAAACCACGAATCTAGTCGATCTTTTACATGATGGTTTCTATATTGTCTTTTTATTAAGAAACCAATATGTTCCAGAAAATACTGAAGGTTTTAAAGAAAAGATTTTAGATTTATTAAATCGCTTTGAGAATCAAGCAAAAAAGCTTCAATTTTCTGCTGAAGATATACATGATGCAAAATATGCATATTGTGCTTTATTAGATGAAACCATCGTTACGCAGCAAGATTCTTCATTTTTTAATCTTCAAAATCAATGGTTAATTAGTCCATTGCAATTAAGTATTTTTGGTTCTCAGTTAGCAGGCTACCGTTTTTTTGAATTTTTAGAAAAAATACGTAGTCATGGCAAAGAGCGTTTGGCTTCTTTAGAGGTTTATCATTACTGTTTATTACTTGGGTTTCAGGGAAAGTATCGCATTGAATCTATTGAAAGTTTAAACCATCTCGCCGCACGTGTTGGTGATGAAATAGATTTCTTAAAAGGAAAGAAAACGGCTTTTTCACCATTTTCAGCTTTACCTGATCAAATTAAAAATATCATTCATAAAGAATTACCTTTTGTTTGGATTTTATTCTTCTTACTACTTTTTGCTTTACTCACATTTTCAGGTTTAAAAATATTACTGGATAAAGATCAGAACTCAGCTTTAATAAAATTTAAAAATGTAATTTCTACACCAGCCGAACAGGCTCATATTACAATTCACTTGCCTTAATCAGGTAAAACTATGACTCAAGAAAAACAAAACTCGATCCGTATATTGCAAAATAAACCCACTAAAAAAAACTTTAGTAAATCAATTGTTTTTCTACTTGGTTTATTTATTGGTTTCATTATTTCTTCAATTTTATTTTTAATATTATTCAATACAAATCAATTTATTAAAATGGAAAATAATACATCCGAAACACTTCAGCAAAATGAATTTGAAAAGCTGAATGTTTTACCATCTGAGTCCAATCATGGACATAATGAGGAAGAAGAGGATTCCAGTGCCTATAAACAGCATGTCAATGAAAAGGACTTAAAAGATATTTTTAAACATGGAAATAATAAAATAGAAACTAAAAATTTGAACAAAACATCTCCATTCGAGCAATTTAATGGATCTGAAAAGAAAAACCTAACAGTAATTCAACCTCCTCTCGCCAAACCAATTACAAAAGAGAAAGCTACTGAACCAAAAATAAAGAAAATACCCGCACTAAAGACTGAAGAAAAACAAATAAATACTACCAGCAAAGAGATCGAAGAAGTAAGCCCTATAGGTTCTGTTAAAGTTTCAATTGATCGTCGGCAAATAGAAAATAAACCATGATTTTTTTTGTCATTTTATGTTTTATTTTATTGGCGCTTTGTTTAATTTTTTTGATGTCTTACGAACTTAGAAATAAAACATTAACTTACTTTAGAATATTATTGCCTCAAGGGAAAAAGAAATTTGCTTCTGCGCGAAACTTTGCGGAGCAAATGAATCAAGCTGCTTCTTCTAAACAAACTCAGACCCATTGGCATTTACAACAATGGTGGATTTTAATTGCAGGTTTTTTTTTACTTTCAAGTATTTTAGTTTTTGCATTTACACGTCCAATCGATCCTACACAAATCGAAGCAGAATATCTAAGAAAAACTGATCCACAAATTTATGCTTTGTTAAATGGAGAAGTTTTAAGCCCACCACCTGCGGTAGAAGACAGCCTAATTAATGCAGCAATTGTTCAAGCGCAAATATTAGAAAAAGAAGATTCTAATCAAAATCATCAATTTTCAACTATAAATCCGTCAAGTATTGATTATGAAGAATTTGGAGATCAGCGAAGTAGTTTTAATACTGCAATGGTTGATCGTAAATGGAACAAAATGCACCCTAGCTATAAACAACGCTTACTTATGGTCTTTAAAATTATGAAAGAACAACATGGCTATGAAATGGTACTTTTAGAGGGTTATCGTAGTCCTGAACGCCAAACGCGGTTATCTGGTAATACAGCAACGACTTTAGCTAAGGCTTATCAAAGTTATCATCAATTTGGATTAGCCGCAGATATTGCCTTTAAAAAAGATGGAAAAGTTGTCATTTCTGAACGTGATCCATGGGCTTGGAAAGGTTATCAACTTTACGGTGTTGTTGCTGAATCGGTAGGTTTAACGTGGGGTGGTCGTTGGACAAGAATTCATGATTATGGTCATACTGAGTTTCGTATGCCTGGTTTAAGAAAAAATCGAGAATCAGCAGAACGCCTAATTGCAGAAGCACAAGGACTTATCGTAAATGATCTTGATTTAAATTAACCTGAGTTCGGGATAAGTTACCAACTATATGATACGCGGAAACGTCAGTCGCATTGTTCGAGGTATGAGGAATATATTCCGCAAGATCTGCAATATACTGTTTTTGCAATATATTCGGTACTTGATAGTATCTGTCGAGTTGGCGACTCTTGCGCTGCTTTAATCACAGCTCAGGTTTTACCCTTGCGTGGCAGTGCCACTCATCCCGAAAGAAAAGTAAACCGAACCGAAGTTTAGTTCTTGCATCTGACTGTAAATGGTAAGACTCTGCTGTGCCT
>NZ_NIFO01000025.1 GCF_002233755.1 Acinetobacter piscicola | reverse complement strand
TATGAGAGTTTATTACTCTCATACAATCACAAGTAGAACAGAATATTGAAAAAAGACTCACATTAAAATTTTTACCGCGATTAATTAATCCCTTATTCGTTCTACAGATTTACGCTTCAACTAAAGGATACCATCACTACATTATTTCACTGATCAGAGAAGCACTGCTATTCGCCCTGCTAGCTGATAGTGACGTTATTACTCAACAGCATTTTTCTTTGGCGTGGGATAAGGGCATTACCTCATATACCAATATGACCACACAGAATCCTTTTCATATGGACACGTCTAAACTAGTACAACGAATGAAGGGTGATCACTGATGCAAGAGAAGCCTTTAATACCAGCAATCCCAATACCATTTCCTGATGAAACCGCTGGAAGTTTTCTCATCCGTCTCATCAAGCTGAATGGGCATATCTATAGCTCAACCTTTTATCGATCTAAAATAGATCTCAAATACAAAGAGACGCTAAGCTCAATAATCACACATGATTATCTCTTCCTTAACATACTCAAGAAATTTCAGCTCCCTCATTCTTTAAAAGAGTTATCGCTCAAAAGGCATAGTTCTACTTTACGTGGGCATGTAATCTGGAAAAATAAACTATCAATACCAGATTATTTTTTCTCAAACGATGTCGAACGATTCTGCCCACTTTGCTTAAAAGAAATACCCTATTGGAGAAAAATTTGGCTAGTTAAACCGTACTATGCCTGTTTGAAGCACCAAATTCGCTTACACACGACTTGCCCCAGATGCCAATCAACGCTCAGTAGTTTGCGTACCGAAATCTGTATTTGTTCAAAGTGCCTAGGCGATATAAGGAATTGCGAAATTGAGGCAGTATCAGATAAACAAATTAAACATATCAGGTGGTTTTTAGCGTTTATAGAGACTGAAGAACAAGAAAAATTCAATTTATTAAAAATCTTCTGGTCCACACTTAAAAAATTTTCAGCCTATGATCCAGCCCCACCCTCAATAGAACTATTGCTTGAAATAACCTATTTATTCTTTATGGATCGTGATTCATCTATAGAAAGGATGGTTGACTGGATATCTCAGAGGTCTCATCAAGTCCATCCAAGAATTCAGCTAGTTCCATTCCTCATTGTGGATACCATGTATTTCGGACAATATACTAAAAAGATTCTTGAACAATTGCCCGTACCCACTGAATTGGCCCCAGAACATTTATTCCACTTATTAACCATTCAGGAAAGCTGCCAAATCTTAGATATATGCTACTCAACGACTAAAAGATGGATAGAAAACAATAAGTTGCATTATGTAGTCTCAAAGGATATTCCTAAAAACCGTAAATTCCTTTCAAGCCGTGATATAGAGTATTTCCTTGTTCAGAAAGCACTTCATCCTTCACCCAAAAAACTAAAACCACCGCCAAGAAAAGATGGGCAAAGACTCACGATTACCGATGTGGCCACTAAACTGAATGTTCATTACGAAAACATTCGGTGTTTGATTAGGACTCGCTATCTAAAAGCAGACAAATTATTAGTCAGATTTAGATGGGCTTATTTTATTAATTCTAAAGACTTAGAGGAATTCAATGAAAAATACATCTTGGTCGGCAGCTTAGCAAAAAAACTAAAAGTTACCCCTCAAAATCTTACTGAAAAGCTTGCCAGTATTGATATTCATCCAATTAGTGGGCCACATATCGATGGAGAATTTAACAACGTATTTTTGCAAGAATCCGTAAGACATTTAAGACAAGAAGTTATTGAGAAAATAGTTAACTATCCGACTCTTACAGGTCGTTATCCTAGTTTTGAGGAGCAACTTCCTAAACCGCTACCAACTTATCTTTCTTTAAATGAAGCAGCAAAGAAACTCCATATCAGTCCAAATAAAACTGCCAGATTAGTCGAAAAAGGCATCCTTGAAAAAGATACATCACATAATTTAAGTATTTCAATCACTATTCAATCTTTAAACATGCTAATCGCAAACCTACACAATCCTAAATTCATATCTGTAAAACTGGCACTTATACGACTAAATTGTTCTGCAAACTGGTTTCATGAATATTGGGTTGAAACAGGTTTTATTCATGTTCACGATTTTCTATACTGGCATTTTGTTGAAAGACATGAGCTTAATAAAGTACTAAGGTTAAAGAAAAGTTACCTTACTGGCACCGAAGCAAGCACTCTTCTCGGCATGCACAAATCTCATGTGACAAACTTAGAGTCCCAAGGTCTAATTGAACCTGTTTATTTCGGAACGCCAAAAATAATTAAATTATTTAAACGAGAAGATGTCTTAAAGCTGAAAGAATTAGGATATGGGGCAATCAACTAAATTACAAATAGTTCGCTTTATATCTCTTATATTATTATTCAGTTAGTCCATTAAACAATGTTGCTCTCTTCACAATAATTAGCGCTGATTACGTTCCTCACGACGTTTTTTGAGACGTGCAACCACCTGATCATGTGGAATTCCAGGTCGTTGATCTGCTTGTGATGCCTCAACTTTGGCTTTGAACCATGCGTTGTATTTAGCCTCATGGTCGGAGCTATCGAACTCGGACACTATAGGATCAAATTCAGTGTTCATATTTGGCTCTCGATCAATATATGGTGTGTTTGGACAATATCGTTGTAAACTAACGGTACAATAAAATCAATTAGTTAAAAATTTCATATCATTCAATTTTTACATTAAAGTCTTAAACTAGGTTTAAGACTTAATTCCATATATTTACAATATAATTTTGGACTAACTTGTTGTTGAAATTATACATTATTATATGTGAGCCTTTAGATATTCAACTTCACACTCTGCAAGGTGTAATAAGTGTCCAAGAGATACTAATCTTGATGCCATAGTTCCATGCCCCCAGGTAACGTCTTCGCCAATACGTACTTTTTCATAAAGCTTATGTGATAAATGTCTCCATATTTGACTTAGGCGAGAATAAATCTGGATTTCAATTCGAATACCATCAGTATAATGAACGTCAAGATGATAAGCGAAGTATCCATTTTGCATCTTTACCTCCTCCTTTGACTCAATTTTTTCAATATCCGTATATAGTGATTCATCGATATTTTTAAAATTTTCAACTAAATCACGCCAGATTAGAATAGTGCTTGCAAATTCACTGGCATATTCAAATGTAGACGTTACAATTGATGTGCGAATTAAGTCCCCAATATGAGACTGAATATTCTCAGAAGTAATATAGTTTTCAGGAAGTCTTCCTTTATTTTTTCTCCATAATTTTTCAATAATGGAGTCTTGAGATTTAAAAAGATTATTATAATTTTCTGGATGTATAGCATTTTCTAAAAGTATTTCTGTTTTTATATCTGATATATCCTTTTTCTTTGAGAGATTAGATAGGCGAATAAAAGTATCAATAGCAGATAGTAGTTGAGCAAGATTATTTAATCGTGTTTTTTGATCGTGCTTAAGTTTATTAAGAAGACTATCAATTTCATCACAGAGTTGTTTATTAGGCTCTATATTTTGATTGTGCCATTCTACATAAATAGCTTTCTTAAAATCCTCAGGAAAGTTACTCATTATTATGCTACCAAATAAAATAGTTTAGATACGCGTTTTGCTAGGCTTTTTATTTCTAAGCTACAATAACTAATTTCAAATGCTTCTGCTATTGATGCAGCTAATTTAAAACCTCGTTCAGACTCATCATCTAAAAAATATGAAAGACCAGAGAAAACCATAATTTCTTGTCCATCCCATCTACTATACTTACCATTATCTTGAACAATATATTCAAATTTTAGTTGTTTTATTTCAAGTTGATGTGCTAATTTTATAGAATCTCCTTTGTAGTCTTCTAATAACTGCTCCCAAATCTTATTTGCCTCTGCATAGTATCTTAATACTTCAGGATCATTACATTTCAATAATTTGAAAGTTAAACTCATTTTGAAATTATCCTCTAATAAATTTTTTGATACTACATCTGGTAGTTCATGGTTTAATATAAATAATCTATGATATGGAATTAAACTTCCTTTCACTAGCTAAGACGAGAGTTCAAGTATGTTTTTCCCATTGCACTTATATGACATGACTAAACGCTCCATCATAATATCTTTAGCAAAAGCAATATGATTTCTGGATGAAGTAAACCAACAGCCTGTCTACAATAACGCATGCTACATTTGAAGTACATACTAATAAATGAACTCCTTTAGCACCATACTTATGTTTTAAGTCACGTAATAATTGTTGTAAACGAGCACAGAATTTCTTCCCACTTGCAGGATTAGGAATAGCCCCATTACCTAAATATTCTGCTTACTATGGGAGGGAGCCCCCATGAAAGGGAACATCCTGAATAGTCAGCCATAGCTGGTACTCTTTTCCCATACCTTGTCCACAACCATCTTTTATTCTTTAGCTATTTTTTTCTTGTGCGAAAAATCTCGATGCTCTACTCATAGAAAAACCCAGCCTACTTTTTTAATCAGTATAGCTAGATTTATTAAGTTTAAAACTTTAATGTTCAGTTTAAAACTATATTACCCAAACATATTTTTTCAAATTCCAATAGGCTTTATCCTTTTTAATAAGAGAGCACATAATTTCTCTGAATCTAGACAAAGTAAAATTTTAGGAGTCTTGGATAGCCCCAAAATCCAAATTATTACCATGTAAGATAAAACGGTAATAAATTGAAAAATAAAGGATATTTTCAAATCAAAACGAATTTTTATACATAAAATAACTTGCAAACAATATAATAAGAATTGGAGAGTAATTCATTAATCTCCATTTTATTATTCTAAAAATATAATTAATTTTAACAACTCTTGCTCTTTCAACGCTCTCCCTCACTATCGCTTTTTGAATATTGTTATAAATCGAGGTTTCTCTTTCCAATTTATATCCCAAACTAACATAATCGTTAATCAATCTCCTCAAAACGTCTCTATCTTTTTTAAAATTATTATTAAATTCATTAAAATAAATATCAAACCCATTAGGAATAAAAATATCTTGATTAAATTCAATTTCATCTAACCCAAGAAATATACTTTTCCAAGTATAGATTTCACTATTACTCTTACTAAGTTTAGAATGTCCCTCTTCATTTTTTAGCTCTAAGAATTTAATTTCTTCTTGCTTAGACCAAACATCATAAACAAAGTCTTCTAATGGGACTTCTTTTATATTTCCGGCCCAGTTATCATTATCAATTAACAAGCCAATTTTTGTATAGCCATTTAGGGGTATACCAAATTTAGCATAAAATCTTTTAGCCATCTCTTCTTTTTCAGGTCGAAAATCTATTTTATTTACCACTGTTTCTTCGGGAAACTGCTTGAGCCATCTTACGATATAGCTCATGACTAGACTACCGACCCTGTTACCACGAAGTGACGTAGGATCTACGAAAATAGCGCCAAGACTGTCTGGGCTACTACTAGAGATACTTGCTCTCCCTCCTAACTCACTATTTATTTTTTTGTCTAAACGATAACTTGAACTAAATAAATTAATTTTATATTGTTCATGCTTAGACAAAGATGTGAATTGTACTTCAATCTCTAACTTTGCCTCATCATAGTAATCATTACTTTCAAAAGTTGAAGAAGCATAAAAGTGGATTACGCCCATTCTCTCATTAGACTTCAAATTATTGATAAAATAGATTTTATTTTCATTATAGCGTTGCATTTTTTAACCTTTTCAAATTAAAGAGTTTCTATCACAGAAAGAACAGACAAAGAAATTAAACCAACAGGACCTAATGAAGTCAGAATATAAAATCTAGTTGAAAACTTGCCAACATCTAGAATTTCAAGCATCCTTTTTAAGAAAAGCTCATTTAATAAATAGACAAACAGAACTAAACCGAACATTGAAAATATAAAGGTAGCGCTATAACTAACAATTAATGAAAAAGAGTCTGGCAACTTATTTAATGAAGTAATTAATTTTTTACTTCCTAATATAATGACGATGATGGCTGCAAATATTGAAATCATTAAATTTAACAATAATTTTAAGAATTCACTTTTCAGCTCTGAATTATTAAGATTCATATAATTTCTCACTTATATATTTATCACAAATATTAGTACGAAATTTCACCTAAAAGATCAATACTCTTACCGAACAAGTACGTCAAAATATGTCGCTCAACAAAATGTCATCTTATGTGTCGTTTTCCTAAAAAATGTCAGCTTATCTGTCGTATTTTCATGAAACTGATTGTCACTTAGCTGTCTAAATCTTTGTTTTATAAAAGGCACCAATGTCAACTTATGTGTCGCGTGACGGTCACGCGACACATAAGTTGTCATTTACGACACATAAAATGTCATTGAGCGACACATTATTTGTCATTCATGAAAAATCCGATTTTTAGAAATCGGATTTTTTATTCGTATTTGATTGCTAATTAGCGTTCTAAACAATTATGAATACAACTAGTACATCTAATTATCCTAAAAATGAATACAACAAACCAGATATTCCTATGAAATAAAAAATAATAATTACTATATCCTGAGCTTCCAATTTAGGTTCTTTTTTATTTTTAAATCTAAATAAAGCGACTATTCCAGTAATAATTAGTAAAATAATACTTATCAACATTATGAAAGCTAACATCAATCCATCATTAATATTTGCAGCACTTAGCATAATTATCCTCTAATACTCTTTATCTAAAATTGTAAATATCGTCTTGTAGTTTCTATTATGATTAACCAATTGGTTAAAACACACTCAACATCACTGAAATAAAAACAAACTTCACTCACAATCTGCTGTACTTTTTTTCATTATATCCACAATATTTGCAATGCAATAAATCGTATTGAGTTGAACATCTTCGTTATCATAACTTCCTGAATGCTCATAACCATTAATCATAAAAGTTTCTTTTGGTGTCCGTGTACTCGCCCGAACATCCTGTCCAGATTGATAACAAACAGTACCATCACCCAGTGATGTTGGCTTGATATCTAAACAAAACGTGGCTTTGTTGGTTTTGGAAATTCGTGATTTCTCATCCAATAAAATTTCTCGCACACCATCTTTTTTATAGGCATTATCATTTAAATTATGCGATTTAGAACCCTCTATTGTTAAAACCGCATCATCTTCCACAACATCAACGTCATCTTCTTTAATATGACTTCGATCGTTTATATTGGGTAACTCAATTAAATTTTTCTTGCCATACAAATCCATTAACTCGATCAATTCTTGTTCACTACTAATATTCAATACTTCCTGACAACGCCACACCACTTGACCAAATGCTTTATGCTCTTGATCCGCACCATAATGTGCATAGGTATTGCTATGATAGGTATCTTTAATATGATCGTGTAGTATTTTTACTATATTTATATTCCGTCTAAAAACATCAAAAGTACTTTCATACCCCTTTTCATTAGCTTCTTGTCTAAGTAAGTCTGCTGGATCGATAAAATCAGAATTCATCATTGCCCACCAACAGTCTTTTCTCTTATATATTTCAGTATAAGGATCAGCTGTTTTAGGCAGTGAAGCAGTGATTTCACCAGAGGGAGTATTGGCTTTTAAGATTAACCATGCTTTGGGATTTTTTGGAAAATCTTGAGTATTGGAATAATTAGGGAATGGTAGCAGTTCTAGACCACCGGGTGCGCTGGCCAAGGTTGCAGTTAATCGCTCTGAAGTATTACCAAACATAAATTTGGTCGCCCATGCTTGAACACTATTCATTAACCCTGTAGAGGCTTTCCAACCATCCCAACCTACGGTTAAGCGTTGATAAACCGCGGGCGCACCACTGGCAGGCATTACCCCATGCACCACTCCCGCAATTTTATCTTTGACCTTCTCATTTTGAATCAATGCTCGAGTCACCAATCCGCCCATAGAATGGGTCACAATAATAAATTTCTTAAATTTTGCTGTGGGGTATTCTTTTTTGACTTGCACCATCACTTCATTATTTAAGCGATCTGCAATTTTGTTTGCCGATTCCATGTTGGTATCTAGCCAATTATAACCACAAGCAAAAACAGGAAATGCATAATCAGCTAATTCTTCATGCTGTTCTAAACTTAACAGTTCAACAGCCTTAGTACTTGACCAGTTTTTAAGTATGTCTTGTGTTTCTTTACTGCCAGATCCAACAATTTTTTCCCACTCAGCAGTACCATTAAATTGGTCTTGTTGATGCTCACTTAGTTTTTTAAATGGATTGTTTAGTTGATTTTCCAAATAAATTAACACCTTGGCATAACCAATGGTAATTACTGAGCCCCAGCCTCGTGCTCTGGCAATCTCTTCAGTAATATAAGGAAGCTGCTTTTTATTTAACTTAATATCACCGTCATACCCCACCTGCGTGGTTTTAGGATTTAAAGCAATTTGACGTTGCATGGCATCTCTTCTGCTATATTTTACTATAGTTGAGATAGACTTCTTGGGATACCAGACTTTGTTTTTCTTTGAATCTTTTAGATTTGATCCCATAATTCCAGGAACAAAAATAATCGGAACCACATATTTCACGGGTGCAGGTATTTGACACTCAGTTTTGATACTATTTGGCGTGGTGTGTGATACATAAGAAACTTTTCCCGACTTATGAATGGTTTCATAAGCATCATGTGTATAGGCATTATTTGACATTTTATTCTCAGTTATTTTTAGTTGGTTTTAAAATTTGCGTATTGTTTTTATGATTGTCTCATATAGTTGTAAGGCTTCTACTTGATATAAGCTACTACTTTCATTACCAAAAGACTCATAACTCGTATCCACTTCAAAATTAATTAAAGGATCTTTATTATTACGTGCCGTACCTGTATGTTCCCATAAAGCACTGATACCATCACGCCCTTTCATTTTTTCAATACCAATCCACTCTTGTGCAGTTAACTGTGCGGTATTCTTTTCACCTTTGCGAATATTACCTTTATTGATTTGATGCTCACTTTGCCCAACCTGTCTTAATTTGTTTTCAATTCTCGGAATCAATTGTGCAGTTTCCCTTGAATTCGTTTCAGCTTCAAAGCGCAAAACCACACTTGGATAATTATTAAAGTCAAATGCTAGTGTTTGTTTACTGTGTCGAAACTTTTGATCATTGTCTTTGATAAAACCTTGATAAATACATTGACCACTTTCTTTTGGAATTTCATGTTCAGGGCGATAACGTAAGTTTTTGACTAGGTTTTGAATGGCTTCATTGCTTTTTTCTGTCCACTTCGGCATATCACTATGCCCACCTTCAATTAGAAATAAAGTCTTTTTATCTAATACAAAACCAAAAACATCTAAAGGATCACCTTTATCCTTTGATGTTTTGCCCTTTAAAATTTTAGTCAATCGACTTTCGAATTGCTGTTCTTGAGGATCTTCCGTTATATGCCAATCACTTCTAGAATACTCTTTTCTCACTTTTTGAATCGCTGCATCAAAATCTTGACGTGTGGCATTTTCTTTGACCGCTATAATAAATGAATCATATTGGTCATATCTTTCCAATGGATTTGCCTCGGCAGGAATCTCCACGGCATAACGTCCTAAACAATAGCTTTTGGTGTTTTTTAAATTGATCATGTTATTTCCTGTATTTTTTAATTCTGATCTTGCTGTAGCACAGCCTGTTGTTGATATACATACAGCGATGAATAGAGAAAAAAGTATTTTATTCATCAATATATCCTAGTAATGTAACAACGGCTTTGGTCATAGAAAGTGAAGTAACATTCTCAGTTTTACCCTTTGAGTCGGTAATTCCCTCAATCGTTTTGCCATCTTCTGTTTTAATTTGATATTTCATATTGGGCATGGCTTTTCCAGCTTTGTTACGTAATACAAATAGCTCGTCATAATCCATTTGCAACTTAGGCATAGCTGCTAGGTCACTACTTAAGGTAGCACCAGACATGGTCTGAATTTGTCCAGCTTTTAAAGTCAATAAACCAGGACAAACAATATCTATATTTCCACCTTCCATCTTGATATAACCACGACCATCACTAATCAATATCCCTTTACCACTTTCAACTTTTACAAAATCGTTAATGGCATAAATATGCATCAGTTCTTGCGAAGCAAGCTTCATACGATCAGCCTGAGATTCAATTTCGACAGGACCTGCACCCGCTTTTATTTTGATACCAGCCGCTTTTGCAAATAATGAAATTCTATCCAAGACATTGGCAAGAAAGCTTCGTCCTGAGAAAATCTGAACATTGCGCTCAGTACTAATATCAATATTGTCTTTGGCTTGGGCAAGAATGCCTTTATCAGCATCCAAAATCAGTGAATCTTGCGTATTTACTGCAATATATGGCGTTGAATCTGATTCATTCCAATTCGGTAATTCATTCTTTAAAGACTCTTGAAGCTCTAATTCAGGTTCCGTCGTTTGATGCCCTTTTGCTGCGTCTTGAATTGCCTTATTTAAACCTAAAGATTTTTCTATATTCTTCTGTAGATTTTTACGATCTAGATGGTTTCCACTCGCATTAGATGCACTTTCAGTACTAATCAAAATACCCTTTGGTGCTCGAACAGCTCCCCAATCATCCGTCCTCAACTCAAAACCTTCACCACGACCTTCACTTTCAGCTTGCTCCTTAGGATGACTTAAATTTCCCAAATTGAGTTGTGTAGCCCCATGACTACTCTGTAATTGAGCACTGATCTGCCCTGTCGTATCATCAAAACGCAGTTGGTTAAAACCCTCACCACTAACTTCTTTGGAACGAATACCACTAAGTTTTTTAGTCGCAGGTAATTTGCCTTTAACATCAAACTTGGTTGGAGAACGTCTTCCTTCATGAATACGTCCCGTCACAAATGGTCGATCTATATTGCCGTCAAAAAAGTCAATAACAACGATTTCATCTTTACGCGGTAAAAATCGTGCTCCATAACCTTCACCTGCCCACGGCGTCAATACATCTACCCATGCAGAATCCATATCACTATCTTTTGACCCCGCTCCGCCATCGTGTGAATGATCTTCATTTCTTGTGAATAAAAATCGAACTTTGATACGTCCCCATTCATCTACATAAATTTCCTCACCATCGCTTACAACTTTAGCTCGTTGTACATATGCAGTTGGGCGATGTTCGAGTGGGTCATATTCTGGAACAATCGCGATATTCCTACGCACAACGACGAGTTCATTTGCCTGACGTTCTTCTGTACTGTCCTTATTCTTTTGCCAATGGCTCAGTCTGAGTAGCCTTTCAACTTGGTCTTGTATATCTTTGGGGAAATTATTCTGATTGTAGAAATGCTTATTGAGTATTAAAAATTCTTTAGCATTATCACTATGATTTTGGTCAAGTTCAGGATGTCCACTCAGTTGAAACCAATAACCAACTTGGGCATCTCGGACACTACTATGCGCTATAAAGTATTTAGCTTGTAGCGCTTGGTATTGACTCAGATGCTTATTCAACTTGTCTAATTGATTATTATTCGAAACTGTTGCTTGATCTTCACCTTTTAAATCACTGATCCATGCGGGTGACAAACTCCATGCCTGTTCAAGGCTTAAACTTTCATTGTGTCTTTGGCTACTGTGTCTGTGCAAACTTAATACTGAACCACTGGCATCTTCTTGACTCAAATAGTCTGCCTGCCAACGTTGTAAATGAATCGCTGTTGATTGTAATTGTCGCTGTGCAATAAAGCTGGTGATCGTGTCATATCGTTCTGTTGCATTTGAGCGATGGTATCGAATTGCTCTTCGTTCAAGCGCTTTAAATTGTGCATTATCATCAATTAAACGTAGTTTCTGTGGCTCGATACTTTGACTCTGTGTAGATACAATATTATGAGATTCATCAATCAACCAATTAATGGATTCTTCACGCATTATTCTGGTTAAATATGTAAAATCGCTTTCATTCGACTGCATCCAAAAGGGGCGTATATCGTACTCTTTTGTTAAACCGGTCAAATCCAGTTTTAAACTACTCGTGAATAAGGCACTTCGCTGCTGCCACTCCTTGAAAATCACATGAATAATTTCCACGATAGTCTTATTCATAAATACGCGACTATTGCGTCTTTTATGCCATAAACTGGTTGCATCTTGCATGGTTAAACGATAAAGCGTAAATGCACCATCAGATTGCCCTTGACTCGTACCTGTAATTATACCTGTGGTTCTAAACAGTTGTCCTAAATCGGTAACTTGATCAACAGCCACTTGGCAACCTATAAATTCTTTTAAAGCGATATATGGATTTGTCGATAAGCAAATGAGTTCTGCGGATAACCCTTCATTAATTTCATGATATCCATCAATCCGTTGTAACACGACCTGAGCGTTCAATTCTTCATTTGAAAACTGAGCAGTTATGGCACGCTTTCGTGTGCTGTAGCCTAATTTATCCAAAATACCAAAAATATTATTTATCATTATTATGACCTATTATTAATTAATAAATCTTAATAATTATATAAGTAATATTCAACTTCTAAAGTATTTCATTTTGTTTAAGTTCGGTTAAAAGTCATCTGTAACCTTGCACCACAAAACGCCCTATCTGATATTTTTCTTGTATTTGAATGATCGTTAAAGATGCATAGAATCCTTCATGTCTAGTTTTCAGCAAATACCAATAAGCACACTACCTAAAGCACACTACCTATTCTCACTATATTCATATTAATCGTACTCCAAATTAAAAAATTCCCTATTTATTTTCAGGTTTTTATCATTTTTTATGATTTAGCAATGTATTCCTACGTGTTTTTCCTTTAAAATAGACTTACTATCTTTTTGTAATTCGTCTCCACCTCTCTCCAATGTACAAGTTTCATTGTGTGGTTGTACGATAAAACATGCCTTTGAAAATTCGCGTGGCTAATAAATTGTAATGACTCAAACATCACATGATTCTATGGAATCGGTTTCCCACATCCGAGTATTGGATGAATGGCATGAAACCATTCCAGAGGATTTATATATTCCACCAGCTGCATTCGAAATTCTGCTTGAACATTTCGAAGGACCACTCGACTTTTTAATTTATTTGATTCAAAAAAACGGTTTTGATTTATTACAACTCGATATCGCGCCAATCGCCGCTCAATATTTGTCTTATATGGACAATATGAAGTCTTTGAATATCGAGTTGACCGCAGATTATATGGTCATGGCAGCGTTATTGGCAGATTTAAAATCTCGTTTATTATTGCCAAAACCTAAAACTGTTCATATTGAAAAAGATCCAAAACAAGAATTAATTGACCGACTAGAAACCTATTTACGTATCAAAAAAGCAGCCGAACGTTTAGGTCAAATGCCTGTTTTAGATCGGGATACTTATATGACCAGTGTTTCTATCGGCCATATTCCCAAAGTGTATGAAGGCTATGAAGTTGACATGTTAAGAGATGCACTATTCTGCATTTTCAATCGTCCAGAGCCGATCACACACAAAATCGAACAAGAACCTGTTTTACTTGATGAACGAATCGCCTATATTGAACATATGGTTAAAACAGGCGAGGTTCTCAATTTTCAAGAGTTACTCAAGCCAAGCCAAGGTCGTATGGGAATGGTCGTTACTTTTATGGCAGTTTTAGAATTAACACGTCAGCAAAAAATTCAAATTATTTCTTCAGGCATTGAAGCTCCGCTTTCGATTCAAGGAGTGTATGCATGACAATTGATCAAAATAATGCCTTCAATGTTGATGGCTCTCAACATGATCATCATCATGAAGTTTTAATGCAATTGGAAGCCATTATTTTTGCAAGCGATGCGCCAGTATCATTGGCTCGTTTAAAAGAAGCCTTTCAAGATCAATATTCTAAACAGCAATTACGCCAACACTTGCAACAATTGTCTATTTTACAACATGGTCGTTCGATTGAACTGGTTGAAACCGCTTTAGGCTATCGCTTTCAAGTTCGTGCAAAATATCGAAACGTTATTGCGCAGGTTTGGCCTGATCGACCAACAAGATTATCTCCATCACTGTTAGAAACAGTTGCAGTGATCGCTTATCATCAGCCCGTGACTCGTGCTGATATCGAGCAAATACGTGGAGTAACGAATAATAGTCAGATATTGAGGACATTATTCGATTGGAACTGGATTAAAGAATCTGGTTTCCGAGAACTCCCTGGAAGACCTGCGTTGTTAGTCACAACGCCACAATTTTTAAATGCTTTTGGTCTAATTTCTCTAGATCAATTGCCTCCCCTGCAGGACGCCAAGGAAGCTTTTATGGCTTTGGATGCGCAAGCTCCAAAGTCTTAAATAGGTGCACTGTTGATGATTATTTCTAAGGTTATGCTGTCATGAGTGAAAAATTGCAAAAGGTACTCGCACGAGTTGGTTTGGGCTCTCGCCGTTATATGGAAGAGGTCATTGCGGCTGGTCGTGTAAGTGTCAATGGGCAGGTTGCTCAAGTGGGTGAACGTATCGAACCAACAGATGAGCTTCGCATCGATGGTCGTAAGGTTCAATTCCAAATTGAAGATGAAATTCGCCGCCGTGTCTTGATTTATTACAAACCAGAAGGTGAAATCTGTTCACGTAATGATCCAGAGTCACGTCCAACTGTATTTGAACATCTTCCGACGATTGCCAATGAACGTTGGGTGATGGTTGGTCGTCTAGATATCAACTCTACAGGTTTACTACTTTTCACAAATGATGGTGAGCTTGCAAATCGCTTAATGCACCCTTCAAATGAAATTGAACGTGAATATGCTGTTCGTGTGATGGGCGAAGTTACCCCTCAATTAAAAAACAACATGACCAAAGGTGTTGTTTTAGATGATGGCCCTGCTAAGTTTGAATCTTTCACTGAAATTGGTGGTGAAGGGATTAACCGTTGGTATCAGGTTGTGGTAAAAGAAGGTCGTAACCGTGAGGTTCGTCGTATTTTTGAATCACAAGGTTTAAAAGTAAGCCGTTTATTACGTACCCGTTATGGCACAGTAATTTTACCACGCGAGCTTCGTACAGGTCGTTGGATGGAACTCGATAAAAATGATATCGATAACCTAACCAAAGCTGTTGAACTTAAACCACGTCAAGGTACTGGTTTATTTGGTATGGCTAAACGTCGTACTGAACGTATGCAAGATAAACCTTTGGCTGCTCGTCGTGGTGGCTTTTTACGCCAACAACGTCGTGATAGCGAAGGTGAAGTGATTCAAAGCAATCAGCAAGATCAGCGTGAGTCTCAACCAAGTACAAATCAATATGGTCAAAACCGTTCAGAAAATCGCGCTGACAATCGCAATGAACGCTCAGAAAACCGTTTCAACAAAGTACGTTCAAGTGGCAATAGCTATAACAGTAGTCGCTCGGATAGCCGTTCCGACAATCGTGGTAACAGCTATAACAATGAACGTTCTGAAAATCGTTATGGTCAAAATAAGCGTTCTGAAGGTCGTCCTAGTTTCAATGAACGTCGTGACTATTCAGATCGTCAAGAACGTACTGAACAACCTGAAAAGAAAAAACCTTTTGTTGTAAATAAAGGATTTAAAAAGTTTTAATTCGTTAAAACTTTCAGTCTGAATAAAAAGCCACTCGTTTGAGTGGCTTTTTACATTTTCAGAATTCAGCAAATACTAGATAACATGCTCTACATTCGCTTGAGGAATAGCACTCAATAAGCGTTTGGTGTACTCATGTTTTGGCGCTCGATACAATTCATCCGAATTTTCAATCTCGACAATATCACCATGATTCATCACCATAATTTGATCTGAAATATATTTAACAACAGACAAATCATGTGAAATAAAGATATAGCTTAAGCCAAACTCATCTTGTAAATCTTGAAGCAAATTCAAAACTTGTGCTTGTACAGAGACATCGAGTGCAGAAACAGATTCATCACAAATCAATATTTCAGGCTTCAATGTTAAACAACGTGCAATCGCAATACGTTGACGCTGCCCACCTGAAAACTCATGTGGATAACGATCAAAAGCTTGCGCAGGTAAACTGACACGCTCTAATAACTCAAGCGCCATTTTTTTACGTTCTGCATCATTCGCCCCAATGTGATGAACTTGCATCGGCTCCATCAGAATCTGCCCCACAGTAAACCGTGGATTCAAAGATGCATATGGGTTCTGGAAAATAATTTGAATTTTACGTTGATACTGAGCAAATTCTTTTTCAGACATTGCTAAAATATCTTTACCTTCAAATAATGCTTTTCCACCCGTTGATTCTTGCAGGCGCATCAACAATAAACCAATCGTGGTTTTACCTGAACCAGACTCCCCCACTAAACCTAAGGTTTTACCTTTAGCCAGTTTAAAAGAAGCGCCTTTCACCGCTTTAAATTCATCTTTTCCAAAAAGACCTTTACGGCTATAAAAAGATTTTTTAAGGTCTTGGACTTCAAGAATGATCTCTTCATTTCCAACCAAACCACGACTACGTTCAGCACGATTCGCATCAGATAAACTCAGCGCCTCTACCAATTGGTCGCCTTCCTGCTTCATAAAGTCGCTAATCATCGGTAAACGAAATGGGCGATGTGACAGTTGCGGACGACACATTAACAATGCTTTGGTGTAAGCATCTTTAGGATGCTCCAAAACATCTTTGGCTAAGCCTTGCTCACGGATTTCACCATGACGCATGACAATAACTTCATCGGCAATTTCACTCACCAAAGCCAAATCATGGGTAATAAACAGCATCGACATTTGACGGCGCTTACGTAAATCTTCAAGTAAATCCAAAATTTGCTTTTGAATGGTGACATCTAATGCCGTCGTCGGTTCATCGGCAATCAATAGCTTAGGTTCACAGGCGATCGCCATCGCGATCATGACACGCTGCTGTTGGCCGCCTGAAAGTTGACTCGGATATGCATCAATTTTGGTTTCAGGTAAAGGAATACCCACTTCTTTCAATAATTCTAAAGCACGTTGTCTAGCTTGTTTACGGTTCATATTGAGATGTAAGCGTAGGATTTCCGCAATCTGATCGCCCACAGTAAAAACTGGATTCAATGAAGACATTGGCTCCTGAAAAATCATGGCAATTTCTTTACCACACATTTCTCGCATCTTCTTAGGCGGTAAACTGAGTAAGTCTATGCCTTCAAAAATGATTTTACTTTTTTCAGAAATTCGAGATTGCCCCACAGGTAACAACCCCATTGTTGCAAGTGAAGTCACCGACTTACCACTACCAGACTCACCCACGAGTGCAACTGTGGTATTCGGTGGAATTTCAAAAGAAATTCCCTTCACCGTTTCAACGAATTGTTTATTTTCACCTTTAAAGCTAACGCTTAGATTTTCTACACGAAGCAGCGCAGAAGTTGTAGTTTGTTGTTCTGACATTCTGACGCTCCTTATTTCAGTTTAGGGTCTAATGCATCACGCAATGCATCTGTAAACATTGAAAATGCGGTTACCAAAATAGCCATAGCGACTGAAGCGGCAACCAATTGCCACCATTTTCCTAAAATCAATTCACTTTGCGCTTCATTCAGCATACTTCCCCATGACACTACGCCAACAGGAACACCAAAACCTAAGAAGCTTAGAATGACTTCAGACTTAATGAATGCAACCACAAGAATCGACATTTGTACCAGAGCAATATGGCTTACATTCGGGAAAATATGTACGAACATACGACGGTAATGACTTACCCCAATCGCTTTAGCAGCAAGTACATACTCACGAGAAGTATGTTTCATATATTCAGCACGAACTAAACGAAACACGCCTGTCCATCCCGTTAGCCCGAGAATCAGGACGATTGAGAGTATCCCTTTTTGTTGCAATACCGCGGCGATTGCCAAAACTAACAACAAGTATGGAATCGAAGTGAAAATGTTATAAAACCAGTTCAGAACATCATCCACCCAACCACCAAAGTAACCTGCGATTGCACCTAGAATTGTACCAATCACTACGGCTACCAAAGCAGAAATCACACCCACAATAATCGAAGTTTCAGCACCTTTAATGGTTTTAAGCAGAACATCCTGCCCCCATTTATCCGCACCAAAAGGCAAAGTTTGTTTTAATTCAGTTTGCTGATCAAGTAAGTGTCCACCTAATTGCTGATCAATGGCTTTCATATCTTCAGCCAAAGGATCTTGCACACCATAATAGTCAATCACACCACCTGAACTTTGCTCAGTTGCAATTTGCGTATTTAACTCTTTAATCACATCTTTTAAAGGGTCGACAGGATTTTCAGGCAATGCTTCAACGACAGCTGCTTTTTTAGCAGGATCAGCAGTGCTTTGCTCTGCGCCTATAAAGGTTGGTGGTGCATAACTGACTGCGACTTCTTTATTCCAGTTTGATGCAATAACACCTGTCATCGACAGAATAAGCATGACGAAATAACACAGCACAACAAATAGCGAAACCATCGCAATTCGATCGGCTTTTAAGCGACGCATGGCTAAACGCCATAATCCGGGAGAAGCTGAATGATCTTGAGCTTCAGCTTTGCTTTTTAATAAAGTTCCAAGCATGGCTCACCTACTTCAACTGTACACGTGGATCAATCACTTTATAAATCAAGTCAGCGATCAAGTTAAAAATCATTGTTGCAGCAGCGACATAAACCGTAATGGCTTTAATTACTGGAAAATCACTACGCTCTACCGCAATAATGACTTCTCGCCCAATGCCCGGAATACCAAAGAAACGTTCAATTAAAAATGCACCAATCAATAATGCAGGCAAACTTGCCATCACATCGGTGACAATCGGAATCGAAGCATTACGTAATACATGTATGCCAAGAATACGGCTTTCACCAACACCTTTGGCACGTGCAGTACGCACATAATCTTGATTGACTTCATCTAAAACAAAGCTACGGTATAAACGTAGTGTCGGTGCAATACTCACCACTAACATGATGAGAATAGGCAACAACGAGTATTTTAAAAGGTTTTCGCTCAGGCTATCACTCCAGCCTTGCACTGGGAACCAACCAAGCTTGTAAGCCAAACCATATTGGAAAACAATGATATACACCAAAATACTGATCGACATACCAATCGTACACAGCATCATCACCATACGGTCAGTCAAAGAACCACGTACTGCAGCAACAGCTAAAGCAAGTACAATTGAAATCACGGTTTGTAAAATAACCAATGGAATCAAAATGGTAAGTGAAGGCCCTAAGCGCGTCAGGATAATGTCCGATACTGACTCCCCCGTACTCCAACTAAAACCATAATCAAAAGTGACGATTTGTTTGATAAATATCCACAACTGGACGTAATAAGGTTGATCCACCCCCAATTGCTGACGGATATTTTCAATTTGTTCTGGATTCGCCATTTTTCCTGCAAGAATATAAGCTGGATCGCCACCGACCCAGTTAAATAGGAAAAATATGAGCAAAACAACACCCAACATCGTGGGTATCATTTGCCAAATACGGCGTATGATATATGCCAACATAGTATTAATTCCTTTTAATCACGTTGACCAGTAATTTCATCAAAAAAGGCCTTGTTATCAGGCTCACGTCCTAAGAAATCCACCACCAGCTGTGATGCCTTCTTTTGACCACCTTGAGATAAAATCGTTTGACGATAACGTTGTCCAACTTCTGGATTATTTAAATTATTTCCAAATGCTGACAACATATCTAAGGCCATCACCTCAGACCACATATAACCATAATAACCGACTTGGTAACCACCCATGATATGCCCAAACTGACCTGGGAATTCTGTGGTTGGTACATAACCTAAAGCTGTAGCACCTTCCAATTTCTTCCACACATCTAAAGGCTGAGTTTTAAGTGCATCTGCTGTGTGTAATGCCATATCGTATTGAGCATATAAAGTTTGGCGTGAATAGAACAAACCTCGTCCATAATTATTCACAGCTTTTAGCTTGGCAATCAGTTCATCATCGATCCGTGGGCAAGCAGGTTTACAATAATCTGCGAGTTTAGATAAGCTCTCTTTGCGACGTGCCCATTCTTCATACATTTGAGAAGGTGCTTCAACAAAATCACGCTCTACCGCAGTACCAGATTGAGATGCATAACGGGTATTCGACAAAATACCATGTAAAGCATGTCCAAACTCATGTACAAAAGTTTCTAACTCATCACTGTTTAAACCTTTACGGTTAAAATTCGTCACCAAAGCTGAAATTGGTTTACGCTGTGTAAGTGTACTTCCACCTTTTACACCCCAAACTGCGGCATGACCATATTTCCCTTCACGAGGGAATTTGTCCATATACAAGCCACCAAGCAATTGGCCTGTTTTTTTATCAGTTACATCATAGTATTCAACTTCATCTTGCCAAACATCCACTTTGGCAGGTTTAAATTCGATACCATATAAGTCAGATGAAATGGCAAATAACCAGTCTTGAGATGCTTGCGTTGGAAAATATTCGCGCATTTTTTCTTGATCAATTTTATATTTGGCTTGGCGTAACTTCTCGCTCCAATAGCCCTCACTCCAACGATCAATTTCAGCTTTTTCAACAGGTATTTTTAACGTTTCAGCTTTAAACTGACGTAATTCTTGTACTTCTTTTTTCTCTAAAGGTGCAACGGTACTGTGTACTTCATTTAAGAATTTATTCACAGTTTCAGGATTTTTCGCCATGCGATTCTTAAGTGCCCAATCTGCATAGCTAGTATTACCAAACAATTGTGCAAGCTCATGGCGCAAA
This sequence comes from Acinetobacter piscicola, assembly GCF_002233755.1. GTDB lineage: Bacteria > Pseudomonadota > Gammaproteobacteria > Pseudomonadales > Moraxellaceae > Acinetobacter > Acinetobacter piscicola. The sequence continues at coordinate 44,416 of NZ_NIFO01000025.1, read as the reverse complement.
TCCATCGCTTGTTTCAGTAAAACCAAATTCTTTTCTGTACCACGACGCGTATAGGCGATTTGATAACGCTTACGTGCATCATCATTATCCGCCAATTCCATAAATGGACGATACTCTGGTGAATCAAAGCCAAGTAAGTAATTACCCTTTTCATTTTTCTTCAAAGCAGAAATATAACTTTCAGGTAAACCTTTTAATTCAGCAGGTGTAAATTCTAATTTTTCAGGATTGTCACGAATATTACGTGCATATTCCTGTTGAATCTTGGTGAGTTCATCTAGGATTGCTTTTAAACGTGCTTGTTTTTTTGCAGGAAGTTGAATACCTGTATCTTCAAAGCCATCTAATATGTCTTGACGATATTTGGTATCTATCTCATTGCTGCCTTTGATTTTTTTAATCTGCTGATAGAGCTTTGAGTTTTGATAAACTTCAGTTTGGAATTGGCTAATTTTAACTTCACAATCTTCAGCAGCTTTACGTAAGTCTGCACTCGGGTCAACATTACTATATAAATTAATTGGGCCATAAAAGTCTTCAAACTCAGCAAAAATCTGATCCCATTTGGCTAAAATTGGCCCTGCCTCTGCATTGTCCTTCAATTTAATTTTTTCAAAATCACTCAGCTTACTTTTAATCTTTGCAATAGTCGCATCACACTGTGCTGGAATATCTTTTGTCTGAAACTTCGGTAAGGTACTGCGTTCAGTATCTGCAAAAGCAACTTGGCTAATCCCCATGCTTAACATACACAGTGCTGTCAGTTTAAACGATTGATTTTTCATATTTTCTCCAATTTTCAATTTATTCATTTTTCTACATCATTCAATTTTGCTTACTTTTTAATGTCGAAATACATCCATTCCGAAGGAATAATTGGATGCTTTTTGAATCCAATCACACGGGGTTGAGCGAGTGCATTTCTATAACGGGTCGATTCCATTTGAACTGGCATATAAACTTCGAGAATACGTGCCATTTTACGATAGAGCGCATCACGTTCAGGTCCCGGATTCATTTTCTGGGTTTGTTCATATAAGCGATCAAATTCAGGAATTTTCATACAACCATTATTGGTGACATGAATATTTTTACTGTAGAACAACTGCATAAAGTTGTCTGCATCAGGATAGTCGGCAATCCAAGCTGAGCCTTTAAACATAGTTTTACATTGTTTTTCGGCTTTTAAAGCTTCAGCAAACGGCATCGATTTGGTGGTCATTTTGATTTTGATATTGTCTAAAGTCTTTTTCCAAAACTCTGCACCTTGTTGGCTCTTTAATGTATTTCCTGACAAAGTCATTTCAATCACAAGTGGCTTACCATTCGGTAGTGTCCGCCAACCATCAGCGCCGACTTTATAGTTATAACGGTCTAAGAGTAAATTTGCTGCTTTGACAGAATAAGGAATACTGGTTTTATAATTCGGGTCATGCCCCACAATGCCATAAGGAATTGGATATTGCAGTTTTTGTGCATCACCTTTTAACAAAATTTTAATTTGATTATCTGGCGAATATGCCATTGCCATTGCACGACGCAAAGCAATTTTATCTTTGGTCAAGCCACCGACCACAGGGTTTTGCATATTCCAATAATGATAATCAATAGAAGGATCAACAATACGGGAAAGTTGTACACCCTTTTTAACTAATTCAGGCTTTAACTTGCCATCCTGAATCGCTTGCACAGTAAGCTCACCATCTAAAACAAAAAGATCTGTTTCATCCTTACTGAAAGATAGCCAACGAGATTGTCCTTCTTCCATCACTTGAATATCGACAACGCCAATTTGAGGCATTTTTTTGCCTTTCATCGCATTGACGATTTTCTGATCTTCAGGTGAAGAGGCTTTGAAATCCCAAACATAACCACGGAAATCTGGATTTGCTTTGAGAATAATACGCGAACCCGGCGTCCATTTAGAAAGAACATAAGGCCCTGTACCAACAGGATTTGCCATCGCAAAGCCTGCTTTGTCCCGATAATGTTCAATCACTTCTCTTGCCACAGCACCCGCGGGTTGATGTGCCAATAACATTGGGAAATTTTGATCTGGCTGTTTGAGTTTAATGACTAAGGTATAACGATCTGGAGCATACAAACCTTCAACTGGCATATCATAATTGAACTTGCCGGTTTTTTTAGCTTGTGCAAGAACTTTATCCATACCTACAATTTTGTCATCAAACAACCAACTATTTGGTGAACGTAGAGATGGATCAAGCAACCGTTTATAAGAATAAACATAATCTTGCGCAGTTAACTCACGTGGCTTACCTTTAAATACAGGGTCTTTAGCAAAATAAATCCCTTTTTGGACTTTAAAGGTATAAGTCAAACCATCTTTACTAACTTCAGGCATAGCAACAGCTGTACGCGTTGTTAACTTTGCAGGAGATGCTAAGTAATCGTAGGTATATAAACCTTCAAAAATAGAGTTATGTACATGTGCAGAATATAAGTCATGTGTTCCAGCTGGATCGAAACCCGTTTCAGCCACAGGAAAAACATAACGCAAAACTTTATTTGGATCAGCTGGACTTTTTGCAAATACATTCATCGTGCCTGTGAGAAACATACTTCCCAATAAAACACTCACCCCGATTTGCTTTAATTTCCGATTGAGATTGTCCTTCATCATTTTCATCAACTTAAATATGGTTATTTTTTGATAGGCTGTACATCAAGATATTGCCATGTGGTATTCATCATTGGATGGGCTTTATAGCCTTGTACTTGAGGATGGATTAACCAGTTTCGAACACGTGTCGTATGCACAATCCATGGATTGTCTGCTTCAATTTGACGATTCATTTGTTCATAGAAAGATTGTCGTTTTTCAGGTAATAATGCCATTGCCTTATCATAAAGTGAATCATAGGCTTTTGACTCATAGCAGCTTAAATTACCACGTGCAGAATTTGGCCCATAAAGCAATTGTGCAAAGTTTTCACCTTCAGGAAAATCTGCAATCCATGCACCGCCCCACATCATATATTTACATTGCATGGCTTCTTTCATGTTGTCGGCAAAGTTGCTGACTTTAAATTCAGCACGAACACCAATGGCATCTAAATTTTTCTTCCAAAGCTCTGAATGAATCACTGAACTTGAGCTATTTTCTGTATTGTATCTAAGCGTGAGAGGCTGACCATTTGGCAAAGTACGATAGCCATCCTTACCCTTTTTATAACCAAATCGATCGAGTAATTTATTAGCAAGTAATGGGTTGTATCCCACACTACTTCTATATTTAGGATTATTGCCTTGTACACCATCTGGAACAAACATTTCAGCTTTAACCGCTTGTCCTTTGTAAAGCTGTTTTATGGCTTCTGTTTGGTTATAAGACATACTAATCGCACGGCGTAAAGCAATTTTATCTAAGCTGCCCCCCCCCACAATCGGATCTTTCATATTGAACATGGTGTAAGTAATTTCAGGATCTTTGTTCGGAAAATGCTGAATACCCAGTTGTTGTAATTCGGGTTTCAGTTTATTTCCGTTTAATGCTTGTGGAACTGCATTTGAAGTTAATTTATCAAAATCGAGTTGCCCTGATTTAAATGCAAGCCAACGAGACTGTTCTTCTTCAATAATACTGACCGTTACTTTACCGACTTGGGGCATTTTCTTGCCTGACATTTCTTTGACTAGCTTGTTATCCCAAGCTGTACCCGTTGATTTGAAATTCCAAACGAAGCCACGGTATTCAGGGTTTGCAACCAATTCAATTTTACTACGTGGCACATATTTACTCAGTTGATATGGCCCTGTTCCAACAGGATGCTGTCCAACACGGTCACCATAAAACTCAACCACTTCTCTTGCCGTTCCACTAAAAGCAACATAGGCGAGAATGTATTGAAAATTATAATCAGGTCGAGTCAATGTAAATTGCAATGTATAACGATCTATAGCTTTTAAGCCTGCGATCGGTGCATCGTAATCAAACTTTCCTGTTTTTTTTGCATTTGCAACCGCTTGGTCCATGCCAACGATTTTTCCATCAATAAAATTAAATGCAGGCGAACGGTTTTTTGGATCACTAATTCGTTGTATTGAATAAATATAATCTTGAGCAGTAAGTTCTCGGGCTTTGCCTTTAAAAGCAGGATCGGCAGAGTAATAAATACCTGGACGAATTTTAAAGGTGTACACCTTACCTTCTTGTTCGATTTTTGGCATGGCTTGAGCAGTATTTGGAACCAATACGACAGGACGAGCAAGGTAATCGTATTTCAATAATGGCTCAAATATGACTTCAGCAATGTTGCCACTATAAAAATTATAGGTTTTCACCATATCAAAACCGTCATCTGGCGCTTCAAATGCCAAATTTAATACTTTATCTGGCTGAGCTGGTGACTTTGCAATTGCCACTCCCCCATAACTGATTGCACAAGTCATCAACGCAACTTGTAAAAACTTGAGTTCCAAATTTATACCTACATTTTTATAAAATAAGATTATGTTTTGACAGAACTTTTTACTGTGTTTATCATCCTGTACTTCACTGCCTTTAGCACTGTACTACAACGCTAAACTAACCATAGTGAAAAATTGGACAATAGAACAGTATTAAATGTAAAGCGAATTTCATGCCACCACTCCTAATCCGGGCTTGATTTAGGTTCTTTTTACCGTAAAAACATCTGCGATAATTCATTATTTATCATGTATCGACATCCTATCGATTACCACAACCATTACTTAAATATTAAATTCAGATAACTAATATCAGAACAATTCATAATGCACAATTAAAATGCACTGACGAGTCAAAATTGCTCACTTATTTTATCAAAGGCTATATTTTTACACACAATAGACTGATTATAAATAATTTATAAACAACATCAAATTCATAAAAATATATTATATATTGTATAAAATATATTAAAATCGATTAGTTATGAACCAAAATTGTGCTAAAAACCAATCAAGTGATCACTTTTTAATCAGACCTTAATACTGCTTTAACATTTTTTTAAATGAATTCCAAATATTTTTTCGTACTATAAAGTCACGATCGAATAATGTTATTCAATACTAATAACGTAAATTTTTATCAATATATTGTATATTTTTAAAACTTATAATTATATAGTTGGCACTTGAATTGCTAGAAGGCAATGCAGCAATATCGCTAAGTACAACAAAAAAGGATGTTTTAAAATATGAAAATGAACAACGCTGTTCGTTCTTTGGGATCGCCAACGATTGGCAAATCGTTACTTAAATTAAGCGCGCTTAGTTTGAGTATGATGTGTCTATCGCTAGCTCACGCTGCGGAAGCAGAAGAAACAAATCAACCAACAAAAGTCGCAAAAGTGACTGTAACGGGGTCATCAATTAAAGGGGTTGCAGCTCAAAGTGCATCACCAATCACCATTATCAAAGGTGAAGATTTAGCGAAACAAGGGGTCACCACTGTTGAAGAAGCACTGACCAAGGTCAGTTCAAACCAAGCAGGTTTCTCAACGTCTCAAAACGTTGGAGCGAGTAGCACTGAAGGTTCTTCTGCTAACCTACGTGCACTTGGTACAGATAAAACTTTGGTTTTAATCAATGGTCGTCGTTTGGCTTATAGCCCATTCAGTACATCAACCACCAACCTCAATGTCATTCCAATGGCAATGGTAGAGCGTATTGAAATTTTACGTGATGGTGCATCTGCTGTTTATGGTGCCGATGCGATTGCAGGGGTAATTAACTTTATCACCAAGAAATCATTTGAAGGCTTAAACATCAGTGTTGGTGCAACTCAACCTGCAGAGTCTGGTGGTGATAGACAAGATATTTCGATTTTTGGTGGTTATGGTGATTTAGACGAACAAGGTTTTAACGTCTATGGTGTCGTCGATTATCGTAAAACCAACAATATCATGGCGAAAGACCGTAAAATCAGTCGCCGCGGTGGTGTAATTCCTGAGCTTGGTCTAGATGCAAGTTCTGCAAATGGCTTCCCTGCAAACTTTTTAGACCCTAAAGGTGGTCCATTAGATGCTGATGGTAATCCAGAAGGTGTTCTTGCCAACCCATATGGCAGCACCAACTGTAATAATACGCCAAATGTAAGCTCTGATGGTGAGTTGTGTTACTTAAATACTCAAGCATTGATTGGCATTACCCCAGAGAATGAAACCGTTTCTGCTTTAGGTCGTGGTACATTCAAACTTTCAGATACATTCAATCTTGTTGGAGAATACATTTTCTCTCGCAATAAAGTGAATACATCAATTGCTCCAGACGTTTATAGTCGTTCGGTAACACTTCCTTCAAGCAGCCAATATTATCCAGGTAATGGTATTACACCAGGCGTTGCTGGACTTAGTGGTCAACCAATTCAGTTGTATTTACGCTCTCAAGCGGGTAACCGTATGGGCGAGACAACAACCGATTCACATCGTGTATTTGCTGGCGTTGAAGGTGAAGCATACGGTTGGGATATGAATGGTGGTGTAACTTATGCTAAAAGTAAAGCAACAGACAGTTTTGCTGGTGGTTATCTAAATCGCTCAAAACTACAAAGTGCGCTTAATGATGGTTCAATCAATCCTTTCGGTGCTTCAGCAGATTCAAGTCTTTGGAAATCTTTTGAAGTTAAAGGCGATACCAATGAAGCTACTTTAGAATCTACAACTGCTGATTTCACAGTATCTCGTCCTATTTACACGCTTCCAGCGGGTGAAGTTGGTTTCGCACTTGGTGGAAGTTTCACTAAGCAAGAATGGAAATCAAAAACTAATTCAGAAATTGTCAGCCAAGTTCCAAGTAGTGGTATCGATCCAAGTAAGCCATTGAGTAAAGGTGATCGTGATATCTCAGCTATATTTACTGAGTTCCATATTCCAATTTTAGCGAATTTAGAAGCACAACTTGCTGCACGTTATGATGACTACAGTGACTTTGGTGACACATTCAATCCGAAAATTGCGTTCCGTTGGGAACCTATGAAAGAGTTAATGTTCCGTACTTCGTACAGTACTGGTTTCCGTGCACCAAGCTTATATGATCTTAACTCACCACAGATTGAGACTTATACAGGTTCTAAATATAACGATCCTCTGCTCTGCCCAGGTGGTACACCAACTTCGCCACAATACCAAACTGAATGTAATGTTCAATTTAAACGTATGCAAGGCGGAAACCCTGACTTAAAAGCTGAAGAATCAACCTCATATACAGCAGGTTTTGTACTTGAGCCAATCAAAAACTTAGTCTTCACTGCTGACTATTACAATATCGAAGTTGAAAACTTAATTGACACCATTACCGATTCAATCATTTTTGGCGATCCAGTTAAGTATGCTAGTTCTTTTGTGCGTGATGCAGATGGTCGTCTCAAATATGTAAGTACTACTTTAGTAAATATGGGTGGTATCAAAACTGAAGGTGTAGATTTAAGCTTAAATTATCTTACCCCAACAACCGCAACTGGTCGCTTCGGCTTTGGCATTGATGGTACTTACATCATGAAATATGACAAACAAGAAGAAAAAGGTGGTGAGTGGATCAGTCATGCAGGCTCTTATTATAACCAACAGGTTTATACACGTTGGAGACATGTTGCCAATGTGAATTGGAGCTATGAAAACTGGAAAATGATTTTCGAACAACAATTTAGCCGTGGTTATAAAGACTCAAATTCTATTGGTGAAGCTCAATACGATAATCATCGCGTAAGTGATTACACGCTTTATAACATTGCAACAACCTATAGTGGATTCAAGAACTTAGAACTTACTGGCGGTATCAAGAATCTATTTGATGAAGATCCACCAACGTCTAACGTAACTGATAATTTCCAATATGGTTATGACTCAAGTTATGCAGATCCTACTGGCCGTGCATACTATGTAAGAGCAACTTACAAGTTCTAAAAATGGCAGTTTCGCAAACATCGTCTCAGTCTCTTAGACCGCAGATGATGTTTGCGAGATTTAATACTTCACTTTAGCCAAACAACAGAATTGAAATAACAATTTTTTTATAGTCACACTTTTACTATTGATTGTTTGTCTCTCATTTCAGGAGTAACAATGGGCACGAATTTTTCAGATTTAGAAAATAACTCTGCCAAACGCCTGATTGGTATTGGAGTAGTAATATTACTGCATCTAATCGTTCTCTATGGATTAATCACAGGTTTAGCTAAAAATGGTGAAAAACCAGTAGAACAACCTGTTGAATTACTCATTATTCAGGACAAAAAACCAGATCCACCGAAACCCAAACCAATTGAAAAACCGCCTGAGCCACCAAAGCTTGTCGATAAAGTATTGCAAACACCTGATCCAAAACCTGTGGTAAAACCGACGGAAAAAGTTCAGGCAACACCGACTCCTACTCAGAATCCAACGCCATCTCCGAGTCCAAATCCATCTCCGAGTCCAAATCCATCACCAACACCTAAATCTGATCCTGCACCAGCACCCAAACCAACGGGTGAAACTCGTGGTGTAGCTGGCGGTGAAGCTGGATGTAAAAAACCTGACTACCCTCGTGATGCTTTACAAAATGAGGAACAAGGTGAAGTACTGATCTCAGTTTATGTCGGTACGGACGGTAAAGTTAAAGAAGCTAAAGTTAAAAAATCAAGTGGTGCTAAATCTCTCGATAAAGCGGCATCAAAAGCATTTAGCTTATGTACTTTTAAACCAGCAATGAAAAATGGTGAACCTCAAGAATCTTGGTATGACATTCCTTATGAATTTGTACTGAATTAATGAATTGCATAAAAAATTTTGGAGATTATGAATGAATAAAATGATGAAACCTGCTCAACTATTTGCTTCAGCAACACTTTTAGCTGCAAGTACATTACTCCCAATTCATTCAGCTTTTGCTGAAGAATCAGCAGCACCAGCAGCGACTGCACCAGCAGCAGCAAATAGTGAAATACATACGCCACCACCAAAACCTGCGGCAGCACCTACCCATAACCCTTATGGTTTAGAAGCATTGTGGCGTGAAGGCGACATCGTTGCAAAATCTACCCTCTTCATTCTAGTATTAATGTCGATTGGTACTTGGTACATCATGGTGACCAAGTTTATCCAACAAGCAAAAATTAAGCGCCAAGGTAAAGAAGCTGAAGCAAAATTTTGGGAAGCAGCGTCAATTGACAATGCTGCTGAAACGCTCGCTGAAGAAAGTGCATATCGCTTTATTGCTGAAAAAGGCATCAACTCAACGAAGAAGCATGGTGGAAACTTACTTGAACGTATTGACTTCAATACTTGGGTAACAATTTCTATTCAACGTGCGATTGATAAAATCCAAAGTCATTTAAGCGGTGGTTTAGCATTCTTAGCAACAGTCGGTTCAACTGCACCATTCGTTGGATTGTTTGGTACCGTTTGGGGTATTTATCATGCATTAACTGCCATTGGTATCTCAGGTCAAGCGTCTATCGATAAAGTAGCTGGCCCTGTAGGTGAAGCCTTGATTATGACAGCAATTGGTCTTGCGGTAGCTGTTCCAGCAGTACTCGGTTACAACTGGTTAACGCGTCGTAACAAAGCTGTATTAGATAATGTTCGTACTTTTGGTTCTGATTTACATACTGTTTTATTAAGCGGTGAAATCAAAAACGATAGCACTAAAAATAACGAAATTAAATAAGTGAGGCATCAGCCATGGGAATGATGATCAATTCAGATGGTGACGAAGATGATGTAATTGCAGCCATTAATACCACACCATTGGTTGATATTATGTTGGTACTGCTCATTATCTTTTTAATTACAGTGCCTGTTGCGATCCATACAGTTCCAGTCAAGTTACCTGAGGAAAAGAACGTTCCTTATGTAACCAAGCCGATCAATATTCAAATTGCTGTGAATAAGGCTGGAGATATTTTTTGGAATGAAAAATATATCGCAGATAAAAGTACATTGGTTAGTCGCCTACAGGTTGAAGCGCAAAAACGCCCACAACCTGAAGTTCATATTCGTGGCGATCAAGTCACTAAATATGAAGCGATTGACGAAGTCATTAGTGCAACTCAACAGGCGGGTATTGGCAAAATTGCATTTGTCACGACACCTGTTGCCGCACCATAATCGGATAGAAGGAACAACTTATGGGTATGAATGTAGGTTCCAATAAAGACGATGATGATGTGATGTTAGACGTCAATATGACTCCACTTATTGACGTGATGTTGGTCTTGTTGATCATGTTTATTATCACGATACCAATTCCGAATAACTCAATTAATATTGATTTACCTAACGGAGCACCACCACCGCCAACCAATGAGAAACCACCTGAACCCATTACTTTACGTATTGATGCTCAAGGTAAACTCTTTTGGAATGGCCAACCTGTTGAAAACAAACAAGCTTTAGAAGTTCTATTTGCAGGTGTTGCACAGAAATCTGATCAAGATCAAATTAAAGTGCAGCCTGACAAAATGTCTGAATATAAAGATGTTGCAATGGTCATGGCCGCTGCACAACGCTTAAATGTGAAAAAGATTGGTATTTCAGCCAATGGTAATTGATAAGCAATGAGTAAAAGAAAGCGCTAATAATTCAGTTTATTAGCGCTTTTTTTGATTCACGTTTTACTCATATCAACAGATTTACTTTATCTATATCTAGATTGAAAACATGATCCTTCATCGCAAAGATTACGACTTTTAAACTGAATATATACAGAACAAAACCTAGCAAAACTTGCAATTAAAAGTAACTATTTTTATAGTGATTATTTATTGATCAAAAAAATAACAAGATGAATAGAAGATATTTTATATTGATACCACTGTTCTTTATTTGGCTATGTGCTTGTGGCTATATTGCCTATCAAGGTCAATTTCCTACGCAAGAACAAATCGATAATGCTCAAATTTTATCTTTACAAATACACAATAACTATCCAACTTCTGAAATTCTACAAGCGTGTTTTATCTATGCCATTTGGATCATGAGTTATGCTTTTCTATTTTGCTCAAGATATGCAGTTAAACACCCTTTTATTAGTTATGCCTTTTGCTCCATCTTACCTATCCTTTTACCTTTACTTAGTTTCGTTTGGGCAAATGATGTTCCATCATACATTGCAGCACTCATTATCGTGATTTGGACGACCAGTTTAATTCATTTCTTATTGCTGCCGATTCTTCTACCAATCTATCGTAAATACATCTACCCACAACAAATCAACCAATAGAAAAACTGATCAATAAAACGAGAAGCTCTTATTCTATTGATGTCGAAAAAAATTATTCCCAACTTCTGATCTATTACAAAACTGGAATATCAATCCACAAAGCTTCTGGAAAATGTTTTGCTAAATAAGCTTTTAAGTATTCAGCAGTATCTTGGGAAATTAATGCATCTTGCGATTCATCATTTAAGTTATAGGCCAAAGCATACAATGCTAAACCACGGCTTTTTAAAGCTTCCAAACTTAGAATGGTATGGTTAATACTTCCCAATCTGCCTGAACTGACAAGAATCACAGGGAATTGTTTTTCTACAAGATAATCAATGGTTAACACATCAGTTGTCAGTGGAACCATTAAGCCACCAGCGCCTTCTAGCAAAACAACTTGATATTTTTCAGCAAGTTGTTGAGTCGCATTTTCAATTTTCTGAAAATCAATTTCACGACCATCGATTTTAGTCGCCAAATGCGGCGAAGCTGGATAAGTAAAAATTTCAGGCATGGTCAGTTTAGCTTCATCTTCAGGAAACCAGCCCATACCCATGATTTGACGATGCTGTTCAATATCTTCTGAAATATCAATATTACCCGTTTGTATTAATTTTTGAGTAATGGTTTTTTTGCCTTGCTCATTCCACAACTTGGCTAAATAACCCGTCGTGTACGTCTTACCAATTCCAGTATCTATCCCACTAATAAAATAAATGGATGCAGTCATGGCAGTCTCCGAGCGATACAATAAATTGGATGATAAGTCAGTGAGTAAAATTTTTCTCCAGACTCATTTTGATGCATAATTTTTTGATAATTCAGATAAAAGTCTTGTAGTGTCTGTTTTGTCCAACGAAAATTTGAAGCTGTTGCTGTGACACCCGTAGCTTTTAAATGCTGTAAAACTTGTTTGGGATACTGAAAGTTCAAATGCTCTACTTGCTCTGACAAATATAAGACTTCAAAACCACTATTCCGTAATTTTTCTTGAATATTTTCAATAGATAAATAAGCCAAACCTTGTCCAGTTAAAGCTTTAATTTCTTGCAAATTTTTCTGCCCAAATGTCGAAAAGCACAAATATCCATCGCGATTCAAACTTGCATGCGATTTTTGAAAGACCATATCGAGATCATGCATCCATTGCAATGCCGAGCTAGAAACAATCAAATCCAAATGCTGTGGAAATTCAAGCTGTTCAATATCACCAATTAACCATTCTAATTTTTGATCCGTTTGAAAATGTTGCTGCACTTGCACATATAAATCATTCAGAATTAAATGCTGAATCTGCAAGTTTTGCATCAAAGGATAAGTTAAGTTTCCCGAACCACAACCTATTTCAAATACGGACTTAGCATGTGTTTTTGGATAAAATTTTCGAATTAAATCAAACAACTGTTGTGCAATCTGCTTTTGTACCACAGCATGTTGATTATAGCTTTGCCCTGCCTGTGCAAAACGCAAAGCCACTTGTGATTTATCAATATTCATTGCGCCATACTACCTTCACAATGAAGTCACGAGCTGATCGATATCAGTTTGTAAAATTTGCGTTGTTAAGGAAATACGCAATCGTGAACTATGCTGAGGTACAGTTGGAGGGCGTACGGGCATGATATAAAAACCTGCTTTTTGCAAAGCCTTAGCTTTTTCAACAGTTTTCGCTGAATCACCAATAATCACAGGTACAATATGTGAACTTGAAGGGCAATCAAAACCTTTGGCTTGAACAGCGTGTTGTAGGTTTTGACTAATTTGCTGTAAATACTGACGTTGTGAATTTAGCACTTGTACTTTTTGAAAAATAAAATTTGTCCAAGCCATACAAATGGGTGGTTGGGCCGTACTAAAAATCAAGGGCCGCATTGAATTGATCAAATAATCTCGAATAATGGCATGGCAAATCAAATAACCACCCACCGATGCCATTGCTTTACCTAAGGCACCAACTAAAAAATCAATATCATCAATCACTGCATACTGTTCAGCACAGCCTAGGCCTTGTACACCACGTACGCCAATTGCATGTGCTTCATCAACATATAACATGACTTTAGAAAATTGTTTTTTTATCTGAACCAATTCAGCAAGATCAGTTTCATCACCATCCATACTAAAAATAGATTCAGTCACCACAATAATTCGCTCAAAAGCGTCATCATCATGATATTGCTGCAAAAGTTGTGTGAGATGTGCTAAATCATTATGACGATAACGCATATATTTAGCTTTCGATAAACGAATCCCATCAATCATACTGGCATGAATCAGTTTATCTGCAAGAATCAGTGTCTTACTGTCTGCCAATGCAGGTAAAATACCAATATTCATGTGATAGCCACTATTAAAAAGCAGTGCTGCTCGTCCATGAAAGGCTTGGCTTAAACTGGTTTCCAATTGTTCATATTCAGGAAAATTTCCCGTCAGTAGCCTAGATGACGACGAACTCATCCAACGTTGTTCATTTGGTGTTTCATCAAAAAACTGTTCACGTAGCTGAACATCAGCTGCCAAACCTAAATAATCGTTAGAAGCTAAATTCAACATTTGATGCTGATCAATTGTGATATAGCGTTGCTGTTGAATATTGGCAGTAAATTGACGCAAATTGCCTTGCTGTTTCAAGTTATCTAATTGCTGTGAAAAATGCTCAAGATGTGAGTTTATAACACTCATGCAATGTGCTCCTGCATGCCTTTCACAACGTTAACCAATTGTTCTAACAATATTTTTAATTGCTGTTCGGAAATCACATAGGGTGGCATAACGTAGACTAATTTTCCAAATGGACGGATCCAAATTCCTCTTTTGACAAATTCTTGTTGTAAGGTTTTCATATCCACATTAAAGCTTAATTCCACCACACCAATTGCACCCAATACACGTACATCCTGTACATATTCAAGTGTTTGTAATGGTGTTAAAACCTGTCTAAGGTGCTGTTCAATACGTAGAATATTACTTTGCCAATCCTGTGAAGTCAGCAATTGAATACTTCTTACCGCTACAGCACATGCCAATGGATTTGCCATAAAAGTTGGCCCATGCATAAACACGCCCGCTTCCCCTCGACTGATGGTTTCTGCGACATGCTTTGTGGTTAAAGTTGCAGAAAGTGTCATATAGCCTCCTGTCAAACCCTTACCTATACACATAATGTCAGGTTCAACTTGTGCATGTTCCCATGCAAACAGTTTGCCAGTTCGACCAAAACCTGTCGCAATTTCATCAAAAATCAGCAGAATATTGTATTTTTCACAAAGTAATTTGGCTTGATGTAAATACTCAGGGTGGTAAAAGCGCATTCCTCCTGCACCCTGTACAATCGGTTCAAGAATTAAAGCTGCAATAGTTGCATGATGTTCTGTTAATGTTTTTTCTAATTCGAGAATGTCACTTTGATCCCATTGATCATAAAAGCCGACTTGCGGCGCAGGAACAAAAATTCGATTGGGTAAACTTGAACCAAAAATCTGATGCATTCCTGTGACAGGATCACATACCGACATCGCATTCCAAGTATCACCGTGATAACCCGAACGTGGTGTAACGAAATTAGTTTTTTGAATATTTCCCTGAGAAGACCAGTATTGCACAGCCATTTTCAAAGCAACTTCAACAGCGACTGAACCTGAATCTGCATAGAAAATTTTATCTAAACTGGGTGGGGTAATTTCAAGTAATAATTTTCCAAGTTGAATTGCTGGGTCATGAGTAAACCCACCAAACATGATATGTGACATATTTTGTAATTGGTTTATTACAGCTTGATTCAGTTCAGGATGATTATAACCATGAATCGCACACCACCATGACGCCATACCATCTATGAGTTGGCGACCATCTTCAAGCTCAATCGTTGCGCCATACGCCTTTTTGACTTTAAACGTAGGCAGCGGATTCGTCATAGAAGTATAAGGATGCCAAAGATGCTCAAGATCAAACTGTTGATCATTTAATTCAGTCATTAAATCAGCCATCCCTCACTCCGTGTACATTTCACAGCAAAAACAATTTAATCATCTTAAACCTGTGCAGATTAAAAAGAAATTGCGATATCCACCACTCGTCTACAGATTTAATTCATTTTTTGTAAATATTGGCAGATTTTGTCAGTTGTTTCTTCAGTTTTAAATACAGGAAAGCCATGTGAGCCACTGATTAATTCTGCATTTAAAAACTTTGCATCTAATTTCTGCAGATTTTCTAATACTTTGTAGCTAACTAAAAAATCTTGTTTGGCAAATAGATGATATTGCCGACCTGTAGAATTTTTTAAGATATGAACAAGATTTAAATTTTCTAAAAGCTTTAAACCTTCTTGAAGCAACTCAATTTTCTGCGGCTGAATCAAACTTTGCAAAGTTAGAAAATCGGCTCTTGTTGTCTCTACGCCTTGGCAAACCATATAACCAAATTTTTTTAATGTCGTAATGGCATCATTTTCAAAGGATTGTTTAAAGTTTTGGAATGTCGATTGCTCCATTGCTGTTTGCCATTCAGAATTGGCAACAAAACAAGGATTTGATGCCAATGTAATCAAAATTTTCTTCTCTGAATATTTTCTTTCTATCTGATCGACGAGTAAAGTTGCAAGTTGTCCACCCAATGACCAACCAATGATGACATCAAAATTTTTCGCTTTTTCAATATATTGATCTAATACTTTTTCATCCAAAGCATTAAACATATTAATAAGTTCAACATTATAGCTTCTCTGTTGTAAAGCTTGTTGAAGTGAATTGAGCAGTTTCGTCCCACCGCCCCAGCCTGTAATGAGTAAAATACGTTGATTCAATTTAAACTCTAAACGATGATTGAATATTTAAAATAGTATAAGACTTAGCTCTTTTCTATATCTAGGTTATTTTCCAAGTTCGAATTATTTTCTAGATTCAATTCATTTTCTAGAACAACGTTATTTTCTAAATCGAGCAATAACTTTGCTGGAATGACTTTTGCCCAATTACTTTTAAACTGCTTATGCACTTGGTCGATTGGAAGACGACTCTTTTTCGCAACAGCTTGTGCTTTCTCAATATTTTCAGCTCGCATGTAAGCCAATAAATAATTTTGTCCTTCCAACTCTAGAAAAAACCACGACTCAACCAAAACGCCTTCTGCTTTTAAGGTTTCAATTGCTTCATCTTTACGTGCATTGAGTTCTGCTTGCCATGCATCGACATGGGTTAAAGCATTCGGTTTAAGCTGTATTAAAACTGCGCCAACATCCATTATTTACTCTTGATCATTATTCTTAGATGAATATCCTCATTAATAACATGACCAGTAACAAAATCATCTATTTGTTTGGAATAAATGCCAACATTTCTCAGCAACATAAATGCCTAAAATTTGCTAAGATCGGGATAGAATTCATTCAGGAAAGTATGCAATATGAAATCATTAAAATTCGTCAGTATTGGCTTACTTTCTATTTCTGCCTTATTCATAACTAGTGCATTCAGTCATGCTGAAAATTCAATCTTTTCTAAATTTGATTCAGATCAAAAACAATGGGTTGGAAAACCTGCACCAAAATTTAAATTACAAGATCAAAATTCAAAATGGCATGAATTGAGCCAATATAAAGGTAAATGGGTTGTTCTATATTTTTATCCTAAAGATGATTCACCTGGTTGCACTCAAGAAGCCAATCAATTCAAATCCTTATACCCAGAATTTATTAAAAATAATGCGGTAGTCCTAGGTGTAAGTTTAGATGATATTAAATCACATCAAAAATTCTCAGAAAAACTTGGGCTGAATTTCCCTATACTGGCTGATACTAATCATCAACTTGCGAGTCAGTTTGGTATTGTTCGAAACTTAGGGATTGCAAAAATTGCCAAGCGAGAAACCTTCCTCATTGATCCGCAAGCCAATATTGTCTACCACTACAGTAGTGTGAATACACAAACACATGCAGCACAAGTTTTGGCAGACGTACAAAAGTTTGCGAAGAAATAGTCATGGCAATGTAGTCATAAAATAGCGAAATATATGAATAAATCATACATATAATCCAAGAGTTACTGACGACTCGCTTACAGTTACAACTTTAACTTCGAAATATCTTCTATCAATATTTATCTGACAATTTTGGTAGATAATGCCACTCTATTCTTGAATATGGCATGGATAATGTATACATCTGTATATTAATAATGCATTAGAAGCGAGATATTTTGCATGTCCAGTTCAAGTGATGGTTTACAATTTCCAATCGACCCTGCAACCCAAAAATCTAGCTCCTCTAATGTAGGAAAAGAAATCGTAGCAGAAGCACTCTCTACTGTAGATAATCAAACTGCTAAACAGGTTTTGAATGAAAAAAATTGGCGAAAAAACTACCCTATATATTTTAAAGCCTTAGTTGAAAATGGTATCACATCGATAAACCATCCAATCACCATAGCCAAACAAGGTCTACATAAAGCACAACATAGTTTTGATTTTTTTAGGCATGGGCAACGTTACACTTTAAAAGATGTCATGAACGTACCCATCACTGAAAAAATTCACACTATAACTTTTAAAGGTCATGCTCAAACACAGCCAGAATGGTTTGTCCCTTATCATGGTCAAAATTTAAAAGGTAAAGCCTTACTGAATCAAATTCAAATTTGGGAAGATACAGGAATTATTGAGACCAGCCATGCCCAAGCATTACGGGAAGCTACTGCGCATCCTGAATGGTTTGATTTATCTGATCGTACCATGGTGTTATTTGGTGCCGCTTCAGAAGCAGGCCCGCTCACTTGGCTATCGCGTTGGAAAGCCAAAATTATTGCTGTTGATTTACCCAATGAGCGTGTTTGGGAGAAAATTCTCAAAATCATTGAACATGGTAATGCAACATTGTATGCACCGAGTTTTAAAGAAATTGAAAATATTCAAAGTATCCAAGAATTAAAAACCAAGTTAGGTGCCAATCTACTCACCCAAATCCCTGAAATTACGCAGTGGTTGTGTGACAATCCACACAAACTAGATTTAGCCTCTATTGCTTATTTGGATGGCGAAAAGCATGTTCGTGTTTCCATGGCAATGGACAGTATTATGAGTCATGTCAGTGAACAAAAACCTGATTCATCGCTGATGTATATGTGCACACCGACTGATGTATATGCCGTTCCTAAAGAAGTGATCCAAGGTTCTACAGAAAATAATCAACAACGCTCAAAGCTTGAAACGCTTTTGAGCAAAAGCATTGCAACAGTTTCAATGAAGCAATTCTTTAAAAATAACGATCCACAGTTGATCACTTCAGATAATGGACAATCTTATGGTATTGCAGACTGTTTAGTCCTCGAACAAGGGCCGAATTACGCATTGGCAAAACGTATCCAACAATGGCGAGCAACGTTAGCGCGCCACCAAGGTCAACACGTCAGCATCAATATTGCGCCTTCAACGACAACCCATTCCGTCACTAAAAATCCATTGTTAAAAGCCGCATTTAATGGCGCAAGTTTGTTTAATGTTGAAGCTTTTCATCCAGAAACAACCAATGCCATCATGGCTGCATTATGGATTCATGATTTAAGAAATCCAAACTCGATTGCAAACCCTAAAACCACGATGCAACATCCATTAGAATTGATGATGGAAGGTGCAAATCATGGTGGTTTATGGCGTGTTGCCTATCTCGCTCGGACAGCTTTACCCTTTGCTGCAATCTATGGTTTTGCCGCTGATAAATTCCCCATCAAAAAGTCATTGATAAAATTTAAAAATAAACTTTGAGATTGTTTTTTTCGAGAATATATAAAATTTAAGCCAATAAAAAACGCTGCAATTGCAGCGTTTTTTGGTTTTTAATTCAGTTGAAAATTAAAATACTTTCAATAACAACCAGTACAACGTACCCGATAAGCAGATTGTTGCAGGTAGTGTAAAAATCCATGCTGAAAGAATCGTACGTACTGTCGCAAAATTCAGTCCAGTCTTATTTGCAACCATTGTTCCTGCTACAGCACTGTTTAATACATGCGTTGTAGAAACTGGCATACCAAAACCGTCAGCAGCAGCGATTGTAGACATCGCAACCAGTTCAGCAGACATCCCTTGACCATAAGTCATGTGATGTTTACCAATACGCTCACCCACAGTAACCACAATACGCTTCCAACCTACCATTGTTCCTAAACCCAGTGCAAGTGCTACAGCAACTTTGACCCAGTTGGGAATGTATTGAAGGAATGAATCAAGATTTTTACGATACTCTTTGACCGTTTTCGCTTGCGATTCACTCATTTTTGGTAATTGATCTGCTTTTTCTAAACGTTTAAAAGCAGTGGTACTTAAGTACATATCATTACGTAATGAAGAAATTTCAGTCTCAGAAATATCTTTTAGATTATCAAACTGACCAACACGTTCACCCAAATGATCAGTCAAACTTGCCAAAGCAGGTACAACGTCCTGTGTCATTTCTTTAGTTTGAATATATTTCGTAATGGTTGTACGTGCTTGCTCATCTGAAATATTTGAATGCTGAGCATAGATTGCTGTCGCAGTTTGATCAGATAATTGAGAGAAAGATTGCAAATGATGCTGATCTAAATTTTTATTTAAAGAATAAGCCAATGGAACCAAGCCGATCAGAATTAACATGATCAAACCCATCCCCTTTTGCCCATCATTTGAACCATGCGCAAAACTTACACCTGTACAGGTAAAAATCAGAATTGCACGAATCAATGGTGGCGGTGGTTTATTGCCTTCTGGTGGTTGGAACAATTCTAATTGTTTTCTAAATATTTTTTTCACAATCAAGAATACAATTGCTGCAAAAGCAAAACCGATTAAAGGTGAGAATAATAAAGCCTTACCCACTTTAGTCACTTGATCCATGTCTACACCGCTTGCACCACTCGATGAAAACAAAATGTAGTTCATGATACCTACACCTAAAATCGAACCGATCAAGGTGTGAGAACTTGAAGCAGGAATTCCAAGGAACCATGTTCCCAAATTCCAAAGGATAGCGGCGATCAGCATGGCAAAAACCATGGCAAAACCTGCACCGCTTCCGACATTCATAATCAATTCAACAGGAAGCAAGGCAATAATGCCGTATGCGACAGCACCACTTGCAACCATCACCCCAAGAAAATTACAAAAACCAGCCCACATCACAGCAACAGGTGCAGGTAATGCATTGGTATAAATCACCGTGGCTACGGCATTGGCTGTATCATGGAAACCATTAACAAACTCAAAGCCTAAAGCGATAAATAAGGCTGTCGCTAAAAGAATAACTGAATATAGGCTTAAAGGTGGAACATGTGCCAAATCTGCACTTAATTGCACACCGATGTAGATCAATGTTGCAACGATAATCGTCAAAAACACCGGCATAAAAAATTTCGGTGTAGGTACATGTACATTCGTCGACTTTACAGTGTTTGAATGTTCTGAATCTGAGACGGGAGGTAAATTCGAATTCATGCAGACGGTTAAGAGGATAATAAAATCCCCTTATTGTTCAATTTAATTGTGACAATTATATGACAAACAGCTGTAATAAAAAGCGAGTTTCACAATTATTTCACTTCTATCAATGATGAATAAAGTCAGAAATTAAAACCATTTAATATTTAAATTCATAAACTTAAATCAAAAATTAAAACTAAAAATCGCTAAATCTCGGCATTTCTAGACCCAATAATATTTGTAATATTTCAGACAAATATTACAAATAAGTCTCTACTTTCTTATACTTTGCCTTATTTTTATGACAAATTGATGAAAAAACACGCATTGTTTTTGTTTCAGCTATATAAAAATGTTCAATTTAACAAATCAAACATTCCCATGAATAAAACAGCATTGAAATCGCCTTTTACAGTAATCATATAGACAATCTGTTAATATATTGCACGTTTTAAAAAACTGTCTGAGAGTTTTAAATGTCGACACTTGCCACCTTAAAAGAGCTTCTTGCCCAACGCATCCTGATCATTGATGGTGCTATGGGAACCATGATTCAACGCCATAAATTAGAAGAAGCGGATTATCGTGGTGAGCGTTTTGCTGACTGGGCATCTGACTTAAAAGGCAACAATGACCTTTTGGTGCTCACACAACCTCAGATTATCCAAGGGATTCACGAAGCTTATCTTGATGCTGGTGCAGACATCATTGAAACCAACAGTTTCAATGGTACACGTGTTTCTATGTCTGATTATCACATGGAAGATTTAGTCCATGAAATCAACTTTGAAGCTGCACGACTTGCCAAAGCAGCGTGTGAAAAATATTCAACACCTGAAAAACCACGTTTCGTGGCAGGTGTACTTGGTCCAACTTCACGTACCTGTTCGATCTCTCCAAATGTCAATGATCCTGCATTTCGTAACATTACTTTTGATGAGCTTAAAGAAAATTATATCGAAGCAACACATGCTTTGATTGAAGGTGGTGCAGACATCCTCCTGATTGAAACCGTGTTCGATACGCTAAACTGTAAGGCTGCAATCTTTGCGGTAAAAGAAGTCTTTAAACAGCTTGGTCGTGAATTACCACTGATGATTTCGGGAACAATTACCGACGCTTCTGGTCGTACGCTCACAGGGCAAACTGCAGAAGCATTTTGGAACTCTGTTCGTCATGGTGATTTACTGTCGATTGGTTTTAACTGTGCTTTAGGCGCAGATGCAATGCGCCCGCATGTAAAAACAGTTTCTGATGTTGCGGATACTTTTGTTTCAGCGCATCCAAATGCAGGCTTACCCAATGCCTTTGGTGGATACGATGAAACACCTGAAGAAACTGCTGCATTCTTAAAAGAATTTGCTGAAAGTGGTTTAATTAATATTACAGGCGGTTGTTGTGGTACAACACCTGATCATATTCGTGCGATTTATAATGCAGTCAAAGACATTAAACCTCGTCAAGTTCCTGAAACAAAACCAGCATGTCGTTTAAGTGGTTTAGAGCCTTTTAACATTTCGGATGATTCACTTTTTGTAAATGTCGGTGAGCGCACCAACGTGACAGGTTCTAAAAAGTTCCTCCGTTTAATCCGTGAAGAAAACTTTACTGAAGCTTTAGACGTTGCGCTACAACAAGTCGTTGCAGGCGCACAGGTCATCGACATCAACATGGATGAAGGCATGCTCGATTCACAAGGTGCAATGGTGCACTTTTTGAATCTGGTTGCCTCTGAACCTGAAATTTCTAAAGTACCGATCATGATTGACTCATCGAAATGGGAAATTATTGAAGCAGGTCTGAAATGCGTACAAGGTAAACCGATTGTCAACTCGATTTCCTTAAAAGAAGGTTATGACGAGTTTGTCGAGAAGGCACGTTTATGCCGTCAGTACGGTGCTGCGGTTATCGTCATGGCATTTGATGAAATGGGGCAGGCTGATACCGCTGCACGTAAGCGTGAAATCTGTAAACGCTCTTATGATGTGTTAGTGAATGATGTCGGCTACCCTGCTGAAGATATTATTTTCGATCCAAACGTGTTTGCAGTTGCGACAGGTATTGAAGAACACAATAACTATGCTGTTGACTTTATTGAAGCTACAGGTTGGATCAAGCAAAACTTACCACATGCCATGATTTCAGGCGGTGTGTCTAACGTATCCTTCTCATTCCGTGGCAATGAACCTGTTCGTGAAGCCATTCACTCAGTTTTCCTCTACTATGCCATCAAACAAGGCATGACGATGGGAATCGTTAACGCTGGTCAAATGGCGATTTATGACGATATTCCTAAAGCACTAAAAGACGCCGTTGAAGATGTTGTTCTTAACTTAAATCAGGGTGAAAGCGGTCAAGAAGCCACTGAAAAACTCCTTGAAGTTGCAGAACAATACCGTGGTCAAAGTGCTGCACAAAAACAAGTTGAAAACCTTGAATGGCGTAATGACACGGTTGAAAAGCGTCTTGAATATGCTTTAGTCAAAGGAATTACAGCATTTATTGATGAAGATACTGAAGAAGCTCGCCTAAAATCTAAACGTCCATTGGATGTGATTGAAGGTCCTCTCATGGATGGTATGAACGTGGTCGGTGACTTATTCGGCTCAGGTAAAATGTTCTTACCACAGGTGGTAAAATCTGCCCGCGTAATGAAGCAAGCTGTGGCTTGGTTAAATCCGTACATTGAAGCGGAAAAAGGCAATGCGCAATCTAAAGGTAAAGTGCTGATGGCAACGGTTAAGGGCGACGTGCACGATATTGGCAAAAATATCGTGGGTGTCGTTCTTGGCTGTAATGGTTATGACATTGTTGACCTTGGCGTGATGGTACCTGCTGAAAAAATCTTACAAACTGCGATCGATGAAAAAGTCGATATCATTGGCTTGTCAGGTTTGATCACACCGTCTTTGGATGAAATGGTGTTTGTTGCAAAAGAAATGCAACGTAAAGGCTTCAATATTCCGTTATTGATCGGTGGTGCAACGACGTCTAAAGCACATACTGCGGTAAAAATTGATCCGCAATATTCAAATGATGCGGTGATTTATGTAGCTGATGCTTCTCGTGCCGTGGGTGTTGCAACGACTTTGCTTTCACCTGAAATGAAACCTAAGTTTGTCGCTGAACATCGTGCTGAATATGAAAAGGTACGTGAACGTATTGCCAATAAGCAACCTAAAGCAGCCAAACTGTCTTATGCGGAATCGATTGAAAATGGTTTGAAAATTGATTTTGCAACCAATAAACCTGCGAAGCCGAATTTCATTGGTATGCAAACACTTACCAATTATCCACTAGAAACTTTGGTGGAATATTTTGACTGGACACCATTCTTTATTTCTTGGAGTTTAGCGGGTAAGTTCCCGAAAATTTTACAAGATGAAGTGGTCGGTGAAGCTGCAACTGATTTGTATAACCAAGCTCAAGCAATGTTAAAAGACATTATTGAAAATAAACGCTTCGATGCTCGTGCTGTGTTTGGTATTTACCCTGCCAACCGTTCAGCGGCAGACTCCGTTGAAGTCTTTAATGAAGATGGTCAATCTGTAACACATACGTTCCATCATATTCGCCAACAGTCTGACAAAGTCACAGGTAAACCAAATTTATCATTGGCTGATTTTGTTGCGACTAAAGATCAAGCTGAAGACTACTTGGGTGGTTTCACGGTTTCAATCTTTGGTGCGGAGGAAATGGCGCATGAGTTTAAAGCCAAAGGCGATGATTATTCTGCAATCCTTGCACAATCTTTGGGTGATCGTTTTGCCGAAGCGTTTGCTGAACATTTGCATGAGCGTGTTCGTAAAGAGTTCTGGGGTTATCAGGCAGATGAACAACTCTCTAATGAAGAGTTGATTAAAGAGAAGTATGTCGGTATTCGTCCTGCACCGGGTTACCCTGCTTGTCCTGAGCATTCTGAAAAGGCGTCTTTGTTTGATTGGTTAGGTACGACTGATAAGATTGGTACGCAATTGACCAGCAGTTTTGCAATGTGGCCACCTTCAAGTGTTAGTGGTTTTTATTATGCAAATCCACAGTCTGAATATTTTAACGTGGGTAAAATCTCTGGTGACCAGCTAGACGATTATGCTCAACGTAAAAATTGGACGTTGGATGAAGCGAAGCGTTGGTTAGCACCGAATTTGGATGATTCGGTTTCTTGAGTTTTTCTTTTTTTAATCTCCCCTAACCCCTCTTTTCCAAAGAGGGGAACTTTCGCGTATCTATTTAATTACGTGACAGCTCCTCCCTTTTTAAAGGGAGGTTGGGAGGGATTAAATTAACCTTTTAATAAAAAATTAAATGCATTATTATCAAGTAAATAATTTTATTATTATGAGGTAAAATAATGTCTATTCCAAAGATTAAAAAATTAATCATTAAAAACTTTGGTTGTATTGGATCAAATTCCATTGAATTAGAAATTGATAAAATTGTAATTTTAGTTGGAGCAAATAATGCTGGTAAGAGTACAATTTTAAGAGCCTTTGAGGTTGTTACAGACAATTTACAATTAGAAGAGTCTGACTTTCATAATAATCAAGTTTCTCCAGATTGTTTACCTGAAATCGAAGTACACTCAATTACGACAAATGATACAAAACCTGGTAATGAATGGTGTTTACCATTAGATGATGGAACTTTTCTAGTTAAAGAAAAATGGACATGGACGGGTACAAAGAAAGACCCCATACGAGTTGGATTCAATATACATGAACAAAGATTTGCTATACAAACTGATGCTGAAAAAATGCCTTGGGGAGTCAATAGTGTAGCAAAAGCTAGAAGACCCAAACCACACCGAGTTAGTACTTTTGATGAACCTGAAATTCAAGCAAGAGCTATTAAATCTCTACTAAAAAATTTATTAGATGAGGCAATTAAAACGCATAAAAGCTCAGATGAAGATGATAAAACAATCTATGAGACCATTATTGAGTCATTAGATATCCTAAGAAAAACTACAAAAAGTCAACAAACACAAAATATTGAAGAACTTGAAACCTCTGCAAATGAAATAATTGGAAAAATATTTCCAAATCATGAACTTAAAATCTCTTCACCTGAAATAAATACTCCAATAGAAATAACTTTACTTGGTGATGAATTTGATGTTCATATGGGGACGATAAATGGAGAAAAATTCCCTTTGGAAAAACAAGGAAGTGGTAGTCGACGAACCGCCTTATGGACCATTTTAAAACTTCTAGCTGATAAAGGCATCAAAGCTAAAAATACAACTACAAAAAATGCAAAATCTCAGCATGAAAATTTAGGCTCCAATACCTCTCACATCTTACTTCTTGATGAACCTGAAGTAAGTTTACATCCTTTGGCTATCGCTAACGCCCGCGATGTTTTATATTCATTACCAGAAAATAATAATTGGCAAATAATGATTGCCACACATTCACCGAATTTTATTGATTTAAGTAAAGATCACACAACTGTTATTAGGGTAGAAAAAAGTCTTAATAATGACATTGAAGCTTCAACACTTTATAGACCTGAAAATGTACAGCTAGATGCTGACGATAAAGAAAATTTAAAATTAATGAATTTATTCGACTCACATATTT
This sequence comes from Acinetobacter piscicola, assembly GCF_002233755.1. Taxonomy (GTDB): domain Bacteria; phylum Pseudomonadota; class Gammaproteobacteria; order Pseudomonadales; family Moraxellaceae; genus Acinetobacter; species Acinetobacter piscicola. The sequence goes on along the minus strand of NZ_NIFO01000025.1, from coordinate 18,215 downwards.
CACAAGCATTTTTTGGTGGAAAAATTCTCATTGTAGAGGGTGACACTGAATACTCGGCATTTAATTATATCCGTGAAAAAGAATCATTAATCAATGAACACTACCATGATTTAAATATAATTAGAGCAAGAGGAAAAGTTACTGTTGCATCAATGATGAAAGTATTAAATCACTTTAAAAACAAATATTACGTACTTCACGACACTGATACACAACAATGTCTAAGTAAAAAAATAAATAAAGACTTAAGTTCAGAGAAACATAAAGTTTATGACACAATTACTATCACAAATCCTGCATGGACTAACAACAATAAAATAAAAGCTCAAATGACAAATAAATCACGCGTAATAGCATCACTCATAAACTTTGAATCAGCATATTTTGCAGAAACAGTAGAATCAGATAAACCTGAAAACTGTATAAATAATATTAAAGAATGTGAAATTAAATACGCTACGATTAAACAACTTTTGGATGGAATTTTAGAAATTAACAATACGACTTTACCAAATGGTGCTATTTGCTGGAATGAATTAGCAGATCTTGAAAATTCAATCCCAACAATAACCTTAAAATAATCCCTCCTAACCTCCCTTTTAAAAAGGGAGGAACTATGTTTCGCAAGAGGGAGATTCTAATTTGATAAGTTCCAATCCTTGCTCAACAACACAATAAATCTGCTCCACCACCCCATCAATCTCATTCAAAATCTGCAAATTATCAAATCTCAACACCATCAAACCAAGCCCAGCCAAAGCCCCATCCCTGACTCGATCAGCATCTAAACCATCATCTGTATAATGCTGACCACCATCACACTCAATCACTAAATTTGCAGATGGACAATAAAAATCAACGATATAATTTAAGATTGGTTTTTGACGATAAAACTGTAATCCATGAATTTGTTTACGGCGTAACCTTCTCCAAAGCAGCAACTCCGCATCCGTCATATTATTTCTGAGATCACGTGAGGGTTGTTTTAAGTTTTTATTGTAGGGTTTCATTTTTATTCTTCTGTTTAATCCCTCCTAACCTCCCTTTAAAAAAGGGAGGAATACCATGAATCCGCTACCATTATAAAATTCACGGAAAATCCCTCTTTAAGAAAGAAGGTTGGAAGGAATTTACACCATCACTTTCTAAAATTAGACAACAAATTATTGGTAATCGACTTATTGTTTTCAACAATTCTAGTCTTTTTAGCCTTTGCTGATTGATCTTCAACACGTTCAATTTTCATTGCTCTTAACTTACCATCGTTTTCAACAACAATAAATTTAACTCTTTCATTTCGCTTTGGCTCACCATCTGCAAGCGGAAAATCAGAAATATGAAAGAAAATATCTTGTTCAAGCCCACCAATAAACCCGAAGCCTCGATCGGCATCGTATTGTTTAATTTTCCCTTGCTGAAATTCAGACTTCATAGATATTCCCCATAGTGGTACACAATGCCCCTATTATAGCCTGATCTTGATCAATAGAGAAAACACCAAAAATTGCTTTGCTCTGACAGAATAGCGACCAGAAAAAAGCCCACTTTTCAGTAGGCTTTCCATTTAAATCAAAATTTAGTGTGCATGTCCTGCACCCACACTTCCTTTCGGTTTAGGACACAACCAAATAATCAATCCTGCGAAAATAAAGATCATCGCAAAAATCAAAAACACATGATTGACTGAAAGAGTTAAAGCTTCTTTATCGACTAAATTGGAAATCGTACCTAAAGCCATTTCAGGGCTGAAACCATTATTGACCAAGTTACGTTGCGTTTCTTCAACATGCATAGTGGAAACAATCTCACTACGTGCCAACTTCGCATGATCATCCCAAATGGTTACGGCAATAGATGCACCAATTGCTCCCGCCATAGTTCGCATAAAGTTCATCAAACCCGCAGCTGAAGCCACTTCATCTGGACGAACAACACCCAAAGCAATATTTGACAATGGAATAAAGAACAGTGGAACTGCAAACCCTTGAATAATCTGCGGTAGAGCCAATGCCATAAAGTCAGCATCTGTAGTCCAAAAAGAACGCATCAATGTGACGCCGCCCAAGATCATCAAACCAAAGCTCGCCAATGCTCTAGGATCGTATTTGGTCGCCATTTTTGCCACAATGGGTGACATTAACAAACTACCAAAACCCATCGTTGCTGTCAGATAGCCTGCCCATGAAGCGGTATAGCCCAAGTTGATTTGTACCCATTGCGGAATCAAAACAATACTGCCAAAGAAAGCTGCAAAAGCAAATGCTAAGGACAGCGTTGCAATGGTGAAACCACGGTAGCGGAAGATTTGAATATTGACGATTGGATGCTTTTCATAATATTCCCAGATAAAAAAGGCAATAAAACCAATCACGAGAATCACAGCAAGTATGCAAATAAAGGTGTTATTAAACCAATCTCGTTCATGCCCTAGATCGAGCATCAACTGAAGCGCACCAATCCACACAATTAAAAGTGTTAATCCTATCGTATCAATAGGAAGCTTGGCAGTTGGTGTCTCAGCGACTTTCATTAATCGCATTACGCCCAATGCACAAATCACACCAACAGGAATGTTAATGAAGAAAATCCAGTGCCAAGAGAAATTATCACTGATCGTCCCACCTAAAATCGGCCCTAAAATTGGGCCAACAACAGTGGTCATTGCCCACATCCCCATGGCTTGAGAGTGCTTTTCAGGCGGAAAAATACGCATGAGCAAAGTTTGGCTGAGTGGCATGATTGGCCCACCAAATAGACCTTGTCCAATACGACAAAGCACTAGCATAGCCAAGCTATTGGATAAACCACACAAGACTGAAAATGTAGTAAAACCAATCAAACTAATAATAAAAATACGTACCGCACCAAAACGCCCTGCTAGCCAACCTGTTAACGGTACACAAATCGCTTCTGCCACAGCGTAGGATGTGATCACCCATGTTCCCTGCGAGCTTGAAACTGCCAAGCTTCCCGTAATATGAGGAACGGAGACATTGGCAATGGTCATATCTAAAACGACCATGAAGTTTGCCAATGCGAGGAAAAAAGCGGCCAGTAATAACTTACCGCCTTTTAGCTCACCTTGAAAAGTTGTGCTATTCATAAGCCATTACTTCGCTGATGAGGTATCGACCTCAGCTTCCATAGATAAACCCACACGTAATGGATGCTCAGCTAATTCTTTAGGATCTAGTTTGATTCGTACCGGTAAACGTTGAACGACTTTAATCCAATTCCCTGTTGCGTTTTGTGCAGGAATCAGTGCAAATGCTGAACCAGTACCACCAGAGAAACCAATCACCGTGCCATGATATTCAACATCTTTACCGTATAAATCTGAAGTCAATGTGGCTTTTTGGCCGACTTTGACATTTTTTAATTGGCTTTCTTTAAAGTTTGCATCGACATACAAAGCATTGATTGGAACAATTTTCATCAAACTTGAACCTGTTGCAATACGTTGCCCCACTTGAATGCTACGACGTGCAATCACACCATCTAAAGGTGCTTTTATTTCAGTACGTTGCAAGTCCAATAAAGCTTGATCTAATCGAGCTTGAGCAACCAACACATCGGGGGTAGAAGACTGCGACGAACCTTTTATCAATGCTTCATTGGCATCTAAGTTACTTTGTGCCGCTTTACGCTTAGATTCAGCTTGCGCAAGCGCTGCTTGTGCAACATCTACGCTTGCCTTTGCATTATTTAAAGCGCTTTGTGATTTGGTGAATTCTTCTTTAGAAATTGCACCTGAAGCATTCAATTGCTGACGGCGAGCAAACTCTTGTTGAGCTTGTTGATAAGCAATACCAGCTTGCGCCACTTGCGCTTTCACGCTGTTAATGTCATCGGCACTCACTAAAATTTGTGAAGACAATGAACTACTGTTTGCAGAACTTTGTGTATATTGACGCTTCGCTTTGGTTAATTCAGCTTCGGCTTGAGCAACTGCAATTTTTGCATCACGATGATCAATAATAACCAATACATCGCCTTTTTTAACTTGCTGAGTATCGCTCACTAATACTTTTTCAACTTGCCCACTGACCATAGAAGTGATTTCGGCAGTTTCTGCACCGACATAGGCATTGTCTGTATCTACAGAATTTCCAAAAACCAAAGCCCAAATTGCATATAAAATCGCTGCTACGATAATGATCGCTGCAAATATTTTTAGCATTTTCTTACGTTTTTGCTGTGCCTCTAAATCTGTTTGAGATTCATTTGCCTCATCAAGAGATGCATTCGTCGTTTGCGCTTCCGTCATCGCATATTCCTAGCGTTTGTTGGCTCTATCACTATCTTTAGCCGAGTTTAAGTACCTAAGCTGAAACTCAACTTAACAACTTAAATGGGGCGAATATTGGATAATGAGTTGAATCCATATTTTTAAAATTTGTGGCGGTCAATTTTACAGACAAAAATCATCATGTGAGAATAAAAATATTACTCATCAGTTTAGTTAGAAAATTTCCTGTAATACTATTGATTTTAATCTTCTTTTTCATAAAAAATAAGCCATCAAAATGCTCATTTTGATGGCTTATATTGACATAATTCATACAATCTGTACTAACTAGTACACTTTGATAATTTAATAGGCATAAGATGCGATTGCAGTTGCAATAGCTTGACCTTCATCATTCACCATAGTCATACGCATGGTACAACCTTTACGCCCCATTCTTAAAGTTTCAGCTTTAGCAATGAAGTGCTTACCACGGCCAGGTGCCAAATAGTCAACCCGCATATCAACCGTTGCTAAACGAGATACTTTCTTTAAAGTATCTGGCAGTTGATCTGGTTCTGCTCGTTTATAAAGCTCCCCCATTGCCACAATTCCACCAATACTATCCAATAAGGTTGCAGCAACACCGCCATGTAAAATCTGAAAGGCAACATTTCCAATCAAGAATGATTGCATTTCGATATAACCTTCAATTTCATTATTCACGACACGCATTTGCATGGTGTTGTGCGAGAAATAAGGTGAACCATTAAATGCTGTGGTGAGCTGGTTGAGAACAACATTTAAATCTGCTTTCGCACCTAAATGTAAGTTACCAGTCCATTTTTTTTGTGATTCGCTTGGTGCAGAATCAGTTTTAGAAGAATCACTCATAATAATTTCGGAACCAATAATGAGAAAAAACGTTAGTTTTTCCCCAAAAGACATATGAAAGGACTACAATTATGACCTAGTTTAATACTGAACAACGAGATTGTGTTATGACTTATACGTTCAATCGTCCTGCTTTTCCCGCTACGCGTATGCGCCGTATCCGTAAAAACGACAAACTTAGGGCGATGGTCAGAGAGACTCAACTCACAGCAGATCATCTCATTTATCCAGTATTCGTACTTCCAGGGCAGAACCAAACCCAAGATGTGCCAAGCATGCCAAATGTACAACGTTTATCTGCCGATTTACTGTTGAAAAAAGCAGAAACCTTGCTAGAACTTGGTGTTTCTAAACTCGCTCTCTTTCCAGTAACACCACAACAAGACAAAAGCTTAACCGCAGAAGCGGCATGGTATGAAGATGGTTTAGTGCAAAACACGCTACGCCTTTTGAAAAAAGAGTTACCTGAAATGGTACTCATCACCGACGGCGCATTAGACCCTTATACAACACATGGCCAAGACGGTATTATCGATGAAACAGGTTATGTTTTAAATGATGAAACTGTTCAATGTTTGATTAAACAAGCTTTAAGTCATGCCGAAGCAGGTGCAGATGTGATTGCACCGAGTGATATGATGGATGGGCGTATTGGTGCTATCCGTGCAGCTTTAGAAAGTCATGGTCATATTTATACCAGTATCATGGCGTATTCTGCGAAATATGCATCAAGCTTTTATGGACCATTCCGTGATGCTGTCGGTTCATCATCGAACTTAAAAGGTGGCAATAAATACAATTACCAAATGGATGTCGGTAATCGTGCGGAAGCATTGCATGAAATCGCACTGGATATTCAAGAAGGTGCAGATATGGTGATTGTTAAGCCAGGCATGCCTTATTTAGATGTGGTTCGTGAAGTTAAAGACACCTTTGGCGTACCAACCTTTGTGTATCAGGTCAGTGGTGAATATGCCATGCTCGCAGCAGCAATTCAAAACGGCTGGTTGTCTGAAAGCATCATCATGGAATCACTCATGTGCTTCCGTCGTGCAGGCGCAGATGGTATTTGGACATACTATGCTGAACATGCGGCACGTCAATTAAAAGAAATGAAGTAATCAATCCCTCCCAACCTCCCTTTAAAAAAGGGAGGTATTCATTATCAATTTAATGAAAAGTTGAAAGCCCTATCTAAGCAAGTTTTAAAGAGCGACAGTAAAACTAAGCGTAATTGAGGCGGGTTAAAACAAAATTGAGTATCGGTATAAAACACAAAATGCACATCGCCATTATCGGTGCAGGAGTAAGCGGATTACTCACTGCCTTAGAACTTGCAGAACAAGGCTGTAAAGTCACGCTTTTTGACCAGCAACAAGCTGGACATGCTGCCTCATGGGCAGGAGGTGGTATTCTCTCTGCAATGTATCCATGGCGATATCCTCAAGAAGTCAACCATCTTGCCCAATATGCAAAACAGTTTTATCAACAATGGAATGCAAAATTACAACCTGAAACAGGTATCGATTTTCAAATTCACGAAACGGGTATGCTAATTTTTGATGAGGATGATTTTGATATTGGACTCAATTACAAAGACCAATACCAAGACCCAATGCAACATTGCGAATATTTAAAAAGAACGCAACTTGAACATATTAATCCGCATATTTCACAACAATTTCAACATGCGATCTATTTTCCGCATTTAGCCAATATCAGAAATCCAAGACTACTCAAATCACTGATTACGTATCTCAAACAACACTCAAATGTTGAAGTGTATGAAAATACATGGATTGAAAAATTTAATATTCAAAACCAACACATCCAATCTATCCAAACATCAAGTGGACAACACTTTGAAGCAGATCAGTTTGTTATTGCGACAGGTGCATGGTCAAACTGTTGGTCAGAACAATTACAGCTTTCAATCCCAGTTGAACCCGTACAAGGGCAAATGATGCTATTCAAAACCCCTGAAAATTGGTTACCAACCATGTGTATGAACAAAGTAATGTACCTCATTCCACGTATGGATGGTCATGTGGTTTGTGGTTCAAGTATGGAAAATATTGGTTTTGATCATCGACCAAGCGTACAAACACAGCAAAACATTTATAAAGCTTGTGTAGAAATGGTGCCTGAGCTTGCTGATTTTCCAATTGTAAAACAATGGGCTGGCTTAAGACCAAGCTCACCTACAGGTATTCCTTATATTGGGCGAATGCCTGAACTCGATAATCTTTGGGCCAATTTTGGGCATTATCGTAATGGTTTATGTATGGGGCCTGCATCTGCTCGATTGCTTAGGCAACTTATTTTAAATCAAGACACTTTAGTAAATGCAGATGCTTATTCTACAGAACGCTTAAAACATGCTGGATGAAAAAGAGAGTCTTATAAGCAGATGTTGATGATGAGTAACTAGAATTTACGCATTCACAATCTGCTGTAAAGAACTTGTTAAATCTACATATTGAAATTGAAAATTCTCTTTTAGCAAAGCTTTGGGTTGAACATACTGCCCATTTAAAACCAATTGAGATTGTTCGCCCATCAAGATTTTCATCACAAAACTTGGTAAAAATAACAAAGGTTTACGCTTTAAAACCTGTGATGCAAGCTGTGCAAATTGCGACTGAGAAATATGATCAGGTGCAACCACATTATAAATCTTCTGAGGAGAATTACTTTTAAATAAAAATAGAATGGCTTGAATCACATCATCTACATGTACCCAAGTCATCGGTTGACGGCCTGTACCGATTTTTCCAATTAAATTCAGTTTAATGGGTAATAATATTTGCGGCAAAATTCCACCACCTTTTCCAAAAACAACAGCTAAACGCATAATTTTAGTATTTTGGTCTGGATGACTTAGCGCTTCGGCTTCCCATTTTTGGCACAATTCAGACATAAAGATATTTTGAGATGGTGATGTTTCATCACATTCAACCGACCAATTTTCATTGAAATCAATACCGTAAAATCCAATTGCCGAAGCTGAAACGATACATTCAGGTTTGATCTGAAATTGCTCTAAGCTGCAATAAAGTTTTTGTGTCGTACCAACACGACTTTGAATCAGTTGTTGCTTGCGTTTGGCTGTCCAACGCCCCTCTCCAATACTTTCTCCTGCCAAATTCACCACATAATCTATGGTTAAATTTTCAAGTTCAGAAAAATCTTGGATCCATCGAAGCTGTACATTGGTCGATGTTTTTTGTTGTCGTGAATATCCAACCACTTGAAAACCATGACTGAGTAAATATTCAAGTAAATGGCTGCCAATAAATCCTGTCGCACCTGTGACTAAAACTGTTTTCATTTTCTATTTATTCCTATTTTATTTTAAAGTCTTTAGAGCTATTGGAAAAATAGCAATTGATAAAAAATTACGCTCCAAACATTTTTGCTGCCATACGTTGCGCTTGCTTCCCATAAAACCAGTAAGTAATTAAATATAAAGGAACAGCAAGCATGAGTAACATTAAAATTGAAATGCTTAAAAATTGAATATTTTGTAACCCAGATAGAAAGTTTGTTAAAACCTCGGGGTTTTGTCGAGAAAAGTACAAAATTTCACCAATTAAACCAACTAAATTATAGCTCCAAAAAATCAAACTAAAACCTATCGTAAATTTTTTCTTTTCTTGTTGAGTAGGTGCTCTCTTTTGTCGATTTAGAAACAGATGCAACACAATGATCATACTGATCAAGTATGGAAATGCGATAAGAATCCCTGCAATTTGATTTGGAACAATTAAACTGATTAATCCCATAACCACAGTCAGCACTAAACAAAGAACAAAAAACCATAAAAAATATTTGCTTAGCGAAACCATCGATACTTATCCAAACTTTAAAAATACATTATAAGAAGTTTTTTTAAGTTTTTTTAATTTTCTTGTCAACCAATCCTCAACTGATGTCGTTATATAAGTATAAGGTCGCAGCAACCAAGTCCTAGTGCACGGCATCCGCATAGATTTGGAGACCTTCCTCCCAAGAGAGACCTAAAACTTATGCTTCAATATCTAGATTTAGAATAGCAGCCTGAATCTAAATTAAACGAAGTATTTTGGCCGACGATTTATCATCACTCGAATCGTCGGCCTTTTATTTTTTATCATGCTATTTTTAATGCAATTTCAGTGTAGTTGGACATAAGCTATATCTAATATATCTACGAACGGATTAAGCCGCGTTTTGTCTGAGTTGTTGGGCAACTTTTAAAATAGTTATAAACCCCATAAAAGTGAATGCTAACATTAAAATCCCCATATTAAATAGCGGATTCCAAACCAATAAATTAAGAACCACACCACCCAAAAGTCCACATGCAAATTGCATACTTCCCATAACAGCACTTGCCGTTCCTGCCCTTGCGCCTTGCCCTGACATTGCCAAAGCCATTGCATTAGGCCCAGTAAAACCAATGCCTGATACAGTCATAAATAGTCCAAACATGACTAAAGCCAATGGTGCGGTGACTAATAATCCAGCGATGATGATAATCAAAGCACCAAGCACTTGAATCAGACCACCTATTTTCAAACGGTTAATGACAGAAACTTTATTGGCTAAACGTTTATTTAAAGACGATAAAATAATAATACCAAAAGCGTTAAAACCGAATGCAAAGGCAAATTGTTGCTGAGATAAATGGTAACCATCCATCAACACGGCTGAAGCTGAACTGATATAGCAAAACAATGCTGCACCTGTAAAACAGCCTGCCATCATTGGAAAATGAAAGCTTTTATCTTTTAAAATAACGCCATATAAAATAAAAACTTGTTTGAAATTTAGATTTAATCTTCGCGCTGGTTCAAGTGTTTCTTTAAATAAAAAATGCACACACAGCAAGCAGATTAAACCGATCAAAGACAATGTAATAAAAACCACATGCCAATTAAAGAAATGTAGAATTGCTGCACCAATGCTTGGTGCGAGAATTGGGGCGATCCCCATTACAATCATCATACTCGCAAAAGCTTGCGCAGAACTTTGTACATCTAAACAATCGCGAATCGCTGCTCGTGCCATCACCACACCAACACAGCCACCCAGTGCTTGTAGAATCCGTGCAGCAATCAAAGACCAATGATCTGGTGCTATGACACATAACAAACTGGCAATCGTGTAGAGTGCCATACCAAAATACAAGGGTTTTTTCCGCCCAATACGATCACTGATAGGGCCATAAATCAGTTGTCCGATTGCTAAACCTAAAAAATAAGCAGGTAAAGTATTGGCTATTTGTTGTGTCGAAACATGGAAGTCTTGAGCCATTTCAGGCAATGCTGGCAAATACATATCTATGGATAATGGCCCCAAAGATGTAAATAAAGCCAAAAGCATAATCCAACCAATAGAATACTGTTGTCTTGCATTTTTTTCAGACATAGATCATTTATAATTACATACGAAGATTACAGACAAGTTTACACTGTCCGATGTATGATTTGATATTGATAAGAGTGAAAAGTCACATAAATTACCTATACTGATCATCACCATAACACCTATTGATTAAATAAGGATTTCCTTTGAAGACTTGGTTGTTAAAACTCCGAAAAGCCACCTATAACACAAGTTTTATGTATAACTTGCGAATGATCATTGCCTTTTCAGGTACAGCTTTTGTTCCTTATTTTATGGGAAATCAATTGATGACCATTCCTTTAACCTTAGGTGTACTTGCCGCAGGTTTAAGTGATATTGATGATCGCTTTTCAGTACGTATTCAAAACTTATTGTATACCTACATTGGATTTTTCATTACCGCAACTTCAGTAACCCTACTTTTTCCTTATCCCATCCTATTTGCAATTGGATTGATTATTTCTTGTATCGGTTGGATTTTATTGGGTTCTTTAGGACGTCGTTATGCCACGATTTCCTACGGATGTCTGGTCATCTCTGTTTATACAATGCTTGGTGTGCATTTATTTGATCAATGGTATATGCAACCGACTTTATTGGTCATTGGAGCAGCTTGGTATGGGCTAATTTCTACGATTAGTTTTCTGCTTTTCCCTGTTCGCCAAGTTCAAGATAAATTATCACAATGTTATTCAGCACTGAGTGATTTTCTATTTTCAAAATCGAATTTATTTGATGTCGATATGACTTCAGACAGCTATCAACAAAGCATGATTAGCTTGTCGCTAGAAAATGGGCGCTTGATCACCATCTTCAACGAAATGCGTACAGCCCTACTTACTCGCTTAAAAGGCGATAGAGGTCAACGTGATACGCGTCGAAGTTTACAATATTATTTTGTCGCTCAAGATATTCATGAACGTGCCGATTCTGCCCATATTGATTATCAAAAACTAGCGAGACTATTTGAACACAGCGATATTTTATTTCGTTTTCAACGTGTTATAGCTCTACAAGGTAAAGCATGTAAGGATTTAAGTGATAGTATCTTACATCGCACTGCATATGAGCATAATACTCGCTTCGAACATGCGTTTAAAAACCTGCGCTATTCTTTAGACAAGTTAAAGCAAGAAGAAAAATACGATCTCATGTGGATCAATGCATTCTTTTCTCTTTATCAAAACCTCAAATCGATTGATGCTCAATTACGAAACCTCGAAACTGAACGTCACATTATCACTGATCAAAGTAAACATATTGAGCACCAACTTAAAGATGATGATTTAAAAGGTTGGGATGATATTTTTATCCGTATTAAACAGAATTTAACCCCTGAATCTGTTCTGTTTAGACATGCGATTCGTGTTTCGATTGTGCTTTTCATCGGTTATGTTTTTATTCAAATGACCAATATTGAATATGGTTATTGGGTACTACTCACCGCACTCTTTGTCAGTCAACCCAATTTTAATGCGACTAAACGTCGTTTACGTTTAAGAATTATCGGCACACTTGCTGGAATCATTTTAGGCTACGCCATTTTATATTTTGTCCCATCCATCGAAGGGCAATTATTATTGTTGGTGCTCACAGGTGTGTTGTTCTTCGATTTGCGCAGTAAACAATATGCCCAAGCCACTGCTTTTGTAACGACTTTGGCATTAATTAATTTTAATCTTGACGGGAGCGGTTTTGACGCAGGTCTGCCGCGTATGATCGATACAATTATTGGCTGTGCTTTGGCATGGTTTGGCGTCAGTTTTATTTTCCCTGATTGGAAATTCCGCCGCCTACCAAGAACCATTCAGCGTTCTTTGGAAGCGCAATGTAACTATATGGCTGAAGTGGTCAATCAATATCATCATGGTCGAAATAATGCTTTGAATTATCGGATTGTCCGCCGCGCCGCACACAATACAGATGCAGATGTGGCTTCACTTATTTCAACTTTAGCCACTGAACCCGATTTTGATCCAAGTCAAAAAGGCTTAGCATTTAAATTTTTAGCTTTAAATCATACATTTATTAGTTATATTGCCGCTTTGGGGGCACATAGATCACAAATACATGATCAGGAAGTTTTAAATTTATTGGATCAAGCCTTAGATGATATCCGTGGAGCTTTACTACGAGATGAAGCGCCAGATTTAACCGCACAAAATATGTTACAGAACATTCGAACTCGCTTAAACCAATCAGAACTAGATGACTCTAAATCTTTGATTATTCTTCAACAATTATCACTTATGTTTAGTATTTTAGACCAATTAAGAACTTTAAAACAAAATTTAAGCCATGCACGTGATGAACATTCAACTGAATTGGCTTCTTTATAAATGTGTATAAAATTTGCTTCGTTATTTGGTACAATACGCGCACTAAATCTGAGGATTTAGTGCTAAACTCTGACTAGATTTATACACACTACTGACACTATGACTGCCAAGAATATTTACGCTTATACTTTACAACCTGTTCCGTATGAAATTTCGGAAACTGAACAACGTAGCGCTCAACTCGCAATTTGGCGTAGTACCAATAAAATTGGAATGAAAGCTTGGGCAATTATGGGCGTAGTTGTAGCGCTGGCTTTATTGGGCCTTATTTTCATTAAAAATTATTCAACCATTATTTTCTGGGTCGCACTTGCCTGTGTAGCAGTCTATTTACTGGTTCGTAAATTTGGCCTTGAGTGGTACGTAAAACGTAAAATGAATGAATTTCCAGTTCAGGAAATTAAAGGCATTAAACTAGGTGTACAACCAAGTGGCATTATCATGCGTCAACAAATGGGTGCGCAAGAAGGTGTTGGTACCATTGCTTGGAGTGATATTTATGAATGGTACAACACCCCTGAGTTTATGTTAGTTAACTTTAAAGTGAAAGGTCAGCAAGGTGCTTATATCCTACCTAAACGTATGGATAGCCGGAACTTCCCTTTCGCAACTGTACGTAAACATTTACAAGAAGTTGTTGGCGAAGCTAAAACACTGTAAAAAATAATTTTCTTAAAAACCTCCAAATGATGGAGGTTTTTTTATACCCCATTACAGAATTTTAATAAAAATGATAATGAGAATAAATATTATCTTCAAAATTCATTTTATCTTCTAAATCTTCAGTTATAATTTGTCCATCAAAATTACATTTCCACTTTTACGACCATGTTTAAAAAGACATTTTTCCAAATACATTGGTTCTTGGGGATTACAGCAGGGTTAATTCTTTCCATTATGGGGGTAACTGGTGCTATTTATTCTTATGAACAACCCATTCAGAAATGGTTAAGTCCAGACAGTTTCACTGTTCAAGTTGAAAATAAAGCAAAATTAACACCTGCTGAAATTTATCAACATTTTCAAACAGAAAGTCCTGAAACTAAAATCAATAGTATTAGCATTGCAACAGCACCTGACGAATCTTCTAGCATCAATATTGTGAAAGAAGGTGCACGCAAGGGCTATACCATGATGATTAACCCTTACACAGCGGAAGTTTTACCTGAAGTCAAAGGCAAAGATTTTTTCCAATTTGTACAACAATTACATCGCAACTTGACTGTAGGTGAAGTCGGTAAGCAAATTACTGGCGCGTGTACCTTGATGCTGATTTTCTTTGTACTGAGTGGTTTGTATTTACGTTGGCCGAAAAAACATTCTTTTAAACAATGGTTTGTGATTAAACCAAAGCTCAAAGGGCGTAATTTCCTTTGGGATTTACATGCGGTTGTTGGTACGTGGGTAGTTATTTTCTACTTAATTCTTGCATGTACAGGCTTATATTGGTCGTATGACTGGTGGCGTAATGGCATGTTCAAAGTGTTGGGCGTAGAAAAACCCCAACCTGAAATGCAAGCTGGTCGCGGAGAAGGCAATCAACGGCCTCAAGCTAATCGTGCAGAAGGACAACGTGATGGTGGAAACCGTGACGAAGGCCGTGGTGATGCTGCTCGAAGCGAAAAACAAGCGAAAGACAGCCCAAATCGTGGTGAACAGTCTGGTGGAGAAAGTCGACAACATGATGAAAAACAAGGTATAAAACCTGAAAAAATTCAAATCGCTCTCACACAAACTTGGAGTGGATTTAATTCTCAGATTAAACGTGACTACTCTACTCTCACCGTTTCTATTCCTAAAAAAGCGGATGGTAAAGTTGAAGTTTCTTTTGTGGATGCGATTCCTCAACATGAACGTGCGCGCAATAAGGCAATCTATAATTATCAAAATGCTCAGCTAGAAAAAGTTGAGTTATATGAAGATAAAAAGCTCAATGAAAAAATTATGAGCAGTATGCTTCCTGTGCATCGTGGTAGCTTCTTTGGGCCTGTTTATCAGTTCATTGTCATGCTTGCTGCATTGGCTATGCCGTTATTCTTTGTGACAGGTTGGATGCTCTATCTCAAACGCCGTAAACAAAAGAAACTCACCTTAGCAGCAAAACAGACCACCTCGGCAGTTCAAATTGATCCAAATGCAACACCTTGGCTCATCATCTATGCATCACAGACTGGTGTATCTGAACAATTGGCTTGGCGCACTTCAAGTAGCTTACAAGAAGCACATCAGCCAACAACTGTAAAAGCTATACAACAAGTAACGGTTGACGATTTAAAACAAGCCAAACAGATTCTTTTTGTTGCCAGTACTTATGGTACGGGTGAAGCTCCTGATCTTGCATCAAGTTTTGAGAAAAATTTGATGACTATGTCACTCGATCTTTCTCATTTAAAATATGCTGTTTTAGCACTTGGTTCGCAAGATTATCCTGATTCTTACTGTGGTTTTGGGCATCGTATTGATCAATGGTTAAAACAATCTGGCGCACAACAATTATTTGCAACAATTGAAGTCAATAATGCAAATAATGATGACATTCAAAAATGGAACACTGCTTTAGCACAAACCACACAGCTTGATCTAAAAGGTATGTCGATTGAAAAAACCTTTGATCAGTGGAAATTGGCTAAGCGTGAATTGCTTAATCCAAACAGCATGGGTGCTCCTGCATTTAATCTTGAACTGCAAGCACCGTATGATACTAGCTGGCAAGCAGGTGATATTGCTGAAATTCAAACAAGTAATAGTGCAGATCGTATTCAATACTTTTTGGATAAACACCGAATTGATGCTGAAACACAACTAACAACTTTGAATCAAACCATTCAGCAAGCACTTTGGGATCGTGATTTAACCGTAGAGATAAGTTCATTTTCAAGTATGCAACATTTACTTGAACAATTACCTCCCCTACCAACACGTGAATATTCAATTGCCAGCATTCCAACCCAACAGGTGTTACGTCTAGTGATTCGTCAGCAACGTAATGAACAAGGTGAACTCGGACTTGGTTCAGGTTGGCTGACTGAGCATATTGCATTACATGATAAAGTTGCTTTGCGCATTCGCACCAATGAATCATTCCATTTAATTTCAGATAATCGCCCAATTATCTGCATTGGTAATGGTACGGGTATTGCAGGTCTTATGAGTTTAATTCATGCTCGTGTTCGTTTGGATTACACCGATAACTGGCTTATTTTTGGTGAACGCCAACAGGCTCATGACTATTTCTTTAAAGATACTGTTCAAGCTTGGCAAAACACGGCAATGCTTAAACGTATTGATTTAGCCTTCTCTCGTGATCAAGCTGAAAAAATCTATGTGCATCATAAATTACGTGATCATGCCGAAGCGCTTAAAGCTTGGGTAGCAAATGATGCGGTCATTTACGTATGTGGTAGCATCAATGGTATGGCAAGTGATGTTGAGCAAGCTTTGATCGACATCCTTGGTCAAGATCGTGTCGATCAGTTACGTCTCGATGGTCGTTATCGTCGTGATGTTTATTAATTGTTTATCAACACATTCTAAATCTTTTTAATAACAGATAGACCGAGCCAAAGTGCTCGGTCTTGTATTTTGGAAAGTGGATTTTTAAATATGAGGATACCAGACAATATTATTTACTTCACTGATCCGATGTTACACAGCTACTCAGCATTGTGATTTACATCAAACTGAAAATACCACATCTTGTGTTAGCGACCTTGAAAATAAGATTTATTTACAAATAATCATACAATTTCAGTTTAAAATAATAGAATACTTAAACTATTTTGATTGATATGTATAAAAACAAAGTGTTGCGGTCTGTTCTGTTTATCATTGGTTTTTTACTGTTCCTTGATGGATTTATCCTTATTTTATTTAAAAAAATCCACTTAGGGACAATACTCCCCCTATTGATTGGTCTCGTTTTTTGTGCAACAGCATTATGGATAAAGCCAATCAATTCTTTTCTAAATCAACATTTAAAATTAAAAAAGATTTGGCATTTGGGTTGGATAACATTTGGAATCTGGCTGATTAGCCTGATTGGATTCTTTGGCTACATACTGATTAAATCTAATCAAAAACATCAAATTGAAAATGTTCAAGCGATTATTGTATTGGGTAGCGGAATTACTCAAGGCAAAGCATCGCCTACACTAGCGAAGCGTTTAGATACTGCAGGTGAAATTGCAACGCAACAACCTCAAACACTGATCATTGTCAGTGGTGGGCTTGATTATGGCGAAGTAAAAACTGAAGCTGAAATCATGTCCAATTATTTACAAGAATATTCGAAAATTCCAGCCAAGCGTATTCTGCAAGAAAACCAGAGTACCAGTACCGATTTAAATCTCAAAAATAGCCAGCCGATTTTGACAAAACATCAACTCGGCTTAGATTCCAAAATTGCAATTGTCACCAGTGATTTCCACACACTGCGTGCGGGTGCAATCGCCAACAAGCAAGGTTATCGTAACTTTATCACTGTCGGTGCAGAAACTCCGATCACAACACGCTATAACGCATGGCTAAGAGAATATTTTGCCTATATCAGTGGTTGGCTATTGGGTGAGTATTAAAAATCACTCTTTTAGAATAATAGACAGTACATTCACTACATTTACATTTGATTAATTCGAATTTTTCTTGGTAATGGTAAATTTATATTATTTCTAAACAATTCAGGTTGTGTCGTATACAGTTGATATAAATAGTTTTTGATATCGACCAAGAACTTATGCCCTGAAACCAAAACATTTTGTCCTTCTGGTGTGAGATTGATTGATAGCAACGTATTATTTTTAATAATAAATGGAATCATTTCATCTAAAAAAGGGATCAAATCAATCTCTTGGAGTGTATAGCGACTCCAATTATCCTTGATTAATAACTGAGCTAAACTCTTACTTTGCCAAACGGCTAAAGACTGCTGACCTGTAGGTGTCGAACACAATGCCCATCCATCATCATAAAGTGCATATAACTTAGTTTGAGAAACAATTGTTTCTACAAAAATTTTATATTGATCAATGGCTTGAACTGGTCCTTTTTGAGTCGAAGAGGCAGCTTTACGTTGATAAGGATTTCTCATAGTAATAGGTAATTTTTAAAATAATTATAAGTTGATTGTATAGAAATTTATGAAATGAATAAAGAGAGAATATGGTGGGCGCTGACGGGATCGAACCGCCGACATTCTGCTTGTAAGGCAGACGCTCTACCAACTGAGCTAAGCGCCCTGAGAGTTGTGAATAAAGTGCGTTAAGGATATTAGAGATTTCTAAAAAAACGCTGAAACTTTATCAACTGATTTTGCTATTGTCTTGATCTCAGGAATCAAAAGAATGGCGCAGCGGACGGGACTCGAA
>NZ_NIFO01000024.1 GCF_002233755.1 Acinetobacter piscicola | reverse complement strand
AGCACCAACACCATTGTCTTCAGCTATTTATGAAGCGACAGCACCTGATATCACTGCACCAAATGCACCGACAGATTTAGATGTGATTGCAGAGGGTACAAGTGTTATCGGTAAAGCTGAGCCTAACTCAAAAATTATTATCAAAGATGCTACAGGCACAGTGATAGGCACTGGTACAACAGATGCAAATGGTAACTTTACTGTAGGTATTAGCCCTGCACAGAAAAATGGTGAAGAACTAAAAGTATCTGCGCAAGATGCAGCAAATAATACATCTCCTGAAGCGCCAGTGATTGCAGATGATATTACGCCACCAGCTTTAGGTACGCCAACATTCACTGCGGATGGTACTCAAGTTGTAGGTACAGCTGAAGCAAATAGCATTATCACTGTGAAAGATGCCAATGGTAATGTGATTGGCACTGCACCAACAGATGCCAATGGTGCATTTACAGTGACTTTAGATCGACCATATAGCTTTGGTGAAAAAGTTAATGTTACAGCAACTGATAATGCAGGTAACGTGAGCCTGCCGAAGGATGCAACAGCACCAATTCTCATTCATGCAAATAATGATGTTGCACAAGCAGATATTGACTTAGGTTATACAACCAAGACAACAACATATACTGAAAAGAAATCTTTTGGTTCAGTATTTAAATTCCTTGGTATGCCTATTCTAGGTTGTAAAGCAGCTGAAATTAATTTCAATGTTGGTGAAACTCAGAAGACAAGTGTTGATATCAAAGCGACAAACCTTGGATTAAGTAGTTTATTTGATGCGATTAAGGTCACATTATATAAGCAAAATACAGATGGTTCTTGGGCAAAAGTTGTTTCAAATAAAGATGTTGGTTTGTTTAATAAATTCTTCTTATTCTTCCCAGAGCAAGGTCGTATTTCTACTCAAAATCTTGAGCAAGGTAACTATAAGATTATTGCAGAAGACTTAACATTATTTAGTTTTGTGTCTGTAAATTGCTTAGATGTGACTTATAAAACAGAAACGAGATCCGATGTTCTAGAAGCGATTAAAGTGAATGTCCTTGAAGGTGATGTGCTGCTAAATGATATAGGTGCGAGCAAGATTGTGACGAAAATTACCAATGCTGACGGTAAAACTGTTGATGTTACTGCAACAGGTACAACCTTAGTGGGTAAGTATGGAACAATGGTGATCGAAGCTGATGGTTCTTATAAGTACACACCAAACAAAGACATCAAGGTTGTAGGTCAGGTCGATCAGTTTACCTATACCATTAAAGATGCTAATGGTAATACTTCAACGGCAAAAGTTTTTGTGCAAATTAAAGCAGATGAAGTGAAGTTAGAGTGGGATCCAAACGATCCTTCTCAACCTGCGAAGATGCTGAGCTTAAAAAATGATGTTGATACGGTACATATTGATATGTACAAACAAGTCAATACATCTACTCAAGCTGTAAATTCAAGTGAATTAACAGCGACTTACAATAAATCATCGAGTGTTGTTTCGAGTAGTTTTACTGTAGCAAGTCAGTCGGAGTCAGTTGTTAAAGTTGCTGTAAAAGGTGGCTACGAGAAAAATATTTTTGGACAATATAAAGTTTATCAAGATGCAGATGACACAACATTTACGTGGCAATTGCAGCGTTACAATAGCAAAACCAGTCAATGGGAAAATGTTGCAGGACAGTCAGGTTCTAAATATTTTGATAAATGCGGTAATTGTGTTTATACCGGTAATGAATTATTTAGCGCCAATGTAAATGTCACTGAAGCTGGAAAATATCGTGTGAATTTTACAGCGAAAACGGGTTATTACGGTGTATGTTCGACTCAAGAATTTGATACTGATGTGACTGTTACAACGAAAACTGTGACTGATCAATGGTCTCAAAGTTCAAATGGTTCTACTTCAGGAAATATTTTCACTGGTGTGGGTACAGATAGTGCAAATGTTGACACATTGGGTATCTTTGCCAAAAAACTTGCAGTTTCGGTTGATGGTGGAGCGACATTTACAGATGTGACTTCGAGCAGTACGGTACAAGGTCTATACGGCAAATTAGCGATTAATGCGAATGGCGATTATACCTATACTCAAACCAGCAATACGCCTGTTACAGATAATTTTGTATATAAAGTAACCGCTGCAAATGGTGAAACAGCTACGGCAACATTGAAAGTTGGTTTTGAAAGTACAGTTCATGGTACTGCATATGCTGACAATGTGACATCTAACGCAATTGAACAGGTACTTGAGTTGGGTGCTGGCGCTGATACTGTTAAATTTACCGCATTTAATGATTTTGACAATCAAATTGATCTTTGGACTGACTTCTCAAAAGCTCAAGGTGATAAGATTGATGTGAGTTCATTATTAAGTGGGCAAACGGTAACTGACCAAAATATTAGCCAATACATCTCAGTTGTTCAAGATGGATCTTCAAGTGTTATTCGTGTTGATCTTGATGGAAGTGGTACACAATATAATGCTAAAGATCTTGTGATACTTCAAAATCAGCAATTGAATTTAGATGACCTATTACAAAGTCACAGTATTTTGTACTAGGGCGGATGTTTATTGGTGATTGAAATTAAAAAGAGGGTTTAAGCTCTCTTTTTAATTTAAAAAAGTGGCTACAATTTTGTTTTTAATAAATAAATTTGTGTATTAATATGCAAGATAAGTGATACATTCAATCTCATTTTATTTAAGAATAGACATGTTTTTTCACTTATTTTGCTTAATAAAACAGATTCTAAATGTATTAAAAACAACGAAGTTAGCGATGAATCGTATGTATAAAAAGATAAGGATTTGGGTTTAGAAGATGCCTGTACAGTAATATAAAATATTGATTAAATTAAGCAATTTAACAGTACTGAGTTTATATAGATCAAATATCATTACATTTAATTCAATGCTAATAATTAAAAGCTATTTCCAGGTGAAATTCGCGAATGTGTAAAGCTAAGAAGCCATCATTTTCTGTAAAAAGTTTAAGCGTATTAGTTGGGTCAATGCTTTTTATACAGACACCTTCATACGCACAAGAACAGAGCTATTTAAAAAGTTTCAAGAACGGCGTTCAGGGTTTAATTAAACCTAAGGAAGATGATTCCTATAAAACAGCTCAAATGAATCAATTATCAGACTTTGTTTTTGAACCTGATGCACAGATAACGGAACTTCCTGTCGTGACGGCACCAAAGTCTGTGACTGGAAAAGACGACTCGTTAAACCCTATTGATATGCTAGAGCAAGGCGAAATGACAGCATATTCTTCTGTGGCGCCAAGGCGTAATTTATCTCTAGATGAGGCTGTGCAAATCGCGATTAAACGCAATCCAAATATTGCAGAGTCAATTGCAACCTTAGCAGCACAAAACTCGAATATCGATGTCGTAAA
Organism: Acinetobacter piscicola; assembly: GCF_002233755.1. GTDB lineage: Bacteria > Pseudomonadota > Gammaproteobacteria > Pseudomonadales > Moraxellaceae > Acinetobacter > Acinetobacter piscicola. The sequence goes on along the minus strand of NZ_NIFO01000024.1, from coordinate 63,435 downwards.
AGCACAATATTATCCTCAGTTAAAAGCGGGTTTAAATACAGGTGATTTCACCTCCAGTGACCGAGGACGACAGGTGTACAGTGTTGAAGCGAATCAATTACTGTATGATTTTGGCAAAGTAAAATCGAGTGTAACCACGCAACAAAATAAACTGCTTGTTGAGCAGGCAAATGTTTTAATCAGTATTGATGAAATTTCTACAGATACTTCACGAGCGGTATTGGCTTTATTGAGATATCGTGCCTTAGTACAAATTGCGCAAGATCAAGTCAAAGGGGTGACCCGGTTATATCAAATTGCAAAACTAAGGGCCGATGCCGGTATTAGTAGTAATGCAGACCCTGTACAAGCACAGAGTTATGTTGAATATTCAAAATCATATTTGATTGCTCAAACCAACCAATTACGTCAACAAGAACAAAAATTAAGAACCTTACTTGGTTTTGATGTGGGACGGACGGAATTTGTGATTCCAGATGAGCTTGTTAACCTTTCGGGCTTATATGATGAGCCTAAGATGAATACAATTCCGACAATGATCGCTGCGAAAGCAGAAATTGATGTTGCGAAAAGTCAGAAAAAACAAACTGAATTAAGTCGTTATCCAACGGTTTCTTTGGTGGGGTCTATCAATAAAGCCTTGAATGGAAAAAATCCGAATACTGGGGTAGAGAATGATACTGATAGTGCCATTTCGATTGCAGTGAGTAGTAATTTTTATCAAGGAGGTGCGGTTGGTTCACAAGTCAAAGCAGCAGGTTTTGCAGAACAAGCAGCACGTTCTAAATTAAATGCAACCTATTTAAATATTCTAAATTCTACGCGATCCGCTCGAGAAAATATTGAAAATACAGATAAACAAATTTGGGTGCTGTTAGATCGTGAGCGATCTACAGCAAAGACAAGAGAACTATATGAAGAGCAATACAAACTTGGAAAGCGTTCTATTTTAGATTTATTAAGCTCTGAACAATCTTACCATAGCTCAAGAATTGAAAGAGAAAGTGCCCGCTATGACATCTATGACACTGTGGCTGTTTACGTGAATGTGACAGGTAAAAGCAGAGATGTTTATCATTTAAATAATACAAAAATTCAAGGGTTTGAAGTGCAGCCATGAATAAGACATTAAATTATCAACCATGGCTACAAGCCATAATAACGGTTGCACAACATTATCGAATTCAACCTTCTGAAGAACAGATTCGTTTACAGTTGGAATGGAATAAATATCAAACGGTTGATGACCTGCTTGCGATTATCACACGTCAAATTGGTTTAAATATCAGGAAAGCAGACTTTTCTACAGATGTATTAAACCCTTGGCGTTTACCTGTTGTTGTTGAGTTTAATAATGGGCAAGTTGCTGTTATTGAAAAAGTAGACAACCAAGGAAATGCGAGCTTGCAACTCAGTGGTGATCAAGGTCTATCACAAACTTTTAGCTTGAGTGATTTACAAGCCAATACAAAGCAAGTCTTTATTTTTAGACCAGAAAGTTCAGTTCCTGATGCACGTATAGATGAATATATCAAGCCATATGAGAAAAGTTGGTTTTGGGATATTGTCCTAAAAGATTGGAAGCGTTATACCGATATTATGGTTGCGTCCATGATTGCCAATATTTTGGCATTGGCGACGATTATTTTCTCGATGCAAGTTTATGATCGTGTTGTGCCATCACAATCTGTCCCAACGTTATGGGTATTGGCAGGTGGTGTGCTCATTGCAGCAATTTTTGAATTTGCCTTACGTATTGCGCGTGTTTATTTGTCAGATATTATTGGTAAACGTGCTGATTTAAAAATTTCTGATCGTGTATTTGGCCATGCCTTACGTATTCGCAATAAAGATCGGTCTAAATCTACGGGTTCATTTATTTCACAAATCCGTGAGCTTGAAGGTGTTCGTGAATTAGTTACATCGACAACCATTAGTGCAGTTGCAGATTTACCTTTCTTCTTTTTATTCCTCGTGATTTTCTGGATTATTGGAGGCAATATTTTTTGGGTAATGCTGCTCGTTGTTCCGTTAATGATTATTCCAGGCATTCTTGCACAAAAGAAATTGGCACAATTGGCGAAAGAGGGTATGCGAGAATCATCGATACGAAACGCAATTTTAGTTGAAGCTGTACAAGGTATTGAAGACATTAAATTGTTAAGAGCAGAAGCCCGTTTCCAAAACCAATGGAACCATATGAATGAGGTTTCTGCTGATATCAGTATGCGTCAACGCAAAATTACAGGTTGGCTCAATGCTTGGACGCAAAAAATCCAAGGCTTAACCTATGCGATTGTTGTTTTAGTGGGTTGCTTTGCAGTCATGAAAGGTGACATGACCACAGGTGCATTGGTTGCTTGTTCTATTTTATCTTCTCGAATGCTTGCGCCGATTTCACAGATTACGGGTGTTTTAGGCCGTTGGCAGCAAGCCAAAGTTGCCAAAGAAGGTTTAGACGAATTGATGAAAAAACCTGTTGATCACCCCGACCGTGCACAACTGATTCATCGTAAAGCAATTTTTGGTGATTATGAGTTTAAAGGCGTTGTATTTAAATATGGTGAAGAAGATCCAAGACCTTCGCTCATTATTCCTCAATTAAAGATTAAACCTGGTGAAAAGATTGCGATTTTAGGGCGAAATGGGGCAGGAAAATCAACCTTATTACAATTATTATCGGGTATGCAAATGCCAGTACAAGGCAAAATTGCTTTAGATGGTATAGATCAAACCTTACTTGATCCAGATGATGTTCGCCGTGATATGGCACTACTTAATCAAAATGCACATCTTTTCTTTGGTACGATTCGTGAAAATTTAACCTTAGGTGCACCTTTAGCGACGGATGCTGAAATTATTCAGGCTTTAAAAATTACCAATGCACTTGAAATTGTGGAACAAAAGAAAGAAGGTTTGGATAATTTAGTGCTTGAAGGTGGTGTTGGTTTTTCTGGTGGGCAAAGACAGGCCTTGTTGCTGACACGTTTATTGCTACGCAATCCAAATATTGTACTTCTTGATGAACCTACAGCTTCGATTGACGATGTTTCTGAAAAAATGCTGATTCAGCATTTAAAGGCATGGTTAGGTCATCGTACTTTGGTTGTTGCTACACATCGACCTGCTGTTTTGCAACTTGTGGATCGAATCATTGTAATTCATGACGGGAAAATCGTAAAAGATGGCCCACGTGATGCAATTTTAAATCCTAATCAGTCAAAAGTAGGAGGAGCTTCAGCATGAGTCAAGAACAACAAGAACAACAAGTTCCAATACAGAAAACAGCTCAAAGTAATGAAGTGGCACCTGATGTACTCCATCGCCCGACGAACCCATCTGCGATTAAATTTTCTGAACCACCACTGCCAAAATCAACCTTTATTATTTGGATCGTCGCGATTGGCCTATTGGTGTTCCTCATTTGGGCATGCGTATTTAAATTAGAAGAAGTTTCCACAGGCACGGGTAAAGTGATTCCTTCATCTAAGGAACAAACCATTCAATCCTTAGATGGCGGTGTGGTGACTAGTTTAGATGTTAAAGAGGGTGATATTGTTCAAAAAGGACAAACACTTGCGCAAATAGATCCAACTCGTTTTGAATCACAAGTGGGTGAAAGTCAAACCAAATTACTGGCAACTCAAGCGACAGCTGCACGTTTAGAAGCAGAGGTCAATGGAACAGCGATTCACTTTCCTAAAGATGTTTTGGCTATGCCAAATTTGGTTCGAGAAGAAACAGCACTTTATACTTCACGCCGTGCAAATTTAGATGAGTCTATTGCGGGTTTAAAGCATGCTTTGACTTTGGTCCAAAATGAACTACAAATGACACAGCCTTTGGTTGCAAAAGGGGCTGCATCGGAAGTAGAAGTATTACGTTTAAAGCGTGATATTAATAATTTTGAAAACCAAATTAACGATAAAAGTAATGAATATTACGTCAAATCTCGTGAAGAATTGGCGAGAGCAAATGCAGATATTCAGTCACTACAACAAGTGGTCGCTGGACGTACGGATTCGGTACAACGGACAACTTTTAAAGCACCCGTTCGTGGTGTGGTGAAAGAGATTGCCGTAACAACCATTGGTGGTGTTGTTCCACAAAATGGTAAGTTGATGACCATTGTTCCTATTGATGAACAGTTATTGATTGAAGCTCGTATTTCTCCACGAGATATTGCTTTTATTCACCCAGATCAACCTGCACTGGTAAAAGTTACTGCTTATGATTATTCAATTTATGGCGGCTTAGAAGGAAAAGTGACGGTTATTTCACCTGATACGATTCGTGATGAAGTAAAACAGGATCAGTTCTACTATCGTGTTTATATTCGTACAGATAAAGATAAGTTGGTGAATAAAGCAGGAAAGTCGTTCTCAATTACACCAGGTATGGTCGCAACAGTTGATATTCGCACAGGTCAAAAAACCATTATTGAATACTTGTTGAAACCATTTAATAAAGCGAAAGAAGCGTTAAGAGAAAGATAATTTTATATTGATGTTTTTGTTAGATATTTTGAAAAAGTCAAAAAGATCGAAAATTAATATTGAGAGTACCTTCTCTTGCGCCATATATGGCTCAGGGAGAAGGTTAGGGTGAGGGTATCCTCTTTGCGCGTAATAACGCTCATCCTTTCTAAAGAAGAGAACTTCCCTTATAAATAAATGTTCATCACAACTAGACTTATGCAAGAAACCTATTATAAAAACCAATCTTCGGATTGGTTTTTTATTTGCTATTCGAGAATATAGGCAAGCGCTAGTCACTTGATTGATTTAAGTCTTGAGTCGTTTGAATTTTGCACAGCTTTGATTGTTTTCTATTGACTATGAGGCTTAGGGGGAGTGATAGAGTTTGTTTATCAATAATCATTGAATCACGCTTAAATGAATAGCATTGTGATATTAGAATAAATTCATAGATGAGTATAAAAATAATCTAGGTGAAGTAAATCTAGATCCTATAAATCAAGCAATAAAAAAGCCCCAATCTTTCGATTAGGGCTTTTTGAATTTGGAGCGGGAAAGGAGACTCGAACTCCCGACCCCAACCTTGGCAAGGTTATGCTCTACCAACTGAGCTATTCCCGCGGAGTCTACCCAGTTTTTTAAATAAAAAACCGAATCAAAAAAATTTGGAGCGGGAAAGGAGACTCGAACTCCCGACCCCAACCTTGGCAAGGTTATGCTCTACCAACTGAGCTATTCCCGCGGAGTCTACCCAGTTTTTTAAATAAAAAACCGAATCAAAAAATTTTGGAGCGGGAAAGGAGACTCGAACTCCCGACCCCAACCTTGGCAAGGTTATGCTCTACCAACTGAGCTATTCCCGCGGAGTCTATCCAATTTTTTAAATAAAAAACCGAATGAAAAAATTTGGAGCGGGAAAGGAGACTCGAACTCCCGACCCCAACCTTGGCAAGGTTATGCTCTACCAACTGAGCTATTCCCGCGGAGTCTACCCAGTTTTTTAAATAAAAAACCGAATCAAAAAATTTTGGAGCGGGAAAGGAGACTCGAACTCCCGACCCCAACCTTGGCAAGGTTATGCTCTACCAACTGAGCTATTCCCGCGGAGTCTATCCAATTTTTTAAATAAAAAACCGAATGAAAAAATTTTGAGCGGGAAAGGAGACTCGAACTCCCGACCCCAACCTTGGCAAGGTTATGCTCTACCAACTGAGCTATTCCCGCATGCGGTGTATAATACAGCAACAGATAGTAGGGTCAAGATTTTTCTGCAAAGTCGACGACTAATTGCATAAAATAAAGACATATTTATTAAAAAAAAGTAAAAAAATTGAATTTCTAGCATTTGGTTTAACTTACTTTACCCAAAACGAAGCAAAAGCATTGCGAATCAACCAAGCGAAATAAAGATAATCCGTTATACTAAAGCGAGATCAAGATAAATTTTGGGGGTACAACATGAACCTAGAACAACAACTCACAGAGCAATTAAACTTGCTCGAACCTACACATTTAGAAGTTATCAATGAGTCTGCTGGTCATGGTGGATATTTCCCAGGTAAAGAATCACATTTTAAAGTGGTCATTGTGAGTGAGCAATTTGCAGGCTTGCGTTTAGTGCAGCGTCATCAAAAAGTTTATGCCGTTGCGAAAGCATTACTTAGCCCTGAAAAAATTCACGCTTTAGCAATTCATGCCTATATTCCAAGTGAATGGCAAGGTCAAGCGCCTGCAAGTCCTGAATGTGCTCATGCACCTAAAGTTTAAGATTTAGGGTCATAAAATGGATGCACATTTAATCGTAAAAATTATTCACATGACCAGTGTTGCATTGGCACTATTGGTTTTTGTATTACGCGCATTAACATTATTTGTTGGAACACAGGGGCAACAGCCGAATCCAAATGGTCGGGTGGCTTTTGTTGCGTTGCAACACTTAAGCTATACGGTTGTGGTCGTTACAGGTGTTGTTTTACTGTTTATGAACCACTTTAATGTACAACCGTGGTTTTACGCAAAAATAATACTTTTTCTTGTATTACTGTCATCGCAAATTAAAGCCTATAAAAAAGATGAGAATATTCTTCTCGCACAACGCCGTGCAGGTATTGTCGTTGGGGCGATTGCTTTTATTGGGCTGATCGCTTTAGTGATGATTAAACCAGTTTTTGGCTGATTGTTAGACATGAATTTCACAGTTATATAGTGTCTAGGTTAAACTATATACAGGCTTAAAAATAAAGACATTTTGGGAAAAATTGTATGTTGACTCGTGTGGTATTTAATCAAAAAGGCGGTGTCGGGAAGTCAAGTATTGCGGTCAATCTGGCGGCTATTAGTGCTTATCAAGGTTTTAAAACTTTAGTGATTGATTTAGATCCACAAGCCAACTCAAGCCAATATCTTTTGGGTGATGATGCGACCTATTCAGCAGATAAAACTGCATTAGAACCGAATATTGAAAATTTTTATGACGATGTATTGGGAAATAATCAGCAAAAAGGTTTAATTGGTAATGCCATTGGCTCTTTATTAAAATCTAAAAATAAAGGTTTTGAGCAATATATTCATCGTTCACCTTTTAAAGATTTAGATGTATTACCTGCAAGCCCAAGTTTGGGTAATTTAGAGCATGCTCTAGAATCTAAACATAAGATTTACAAGCTACGTGATTCTATTCAAAGCCTAGTAGGGCAATACGATCGTATTTATATCGATACACCGCCTGCATTTAACTTCTTTACATTATCTGCACTCATTTCGGCAGATCGAGTGTTGATTCCATTCGATTGTGATGTATTCTCAAAACGTGCTTTACAAACATTGATTGAAAATGTGATCGAAACCCAAGATGATCATAATCAACGTCTTGAAATCGAAGGAATTGTGGTTAATCAATTTCAAGCACAAGCAAAATTACCGCGTGAAGTGGTACAGCAGTTAAAAGATGAAGGCTTGCCTGTTTTGGAAAATATGTTGCCACCTTCAGTATTGATGAAAGAGTCGCATCATAAAAATCTTCCATTAATTCATTTGGCTACAGATCATAAATTGACTCAAGCCTATCAGGCGTTGTTCAATGAGATAGATAAGAAATAAGATCGAGAAATATATGAATACTTCGAATACGGTTGCTTATAAATTCGCTAAATTAATAAAGCTATCTGCAGTTGCAGCGACGACGATTCTAGTCACAGCTTGTGCAACAACGGTAAAACCGACCTATGTGTCTCCAACGCAATATCAAGCCATGAATTGTGCGCAGTTGGCGGGAGAGTTTGACCGTATCCAGCAGTATATTAACAATGGCGTTCAACCTGCAAAAAGTACAGGCGTTGGTGTAGGCCTCGGTCTTGGTGGCGGTTGGGGCAGTGGCGGTGGCTGGGGAATAGGTCCAAGTATTTCTGTGAATATGGGACAATCTTCCAATACCAAAAATACAGAATTGTCTCGTCTTTATGGTGAGCAAGATGCTTTGTCTCAAGCTGCTCAGTTTAAAAATTGTCCTTATGTACCGAAACGCCAAGTTGCTCAGAAGTAATCTTTTTATAAATCAATATTTATGAATTTTATCTTTTGATTTAAATAAAAAAGCCGATGAATAAACATCGGCTTTTTGTATTTGTGTTTCTATATTTTGTCTGTATTTGAGCAGAATTGCTTATTTATGCACAGCACCTTTATTCTTATCAAAAAACTTATGGCGTATATAACCAATAATTCCAGGTAAAACGCTGATAATAATAATACCGAAAATTAAATGGGTAAAATTATCTTTGACAATCGGCATATTACCGAATAAATAGCCCAATGTAATAAATGAACCAACCCAACAAATTGCACCAATCACATTATAAGTCAGGAAGAATTTGTAATTCATGCTACTCGCACCTGCAACGAAAGGCGCAAAGGTACGTGCAAAAGGAATAAAGCGGGCAAAGATAATGGTTTTTCCACCATGGCGATCAAAAAACTGAGATGTTTTAACCAAATGTTCTTTATTGATAAATCTTGATTCGATCTCGAAAACTCGAGGGCCGATATATTTACCTATATGATAATTCACCGTATCGCCCAGTACTGCGGCAATAAAAAGCAAAATAATCAAAACAACAGGATCCATTGCACCTGTTGACGCTGCCAATGCACCAGCTGCAAAAAGTAAACTATCCCCCGGTAGGAAAGGCATAACGACCAAACCCGTTTCTACAAAAATAATCAGAAACAAAATACCGTAAACCCATACCCCATAATTGGTAATAAATTCAAAGAGGTGTTCATCTACGTGCAAAATAAAATCAATCAGATCCATAAGGCAAAAACTATGCGAAATTGTGCACAAATCCTAGCAGTGTGTGCTGTGAAAGTCAGTATTAAAACGTAAATAATTAAAGGCAAAAATTAAACTTTTTAAGCGTTCTATTTATAAGACGATGAGTATGATTATGAGTATTTCTAAAATTTTTAAACAGCGCTAATATGAGTACATATTTTAGACAAATTCAAAAAGGGTCACAAAATGTTTAATCCAAATGTCATCGTAAAAAACATCGTCAGTCAACCAAATACGGATGGTGCTTTAGCTTTAATTGCACGTTTACTTATCGCATTTATTTTTCTAGCTGCTGGTTGGGGGAAAATCACAGGTTATGCAGCAACAGTAGGTTATATGGAGTCGATGGGTGTACCAGGAGCTTTATTACCGTTAACCATTTTAGTTGAATTTGGAGGTGGCTTAGCCTTGTTATTTGGCTTTCAAGCACGCTTTGCTGCTTTTGGCTTGGGTCTATTTAGTATTATTACTGCATTTATATTCCATGATGGTGCGCAAGACATGATTAATTTTATGAAAAATTTAGCAATGGCGGGTGGTCTATTCTTCTTAATGTTACATGGCGCAGGTAAATTCAGTCTTGATCATGTGATTGAAAAATAATTTTTAAATTCTAATTTTTTTGATGAAGGCCAGATTTTTATCTGGCTTTTTTATGTTCTTAATTCAATTCAAGTCGATTGAAATCACTCAAAAGGAATGAGCAACTTCTGAATAATATTCAATAAATTTTGAAAATCTAGTGAAGTTGATGGAATGGTGTGCGTCTAGCGTATAAAAATGATAGAATATGGCGCTTATATTCATTTGCCTGCATAGTTGTTTACCCATGACTACCAATACTCAAATTACTGAAGACCGTATCCTCATCTTGGATTTTGGTTCTCAATATAGCCAGCTTATTGCACGCCGTGTACGTGAAGCTGGTGTATATTCTGAAATGTATGCTTTTGATATGTCTGAAGAAGACATTCGTGCATTTAACCCTAACGGTATCATCCTATCAGGTGGCCCTGAAAGTGTGCATGAAGAAGGCAGTCCACGTGCGCCAGAAGTTGTATTCAATTTAGGTGTACCTGTATTGGGTATTTGCTATGGTTTACAAACCATGTCAGAACAACTTGGCGGTAAAGTAGAGCCAGGTACAGTTCATGAATTTGGTTATGCAGCTGTTGACGTTTTAGAGCGTGATCAATTGCTTGGTGATTTGAATGATGGTGACAACAAACTCAATGTTTGGATGAGCCATGGCGACAAAGTGAGCGCGATTCCAGCAGGTTTTAAAGTTACAGCAAGCACGCCAAGTTGCCCATTTGCAGCAGTGAGTGATGAAGCTCGCCGTTTCTATGGTGTACAGTTCCATCCTGAAGTTACACATACTGCAAAAGGTGCAGAGTTATTGTCTAACTTTGTACATAGCATTTGTGGTTGTCGTAATCTTTGGAACTCGGAAAACATCATTGACTTACGTGTTGAACAATTACGTCAGCAAATTGGTGATCAAAAAGTTCTGTTAGGTCTTTCAGGTGGCGTGGATTCATCTGTTGTTGCTGCACTTTTACATAAAGCGATTGGCGACCAACTGACTTGTGTATTTGTAGACAATGGCTTACTTCGTTTAAATGAAGGCGAGCAAGTGATGGACATGTTTGCGAAAAACATGGGTATCCGAGTGATTCGTGCTGATGCTGAAGAGCGTTTCTTAACTGCGCTTGCAGGTGAAGTTGATCCTGAGAAAAAACGTAAAATTATTGGTCGTGAATTCATCGAAGTTTTTGCTGAAGAAGCACGTAAGCTTGATGGCGTAAACTTCCTTGCACAAGGGACAATTTACCCAGATGTAATCGAATCTGCTGCGACTAAAAATGGTAAAGCGCATGTGATTAAATCACACCATAATGTGGGTGGTTTACCAGAAGATTTAGCTTTTGAATTGGTTGAGCCGATTCGTGATTTGTTTAAAGATGAAGTACGTCGTTTAGGGACTACTTTGGGTTTACCGCATGAAATGCTTTATCGTCATCCATTCCCAGGTCCAGGTTTGGGCGTGCGTATTTTGGGTGAAGTGAAAAAAGAATATGCAGACATTTTACGTCTTGCAGATGACATCTTTATGCAAGAGCTTCGTGCAAGTGGTTGGTATGATAAGACTGCGCAAGCCTTTGCTGTATTCCAACCTGTGAAATCTGTAGGTGTGGTGGGTGATGGTCGTCGTTATGCATGGGTCATCGCACTTCGTGCAGTGGAAACTGTAGACTTTATGACAGCGCGTTTTGCACATCTTCCTTACGATCTTGTGGATAAAATTTCGACTCGTATCATGAACGAGATCAAAGATGTTTCTCGTGTGGTGTATGACGTTTCTTCTAAGCCACCAGCAACGATTGAATGGGAGTAAAACTGGGGTTTCAAGCAGCAACGCTGCTTGCCAGTTTTACGCCAAGCGCTCTGCGCGCGGCAGTGGGATTTTAATTGAAAAGCCGACTTAGGAAAAAGTCGGCTTTTCGTTGTTTGGGAGTGGAAAATTGAATATTTAATTTTTTAAATGTTTTACATAAGCGGTATTATGTCATTTTAAAGTTTATAAATGATACTCATGGAATTTTTCATATTTATTTTATCTATTATTGCTATGATTGTTTTCTTTAAAATTAAGAAAAAAAAGCATAAAGTAAAAAATATTTCTAAGTTAATTGAATACACATATAAATTCACTAACCCTCAAAATCCAACAATTTCTTTTGACGATGTTTTCTATTCGGATTTGGAAAACTACATTAATAGAAATTACAACATCCATATTTTAGAAAGAAAACAAGATTCTGTTATATTTACAACCCAAATAAATAATGTAAATTACAAGGTATTTGCAACTAAATTTATCAATAATCAGCTTGTTATTGGTGTTTCAACTATAAATTAAGGGGAGAATAATGATAATTGGGATAATTGTAGCTAGTATAGTTTTGTATTTAGTCATTTCTTCTTACTTCAAAAAGCATAAAGACGCTGATGAGAAAACTCTAAGACCTATGCCTGAGTGGGCAATTATATCTAATAGCTCTACACAAAATAATAGAGAAAGAATGAGTTATAGCCTAGTAATTCAAGCTGGTACTATTCTTGAAAAGCTTAACGTTATTTCTTTAAGCCAGCTTAGAACTTTAATGCTTAAACCAGGGTTAAGTAAATCTAACTTTGTATTATTAATCATGAATTTAGCTCCAAATATTATTCCTGAGAATCAACAAGAAGTTTTGAAAAAAACCTTCTATGAAAAACAGGCTAGGGTATATCTAGCAACATGTATAGAAATGGTTCTGATCTATGGTGATACTAATGATTTGGAAAATATATTAATTCAAGCCTGTAGTAAGCCTATAGATTGGATATGAATAAAACTCTAGAATTCTCATGTAACATAATGGGTATTATCTAAAACGCATCTTAATTTTTTATATTACTAAAAATTTCTCAGAGCTCTTATATCTTATCCCTTAAATTCATTATTTATCAAAATATTGAAATCTATTTTCACATCCCAACTTTACAAAAGATATATTAAGATATATCTTAATAGCCATTAAAGATACAGATGTAAAAGCAAATGATCGAAGAACAGCATCATCATGGGCGCCGTGGGCGTTTGTTTGAAACGGGGCGAATGAAGCTATTGGTCTTGCATTTAATCCAACAATCACCGAAGCATGGTTATGAAATCATTAAAGAAATTGGTGATTTAGTGGGTGGTGGGTATAGCCCAAGTGCGGGAACAATCTACCCAACACTGAATTGGTTAGAAGATATGAGCTTTGTCACTGTAGAACCCACGGAAAGTGATCGTAAGCAATATCATATTACACAGACAGGTATTGCACATTTACAACAACAGCAAACGATCACACAAGAACTACTTGAAAAATTGCAAACCCGAAGAGAGATACACAACAACGATCAACTTTTAGATATACATCGTGCGATGGAAAACTTAAAAACATCCTTACGTTTAAAACTGAAAAATCAAGATTTCAACCCTGAGCAAGTTCGACAAATTGCTGAAAAAATTGATCAAGCGGCTGTTGAAATCACCCGTCTTTAAAACTGAAATCGAGAGAAGAATATGAAACAACATCAATACCATGTCACAGTACAACACCTTGCCGATGCACAAGGCAACCCATCCACTTATACAGAAAAACTAGAATTTGATGTCGGAAATCATGACGATATTTTTGTGATATTACAACGACTACAACAAGCTGAATTATTTGATGAACAAACCACGAAATCCTTTGTAGTCGGTTTAAAGCTGTTTGGAGAAGTGATGTTAGAAAATAAAAATCATGCGTTATTTAAAGATTTTTTACCGCAGTTTGGGCAGTTTATGAAACACCTCAAACAGCATGTTAAGAAATAACGCATGTTGAATAAACATATTGATGGAATGAGAAGAAAATGCAGAAAAACCAAACCATGATGATTGGCAAGATTCCAAAACTACCTGCAAAATATGCAACTTGGATTATGCCATTACTCCTTTCGTGCCTAATGAGTGCAGCAATTTCGATGTTTAATCTTTGGAAAAACCTAGGCGTGATCGATGGATTCTTTTCCAAATGGTTCCCCATTTGGCTGCTTTCATGGGCGATTGCCTACCCAACAGTGCTGATATTCTTACCAATCGTTCGCCGATTAACCGGTTTAATTGTAGATCTTACGCCACCAGAAGTACCCAAATAGTTCTTTTGAGTGACAAAGCCTATTCAAAATAGTCTTATTTAAAATATAAAATGGGTAATGGATTACTCTCTCAAAGATTGAGAAAAATATGCTGTACACAAAGGCTTTTATTCTTAAAATAAAAAAATATTTACAACAAAAACAAAACTACTATTGTCCTATAGATAATATTCAGCGTATTAAGTTAGTTATAGGTTAATACGGATTTAGCCTTTATGATCAATACAATCAAATGATGTTAAATAAGGACTATTGGCATTGAATAATCTAAAGATAGATACATTGCCATTAGCCCCTAGACATCCTAAGCTGATGGACAACTTTAGGATAATAAAATGACCAATAGTAACTATACTGAAATTTCCAATTCTGATGATTGTGAAAAATATGTAAATCAATTCATACAAGATTTTCAGATTCGTTCTGCGGAAATAGGCAAAGGCACTGTTATTAAACGCGCTTTACCCAGTCGTCAAAAACGTATGATTGGCGCATGGTGTTTTCTAGATCATGCTGGTCCTGTCACTTTCCCCCAAGGTGATGGTTTAGATGTTGGCCCACATCCGCATATCGGGTTGCAGACCTTTACATGGTTGATTGAAGGAACCATGATGCATAATGACAGTATTGGTTCTGAGCAGTTAATTCGACCAAAACAAGTCAATCTAATGACGGCAGGGCATGGTATTTCACATACTGAAGTCGCACCCGAAACTGAAACAAAAATGCACGCGGCACAACTTTGGATTGCCTTACCTGACGATAGAATCAATATGGCACCGCAGTTTGATCATTATCCAGTCTTACCTGTCGTTGAGCAGGACAATGTTGAATTTACCGTATTGGTCGGTGAATTCAAGGACACGATTTCTCCAGTAAAAGTACATACCGAATTGGTTGGTGTTGATTTATATGCAAAAGAATCGACCAGTACACGTATTCCGCTCAATCCTAAATTTGAATATGGATTCTTAGCGTTAGAAGGTGAGGCGGTCATCAATGGTCATGAATTAGACAGTGACAATATGGTGGTGCTAGAACCTGGTATTAGCCATATCGAAGTACAGCTGCATAAAGGTTCACGTTTATTGTTGATTGGTGGCGAGCCATTTGAATCACCAATTCTACTGTGGTGGAATTTTGTTGGTCGTACGCAAGAGGAGTTGAAAGCTGCAACTGAGCAATGGATTAATCAAGATGCGCGGTTTGGTACGATTCCAGAATACGATGGACCACGTTTAGAGGCACCTGCTTTCCCAGATAATATGCGAGCTTCAAAGTAAATATTGGCGAAAATAAAGACAAGGAAAATAACATGGCAGTCATTTCAAGTGCAAAAGTAAAAACCTTTCCTGAACAATGGTCAGGTGAAATCATGAGTGGTAAACATCGATTCATTACAGATAAACCAGAGTCAATTGGCGGGCAAGATAAAGGGCCTGCACCTTATGATTTTGTCTGTTCGGGTCTGATCTCTTGCACCATGATTACGTTACGTATGTATGCAAAACATAAAGAGTTTGATTTAGGTGAATTTACTGTTGAAGCTTTTTTTAATGCCAATAAAGAGGGCAAAGAATGGATTGAACGTCGTTTATCCTTCGTTGAACCTTTGTCAGATGAGATGCATCAAAAGGTTTTAGACATTTGTCAAAAAACACCTGTGACCAAGACTTTATTACGCAGCTTGGAAATCAATACCTCAATTATCTGATTTGATTCGCGTAAATAAGAATGACACTTTGTATAAAAACAATGTGTCATTTTTTTATGTGAATCCGTTATAGTCGATATACAAAATTGAGGTCACAAAAATGATTACACTGCACCACTTAGAACAATCACGTTCTTTAAGAATTTTATGGGCACTTGAAGAATTAGGTGTCGAATATCAAGTTAAATTTTATAAGCGTTTGCCTACTTTTGCAGCGCCACCAGAATTAAAACAAATCCATCCTTTAGGCAAAGCGCCTGTTTTGACTGATGGTGATTTAGTTATCGCTGAATCTGCAGTTATTTTGGAATACTTACAAGCCACCTATGATACCGAAAACAAATTTAAGCCACAGAATCCTAAAGATTTAATGCAATACAATTACTGGATGCATTATGCAGAAGGTTCTTTGATGCCTTATTTGGTCATGACTTTAGTGATGAGTAATGTACCGAAGCATGTCCCATTTTTAATTAAACCGATTGCCAATAAAATTTGCGATGGGGTAAAGGGTGGTTTTATCAATCCACGCTTAAAAGAACATGCTGCTTTTTTAGAAAATTATTTGTCTGAACATGAATATTTTGCAGGTGATTTTTCTTTTGCTGATATCCAAATGAGTTTCCCTGTCGTTGCGATGCAAGAGCGAGTTAAAGCCAATAATCCTCAAATAGTAGCTTATGCACAAAGAATTCAACAACGTCCTGCATTTCAAATCGCCAAAGCAAAAAGTAATTTTTAGAGAATGGTGTGGATTTGCTCAGTGGTGTAATGAATTTGAATATGGTTTTCTTAGCGGGTGCATCGGGTAATACCGAATTTTGGCAACCTGTAATCAAGCAATTACCACAACAATATGAGAAGGTCGCCATTGCTTATCCAAGCTTTGGTGGTCATTCTGACCATGTTGCTGTACAAAGCTTTCAATCACTGCAAGAGTATGTACTTGAGCACATTCAAAAACCATCGATTGTTGTTGCACAATCTATGGGAGGAATTTTTGCAGTGCAAGCAGCTTTGCAGAAACCACAGCAAATCAAGACATTGGTCTTGGTTGCAACATCAGGCGGGATTGATTTAAGCCGTTTTGATGTAGCAGATTGGCGAGAAGAATATCAACAAACTTTTGCTGTACCTGATTGGTTTGTTCAGCATCAGTCCAATTTGGAGGATTCGCTTGATCAAATCACTTGTCCGGTACTGTTGATTTGGGGAGATGTAGATCCAATTAGTCCTGTAGCCGTGGGGCGGTATTTACACAGTAAAATAGTGAACTCGGAATTGCATATCATTGAAAATGGGCAACATGACTTAGCCGAAGTTTATTCGGATCAAGTTGCTGAGTTAATTCAGAATTTTTTAATCAAGCATTCTCTTTGAAATAATCAATACGTAAAAAAGGATGCCGAAGCATCCTTTTTGATTCATTTATGAATGATTCATTAATTGCGTTTAACCACAATTGAATCAATTCCACTGTGTTGCAAAGTTTGTTGTGCAATGACAGCCGTATTTTGTGAATCATAAGGCCCTGAAATCACACGATACCAAGTTTTACCCCCTTCAGAGCTTTGTACAACATCAGCAGATAAACCATTGAGAATAATTTCTGCACGACGAGCATCTGCCGCATCAGGATCATCATAGCTACGCACTTGTAAAATGTATTCTGGTTGAGCTTGCACAGGTGTTGCAGCTTGCTCTGAACCATCAACGCCAACATTAACATCATTCGATTGAGATGGTGCTTCAACAATCACAGGCTGCTGCTGAGTTTGTGTTTCAGGCACAGCTTGATCAGGAATCGGTGTGACTTGTTGTTGTGGCAACAAATCATAGAAACGGTAATCTTTGTTGGTATCTTCCTGATAATGCTCAGAAGTGATTTCATTTCGAGGTTGCACAGGTGCCCACGGTTTCCAGAGCAATAATGCAACTGCAAAACTTAACACGATTAATATGACGACGAGCATACCCAGCCATTTCGGAATCAAAGGCTGTTTAGGTTTATTCGGTCGTTCCGACACACCGCGTTGCGTTTTTCCAAACACGTGGACTTCCTCTTATTCTTTACATGCTTTCAGGCGCTGATACGCCAAGCAATGTTAAACCATTTTTTAATACTTGTTGTACATTTAATGATAACAATAAACGTGCTTGTGATAACGTAACATTTTGATCATCAATGAATTTAACACCATCTTGTGCATACCAACCGTGGAATAATGCTGCAAGTTCTTTCAAATAATTCCCCACTTGGTGTGGCTCGTAATTATTTGCTGCACGTACCATCACTTCAGGATAAGCTGCAAGCTTAGCTAAGATTTCAGTTTCAGATTCAAGTGTAAGCTGTTCTGCATTTTCACGCGCAGTTGCTACATTAAAATCGATACCCGCCGTACCCGCTTTTTGCAAAATACTTTGAATACGTGCATGCGCATATTGAATGTAATATACGGCATTGTCTTTACTTTGTGAAACAGCAAGATCTAAGTCAAAATCAATGTGTTGTTCAGATTTACGCATCACATAATAAAAACGAGCAGCGTCATTACCCACTTCTTTACGCAGATCACGCAAAGTCACGAATTGGCCAGAACGAGATGACATTTGCACCATCTCACCGCCACGCCATAAGCTCACAAACTGCACTAAAAGTACGGTTAGTTTCTTCGAGTCATAACCCATCGCATCGATTGCTGCTTTCACACGCGTAATATAGCCGTGGTGGTCAGAACCCCAAATGTCGATTAGGTCAGTGTAGCCACGTTGTAACTTATTTAAATGGTAAGCAATGTCAGATGCAAAATAAGTGGTTTGTCCGTTACGACGTTTTACAACACGGTCTTTTTCATCACCAAATTCAGTTGATTTAAACCAAATATTGCCATCTTTTTCGTATAAAAAACCACGCTGATCAAGCGTTTGCAAAGCTTCATCAATTTTTTCTATGAGAGAGTCTTCGCTAAACCATTGGTTGAACGTAACGCCAAACTCACCTAGATCATCTTTAATATCATCTAAAATGGCATGTAAAGCGGCTTGATGGAAAACACGATAGCCTTCGCCAATTAATTTTTGTGAATTAAAAATTAATCCATCAATGTGTTTTTCTTTATCACCTGAAACAACAACTTTATTGCCTTCGGCATCAAGTTCTTCTGCATATTGAACATCTTCAGGAACATCGAGGTAAACATCAGCAACAGGGCGTACATAAGCATCGCCATCTTTGTCGATAATGGTTTGTGCGATTTCTTTTACATAGTCGCCTTGGTAAGCATTTTTAGGGAAAACTAAAGTTTGACCTGTAAGTTCCAAGTAACGTAAATAAGTCGATGTCGCGAGGATGTCCATTTGACGACCTGCATCATTGACATAATATTCACGATCAACTTTTGCACCTGTTGCTTCAAGTAAATTCGCAACAGTCATACCATAAGCCGCACCACGTCCATGACCTACATGTAGGCTTGACGTCGGGTTTGCAGAAACAAATTCAACTTGAATTTTCTTTGCTGCATTGGCTTGAGTTTTACCATATTGGTCTTTTTGCGCTTGGATTTGATCCAAAACAGCAAAACGCTGGTCAGCATTCAAAAAGAAATTGATAAACCCCGGGCCTGCGATTTCTGCTTTAGAAATATCGATGACTTCAGGAAGGTTCGCTAAGATTTTTTCAGCTAGATCACGAGGTTTCATACCCGCTGCTTTAGCGCCAATCATCGCAATGTTTGAAGCGAAATCGCCGTGGCTTCGGTCTTTCGTTCGCGTCAAAGTACTACTGTTATTCCAGTCAGATGGAAGTATCCCTTCAGCTTGTAGGGATTGCATTGCATGATCAAGAGCTGCTTGTATGGCCGTATTCATAATCTATCGGAAAATAAATGTCGCAGAAAAACGCTAAATATAGCAAATTTCGAAGGCTTTAGGGGAATGCATTTGTATAGAATAAAAGGTATTCGATCTGAAATATTAAGCAATCAAGACCAAGCCTACTTTTATTGACTTGTTTAAATCGTATAAAGGTATTTTTTCTTTATTGCTTATCGTATTAAAAATTAAAATTAATTAAATAAAAACAATGTTTTATCATTTGTATTTTTAAAGTTATTTATTCCAAATCCTCTAATCATTCTCTACACGTTACAGGCTTATTTAAAAGTTCAGAATGAGCATTTTCAAATGTATAAAGTTTTGAATTGTTAAATATTTTAATCATTTTGGCTTTTTCCAGTGCTTTTTTAAACAAGGGCATTTTTTTCGCATTAATCAAATCAAATGGATTGCCATAATTTTTATTATCAACTAAGAATTGACTTTGACCTGCTTGAGGATCATGAGCTTTGAGTAGGTCTTTGCCATCTTTATTCTGAATAGTAAAGCCTGACTGTTGTGAAGAAATTTTACAATTTAGTCGAAAATACAGCATGTTGCCATCAGTCGATTTATTTTGGAGGGTATAAATACCTTGTAGATCATTTTCAATATACACCCACTGGCCTGTAGGCATATTGAGTGTCATTTGTTCTAATTTTTCAAGCGTTGCTTTGCTGACATCAACCACACCTTGCTGATCTATTTCAGGGGCTTTAGTTTCACCTAAACCCACCAGATTTTTAACTTTATCTGTGGTTTTGGTTACTCCCGTAGACACTTTTTGAACAGTTTGACAGCCCGAGCAAAGTAGCATTGTGCTAAAAATGAAGATATTTAATTTAGAATTCATATTGTTATTGGTTTTTAATGTTTTAATCACATAGATAAAATAAATCTAAAGTGGAAGAAAATCAATGATTGGTTAAAATATCTAACAAATAAATACAACATCTTTTCACGATGAAAGAGGCTATTTTCAATTAAGCAGTGCATGATGAGCGATCATCTGAGCATTACTTTAGGGTAGAAAATAACTAAACTTAATTTATCAATTTGTAAAATACTCTAAATATCATTATCACGCATCTAAATACCCATTTCGTGAAAAATAGGCTTAAGCTTATATGCGACAAAGGTCTTAGTTAAGCAAAATACCGAAGTTGAATAGATTGTTGACTTCAAAATGAGAATGGAAATGACAACGGAAAATTTGAAAAAACACCCTTTATATATTCCTTATGCAGGAAATACCTTGCTGGAACTCCCACTGTTAAACAAAGGTTCGGCATTTACAGAAGAAGAGCGAATTCGATTTAACTTGCATGGTTTGATTCCTCAAGTGATCGAAAGTATCGAAGAACAAAGCCAGCGCTCATATCAGCAATATTGCTCATTTAGTGAAGCAATCAATAAGCATATTTATTTACGAAATATTCAAGACACCAACGAAACTCTTTTTTATCATCTTATTGAGAATCATCTTAGTGAAATGATGCCAATCATTTATACACCGACAGTGGGTGAAGCCTGTCAGCGTTTTTCTGACATCTACCGCCGTCATCGCGGTATATTTATTTCTTATGCAGATCGTCAACACATTGATGACATTTTACATAACGTAAATCGTAAAAATGTCAAAGTGATTGTGATTACAGATGGCGAGCGTATTCTTGGATTGGGTGACCAAGGGATTGGTGGAATGGGAATCCCGATTGGTAAATTATCGCTTTATACCGCATGTGGTGGTATTAGTCCTGCCTATACATTGCCTATCACACTCGATGTTGGAACCAATAACCCACAGCTTTTAACTGATCCAATTTATTTGGGTTGGAATGAGCCTCGAATCAATGGTGAAGAATATTATGGTTTTGTTGATGAAGTCATTGCTGCAATAAAACGTCGTTGGCCAAAAGCGTTGATTCAGTTTGAAGATTTTGCTCAAAAGAATGCTATGCCTTTACTTGAAAAATATCGTGATAAAATCTGTTGTTTTAATGATGATATTCAAGGTACTGCTGCAGTTTCAGTCGGAACTTTGATCGCTGCGAGTCGTGCAGCAGGAAAACAACTGAAAGACCAAAAAGTTGCATTTCTTGGCGCGGGTTCAGCAGGCTGTGGTATTGCAGAGCAGATCGTTGCGCAAATGGTGGCAGAAGGTTTAACAGATGCTGAGGCACGTGCTCAAGTCTTCATGGTCGATCGCTTTGGTTTAATCACAGAGAATCAGCCAAATCTCTTAGATTTCCAACGTAAATTGGCACAAAAAACTGATCAAGTTGCACATTGGGGCAATGCAGAGGAAATCATTTCATTACTCGATGTGGTGAAAAATGCGAAACCTACTGTGTTGATTGGTGTATCGGGTCAACCGGGTTTATTTACTGAAGAAATCATTCGAACTTTGGCAGCAAACTGTGAATATCCAATAGTTTTACCATTGTCTAACCCAACATCACGCGTTGAAGCTGTTCCTGCGGATATTGTTGAGTGGACAGGTGGAAAAGCTTTAATTGCGACGGGTAGCCCATTTGCACCAGTGAATTATCAGGGACAAATTTTTAATATTTCGCAGTGTAATAACTCTTATATTTTCCCAGGTATTGGTTTAGGTGTTATTGCGGTTCAAGCGACACGTGTGACGGATAATATGCTGATTGCTTCAAGTACAGCACTGGCAGATTGTTCACCAAAACTACAAGATAAAAATGCAGATTTATTGCCTGATTTGAATGAATTGCAGCAAGTCTCTCGAATTATTGCTTTCAAAGTAGCCAAAGCAGCCATTGCAGATGGTGTTGCAGCATTGATCAGTGATGAGCAATTACAACAAAATATTGAAAAGAATTTTTGGAAACCTGAATATCGCGATTATAAGCGAGTTCCTTTCTAAAATTTATTGATAGGTATGCATGAGGGAGCAGCTATTGCCCCCTTTGTTTTGTAAAACTTAAAAATAATTCGAATTTCGATCTTTTTTTAGAATAATTCATTTGTGTTTTGATTTTTTATTATTTAATATGGCTACAAATATAATTTACCATTAATAATTAAAATGCTTAGAAATATTAATATCTTATTAGAACGTTTTGGCTTAGGAATGCAAAAAAGGGCAATTCATGTTCAATTTTCAAACCCAGTACTCAATGCCAATGTGTTTTTACAATGTATCCAAGGTACGCAGCACATCAATCAAGGTTTGAAGGCAGAATTACTGTGTCTTTCGACCAATGCAAATATTGCGTTAAAACAATTTATTGGTTGCCAAGTTGCTGTAGATCAAGTGACAGATTTTGGTGAGTTGTATCGAACAACGGGGATTGTGACGGGAGCGAGTCAAGGTCAAAGTGATGGTGCTTTAACTGTTTATAAGATCACACTCGAAGATGCAACAAGCTTATGGCATAAACGTCGTAATAGCCGCGTTTTTATGAATAAAAGTGTGGTGGAAATTTCAGAAATTTTATTCAAAGAATGGCAAACGAAAAGCGCATTATTTGCATCAAGCTTAAGTCTAGATTGTAGTGGCTTAAGGAAAGACTATGATATACGGCCGTTGATTGTACAGATAAATGAAACCGACCATCAACTTTTAACACGTCTTTGGCGGAGTGAGGGTTTGAGCTGGCTTATTGATGAGTCAGCTTCTATTGTTCCTATTTCTGCAGCTCAAATTCAAGCTCAGAAATTACGTTTAATTGATGATAATTCACAATATAAGGCGATGCCAAGACGAAATATTCGCTTTCATCGCAGTCATGCGACTGAACGGTTTGACACGATTACCAGTTTAATCGCACAACGTTCAATTCAATCTACAGCGATTCAGGTTCAGCGTTGGCAAGCGGATTATTTACTTCAAGATCAAACCTATACAACGTTGAGTCATCATCAACACAGTGAACAACAAGACAATGAGACCTTAAGTCTAGAACAAGCATGGACACTTAGCCCTGCATGGACGAGTGATCTCAACGGTGAAGATCAAACGACGAGGTCAAGCTCTGTACAATTGGATAAACTAAATACTCAACTCACCCAATACCAAGAATTGCAATCCAAATATTTTACTGCAATCAGTTCAGTCCGAGATGCGCAGGTCGGTTATTGGTTTGAGCTCAAAGAGCATCCTGAAATAGATCAACATGAGTCTTCTGATCGAGAGTTTTTAATCACAGGTAAGACATTTTATAACCAAAATAATTTACCAAAAGAACTATATGATCAGCTCTCCAAATTACTCAATTTGAGCTATTGGAATCATTTAATCAAAGATCAGCGACAGGCCAATGAGTTGTCTTTGGTACGTCGTAAAATTCCAATCGTTCCTGAGTACAATCCTTTAGTTCACCGTCCTGCAGTATTTCCACAACGTGCCAAAGTCGTCGGACCAGAAGGTGAAACGATTTATGTAGACCAATGGGGACGTATTAAAGTTCGTTTTTTATTTACTCGTACAGATGACAACTGGCACGATTGTGGTGCAGGCTCTAATGACAATGATACAGATTCTGCTTGGGTCGATGTACTGACGCCATGGGCGGGCGAAGGTTATGGCACAAGGTTTCATCCTCGTATAGGTGAAATCGTTGTGATTGATTTCTTTGATGGCAATGTAGACCGACCATTTGTGGTGGGACGTTTGCATGAAGCAGAGCGTTATCAAACGAAGTTCGATGGCAAGGGGCAGCTCCCTGATACCAAAAAGCTCAGCGGTATTCGTTCTTCAGAAGTGAATGGCTCAGGTTTTAATCAACTTCGTTTTGATGATACTACAGGACAGATCAGTGCTCAGTTGCAGAGTAGTCATGCAGCGACTCAATTGAATTTGGGAAATCTAAGCCATCCGAAAGATAAAGCAAGTAGTGATGGTCGTGGTGAAGGTTTTGAATTGCGTACGGATGCTTATGGTGCAGTGCGAGCTGGCAAAGGAATGCTGATTAGCACCTATGCGCAGGAAAATGCACTTGCTGAGCATTTGGAAGCAGCACAAGCTCAATCTTTACTGAAACAAGGTGCTGATAGCATGAATATGCTCAGTGAAATTGCAGCAAAGCAGCAAACTGATGCGTTGAATGTATTGAATCGACTGCCAAAACTGATCAATTCTTTAGAGTTGAAAGGTGCTAATCAAGCGCTTCAAGCAACTGTTGGATTATTTAAAAATGCGGTGAGTCGCGATCCAATTTCAGCTTTGAAGGACTGTGGTGGCTTTATTGATGATATTCAAAAATTTGGCACGGACTCTGAAAATATTGTCGATGAATTTAAAGATTTTTTTGATGAAGCAACAGAGTCTGTTGATAACTTAAAAGCTTTTATTGGAAACATGGAAGAACATGGTTCAGACCTGTTAAAGGTCAAACTTACGGGTTTAAAAGACCAATTAGATTCTGACCCTTTTGCTGGATTAAAAGCCTTAGGTAAAGTCATTACCCATGTTGAAATCAAAGATTTTGATGTGATGAGCCCATGTGGAACATTTAGCAAAGGCAGTAAATTGGATGTTAATCCAATGCAGGCGCTCAATTCTTTACAGGGTTTTATGGATGGATATACCCAAGATTTAGAGAATAGTGATGATGAAAAGGATCAAGCACAAGGCAAGATTTTCCGTCAAGCGTTGATGTTATTGGCTTCTCCCAATGGTATTGCTTTAACCACACCAGAAGACATCATTTTACAAGCTTCTCAAGATATTGCTGAAAGTGCTCAAGGTTCGATTAATTTAAGTGCACAGAAGAATATAGTGGCTCATGCGCTGGAGAGGCTGAGTTTGTTTGCGGCTGAAAAAGGTATAAGTGCTTATGCAGCCAAAGGTCCAGTCAAGGTACATGCTCATGACGATTTGATTGAAATGATTGCAAAAAAAGTCATTAAGCTGATTACGACTGAAGGCAAGATTGAAATGATAAGCACACAAGAGATAGACCTTAAGGCTGGTGGCTCACAACTGATTATTAATAAAGATGGTATTTTTATTAATACTGGTGGTTATTTCAAAATTAAAAGTGGACAGCATGTATTTGAAAGTGGGGCAAAGGTATTTTATGACGTGCCTGAGTTACCTAAGGCTGGACCATATGTCGTTGATTTTTTATTCTCAAGTTTGGCTGGCTCGGGAATTGAAAATGCAAAAATTCAAATGTTTGATCCTGAAAATAAAGAAATTATTTGGGAAGGAGTCACTAATTCTAACGGTAGAAGTGAACTATCTATACAAAGTGAATCTAAGCGCTATGAGGCTTTGATTGGTTTTGATGGCTGGTCAAGTATTTTTGAAGATGAAGATCAGTTTGATGAAGAAAATGAGGATGATTTTGATATTGGAGAGCATGGAATACAAATTGAATTAGATAGTGAAAAAGAATAGGTAAATTTATGTCAAATATTTATATTATTAAGGCTGGTGATACACTTTGGGGTATTTCCAAAAAATACCACACTACTGTTAAAGAGTTAGCAAAAATAAATTCTTTACATGGTAAAAAAATTCATAATTTAAAGATAGGACAAAAAATACATTTAAAAGCAGATTTGAATGGCGATGATGAACATGAAACACAATTAAAAATTATCATTTTAGATTTGGCCTTTAAACCAATTTTATCAGCTACAATTCAGCTTGAATTTGATGGGAAGAAAATAACAAAAACGACCAAAAATGGTGTTTTTGAGAATATTTTAATTGGTGACCATTCTAAGGGGCTAAAAGTTTATTATAAAAATGTTAATGGAACTTTTGATTTAATAGCAAATCACAAAAGCTTGCCAGTTGGTAAGAAAGTTTTGAAATTGACATCTCGGAAAATAAAGGTTGAAGGAAATCATTATGGTGAAAAAGGTGTTCCTCAATATTCTATTACTAGCATATTAAATGATTTAAAAGTAGAAGGTCGATTATTTCTTGAGGGAATAGGTGGTGCTTTGGGTTCTTCAAACAGTCCATCTAAAGCTAATAAAGTATTAACTCAGGTTCCTTCAGAAAAAAAGGAACAAAAAAGAACTGACAATGGTAATAGTACCCATATTATTGCTTCTCAATTTACGGAGGACAATTTTCTATTAAAACCAGTAAATAATAAATATAGGCGACATATAATTAGTGCCGCTAAACGACATGGTTTTACACCACATGCATTAGCAGCAGTAATTGATGCTGAGGCAGCAAAAATAAGAAAAACAGGGGAGTGGAATGTAAATAGTAAAGCTGATTCAAGTTCAGCAGCTGGGTTGACACAGTTTTTAGATGGGACTTGGCTAGCGATGTGTAAAGATAAAACTTCTTTAGTGGGGCAATATGTATTAGCAAACCCAAAATTATCTGAATTACAAAAATTGAATTTACGCTTCAACGCTGAAATGGCTATTGACGCAGCAGCAGCTTATGCAGTTAGTAACTTTAAAGCTTCGGGTTTACCTTACCAAAATTTAACTGAACCTAGTTCGATGGCAAAATTTGCATATTTATTACACCATGAAGGTTCGACTGGTGGGAAAAATTTTGTCTTGAATACCTTGAGTGAAGAACGTGCTCATAAGCTCTTATTTACTCAATTTGGTAAAAAAGGACATAAGCAAGCTTCTAATTTTTTAAAACGATTTAGTAATGCTAAAGCAGCATATGGTGCGTGGCTACGAAACTATATTGATGGACATATTGATATATATAATTACATGGTTAATAAAGAGAAAACTTCAAAAATTAATATCAGCATGGATGAAACGATTAAGTTACTTAAAGGGCAATCTGTAGCAATGCCCGCACCTAAACCGCAAACTAGTCAACCTAAAAAAACTACTGATCCATCAAAACCTACAATATCACCTTCTACGCGACAAAAGGTTGAACAAGAAATAATTGGAGGTGCGGATAGTTGGCATAACCCATTAGCAAGTTGTAAATTAAGAACTGCTGGATTGGCAAATGCAAAAGGAGCGACATTTGGCAAGGTTAGAAGTAATGAAACAAAGAACCATCAAGGAGTAGATTTACAAGCTAATCCAGGGGAAGAGCTTTATGCAGTTTGTGGTGGCATGATTGAGGTAGCTGAGGCAACAACTGGAGCATATGGTAAAATTGTTGTTTTAAAAGTAAATATAAATGATTTACCAGCGAAACAGAAAAAATATGCGCAAAGTAAATTATCACAAAGTACATTTGTCTACTTCTTTTATGCACATTTATCCGTTATTAGTGTTGAAAAGAAAACTCCTGTTGATGTAGGTGATGTCATTGGTAAAACTGGGGATACTGGTAATGCTAAGGGAATGAACACTATTGCTAAAGGTGGACATTTACATTTTGAAGCTAGGAGTGAACCAGTGTTAGGTAAAGGTTTAGCTGGAAGAATTGATCCTATTCCATTTATTGATGCAAATTTACCATATTAATTTTAAATACTTGATAGTAGACGACTCATGAAAAATATTAAAGCTTTAATTTTACTACTTGGTCTTAATCTAATTATTTCTTCTGGATTTGCGAAAACAAGTAATAGTTGGGATGACTATATGCAAGATGCAATCCAAATAAATTCACCAATAGAATTTATTGATAAATATAACAAATATACAGTCATTAGCCCTAAAAAGAAGATACGATTGACAGATTTTGGGAATATCGAAAAAAATAAAAATGGAGTGAAATATACTTTAAAAAAATATGGTGTTCAGATTTTAAACAACAATAAAGTTTATAATGTTTTTAAAACAACTACTACCTTGAAGTCTGATGTGGATTTTGCATTATTGTACAATTATAAGAATATAGTTGCTTTTAGAGTTAGAGAGTTTAGTACTATTGATTATATTAAGAGTCCGTATAGTACTTCTGAAGTAACTACTTATATTTATAATTTTGATTCAAATAATTTTTCTAAAATTACAGTTCTATTATCTGATTCAGATTTATATGGTGGGGATGTAGATTTATTAACTGGTGATCAATTTACATTTAATTCTAAAAAAGGAATTTATACTTATTTGGCAAATATTAAATATGCGAAAAATGGAAAGATTGGTACATTTAAAGTTGATTTAAATAATTCTTTAAAGTGTATCTCAGCAACATTAGGTTGTGAAAATGTAGGGCTATCTTCAGCAGAATTGGATAGCGCTAGTAAGTAAGCTATGAGAAAGCTAATCTAGTTGATCTTACGTGATTTTTAGATAGCGCATCATTATGAGCACTCATTCATGAATAATATTTATATCTTAATTTTTATAAGCGCTTTAATTGCATGTAGTGATAAAAGCCAGAATAAAATACAAAACAGTTCAAATAATGAACCAAATGTAATGGATACCAAAGTACAAATACAACAACCTACTGGTACAAGTGAAGCTTTGGTAGTAGGTGAAACAACGGAAGCTGTGGATAAGACAGTTACAACGAGAGAAAGTAATCAAGCAGTTCAAATTTCTTGTTCAAATCAAAATATTACAGAATGGTATGGCTTTGATGAGTCCACTGCTGAGCCAAAATGTGAAGTTGTAAAAGATTTTAAGTTACCATCTTATAAATGTGATGTTTCTAAAAATGCTTTTGGTGCAGATAAGGATGCAATTTTATTGGAGAATCAAGAACAACGAATCTTCGTTTATTCAAACTCTCTAGATTGTAATGAAATTTTAGAGATACGAAATTCTAATGCACCATAAAATTGATATCTTAAAATCTATATTTTAAGTTTTATTGAGATGGTGAGCTACAGTTTTGATAGAAATAATTGGTGTTTGGACGTTAATTATGAAATTTATAAAGAAAACAGTAGCATTTATGGTTCTAATGAGTAGTGTGAGTTTATATGCAGTAGATGATAATACCCAACAATGTTTAAAGTATTGGAATGAACAAAAGAAAATTGATCTAAAAGTTCGGATCTAAAGCTTTTTATACCCAAGATGGGAATAGTAGAAAACCCAAAATATTAGGAATAAATTTTGCTCCTGGTTATTATCATCATTTACATATTGGAACATGTATACCAAGTCTATAGGATATCTAATATGAGGTTTTTATTAATTTATATATATGCGTTTTTATTTGTTGGGTGCGGTTTTAATACTCAGAATACTCAGAATACTCAGAATACTCAGAATACTCAGAATACTCAGAATACTCAGAATACTCAGAATACTCAGAATACTCAGAATACTCAGAATACTCAGAATACTCAGAATACTCAGAATACTCAGAATACTCAGAATACTCAGAATACTCAGAATACTCAGAATACTCAGAATACTCAGAATACTCAGAATACTCAGAATACTCAGAATACTCAGAATACTCAGAATACTCAGAATACTCAGAATACTCAGAATACTCAGAATACTCAGAATACTCAGAATACTCAGAATACTCAGAATACTCAGAATACTCAGAATACTCAGAATACTCAGAATACTCAGAATACTCAGAATACTCAGAATACTCAGAATACTCAGAATACTCAGAATACTCAGAATACTCAGAATACTCAGAATACTCAGAATACTCAGAATACTCAGAATACTCAGAATACTCAGAATACTCAGAATACTCAGAATACTCAGAATACTCAGAATACTCAGAATACTCAGAATACTCAGAATACTCAGAATACTCAGAATACTCAGAATACTCAGAATACTCAGAATACTCAGAATACTCAGAATACTCAGAATACTCAGAATACTCAGAATACTCAGAATACTCAGAATACTCAGAATACTCAGAATACTCAGAATACTCAGAATACTCAGAATACTCAGAATACTCAGAATACTCAGAATACTCAGAATACTCAGAATACTCAGAATACTCAGAATACTCAGAATACTCAGAATACTCAGAATACTCAGAATACTCAGAATACTCAGAATACTCAGAATACTCAGAATGAATTTTTGAAAATGAATATTGGTAGTAATTATAAGCAACTAGAAAAAGAAAATAAAATTAAAATAGATAAAAGTACTAAGGGTGTTGATGGTTGTTTTTATGCGGAAAGTAAAGATGAAACTATAGATTATATCATTGTTAATGATATAATCTCATCTGCAATGTATAGGCGTTCTAGGTTTGTGAATGCTACTTCTAAGGAGGTAAAAACAAAGTTTAAAAATTTTGAACATATTAATGATGAGTATGATGAAAATTCTTATTATTTAATAAGTAAAATAGATGAAGTTAATGGTGTAAAGTTTCATATTGTGGGTGATAAGGTATTTGAAGTCTATTATGGTGAGCTAGGTGAGCTTAGATTTCAAGAAGGTTGCTTATAGTTTTTAAAATCAAAATTTTAATAGATAAATAAATAATAAAATTTCATTTATAGAAACGTGTGGAGATTTTAAATGAAAAGATATATATGGGTTGTATTTTTATTTCTATCCATAGATACATATGCTGAAATAAAATTTCCTTTTAAATCAGATTCATTATTTATAAATAATAATTTTATTGATTTAAGTAAATATGAATTTAGTAGGAATGATTTAAAGTTATTTTATTCGGGTGAGGATGAAGTTCGAATTCTCCAAACTATGAAGAAGAAAATAGCAGGTAAAGAATACTTACTTGCACTAGTTGCTGTTAATTTTAACAATTATGAAGGAGCAGGTCCTGCACAAGTTATATTTTTATCTGGTGGAGAGAATAAAAAGAAAAATTATCAAAATACTATATTTATAGTTATGGGAGGAAAATTTCCAATTCTAGAAGATGAAGTTAAAAGATTTCAAAATATTAATGAGAAAAAGTTGAAAAATTATTGTATTCAAAGTTTTTTACTTAATGCTGATTTAAGTAAAATAGAAGAAATGAAATGTGTAGGAAATGAGCCTAGTAGTGAAAAGAGGAACTTTAAGTTTAATATAGAAAATTTAGGGTATGATGAAGTCTAAGACAGGTATGAATAATAATTACGTATATTTTCATAATTTTTATCAATTGCTAAGAGTATTTAATATGAAAGCAACAATTCTTTTAATTTTATCTATTTTAGTACTAGTATCTTGCTCGAAGGGTTTTGAAACAGATAATCAAAATAGAAAAGAGGTGCTTAATACGGATTTTGGTATGTATGGTTTTAATGATATTAATATTAATATTAATGATAAATTTTCTTCTAAGCTAGTTGAGATAAGTGATAGTCGTATTGATGATTGCTTCATGGCTCAGAAAAAATCAGCAGATAACGATGTTGATTTTCAAATAATGAATGATCAAATTTCGGTAATTTCTTCAATGAAAAATGGTAGGTCATCATATACTGGTGTCAAAATTGGTGATGATGAAAAAATGATTTATTTAAAGCATAAATCTAAAAAGTTTAAAAAAATAGAAAACCCATATGGGGATCCAAAAAATGAATATTCTATTATTTTTTGGAATGATGATAATGAAAAGATCGGAACTAGATATGATATTGAAAGCCAAAAAATTATTTCTATAAGTGTAGGTAATCAGGATTTAGTATTAATGGAAGGTTGTGCTTGAAAACTTCACACTATTTTTAGATAGCGCATCATTATGAGCACTCATTCATGAAAAATATTTATATCTTAATTTTTATAAGCGCTTTAATTGTATGTTCGAATACGATGGGTTCAAAACAGCAAAAAATAGGTGAAAAAGCTATTTATGCAAATAGTGAACAGGATTTGAATAAAAAATATTTGGATATAAAAAATTATATTCGAGATAATCAGCCTGAGCTAAAGTATTTAGTTGATATTCAGCGAGCGTGGTTGAAAAATAGAAATTTGAAGTGTCAATTTGATGGCAAAAATCCTAATGTCGAAAATTATAAGTGTTTAAGTGATAGCAATTATATAAAAGTGCAGGATTTGAAAAAAAGCTATTTAAACTTTGAAAATCTGGAAAATAGTTTAATAAGACCTTTTAGGTACACAGATGGTATAGGGAAAAAATTAGAGGTAGGAGGCTGTTGGTGTAGCGAGAGCATGATAAAAATTTTAAAAGATAAAATATATGTATATCAAGCATGTGATGATAAATTAAAAACACCACGAATATACAAAATTGTTGGAAAAAAAATAAGCGAATTTTCTGTAGAATATCAGATTGATACAAATAATAATGGTGTCTCAGAGTTTAATTTATCATTTGTTACAAATGGAAAAAATGTTTGGAATATTGTACCAATAGTTTTTAGAAAAGATGATTTGATAAATTTAAATTTTTCAATTAATTATACTACTGATATAGATATGAAGGTTAAAAAGCTTGATTGTTCTGATTCAGAAGAATGAGTATTGAAAGCTTAATGTTTTTTTTTGAAAATTTATAAAAATATTCATCTGATAAGTTGGAGTAAAATGTGAGAAGAAATTCTATATGATTTTAAATAGAAAAACTGTACTAATAATATTATTAATTATCTACTCATCTTTATCTTGGTCTAGTGAGACGTTAGTAAAAGAGAATCATAAAGTTTATTTTAAAAGTAATAATTCTAAAATATTCCTATTTGAAGATTCGAATTATTGTTTTGATAAAGATGCTTTTTCAATAGAGCATTTAACTAATGATGAAAGAAAATATTTGGTTGTTAATCATACAGAAGATTGTAATCCAAGTGGAGAACACAAAATATTTGAAATTACTGATAAAAAGGCTGTTAATTTCTATCTTAGTTCATTGTATGATCCTGAGTTCTTTTCAAATGAGGGTAAAATTGTTGAAAGATTTAAAGATGGAGCTATTCGTTATACTAAAATATATACACTAAAAAATAATAGATATCATTTAAGTGAGGAAATAAAAACGCTAGATGAGAATATTAATCTAAGCACTATTTTTGATAATAGAATGAAGAAATTTCAGCTAGAAGATAATTCAAACAAGAAAATAAAATCATTTAACGTTCGTGTGGATAGGTTGTATTTATATAATGATAACTTTAAGAAAAAGAAATCTTATTTTATAAAAGGAGATGTATTGATTTTGCATGAAATTATTGAAATAAAAAAAGATTTATACATAAAAGTTAGTTATAAAGGGAATGATCAAATAGGATATGTGCTTTTAAAAAATTTGATTTAGCGGATCTTCCAAGGTGAAGGTCATACGTATAGGAGGGGTGTTTAATGGTAAGCAGAATTTTTTTATTTTTGATTGGTTTGATGTTTGTATGTGCAACCGAAGCGGCTCAGCCTAAGTCAAGTCATACAAAGTTATATTTTTCATATCAAATTTGTGAAAGTTCTGGGAAGTGTAAAAGTTTTACCCCTACAAAAAATGCAGATCATTATCTTTTTAAAAAGCTTCAACCTGCGCATGATGAATTCTATATCAAAGATCATGGTGGTGATTTCTATTTATACTATAAAAATATTTATAGTGAGGATGTTCAAGTTGGATGGGCCAACGCGCAAAAACTAACGAATAATAATGAGCGTGAGTTAAATCTAGAGATTGATAAAATTTACTTAGCTTTGGGTGGAATAGATTTTATAAAAAATGGATATGCAAACAAACAAGCTGAATCAAAGAACTTTAAATTAGGCTTGTATTATTTAGAGGATCATTATGAAAGTGCTCCATATTATCAAAAGCAAAAAATAGTTTTTAAGAAAATCGCGAATGATTTAGTTTTAGAATGTAATAGCTATCTGAATAATCCTTCCGTAAAAGATAATTTTTATGGGATATTTTATGGGGCCTGCTCTGAAGGCAAAAAGGTTTATTTCAAACAGATCAACTGAATCAACCCTCAAATTAATCGAAAAGTAACGTATTAAAATCGCTATAATGCATTTTTAAAATTTCTTCGTTTTAGCTATGTCATATCAAGTCTGGTTTGCCTACATGTTGGCCTGCTGGGTGATCAGTATCTCACCTGGTGCAGGTGCAATTGCATCTATGTCGAGTGGTCTAAACTACGGTTTCCGTAGAGGCTATTGGAATGCTATCGGCCTACAACTGGCATTATTGCTACAAATTGCAATCGTGGCGGCAGGAGTGGGTGTTCTATTTGCAACGACACCTTGGGCTTTCTTGGTTGTGAAATGGTTTGGGGTTTTGTACTTACTTTATCTCGCATATTTGCAATGGACAGCAAAAACACAATCGATTGATATTCAAAAAGAACAACCGACAAAGTCGATTCCAAAATTGATCGCTTATGGCTTTATTGTGAATATCAGCAATCCTAAGGCGATAGTTTTTCTTTTGGCGGTTTTACCGCAATTTTTGGATTTATCGAAACCACAATGGATTCAATATGTGATCATGGCAATCACGATGGTAACGGTAGATTTGATTGTAATGGCAGGTTATACAGGTTTGGCTGCCAAAGTTTTAAGATTGCTAAAATCACCAAAGCAACAAAAATATATGAATCGAACCTTTGCTGTACTCTTTAGTTGTGCGGCTGTGCTGTTGAGTTTGGTGCATCAATAAGTGTGAAAATAGGTAAGATCAGCTTGCTTGAAAATAAAATATAAGCAAAGGAAATAATTTGAATTATCTAGAATTTTATCTCTATGTGATCAGTGTCATTGTGATGATCGCAACACCTGGGCCTGTCATGATTTTAGTTGCAAGTGCGGGTTTGAAAGGCGGGTATCGTAAATCCTTACAAACAATCGTGGGGACAAACCTTGCATCTTTGGTCTTGATTGCTGCTTCTATTCTAATTTTAAAAGGCATGCTGAGTGTAAATGAAACACTCTTTGTTTTGATTAAAGTTTTAGGTTGTCTCTATATTGGTTATTTGGGCTATCAGATTTTAAAAGAAGCATTATTTCAAAAGGATCAGCCCTTAACCACGGTATTATCTCCCATCGATGGTGGCTTAGTAAAAGGGTTCCTCGTCGGTATTTCAAATCCAAAAGATATCATTTTCTTTTCTTCATTTTTTCCACAATTTATTGGCATTCATTCGGATATCAATATCAGTCTGTCTATTTTAGTGATTGCGTGGATTATTTTAGATTTTCTAACCTTATCTGTGGTTTATCTGTCTTTTAATAAATTGTCTAAAAGCCGAATTTATCCAAAAATTTTAGCATTATGTGGGGCTGTTCTAGTATTTATTGCTGCCTACGGTTTATATATTTCACTACAGAATATTTTCTAGTATTCAGTATGAAATGAAACGTTGTCTATTTGAAAGAAGGTCGTCGTTTAAGCGGCCTTTTTCATTTTCATTACACAGAAAGTCACAGTAAAAAGTAACGACATACACAATACAATACTTAAACCTGTTGAAATATTCAGTGCGGCACTTGACCATAAACCTACAGTTACACCTATTTGTGCAACGATAAACGCATTGAGAACCATCTGCTGAGGTGAGTGTGAAATTAAACGGGAAGTTAAAGCTGGAATGACCAGTAAAGCACCCATTAACAATGATCCGACAGCACGTAATGCTAAAACGGTAAATAAAGCCAAAAGCAACATAAAAATTAAACGTTGCCATTTCGCATCAACCCCTTCACTGACTGCAATATCAGGGTCAATCGCAATCTGAATCTGCGCTTGCCAATACTTATAGAGTATCGCCAATGCGCCAATAATGACTGCTGCAAAGGTCGGTAAATCAGACCATTCTATGGTGAGTAAATCACCAAACAAATAACTGAGTAATTCTGGACGTAAAGCAGGTAAATGCTGAATCAATAATAAACCAGAACACAGCAAGGTCGCAGAACACAGCGCCAACAAGGCATCATTGGGAAGACGGGGGTCATGTAAAACCCAAAGAATAGCGACCAATAAAATCGCAGTAAACGTCACGCCAAGCCAAAGTGGTAAACTGAGCACCGCAGCAAGTGCCACGCCAAGCAATGTACCGTGTGCCATGGTATCTGCGAAGAACGACATTCTACGCCACAACATTAAACAGCCTAAAGGTGCGGTGAGAAACACTAAAAGTGTACCCATGATCCATGCAGGTAATAGTAATTCTAACCATTCCATCATGGTTTAAGCTTCCGGTTCAGGGTGAATGTGTGGACGTGGATCATGTTCGCAAGTTTTCGCAGCATCACCATGTGCGCAATGATCATGGTGATGTTGGTAAAAAGCCCGCTGTGTTGCATAAGTATCGCCAAATAAGGCTTGGTATTCAGGATGTTGTTGAATACTATCGGGTAGACCACTACAACAAATATGCTTATTTAAACACACCACACGTTGCGTACCTTGCATCACCCATTGTAGATCATGGGAAACGATCAAAATTGAACAACCATAGCGTTCAGGTAAGCTACGGACATAACTATACAATTCAGCTTCGGATTGAATATCCAAACCTTGCATGGGTTCATCGAGGACTAAAATATCAGGTTGACGTAATAATGCACGTGCTAATAAAACCCGTTGCCGTTCGCCACCTGAAAGTTGTTGCACTTTAGAATTTTCGAGTTTGGCAATGCCTGTATCTCGAATAATCTCTGATTTAATCGTTTTGTCGCATTTTTCAAGATCAAGTAAATCTTTGACGCGCAACGGTAAGCTATGAGATGGATTAAACTTTTGAGGGACGTAAGCCAGTTTTAACTTTTTCTGGCTGATAATTTTGCCTGAGTTGGGTTTTAAAATACCCAATAAGACTTTAATTAATGTGGATTTCCCTGCGCCATTGGGGCCAATTAGCGTGACAATTTCTTTCTCTTGTAAAGAAAAATCGATATTTTTTAAAATGTCACGTTCATCGATGCGTACATTAATATGTTGCAATTGAACTAATGTGGGACTTACACCTTGTTCGAGCACTGCTGGCATATTCCTGAAATCTCAATAATACTGTGGTGTGCTTTAAACCCATCCGAATCTGAAAGCTGGTCAAGTTGTTGAATTAGACCTTTTGCAGAAGCTTCTTTAACAATATGACAGCTTGTACAAATAAGAAAAGCGGCTTGATGTCCTTCACGAGGGTGACAACATGGGATATAGGCATTAATCGAGGTTAAACGGTGAATAAAACCTTTTTCCAAAAGGAAATCTAACGTTCTATAAACAGTAGGTGGGGCAGCAGGGCGCTCTGAAGCGCCTTTCATTTTTGCCAAGAGATCATAAGCACCGACAGGCCCCGTAGCATTCAAAATTAACTCAAGCACTTCTTTACGCAAAGGTGTAAGACGCGCACCAGAGGTTGCACATAGGTTTTCTGCTTCTGATAGACGAGCTTCTACATTTAGATGATCATGCACACCATGTAAAGTGTCATGGTGTTCGTGTGAACAAACGCTCATATCAGACCTCAGGACTTGTTATTTGGATAATGACGGGAATCGTGGATATTAACATGAAGCACAATCAACTTACGAATAGCATAGGCAATTTTTAGCTTTTGTTATATTATAACAATAATAACATAAATTTTTCCGGTAATACATTTTCATGAATCGCATTATTGCTTTTTGTTTATGTGCGCTATTTTTTAGTGTTACATGGGCTCAGGCACCATTGGTGGTATCAACTCATCCTATTTACCTCATTGCAAAAGAAATTACGCAAGGTGTTGAAGAACCTGTACTTCTATTAGGCAATCAAACAGGTCACGATGTACAACTCACACCATCAAATCGTAAAACGATTATGGATGCTTCTTTGGTGATTTGGGTGGGTAAAGAGCATGAAGCACCGCTTGAGAAAGTATTGGGAGGCAATGCAAAAGCCTTTTCTATCTTGGATTCAGGCATTATCCAAGCTTTGCCTTTGCGCAGTACGCGTGGTATAGCGTTAAAAGATACGGTTGATACGCATGTTTGGTTAGATCCCAACAATGCAGTACGTATCGGGTTTTTTATAGCGGCATTACGTTCACAGCAATATCCTGAAAATAAAACTACGTATTGGAATAATGCAAAAAACTTTGCCAAAGAAATGTTATTCGCTTCACAAAAAGTTACTGGTGCAGGCGCAGCTCGTCCTTATTGGGCATATCATGATGCATATCAATACTTAGAACGCTCATTAAATTTGAAGTTTGCAGGTGCATTGACGGATGATCCGCATATTGCGCCGACAGTTGCCCAGATTAAGTTTTTAAATGATACGCGTCCGTACAAAAAAATGTGCTTATTGGCAGAGTCGAGTGCGAGCCCAAGTCAATACCGAAAATTAGGTGCAATCGCATTTCAATCCGTTGATGAAACCTTGGCAAAACAACAAGATTTTGTGGTTGCATGGCAAACTTTGGCACAAGAAACACAAGCTTGCGTACTTAATGCACGGAAATGATTTAAAAAATAATCAACAATTGTTTATATGAAAAGCAACCTGCATTTTAAAAAAACACGACTAAGGTCGGGAAAAGATTGCATGTTCAGGGGTGTAACTCTATAATGCCTGCGATTAAAAACGATCATCAGCTAAACTTGTCAAGCATTTGTGCTGTGAGTGGATAAAAAATGAGCCAAACTAATCGCTTGATTGACCGACGATTAGCAAAAGCTTTGGTCTATTTACAAGCGTTAATGATTCCTGTTTCAGCCTTGATAGCGTGGGTCTTGAAAGACTCGACTGCGGCTTTGAGTGCAACTTTAGGTGCACTTATATGTTGGCTCGCCAGTTGTTATTTTTCTTGGCAGTCGTTTCGAGCAGCAGGGGCACGTGCTTCAAAACAAGTTCTTTCGAACATGTATAGAGGCTTGATGGGCAAGTTTACAATTGTGATCGTTGGTTTCATTTTAATTTTAAGCAATGTTAAGCCGTTATCCCCGGTTGCATTGTTTTGTGGTTTTATTCTCGTTCAAACAATGTCGTGGGTCGCTCCTTTTTGGGTGGCACGGCAACAAAAAAAACGAGTATAAGCGCAGCAGAAATTGAAAATTTTTTTGGGGATTAACGAGATATCATGCAGCACGCGATATTCGTTAACTCTATTTATTATTTGACATTGACCAGGTGTGATTTATGGCTGCTGAAGAACATGCCCTGACTTCGACCGAGTATATCAAGCATCACTTGACCAACATGACCTATGGCAAAATGCCAGACGGTACTTGGAAATTGGCTGAGAATGGTGCAGAAGCTCAACAGATGGGGTTCACTGCTATTCACTTGGATTCAATGGGTTGGTCAATTGGCCTTGGTTTGATTTTCTGTTTGATTTTCTGGTGTGTAGCGAAAGCTGCAAACTCTGGTGTTCCTACCAAGTTCCAGTCTGCAATCGAAAT
This sequence comes from Acinetobacter piscicola, assembly GCF_002233755.1. Classification (GTDB taxonomy): domain Bacteria; phylum Pseudomonadota; class Gammaproteobacteria; order Pseudomonadales; family Moraxellaceae; genus Acinetobacter; species Acinetobacter piscicola. The sequence continues at coordinate 24,146 of NZ_NIFO01000024.1, read as the reverse complement.
GATTATCGAGTTTGTTGACTCAAGTGTTCGTGATACGTTTCATGGCAAATCACGTTTAATTGCGCCTTTAGCCCTCACAATTTTTGTGTGGATTTTCCTCATGAATGCGATGGATTTACTTCCAGTAGATTTCATTCCATATCTTGCAGGAGTTATTGGTTCAAACGTATTTGGTATGGATCCACACCACGTTTACTTCAAGGTTGTTCCATCTACAGACCCTAACATTACCCTAGGTATGTCATTGTCTGTATTTGCGCTAATCTTGTTCTATAGTATTCGTGAAAAAGGTATCGGCGGTTTCGTCGGTGAATTGGCACTTAACCCATTTAACCCAAGTAACCCAGTTGCAAAAGCGTTATTAATTCCAGTGAACTTAATTCTAGAATTAGTAACATTCCTTGCACGTCCAATTTCATTGGCGCTCCGACTATTCGGTAACATGTATGCGGGTGAGTTAATCTTCATCCTTATCGCTTTGTTACCTTTCTGGATCCAGTGGGCGTTGTCTGTGCCTTGGGCTATCTTCCACATTCTTGTTATCACGTTGCAAGCCTTCATTTTCATGATGCTTACAATCGTATACTTGAGCATGGCAAGCGAAAAACATTAATGGTATTGCCTAACTATCATCGGGTGGTTAGGTATAATTTTTTTACTTTAATTTGGTATAAACCTAACCTCTGAGGAATTATCATGGAACTCACTTTAGGTCTAGTTGCGATTGCAGCTGCTATTTTGATCGCTTTTGGTGCTTTAGGTACTGCGATTGGTTTTGGTCTTTTAGGCGGTCGCTTCCTTGAAGCTGTTGCTCGTCAACCAGAATTAGCTCCACAACTTCAAACTCGTATGTTCTTAATCGCAGGTCTTCTTGATGCTGTGCCTATGATCGGTGTTGGTATTGGCTTGTTCTTCATCTTCGCTAATCCATTTGTAGGTTAATCAGCTAATTCCGAAATTCACTATTTGAGGAATTTGCAATGAATATCAACCTCACATTGTTTGGCCAAGCGATTGCATTTGCGATTTTCGTCGCATTTTGTATGAAGTTTGTATGGCCACCACTAATCAATGCGATTAGTGAGCGTCAGCGTAAAATTGCTGATGGCTTAAACGCTGCAGAGAAAGCGAAAGCTGATCTTGCTGATGCGCAAGCACAAGTTAAGCAAGAAATTGATGCAGCAAAAGCACAAGCGGCTCAATTGATCGAACAAGCGAACCGTCGTGCGGCACAATTGGTCGAAGAAGCGCGTACTCAAGCATCTGCTGAAGGTGAGCGTATTCGTCAACAAGCGAAAGATGCTGTTGACCAAGACATCAATTCTGCTCGTGAAGAATTACGTCAACAAGTTGCTGCTCTTGCAGTTGCTGGTGCAGAGAAAATTCTGAACCAACAAGTTGACGCAGAAGCTCATAATGCCATGCTGAATCAGCTGGCTGCTAAACTTTAAGAGAGGCGAATATGGCTGAATTCTTGACGTTGGCACGCCCATACGCTAAAGCAGCATTTGCTTATGCATCTGAGCAAAATGCAGTTGACTCTTGGTCAACCACATTACAATTGCTCAGTGCTGCGGTGCAAGATGAAGCATTCTCCGCTTATTTAAATCGCCCTGAGTTGACACCTGCTGAGCAGGTTGGTCTTTTTGCGAAGGTTTTAGGTAATGAACAGACTGCAGCAGTGTCGAACTTTTTGACACTTCTTGCAGACAATGGCCGTTTGGCTTTGTTACCTGAAATTGACACAGAATACGAGCAACTCAAATCACAGAATAACAAGATTGTAGACGTTGTAATTGAATCAGCTTTCCCGCTAGATTCAGTACAAGAACAGAAGTTGGCTCATGCGTTAGAAAAACGTTTGGACAGCGCTGTGAAAGTTACAGTTGAAGTCAATCCAGCACTTATTGCTGGTGTTGTTATTCGTGCAGGCGACCAAGTGATAGATGATTCTGCGCTTAGCAAGCTTGAAAAAATGCGGACTCGTCTTCTTGCGTAATTGTTTATCAATAATTACTGCGTAAATGAAGACTGAACTTAAAAAAGATTGAGGTATAGCGCAATGCAACAACTGAATCCATCCGAGATCAGTGCGCTCATTAAACAGCGTATCGGCGATCTGGACACCAGCGCGACCGCTAAGAACGAAGGGACCATTGTTATGGTTTCCGACGGTATTGTGCGTATTCACGGCCTTGCTGATGCAATGTACGGTGAAATGATCGAATTCGACGGCGGCTTATACGGTATGGCACTGAACCTAGAACAGGATTCAGTGGGCGTCGTTGTTTTAGGTAACTACTTAAGCCTTCAAGAAGGTCAAAAAGCTCGTTGCACAGGTCGTGTATTAGAAGTTCCGGTTGGTCCAGAACTTTTAGGCCGTGTAGTAGATGCTTTGGGTAACCCAATTGATGGTAAAGGCCCAATTGATGCAAAATTAACTGATGCTGTTGAAAAAGTAGCACCAGGTGTAATTTGGCGTCAATCAGTGGATCAACCTGTACAAACTGGTTATAAATCAGTAGATACAATGATCCCTGTAGGTCGTGGTCAACGTGAGTTGATCATTGGTGACCGTCAAACTGGTAAAACAGCAATGGCGATCGATGCGATCATCGCTCAGAAAAATTCTGGCATTAAATGTGTATACGTAGCAATTGGTCAAAAACAATCGACTATCGCTAACGTAGTACGCAAGCTAGAAGAAACTGGCGCTATGGCGTATACCACTGTTGTAGCAGCAGCTGCAGCTGATCCAGCAGCAATGTTGTATTTAGCTCCATATTCTGGCTGTACAATGGGCGAATATTTCCGTGACCGTGGTGAAGATGCGTTAATCATTTATGATGACTTATCTAAACAAGCGGTAGCATATCGTCAAATTTCATTGCTTTTACGTCGTCCACCAGGTCGTGAAGCTTACCCAGGTGACGTGTTCTATCTTCATTCACGTCTACTTGAGCGTGCTTCTCGTGTATCTGCTGATTACGTTGAGAAATTCACTAACGGTGAAGTTAAAGGCCAAACTGGTTCATTGACTGCATTGCCGATTATTGAAACTCAAGCGGGTGACGTATCTGCATTCGTACCAACCAACGTAATTTCGATTACAGATGGTCAGATCTTCCTTGAAACTTCATTGTTCAACGCAGGTATTCGTCCAGCTGTAAACGCAGGTATCTCTGTATCGCGTGTTGGTGGTTCTGCTCAGACTAAGATCATCAAAAAATTGTCTGGTGGTATCCGTACTGCTTTGGCTCAATACCGTGAATTGGCAGCGTTTGCTCAGTTTGCTTCTGACCTTGATGAAGCGACTCGTAAGCAACTTGAACATGGTCAACGTGTAACTGAATTAATGAAGCAAAAACAATATGCTCCATATTCAATTGGTGACCAAGCTGTTTCAATTTATGCATCTAACGAAGGCTATATGGCTGACGTTGAAGTGAAGAAAATCGTAGACTTTGATGCTGCGCTAGTTGCTTACTTCCGTTCAGAACATGCTGCGTTAATGCAAAACATCGATGAAACTGGTGATTATAACAAAGACATCGAAGCTGCAATTAAGTCAGGTATTGAAAGCTTTAAAGCGACTCAAACTTACTAATTTCAACTTATGTTGTTATTGGTTATGGTTTGGTTCACGGATCAACCTTCGGGAGCTCGAAAGGGCTTTCGAATACTAGGTTAAGCGTATGGCAAATTTAAAAGAAATTCGCGCCAAAGTAGCTAGTATCAAGAGCACGCAGAAAATTACTCGCGCGATGCAAATGGTAGCAGCTTCTAAGATGCGTCGTGCGCAAGAGCGCATGGCTCAGGGCCGTCCGTATGCCGAAAATATGCACCGTGTAATTGCTCATTTGGTTCAAGCGAATCCTGAATATAAACATCGTTATATGGTTGAACGCCCTGTAAAACGCGTTGGCTATATCATTGTTTCTTCAGATCGTGGCCTTGCTGGTGGTTTGAACATTAACCTGTTCAAAAAAGTGGTAAAACACGTACAGCAGCAACAAGAGCAGTCAATTGAAGTTCAATTTGCTTTGATTGGTCAAAAAGCGGTTTCGTTTTTTAAAAGCTACGGCGGTAAAGTACTTGGCGCAACTACGCAAGTAGGTGATGCACCAAGTCTTGAACAGTTAACTGGTTCTGTACAGGTGATGTTAGATGCGTTCGATAAAGGCGAGTTAGATCGTATTTATCTTGTATCAAACGGCTTTGTCAATGCCATGACTCAAAACCAAAAAATCGAACAACTTGTTCCTTTAGCTGCGGCTGAAACGAACGAGGGTCTAAACCGTCAATATGGTTGGGACTATCTCTATGAACCTGAAGCTGAAGAGCTTCTAAATGGTTTGTTGGTTCGTTACATCGAGTCTATGGTTTATCAAGGTGTGATTGAAAACATCGCATGTGAGCAATCTGCTCGTATGGTTGCAATGAAAGCTGCAACTGACAACGCAGGTGACCTCATCAAGAGCCTACAACTCATTTATAACAAGCTGCGTCAAGCCGCGATTACTCAGGAAATTTCTGAGATCGTTGGTGGTGCCGCTGCCGTTTAACATTATTTTGAATTGAGGAGACAGCAATGAGTAGCGGTCGTATCATTCAGATCATCGGCGCGGTTATCGACGTCGAGTTTGAACGCAATAGCGTTCCTAAGATCTATGACGCTCTCCAAGTTGACGGTACTGAAACTACTTTAGAAGTTCAGCAACAACTTGGTGATGGTGTAGTTCGTACCATCGCAATGGGATCTACTGAAGGTCTTAAACGTGGTCTTAACGTGACTAACACTGGTGCGCCGATTTCTGTACCTGTAGGTACAGCATGTTTAGGTCGTATCATGGATGTTCTTGGTCGCCCAATCGACGAAGCTGGTCCTGTTGCAACTGAAGCGCGTTTACCGATTCACCGTCAAGCACCTTCTTATGCTGAACAAGCTGCTTCTACTGACCTTTTAGAAACTGGTATTAAAGTCATCGACTTACTTTGCCCGTTTGCTAAAGGTGGTAAAGTTGGTTTATTCGGTGGTGCGGGTGTTGGTAAAACCGTAAACATGATGGAATTGATCAACAACATCGCGAAAGCTCACTCAGGTTTATCTGTGTTTGCTGGTGTTGGTGAGCGTACTCGTGAAGGTAATGACTTCTATCACGAGATGAAAGATTCTAACGTTCTTGACAAAGTAGCAATGGTCTACGGTCAGATGAATGAGCCACCGGGTAACCGTTTACGCGTAGCGTTAACTGGTTTGACGATGGCTGAATATTTCCGTGACGAGAAAGACGAAAACGGTAAAGGCCGTGACGTTTTATTGTTCGTAGATAACATCTACCGTTATACACTAGCAGGTACTGAAGTATCAGCACTTCTAGGTCGTATGCCATCTGCAGTAGGTTATCAGCCTACACTTGCAGAAGAGATGGGTGTTCTTCAAGAACGTATTACTTCTACTAAGTCTGGTTCGATTACATCTATCCAAGCGGTATATGTACCTGCCGATGACTTAACGGATCCATCGCCTGCAACAACATTTGCTCACTTAGATGCAACTGTTGTATTGAGCCGTGATATCGCATCTTCTGGTATTTACCCAGCGATCGATCCACTTGACTCTACTTCACGTCAGTTAGATCCACTTGTAGTGGGTACTGAGCATTACGAGATTGCTCGTTCAGTTCAAAACGTTCTTCAACGTTATAAAGAATTGAAAGACATCATCGCAATTCTTGGTATGGACGAGTTAGCAGAAGAAGATAAGTTGATTGTTTACCGTGCGCGTAAAATCCAACGTTTCTTCTCTCAACCGTTCCACGTAGCTGAAGTGTTTACTGGTGCTCCTGGTAAACTTGTACCGCTTAAAGAAACAATTCGTGGCTTTAAAGGTCTTCTAGCTGGTGAATACGATCACATCCCAGAACAAGCGTTCTATATGGTTGGTGGTATTGACGAAGTGATCGCTAAAGCCGAGAAGCTTTAATTAGCAACTCTAATTTAGGAGATTCACATGTCGACTATGCAATGTGATGTTGTAAGTGTTAAAGAGTCTTTGTACTCAGGCACTGTGACAATGCTTATCGCAAAAGGTGCTGGCGGTGAATTGGGTATCATGCCTGGTCACGCTCCGTTAGTAACTTTACTCAAGCCGGGCGCAATTCGCGTTCTGCTTGAAAACGGTACAGAAGAGTTAATCTATGTATCTGGTGGTGTTCTAGAAGTTCAACCACATGTTGTTACGGTTCTTGCAGATACTGCAGTCCGTGCAGAAAACTTGGATGAAGCGGCAATTCTTGAAGCACGTAAAAATGCTGAACAATTGCTTGCAAATCAGAAGAGTGATGTGGATACAGCTGCTGCGTTGGCATCTCTTTCTGAGATTTCAGCTCAGTTAGATACTATCCGTAAAATGAAGAACCGTGCCCTATAAGGATATGGTTTAACATTGAAGAAACCACCCGAAAGGGTGGTTTTTTTATGGCTTAGATGTGGATGAAGTAGAATATTATTTGGGTTGAAATAACTATATGAATAGATAAAGTGTCAAATATTAAAAGTTGATTTCCTTTAAAATTATTCATTTCTACCTAATAAAAATTGTGTTTGTATAAATTGACTATAGTTATCACCTAAAGGTAATTCATAATCTTTAAAAAGTTGTCGACGAGTTGATATTGTTGATTGATTATTTTTAGGGTTAAAACCTGTTTTTTCAATATTTGTCCAATATAGATCTGTGCCACGCTTTTGCCATGAAGGCAATTCATTAAAGTTAATATCTCGACTAAAGAGCAAATCATGTTTTTCTTGACGTGAAAGTCCTTTAACTTGATGGGTTGCTTTTTTAATATTTTCCCCCTCATTACGTAACATCCAATAACAGTGAGCATTTAAAGCATTACGATTTGCATCTTCATGTCGCCAACGAAAGTAATCTTCAACAATTTTTGTATTGGGTAAAATACAGGTTCGAGCATCAAAAGTCGCTATATTTCCATGTAATAGACTAAATTTTGCACTCGCTTCAGCAGCTAGAATTGAAATTATTTTGCGCGTTTTACGTTTAAAACTATCCTCACTTGAATGAAAAAGTAATGAGATCTCATCGCTCTGTGTATAGCCGTAAATAACATTAAAACCACATTGCATTAAATGAGCTGTAGTTTCGACCATCAGATCTCTAAAACGAAGATCAAAGGGTGCTTCAAATTTCCAAGTATCTTTGGTTAATTTTGTGAATCCTCGACCATCTAAACGAACAACAATATATTGTTCAAGTGGAACACAAAAATCGTAAGCTGTTTCATAAACACGTAATCGTGTATCTAGATCATCAAATCTCATAGTTCAATTTCTTTGTTGCTATCATGCTAAAGTTATATTTCTTCCTCTATTAGTTTTAGCATAATCTGAATAATTAAAAATAGATTTATAGAAAATAATGATCCTCATCGAACAACAACCCCATTTTTGGGAACTCTACCAAAATCAAGATAATTACTACCTAAGTATCGCTGTAGACATGAGTTCGGTTGTATCTTGTTGGGATATTGGCTTAACTGAAATAGAAATTCAGAATTATCAAAATAATGGACGTATTACAATCGAAGAGTTCGCAAACTCAATTGTGACAGAAACCTATCGCGGGGACTTTTCCAACTTGGAAGCAAGGAAAGTTTCTGAGCAAATTCAGCAAGAGCTTCGAGCTGCATATAAAATTTGGCGTATTCAACAATAAAAGGCATTTAGTCAGATGGTACATGAATCGAAAAACCATTATTTTCAATCAGTTCTACGGTAAAAAGTGTATCAAAACCCTCTGTGATATTGGGGATTTCCAATTTATAAAAAGTCGCTTTAACTCCCTTTTCTGGAATATTGGCTTTACCATCACGTTGCGCATTGCGCTGTAAAGTACTGTTTAGATCTGTTTTAAAATAATAAGAAACTACTTCAAATCCATACTCTTTTGCACGTTGGATATATCGAGCGCGGTCAAATTGAGTCATGTTGGTATTATCAACCACGATTTTTGTTTTAGAAGCCAAAGCTGCTTCAAAAATCATATTTTCACGATGACGTGTTTTCAACATATCGAGATTGATGCGTAAATGAGTGTGATAAAAGAACTGTTGATAAAATGTCGATTTTCCTGAAGATTGAACGCCTGTAAAAATAATGAGTTGCATGAGTGATTACGAAAAATGATCATTTCTGCATTAAAACATGACGTTCGCTTTGCTACAATTTATTCATTGTCATAAAACTGAATATATTTAAAAGAAAATTCAAATGAACCCTAAAGTACTATTTTTATTATCTATTTTTCTCCATCTTTCAGGTTGTCAAAGTGCCCAGTTTGTCACAACACCAAATTCACCTACGGAGGCGAGTTTGGTTGCAGATTCTGTTGGAAATGGCTTGGAAACTGAATTAAACATTGATTATATCGTGGCATTCAAAAACTTAAGGATGGCCTATAACCGATGTGTGGCATTCACTGGTGAGCAAGATTTTGTATTTACAGACAATAAGTTAGAAAAAGATTTAGAAATGGGGACTATATTCGCACGTACAGAGGGTGGTGCATATTTATCAAAAATGCTCATTGAATCAGTCGGAAAGAATAAAACCCGTTTAACTTTATTTTTACCATCCAGCTATAAATTTGCGCAGGCACGTCTAAAACAAGATATTAAACGTGCCTTAGGGCAAGATCCACAATGCAATGTCGCTCAAGCTTTGTAAGCATTTAAAACATAGTAGATGGCTTTTATCTATATCAAATCAACATGATCATTGCTTTCGAGTTTCAAAAACGGTTTTTGCTTAACTTTGATCTGATTGCTGATCAGAATTAGACGTTGGAATCATCATTCCTGCAAGCTTAAGCATATCCATTTGAATATTATTCATTTGTTGCTCAATTTTTTTAAAGTTAACTTTGGAAATGTCCATGTCGCCATTTAAAAGTGATGAATTTAAAACTTGTTTATTGGTTTGAATAACTTGCTGGCGAATACCATCGATTTCCTGACTTTTTAAATCTAGCGAGATCAAAGCTGTATTAAAACCTTGTAGTTCACGTGTCAAAGTTTGAACCGTATTTTGCAATTCTGCTTGGTCTTTGGTTTCGATGGCCTGCTGTAAATCTGATTGAGCTTGTTGAAGCTTTTCAACATAGTCACCTGTTTTGAGCTGAACATTGGCAACATCACGAGCAATATAAAACATATTACTTTGTTTCAAGTCTTCAACATTTTTTTGCTGGGACTCAGATGAATGATTGCGATCTGAATGTGTTATTTCAGATTGAGAAGATTGTTCGGCTTGTTGTTCTTGTTGTGACGGTGGCGCAGCTTGATCACATCCTAAAAGTAGAATGCCAGAAGTAAAAATAACAAAAGGTAAAATAGCACCCTGTAAAAGCTTTTTCATCATCATCCAAAGTTAAATTGATTTGGTATTTCGCTAATATAGGATGAAAAAATGGAGAGATTGAGGATTGTTGCAAAGCATATACAGTTTGTAACGGGAATCGGCTTTTTTCGGAGAATGAAAATAAAAGGAATGCTATTTGCAACACTCCTTTTGCTCTTCTAAAATTTCAACGGATTATTTTTTTAACTCAGCTTCAATTGCAGAAGTAATGCGTGGGTCATCAGCGGTGATGTCTGGAGCAAAACGTGCAACGATTTCACCATTTTTATTGACTAAGAACTTTTCAAAGTTCCAAAGCACTTCTGGTTTTGGATTCGGCGTTAAGCCATAATCGACAAGGTCTTTCCACCAAGGCCCTTCACCAATACGCTCGGGAATTGCATTGATCAAAGTGTCATAAAGCGGGTGTTTATCGTCACCAGCGACAGAAATCTTCGCGAAAAGTGGGAAGTCAACGTTGTAGGTAAGTGAACAAAATTGTTGAATTTCATCATCGCTACCTGGTTCTTGAGCAAGGAAGTTATTTGCAGGAAAACCTAGAATTTCTAAACCTTGATCTTTCTTCTCTTTATAGAGTTTTTCAAGCCCTTCATATTGTGGCGTTAAACCACATTTTGATGCAACATTGACAATGAGTAGAACCTTACCTTGGTATTGGTTTAAAGTACTGCTTTCGCCTTTGATGGTATTTACAGGAATATCGTAAACGGTATTGCTCATGTTGTTGTCCTAGTAAAGTGAATAATGGATTCAGTTTGATTGGATGTGAATGATGTAATAGTAATGTTTTAACGATAATCCTGAAAAACAGCAAGTCGCATTTGTATTTCACAGCTAATAAAAAAGCAGACCATGTGATCTGCTTTACAATCTTAGGTAAAACTGAATTAAATTTATGGTGTTGTGTTGACTTTGGTTTGAAGCGCTTGCATTTCAGCCATTAAACTTTTTTGCATTTCAATGCCTTTATTTTGGAGCTGTTTTAGTTTTTCTGGATCTGGTGAATTTGCTATACTGGCTTCAGACATTTCTACACCTAAGTTATTTGCTTCTTTAATTTTTTCACGCACAGACACAACTTCTGAGCTTTTCAAAGCTAGTCCATCAAGCTCTTTATTGAAGCCATTCACATAAGTTTTCATTTTACCTACAACGCCTTGCAATGCAGCTTTATCACCTTTTTGCGTAGCTTGTCTCACTTCAGTTTGAAACGCAGCAGCTTCGTTATTTTTGGTTGAAAATAGTGTTTGAACTTGAGTTAAATCACTTTTGATATCTGCAGCATTATCGCTACTCAGTGTTGCTGTGGTTGCAACAGGTTTGCTCTCTGTAGCAGAAGAATTTGCATCAGCAGGTTTTTTGTCACAAGCAGTTAATGTAAATACAGAAGCGCATAGGGTAGCGAGTAATACTTTCTTCATTATTTATACCTTTAATTTTATCAACTTGAATGAATTTGATTTTTATTCCAAATTCAAAACTTCAATATGCTTAATGTTTAGCACTTAATGAAAAATGCCTATTTTTAATGCAGTTTTCTATAGTAATTTTGTACATAAATAAATGAATAATGAGAATTTTCATAAATAATAGAAGTCGATACTTCAAGTATTACGAATTTGGGTCGGGGTTTGCCCTGTATAGCGTTTAAAGAATTCAATAAAACTTGAACTATGTTGATAGCCCAATTCTAAGCCGATTTTTTTAACGGAAAAACCACGTTGAAGCAAGGATGTTGCATAAATGACTTTGGCTCGATTTCGCCATTCTGAAAGTGGGAGTTTTAATTGTTCTTGACAGAGTCTGAGTGCATGGCGTTCGGTAATTTGAAATGTATTTAAGATTTCAGACAAGCTTTTTGCAAAATAGATGGGATCTGATAAACCCTGAAGAATCGGTTTTAAAATCGGATGATCACTTTGCGGTAAGTAATGTTCATAACAAGAACTATTTTGAATCTGGTCTAAAAGCAATTGCAGCAAATGTTCATAATAGGTGTTTGATGGAATATTTTGCTTTTTTTGATCTAATATTTCTTCAATAGTCTGTCTGAGAAAAGGACGTATATTTAATGTCTTAGTCGTTTGAGCAAAGGGCTGGCATAGATCAGGATGAATGCGAATGCAAATATAATGTGTCAGTTGGTCATCCAAAGCAGTGCAACAATGTTCAGTTTGAGGTGGAATCCATAAACCGTAACTTGGCGGCGAAAGATAGATTTGATCAGCAACTTTTAACTCTAAAGTACCATTTAAACTTACATTAAAATCGCCCCATAGATTTGAATGCGGGGTAACCACATCGTCTTTTCTATAGAAAAACTCTTCTACAGAGATCATCGAATGAAGCTGAGTGTTTTGATTTAATTCAAAGTGCATGATTTAAATATCAACCGATATTGACGTTTATAGTGTGTTTAAGTGCATTGCTTTTTGGCTTGATTCAAGCCATGAGTAAAAGATTGCAGTCAGCCTCAAAATGATAAGGTTGAGTACACTATACAATAAAAGATTGAGATTAAAATAATTGAGCATATCGAAAATGATTTGGTATTTCTCATGATCAGTGTCCGAATTGCCCTATAGATGTCTGAAATGATGTATTTAAATTGATTCAGACTTAATTGATAATATTTCTCATATTTTATTTAAATCGTTAAAACTATGTATACAAATACTAAACCCATGTGGCGGGCAGTGTGTTTACCTATTCTCGCCGTGCTAATCTGGTCGATGAACATAGCAGTAACACGTTATGTGACGGATTATATTTCACCTGTAAGTATTAGTTTTTACCGTTGGGTGGTTGCATTTATTATTTTAACACCATTCATGTTACCAAAAGTTTGGCAGCAACGTCAGCTTATTCAACAGCATCTAGGGCAATTTGCTGTACTGAGCGCTTTTGGAATGGTGCTTTATCAAGGATTGGCATATACAGCAGCGCATTATACCACTGCAACCAATATGGGCATTATCAACGCCTTTATACCCGTGTTCACGATTTTTGTTTCAATTATGATTTTGAAAGAAACCCCGAATCGTTTTGCGGTGATCGGGAGTTTCATTTCTTTCTTTGGCTTGTTGTATGTGATTGGGCAGGGGAATTTCTCGAATTTGACTCAACTAGGAGGGCACTGGGGCGATCTATTGATGGTCTTAGCCGTATTCTTCTATGCTTTCTATGGCGTGTTCCTTAAAAAATGGCAATTGAAAGTTCCTTTGCTGATCAGTTTATATGTACAAGTTGGATTTACACTGCTTTATCATTTGCCATTCGTATTCTATTTAGGGATTGACCCGATTAACCAAGACAATGCTGCAAGTGTATTGTATGCGGGTATATTCCCCTCACTGGTTGCACCGTTATTATGGATGGTCGCAGTTCAATATTTAGGGCCAAACCGCACCAGTATTTTTATGAATTTAATGCCTGTATTTACGGCAATTATAGCTTACCTCTGGTTACATGAAGCATGGACTATTTTTCATACAATTGGTGGCGTCGTTATCTTAATTGGTATTGCTCTAGCGCAAAAAAAGTCAAATAGTGTCAAAAAAGGTACATAAATCGAATAAAATTCAGGTGTTATAGCGTGAAAAATGAACAAACGAAATGTTATTTTATAACTTTTATAAAATTAATTTATATCTAATGGTATGAAAATTTATGAATTATTTAATTAAAAATTTAAATAATAAAATAAATTGAATAACTTAATTTTATTGATTGATATGAAACTGTTTTGTTATAGGTTTTAAGTCTTAATTGTATGCAAATATTGCGTTTGTGTTGAAACAGTATTTGTAGCATAATATTTCTATTGAGATGGATTAAGTTGTTTTTAATCTTAAATCCTTACAGTTTCGTAATACCCTCTGGATGTGGTTTTACCCATCCTTTTTTATACTCAGCCAACCCTATATCTGGCTGAGTTTTTTTTGCTTTTTTTTCGTATCTTTTATAAGAAAAATGTATATTTAAAACAATGAACACATTTAGGCACGTATTATTTGCCCAGTCGATGCATCTATAATTTTACTTGGTTCACGACTTAGACCTAAATCACCATTCAGATAATTCAATTCAGCACCAAAATATTGGCTCGCATTTTGTAGTGATCTTGCTGGTTCTAAACCTGCTGGATTAGCACTGGTAGAGACGATGAAACCATTAAAAGCATTACATAAAGCTATACATAAAGGGTGATTGGTGACACGAATCGCGACTTGAGCATGATTGCCTTTAATCCAGTGTGGAATATGTTCATCAGCATCGACCAGCCAAGTGGTTGCACGTTCAGTTCGAGAGCGTTGCGTCCAAGAATCAATCATTTGTTTACGAATGTTTGGGTCTAGGTCAGTCAGTAAATGTTCGACTTGAGAGATTTGACCTGCCAACAAAATAACACCTTTTTCAATTGGGCGTTGTTTGAGTTTTAGAATTTCTGAAAAAGCATTTTCATTAAATGGGTCACAACCCAAACCCCATACAGCCTCTGTAGGATAGGCCAAAACTTTACCTTGTTGAAGAACCTGAGCAGCTTCAGCGACTGAGGTTGTAATCATCTAAATTCACCATGTTCATTGATACAAGAGAAGGGCTATTGTGAACCTTAATGACTGACTCGGCAACGTAAGTAAAGCCCAGACTGCTGAATACATAAGCCTAAAAGTTCCAATTCCATTAGGTAACTGGTTAATTCTGCTATATTTAATTCTAATTTGATCGCAAGAGTATCCAAATCTTGTCCAATCCAGTCTAAGTGTTGGTAAATACTAAAAAGATGTGGCGGAATTTCAGGTGTTTGTTTTTCATTTTCGGTACGCTGTGCGCAATGCCATTGCGTTGGGAGTGCAAGATCTTCAATGATTTGTTCAGGGTGATCGACGAGGATTGCGCCTTCACGAATCAACTGATGGCAACCTTGATGGTGTTCACTGTAAATATGCCCCGGAATCGCAAAAATAATTTTACCTTGCTCAGCTGCTGTTTGCGCCGTAATTAATGACCCACTACCCAATTGCGCTTCAGCAACCAAGACTCCTAAACTTAAGCCACTGACGATACGGTTACGATGAGGAAAATTTCGTTGAATAGGTTGTGTCTCGGGTAGGTATTCACTAATAACAGTACCTGAGTTTTGTAAAATCTGTTCTTGTAAATGTCTGTTTTGACTCGGATAAATGATGTCTAGACCTGAACCGACGACAGCAATTGTTCGATGATTCTTTAAACCACCCATATGTGCTGCTTCATCGATTCCTTGTGCTAAGCCACTGGTAATAAAAAAGCCTTTTTCACTTAAATAATAAGCAAAATCATAGGCAACCTGTTTACCGTGAGGGCTAGGTTTACGACTACCCACAATTGCAATTTGAGGTTGGCTTAAATTTTGAAATGAACCCTTTCCAAAAAGAATTGGAGGGTGATTGTTATAAGGTAATAATTGTTGAGGATATTGTTGTTCGGTATCAAGAAGAATAAAATCACTATGTTGTTTGATTTTTTCTAAGCAGTTTTGAAATTTAACTTGTCCAGTTATTGTTGGGAATTCTTCAGCTCTTTGCAGATGATGCTTATGTATTTTAAGCTCAGGCCAGCGTTTTAAATTTTCAGTTAAAACGGCATTGGAAATCGAGCCAAAATAGCTTTCTAATTTACGAAAACTAGAAAATGAATGTTGAACCAAATACCAAAGTTTGATGGTATCAAGTTGATCATCAGGTATTTGATTCAACATCAAAAAATTACAACAAGAACAGAAGCATTGGTTTAGTTACCCGAGCCATCTGTCATTGCAGGTGGTTTGATCTCCGCCCCCATTTTGATTGGCAAATTACTTTCCAATACATAAGCATAGCTTAGTTGATCAAAACTCTTGAAGATCATTACGGTAGCAATTTGCTGACTTGGTAACTTGATCGATTCCTTAGTTTTCGGATCACGAACCGTTTCACCTTGTTGGTAAACACTAAACACTTGACCTGATTTTGCACCATGTAAACTACCACGGTCAATCGTCACCACACTATGTTGTGCAGCTGTACCAATAGAGCCTTGAACCCGAACGACTTTACCGCCAGCGGTGACTTCATTGGTTGTGGTTGGATAGAACAGGCTTGGTAATTCAGCATCATAACGTGGCAAGACATAATCGCCACGACGAACTTCTGCATTGTAACTGTTGGTTAATTCAAGCGTAGTCACATCATTTTCACCTGCAACAGCAACGGCTGAAGCGACTTCAGTGAGCTCAATCCCAGCATTGAATTTTTTACCATTTGCATCGAGAAACTCATACGGTTGACCTTCACGATATACACCGTAATGCTGACCGACAACTAAACCATTACCACGTGCATATACAGTCTGACCTGCACCTGTAATCACACGATTATCCGCAGCACCGATGGTATATGGAATATTTTGTAAAGATTCAGGGCTGATCACAATACTGTGCTCTAACCATTGTTGGATATCTGAAAGAGGAATCACAGAGATTGCATTACTTAATGATTCAACACGAACTTGAGGGCGCAATGACGTACCACCTTGATGGCGACGGATAATACCTTCGCAACCATCACCTTCATCTACACCAATCAGTGGACGACCATCCAAAGTACAAAGCAGTAATTTGTCCCCAGGATAAATCCAGTGTGGATTTTTAACATGTTTATTACTTGCCCAAATTTCAGGCCAACGCCAAGGTTTGCTTAAAAATTTTCCAGCAATCGCCCATAAAGTATCGCCACGTTTAACCACATAAACGTTTGGCGCACTAGATTTGAGTGCAGGTGGGTTAACATTTGGGCTTGCATGCGTCATTTCCATGTAAGTGAATCCTGCACTTAAACATAGTGTTACAGCAAGTAATTGCTTCTTGAACCCCTTGGCATGAAAGTTCGTTATGCCAGCTAAAACCTTTTTCATTATCATAATTCCTAAAATTATGTATCTATATGCGTTATAATAAGCATATTACACACTTTTTTTTAATGAAGCATATTCTTCATTTAGTTTTAAGATCAATGGCATAGCAAGAGAGGGTACAGTATGGCCTTATTAAATATTTTAAGTTTTCCTGATCCCCGTTTGCGCACCATTGCAAAACCTGTCGATACCGTAACTGATGAAATTCGTCAGTTGGCAGCAGACATGTTTGAAACCATGTATGAAGCGCCAGGTATTGGTCTGGCTGCTACACAGGTTGATCAGCATATTCAGCTTATCGTCATGGATTTGTCTGAAAATAGAGATCAGCCTATGGTGTTCATTAACCCCAAAGTGACGCCACTTACGGAAGAAACGCTACCTTATGAAGAAGGCTGTTTATCCGTTCCTCAAATATACGATAAAGTTGAGCGTCCGTCACGTGTAAAAATTGAAGCAATTAACCTTGAGGGTAATGCTTTTGAGTTAGAAGCAGATGAATTGCTTGCTGTGTGTATTCAGCATGAGATGGATCACCTCAATGGCAAGCTGTTTGTAGATTATTTATCTCCTTTAAAGCGTCAAAGAGCACGTGAGAAAGTTGAAAAAGTTGTACGTTCACGTGAAAAGCAAAAAGTTGCAGTAAAGCGTTAATTTTTAAAGTTTGATTTTTAGCACGTTTAAAAATTCATTGTAAATACAAGCCCAATTTCGATTGGGCTTTGTTATACTCCACGCTGAAAAATGTTGAGAAGAACGTTTTGTTGAGAATAGGCTTACTGCTGGGTTTTATAGCAGTATTTTTACAGATCGCTGTATTTTTACAGCCTTTACTACCGAAGCAATATCAAATTGCCCCGGTCTGTGAAACTATTTCTCAAGCTTTAGCACAAAGCCAATTTTACGAAAAACATCAACATAGCACTCATCATCAGCATTCGATGTCACATGATGCGCATAACGTTTCGACAGAATCTTCGTCACATCATCATGATGCAAGCCATCAATGCCAATATTGTACGGTCTATGGCAATTTAGTTTTACCACCTGAGTTGGAGGTCAAAGCTGTTTTAGATCGTATACAAGTCCGCTTAATTGCATTTCAAGACACGTTTTGGCATGTTTATTTTGCATTACAACGACTCTTTCTGATTCCTCAAGGGCGAGCCCCGCCACTTTTTGCATAAATCAAAACTTATTTTTCTAGGGTCTTCATTGACTCCAGCCTTGTTTTATTATGATTTAAGAGAAAGAAAATGGCTCAACCTCAATTCTTTTTACAGCCTTTATCGGCTGCAATTTGTATCGCTTGTTATTCTTCAAGCAGTATCGCTGCACAGCAAGATCATGACGCTACCCAATTAGCACCAATCGTGGTCACTGCCCAGCTGAATAATGATGCCAATGGTTTAATTATTCATGCAGATCCAAAACAGCCTATTCAACCTGTTCCTGCAACAGATGGCGCAGATTATTTACAAAGTATTCCTGGCTTTAGTTCAATCAAAAGTGGTGGAACCAATGGCGATGTGACTTTCCGTGGTATGTTTGGTTCACGCATTAAAATTTTATCTGATGGCACTGAAAACTTAGGCGCTTGTCCTGCACGTATGGATGCGCCAACGTCTTATATTCAGCCTGAAAGTTATGATCGTATTTCTGTCATCAAAGGCCCTCAAACGGTTCAATATGCCAATACAGGTTCGGCTGCAACGGTTATTTTTGAACGACAAAAACCGCAATTATCGAAAGATAAAAACTACCTTGGACAAGCCAGCGTTTTAATCGGCTCATTTGGTCGTCTCGATCATAATATTGAAGCAGCGGTGGGTGATGAGAAAAAATATATTCGTCTAAATGCTAATCGTTCTGAGTCAAATCGTTACCAAGATGGTGATGGTAATACCGTTCCTTCCGCTTGGGAGCGTTGGAATACCGATTTAGCTTTAGGCTGGACGCCCGATGACGATACATGGGTTGAATTGACTGGTGGAAAAGCCGATGGAGAAGCTGAATACGCAGGTCGAACGATGGATGGCTCGCAGTTTGCCCGTGAAAGCCTAGGCTTAAGATTTGAAAAGAAAAATCTAACGGATGTCATTCAGAAAGTTGAAGGGCAGATCAACTATAGCTATAACGATCATGTGATGGATAATTTTCGTTTACGTACGCCACCAATGACTCATGACATGACAACGCACAAGATGGTAGCAAATCCATCTGAAATGCAGGTCACACGCCGTACTTTGAATTCACGGTTAGCCATGACCAGTGAATGGGATAAATTGAGCCTGATTACAGGAATTGATTCTCAGCAAAATCACCATGCTGGCAGTATGAAATCCATGATGATGAATATGCCTTTAGCCACCAATATGAAGTTTCATTCTTATGGTGCTTTTAGCGAACTTACGTATCAATTGAATGATGCCTATAAATTGGTCTCAGGCGCACGAATTGATCAAGTGAATGTAAAGGATTTAAGAGCAGAATCAAAAGCAAAAGGGCTTAATCTTGAATTAGATAAAACATTACCAAGTGCCTTTATTCGTTTAGAAGGTCAGCATCCTGAACATAATGCCAAGTCTTATATTGGTTTAGGCTATGTGGAACGTGTTCCAGATTATTGGGAGCTTTTTAGTTCAGCTCATGGTAATCCTGGTACACCTAATGCTTTTAATGGCTTAGATACTGAAAAAACTTTACAGTTGGATATGGGCTATCAACACGAACATGGTGCATTTAGCTCTTGGGTTTCTGCATATGCAGGTTTGGTGAATGACTTTATTTTATTGAGTTATCATAACCATCCAACCACAGGAATGGGTGGTCATAGCCATGGTTCTTCTTTTAGCGCAGGTGCTAAAAATGTTGATGCGGTGATTGCAGGTACAGAAGCAGGTGTGGGTTATCAATTTACCGATGCGATTCAAGCTGATATTAGTACCATGTATGCATGGGGAGAAATTACGGATAATAATGATCCATTGCCTCAGATTGCACCTTTAGAAGGGCGTTTCAATTTAAGATATGTACAAGATAAATATTCTTTAGGCTTATTATGGCGTGCAGTGGCAAAGCAGGATCGTATTAACCTCAATAAAGGTAATATTGTGGGTTATGACATTGGCGAGAGCAAAGGTTTTAGCACACTCGCGTTGAATGCAAGCTATAAAGTGATGAATGATGTTGATCTTGCTGTCGGTATCGATAATGTTCTTGATAAAACCTATACCGAACATTTAAATAAGTTGGGTGTTGGTGTGGATGGTCAAGTTGGCACTGAACAATTTAACAATACGGGTCGCAATTATTGGGCTCGTATCAGTATGAAGTTTTAACATATTGGATAATCAATAAAGCAATTTTAATCGTTTAAATAATAGATTCAATTTAAGAGGTAAATGTATGAGTAATGAGCAAAATTCGAGTAATAAATTATCCCCTGAAAAATCATTTTGGGGATGGAAATTGCTGATTATTGCAATTATTTTGGGCTTTCTTTTTATGGTTGTTTTCTACTTGGCCATCACCAATGAGCCAGACTACATGCCGAGTCAGAAAAATAAACAGATGCAACATACTGAGGCGCAAATGCCAGCAATGCAACATGATGAGCATATGCAAATGCAACAAACAGCCTCAGAAGCAACGGCTTCACATCACCATCAATAATTTATTTGTGATTGAGTCACTGATTTTTTGATGTTTTACCGCATTGTTTTCTGCCGTATCTAAACAAACAAGGAAGCTCAGGTTTCCTTGTTTTTTGTTTTGCAATCTGTTGTATCTTATAAGAAAAATTAGTGCATGCTTGCCAGTTGTTTACTTTGCTCCTTATACAATTCAAGTCCTATCTTCTGCATTTCACGACCATTTTTAAGTAAAAAGTCATCGAGCACTTTAAAACGTTTTGCACCTGTATAAAGTAAGGCATTTTTTGCAAATAAATAGTAAGCAAACCAAGAGGCGGATTGTGCCTTTAATCCCAGTTTTTTCATTTGCTTGCGACCAATAAAAAATTGGGTAATTTCCAAGTGCTGTTTGTAGGCAAGTTTTTGTTGTAGTGGACGTAAATAGCGGTATCGGCGTTCAAAAGGCTCTTTAGATAAACTCGAACCGAGTGAAATGCTACTTTCATCTGCATCAGGATGAGTGAAGCGTAGCCAATAAATCAGTTTCCAACTTTCAGACTCCTTATCGATTAACCATTTCTCATCAATTCCCATTAACCATCCTGCATATTTCCAAAAATGCAGAAAACTATCGACTTCACGTTTATTGGGAAAAATACCTAGCGCACGTATTCCAATTAAAACCACACCACTAAAGGCAATATTGGTCATGGCTTGATCATATTGATTAATCGGTGTACCCCAAGTTTCGGCATCCCATTTTTCAGATTTATTCAATTGAAAACGTACAAGAGAATGGATAAAGCGTACATAAATCGTTGAAGTAAAACCTGCATTGAAACGTTCAAAAGCATGGGGTTCAGTGATATCCATCCACCATTTACTGGTTTCAGCCAGTCTTTTACTTGCTTGCTGGTTCAATGCCCCTGTCAAAATCAGCGGCTGATTAAAGCCGGGGTAGAGATAGCCTGTCATTAATGATAAATCACGTAAGATAAAGCTATTATTTAGTCCCAGTTTATAAGTGAACTGTAATGAATCATCGATTTTTTGTTGATTGTACCAACTTGGTTTCTGTTCTACTTGTTTGAAAAATTCAGTCAGTTCAGTGATTTGATGCGGTAATTTTTCGAGACCTTGATATAACGCTGTTTCAAAGTATTTACGATGCTCTCTAGGATTTTGCATCACCCAAGACATGACTTTATCCATGGCAATATCACCCGTTTGCAGTGATTCATTTAAAGATAAATATTCTGCATAGGTGGGTTGGATATGATCATCGGTCATATAAGCTAAAATTTTGGCTTTTAGGTCAGATTTCAACATCTTTTCAAATGGTGCTAAGCGTTTTGGTCGAGTTTGCATTGTAGTTTTTCCCAGCTTACTGTCTAATTAAACTTTAATATGAATATTTATTCGTATTCAATTCGCATTTAAAAAGGGTAAATAATGAGAAAAAAACCACAACAACAACGTGCCAAAATCATCGTAGAAAATATTCTCGAAGCTGCACAATTGTGTATTGCTGAGCAAGGCTTATTACAAGTGACTACACCTAAAATCTCTGAAAAATCAGGTGTGAGTGTGGGTTCTATTTATCAATATTTTGAAAATAAAGATGAAATTATTCAAGAATTACTCAGTCGGAAAAGCGAAAAATTGGGCTTGGCATTGAAACAAATTGCAATTACACAAGAAGGGTTAGCAATAGAAGAAATTATCCCACTTTGTATTCAATTCGGCTTTGATACGATGAAAGCAGATAGCGGTTTCTTTATGGAAATTCTAAAAAATTGGCACGGCTATAACAATTCGGAAGCTGCACAAATTTTAGAAAAGCACTTTTATGAAGTAGGGTTGTTTGTATTTAGTCGTTTTTTTCAACATTGGAGTTTTGAAACGCTGAAGAATAAATCTTTTGTGATTATTAATAGTACTTTATTTACTATGATGAGGTATGTCAGTAGTACAAATTTTCTTATTTCAGAACAACAGCTCAAAAAAGAACTCACTTTGATGATTTTGGCTTATTTGGAACAAGATTTACATCAAGATTAATCCGTGATGAATTCTTGCACGCATATAATTGGTGTTGTAGATTATTAAAAATATAATTTTTCAATTATTTATGTATAAAAATATGAGCGATGACAACAATACAATGTCTATTCGATTAGAAAAAGTTTCAAAAAAATTCCTTCAAAAACCAATTTTTGAAGATTTAAATTTTACATGGCAAGGTTTTGGCATCTACAGTTTGATCGGTGAAAATGGTGCGGGTAAATCAACTTTACTGGGCATGATTGCAGGTTTATTAGATTGTGATTCAGGAAAAATTTTTATCAATCAACAACAATGTCTTTTGAATAATCAAGAATATAAAAAATTAGTCGCCTATGTACCTGATCATAGTCCTATTTATGACTTTATGCAGGGGCAGGAATTTTTAGACCTAATTTGTAGTATTAGAAAGTTAAATCCTGATTGTTATCAGACGTATATTGAACAATTTAAATTAGACAATTTTTTGAATATTACTTTTGCCGAAATGTCTTTTGGTACAGCTAAAAAATTCTTATTAACTTCGGCCTTAATGACAGAAGTGCCTATTTTATTGTTGGATGAACCGAACAATGGTTTAGATCAAGCAACATTACAGGCTTTTCAACAAATTTTGATACAGCAAAGCAAAACCAAGCTGATTTTAATGTCTTGTCATGATCAGCACTTTAGAAATAGTGTAAATGCAAAAAGTACGAGGCTTGATGAGCTGAAAATAGGGTGAGCTTGAGCCAAATGATTAAGACAATTATGCCAGTTTCGGTAGAAAGAAAGCTTATTGGTCAACTTATACAGTACCGTTTGAAATTTTATATTCAGACCACTGCTGATGCAGCACAGCGACATAAGCATTTGATCTTGTTGGTGGGTTTACTCGCTGGGCCGATGATATTTGCTATCTTGCTTGCTTTAGCAAAACCACTGGTCAGTATTTTACATGCTGAAAATATGTTGGAAAGTATCAAAATATGGAGCTTTTTTCTGCTTATACATGTGTTATGGAGTGGTTTTCAACAAAAAGCATTAAATGGTGGCGAGGGTTATCAGTATATTGCAATGACACCATTAACATTACGTATCCGAATAAGTGTTGAATTGGGATTTTTAGCATCACTTAGCGTCGCTATTTTATTGCCTTTTATCATTGCACTTATCTATGTGTGGACAACAGGTGTATTTTATCAGGCGATCATAGATAGCCTTTTGATTGTTTTATGGGGAATAGAACTATTACTGATCCAAATGTTGGTTTGTCAAAAAAATAAATATCTTATCGCTTTATGTCTTGCCTCATTTCTTGCGCCGTTGTCTTTAGCGTTGTTGAAAATAGAAATATTATCAATCCTTATATCTTTTATCGTGGTCTTTGTTACGTATCGACAATGGATGATCGGTAAAATAAGAAAACCGAGAAACATTCAACTTCCTGAAATTTTACGAATTCAAGCTAAACATTCTGTAAATATCAATTGGATTCGAATCAGTTTACGAAAAATATTGAATAAACACGTGATGAAGCAACGCATACTGTTCTTTATTTTTGCCTTTAGTGCTAGCGGTGTATTGGCGTGGTTTGCACAACAAAAAGATACGTGGATTTTACTTTATATCGCATTAAGTCCGCTTAGGCTCATGAATGTTATGAGTGCTTTTTATATTACAGTTATTTTAGTACATATCGGAACGATCAAAACCATGCTTGCCAGTACTTATGCAACAACAGCGAGATTTTGGCTCAGTCAGGGTATTTCAAATCGGCAATCGCTGATTTCAGAAATTGTGGTTTTATGGGGAATAGCCGTCATTGCCGCATTGCCTACATTGATTTGGATCATGCTTTCTAATGGAATGGTAAAAAGTTTGTTTATGATTGGAATGATGATGCTCGCTGTACCACTCATTCAACATATTTTCAGACAACCAGAACGAGTCCACGGTACTGTTCCATTACTTTTAACCACAATATGGTTTGCTATAAGTTATTTGTTGCTTTCTTTTTAAGCAAAAAAGCACTTTTTATAATAAAAAAAGCCAATTTGGAATAATAAACAACCAAACGGCACACGA
>NZ_NIFO01000023.1 GCF_002233755.1 Acinetobacter piscicola | reverse complement strand
TACGTTCAAACTTAGCCTTAGCCATGAGAGCTTCCTTTTTAAACTACTCATGCAGGGTCACTGCATGAGCACTTGGTTTTTAACTATGAATTAGTTTGGGCTTATAGTAATCGAAAGATTACTCGTCGTCACCTTTTTTACCGCCAGACTGGAATTTAGAAATGATGCCTTCAGCCACGTTACGTGGAGTTTCAGCATATTTAGCAAATTCCATAGAGTATGTCGCACGACCTTGAGACATAGAACGCATTTGAGTTGCGTAACCAAACATCTCAGCAAGTGGAACTTCAGCACGAATTGCTTTAGTACCACCAGGAAGATCGTCCATACCTTGAACCATACCACGACGACGGTTTAAGTCACCCATGATATCGCCCATGTAGTCTTCAGGAGTTTCTACTTCAACTTTCATGATCGGTTCAAGCAAGATAGGATCTGCTTTCATGAAACCATCACGGAATGCGTAAGAACCTGCCATTTTGAACGATAATTCGTCAGAATCGACATCATGGTAAGAACCATCAAATAATGTCGCTTTGATACCCACAACAGGGTAACCAGCCAATACACCATTTTTCATACGTTCTTGAATACCTTTGTCAACCGCGCCGAAGAATTCTTTAGGTACAACACCACCTACAACTTCTTCAACGAATTGGTATTCTTTACCAGCTTCTTCAACATCCATAGGCTCTAAACGAACATATACATGACCGAATTTACCTTTACCACCTGTTTGACGTACGAACTTACCTTCTTGCTCAACAGATTTTTTAATCGTTTCGCGGTAAGCAACCATTGGTTTACCAATGTTCGCTTCAACGTTAAATTCACGTTTCATACGGTCAACAAGGATGTCAAGGTGAAGCTCACCCATACCTGCAATGATCGTTTGACCAGATTCTTCGTCTGTGCGTACACGGAACGATGGATCTTCTTTCGCCAAACGGCCTAAAGCGATAGACATTTTTTCTTGGTCAGCCTTAGTTTTAGGCTCAACAGCAAGAGAAATTACTGGCTCAGGGAATTCCATACGCTCAAGTGTAATGATGTTTTTCTCATCACAAAGTGTATCACCAGTAGTAACGTCTTTAAGACCTACACATGCAGCGATATCACCAGCGCGGATTTCTTCAACGTCTTGACGATCGTTTGCGTGCATTTGCACGATACGGCCAATACGCTCACGTTTAGACTTAACTGGGTTATATACTGGGTCACCTTGTTTAAGTACACCAGAATAAACACGTACGAAAGTCAAGTTACCTACGAACTTATCGTTCATGATTTTGAACGCTAACGCAGAGAACGGAGCTTCGTCAGATGCTTCACGAATCGCTTTAGTTTCAGCTTTGTCGTCAAGAATACCTTCGATAGGCTTAACTTCTGTAGGTGATGGTAAGAATTCAATTACAGCATCCAACATACGTTGAACACCTTTGTTTTTGAACGCTGTACCACAAAGCATTGGTTGGATTTCACCAGCCAAAGTTTGCGCACGAATACCCGCGATAACGTCTTCTTTAGAAAGATCGCCTTCTTCTAGGTATTTATCCATCAACTCTTCAGATGCTTCTGCTGCAGCTTCAACCATATTGGTGCGCCACTCTTCAGCAGATGCTTGAAGATCCGCTGGAATATCGCCATATTCGAACTGCATACCTTGAGATGCTTCATCCCAAATGATTGCTTTCATTTCGATAAGGTCAACAACACCAGCAAACGTATCTTCTGCACCAATTGGAATAACCACTGGAACAGGGTGAGCGCCTAAACGAGTACGCATTTGCTCAACAACACGGAAGAAGTTTGCACCAGTACGGTCCATCTTGTTCACGAATGCTAAACGAGGCACTTTATATTTATTTGCTTGACGCCATACAGTTTCTGACTGAGGTTGAACACCACCTACAGCACAGTAAACCATGCACGCACCGTCAAGAACACGCATAGAACGTTCAACTTCGATTGTGAAGTCTACGTGTCCCGGTGTGTCAATAACGTTGATACGGTGTTCTGGGAATTGTTTACCCATACCAGACCAGAAACAAGTTGTAGCAGCTGAAGTGATAGTAATACCACGTTCTTGCTCTTGTTCCATCCAGTCCATTGTTGCTGCACCATCATGTACTTCACCAATTTTGTGAGATACACCTGTGTAGAACAAAATACGTTCTGTAGTCGTGGTTTTACCAGCATCAATGTGCGCAGAAATACCAATGTTACGATAACGAGAAATTGGGGTTTGACGAGCCATGATTTCTTGCATTCCTAAATTTTGTTGTTTAAAACAGGACGCATCAATAAGTTATTGATGCGTACGGATACTCAATACGAATTTAAGGACAACTTAAATTCCCGCAAATCCCCCACTAGAGTAGAGGGCGATGTTAAATCGAGCTGCAATACGCATGAGTATTCTCCTGATTAGGGACTGCTTTAGCCGCTTAGAAGCGGTAGTGAGAGAAGGCTTTGTTGGCTTCAGCCATACGATGCACATCTTCACGTTTTTTGATCGCTGAGCCTTTACCTTCAGCTGCATCAAGCAACTCACCAGCAAGACGTAAAGCCATAGTTTTTTCAGAACGCTTAGCAGCAGCATCTACTAACCAACGCATAGCTAAGGCAGTACGACGGGATGGGCGTACTTCCATAGGTACTTGATAAGTAGCACCACCAACACGGCGTGCTTTTACTTCGACCATTGGGCGAACTTTTTCAAGAGTAGTCTCGAAAAATTCAACTGGGTCTACTTTGTGTTTTTCTTGAACGCGATCTAAAGCACCGTAAACGATACTTTCAGCAATAGATTTTTTACCATCTTGCATTACGTGGTTCATGAATTTAGCGATTGTTTGGCTACTGAACTTCGGATCCGGAAGGATTTCACGAGCAGCGACTACGCGACGTCTTGGCATTTTAAACTACCTATAAATATGACACTTCAGGTTTATCCAGCATGAGCACAAAGTGTCGTGTGCTATTCACTGGCCTTACTACACGTCGCTTGAATTTCACAAAATTAAATGCAGAAATCAGACAAGCGAGACGATAAAGGATTGCGGTTCTATTGTCTAAAGAAGCTAATTCTTAAAGAATTATTTCTTAGGACGTTTAGTACCGTATTTTGAACGAGACTGGTTACGATCTTTAACACCAGCACAGTCCAAAGAACCACGAACGGTATGGTAACGTACACCTGGTAAGTCTTTAACACGACCACCACGGATAAGAACAACACTGTGCTCTTGTAGGTTATGGCCTTCACCACCGATATAGCTTGAAACTTCAAAACCTGAAGTTAAGCGAACACGGCAAACTTTACGCATTGCTGAGTTAGGTTTTTTAGGTGTAGTTGTATAAACACGTGTACACACACCACGGCGTTGTGGACAAGCCTTTAACGCAGGAACTTTTGATTTTTCAACCAAAGTCGTACGACCCTTGCGGATCAACTGATTTGTTGTTGCCATATGGCAATTCTCCCGTTAATAAAAAGCCTCAAAAAAGTACCACTTTTTGAGGGCATGCAATTGTAAGCCAAGAAGTAAAAATGGTCAACATTCAACGTAGCGTCAAATATTAACCATTCCAACTTTTAACTCAAATTTTAAACAATTTTAATCTGTATTATTTCCTGATTTATCAATTGCTTCATTATTTAGTTTTTCTGTTTTTGCTGTAGCTGCCTTAGGTTTTGCAGGCGCACGCTTTTTTGTTACAGTTTTTGCTGCAGCTTGATTTTTTACTTCAGGCTGTACTGCTGTCGTTGCCGTCTTTTTTGGAGCAGTGCGACGAGGCTTAGTTTGAGTCGATTTAACTTCGATCTTTTCTTGAACATGTGTATCTACAAGTGATTGAATACCTTGCTGAACTTCTTGTTCAATTTGTGACTTTTGTTCAGTTGCTGTTGTTTTTACTTTGACTGCAACTTGTTTAATGCTGTCATTCTCATTCGATGTTTGTACTGATTCATCAATTGAGTCCAGCTCTGCATGCTGATTTTGATGATGGCCTTGCTCAGAAATATCATTTAACAATAAAGGACTGGCTTGAGATAACAATTGTACAGATTTCTCATAAGCGTCTAAGACACTTATTTGTGCATCCGAATGTTGTAATAAATAATTTTGTGCACCTGAAAAAACAAGCTCCGCCTGATCAGTCGCATCTTCAACCAATTTCCAACTGTAAACGGCACTTATTCCCATCGTAGCCAATGGCGTTAATTTTGAAAGCAATCCTAATTGCGGTAAGTTATTCATCCAATTCAACTTAAATGAACCATCATCATTGGCAATCCACTTTTTAAGCAGTTCAATATCATTACCAGAACCTAGAAGTTGCTGCAACTGATTGACGTTATGTGTTTCCATCACGCCAGTAAATGCACGAATTGCTGCCATCAAAGCTTGTTTTTCCGCAACTGAGCCTAAATCAATTTGCTTGAAAATATATTCAACAACATTCTGATCTTGAATATTTAACTCAAAACCATGTGCCCGACCTGTTTGATAAATACTTCTTAGCGCAAGTGCAAGTGAGGTTGGAACATCAATAATTGCCCCTACGCCGCCAATAGCACCTGTTAAAGTGCCTTGAATCGCAGCAATAATTTTATTTTGATTGGCAATTGCCATGCTAATACGTTGTGAACGTGCAGGATCTTTGGCAAGTTCAGACAAGTTCTTTGCACCGACTTCTTTTAATAAAGCCTCTACAGAACTCCACTCAGAAACAAAATCATTCAGTTTATCGAATAAATAATCAGACAACTTATCGTTTAAATCTGGTGAAATAAATGAAGCTACATTGTTAATTTTTTTATAGTGTTTACCTAATAATTTACCCGTCACATTGGGTAAATGTTCACGCATCATTTGTTGAGGATTTTCGTATTTTTTTGGTTCAAATGCAGTTTTTTCTTTGGCTGAACCTTGAATCACTTTTGCATCTTTAGGATTTTGAACTAATTTATTTACCGAACCTGGTGCAACGTGGTTGATCATATCTAGCCCTGTTTCACTGAGCTTCTTCGCCATACCAAAAGCGTTAGAGATCAAACCACCACGTTGTTTATTATTCGAATCAGACATAATCTTTTGCTCACCCATTTATATTTCTTTCAAGATAATCGGTATTGTTGCACTCGTTCTCAACTGTAATCTGTTTTGATTCGTTAAAGAAGTAAAAATTTAAAACATTTACTGTTGTTCTTTTACTGTTGTTCTTTGTGACACAATTTGTCGCAGTAGCGTAAATACTAACTTTGCAT
Source organism: Acinetobacter piscicola (assembly GCF_002233755.1). GTDB lineage: Bacteria > Pseudomonadota > Gammaproteobacteria > Pseudomonadales > Moraxellaceae > Acinetobacter > Acinetobacter piscicola. The sequence goes on along the minus strand of NZ_NIFO01000023.1, from coordinate 62,604 downwards.
TTGTATTTTTATTAATTAAGATCAATTTAGTCTTTAGTTTTTTGAATTTACTTACAATGATAGAAAATATTCGTACACAGATAAAACAAACTTCTGAGCAAAAATATCAAGCTGAATTTTCACGTTTAAAAGAACAAGATCAGCATAGAAAACCAGCAGGATGGCAACTTTCTGCTTATGCAGTACGTTCTTTCATATTAGGTGATTCTAAATTAGATATTCAAAAGAAATTTTATGGCGATGATGCATTGGTAGATCGCGCTTTAGTCACCTTGATGGGCAATCAAGGCTTGATGTTAGTGGGCGAACCGGGTACTGCTAAATCCATGCTTTCTGAATTATTCAGTGCTGCAATCTCTGGAAACTCTCAACTCACCATTCAAGGTACAGCAGGTACAACAGAAGACCATATTAAATACTCATGGAATTATGCATTGCTTTTATCGGAAGGCCCGACTGATAAGTCGTTAATCCCCTCGCCTTTATTTCACGCTATGAAAAATGGACAACTGGCACGCTTTGAAGAAATCACTCGTTGCCCGCCTGAAATTCAAGATGTACTTGTATCCTTACTCTCTGAGAAACAAATGATGATCCCTGAAATGGGACAAGACTTTAGTTTGCAGGCAACACAAGGCTTTAACATCATTGCTACAGCCAACTTAAGAGACCGCGGCGTACATGAAATGTCCGCAGCACTCAAACGTCGTTTTAACTTTGAAACAGTCAAGCCAATCCGTGATCGTCAGTTTGAGATTGAACTGGTTGGATTACAGCTGAAACAACAACTTGCTCATTTATACAGTGAAATCCAAATTCGCCCAGAGGTGATTGAACTTCTAGTCACTGTGTTTAATGAACTCAGGACTGGACAAAGCTTACAAGGTGCAACGTTAAAAACACCTGATGCCGTGATGTCTACTGCGGAAGCTGTCAATATTGCACATGCAGCGAGTCTACAAGCGATTTATTTGAGTGATGGTAAATTAAAAGCAGATCATATTGCGCAACAGTTGATTGGTGTAGTTTTTAAAGACAATCCTGATGATGCCAAACGCATGCGATATTATCTTGACACAGTCGCTAAAGAACGCGCGCGCAAAGATGCCGATTGGAAAGCTTTTTTTGATGCAAGTCGTGAGTTTTGATCATGCAACAACAGGCTCAAAATGATGTACTTGATGAAATGCCAGCAAGATTAAAGCAGGCATTTCAGCTCAAACAAATGTTGGCAGATCAAAATATTTATTTTGCACCGATTCGCCACCACAGTCCTGCTTGCGCCTATGCGTTAAAAAAATATATTGCTGAAATACAACCCACCCATATTTTAATTGAAGCACCAACAAGCTTTGAATTTTTAATCGAAAGCCTACAAGATATAGAAACGCAACCACCTATTGCGATTTTTGCGCAAGCCCAATCTCTACATAAACAATCCCTAAATTCCAAAGCATCTTCAAAACAAAAAAACAAGCAAGATGATGAAAATGAAGCCGAAGCGCTGCCCGAATTATTTTCAGCCTATTTTCCATTTTGTGAATATTCACCAGAGTGGGTTGCAATTCAACAGGCTAAAAACATTCAAGCAAACGTTAAATTTATTGACTTAGCATGGACAAAACAAAGCGCATTGAAAACTGAACAACCTGATTTGGACTGGCAACAAAAAAGCCTCATGTCTGAGCGTTATTTTGCACATAGTCAGTATATTCAAGAACTGGCTTTGAAAATGCACTGTCGAAATCATGATGAACTTTGGGATCATTTGTTCGAACTGCAACAAACTGAATCTTTAGCCAAACCTAATATCTTTTTTGATGATGTTTTTGCATGGTGTTCTTTAGCACGATTAGATTATGAAAAAGATGTGCTGTTGCAGGAAGCTTCATTGCACCGTGAAGATGTCATGTGGAATTGCATTCAGGACACCACTCACCCTGATCATAAAATTTTAGTGGTTACAGGCGGTTTTCACACCCTTGCATTAGTTGAAAACTTAGCTAATTCTCAAAAAGCTGAACGTTTTATTGTCAAAGATCAAAAACAAAACTGGCAAGAACAGGCATGGTTAATTCGTTATAGCTTTGATCGTTTAGATGCTTTAAATGGTTATGCATCAGGCATGCCCTCACCTGCTTATTATCAAAATATTTGGCAAAATTTAAATCAAAACGCTCCCCAAACATCTGAACAAATTCAGCTCAATTTTTTCCAATATTTAAACGATCTCTGTCATTTTTTAGCGCAAGAACAAGCCTTAGAAGTCACCCCCTATATTGCCTTAAAAAATACTGCTGAATTGGCTTGGCAATTGGCAATGCTCCGAGGACATTATCAACCGAGTCGTTATGACCTATTAGATGCCTTGCAAGCGGCTTTAATTAAGGGTGAAATTGAAGATGGTCAGCATCATTTGTTTAGCTGTATTTTCAAATTCTTAAGTGGTCAACAACTTGGAAAAGTCGCAAGTCATCAACATAGTCCTGCACTTTTACAGAATACCTATCAACAAATTAAAGATTTTCGTTTTAATCTAAATGATACGATTTTACGCAATCGCAAACTGGATATTTACCGTAAGCCATTACACCAAAATATTAGCCAATATCTGCATTTACTGGAGTTTGTCGATTGTCACTTTGCACAGCGACTCTCAGGGCCAGATTTTGTGCATGGTGCAAGTTTGGATTTGTTGTTTGAAGAATGGCGCTATGCATGGACACCAAGTGTAGAAGCACGTTTGATTGAGTTGGCTGAAATGGGCAATCAACTTGAACAGATTGCCCTGCTAAAAATCATTAAATTACAACAAGAAAATGAACAGAATGGTCTTGGTCAATCTGCATATGAAACGGCAAAATTGTTGGCTTTAGCCTGTCGTTTAGGTTTAAAACAGCATTTACAATTACTCAATCAACAACTGGATGGTTATCTTGAAACAGATCAAAATTTGGCTTCGGTGATTGGTGCAGCGCAACAACTTTATTATTTATGGCATGCTCGAAAGTTGTTAAATCTACCTGAACATACTGTTGCGCATAGTTTAAATTTTGCTGTGTATCAAGCCTGCTTTCTATTGGATCAACTGTACGATACACATGAAGAAAAAATTGAAGGCAATTTAAAAAATCTCAAAACCTTACACGAATTAATTTTAAATCTAAAACAGCATGCGATTCCGTTCAATCACCCAATATTCGATACACACAATTTAAATTTATTAGATTTGATGTATGCACAAATTGATGTGAATAAAATCAATGCGTTTCACCTGAATCAACTCAAAGGCGCAATTCATGTTTTACAATTTTTAGATCATCGAATTGAACAAAATCAATTGCAACAGCAGCTTAAACTCGCCTTTGCAATCGGCAGTGAATCTGAAGAATCTGTGCAATATTTACATGGAATGTTCTTTATCGCACCTGAAATCTTTGTGCAATCCAAAGTTGCAATTGATGCCTTATATCAACTGGTTACGCATTGGTCAGAAGAGACTTTTATCCAAATCCTACCAGATATGCGTTATATCTTCAGTCAACTTACACCAAAACAAAGCAGTAAAGTGTCTAAAATCATTGCTCAAATGACAGGATTGGGTGATGAAGCGATTTTAGATCAAGTGCTCAATCATATTGGTGAAAAAGATCTATTACAGGGCGTTCAGCTTAATCAACAATTACGTGCATTATTTGAATATGACCATTTAAATCAATGGCTACTGGAAAGCTCAAACGATAGCTATTCTAAAGCTAAGGTCAATCAACATATTCAAGATTCACAAGGAGCAGACAATGAGTGAATTGCTTCCTGATCAAAACAATTTTGAAAATAAAAATAGAGACAATGCTCCCTCAACAGCACTTGATCAAATGGATCAAGCTCGGCGTTGGCGCTTAATGTTAGGTCGTTATGCAGATCAAAACTTATCTGCTGCGACCTTATCTGGTGACCAATTAAAGCTTGAACGTAATCTGGATTATTTATATCAAAATGAATATAAGCGTCGTGGCATCGAACAAGGTAAAAATAGACATGGTGGCTTAGAAGCATCTCAACTCAATGCCATCAATTGGCTCAATCAAAGTCGAAAACTTTTTCCCAAATCAACATTTGAGCGCATGCAAAAACAAGCAATCGAACGTTATCAATTGACAGAATTACTCAAAAATCCAGAGCATGTGCGACAACTTGAACCCAATCCTGCAATCGCGAAAGCATTGCTGAGTATGCGAGGACGTTTAAGCAATGAGATGAAAGATGCAATTCGAGAGTTGATTCAAAAAGTCGTAGAAGAGTTACTGCAAAAAGTCCGTTCGCAATTTTTACAAGCATTACAAGGTCGTCGAAATCGTTTTAAACGTTCGCATATCAAACAAGCACAGAATTTTGACTGGAAAAAAACCATTCAAGCCAATCTCAAGAACTATCAGCCTGAATTACAAAAACTGATTATTCAAACCCCTTATTTTAATGCACGTGTCCAAAAACATTTGCCTTGGGAAATTGTGTTATGCGTTGACCAAAGTGGCTCGATGCTTGATTCAGTTATGTATGCCGCTGTTTGTGCCAGTATTTTAGCGGCACTGCCTGCGGTCAATATCAGCCTTGTGTTATTTGATACGCAAATTGTGGATTTGAGTCATTTAGCACATGATCCTGTCGAAGTTTTATTGACCATACAATTGGGCGGTGGAACCAATATCGGACAAGCCTTGCAATATTGTCAAAGCAAAATCAAACAACCGAATCGTAGTATTTTGGTTTTAATCAGTGATTTTGAAGAAGGTGCATCCGTTCAACACATGTTGAATACGATCAGTCAACTTAACCAACAAGGCTGCAAACTTTTAGGACTTGCTGCATTGGATCAAGCTGCAAACCCAGTCTATGACATGAATATGGCACAAAAACTTCAAGAACGTGGAATGCAAATCGCTGCCATGACACCAGAGCATTTAGCAACATGGTTTGCAGAGGTGATGCAATGAGTTGGCAAATTTATACGCAATATGATGAAGATAGTCTCACCATGCACAGCAATGCAGGCTTATTAAGACGAGCACGCAAGGCTTTGGCTGAAGTTGAATTGCTATCGCAAAATAGGACTGAGCTGTTATTAAAAGTTGAAGAATGTGAAGTTAAATTGCCCAATGAAGGCATTACCAAAGCCACATGTAACTGCTCTGTCCAAGGTAGCTGTAAGCATATTTTAAGCAGTATTTTATGGATTCAGGACAATACAGCTGTTTTTAGCGAATCAACTATACAAACTGACGATATCGAGCAAACCACTCAGCATGAGCTACAAGATCAAAATACAAATATTTCAGCATCACAAGCTATTGAAAATACAAAAAGTGCTTTAGATCTTATTTTAGAATTTGATCATGTCAAAATACAAAAAAAAGTCGGCAAAGCCAATGTTCGCCTTGCTTATGAATTTGTACAAAATTGGCAATCCAATCAAATGCTTTGTACATTTGATATTCAAGCTGAAAAAATTAGTTTCCTTACCGATTTAAGCCCAAACAAAGTGCTGCTCTACCCTACAGCAGGTTTTGAAGGCATACTTTCGGATATTCCAGATAAACAGAAAATTGCAGGACATTTAGCTTGTATTGCTTATTTATGGCTTAAAAATAGCTCTGAAACATGGCAATGGTCAATTGACACAGCACAACACGAACAAGGTTCAGAGCACCAACTTTCTGCCGATGATTTTGAGTTTATTGATGAATTAAAAGTCATTTGTCAAAACTTTATTCAACAAGGACTTTCGCACCTTGCTAAAGAATCTGTGATGGCACTGCACATCTATAATATGCAGGCTCGTGCACAAAGTTTGCCAAGACTTGGAAGTATATTACGTACTTTGCATGGCTCCATGAAGCAGTTTTTAGAAAATAATGTCCAAATCGAAGAACAACAAATTTTTAATCAAATTGCATATTTATATGCGTATTTAGTGGCATTGTCTGAAGTTCAGCGCCTCGCTCCAGAACTACAAACAAAAGCACTGACAAAATTACGTGGTTCAGTTCAGCGTGATTATCAACAAGAAACGGTTGAGCATCTGATTCCGCTTGGTTGTGAATGGTGGAATACAGAAAGTGGTGCGCATGGCTTAACCGTATGTTTTTGGGATAACAAGCAAAATCAACTCAAAGAAGTTACTCAAGCACGTGCCAACCATTTAGATCGTACTTTTGATATGCATAGTGCAGCTGCAACTGGAATTTGGGGAAGTTCTCTAAGCTATGTATTACAGCACCAACTTGAATTGATCGATGCGAAAGCCAGTTCAGAGACGTCATTCAGTGCCAGTAATGACACCCGTTTTATACAGAAAGGTTTAGTCAGTGATCTTACAAAAGCCGATCTTGATCAATTGAATATCGGTATTTCTAAATGGCACGACTTACAGGCGTTGATTACACCACACTCTAGTTTAGAGCCACCTAAGTCTCGTTATGTATTACTACGCCACAAAAGTATTTCAGCACCTGATTTAAATGAATTTGAACAAAGTTTTGAATATCGTGTGGTCGATGAGCAAGGTATTGCTGTTAAATTATGCATGCCCATTGAACCTGAATATCGTGCACGTATTAAACATTTAACCCAGTTGATTCAAAATGACAAAATTGTCGCAAGTTTTGTCCGTATCGATACCACAACACAAGCGATTCAATTGATCCCATGCAGCGTATTTCTAGACACAGCAAAAGGCTTAAAAATATTTAGTTTGGACTATGATTATCCAATACAAAAGAAAAGCACATTAGCTGAATTAATCACAGGCCGTTTTGAAAAACTTTTAGCCGAGAAGAAACAATGGAAAAACCATCAAAACTATTCTGCAATTGATCTTTTAGTCATCGAAATTCAAACACTTTTAGAGTTTTATGCCAATACGGGGCGTGCTGTGCTCGATCAAGAGGATTTACATAAAATCCAAAATATTGCACAGCAGTTTTCAGACTTAGGTCTTGATTTTATTGCACATAGTTTAAAGTTCAATCTTGCTAAAAATAACTTAGCAACACATTTACTCAAATGGCGACACGTTTTATTACAACTACAACGTTTAAATCAAAGGATAATTTTAGAAGGTCAAATTATGTCGTGATAGATTATTTTTAACATTTAAATTTGCTTAAGTTTCACTATAATTTTGATGAATAACCAAGTGAAATTGTAAATCTAATATTTAAGTCATGGCATTTTGTCACTTTAGGAAATCATTATGTTCAATCAATTATTTTCAAAAATTGAATCTTTATTTTCCAAATCAGAGAATAAAGAAGCAACTAAAACAATAGAAACAAAAACTCAAGAAAGCGTTGACCAATATAATGAGGACTTCCAAAAAAAAGTCGAAGCACTCTATAAAATATTCTTACCCTTGACTGAAATTGAACAAGACTTACACAAGGAAGTTTTGGCATTTATTGTTGAAGGTGACAACCCGAATGTGTTACTTAAATTAAATCAATTACCTGATGAAAAAGCACTCCTTCTTTTAGGAAAACCAGGCACCTATGCTTGGTACTGGGGCAATATTCAGCTTGGTAAAAAACAAAACATACTTGCGAACAACTCTGTGCAAGCTCGTCGCCAATTCTATGGGAAAATGTTTGAATATTTAGATGCTGCACAAATCATTCGCTTTGCAAAAATACTAGAAGCTGCAACACAACAAAGAAACTTTAAAAACTTATACGACAAAATTCCTGCATGGTTTATTTATCTTACTATCGATATTTACATCATCATGTTTGAAAATAGAAAGTTTTCTGAAGCAGATCCAGCCAAGGAAATTAAGAATAATTTATCACTTGAACAGTTTAGACAATTACTTGAATATGACCAAGAAGGTTTAGGTGAAGATTTACTCGCCTATTTATTTGAACGTAAACAAGTAGATAGTTATCACCGTGCTAACTTCCATCGCATTTTAGAAATCAAAGATTGTCAGGAATATATAACCGCTCGCCTTGACCAGTTAAGACAAGTCATTCCCACACTTTCAGTCACTGGACAAGAAACATTCTTGGAATATATTGCTGAAAAGAAAGATTTATTGATTCAAATCCCTGATTTAATCATCAAACTGGCTGTTGGAAAATCCAAAACAATTCGTACATTAGCCACCAGTTTACTTGCTCAATTAGATATCCATGATAATCAACAATATTTAGGTGAATTCTTACGTGAAGGATCAAGTCAAGAACGTGGTTTTTCAGCAGATTTATTGGCGCGTTTAGGTACAGAGAATTTAGAAATTTTAGAACAGGCTTTAGCTCAAGAAAAGCAAAAGTCTGTGCAACAAAATCTACAAATGGCAATTCAACGACTTCAATCCGTTGATTCAGCAGACCAAGTGCAACACTTTGATATTCCAGAAAGAACCCCACTAATTGTAGGTAAAATTCCACAAAGCTTCACACAAGATGTTTTAGACAATTATAAAGAGTTGCTTGAAAAGGCAGAACAAGCCTTTCTGGATGAGGTTGAATACAATAAAGCTGAACCGCAGTACAAACGACACTGGGCAAAAGATGGCTTAAAACAACTGAAAGAAGTCAAAGAAAGTACCCTTTTAGCGACTGTTGATGCGCTGAATGAAGATAAACCGATGAGCAAGTATTATCGGTATGAAAATATTATTACCTATAAGAATAAATATAAAAAATATCCTGAATTTTCAATTGTGCATGCAGCACGTTTACTCAGTTCTCAGAACAGAGATTGGATTTATTGGGCCAATTTATTTGACATGATCAACCCTGCTGAATATGGCAAATATGAATTACGAGATTTGGTTCAAGCCTTAGAAATTGCTAAATTTACAGAACCGAAACGTAAAGTTGCCAAAGGCGTTTTGATGGGTTCTTCTTATTATTCAAGCCTAACTGAATATATCAATGATCCTGAAAAGATTTGGCCTTTCTTTGCTGAAAATACTGATTTCCTGACGGAAGCACTTGGGCTTTCTCCTTCTTTGGAGAAAAATCAATATCAAGCATTTAATGCCTCAGATGCAATCTTTGTTTTAAAATGCTTCCCTTCTATTCCAAGTCAATTTATTCCACGCTTACTCGAGTTTGCTTTAGGTGAAAATAAACGTCTACGTTTTGATGCACAACAAGCGTTGCAAAACATTCCAAATATTCAGCAGCGGGCGATTGAAGCACTTGAGTCTGGCAAACAAGAAATTCGAATTACAGCAATCGAATGGCTTGCTCGTTTACAGCACCCAGAAGCCATTAAACCACTGAATGCATTATTGAAAAAAGAGAAAAAAGAAGTGGTTCGTGCAGCATTACTCACTGCACTGGAAAAATTAGGCGAAGATATTAGCGCTTATCTCAAACCTGCTGTTTTACTCAAAGAAACAGAGCAAGGTTTAAAAGGCAAACTTTCAGCAAGTTTTACATGGTTCGATTTTAAAACCTTACCCAAAGCAACATGGCAAGATGGCAGCGATGTCGATCCTGATATTATTCAATGGTGGGTCGTTTTAGCAGAAAAACTCAAAGAACCCAAAGCCAATGAATTGTTACAACGCTACATCGGGTTACTCGATGCAAAAAGTCAACAGCACATTGCTAATCATCTATTACAAAGCTTTATTCACCAAGATACGTTAAGCCCAAGTTTAGATGAAGCGAGTGCGTATGCCACTAAAGAAGCACCAGCTCGATTAAACAATTATCGAGACATGTATAAACGTTATGGTGAAAAATACCCTGAATATTACGGGAGATATGGCACGATTAGTTTAGAAGAAGTCATTGAAGAAATTAAACGTGAACAATTGGCGATTTACTTAGGCTCTGCAATTAAGAGCAAAGGTATGCTCGCTTTGACTGTAAATGCACAAGGGAGTTTTGCCGTCAAACAACTGCAAAACTACATGAAACAACACTACCCTCGCCGTTCACAAATTGAAGCCATGATTAGTGCATTATCCCTCAGCAATGATCCGTTGATTATTCAGCTTTTGCTGTCTTTATCACGCCGCTATAGAACAGCTTCCGTTCAAACTTTGGCAAATATTTTAGTTTCTGAAATTGCAGAACGAAACCAATGGAGCAGTGATGAACTGGCAGACCGTACTATTCCAACCGCAGGTTTGGATGAAAATGCTGTCCTGAATTTGCAATATGGTTCTCGTCAATTTACTGCAATTGTGGATGATAAAGACAAATTCATTCTCAGAAATGAAGATGGAAAAGAAATCAAAGCGCTGCCTGCTGCACGCCAAAACGATGACGAAAGCTTAATTAAAGAAGCCAAAGCTCTATTTAGCACCAGTAAAAAAGAATTTAAACAAGTTGTTGATATGCAAACAGGTCGCTTATACGAAGCGATGTGTAGTGAACGCCAATGGAATGTTGCTGAATGGCAAGAATATATTTTTGAACATCCCATTATGAAACGTTTAATTCAGCGTTTGGTTTGGTTAGAAGTCAAAACCAACGGCGAGAAAGTCAGCTTTAGACCGAGTGATGATGGCGCTTTACTCAATCTTGAAGATGATGAAATTGAACTGAGTGTTGATAGTAAAATTCAAATTTCACATGCCGTTTTAGTCGGTGAAGATGAAGCCAAAGCTTGGATTGCACATTTTAAAGACTATAAAGTGAAATTCTTGTTTGAGCAGATGACACATCATGTGCCTAAACTGGACAATGATAATGTGACTGAAATTAACGATCGTAAAGGCTGGTTAACCGATACCTTTACCTTACGTGGTGTCATTACCAAACTCGGTTACCAACGTGCCAGTATTGAAGATGGTGGATCATTTGATCGTTATACCAAACCTTTTAAACAATTGGGGATTGATGTAGAAATTACTTTTAGTGGTAGCTACGTTCCAGAGGAGAATATCCCTGCTGTATTGTATGAGTTAGCATTTTCTAAAAAAGGTAGCCGTTCTTGGAATAATCACGAACTCCCAATCAAAGAAATCCCACCTATTTTATTGGCTGAAAGTTATGCCGATTATTTAAAAGTGGCAGATGCAACCCATGGCTTCGATCCTGATTGGGAAAAGAAAACACCTTGGTAAAATCTTGTAAAGTGTCAGCTCGTTTTAGGCTCTCATAAGCAATAACCATCTATAATGAATAAGCGTTATGGATGGTTTTGCCTAATTTTAGCTAAAAAAATGGCTGAAATATGCGTTTTAAAATAAGCAATAAAACTAAGTATGACCATGCTTTACACTAAATTTGATACAAATTTCAGCTCAATGAAAGCTTAGTGACGAATCAGTATCTTTCGCCATTGCGATAGAAAACTAAAAACGTTTAAATGACTCCATTGTATCCCTATTTATAAATAAAGGACTTTGCATGAACCGTCGTGTTGTAATTACGGGTATGGGTATTAATTCGTGTATTGGTAATTCCCTAGCAGATGTAACACATTCTTTGCAAAATGGTATTTCTGGAACACGCCATAATCCTACTTATGAAGAATTGAATTTCAAAAGCCATGTCAGTGCAGCAGCTGAACAAGATTTTGATGGCATCGACCGTAAATTAAAACGCTTCATGGGCGTTTGTGCTATGTATGCCTACAATGCTGCACTTGCTGCTGTTGAAAATGCAGGCTTAACGCCTGAGCAAATCGGTGGCAATCCACGTTATGGTATTGCAGGCGGTTCAGGTGGTAACTCAACGGCTTCTGTTGCTGAAATGGTGAAACTCCTAGAAGAAAAAGGCGCACGTAAAATTGGCCCTTTCTTCGTCCCACGTAATATGTCAAATACAATTACGGCAAACGTTGGTGTCGCGTTTAAAATGCAAGGTATCGCACATTCGATTACCAGTGCTTGTGCAACATCTGCCGATGCGATTGGTTATGCATACAACCTGATTCAATTGGGTAAACAAGATTTAATGCTTGCAGGTGGCGGTGAAGAAGATCACTGGTCACAAAGCTTGTTGTTTGATGCAATGGGTGCATTGTGTTCAAAATATAATGACACACCTGAAACTGCATCACGCCCTTATTCAGCAGACCGTGATGGTTTTGTGATTGCGGGTGGCGGTGGTTTCGTGGTGCTTGAATCCCTTGAACATGCGCAAGCTCGTGGTGCAAATATTCTTGCTGAAGTTGTTGCTTATGCGGCTAACTCTGACGGCGCAGACATGGTTGCACCATCAGGTGAAGGTGCAACACGTTGTATCTTGATGGCTTTAGAAGAAGCGAAACAACATGGTGTAGAGACTGTAGATTATGTCAACACACATGGTACCTCGACTCCTGCTGGTGACATCACAGAACTTAAAGCGATGGAACGTGCCTTCGGTGAAGGTAAAGTCCCTGCGTTCAGCTCAACCAAATCAATGACAGGTCATAGCTTAGGTGCAGCGGGCGTTCAAGAAGCAATCTATTCTGTATTGATGATGCAAAATGACTTTATTGCACCAAACATCAACGTCACTGAGTTGGATGAAGGCGCAAAAGGTTTTGATATTGTACTTGAAAAACGTGACGCAAAATTGAATACTGTGATGAGTAACAGTTTCGGTTTTGGCGGTGTAAATGCTTGTCTTATTTTCAAAAAATGGGAAGGCTAAGCAAAGAAATATTGATCACTTAAGTATAAATTTGAGTGATCAACTTCTGACACACTGCCCTTAAAAGGGTAAATTGATGGATGCTCCTTCTGAAGCTTTCCTTTGGGTAAAGGCTTTACATATCATTGCAGTCGTGTGTTGGTTTGCTGCTTTATTTTATTTACCACGTTTATATGTTTACCATGCCATGAGTGATGATGCAGTTAGTCATCAACGCTTTGAAGTGATGGAACGTAAATTGTACCGTGGCATTATGTGGCCTGCGATGATCGCAACACTGATCACGGCACACTTCTTGGTCGATTGGGGTGATGCAACCTATCATTACCATGAAGCTTTATGGTTTTACCTAAAAGTGGGTTTAGTTGGGCTACTGGTGATTTATCACTTTGTTTGTGGTTATTATCGTAAAAAGCTGATTGGCAATGCCCATTATAAATCACATAAGTTTTGGCGTGTCTTTAATGAAATGCCAACCTTGATTTTATTAGCAGTGATTATTTTGGTTGTGGTTAAACCGACTTTTTAATCGATGTATTGAAAACCTCCTAAATGGAGGTTTTTTATTAGACACACAATACCTTGCTCTATTTAATGCTTTATTGTGATCAATTTTTGTCGAATCTTCTCATTCAACGGCATTGAATAATACTTCTCAATCGCCCAACTCAGAATAAAAACACCCATAAAATAAATGGGTAATAACATTAATTTTTCGATAGGCAAGGTTTCTTTAGGCAAATAGAACACCTTAAATAAACCCAAAATAATCAAATGAAATAAGTACATTTCATAACTACGCTGACCAATCCATAGCATAGCTTTCGAGAAAATAGATGCTGATTCAGATTGTGGATTCTGTGCAAAACAGAAAAGTAAAATCGCAGATAATATTGCAAAAAGACTGATCCCCCAAGTGCTCACTTCTTTAATTGGTGCGTACAGATACAATGTAATCATTAAGATAGAAACTACGGGAATAGTTAATTTAGGAATCTGTATATTTCCATGCATATTCTGAGCAATTAAAGCAGTTAAGCAACCTATTGCAATTCCATCAAAACTGGAAAAATAATGGTAAAGATAAGCACCGCTTTCCTCCCCAAAGTGTAGGGCACGAAAATACGGTGCATAAATGATGACAGCGAGCAGAAATACAATAAAACCTTTGCTTCGACCAAATGCTAAACACAGAATCGGAAAGGCCAAATAGAAGACCTCTTCAACAGACAATGACCATAAAACACCAAGTGCATAATTGACCCAACCATTTTCAATGATCAATATATTCATCCAAAATGTAAAAGCAGAGAAAACCGTTAGTCCATAGGAGACTTCAATACCATTCGGTGCTTGATTCATAAATGGCTTAAGCCCCATTGCACCCAATATTGAGACCATAGCGATCAGCAATATCAAACACGGCATAATCCGAGCAATACGGCGAATATAAAAATCTTTGAGATTGATTTGAATTAGAGATTGACTGCGTTTTAATGTATGTTGCGTGATTAAAAAACCTGAAATAACAAAGAACATGGTCACACCATAATTACCATTGCGAGCAACTAAAGTACTCAGGCTTTCACCAAAGATTGGTATACCCAAAACGGTGTCATGTAATTTATAAGGAATATTAAAATGGTGGATCAAAACCAAAAGAATGGAAATCCCACGGAGTACATCAATTTTATAATTTCTCATAACACACTTATAGATTTTGAATGCTGTTATTAGAATAGATTTTTATATTTATTTCACTATGAATTCAGTATTTTAATTTGATCGTATTATTAAAGCATATTCAGGAGATGCCCTAAAGTTCATCTCCTGATTATTGGAATTATTACAGCTTTTGATTACGCTTTTTCATACGAGGTTTATATAAAACTTGATATGTAACCGCTAAAATAACCAACCATAAAGGACTAATCATTAATGCTTTTAAGGTATCAGGCTCTAAACTCAAAATCACCAGTGTAAACGCTAAAAATACCAATACAACATAAGACATCCAAACACCACCAGGCATTTTAAATGTTGATTTATCATGTAATTGAGGTGTCAATTTTCTGTAGCGAATATAACAAACCATGATAATGCTCCAGATGCTAATGAATAAAATCACGCATAAAGAACTTGCCAAGGTAAATGCTTCAACCGTATTTGGAACAAAGTACTGTAATGCTGCACCTGCCATAATAAAGCCGCATGAAAATAACAAACCTTTCGCAGGAACCGCACGTTTAGAAAGTTCAGCTAATTTCTCAGGCGCTTGCCCTTCTTTTGCCAAACCAAATAACATACGACTCGTTGAGAACACACCACTATTCATTGACGACATTACCGAAGATAACACCACCAAATTCATAATAAGAGCAGCGCCACCAATTCCTGCATGTAAGAATAGAGAAACGAATGGGCTTTGATCTGCTGGAATTTCTGTCCACGGTGTAACTGACATCACAATAAACAATGCCAATACATAGAACAAAATGATACGTGTTGGAATCGCATTCACCGCTTTCGGTAAATTCTTTTCAGGATCTTTGGTTTCAGCAGCCATCGTACCAATCAGCTCTACCCCAACAAAGGCGAATAAAGCAATTTGGAAGCCCGCTAAGAACCCACTGACACCTTTAGGGAACATTCCGCCATGCGACCAAACATTGCTAAAGCTTGCAACTGAACCACTTGGTGCTTGGAAATGGGTAAAGACCATATAGCCACCAATTAAAATCAGTCCAATAATGGCAAGAATTTTAATTAAAGCAAACCAGAACTCAATTTCACCAAATAGCTTAACCGTTAATAAGTTAATGCCTAAGACCAGTAACACACAGGCGGCACTGATCAGCGCTTGTCCCATGGGTGTAAAGGCCATCCCATCGGGAAGCCAAAAATTGAGATAGTTAATAATGGCAGCTAAGTCAGCGATACCGACCAGAATCCACCCGAGCCAATATGACCAACCAATATAGTAACCAGCAGCAGGACCGATCAGGTCATGTGCCATATCGATAAAAGATTTGTAGTGGAGATTTGAAAGTAAAATTTCACCCAATGCACGCATCAGGAAAAAGAACATCGCACCGATAATCATGTAAATGATTAAAATTGAAGGACCTGCGAGGGAGATTGTTTTCCCAGATCCCATGAATAAACCCGTACCAATCGCACCACCAATTGCAATTAACTGCAAATGACGATTCGATAATTTTCGTTGTAGCTCATGTGGCGACGATTGTGCGTCATCTGAATGGCTTGAAGTTGTCATAAAAATATCCTTTTTGACATTTTCTTGGAGGTCAAACTCGCTTTTGGCGTCAGAACATCCTCGTTCTATCGTTTTTCCTATTACAAAACTGAACCACATTGCTTAAACATGGTTCAGTCTTAATTCACAACAGGTGTTGTTATTTCTGTGCAGCAGTCACTGCGATTTCAATCAACCAATCTGGATTCACCAAATCAGCTTGGATCGTCGCACGTGAAGGTGCTACGCAACCTTTTAACCAATCAACCCAAACAGCATTAAAGGTTTGGAAGTCTGAAAGGTTTTTAATATAAACATGTGCAGACAATAAGCGTGATTTATCGGTCTCAGCCAATGCCAATAATTGATCAATCGTCGCTAAAATGTTCTGTGTTTGTCCTGTGATATCAGCATCGGTATTTTTAGGTACTTGACCAGATAAATACACGACTTTATTGAATATTGTCACAGCACTCATCACTTCTGTGCTGTTGATTTTTTGTATATCTGTATGTTGTAAATCATTTGACATGAAGATTTCCTTGTCGTTGATAATGGTTTTGATTAATTCGTTTGGGTAATAAATTGAACACGTGCGGTGACACCACACATCAACTCATAACCGACTGTCCCTGAGCTTGCCGCTACTTCATCAATTGGAAGCACAGCACCCTTGGACGATGTACCCCAAAGCACCACTTCACTTCCAACGTCTGCTTCAGGAATATGGGTTAAATCTACTGCCAACATATCCATGCTGACACGTCCAATCGTGCGAGTACGAACATCATTGACCAAAACTGGCGCATCCATAGAAATGCGTTGATAACCATCTGCATAACCACATGCCACGATGCCAATTTTCATTGCATGTGTTGCCATAAACTTAGAGCCATAACCTACAGTTTCATTGGCTTCTAAGTTTTGAACAGCAATAATTTCACTGCGTAAACTCATGCTTGGTTTGAGATTCCAGTCATAAATTGAATGCGTTGGATAATCAGGAGAACTGCCATATAGCATGATGCCACTGCGGATATAATCGGAATGTAACACTTTGGAATATCTTAAAATCGCAGCACTGTTACACAGTGAACGTTCACCAGCTAAATCTTTGATGGTTTCTTCAAAAAGTGTACATTGATATTCAATTCCAGACTGACCAAAGCGGTCTCCATCTGCATCAGAGAAATGCATCATATGCGTAACGGATTTCACAGACTTACACTGTTTTAATGTATGCCATACCGTTGGATAAACCTGTGGTTTAAAACCTAAACGATTCATGCCAGTATTCATTTTCAAAAACACATCAAATTGTGCAGGACCTTGATAATGTTCAAGCCAATGTAGTTGATTTTCATTATGAATACTAAAACTGAGCTGATAGCGTTCACAATCCAGCAAATCTTCAGCTGAAAAGATACCTTCTAACAATAAGATAGGGCCAGTCCAACCTAAGTCACGGATACGTTTTGCTTCTGCAATATCTAATAACGCAAATCCATCGGCAGACTTAAATGCATCATAAACCCGCTCGAGACCATGCCCATAAGCATTGGCTTTTACCACAGCAAAAACTTTGCTATCAGGCATGAATTGTCGAGCAACATTTAAATTATGCTGCAATGCATCCTGATGAATAATTGCAGTAATGGGTCTAGGCATTGCATTCGTCCTTGAATCTTAAACGTCTATCTTGTTGGATAACTTTGAATGAATTAATCGATACTTCACGGCTTATTGCGTTTATGCAGCGTGCGGATAGCGCTGAATAGATAAGCCTTCTGTACTAATATCCGTTTTATGGTTCAATACTAAGTCACTAATCAATTTTCCTGAACCACATGCCATTGTCCAACCTAATGTGCCATGTCCAGTATTGAGGAATAAATTCTTAAAGCGTGTTGCACCAATAATTGGCGTGCTGTCTGGCGTCATTGGTCGTAAACCTGTCCAGAAAGACGCTTGCGCCAAATCACCACCCGGGAATAAGTCTTGAGTGACCATTTCCAAAGTACCACGACGATCTGTATTTAAACCGTGGTTAAATCCACTGAGTTCAGCCATACCACCTACACGAATACGTTGATCAAAACGTGTAATCGCAATTTTATAAGTTTCATCGAGCACAGTCGATTGTGGCGCATAAGCTGCGTCAACAATTGGAATGGTGAGTGAATAACCTTTCACAGGATAAACAGGTAAATTCAATTCAAGTGGTTTTAAGAAATCACGTGAATAACTACCAAAAGCCAGTACATAACGATCAGCTGTTAAAACTTCGCCATTGACCAACACGCCTTTGATTTCATCGCCTTCGGTAATCAGCTTTTCAACATTCTGATTGAATTTGAAATCTACACCTAAATCTTTTGCTAAATTTGCCAAAGCGTTGGTAAATAAATAGCAGTCACCTGTTTCATCATTTGGAAGATGTAAACCACCAACCAATTTATCTTTGGCATGTTCTAAAGCAGGTTCAACTTTGGCTAAATCATCTTTCAACAAAAGTTCATGTGGTACGCCACATTCTTTCAGTACAGCAATATCACGTTGTACCATTTCAAGTTGAGCTTCGTTACGGAAAACTTGTAATGTTCCTTTTGAACGGTTTTCGTAACTAATACCAGTATCTTTTCTTAGTTCACGTAAACAATCACGGCTGTATTCAGCAACACGTGTCATACGTTCTTTATTAATTGCATAACTTTCAGAGTTACAGTTTTTCAGCATTTGTGCCATCCACTGTAACTGCCACATGCTACCATCGATATTGATTGCAAGTGGTGCATGATGTTGGAACATCCACTTCACAGCTTTGAATGGAATACCCGGAGCAGCCCACGGCGTCGAATATCCAGGAGAAATCTGACCTGCATTACCAAAACTGGTTTCTTCTGCCGGTCCTGCTTGACGATCTAAAACTGTAACTTGTGCTCCCTGCTGCGCGAGGTAATATGCACTTGCTACACCAATTACACCACTACCCAATACGATTACACGCATTTCTCATCCTTTACGCATTTACTAGTTTATTTCACTAGTATATTTTTGGTTCAATAGTTTATTTCACTGTTTTTAAGGTTATAATTTAGGTGTTTTAATTTTTTGTCGTGAAAAAAGATTAAAAAGAGGAAATTATTGATGCATAAATTAGACCGTATAGATCGGATGATTTTAGATATTCTACAAAATGAAGGTCGAATTGCCATCAGTGAGCTTGCCTCACGGGTCAGCTTATCGACGACACCTTGTTCTGAGCGTGTGAAACGACTAGAACGTGATGGTGTGATTATGGGCTATCACGCTCGGCTAAACCCTAAACATCTGGATCGAAATTTATTGGTCTTTTTAGAAATCAGTCTTTCTGCAAAATCAGGTGATGTCTTTGAACAAGTTGCTAAGGATTTAATGGAAATTTCTGAAGTACAAGAGTGCCATTTGATTTCAGGAGATTTCGATTATTTAGTGAAAGCACGCTTAAAAGAAATGAGTGCTTACCGCCGACTGTTAGGTGATTTGCTGAAAAAGTTACCCTCCTCTGCTTCATCACATAGCTATATTGTGATGGAAGAAATTAAAGAATCTTTGTATTTGGATGTTCGTTAAGACGTGATATTGACATCGCTCTAGCCTCATATTTGAATAGCAGAAAATTAACAAACTAAACGTTGGAAGTTCAAAATAAATGTTCAATAAACTGATGTCTGGTCTTGGTATGCAAGGTATTCAAGTCAATACCTGTATTTACACAGCAACACCACAAGCAGGTCAAGTGATCAACGGAGACGTGATTTTTAAAGGTGCTTCATCCAATAAGAATATCAATGGTATCTTTTTAAAATTGATGACGACTGCTGAAGTTGAGACTGATGATTCTGAATACAATACGGCTTTAACCATTGCCCAATGGCATATTAGCGGAGCTTTCGAATTACAAGCAAATCAATCGCACAGTTTGCCATTTTCAATCCAATTGCCTTTTGAAACACCCATTACCCAAGTGCCTTGTCATGTAAATAAAACTCGTGTTTGGTTACATACTCATTTAGATGTCGACTGGGGAATTGATGCAACAGACAAAGACCATCTACAGATTTTACCGACACCGACCATGCAAGCTTTTATTCAAGCAATGCAACAATGTGGCTTTCATTTGGCAACTGTAGATGTAGAAAAAGGACAGCTGCATGGGCATGGTTTTCACTCAACCATTGGTTGTTACCAAGAGTTAGAGTTTAAGCCGACAGCGTTTTTTAATGGAATCAACGAAATTGAAGTTTCATTTGTTGCTGAACAACATCAAACACATGTGCTACTCGAAGTTGATCGCAAGTTTAGAGGTAATGGTTTTAAAAGTTTAACCATTCCCCATCAACATGCCAACCCAGCACTTTTAGTCAATGAAATTAGAAGAATGCTTGGAATCTAAAATTAAACGCCACTTTTGCACTTAAAGTGGCGTTTAATTCAGTGATGTGAATAGAACTTTTAAATCACATTCAATAGGTCTGAAAATTTTTGAATTCTTGCTTTCGGTTGCGCTTGATCTAATTCTTGTTTTGAACCATAACCATATTCAACTGCAATGGTTTCAATTCCATTATTTCGTGCACCAAAAATATCATGCTCACGGTCTCCGACCATTAAACATTCCTCAGGATTTAATTGCTCTTTTTTAAGAATATAAGCAATCAAATCTCCTTTATTGGTACGCTCACCATTCAATTCACTACCATACGGATATTCAAAATATTGTAATAAATCAAAATGATCAAGGATTTGACGTGCATAGACTTCAGGCTTAGCCGTGGCTAAAAATAAACGATATCCTTTATCTTTTAGCGCTACCAAAGTTTCAGCAACATCTTCAAAAACATGATTTTCAAATAAGCCTGTAACTGCAAAACGCTCACGATAGCCAAGTAAAGCTTGGTCTGCTAGCACATCATTCGCATCTACATTGAGGATTTTAGCCAGTGAAGCTTTTAGCGGTGGGCCAATAATCCAATCAATATTTTCAGACTCTGGAATAGCATGCCCTACTTTGGCCAAACCATAACGTGCAGAAGTGGTAATACCAACTTTAGGGTCAGTCAATGTTCCATCCAAATCAATCAAAATATTTTTAATCACAACTTCACCTTGCGCTCAAGTAGACCGATATCTATAAAAATACTATCGAGAGTTTTTCTAAAGTTGCCTATACTAACGCAAATTTGTGAATTAAGGACATCATCGTGCGCCCTACAGTACTTTGTTTTTCAGGTCTTGACCCTTCTGGTGGAGCAGGGTTACAGGCGGATATTGAAGCGATTGGTCAAAGTGGTGCGCATGCTGCAATTGCTTGTACAGCCTTAACCATTCAAAACTCACAACAAGTTTTTGGTTTTGAAGCAACCTCAAAACAATTACTTCTTGCTCAAGCCAATGCTGTTGTCGGTGATTTGCCCATTAAAGTGGTTAAATCGGGCATGTTAGGTACCACGGATAATATTGCTGCTTTGGCTGAATTTTTACGTGAACATCCTGAGTATTTATATGTGCTTGACCCTGTTTTAGTGGCCAATAGTGGGGGGTCTTTGGGAGATCAACAAACCTTGGTTCAGGCTTTTGTTGAATTGATTCCTTTGGCAACCATACTCACACCAAACACGGTTGAACTACGTGCTTTAACGGGTGAAATGGATATTGAAAAAGCCACTACAAAGCTATTTGAAATGGGTGCGCAAGCCGTTCTCATCAAAGGTGGACATGAAGCTACGCCTGACTATATTCGCAACGCACTATATGTGAATGGTGAAATGGTGACTGAATCGAAATGCCCTCGCCTAGCTGGTGAATATCATGGTTCAGGCTGTTCTTTGGCCAGTTTTATTGCAGGTCGTCTAGCACTTGGAGATAATCTAAAAACCGCTGTTCAACATGCTGAAACATGGCTATTTGGCGTATTAAAAAATGCTGAAACACCGATTGAAGGCGGACAAAAGATTCCAAAGCGTTTTTGATTATTTGCAATAGTGTTTCAAGTTTCACCCCTTGTTGAAGCTTGAAACTCGATAACTAGAATTAACCTGAGCTCGGGATAAGATATATGCCCAACTATATGATACGCGGAAACGTCAGTCGCATTGTTCGAGGCATGAGGAATATATTCCGCAAGATCTGTAATATACTGTTTTTGCAATATATTTGGTACTTGATAGTATCTGTCGAGTTGGCGACTGACAAATGGTTTTGCCTACTTTTCCCGAAAGAAAAGTAGGTCGAACCGAAGGTTAATCCTTATATCTGACTTTAAACGGTAAGACTCCGCTACACCGGATCAATCTTTTCAATAACTTACATCAGAGTTTATCCCGAACTGACGTTAGAATTACCTAAAAATAGATAAGAAACAATAGATTACTATCACTTTAAAATCATTTTTTAATTTACTTAATCGTTTTCCTTTCAATTTTAGAGTAATTACTCTAAAATATTTTTAGTGATGAATTTTTCATCATTCTTTACACATCCTTTTGTTGTCTTTTTGAAAGCGATTGAAAGAAGAAATCTAAAAGGTTTATAAAAAGTTGAATAATTTTTATTGGATTAGAATATGAAATATGAACAATATCAAGAAGATTTAAATAAAATTTTAGAATCGGAGATTTTTGGTGAAGCGCTATTTAAGACCGCTGCAAAGCACACTAAATCCGAAGCTAAACAACAAAAATGGCTAACACTGACTGCTTTAGAGTCACAAACTTTGCATCGTTTAGAAGTATTCTTACAAGCAAATCAGTTGCAAGCTTCTTCACGTTTTCATATCAAAGCACAAGGCGTTGCACTGGGTTATCTATTATCAAAATTACCTTGGTCTGTGGCGATGTATTTAGTCAAAGATGGCACTCAGCCTTTTATGCAAGTCTTTGAACGATTGTGTGCTCATGCTGATCAGGACTCAAAACTTTTCTTTGAATATGTACTGAACCATGAAAAAAGTATCCATGAATTTGCCAATAGAGAATTAAAGAACCGAGAATCTACTTCTTTAGAAATGGTTTTAGAACTTTTAGATCAGCCCAAATCGTTAAGCTGACTGATACTTGTCGTTTAAACATATTCAATATAAATGGTGAAAAGTTTTAAATCACAATCAGCAATTCACCCTTCTATATTTTCGGCATGTTTACTTTTTAAATTTTGTACATGTTGTCGATTGGTTTTCCATGATTTTTCTAAAATTTCTTTTTCAATACGCAATTGAATACGCTTCAATTTCATTGCAGGGATTCCAGCGTCCTTAAAGTTTTTTACATAATCTGTCCAACCTGCTCCACGGAAAACATTTTCAGGCATTTGCGTTTTAAACTCACAATCAGGCATAAAAACGATCACCGAATGAATCATTGTTGGGTCAACAATATCAGCCAATACCTGTTCCAATACTTTTTGGTGTTTATAATTTTGATGTAATGGATTTTGGAATTTATACGTCTTTTTATAAATCTTCTGAATCCACATTTTTTGGCGCTCGCTACCAAAGATCCAACCTTTATAATTTTTTGTTTCAATCACAAAAATACCATAAGGACTTAATAAAATATGATCAATTTGAGTCGTCTGATTTTGCTCATCGGGTAATGTACAATCATTCAGTAATATGTAATTTTCTTTATCTAAATACAGCTTTACATGCGCACTCACTGCAAACTCTCCAACTTTCCCTTTGAGAAAGGGCTTAAAGAGCTTAATAACAGCTATAGCTGCAAAAAGTAAAACCAACCACCAAAGATTCGATAATAATGGTGTAAAAATCTGAGAAATCATTGCTAATTTTTAATGTGATAAAGAATTTATTATAAGTTTAGAGAAATTAATCAACTTTTCAAATAGCTAAAGTCTAATCAAAACCCTTTCGATTATAAAATTACTAATTTTGCTTTAAATTTTTTAGCAAATTGAATCACAAATTGATGATAATTTTGCAAAGTTAATTCTACGAAATAAACAGGATCTTCAAATGTATAAATATAATATAAATCAATGCTTAGCTTCTTCCAATCTTCTAAAAAATCGTATTGATCTATATATTTATAATAAATTTTTTTGAATATTCTGACAGCCTCATCTAACTGTTCAATATTCGATATTATTCGATCACATAAATAGCTCATAAAAGAAAATAAACATTGCTTTATATCATTAATGTTTACATCCAATTTTACAAAAAGCATTTTTAATAAATTTAAAAATTCAATATGCTCTAAGTTCTTATCTAAAGAATATCCTAGAAATATATCTAACTCGCTTGAATGAAAATCTTCATTGACCAAGTTTTCTGCCCATTTGAAATAATCTTCATATATAAAATATTCAATCAAAAAATAACCAACGACACAAATTGTGCTTGAGTAATCCATTGGAGGTAATATATTTTCATAGATTACTGTAGCTTTCCATTTTTCAAAACTACAATAAATAATTGATATAGGATAAGGGAAAACTTCTACTTTTTGTTTCCAAGATAAATGAACATCTGCCACTCTAAAAGTGCCATCAACAAATGCATATAAAACATCATCATTCGATGAATTTTTTGCAATTGCATTTAACTTAGAATTATACAAAATGTGTGATGGATAAAGTTCTTTACTCAGTTCAATATTAAAAAAATCTTGTTTATCAATATCAATTAAATGCCAAGGTTCAATACATTCCATTTAATTCGCCTTGATTAATTTGATTCAAGTTTAAGTAAAACATCCTTATTCTCCAACCCACCTGCGAAACCTACCAACTTACCATTTGCACCTACCACACGATGACACGGTGCAATAATCGAAATCGGATTTTTACCATTCGCTGCACCCACTGCACGAACTGCTTTTACATTGCCAATCTGTTCTGCAATATCTTTATAACTACGCGTTTCGCCAAAAGGGATACTCAATAAAGCCTGCCAAACTTTTTGTTGAAATTCAGTTCCTTCAAAATCTAAAGCTAACTCAAACTTTTGACGTTGCCCTGCAAAATACTCATTAAGCTGCTTTTGTGTTTCTAACAAAATCGGATGTTGTTGATCTTCAATCAATTCTGCTAAACGAACCCGTTTTGGATTTTCATTTTCCCAAAGCACAGCAACCAAAGCAGCATCATTGGCCACAAGTTTTAACAAACCAACTGGAGAATTCATTTCCATAAAAGAAAGTTGCATCTTTCTACCTTATATTCAATTTTTAATCAGATTAACTCAGCGAGAAGATAATTTCATTAAAATTAAATCTGAAATAATCAGCACGACAAATACATTCGTTACCAAAACAGCTTTTGCGAAAAATAATTCACGAAAATATAAATATAAGAATTTTGGACATAAAAAATCCAAGCTTATCCATTGAATAAACTTGGATTTGAAATAAAAACGCTGATTAAGAAGATGACAGTTTCATCAAAATTAAACCTGAAATAATCAATACAGCTGCAACCATACGCATAGCCGTAGCAGGTTCACCTAAAATAAAAATCCCGATAAGAAATGAACCCACTGCCCCAATTCCTGTCCAAATCGTATAGGCTGTTCCCAAGGGCAAGGTTTTCATTGCATAAGCTAAAAGCGCAAAACTTAAAATCATGAAAAATATCGTGATAATACTCGGTGTTAGCTTAGTAAATCCCTCAGACATTTTCATAGAATATGCCCAAACGATTTCAAACACACCTGCAAAAATAAGTACAATCCAAGCCATGACGACCTCCAAATTTTAATGAGAATCAGGTCGTCCTGACGAATTTTCTCAGTGAGTTTTCCATTACGGATAAAACACTCAGGGAGGTCGTTCCTCCTAATGATGCTTAAAATTATACTGCAAATTATTTTAAATGGATGCCTTTTTACATTTAATGACCCAAAATACACCTATAAAAATTAGGGCTTTAAAGTCGTAAGTTTAAAACCCTTTTACTTAATGATCTTGAATCAAAATATTAAAATTAAGTATTAGAACTTAAAGCGAATCCCTGCACCGTAAAGCCAACCTTTTTCAGAATCGCTTTCTAACTGCCAAGCCGTTGAATCATTACCTTTAGAATATTCATAGGCAATATCAAGGTAAGGCATGACTTTTTTACTGATTTCATAACGTGTTTCTAAACCAGCAGTGACATTGCTTAAACCTGATTTCTTGGCATATTTAGAATCATCACTGAAAATAATATCCAAATCTAAATAGGGTTTAACAATGAGTTTTTGCGTGAATAAGAGATCACGTTCAGTTTCCAAACTAAACCCAGCATAATGATCTTCACCTGCATAGAAATAGGCATCGGTTTCAAAGAAATACGGCACCATACCATGCAAACCAATTACAGCATCCAATTTTTCCTCAGTATCTTTACGATGCTGATCTAATTCAACTTTTTCTACACGGTACCGCGTACCTATTTGCGCATCCCAAAAGTCTGAAATCATACGGCTATAGAGTGCTTTGACATCATATTCAGCATCATGTGACTCATGTTTATCTACATGTGCTTTGATGAAGATCTTATTTTCATCTGTACCAATACGTGTTTCAAACTCAGATTTTAGTGCACCTTTACCATCTTCATTGACTAACCATTTATTATCCACAGTGGTAACTGCATAAATCTGTGCGCCGTGTTCTGTACGATGGTCATGTCCTTGATGGTTTTCAGCCATCTTCTTTGTTTGGGAATGTTTAGTCTGAGAATATTCAGTTTGAGCATACTGGGTCTGAGAAGATGGATGCTGAGAATGATCCATTTTATCTAGAGAATATTGCTCTATTGAATCATCAACTTTTACAGCATTCTTACTCGATACAGTTGGCATAGTGTGATGCATCATTTTCGAACGATCCATCGGTTGCATATCATCATGGTTCATTTTGGAATGATCCATTTCAGACATATCATGCTGTTGTTCAGATAGCTGTTGCGGTGAAATATCCGCATGCCCTTCATGAGCAAAAGCTACACCACAAAGCAATAACAATGAACTCGCTAACAGTGTTTTTGGAAACGTTTTAGGAAATAAATTAGTGATGTGCATGTTCATCTCCTTTCTGCTCAGCTGTTGAATTTGCCTCTATCGTGCTATTGGGTTTAAGTATTGGCGTAGTTGATTGCTTCGCATCTGTCACATTGGCAACGATCAATTTATTCATCATGCCTGCACTCATGTGATACAACAAATGACAATGAATTGCCCATTCTCCCAATTCATCTGCGGTAAGCAATGCAGTAACCGTTTTTGCAGGTGGCACGACGATAGTATGTTTATTCGGCATATCAACAGCAGCTTGACCATTTTCCAACTGCATAAACATACCGTGCAAATGCATTGGGTGCGCCATCATGCTGTCATTGATAAATTTGATTCGAATACGTTCACCATATTTCACTTTGAGTGGTTCTGCATCACTGAATTTCTTGCCATTGATGGTCCAAATATAGCGTTCCATGGTTCCACCTAAACGAATCACCAATTCACTGGTCGCTTCACGAGTATCAGCTTGCGGTGTTAAAGATTTTAAATCACTGTATTGCAGTGCTTTATCACCTTTAGGTGTAGATGCATTTGCCCAACCTTCAACCACATCATCATTTTTAGAAGATGTTGTTTGTTTATGCTGTGAATGATCATTAGCTTGCATAGCATGATTCATTTTAGCGTGATCCATACCCTGCATATCGCCATGATCCATTTTTGAATGATCCATATCTTGCATATCAGCATGATCCATTTTTGAATGATCCATACCCTGCATATCAGCATGATTCATTTTAGCGTGATCCATATCCTGCATATCAGCATGATTCATTTTTGAATGATCTACATTTGAATCATCACTGCCATGTCCCATATCGGCCATATTGAGTAAAGCACGTGGACGGGCTTGAGGTTTTTGTAGCGTAGCGATATTAGGTGCAAGTTCGTTTTGCAAAGTCGCTATGGCAAAACCTGAACGATCAATTGATTCAGCTTCGATTTGATAATGCGCAGTTTTTGGCTCGACAATCACATCATAGGTTTCAGCTGCCCCGATACGGAATTCATCGACATTTACAGGTTTCACTGGCTGACCATCTGCACTCACCACAGTCATTTTTAAATTGGGAATACGCACATCAAAGAAAGACATGGCTGAGGCATTGATAAAACGCAAACGTACTTTTTCATTCGGTTTAAACTGAGCTGTCCAATTTTGTTCAGGCGTTTTACCATTCACCAAAAAGGTATAACCCGTTACATCAGACAAATCTGTTTTTAGCATACGCATCTGATTCCACATTTTACGATCAGACCACGTAGCTTTTAAGCCGTCACGTTTGGCTTGCTTCCAAACATCGCCCAAAGTTTCACGTTGATTTTGATAGTATTCAGCTGAAATTTTTAGATTTTTTTGTATCTCATCGCTTTTCTGCTCATGAAAATCTGAAAGCATCACCACATAATCACGTTCAGCTTTTTCATGTGTCGCCAAAGGTTTTTTATCTTTTGGATAGATGACTAAAGCACCATATAAACCATCTTGTTCCTGACCTTTTGAATGCGCATGATACCAATACGTTCCACTTTGGCGAACCTTGAATTTATAAGTAAAATCTTGGTTCGGTTTAATGCCATTAAACCCATTAAAACCAGGTACACCATCCATAATTCCGGGTAAAAGTAACCCATGCCAATGTAGTGATGAATCCTGATTTTTTAGATTGTTATGCACATGAATAACAGCTTCATCACCTTCTTCAAATTCAAGAAGTGGCGCTGGAAACTTTCCATTCACCGTAATCCGTTGTAAGGGCTTAGCTGTCACATTGACAGTCCCTTCATCAATGGTTAAATGATACTCTTTCACTGCTGCAAATCCCCACGATGAGGACATTAAACCAACAGCGAGCATGACGCTCCGCGATAATTTTATAGACATGACTTAATCCTGAAATTTTAAAAAATATTAAAAAAATTAATGATTTAAAAATTAAGAATTAAGCTTTGGGAGGACGTAAAATTTCTTGCCAATGCCCAGCAAGATGTTGGGCCTGATAAAAACTTTGTAGAGAATTTAAGTGCTGTGAATGTTCTGGCGAACTGATCTGAGGAATATCAGTATTAAACCAAACAATTGAAGATTGACATGAGAATAAAGCACAATCCTGACATTCAGAATGCTGAACTTGTTTAGATTGAATCAACTGTTTATGACAATCCGTCAAATTTTGCTTTTGCACATCTGAATGTGCATGTTGATTTTCTAATTGCGTTTTCAGATCGGCGCAATGTGCTTTCATGTCTTGAACAGACATACCTTGCATGATTTGCTGATGTGCTGCATCTGACTGATTCATTTGTTCATGTTGCATTTGCATGGTTATATGCATTGTTTTTACTGATGCAACAGACACACTACTCCAGCCTATGGCAAAAACCATAAGACAAACAAACCAAGCCTGTTTGCAGAGTTGAGTCAGCATAGAAACCAAATGAAAACGATCAATAGATATAGACTAAGCATATAGAATTATTGGATGTGTAGCAAATACACTTAACAAAACATCCATAAATCAGTTGCTTAATGATTGAGCTTTTAATTTCCCTAAAAATTGCTCGAAATAAATACGCTATTTAACTTTATAAATCATATAAAAAAGAGCTCATTTGAGCTCTTTTTACACACAATATGTCTATTTTACAAACCATTGATATTCAATTGGTTATTTTAAAACCAATTTATCCATGCGGTTATCAACACAGTTATCCATAGAGTTATCGTCAAAGTTATCCACAGACACTCTATCTAAACAGTAGAACGATTTAGACATTTACGCTGCCAACTTTTGCAAGTTCTGCACGCATTTCATCAATGACAGCTTGATAATCAGGTTTGCCAAAAATAGCAGAACCAGCAACAAACATATCTGCACCAGCCTCAGCAATTTCGCGAATATTGGCAGGTGTAACGCCACCATCAACTTCTAAGCGAATATCTCGACCCGATGCATCTATAATTTGGCGCGCTTGGCGTAATTTATCTAAAGTCATTGGAATAAATGTTTGACCACCAAAACCCGGGTTAACACTCATCAATAACACTTGATCAACTTTATCTAAAACATAGTCTAAATAATGTAATGGTGTTGCAGGATTAAAGACCAAACCTGCTTTTGCGCCACCAGATTTAATCAACTGTAAAGAACGGTCAATATGATGCGTCGCCTCAGGATGGAAAGTAATAATATCCGCACCTGCCTCTAGAAAGTCACCAATCATACGGTCTACAGGTGAAACCATGAGATGTACATCAATCGGTGCCTTGATTCCGTATTTTTTCAACGCCTTACATACACCTGCACCAAAAGTTAAGTTTGGAACGTAGTGATTGTCCATAACATCAAAATGGACAACATCAGCACCCGCTTCCAATACTTTTTCAACCTCTTCACCTAAACGAGCAAAGTCTGCAGAAAGAATTGAAGGTGCAATCAGATATGGCTTGGACATGAATCAACCTAGCGTAAATTTGGATTTAACATAGTATAACAAACTTAAAACGCTGAATTGTTTCAAAAACCAACAGTTTTACCGATCTTGATCATTGAGAAATAAAGACAAGCATGATCAAAGATTACGATCTATATGAACCATATGAAAATGACCTGAAGGATTTAAAATTTAAACCCTTCATATCGCTTGATTAATGTTTGGATTGTTGCTGCTTTTCAAAATCACGAACCATTTGAATACGTTCTTCAGTCGCAGGATGTGAAGATAGGGCATCTAAAACCGCTAAATGCGTATTTTCTTCTTTTTGCTCTTTCTGTGTTTGCGTTTTGCTTGGATCGGTCTTTTTATCCGAATCTGACTTCTTAGTAGAATGAGTAGAATCTTCTGCTTTTTCTTCGGCTGCGACTTCATCATTTAAACGCTGTAAAAAGTTCGCAAAATGCGCCACTTCTATGTGTTTACGATCCATCAATTTTAAAGCATATAAATCAGCTTCTTTTTCAAATTTACGTGAATAATTCGCACCAATCATTGCTGCGGGTAGAGAGGTCAATAAATCTGAACTATCCCCTGTCATTGCAATATACAACACGCTCATTCCCAAACTAGAAAGCCCTTGCTGCAAACTATGTCGCTCAATCAAATGCCCTTGCTCATGCGCCAAAACCCCAAGAATCTCTTGATCACTATGCGCTAATTCAATCAACTCATCTGTAATAATAATCGTATTATTTGGAAGCGCGACTGCATTTGCACCTAAATGATCGCCTTCTCGGAAAATTAATTTAGCAGGCTGACCTTCTGCGATCGTAGCTAAATATTGCGCCTTGATCTGATCTCGTTGCCCTTGGGCAAGATGACTTGGCTGAGTCATATTTTCAATGACATATTCTTCAACTTCATCACCAATTTTATCCAAAGTATTTGCAGGTAATTTAAATGCGACATAATGAGAAGCCGCAGGTATACCCCATTTAATTAAAGCAAAGCAAAAAGCCACCACAAAAACGAGACTAAAAATGATCAAACTTGGAGAACGCTCTAATTTCCAAACTGAATGCTGAACACCTTTCGTCCCATAATTGAACCACTCAGGTAACGGAGCTTGAAACTCAATTCGAGCATCATCTTTGAGTTCAATCACAGGGTGTAATTTCCCTAAAGCACCAATAAGCACCATATCGTCGTACAAATAGCGCCGTTGCTGTTGTAATTGCTCACCATAACGAATCAGAATTTCTGATGGTGATGATGCAGAAATACGTGCATGTTGCGGCTTAGACACCACACCATCATAGAAAATTACGTCAATAGATTGCGACATATATCATCCAATTCAGCTCATAGGTTTCTGTGGTTATAAAGAAATATCGATATCAAAGATGTCACTAATTTCTTCTGCAAGCGCACTATGGTCTTGTTGAGCAAGATTCATCATCTGATCAGGATCATCATGTAAAATAAGACTCATCGATTCAACTTGATATTTGTGAATACGAATCGCAGCCCAAGCTGACAATAAGCCGATACTCAAAATTTTTGCAATCCAGTTCGATGCAATAATCCATGCATATCGCCATTGATTACAGTCTGTTTTAAATTGACTATGCCCAACCGTCGTATTATTC
Source organism: Acinetobacter piscicola (assembly GCF_002233755.1). Taxonomy (GTDB): domain Bacteria; phylum Pseudomonadota; class Gammaproteobacteria; order Pseudomonadales; family Moraxellaceae; genus Acinetobacter; species Acinetobacter piscicola. The sequence continues at coordinate 30,597 of NZ_NIFO01000023.1, read as the reverse complement.
CAAGTGGTAATAAAAATACGGGCTGCACTCAGTGGATAAATAAATAATCCTGCGATCGCATAAATAGCGAACACACCAATCATCACCATCTCTGGCGAGAAACCTGCAAGTGCACCAACAATTGAAAAGTAGACAATTCCAAACGCGATCATCACACCAAAAGACATAAAGATTGGAATATAAACTGCACTCATATACGCAGGCCAATCCGCATGTAATTTGAACTCTAATTGTCCAGCATACAAATGATTAATATAATATTTTTTATACAACCAAATCGCTACAGGTGCGAAAATACCCAAAGAAAAAATATAAACAGCAATACTGAGGAAAAAGACTTTATACGACTCTTTGGTTGTTCCATCAAAATAAAAGCGACTATTTCCGAACTTACTATTTCTGGCAGTAAAACGCATCGTGGCACGAATCAACCAAGGCACAGCCATATAAAGTAAAACAAGACCAACCAATGTTGCGATTCCAGAGTATTGCGATGAAATACTAAACGCAGCATAAATGCCTAAAGCAATGAGACGGCCGATTAAGATTTTTGTCGGTATACCTGTAAAGTCAAAACGTCTGCGGAAAAACTCAGTATTGCCGTAAAAATAACGTAAACGACGTACTTTTGCCCACGGTGCATATAAGCTCAAAGTCACAATAGTCAGTAGAATATTAACGATCCAAATACCGAAATATTCCATCGCATCGCCATGAAATTTAAAACGGCGAACTCTTGGATATTGTTGCTCCGTTGGCACTTCAATAGGCGGCGGAGTTTTATTTAAGTTTAAAGTTGAACTTTCAGGAAAATCTGACGTTGTTGGGTTCTGCATCATTCTTCTCTTATTGCCAAATATTATTTGATTTTTAATTCAAAAAGTTGTTTAACTCAGTGTATATTTTTTAACAGCATAATGAAATAGTTTCTCAGTTGTAGAAGTCTATCGATAAATAAACTTCTACAATCCAGTATAAATAGATCGAATAAAAAGCCTTATTTTTTAGGTATTTTTAGAATTTTCGAATCTTGAATCCATCATTTTTAAACAATCTAATGATTTAATAAAAAATCATTTCTGCAACTGAATCGCATGAAATTGCAAATGATCATCAATAAAACTTTGTATAAAATAATAACCATGATCATAGCCTTCTTGAAATCTTAGCGTCAGTTTCTGTCCCACTTCGCTACAGGCCTGCTGATATTTTTCAGAGTTTAATTGGCTATAAAATTGATCATTAACACCTTGATCAATTAAAACCTCATCAAATAATTGTCCTTTGGCTAAAAGCAATTGTGTTGCATCATGCTTTGCCCATTCAGTTCGGTCTTCACCGAGATAATTTGAAAATGCTTTTTCACCCCAAGGACATTCACAAGGAGCACAAATTGGAGCAAACGCAGATACTGATTTAAATTTCTCAGGATATTTCCAAGCCAAGGTCAATGCGCCATGCCCTCCCATACTGTGTCCAAATACACCAATCGCTTCAGCTTGTATCGGTAACTCTTGAATCAGTAAAGGATATAGTTCTTCGATAATATAGCTTTCCATCTGAAAATGTTCAGCCCAAGGCACTTGCGTTGCATTTAAATAAAAACCAGCACCTTGCCCTAAATCCCATGAATCACCTTGAGCAACAGCTTCACCTCGTGGTGAGGTATCAGGAGCAATCAGAATCAAACCTAATTGCGCAGCTAAACGTTGTGCATGAGCTTTAATAATAAAAGTTTCTTCTGTACAAGTTAGACCTGCCAAATAAAATAAAGCTGGGCACTTTTGCCCATCTAGCGCTTGTAGTGGAATAAAAGCTGCAAACTTCGTCGTTCCTTTTAAAGCCTTAGATTGCATTTGATAAACTCTTTGTTCACCATCAAAACAAATATTTTTATTCAGCAGTTCCATTTTAACTTTCCTAAGTTTTGATACTATTTAATATTTAATACGAACAATATACGATTTAAGGCGTTGCAGTTAAAAGCGGCTTCTGTTGAGCATCCAATTTTGCACTTTTAGCTTGTGCAGTATTGCTAGCCCCTTGTTGTGGAAATAAATGTTGTTCCAATTGTGGCAACATCATTTCTATGTTTTTACCAATCACCCATTGCGGTTCTGACGGTTCAAAACCTTGCGCATTTTCCCACTTAGCGACCGTTTCACTTGCTTCATTAAACGCAGCTTTCAATGTGCTTTGTTCTCGCATAGCTTGATCAAAAAACGCTCGCCCAAAATAAGTATAATCCGCTTCATTTGAACAACCGAAAGAAGCACGATCTGCGGCGGATGCAGTAATAATCAGAGTATCAGGGGATTGCAAAGCTGAAATAAAACTACCTGAATAACAAGCAGAAATCACAATGACTTTCCAACGAATTCCAGATTTATCTAAGCTTTCTCTCAGCCATTTAGGATCGACATCATCTAAATCTATTGGCTCATTTTCCATTTCAAATTGATTTGGCAAGCCATGCGAAGTCATATATAAAAACAACACATCACTTTCACGATTCATCTGTTGACCAATACGGCGTAAAGCAAGATCCATACTGGTTTTCGAGGCAATCGGGGTTTCATTGATACTTGCTGGATTGTTTACCAATTCGATAGAACGCCCAAAAGTACCAAAACGAGTATCAAATTGTTCTTTAATACGATCTATTTCAAATTTGAAAACATCTTGGTAACTTGCGCCTGCAACACCTAAAAAATACCAATGTGTTTGAGCAAATTCACCAAATTGAACTTGTTCTAAGGCTTTATTCAGTAAAAGTCCTTGTCCATAAAAGGCTTTTTCACTCAAACTTGGTGGAACTTCTTCAACCTTCCAAATCGGTTGTTCCTTAATCGAAACTTGCCATGTAAATAATGTTGCAACTGTAGCAAACATAATCAAGGCGCGTTCCCACCACGGCCAGTGTAGCTCTCTAGAAATCACCCAAACCACTGCAAGGCTTTGCCAAATGAACAAAGCAAAAAATAGCAGTGGAATCACATCATAAAAAACATAAGGTAGAAGATCTTGATTGCCCAAATATTGTAATAGACATTGAAACAACATGATGTGTGTATCAAGAACTAGCCACAACAACGCAGGAACGAGCATCAAACGTGGATTATTGGTTCGCTGAGAAAGAAAAATACCGACAATGAGTGCAATAAATGGCCATAATGCGTAGCTGACCAAACCTTGTTGATTAAATACACCACCATCGCCTGCTACTAACCAACTGAATAATGTATTGGCACAACCACCAAGTAATCCCCAAAAAATAAGCTGAAGAATAGAGGGTCGAACGATTTGTAAGGACTTTCTAGACCCTAAAAATAACCAAATCCCTGCACGTTGGTTACTTTTTAAATCATGCCAGAAGTTAATTGAGGGTTTAAGATCTATCATAAAGATTCTTTAAAGGCGGTGGCTTGAATCAGCATACCTAGTTTATGCTCGGTTAAAATTTTATCAATGCTTCATTTAACTATATATCAATAATTCGGCTATTATTGAAACAGTTACCAAATTACTCAATAACCATGTTACTAAAATAAGCATCAAAACGACATGCATCACCTTGCCATTGATGATCAGGCTGTTGATCATTTAAAAATATAGCCAGTCTAGGACGTTTTACCACAACACGCTTGGCAATTTGCTGTGCTAAGACTAAAAGATGATCTCCTAGATCCATTTCACCATCTTCAGGTAAAAGCATATGTAACAATTGCATTTGTTTTTTTACTTGCGCTTGTTTTTTAATCGCTTGTTGATTTTGATCTCGTTGTGGAAACATTGGGTCTAAATAAACCACATCCACTTTTTTATTTTCAAGAATTGATCGACGAAGATATTCATTTGAATCAGCAAAAACCAATTGAATACGACTCACCACTTTTGATAAAAATGGATCTTTTTCAGCTTGAGCTTTTGAGTCTTCTAATAATGTAAATAAAATCGGATGACGTTCGATTAAACTCACCTCTGCACCCAAATATGCCATCAATAAAGTGTCATGCCCTAAACCTGCTGTTGCATCAATCAATGACGGCTTCTCAGCAATATTACATGCCCGAGCAATCATTTCAGACTTGATACTGGCACGTTTCAGTCGTGGAATTTCGGCTTTCCAATCTGGCTGCATTTTCATGCCATTGGCAGATAAACTTAAACCCAATGTATCTACGCATAACGCAAGTTCAGGGTTTAGCCTTAAAAACCGTGCATTCAATTTCTCAATGACTTCAACATTTACAGTCACGCCACGTGAAGAAAGCACAGCTTGATAAGACTGTGCTTCCTCTAAAAATGTGGATTCAGTAAATAAGCGAATATCGCTTACCATAATCTCCAACCTGTTAATGCAAACAATAAAATCAATAGTCCCGATGCAATACGATACCAAGCAAAAACCATAAAGTCTCGCTTAGAAACATAAGCCACCAAAACACGAATCAAAATCAAAGCAGAAACAAAAGACACAATCAAACCAACAAAAAATACGGTCCAATCTTGTGTTGTTTGATAAATATGATAATTTTTGAGCAGATCCAATATACCCGCGCCGACAATTACAGGGATACCAAGGAAAAAGGAAAACTCAGTTGCTGCTTTGCGTGACACACCAAGTACCATACCACCAATAATGGTTGCGCCTGAACGAGAAGTTCCTGGAATAAGTGCCAATACCTGAATTAAACCAATATAAACTGCTTCTTTAATCGAAATATTTTCAACTTCAGCAGCATTAACTTTAGGTGGATGCTTTTCAACCCACCAAATAACTAAACCACCAACAATTAAACCAATTGCAACGGAAATATCATTAAATAGTAAAGCCTTTACAGTATCACCAAAAGTTAGCCCTACAATCATGATCGGAATAGAAGCGACAATGATACTGATACCAAGATGGCGCCCTTGAGGTTCACCTGAAAATAAACCGATAGCAGCCCCCCAAAGTTTGCCCCAATACTGATAAATTACTGCGGCGATTGCACCCATTTGAATCGCAACAACGAATAAATCACTTTTTTCTTTGGTCCAAAAGTTCATTAATTCAGAAGCGAGAATTAAATGCCCCGTACTTGAAATAGGTAAGAATTCAGTAATACCTTCAACAATACCCATGATGGCTGCTTTAAGGAGCAGTAAAAGATCCATGTTCAATCCTAAAAAATAAAATCTAAAAACCGCTTATGGTTTGCCTTGTTCTGGAATTTTTTTCCATGCATTATCACGCAGATATACGGGCAAAGCCTGTTCGGCACTGAACCAGTGTCTTTCGATTGCATTTTGACGTGCAATGGTTGCAATATCTTCGGCTGTTGCAGTAATGCGCTGAAACTCTATCGCCGCTTCCTTAACTAAAGCTGAACCAGAGCCAATCAATGTGTATTTTTGATATTCAGCGGCATGTTGATAATCGAGTAGCTTTTCTTCATCTACAAGTTGCATGATATTATTTTGATCAAGCTTAAAGCTCGCCATATAGACTTCTTTCATTCTCGCATCTAATACAGCAGTGACTTCAGTCAGTTGTTGTAATCTAAATGCAGCTTGAGCCAAAGCTTGTAAAGTTGAAACAGGTATGACTGGAATATCATTTGCCCACGCCAAGGCTTGCGTCACAGCAGCATTAATTCGAACACCACTAAATGAGCCTGGCCCCCGACTAAAAGCGATCGCAGTGAGTTGCTCATTTTTAATTTGAGTTTGCTCAAAGCCCTGCTCAATCATTGGTAAAATGGTTTGAGTTTGTGCCTTTGCTCGTTCATCAAGTTGAAAATATAGCGTTTTTGTTTCATCAACAATTGAAACGGAACACTGCTCATTGGCAGTTTCCAATGCCAGCAATTTCATGCACAACCTTAACTGTATTAAAAATGCTGACTATGATACTCCACTCATTTCAAGAGTGCGAGCGCTTAGCACCAAAGCGAAAGATATAAAAATATTCCATAAAAAAACCAAGAATCAATTCTTGGTTTTCTATCAACGCTAAAACGATCTAAAAATTATTTTTCAAATTGAAATTCTTCTAAATCAATAAAATCTTTATAATGAGATGCATAGTGCAAGGCACTCATTTTCAATAAATTTTCTGCATTTTCATCCAAAGTACGCACAACCTTACCCGGTGAACCTACCACCAGTGAATTGTCTGGAATCACCTTCCCTTCCGGGATTAAGCTGTTTGCACCAATGATGCAATTCTTTCCAATCACAGCATTATTGAGGATAACTGCATTTATCCCAATCAGGCTATTATCGCCAATCGTACAACCATGCAACATTGCTTGATGTCCAATGGTCACATAATTCCCGACGTTCAGCTCAATGCCTGCATCGGTATGTAGCACAGCATTTTCCTGAACATTACTAAAATCACCGATTCGAATTTTAGAATTGTCCGCACGAATCACCGCACCAAACCAAACACTGACTTGTTGACCAAATTCAACTTGACCAATCACGGTTGCATTATCTGCGACCCAGCCATCAAAAGGTTCATGTAATGCCTTTGGTACATAACCTTTAAATTTGTACATCATAACAACCAATCCTTGTGTAACTTATTACTTTTTATTAAAAACTTGTGAATTAAATGCTGGAGAATTCAACAAAAAAGGCCAGTTTTTTTGATAATCCAAACCATACTTAAACAGCGAAATTAAAATTCGTGCAGTTAAGCCCCAAATCACTTCATTTTCAATTCTTAAACTTGGAAAATAAACAGACTGATGCGCAAGACGAACTTCATAAGGAATCGGCTGAGCTTCCATCATTTTTTTAATAGGCGCATAAAAAATACGATCTATTTCGGTGGGTTGAGCAATTAAGTTTGTATCTGGAGGGATTAAACCTACAACCGGTTTTACAGTCATTCCACTTTTCGCACGCTCCATGGGTAAATCACCAATGAGCTGCACATCAAAAGGATTTAGTGCGGTTTCTTCCCACGCCTCACGTAATGCAACAACAATATTACTTGTGTCATTGGGATCACGTTTACCGCCAGGAAAAGAAACCTCACCTGCGTGATTGGATAAATAAGCAGACCGTCTTGTAAGTAATATTTTAGGATCTTTTTCTTGAGTGATTGCGACAAGAACTGCGGCATTGGCAGGATGTGTTCTTTTGCCAAAACGTAACCGATTTTGCAATACTTGGGTTAACTCTTGATCCAGCATTGGTGACACTCTTACTTTTAATTCTCTTTACATCATATATGAAATTTTATAGATAAGGCTATAAATGATGCGAAACTAAATTTTTTCAGTTATGCTGAGATATCTCAAATTTTCAATGAAGCTTATGAGTTTTTGTACTGCTTGTGGTCAAACGACAATAGAAAAAATACCATTAGGTGATCAAAAAGTCCGTAAAGTCTGTACCAACTGCGGTACGATTCATTATGTTAACCCTAAAGTGATCTGCGGTGCGCTCGCCATTTGGGAAAATAAAGTTTTGTTATGTCGTCGTGCGATTGAACCTCGTTATGGTTTATGGACATTGCCTGCGGGATATATGGAACTGCTCGAAACCATGGAACAAGGCGCAGCACGTGAAACACGTGAAGAAGCTGAGGCAGAAGTAGACATCGAACAGCTTTATTGTATGTATAATATTCCGCGTATCGGTCAAATTTACGTATTATTCAAAACACAAATTAAAGATGGTGTGTTTGGAGCCGGTGAAGAAACCATTGAAAGTCGTTTATTTGAAGAACATGAAATTCCTTGGAATGATTTGGCTTTTCCAAGTGTAGAACGCACATTAAGACATTATTTTGAAGATCGTAAAAACGATGTTTTCCCTATGCATTTAGAAACTTTAGGCACTCGTTTAGATCAAACGGGTTAAGTTTTTTATTGAAATACAATAAAAATACCCTCCAATCAAATTTGATTGGAGGGTATTTTTTAAGACAGTATTCTATAAACCACCGTCGTTATTTCGTCTTCACCGTATAACAGCTTGGTAAACTGACTGATAAAGTTCCTGAAACTCGTTTTGCCAATTCAGTTTGATCAGGTGTAGGTGTTATCTTATCTTTATTAGCTTCATTATAAATCGCTTGGTAAACTGCTTGTAAATTCAACCAAGTCGCTTGAGTCGTGGTATCACCATTCCAACTGGTAATATTGACACCACTCGACGTATTTTGTTCATTAATCAATCTTTGAAGATTTAAACGAATACCGCCTGAAGCAACAGTATTGCCCGAAGAAATGTTTGCACCATCGGTAGCTCTGATAATTAAAGTTTCATTTAATCCAAGTAAAGCACCATCAAGCTTACCAAAAACTGGATTTGCTAAAATCATACGTAACGTGATTGATTTTTCTACATTACCATTAATATAGGCTGTACCTGTTGTACCTACACGATATTGTTGTACATCAGAATTGTTATAACGATACGTGGCTTTATCAAAATTCTCACTATCACAACGTGTTCCTGACAAATCCGTTGCAGAGGTCATATTGGTACGAATATCACCATTCTCATCAATCACAATACCTAAAGTTTGTGTTTTTGGCGTAATATCTTGATTATCAAAAGTAAAGGTTAAATTTACATACAATGGGAAATAATATTTTTCACCCGTTTTTACCGTATTTGGGGTGAGAAAAACCTTTTTATCTAAATAGTTGGCAGGATTGGTTTTATAAACATCAATGCTTCCTGAAAGTTGATCACCATTTAAAGTTTGACGCCATTTACCATATACCGTGTTATCCGTTGGTGCAGTCGTTGTTCCAGATGCACGCTTGTACATATATTCTGTACCAGCAATATTAGTATTGTTGACTAAGGTACCTTGATATATTTCTAACTTATCTGTGACAGTACTATCAGATTTAAACTCCAACGGTTTGGCAATTTTACGTGATAATGGACTAATCCAGCCTTGCTGTGCATTGACATTCAACTTTTGTGGAAGCACTTGATTTAATAAATCAAATTTTAATAATGAATCTGAAAATGGGCTTCCCTCTACCTTTTTAGGTATTCCCACCCACTGCATTCCATAGCCCATTGAATAACCTTGACGGTCTGTCACAAGGTACATATTGGCAATCGATTCATTCTTTGTACTTAAATCGCTCTTGCCTGTAAAGCCTTGAATATCAACATTAGCCCCACTAAAAATCAGGAAATTAGTTGAATAAATATTCACTAGAGATTGCTGAATTAAACGCTGTGCAGTTACTTTTGCTGTATTTTCATCGATTGCACTTACATTTAACCACGGCTTTAATTTCTCGACATAAGTCCCATCTAGGAAATCAGCAGGTCCAATGTCTGTTGCCAAATTTTTTAAATTATTTTTAAGCGTTTCACCCAACACCATTGGTTGTACATCACCGGCTTGGTTCGCTTCTTGTCCTACAGCAACCGCTTGTAGTACACGAACTAAACCCACCATGACTTTGAAAGTATCATCACTCATGGTCATACTGGTCGGTGCTTTTCCTGTCATTGCACTCGCAATATCGATTAAACCAATTGCTGCAGGCTGTCCAGCAACTTTTAATGGTCTAATTTTAGCAAGGTCAACATCACCCAATGTAATTTTACGTACAGATTCAGAGCCTTGAATAAAGAACTTGGCTTTATCTCCGATTAAACAACCACCTGAAGCTAAACCACCTTCTATTTTTGTTGTATAGTGATTTTGCGTATCTGTACTACAATCAAAATTTAGACCTTCAACAGGATAATCTACATAAAAACCTAAGCATTTTTCTGTCGAATCTGCATCGCATCCATTGGTATAGGTTTTTATCCCTTGATATGGATTTTCATGTACCGTTGAACTTTCACCACCGCAGCCAATGAGAGCGAGCGTTAAACCAGTTAAAGCAAAAGGGGCTAAAAATCTTTTTTTCATCATTACGTCCTTACTGAATAACACTCAGCTTAATTTGTCCATGATTTGTTAATTGTTTATTTTCAACATCGATTGCTGAGGATAAAGGGGTTAAAAACATATAAACTGCTTTTTCAGGCTTTCTTAATACGCCTTCCATCGCAGAAAATTGTAAATTGTTATCTTGCATATCTTCATTTTTAAAGCCACTTACACCTTCCAATACACAACCTTGTTGGTCAAGAAAAACCACCAAAGGCCAGTAATATGAAGGAACTTTTGAAGAGGATGCATATGAAGTAAGTAAAACATTTTGCACTTGTGAATCTAATTCAACAATTTCATAGGCAAAACTTTCTTTAATCGGAGCAACAGGCCAAATGCCAACCTCTTGATTTTTTGTGGATAGTTTTTTTGCTTTTAAAACTTTCTTGCCAGTAAAGCAACTTTTCTCAAGATTCTGAACGACTTCATTTTGTGGTAAACGATAATAAGTAGACGCTAAAACAATGGCTTGTTTTTCTATAGGTTTGGAATCACCGCGTATACGGTCTAATAAACTCGCACTCAATCCTTTTTGGCGTTCGATTGTTTCATAACGTCCATGAACTGCCCCAACTTCAGGTGTCATATAGAATCGTTTTTTGCCTTCTAAGTTGAATTCTCGATCTTCCAAGTATTCATTATTGACATATTTTTCACCATCAATAACAGTGAAATTATTATTGTCCGTGTCTTCTTGCGCAGCTTGAATTTGGGCTGTATTAGAGATTTGCATCGGAGCTTCAGTCCCTACAATTTTTTGCTCAGAACTTTTAGATTGCATAGTAACGGGTGCAGAAGGTGATTTTATAACTAGTTTCTGCTGTGTCTTTGACGCTAAAGAATTGTCTACTTTTGCATTCTGATTTGAATTATTTTGAATTGCTTTTTGTTCAGCAACGATTGGTTTTTGCTGTTGCACTACTTGATGTTGATGCTTTTGTACTGGTTCAGATTTATTCTTTTGAATAACAACAGGTTCTGCATACACTCTCGTTTGGTTTTCTTCATTCGGCTTTGTTTTTATAATAGGTTGTGACTTAATCGATGGATCAATAGACTGTTTTTTTTGAGCCTTTTCAGATGCAACATTCTCAATATTCGTTGGATTGATTTCAGCGTTTTTAGGGATTTCCTTTTTAGATTCCTCACTTTTAGATGGTTGTTTTTTAGATATTTCTTTAGGCACATCTACAGGTTTTTGTACAATCATTGGATGACCATCTGGTCCAATGATTGTATAAAAATTTGCAGCATAAGGTGTTGTTATGGCTAGACTCATTCCCAAGGCTAGCCATAATGGTTTTAAAGCTTGTGTATTGCTCATTTTCAAACGCATTACCATCTCGTTCTATAGTTAATACCTAAAATAATTACATCTGTTTTTGTTTTTACATTTAAGCCTGCGTATGGGTTAAGTAATAAGTTATCCACACCTGTTTGGTTTGCTAAACTACTGGTATTTGCAGGGATATTATCTTTACTACGTAAATAACCAGCGGATAAGTCAATATCCGTATCTTCATCAAAACGATAAGTGAGTCCTAGACCATATAACTGTGCATTGTTAATCGGTACCATCGTGTTACGTTTATCATCTGGAATGGAACTGGCACGCGGCTCATAGCCAGCGCGTAACGTTAAACGATCGTTGGCTGAATATTCAAAACCGATTCCCCAACTCCATGGTGATTTAAAGCCTAATGGTAAAGATAAAGATTGGTCTGTTACATTATTTGATAATAATTTTGCAATTTTAAGCGCTGAAATTTGACGATCAAATTCAAATTTGAATTTTTCCCATGCTTTAAAATCAGTCCAACCTACATCGAAGTTAACTTGTAAATCAGGTAAAACTTTATATTTAATACCCGCCTGAAAATGCGCAGGATATTCTAAATCCATTGCAATTAAACCAGACTCTGTGGGTGGAATATAACCAGGGAAGCCTAAAATCGCTGCTAAAATTTGTCCTGTAGCTGATGAGTTTAAACCTTTAATGAGTTCTCTTGGTGCGTTGGCATTATCAATGAAGTATTTACCCTTCATACGCATTTTAGCCGAGCTTTGGTACACCATACCGAAACCAAATTCTTCAGTTGGTTCCCACATTAAACCTAAGTTATAACTTGGACTTAGACTTTGTTCGAGCGATACTTCCATTTTGCCGAATTTGCCAAATGGATTCATCCCTTCGTCTGCATTACAGATACCAAATAACAGTAAGTCTGTAATCGCATTCGAATTATTACGAAATGGCGCACAAACAGATTCATCAATCATCCGTAATACACCAATCATTTCATTGGGAAATCTCAAATCAGTCTTTAACGCCATCGCGTTATATGACATACCGACTGAAGCACCAATCGAGAGTTCGTCATTCACCTGATAAGCAATCGATGGTGATAAATAAGTAATACGCTCAATTGCAATCTGCTGTCCCATATAGTTACCGGGATTACCATCTTCAGCACCAAACCCCGCAACCATTGGCGCATATGCCGCAGTTGCATAGGTCAATTTTGATCCTGGCGGGTTATAAGAAACGCCAGCTGTAGGTGCTACAACAGGCCACCCCGGACCTAAATCGACAACTTTTTTTAGAATTGGAACATAAAGGCTCGCGTATTCAACGTCCCCACTGACCGAACCTTTATAATCTGTACAAAGATTGGATGGATTGTCTGGCGTATCATTACAAACAAGAGGATCGTCTGAATAGCCAAATACGTTGTAGCCAACAGGCGCAGAAAACTCTCTTTGAACACTAAAGTCCGCAATAATTCCCTGTACATCTGTTTGTAAGCCTTTTAGTTTAGTCAAACCTGCGGGGTTAAAATGAATTGCACTAATACCAGGAGGATCTGCAGTAACAGCATTCCCCATCGTTAATGAACGTATGTCTACAGATAGATTTAAACCTAAATGTGCAAACGCCTGTGTTGAGCACCCTGTCAAAAAGATCGCTGTAACCAATGGGCGCAAACGTATGTTTTTCATACATTACTCCCTTATTTAGCTTTCTTCTTACCAAAACCCAAAATATCAAGCGGGAATGATAAACCTAATGAAATATCAGGTGAGTCTTCCGTTAAACCTATCCCCAATGTACCGTTTACAATCGTTTCAGGATTTACACGTACACCGAGCGCGATAGAGAACATACCACTAGACTGATCTGCTGCATCATATGAGTCAGATTGACCTGCAACAGGTTTATATTTAAAAGACGTATTCATATTAAACGACTGTTGATATGACATTGTCATCGACACATCGTAGTTAAATGAATAAGCAAAACCGAAAGAGAAACCACCTGTCATCCCAGGATCGAACTCATCTAAAATACGTCCGCCAGCTTGGTTTCCGCCTTCCCCTTCTGCATTACCACCACCACGTACCTGATTCAGCCCAGTTTCTTTAAAACCATAGTTCGCTGAAACTGATGCAAATAATACGACTGGATCGATATATTTACGGGTACTTGCACCAACCCCAACAGAATAATAGCCTTTACCAGTTGATAAATCCGTATTTGGATTAATTTCATACGGGCTATCACCAGTCTTGGTTGAAAGGCTTCCGAACAAAATTAAAGGTAAACGACCTGCTTTCAATGGGAATGGTTCCCAACGCGCACCTAGGTTAATATCACCTAATCCTGCTGTGGTTGCATCTTTTAAATTATCAGACTTTGCAACAAACGGAATTGAAGCTGTAAAGGTTAAATTATCAAGTATGCCGTACTGAGCAGTAAACGTATTGGTAATCGTATGATTGGCATCTTCATCAACTCGCAATTGGTAGAGTTGACCTTCATTCATCCCTGCATTAATTTGGCTATCGCGATAATAAGAATAATCTAAATCATAAAAAGTAGAAAATTCATTCTTTTTAATCAGCGAGTATTGGCGCTCATTTGAAGTAAAAACCTCTTGAAGGTTAGTTTCTTGAGTCGCATCACCTTCTTTCTTTTGTAAAGCTGCTGCAGCTTGCGTACCTGGTTTTGGCGCTAAAGATTTTGTTTCATCTTTATTGATTGCTACTTCTTGACTAGGTGATGTAGCAGCACTCGTTGTACTAACACTCTCTGAACTTGTACTTGGTGCTGTATCTACCGATGCTGCTTGATCTGACTGTGCTACCTCAGTAGCAGTATCTGCAACATCAGCACTGACATCCTCTTCCGCTGCATACAAACTCCCCATTACAAATTGAATGCTAATTGCAAGTAAAGTTCTTTTCATCCATTGATTATTCATTTTATTCCTACCCAAGATTCAATTCCGTTATTTAATTTTTTAGTCCATCTTCTACTTACGTTTATAATAGAGTCGCATATACGTTGTAATTGGCTGATTATATGTCGCAGAGTTAACATCTCGGTCAATGACCTTACGCATTGTTGATGCTTTATCTGCAACTCGATTCGCATAATCGGGAGTAGAAAACTGAGCATCTACCAATGCATAACGGTTTATTGTTGCATCATCGACATGACGCAAATCTGCATCTTGTAAAGCAAGCATATTGCGCTGTTGGTCTTTTGCAACATTGACAATAAATAAAGTATTATTTTCCCAAATCTGTTTGAATCGTTCTTGGTCGAAACTAATATTACCTAATGCAGGGTCAGCGACATAAACTCGACCATCTTTATAAGCTTTGAAAACCACGAAATGTTTAAATCCAGCATAAGAAATAGGCACAATGACCGGCTGATTTTGATTAATCAGATCCGTAAACTCACCTTTAAAACCACCACTCTCATACCCTATTGCAGCAACAAAACGCTTCATGTCTAAAAGTGAAAAGCTTCTTCGCTCTACAATACGATTGTATTCCCCAAAACGAAGTAAGCCTTCCATGGTTTGCTGTTCAGTTAAGTTAGTTCCCACATAGCCATTGAGTAATGTGGTGAGTGCGGCAGAGCCACAACTGTAGTCATACGCTTGACGTACAATTCCACGGAACTGATTTTCTAAGGCGGGCTTGATGGTCACCATTTCACGATGGTTTCGTGAAAATGATTTATCTCGTGAATCCGCAAGCTCTGTATAGTAGACAGCATCTTTTGGCTTGGGTTTCACATCTAAGGCGTGGCTGGCAAAATAATAGATTAATGCCGAACCTAAAGTAATTTCTAACATAATTCTAACTATCAAGTAGCGGCAGTGTTTTGCCTATAGTGTTAATTTTATTTTTAGAGTGAACACTCTACATCCCTGTGACTAGAAGATAACGCTTTTTGAAAAAAAAAACAGTATTTTTTTGAACTTTTGTCGCTTTTCTAAGTTTTTTTGTAAAAAAAAGCGCGTATAAAACGCGCTTTTTTTAAATTTGAATTAGTGACCAGCGATAGTGATTACTGCGCCTGGAGTCATACCTAAACCGTTATATACTTTCATACCAGAAATCGCAACATCACCAATAGATGCACTACCCACTCCTGTACCACCGAATCCAGTCGTTGTACCTGTACCACCACCTAATACAACCGATTTCAAATAGATATCAGTACCTGTAGCATTCTTCATTGCTGTAATCGCAAGACCAGTAGATTTAACAGCGATATCTGCATCCAACGCTAAATTTGAACTGCCAGTATCATTAAGTTTGATACCACCAATTGCAACATAACCACCACCAGCTGTTGAAGCATCTTTAAGCGCTAGATTGTTAATTGAAAGACCACCAATCATTGATCCATTCATTTTAATCATTGCACCTTGAGGTGTATTACCCAATTGGATATTTGCAGTCATTTTACCTGTTTTTAAGCTTAAACCACTTAAAATTTCCGCAGAGCTAGAACCAGCAACATATGCACCAGCTGTACCTGTTACATCATTGACTTCTATCTTACCTAAAGAAATATCTAAACCAGATACTGCCGCTGCTATATTTAAGAATGGGTGACCATTACCACCATCAGTATCAATCGTTAAATCAGCCAAGTTATGTGAAGCTAAAGTACGAGTAGTGTCTAAGTTAGCCCCAGTACTAGCAAGCGGTAGACCATCTGTTGTAGGCGCAGACACAACAACATTATTAATAGTAATCGCCCCTGCATGACCTGATGTATATACAGTTGGAGCCGCCGGTGTACCAGTTTGATTAACTGTATCTGTATAACCCGCCGCTAAACCATCACCATCAAAAACGTGAACTTTAGCGATATCAACTTTAGTAATACCGATACCAATAGAAATACCATCTTGACCAGTTGTTGCGCTTAGTGCAGCATCATCCATTGCTTGCATAGCCATTGCGTTTGAACTGATAGCCACTGCAGAAACTAAAGCAAGTTTAGTGAATAATTTCATAATATGTACTCTCCCAAGAGCATTTTTTTTCATTTTTAACCACTCTCCGCAGTTCCATGTTGTTTTTGTTTTTTTACAACAGAAACTTCAATCCTTGAGTAGTCCGTTTTGCCTTTTTAAATTAACTGCATGTTACTTTTTGTTCAACTGCTGTTTGTCAAAAACGATAACTAACCGATAAACGGTAAACACTTTTTAAAGCTTAATTTTCAGGTAAAATAGTCGGTATTATTTTGCATTTTATCGAGTTAAAACTCCCTATGTTTCGGAAGCCATTAGATTTTTCCTCAAAAAGCATTTCAGATACATTGCAGAAGTTTAAACTGTTATTCGGTTGTACCTATTTGAGAAACTCAGGTGAAATATTGGTTTCGTTTTTACCTGAAAGTTATTGTATTGCAACAAAAGACCAACTTTATTTTTATCAAAGAGACAATGTTTTTAACTATCAACTCAATAAAAATATAATGCAACTTAATAAATTCATTGAATTTTCTGCGCCAACAATACATTCAGATTCTTTCCAAGGCGGTTATATTGGGTTTATTGATTATAATTATGCAAGTCAGCAAAACATTTATGCTCAATTTAAAAATCAACCCAATCTATTTATTGGTAAATATAAGACATTTATAAAACTTGAACAAAATCAATGGTTTTTCTATAGCACTGAGTCTTGCGCAGAAGAATTATTCCAATATATTCAAGATTTACTCTTAACCACAAAAAATAATTCTCAAGATTTCAAATTACTCACACCTTGCCATCCTACATGGTCTAAATCACAGTATTCTCATGCATTTAATCAAATCCAAGATTACATCAAAGCTGGTGATTGTTATCAAATCAACCTAACTCAAGAGTTTTCAGCTCAAGCGAGTGGTAGTTTACTTGATACGGCTGAACAATTTTGGCAGCTCACAGATGCGCCCTACTCAGGTTATTTAAAAATTGATGATTTTGAATTATTGAGTTGTTCGCCTGAATTATTTATAGATTTTGAAGCCAATCGGAAAATCGTGACAAAACCGATTAAAGGAACCATGCCTCGTTATGAAGATTCTGCTCAGGATGAACAATCGAAGCAAACCTTGATCCATTCTCAAAAAGATCAAGCAGAGAATGTCATGATTGTAGATCTGTTGCGAAATGATTTAAGTGTTTATGCAGAAGTCGGTTCTGTTCAAACCCCAAAACTTTTTAATATTGAATCATTTAATCAAGTGCATCATATGGTGAGCGAGGTCACTGCCACTTTAAAAGAAAACGTCAATCCTTTTGAAATGCTACTTTCAGCCCTTCCCGGCGGTTCGATTACAGGCGCACCCAAAATTCGTGCAATGCAAATTATTGAAGAATTAGAAAGTGCTCCACGTGGTGCATACTGTGGATCTATGGGATATTTCAATTTTGATGGGACGGGTTCTTGGAATATTTTAATTCGTTCAATCCAGAAGTACAAAAATGAAGTGTCTGTATGGGCAGGTGGCGGAATCACCATTGCATCTGATTGTGACGCAGAATATCAAGAATGTTTCGATAAAGTCTCCGCCATGCTTGATTTACTCAATACATGGCATCGACCTGAATAATTTCAATTCAATATCTTGGCTAATTTAAGCCAAGATATCATTTTTTAACGCATCCACTAGACGTTGATTTTGCTCATCTGTACCAATAGTAATACGTAAAAATTGATTGATTCGTGGCTTATTGAAATAACGTACAATAATACCTCTTTCACGTAATTGTTTTGTTAATTCGCCTGCATCCTTTGAGGGTAAAGAAGCAAAGATAAAATTAGCTTTTGATGGCAATACCTTAAAACCAATCTCTTCTAAATCAGCAGTTAATTTCTCACGGCTATCAATTACTTTTTGGCAATGTGCTTCAAAATATGCTTGATCTTCAAATGATGCTACAGCAGCAGCTATTGCAAAACGATCAATTGGATAGGAGTTAAAACTATTTTTCACGGCTTCTAAAGCAGCAATTAAATGGGGTTGTGCAATTGCAAAACCGACACGTAAACCAGCTAAAGAGCGCGATTTAGACGTGGTTTGGCACACCACTAAATTATCGTATTTTTCAACCAAACTTACCGCTGATACTGCACCGAAATCGACATAAGCCTCATCAATCAAAACCACCGAATTTGGATTTGCCTGTAACACTTGCTCTATCGCTTCTAAGCCTAATGCAATACTGGTCGGTGCATTTGGATTGGTGATAATAATGCCACCGTTCGGCTGTTTGTAGTCATCAATATTTATTTCAAAGTCATCATTCAATGGCAAAATTTTAGTTTGCGAGCTGATTTGAAAAAACTGACTATAAACTGGATAAAAACTATAGGTAATATCAGGATATAAAATCGGTTTATCCTGCACAAAAAATGCTTTAAAAATATGTGCTAGAACCTCATCCGAACCATTTCCAACAAAAACATGACTAACATCAACATGCTGTTGTTTTGCAATCGCCTGTTTCAATGCGGTTGCATCAGGATCGGGATAGAGACGCAATGCATCTGCTGAATCCACTAAAACGGTCTGAACAGCAGCCACCACTTTTGGTGAAGGTGGATACGGATTTTCATTGGTATTTAATTTTAATAAGTTTTGAATTTTAGGTTGCTCACCCGGTACGTATGGCTCTAATTCACGTACAGATGGACTCCAAAAACGCATTTGCTCAGTTGTGATATTTGACATTTTAATTTCTCAATATTCCCTCTCCTTCTAGAAGAGAGTTAGGGTGAGGTTTTTTATATTTTCCTCTCCTAACCTCCCCCAAAGAAAAGGAATCTCCATCTTCTAAATGATCAAAACGATTTTCATCACTAGAATACCCTCTCCTTTCAGGAGAGGGTTAGGGAGAGGCTTAGAGTTTTAGAAAACTAGGTTTTTCACCTAGACTATAATTCAATTACTGATAACGGTATCTTGCAGATCTTGCATGTGCATCTAAGTTTTCTTGTTGTGCAAGAATGTCAGCAGCTTTAGCAAGCGGTTTCACACCTTGTTCAGAACACATAATCAAACTTGAACGTTTTTGGAAATCATATACACCCAGTGGTGATGAAAAACGTGCTGTGCCTGAAGTAGGTAAGACATGGTTTGGACCTGCACAATAATCCCCAATCGCTTCAGGTGTATATCTTCCCATGAAGATTGCACCTGCATGGCGGATACTTTCTGACATTTGTTCAGCTTCATCCAAACAAAGTTCTAAATGCTCAGGTGCAACTTGATTAATCAAATCTATTGCTTCTTGACGATCTTTCACCAAAACCAATGCACCACGATTCGCAATTGAGGTTCGTGCAATTTCAGCTTTAGGCAAAGCTGCCAAATGTGCTTCAATGGCTTGCGCAACGTCATTTAAAAGTTGCTCATCAGGGGTAATAAAAATAGCTTGAGCAACGGTGTCATGTTCTGCTTGTGACAGGATATCCATCGCTAACCATTCCGCATTATTTTCACCTTCTGCATAGACTAAAATTTCAGAAGGCCCTGCAATCATATCAATACCGACTTGACCAAATACTGCACGTTTTGCAGCTGCGACAAAACGATTCCCCGGTCCAGTGATTTTATCCACTTGGGGAATGGTTTCCGTACCATAAGCCAATGCTGCAACAGCTTGTGCACCACCAATGGTAAACACACGATGTACACCTGCCAAATATGCAGCCGCCAATACCAGTGGATTTAATTCACCATCCGGTGCAGGTACAACCATAATAATTTCTTGTACACCTGCAACATGTGCAGGAACCGCATTCATTAACACAGAAGATGGATAAGATGCCAAACCACCCGGAACATAGATTCCAACACGATCTAATGGTGTTACTTTCTGTCCGAGTGTATTCCCCAATTCATCTACGTAAGACCAGCCCTCTTGTTTTTGAGCTTGGTGAAAAGTACGAATACGATGTGCAGCCATTTCTAAAGCATCACGTACTTCTGTCGTTAAACCTTCAAATGCTGCTTTAAGTTGCTCTTGTGACAGTTCTAAATCTGAAAATTGATGTGCTGGATGTCGATCGAACTGTTGAGTGAGTTTAAGTACATGTGCATCACCATATTGGCGTACATCTGCAATAATTTGGTCTACTGTTTTTAAAAGTTCAGGATCACTCACTGTTTCAAAAGCTAGCAAGTCAGCAAAGACTTGTTTAAAGTTTAGCTCTTGAGTCGATAAACGTCGCATCAATTTACCCACAAGGTTGTTTAGGAAAGATTTAGTTTACCTTGTTTTGGCTATCTTGTGGGCAAGATAACATCGTCATTTCTATTTAGTTTTATAGAAAAATACTTTCATCAAATGATATTTTAGATAGCAAGTTAACTGAATGCACTTACCAAAATAATGTTATATATCCATTTAAAAATTAAAAACCATCATAGGATTTAAGATGCAAATAAAGGAAATAGCTCAGACATTCTCATTAGGTCAGTTTAGTTCTGTCTTTCAATATTTCGCTGAAGATATTGAATGGCATATTATTGGAGAGCAGCATATAAAGGGATTAGAACACACAATAAATCACTGTAATTTAATACAATCTCACTTTAATGAAACACCACATAAGTTCACTATTCATGCACAATATCAATCTTTAAATACAGTCATTATTCAAGGATCTGCTGAATTTTATCATTCAAATAAGAATACAATTATTCAAGCATGTGACCTTTATACTTTTAATCACTCAAACAAACTCATACTGATCGAATCCTATTGCATAACACTTTAAATATTTTAAATCATGAATAAAAAACCGCCCAAATATGGACGGTCATTTATTCGCAAAAGTAGACTTAATTTATAAGTTTTACTTTTGACGCTCTGCAACTGCTTTTTCAAGCTGTTCAAGAATTGGACTTAATAAAGCTTGTTTACGTTTAAAACTGGCTTTATTCACAATCAAGCGTGAAGACACTTTGCAAATTTCTTCTAATGGCTCTAAACCATTGGCACGCAAAGTATTGCCTGTATCTACAACATCGACAATGTAATCACCTAAACCCACCAATGGCGCAAGCTCCATCGATCCATAAAGTTTAATCACATCAACTTGCTCACCAAGGCTTGCATAATACTGACGGGTTAAATTTACATACTTGGTTGCAATTTTTAAACGCCCTTTTGGACGTACCATGCCAACCTTGCCTGCTGTCATTAATCTACAGTTCGCAATTTTCAAATCCAATGGCTCATAGACATTTTGTGCACCATGTTCCATCAGAACATCTTTACCTGCTACACCAATATCCGCCGCACCATTTTCCACATAAGTTGGTACATCAGAAGCACGCAAAATAAGAATACGAACTTGTTTATGTGTTGTTGGGAAAATCAACTTACGAGATTTGTCTGGATCTTCCAGCAAGTTAATTCCAGCAGTTTCAAGTAAAGGTAAAGTTTCCTTTAAAATACGCCCCTTACTTAATGCTAAAGTTAAACCATGATCAAAATTGCCCATTACGTCAAAGTTTGGATCATCGTTTCTCATATCACTCATTAACTTGTCTCGCTCACACGCTGAATTTGGGCACCAATACTTTGTAATTTCGCCTCAATATCTTCATAGCCACGATCAATATGGTAAATACGATCAATGATTGTTTCACCCTCAGCAGCTAAAGCAGCCAGTACCAAGGAGAATGAAGCACGTAAATCCGTTGCCATCACTGGTGCAGCAGAAAGTTTATCCACCCCAGTCACAACTGCATCATTACCTTCAACCTGAATATTTGCGCCCATACGTGCCAATTCAGGAACATGCATAAAACGGTTTTCAAAAATCGTTTCAGAAATTGTTGCAAACCCACGACCAATCGCATTGACTGCCATGATCTGTGCTTGCATATCTGTTGGAAAATCAGGATGTGGCAGAGTTTGGAAGCTTACCGCTTTTGGACGCTTACCCATCATATCTAGTTCGATCCAGTCGTCTCCACGCGTGACTTCTGCACCCATTTCTTCGAATTTATCGAGTACTGATTCCAATAAATTAGGATCGGTATGTGTGGTTTTAACTCGACCACCAGTTATCGCTGCTGCTGCTAAATACGAACCTGTTTCAATACGATCTGCAACAACTGCATATTCACAACCATGTAAACTTTCAACACCAGTAACAACCAATGTATCTGTATCTAAACCTTCAATTTTTGCACCCATTTTAATGAGCATTTGCGCAAGATCTGTAATTTCAGGTTCACGTGCAGCATTACGAATTGTAGTGACACCATCAGCTAAAACAGCGGCTGTTAAAATGTTTTCCGTTCCGCCTACAGTCACCATATCAAAAACGACTTCACCGCCTTTTAAGCGACCATCAACTTTTGCATGTACATAACCTGCTTCAACCTCAATTTCCGCACCTAAAGCTTCAAGTGCTTTCAAATGTTGATCTACAGGACGAGAGCCAATGGCGCATCCACCTGGAAGCGAAACTTTAGCACTACCATAGCGCGCCAACAAAGGCCCAAGCACCAAAATTGATGCACGCATAGTTTTTACCAATTCATAAGGTGCAAATTGGTTATCTAATGTAGAGGTATCAGCAACAACTGTATCCCCTTGATAACTCATAGTGACACCTAAGCCACCAATCAATTTAACCAAAGTATTCACATCTTTAAGATTTGGAACATTGGTTAGAGTAATGGGTGTATCTGCAAGGATCATGGCTGCCAATAAAGGCAAAGCAGCATTTTTCGCACCTGAGATACGAACTTCACCTTCTAATTTTACACCGCCTTGAATTAAAAATTTATCCATTGACGCTTAAGCTCCAAACATACTGGCTTTGCGCCATTCTTCTTTAGTCATTGCACGAATAGTCACAGCATGTACTGCACCACTTGCGATATAGGAGTTTAGTGGTTGGTACACTGTCTGCTGACGAGCAACGGGACGCTTCCCTTCAAATTGTTCGTCTACAATACGGAGGTCAAATTTACCTGCTTGTCCACTGACAGCAACCTCAGCATCAGGAAAAGCTGCTTTTAATATTTCAGTGAGCTGTTCACTATTCATTGCATCGACCTCTTATAGGACTGACAGTGTAAAAACCGACTATTTTACTATAACTCAGCAAAATAATTCATTATCTCGTACAAAATTATCAATAAAAAAAAGAGGTATTTGCAACCTCTTTTTTTAGTTCTTTTTCTATGCTAAGCAGATACCAACAACGGTTGATAATTTAACTGCATTTTACGATGTCGCTCTAACTGTCTTTTTAATTTATCACTGAGCTTTGCAATCGCATTATACATATCATCAGCAGAAGCTTGAGCAAACAGCTCAATTCCCGGTAATCGTACAATCGCCTCTGCGATATGGTTTGCACTCCCTTTTTTTGATCTTTTATCCAATTGATGATCTTTACTTAGCTTCACCTGCATACTATTCACTTGATCTATATGCTTGGTCATCTGTGTAAATTTATCTCGAATGCTTTCTTCTATTGCAGGTGTAATACTTAAATGATGTCCACGAATTGTAATTTGCATAGTTCCATCCCTCTCCTTCGTAATGAAGATATGATCGTCATAATCAAAATGATCTGATGCCAGAATTCACCGAGGAAAATACTGTACCTTACATCATGCAATCATTTTAACTACTCCAAAAAACTAACAAGCGGTTCATTATTTTGTCATAATGAACCTTTAGAATTGCCACATTTTAAAAGTTAGATCAAGACTTTTCGATCTGAAGATGAAGGAATATGTAACGATTCACGATATTTTGCGACCGTTCTTCGAGCAACTTCGATCCCATCATCTTTCAACAAATTTGCAATCGTATTATCTGACAAAGGTTTCCGTGGATTTTCATCTGAAATCAGTTTTTTGATTTTTGCACGAATCGCTGTTGAAGAAGCCTCACCACCTGCTGTTGTTCCCACATGACTTGAAAAGAAATATTTTAACTCAAATAAACCACGTGGAGTAAGTAAAAACTTATTGGTTGTTACTCGAGAAACTGTAGATTCATGTAACTCCACCTCCTCCGCAACATCACGTAGTACCAGAGGTTTCATTCCCTCAGCACCAATTTCTAAAAACTCTCTTTGATGCTGCACAATACATGTAGCAACTTTCAACAATGTCTTATGTCGCTCATCAACGCTTTTAATAAAGTTTTTAGCTTCCAACATTTGATTACGTAAATATTGATTATCATCACTTTGGTCAGCGCGCTTAATCATTCCAGAATAAAAAGTATTAATTCTTAATTTAGGCAAAATATCGGGATTTAGTTGTACATGCCAGTGTTCACTTTTTTTAGAAACCACCACATCTGGAATTTGATAATCTGATTCTTTTTGTTCAAATTCAGCACCCGGATAAGGCTTTAAAGTCTTCAATAAATCAACAGCTGATTTTAATTGGTCTGCATTTAAACCAGTTTGTTTAATGAGTTTATTTAAATCATTACTCACCAATAGCTCATAATGTTTCAATAACATTAAAGCTTCTTTTCTAAATAAAGTTGTATTCGGCAAAGTATCTATTTGTATAAATAAACATTCTGCTAAATTTCTAGACCCGATTCCAATCGGTTCTAGCCGTTGAATATGTTTTAAAACAACCAAAACCTCGTCAACTTCAACTTCTATTTCATAATCCATTTGTTGTAATAAATGCTGAACTGAACTGACAATTTCTTCTACATCTGCATCTAAAAAACCTTTTTCATCCAAAGCATCAACAAGACAATATGCAATGAGTTGGTCGACTGGTGAAAAATGTAAGAGGTTAACCTGTCCAAGCATGTGTTCTTTAAGTGATGCTTCAGCATGGCGATTATCTTCACGATCATCAAATTCAGGGCGTTCCATTGCAGTGGATTGGTGCGTATAAACATCGTCCCAATCGGTATCTACAGGTAATTCATCGGGTAAATGATCTGCATTTAAAGACTCAGAAAGTTCATATTCTTGTTGTTCTTTTTTAGTTTCATCTAAACTTTCAATTTCATGACTTTCCTCCTCTACTTTTTCAAGTAGTGGATTACTATCCAGTTGTATTTGAATTTCTTGCTCAAGCTCTAAACTCGATAATTGGAGCAATCGAATGGCTTGTTGCAATTGAGGCGTAAGCGACAACGAGTTTGCAACCTTTAATCCAACCGATAACTTCATAAAAATGCGCCCCACACTGTTTTAACACGTATCAATTACAAACAAGCAAAATTCATGCCTATTTGTATTTTATAGCATATGCAACGATATGCGCCTAGTCACAAAAAAGAATGAATTGCTAAAAAAATATTTATTATTTATTAACTAAAATAAATTTTAGCTCTTGTATTGATTTTATTAAAAATAAAATCAATAGATTGAAATTTAATATTGTCAATTTCATTATCAATCAAAGAAATACTGTTTAAAAATGCATAAGCTAAAATAAATGCCTTAGCCTCTATTTATTTAATTTTTTTTAAATACAATACCAAACCTATCGTGATCGGTATCACATTATATTTTGATCAAAATTTACTATTTATTATGTTTTATCCTTTACTTATTTAAAGGGTAGGTATAAAAATAAATAGGGATACGGTGTTTGACGGATCATGTATTGCAAAATACATAACACCAAAAATGTAACAATTCGAAACCTAAGCTAGATTGCTCAAAGATAAAAGCAAATGGAGACTTCAAAGATGAAGAAATTATCGACAAAGGTACTAACAACAACACTTGGCGTACTTATGGCGAGTGGCGCTTTTTCACAAGCTCAAGCAGCAGATACTCTTGTAAAAATTAAGCAATCAGGAAAAGTCATCATTGGTTATCGTGAATCTTCAGATCCGATTTCTTATGTCGTTGGTGGAAAACCGATGGGTTATGCAGTAGATATTTGTAACAATTTTGCAAATGAACTGAAAAAATCCTTAAAAATGCCAAACCTCAAAGTTGAATATAAAGCTGTTACTTCTTCTACTCGTATTCCTGAAATTTTAGCAGGCAATATTGATATGGAATGTGGTACAACCACAAACTCTGTACAACGCCAGCAACAAGTGAGTTTCTCTACAAACTACTATGCAACAGAAGTTCGCATGGCTGTAAAAGCAAATTCACCAATCAAATCAATTGCTGATTTAAATGGTAAAGCTGTTGTAACAACTCAAGGTACAACTTCTGACAAATACATCAAAATGGGTGAAAAAGGCGAAAAAGTAAATGTAAATAACGTTTACGGCAAAGACCACTCAGACTCATTTGCAATGGTTGCTTCAGGTCGTGCTGCTGCATTCGTTATGGATGACAACATCCTTGCAGGTTTAATTGCAAAATCATCAAATCCTAAAGATTTCAAAATTGTAGGACCTGTTCTATCTTCAGAACCTTATGGCATTATGCTGCCTAAAGGTGATGCAGCATATAAAGCCATTGCAGACCGTGTTGTAACAGGTATGTGGAAAAATGGACAAATGACTGCTTTGTATAAAAAATGGTTCTTGTCTCCAATCGCACCTAAAAATGTTAACATGAACATGCCTATGAGCTCATCTTATAAAGCGCTTATGGCTAAACCTACTGATGCTGGTATCAACTAAGCACCCTTTGATTAGAAAAATAGTGTATAGATCAAAATATGTCTCATGTTTTGATCTATAATTTTTTAAAAAATTAAAATTGCAAGGAGCACGCATGTCAGTAGGCTCACTTAACTGGACAGCATATTGTCTACCTTCCAACGAATACAGTTTAGAAAAAGCGGCATGGGCAGAGTCTGTATGTAAAGCAATTGGTGGTGAAAGTTACTCCCCTGTTGCTGATGCACCAACTTGGTTACAACTCCTAGGTTCTGGCGTTTGGACGATGGTTTGGACTGCTGTTCTCGCCTTTATTATTGCCTTCACAGTTGGATCTCTTATTGGTATATTGCGCACAGCACCCAATAAACCTTTGTCTTTTATTGGTACGTGTTATGTCGAATTATTTCGTAACATCCCACTCATTGTTCAACTATTTTTCTGGGCATTTGTATTTCCCGAGCTACTCCCAAAAAGCTTAAGTACAGGGAGTGGAGAAATAGTCAATGGCGGATGGTGGCAGAACATTCTCAATGATAATCCTGCTGCAATTGGTGTCTTCGCACTTGGCTTATATACCGCAGCCCGAATCGCGGAACAAGTTCGTGCAGGTATTAATACCGTTTCACGTGGGCAAAAAAATGCAGCTTTCGCAATTGGCTTGACTCAAAGCCAAAGCTATCGTTACGTTGTATTGCCAGTCGCATATCGTATTGTTTGGCCGACTTTGACCTCTGAGGCAATGAACGTATTTAAAAACTCAGCTGTTTTATATGCATTGAGTGTTTTGAATTTCTTTGCTTATACCAAAACAATGCGTGAAGAAACATCCCAAGATATTGTTATTCTTATTCTCTCTACTCCAGTGTATCTAATTATTACCTATTCTATTAAATACATCATGGCTTGGATTGAGAAACGCATGGCAGTTCCTGGACTTGGATCAGGGGGTAAATAATTATGGATTTCAGCATATTACAAAATGAAGATGTCATCCAAACTTTGCTCGCAGGATTCAAATTCACAGTTACAGTTACAGTTCTCTCTGTGATTGGCGGTATCCTCATCGGTACGCCACTTGCAATGATGAGACTGTCTAATAATAAAATTGCCAGTAGTTTTGCTAAATTTTATGTTGATTTCTTTCGTGGTGTACCACTGATTCAAGTCATCTTTATTTTCTACTTTCTACTGCCAAAGTTTTTTGAGTTTCAGTCAGACACATATTACGGACCACTTTTTTCAAGCGTCGTAACATTTGCAATTTTTGAAGCAGCATTCTTCTCGGAAATCGTGCGTTCAGGTATTCAGTCTGTATCCAAAGGTCAAGTCAATGCAGGCTATGCAATTGGTTTCACTTATGGACAGACCATGTCAAATGTTGTTTTACCACAAGCATTTAGAAACATGCTCCCTGTATTGCTCACTCAATCCATTGTACTTTTCCAAGATGTATCATTGGTTTACGTCATTAGTGCTCCCGACTTCTTAGGCAATGCTAATACATTAGCAAATACTTATGGTGCTGAAACAAAAGCAACTTTCTACCTAGTTGTAGCTGTTGTTTACTTCTGTATCTCCTTTGCGCTTTCTAGACTTGTGAAGCGTTTACATCAAAAAATAGCAATTATTCGTTAATTGGAGAATCGATATGCCAATGATAGAAATACAACATATCTCAAAATGGTATGGAGATTTTCAGGTTCTAACTGATTGCACAACCTCTATTGAAAAAGGTGAAGTTGTCGTAGTTTGCGGACCATCTGGTTCTGGAAAATCAACACTTATTAAAACAGTGAATGCATTAGAGCCTTTTCAAGAAGGCAATATTGTTGTAGATGGAACTACCCTAAAAGATTCTAAAACAGATTTAGCTAAATTTCGTTCACGTGTAGGTATGGTATTCCAACACTTTGAACTCTTTCCGCATATGACTGTTTTTGACAATTTAACTATTGGTCAGATGAAAGTGCTTAAACGTTCTGAGCAAGAAGCGAAGAAGAAAGCATTACAATATTTAGATCGAGTTGGACTATCTGCGCATAAAGACAAATTCCCTGGTCAGCTTTCAGGTGGTCAGCAACAACGTGTTGCGATTGCTCGTGGTCTATGCATGGATCCTGTGTGCATGTTATTCGATGAACCGACCTCTGCTCTTGATCCGGAAATGGTCGGTGAAGTGCTTGATGTAATGAGTCAGCTTGCGAAAGAAGGCATGACGATGATGTGTGTTACCCATGAAATGGGCTTCGCACGTAAAGTTTCAAGTCGTGTTATCTTTATGGATCAAGGAAAAATTATTGAAGACTGTAAAACAGAAGACTTCTTTAACAAACCTGAAGAACGCCATGAAAGAACTAAATTTTTCTTAGATAAGATTTCGATGGTGCATTAACAAATAATGCCTCAACATCATTTGTTGAGGCATTTTTCTATCTAGGAAATTGCAATTCAAATAGATGATTAACACATTATCAAAACAAAAAAGTAAGATCTTTTAAATAATTAATTCTCTGCAAAGACCAGTTTCATTCAACACACAAAAAATATTAATATCAATAACTTACCAACAAATTTACTTTTAATTACTCAATCGAGATTGGTAATTGTAATTTAGTAATGACGGGCTTTCCGTTTTTCAAAGGCTTCTGAAATTGCCAACGTTGCACCTGTGTAAGCAACAACCACGTAAGATCATCATTTTCTGCAGAAATAACTTTAGGTAACTGAACCACTCCCTCTTCATCCAAATAAAATTCAATAAGAACCTCTTTGTACTTTTTACTATTAATGAGTTCTGAAGGTATATTTGGATATGGACTATACAATGCTACTGGGATCGAATCTAACTGATTGGCGTTAACCAGTCTTCCATCATTATTTTCAATATATTTTAAAATTCTTTTAGCTGAAGGATTTACCCCAGTATCTCTGTTCATTGGTTTAAAATTATACTCTTTCGATAGTGCAGCCCAACTTGGTTGCCCATTTTTAATTGCTGGTTCAAAAACCCATGAACTAAATGAAGCTTGGGCTGATAAACCAAATTCAGGTTGTGTTGATGACAATATTTTAGATTCCACAATATGACCATTAGGATCAATAATGATCATTATATTTGCTTTGCCAGTTTGATTTTTTTCCAATAAATCCAAAGGATAAACAACAGGGACAACAATTTTTATTTGTGGCGCGACATCAAACTGAAATTTTTCTTGTAAATGAACAGAAGCACTTGATGTTTTAAATGGAGCATCTCCGTTATTCTCTTTTAGCTCCTGAATCATAAAATCATATGGTATTTCAATTTCAACTTCTTCTTTTATAGGCTTAAATTTAGCCGCTAGAATATTTTGAACAACCACTTTTTCTAAATCGGGATGAATTGATTCTAAGACTATAACTTTACTCACCTCCCCTTGCTTATTAATTACAACTTTT
This sequence comes from Acinetobacter piscicola, assembly GCF_002233755.1. Taxonomy (GTDB): domain Bacteria; phylum Pseudomonadota; class Gammaproteobacteria; order Pseudomonadales; family Moraxellaceae; genus Acinetobacter; species Acinetobacter piscicola. The sequence continues at coordinate 333 of NZ_NIFO01000023.1, read as the reverse complement.
ATATTTACCCTCCCACCATTTCCTACCTTAAGTAAGTTTTTCGGATAAACCATTTTAGGTATTATTAATGGCTCTAGACTCGATCCTTTGATTTCTGATAATTTTGGACTTGCATCTTGCAAAGCTTCAGGCTGTGCGTATGCCGCTAAATTAACAAATATTGATGCAGCTAATACCCAAACAAACTTCATAAGAATTCCATTTTTATTTTTCAATAAACACGATTAGCAAATCTAAATCACGGATTATTTATACTGTATTTAGTTTTTAATTTATGGGCAAGATTATTTTTCAATAGAAAAACGAAACATAAAAAAACACCCTCTGCTATTG
>NZ_NIFO01000022.1 GCF_002233755.1 Acinetobacter piscicola | reverse complement strand
TGGTTTATCGCATAGACATTTTAATTGGTGAATAACAAAGAGAGGTAGCCTAAGCTCCCTTTTTTTTTTGTTAAACATTGAATCCTATATGCTTTCCAGTCGGAAGCTCTACATCAATGCGAAGCTTTCCACCCATCGCTTCAACATATTTTTTCATCGTTGAAATTTTCAGATCATTTCCACGATTTTCGATTGCCGAAAGTGATGGTTGTTTAATTCCAAGGGTTTCAGCGAGTTCTTTTTGAGAGATTTCTAGTTCTTCACGAATAAGATGGAGCTGAGTTTCTAAAAGTAGCTCGTCAGCCATTTGTTGAATACGTGCTTGGCTCTCTGGAGAGCGACTAGTCAATAATTCCTGTAAGGTTTTAGCCATTAGATTGGTCTCCTAGGGTTGAGAGATGAAGTTCGTATTGCTGATCTGCAATTGCTAGCATCTCTGTATAAAAACGCTTTTTACCGCCTTTATCACCAATACACAGCACAATTGCCTGTCGTAATGGATCAAATGCGAAAAAGGCTCTCAGTGGTTTACCTCGATGCTGAACGCGTAGCTCTTTCATATTGGTAAATTTAGAGTCATACACGGTATCAACTAAAGGGCGACCTAAACTTGGTCCTTACTGCTGTAAAACAACCAACGAGGCTAAGACTTTCTCTTGTGTTGATTCATCTTGCTGTTCAAGCCATTCATTAAACAAATCCGTTGTAATGACTGTCCACATACTACAACCATAATATAGATTATAGTCTATATTTTAAATCTAATTGAATGACTTTGCAAATGGCAATAAAAAAGCCCGACATCCTGTCGGGCTTTTTCGTATTTGTACCTGTGGTATGACTCCTGTCGTACCTACACTCCGTTGCTGTCTTTTCTTATTTTTATCTGGAACATCCTGTTCGCTATGAGGTCATGATATGAAATTGCAGTGGATCTGCCTATTCGCTAAATCCTTAAATTGATGTACGTTCAGACGTACAAAATTGGCTGAGTTTTATTCTAAGAGTTGTCCGTAGAAATGCGGATAGTTTCATAATTGTGACCGTTGAGGAATCAAGAAAAAATGAAGTTTTGATTATTTTTCAATCAATATGATTGGCTAAAAGTGATAAATGTGCTTAAAAAAGCCGACTTGTTTCCTAGTCGGCTTTTGGGTGATTTTTAGGGTGGGTAAATTTTTAAAATATTGGTTTTAAATAAAATATTAAAGTTTCTTCGCATAAAGACCATTCGGTTAATGGAGGTAAATTTACTGACATACACCATGTTTTGGTTTAACTAATCTTTTTAAATTTGAAGCAATATTTGCTACAATAAAAAAGCCCTTCCAAGCTGATTTGACATCCACATTACCTCCTTTTTCCTCAGTCAAAGAGTTTTATATTTTTGATGCAAATAGGAAATTACATGAATACTAGTGTTATTAAAGGTCGCTTACTCTTCCTAAAAGAGGCTGAAAATTTAAAAAATGTAATGCGTTCTTCCCATACTTCTAATGGCAGGAACGAGAGTACTGCTGAACATACGTGGAGACTTGCCTTATTAGCTCTAGTATTTGAAGACGAATTGAAGCACCTAAACTTTTCAAGAGTTTTAAAGATGTGTCTTGTTCATGATCTAGGTGAAACAATCAATGGTGATATCCCTGCTACAGAAAAACAAAATCACCCAGATAAAGATATTCAAGAACGTAATGACTTACTGTTTCTAACTCAATCATTAGATGAACCACTTAGGAGTTCATTACTAGGGTTATGGGAAGAATACGAAACTGGTCAAACTGAGGAAGCTATTGCTGTAAAAGCATTAGATAAGCTAGAGACTATCCTACAACATAATCAAGGTATTAATCCTGAAGATTTTGATTATGAGTTTAATCTTACTTATGGTGAAAAATACACAAATAAGCATCCATTGTTCCAAAGTATTCGGACTATCCTAAACGAGGAAACATTGCAAAAAATAAATAGATAAATAGTCAGTCAATACTTTTAAGCATAGCTTTGGCTATGCTTAAAAGCCTACCTTATATTTTGAAACTATGTAGTTAAGATTCCCTAAAATTAACAATACACCTTATGCGAAATGCTTAAAATATTCCTTTTAGCATCAATATCTTAGTCGAAACCGTTCTAGAGTTCCGTACACTAGAACGGTTTTTTAATGATTATTCATGTAATGTGCTCAACATCCTGCTCGATTGATTAGACTCAATAAATAATAGGCGGAGCCTAAAAATACTTTATTTTTCACGATAAATTTATTAACAAAAAAACAAATATAAAATGTATTAATAAATCAGTAAAAATAATAATATCGCAATTTCACACAGCAACAATGGAAATGAAAAATGTCGAAAAAATATGGATTTAGTCGCTATTTGTTAGGACTAACGGTTTGTTATTTATCTATGAATACAATGGCGGATATCAACGTATATGGCCCGGGTGGACCTGCACCTGCGATGCATGAAGCAGCAAAACAATTCCAAAAAAAGACAGGAATAGAGGTAAAAGTGACTGCGGGACCAACGCCACAATGGGCTGAAAAAGCCAAAATAGATGCAGATCTTATTTATAGTGGCTCTGAAGCGATGATGTCTGATTTTGAGAAAACATTCTCTGAGAACATTGTTAAAGATTCTGTAGAACCTTTATATTTGCGTCCTGCTACGATTCTAGTCAGAAAAGGTAATCCTAAAAAGATTAAAGGTTTTAAGGATTTAGCAAAACCAAATACAAAAGTACTCGTCACTCATGGTGCAGGGCAAGTGGGTATGTGGGAAGATATTGCAGGCAGAACAGGCAATATTCAATTAACAAAAGCATTTCGAAAAAATATTGTGATGTATGCGCCCAATACAGGGATGGCCAAAAAAGCTTGGGAAGAAGATAGCCAATACGATGCATGGTTAGTTTTTAATATCTGGGGGGTGAGTAATCCTGATATTGGTCAAATTGTTCCTATAGAGCCGCAATTGGTCATTTATCGAGACACAGGTGTTGCACTAACACAGCAAGGTTTAAAAAATGCAGAAGCGAAAAGCTTCATCGACTTTTTAAAGTCTCAACAAGGTCATACGATTTTTAAAACGTTTGGTTGGACAAAATAATCTATTTAAACTTGTTGTTAGAAATTCAAATTTAAAACTGCTAGGGGAATGACTCAAGCAGTTTTTATATAACCACAAAACTTATGTCAATAAAATAACTCATTTGTATGAGCAAAAAATCGACGCTTTATAAAATAAATAGTTCACAAAGCTGTACGATTTATAGACTCAAAGAATGTTGACTTGTCTTCTCATCCTGACTATAACTTAACTGATAAGAATTTTTAGTGATATTAAAAATGGAAAATAAATCAATCACATATAAAACCCTATGGTTTTCAGCACTCATTCTCAGTTTAGGATTTATTATTTCTTCGGGTGTCATTGGATATGCACTTAAGCAGTTTGGCGGTGACAAAAATTCAATTATTGTCAAAGGATTAGCAGAAAAACCCATTCAAGCAGATCAAGCGCGTTGGGAAATCAACTTACGAACAAGCCATGCTTCGGACACGATTTCGGCATCGTACCAATTACTTGACCAAGAAATAAAAACATTACAAAACTTTTTTGTTGAGCATGGGTTTAAAGCAACAGAAATGACACTGGGTAATAAAAGTTCTCAACCTTATTATCAAGACGTTGAAAATGAAGAAGGAAAAATGATTCGTGAATTTAAAGGTTATACCGCGATGCAATCCTTAGTGATTAATAGTCGTGATATTCAAAAAATTGAAAAAGCAGCAAAAGATGCTTATTTGTTGGATGAAAAGGGCATTTCTATCGAGCAAGATCCACAATATTTAGTGTCCAATTTAGAAGAAATCAAAATGTCTTTGATTGCCAATGCAACTAAAAATGCGTATAGCCGAGCCAATGAGTTTGCAAAAGTAGGTAATGTTAAAGTGGGGGCAATGCGTTCTGCTAGCCAAGGTGCTTTTTATATTTTGCCTGAAAGTGGTTCTGATGATGATAGTGATTATGGTGGCGCATATGATAAAGCGACCATTAAAAAAATTGCTCGTGTCGTTGTAACCATAAACTATTCAATTGATTGATAAGATATTGATATTTTATAAAAAATGAATTTATATCTTGTAGGTAAATAAAAATGGGAGCTTAACTCCCATTTTTAATGAGTTGCTTATCTATCTCTTACTTTATTTATTCTCAAATCACAAAATCAATCACAGCACGAATCACACCAAGCGTCAGACCAATAAATGCACCAACCACGACACCATTGACACGAATCATGTGTAAATCACCACCGACCTCATTTTCAATCTTAGCGATCATTTCAGTCGAGTCCCATTCATGGATACGTTGGCTGATAAAACGAATCACTTTTTCACTGTATTGATCACTCAGATTGACCGCAATACCACTCATTCGATCATTCAGTAAATCACGAACAGATTGATTTTGAATTAAATTTTCACCAACTTGCTGGATTGAAACACGTAGATTCATGGCAATGCCTGAATCAGCTTTCATCAAGTCTGACTTGATCGCATCACATAAAATAACCACAGCACCTGTGATGAAGTTCAACACAGAAGGGCTGTCTAAAAGCGCATTCTTGGTTTCATTTAAACGAATACTGGTTGTACTGTGATTATCTGAGAGTTCCACCATCACTTGATGAGCGGCTTCTTCAATTTTTTGGCGGATCGGATGCTCTTGATCAGCCAACATAGACTCAACTTTTTCAATCACAGAATCAATGGTACGTTGTTCAACATCGATTCCAATCCAACTTGCACCTTTGGCTAGACGAGAAACCCCAAGCTCTTTAAACAAGGTTTGAGTGAGTTCACGCGTTTTGTCTGGATGGGTCATCATCCATTCATGCGCTAAATCTAAGCCACGCTGCAATACGTCTTGGTGGAAATCATTTTCCAAAACTGCACGCAACATTTCACTGGCAAGATTATTGATTCTCGTATTGCGAACCCATTGCACACTGTTGTTTTGAATAAAGCGCCCAATCTGTTCTTGTCCCACAAATTCAAATATTTTAGGCACAGTTTGTTGAATGACGTCTACAACTTGACCATTATTGTGTGGATTAGCAAGCCATTGCCCTACAGCCAAACTGAGATCGGTACTTTTTAAGCTGCTTTCTACAACTTGCGGAGAAAGAAAATTTTCCTGAACAAACTTCCCCATAGATTCAGCAATACGTGCTTTATTTCGGGGGATGATTTCAGTGTGATCACGTAAAAATTTGGGAATCGGAATTTTCCCAAATGGATTACGAAATAGAACAGTAATCGCATACCAGTCTGCTAGACCGCCGACTACACCTGCCTCTGCACCAAGCATGAGAATATGAATGAACCATGCATATTCAGGCATCAGTTTGGCGGTGATGATGAGAATGATCCAAGCAACCACGGCAACAATTAAAGCGATGGTTGCAAAGCGTTTACTACGATCCAAGCTTGGGATACTGTGTTGTTCTATTTCGCCCATTCATATGCCTAAAAATAATTATTTAGAGGATGTTACCGTAACAGGTTGAGGTTGAAGCACTTGTCCTGTCGGACTAACACCGTATTTTTGTCCTAAAGATTGTAAAATCAGACGAGCGTCAAAGGCATCGCTAGGCGCTGATTTTTTATCTTTATAACATTCAATACTATAGGCCACTTGAATAGGATCAACGGTTACCACTTGCGGAATATCATAAAACGGGTCATAGAATCCACCTAAGCGTCTATATCCATAACCATAGGGTGGATACATCGGGGTTGGATAAACTACAGCTTTGCGTGGAGGTTGATTACGATTACTTGGATCATCAAGAACTTTAAAGAATTGGAATCCGTTCAATACTGCTGTTTGTGCAGATTTGAGTAAGGCAATTTCTTCAGCCGTTCCAAAACTCATATCACTTTTAGCACGAAAACTGACACGATAACTATGATCGTTCAGTGGAACAGTTGAGTATTGCCCAAGCTGGTCAAAGGTTCGAGGCTTGCTTGGTGACATTGCACACCCCGTCATTGTGAGTACTGCCACCATAGTCAGACCGATGAGTGTTTTTTTCATATGTCGCTCCTTTCCACTCTTCAGATGGATCAGTAATTTTAATCTCTATATTGTTCTAAAATGAGGGATTGATAATGAATTTCAAGAAGATTTTTGTTAATTCGGTCTATTACACAAGACAGCGATTGATTTGAGAAGGGGTGTCGTGTGATGAACTTGAGTGAAGGAAATATTGTCTTACAATAGAATGTTCAACAAAAAAAAGGTTCCACTGGGTTGTTCAATTTACAAAGTGGATAGCTCATTTGATTTTTATCATTTTTATTGATGTAAATATTGGTATTTAAAGTGGTTTTAATTTTAAGAACATAATATAAAAATGAGAGGCTAGCTCCCATTTTTGATCTTCATTTAGATTTTATTCTACAGTTTCACTTTTGAAATTATATTTTCGATAGTTGAAAACTGTAGATATTTTTAATTCATCTCATCTTAAAGCGATGAAGCTGCCTTAATAATAAAATTAGTCACTTCTTCTGGTCTAGATGCAAGCGAAGCATGGCTTGCATCAAGCTCGATGATTTCTTTAGGATTCATTCTTGCAGACATCTTTCTTTGGTTTTCAGGTGCAATCATGCGATCTTGTGTTGAGATTTGGTACCAACAAGGCTTAGTTTTCCATGCAGGTGTAGTGATGTTATCGCCAAACGTGCTTGCAAGAGGTGCTTTTTGAGCAACACCCATAGCGATAGATTCAGAAATATCTAAATCTTGGCAGAAACTTTCATGAAATTTTTCAGGAACGACCCATAAATAACCATCGCTATCTGGTGCTAGATTTGCAGCCGCTACAGGTAAATTCTGTTGAGTAATCATCCCTGGGCTTTCACCAGTATCTGGTGCAAATGCAGCGATGTAGACTAAGCCAACAACTTTATCGTTATTACCCGCTTCAGTAATCACAGCACCGCCATATGAATGGCCAACAAGTAAAACTGGACCTTCGATTTGATTAATCATTTTCGTGGTTCTTTCAACATCATCTGCGAGAGATGTTAAAGGAACCTCAACCGCTTTAACTTGATAATTTTGTTTAACCAATAAAGGAATCACATGTTGCCAATGGAGGGAGTTACCCCAAAATCCATGAACTAATACAATTGTAGGCTGTGCCATATTTTTTCTATCCTTGTTGATATTGTTCAAAAATAATATCTGAGCTTTTTGGTCTGATATATTATAGTTTTGTAATTTTATTGGAAGATTTATTCCAATAAAATTAATAACTTATTCATGTGAAATGGGTTTAAATAACTTTTTAAAATCAATATATTAGTTTTACTTAAAAAGTCATTTGAAAATAATGAAGCTCCTATGTAAGCCAAAAGTTTGATTAAAAATGACTATTCGGCTGTTTTAAAAACTCAATTTCTTCTGTGGTCGATTCGCGTCCTAAAATAGCGTTGCGATGTGGGTAACGTCCAAATCGATCAATAATAACTTTATGTTTTTTCTCAAAATCTAAGTTATTCGGATTACCCAATCTTTCAAATAGTTGTAATGCTTGTTCATGAATGAGTTTGGATTCGCTATGCATAAAGGGCATATATAGAAATGAGCGTTGTTCAGGTGTTAGGTTTCCATCCAATCCCAAACCAATACTTTCTTGTGCTAAAGCGAGCGCTAAAGGGTCTTGTGCAAATGAAGCAGGTTTATCTCGGTAAATATTACGAGAAAATTGGTCTAAAACAATAATCTCAGCAAGGCGACCTTCAGCACTTTCACGCCATGCCCAAAGCTCACATTGGCGAGCTTGTTCAAGTGTATCTGCAAATTGCTGATGCAATTTTTGATCAAAAGCATCACTTTTAGCGAACCAAAAGGGCTGCGTTTCAGAACTAAACCAAAAATCGAGAACAGTTTGATAATTCATAATATTTACAACTTATTAGCAGGTTTTTTTCTATCAAAACACAAATTTTAAATGTCTTATAGTATGTATTTGTGATAAAAAATGTCTGAAATAAGATGAATTATCAGCTCAAAAGTATTCTATCTATACATGTATATCGATAATTCACGTTATACTGCGCCCATCAAAAACATTTTATTTTAAAAAGTTCTTTAAGATAAGCGAGTAAGTAATGAGTCAACCCGAAGTGATTTCCCAATCTATTTTACCAACTTGGGTGGATTCTACCTTATTCAAGGGTATGTTACGTGGTATTGAACGTGAAAGTCTGCGTATGCAGAGCAACGGTTTTTTATCCCAAGCAGATCACCCGCATCGTTTAGGCTCAGCCTTAACTCATCCGCATATTACAACGGATTATTCTGAAGCGCTGATGGAGTTTATTACGCCGCCTAAAGAGAGTATTCCAGAGGCGTTAAGTTTTTTAACCGATATCCATGCTGTGGTGCATCGTCATTTAGAAAATGATGAAAAATTGTGGCCGTTATCTATGCCGTGCATGTTGGATGATCAAGAAGAAAATATTCGTTTAGCGCAATACGGCAGTTCAAATATTGGCAAATTCAAAACCTTATATCGTCATGGTTTGGGTATTCGTTATGGTCGTCGTATGCAAACCATTTCGGGAGTACATTATAATGTATCTTTTCCAGATCATTTATTTGAACAATTACAGCAATATGAAAATGATGAAGCATTAAAAAAATTAAGTTTACAAGACTATCGTAGTCATCGTTATTTAGGGCTCGTTCGTAATTTTATTCGTTTGACTCCTTTGGTGATGTATTTGGTGGGTTCAAGTCCTTCAGTCTGTAAATGTTTTATGACAGGGCGAGAGCATCAGTTATTACCTTTGATTAAGGGCACTTTATTCTTACCATACGCAACAGCATTGCGTATGGGGCGTTTTGGTTACCAAAATTCTGCGCAAAAACAACTGGGTATCCATTATAACAACTTAGACAGTTATGTTGCTGAGCTGCAAAAAGCAGTCAATACACCTTATACTCAGTTTAGTCATTTAGGCTTAAATAATGAAAATGGCGAACCGATTCAAATCAATGATCATGTATTACAAATTGAAAATGAATATTACAGCCTAGTTCGCCCGAAACAAGTACCCCTAGCAGGTGAAACGCCCTCTCAAGCGCTGTCAAACCGTGGTATTGGTTATGTAGAATTACGTGCTGTTGATGTAAACCCCTATAGTGCAATTGGGATTAATGAAAACACGGCAGGCTTCTTAGAAGTTTTGGCGTTGTATTGCTTACTTAAAGATAGTCCAGCGCTTTTAGACGATGAACAAGATGTGATTGAACTGAATCAAGCTGAAGTGGTCAATCGTGGTCGTGCGCCAAATGCAAAAATTCGAGAAGCAGGGCAAGAATATCCATTAAATGAGTGGATTCAACAACATGTCACAGCAATGCAGCCTTTGGCCGATATTTTAAATCAAAGTTATACGACTGATTTATATGGTAAAGCATTGCTTGAAATGCAAAATCGTATTGATGATGTGGATGAGACGCTTTCTGCACAAGTGATTGCGGACACGATGGAGCAAGGTGGAACATGGAGCTTTGGTAGTTTCATGGCAAATCAACACTTCGATTTTTACGAACAACATGTATTAAGTCTTGAAACTTTAGCGTATTTTGAACAACTTGCGCAGACTTCGTTGCAAAATCAACAGCAACTTGAGCAAGAAAAAGAGATCAGTTTTGACGAATATCTTGCCAAGTTTAGATAACCAAAGATAAAAATTTAGAGGAAATTCCATGCAATGGCGTAGTTATCGCTTCGTGAGTGGTTTTTTGTTTTTAGCAAGTGTAGTGGGTATGGCATTTGCTCTGTATTTGGAGCATGTTCAGGGGCTTGAACCTTGTCCGTTATGTGTATTTCAACGGATTGGTTTAATTGGTCTAGGGACAATTTCACTGATTGCTTTTTTACATCATCCTAAAAGTAATGCTTTCAAACGGATTTATAGCTTTTTGGGGTTGGCTGCGATTAGTTGGTCAGTCGGCGTGGCTGCACGTCATGTGTGGTTGCAAAACCTACCAAAAGACCAAGTACCAAGTTGTGGGCCTGGTTTGGATTATTGGGTTGAAACTTTACCGCTAAAATCTGTATTTGAAAATGTCTTAAAAGGCTCTGGTGAATGTGCCATGGTCGATTGGACGTTCTTGGGACAGTCTCTGCCAGTATGGTCATTTCTTTTCTTTGCTGTATTGGCGTTGATAAGTCTTTGGCAATTATTTCGTAAATATTCAAAATAATCTGTTGTTTGTCCCATCGTAAAAAGAGCCAGTATTCATTTAATGCTGATCAGCTAAAACTAATTTAGTAGTTACTCATCTAAGAATTTCCCCTAACCCTGAGCCATTTATGGTGCAAGGAAAAAGAGGGGAATTATTGAGAATTTAAAATAATTTTAGATTCTGGATACCCCCTCCTTTATCAAAGGAGGGTTGGGGAGGATTAAAACGGCTTAACATGATCAGCATTCAAAACGAAACATAAAACCAGCTTTTGAAAACCTATTAAGTTTCCACAATACCTTGCATACTTTCTAATTTAATCAGATATTTACGGATTTGTTCTTCTGCAATTTCATCATGGTGTGGATAAAACCATTTTGCAATTTGCTCAGAAACATCAGCATGATATTGAATATCAAAATGATTCAGCCCATAAAAAACAGCTTTGTGTGATTCAGGCAATTTCAATTGAAAACGTGGATTAGGATGTTCTCCTAAAGCACTTTTTACACTGACTAAGTAATCACCAATCACTTTTAAAGTACGATTTTTACGATTTTCAAACTCTAAAGTACCCGCAATCAAGAACGTATTGATATGTGAAGGCAATGGCGCTGGTTTACGATTGTCATCGACTAACCCGATACGGGCATTATTATGTTCCCAATCGTCATCACGGACGCTACCAAAACGTAAATCTAAAATACCATTACTGCGAATATTGACGACATGGCTGATAATTTTAACAATTGGAAAATTGCCAATTTTGTCCTGCATTGCAAAACCAAAGCGCTCTAGCACTGCACCATGATGTGGTGAGCCGATGCAAACCAGATTTTCCACCATATGAAACCATTGCTGCATATTCTGTTTGCCGTAAAATAATGCGCTACGGCAAACTAAACCACCCATGCTGTGGCCAATCAAATCGATACTGGTGATTCGTGGGTTACGTTTAACTAAATCTTCTAACAGATTAGACAAAGAACGCCCATTGGCAGAGATCCTACGTCCAGTATTGTAATTAAAATACAACATGGTGTTGTTATCACGCTGCGCTAATAATTTTTCACCAATACCACCATTGCCACGATTGCTCCAATCTAAATGATTCATACATAAACCGTGTGTGAAAATCACGACACGCCCTGCTAAATCACCTTGCTGTAAAGCACCATAATGATCATATAAAACAGGAGAAAGTGCTAAAGGGTTATGGGTCGTCAATAAATAATCGCCAAGCACCCCATTTAAAGCACTCACTAAAAATGTCATGTGCGCGGTAAGTGGTTTTTCATGCAAATTTGGAAAACGTTCAATAGTTTTTCTTAGAATGGGTGCAAGTAGATGACTACCATAGTTTTGTAATGCGTTATAACCTATTTTATATAATTTATCGACCATTGGACGTGATTGAAATTGTTTGGCTTTTTGCTTACTTAAACCAAAAATACTGAGTAACATTTCACGTTGAATCGACAGGATAAAGTCCTGAACAACACCACTTAAAGGTGTGCTAACGAGCTGTGCCAAGCCTTCTAATACGTCAGCCTGACTTGGAGGCGAACGATCCCACTTACAATAGGTTTCGTGTAAAGGGGTTAAACTTGGCATTGTTATTTTCCTCATCCTGATTGATCATCTGTCTAAGCTTTATTTTTCGACAAGATCAATGTATAAATTCCTAGTCAATCGGCTTATGTTGTTCGTCCTGAACAATCTTTAAAATACTCTTGATCGTATGCAAGTTTTATTTTTTTTGTCTGACAATATAGTGTCATATACAAATTAAAATAAAACGTGATGTATTTCACACAAATATAAATCGGTATTGATTATAAAAGCAAGTTAAGCACATGAATATTATTTACTTACATGGTTTTAAAAGTAGCGCTTTATCGATAAAAGGGCAATTGCTAAATGACTATTGCCATTGTCATTCATCACATCATGTTTATTTACCCGATTTAAATATGCAACCGCAAGATGTTTTAGATAAAATTTCAGACTTAATTGAACAACTTGATGATGTTGCATTAGTGGGAAGTAGTTTAGGTGGCTTTTATGCGACACAAATGGTCGCAAAGTATGGAATCCCTGCTGTTTTAATTAATCCTGCTATGCGACCATGGCAGCTATTTCGTGATTTATTTGGAATTGATCAAATTCCATATCAAGTCACTGAACAGTGGATTTTAGATGACTCACAACTTGACCATTTAGAATATATTGCAGCGCCATTTGTACAAGATGCAGACAAAATACTGGTTTTGCTCCAACAAGGTGATGAAGTTTTGGATTATCGTGAAGCGGAACAGTATTATAGTACCGCTCCACATACATCGTTGCTTATGACAGAAATGCATGGCAACCATGCCATGGAAGATTTTGAAGATAAAATACCGATGATTTTGGAGTTTTTATCCTACTCCGTAGAATATAAGGAAAAACATTAACGTGTCTCAATATACGGCTCAATCACTTGAAGTTTTATCGGGTTTAGATCCTGTTCGTCGACGTCCAGGTATGTATACCGATACCACTCGTCCAAACCATTTGGCACAAGAAGTTATTGATAATGCTGTCGATGAGGCACTTGCAGGACATGCCAATAAAATTACGGTCATTATTTATAAAGATGGATCATTGTCTGTAGAAGATAACGGTCGTGGCATGCCTGTCGATATTCATCCTGAGTATGGGCAAAGTGGTATCGAAATTATCCTGACCAAGCTACATGCGGGCGGTAAATTCAGCACCGATAACTACCAATTTTCAGGTGGTTTGCATGGTGTTGGAATTTCAGTGGTTAATGCATTGTCCGATCGAGTAGAAGTCGAAGTTCAACGCCACGGTAATCTATACAAGATGGCGTTTGAACGAGGTGATGCTGTTGCACCTTTGGAAGTTTTGGAAGGCAAAGCGCCAAAACGTGCTTCAGGAACAATGGTTCGTTTTTGGCCAGAAGCAAAATATTTTGATTCACCTAAATTTGCACTTAAAGCGTTAAAACATAACTTAAAAGCCAAGGCTGTCCTTGCGGCAGGCTTACAAATTAATTATATCGATCAGATCAATGACGAAAAAATAGAATGGCAGTTTGAAAATGGTCTTGTTGACTATTTGATGGATGAGCTTGAAGATCGTGAAATTATTCCAGATCCTGCTTTTGTGGCAACAGGTGAAGCGGAACGTGCGAGTGCTGAATTTGCAATTTGTTGGAATGCCGAAGGCGGAGAACAGATTCAAGAAAGCTATGTGAACTTAATTCCGACTGCTCAAGGTGGTACGCATGTCAATGGTTTACGCTCAGGTGTTACAGATGCTATGCGTGAATTCTGTGAGTTGCGTAATTTATTACCACGGAATATGAAATTATCCGCAGAAGATGTTTGGGATGGTGTCAATTATATTCTTTCGCTTAAATTTCAAGAACCTCAGTTTTCAGGGCAAACCAAAGAGCGTTTGTCGAGCCGCGAAGCGGTCAATATTGTTTTAAATATTGCCAAAGATGCTTTTGCTTTATGGTTGAATCAAAACTCTGATGTTGCAATGCAACTGGCTGAATTGGCGATTACTAAAGCGGGTCGTCGCTTAAAAGCAGCAAAAAAAGTAGAACGTAAAAGAATCGTTTCGGGGCCTGCTTTACCGGGTAAATTGGCAGATTGTGTAGGACATTCACTGGAAGAGTCTGAGTTATTTATTGTGGAAGGTGATTCTGCGGGAGGTTCTGCAAAACAGGCACGTGATAAAAATTTCCAAGCGATCATGCCGATTCGTGGGAAAATTTTGAATACTTGGGAAGTCTCTTCCGATGAGGTTTTAGCTTCACAAGAAGTACACGATATTGCAATTGCGATTGGTGTAGACCCGGGTAGTGATGATCTTTCAGAATTACGTTATGGCAAAGTCTGTATTCTTGCAGATGCCGACTCTGATGGTCTGCATATCGCAACGTTATTGTGTGCTTTGTTTGTTAAGCATTTTACCAATTTAGTAGAAGCAGGGCATTTATTTGTTGCGATGCCACCTTTGTTTCGTATCGATGATGCTAAAGATGTGTATTACGCACTTGATGAGGATGAGTTAGAAACTATCTTAAAGAAAGTCAAAAGCAAAAACCCTCAAATCACACGATTTAAAGGTCTCGGTGAGATGAATGCAAGCCAGTTACGTGAAACGACAATGGATCCAAATACTCGTCGTTTAGTGCAGTTGGATTTGGATGATATCCATTTTACAGCAGGGTTGCTGGATAAATTACTTGCTAAAAAGCGTTCTGCAGATCGTAAACATTGGTTAGAACAGAAAGGTAATTTAGCCGATTTAAGTGCTTAGATTTTTAGATATTTCAATGGGTTAGTATTTGAATAAAGCCTTATTTTATAGGGCTTTATTCAAAATAAATTTTTTAGAGTTCTATATTTTCATTCCAAAGAAAATAACCGCCGTATTGACTTGATTTGAACTCACCACCATTGGCCTTGCCTTGCTCTGTTAAATAATGTTTTCCGCCATCATTCAAGGTTAAAAAGCCTTTGGTCACGAATTTATCTAATAGTTCAGCTGTTTTAAGCTTATGTTTAGCTGCAAGTTTAGAAGATGTTAATTTACTTGAATTTTCTGATGATTCATTTGAATTGTCTTCTACAGCTTCTGTTTTCACCTCATCAAGTGAGATTCGAACTTCATCACTAATACGGATAATACGTTGAGCCTCTTCATAGGCATCTTTATAAACACTCGCATCATCTTCTTTGTTAATTAAAATGCCCATTTCATTGTTATTGACTTGGCTAAACTCATATAAATTTAGACTCGATATGATACAACTTGCTTCATTCAAATAGCATTTTGCATGTAAGTTTTTACAGAAACTTACTCGAACATAGTCTAATTTTTGCATCCATTTAATTTCATCAGGATGGAGGTCGCTTTTACCATAAATGATGCGAATATCAATTTTTAAACGATTTTTATCTTCTAATAATTCTTTAATACGGTCATTAAGTCGAAGATAGGGGCTAATTAAAATTAGTCTTTCTTTAGCATCTTTAATCAATTCTTCTAAGAAAAAATTAGTACCGCTTGTATTTAAAAATTTTGCCATTTTTCACCCAATTATTATGCATTAAGTAAAAGATATTAAAACATATAACGCTTTAAACTGAAGTCATTAAAATGTTGAAACTAAAAAGTTATTTAGCTTCCACTTTTTGATACATACCATTTGCAGATACATTGTGTCCAAAATATCCGCAATCTGATAAGTTTTGCTTTCGATTTACGGAAACAAAATTTCCGACTTGTGCATTAAAACCAAATATTAAATCAATTGAACACTCTTGTGTTGTTGCTTTGTTATGAAGGAGTGGCATTGTGGTTTCAAACTGACCTAGATTGGGGCCATAAATAAGACTACGAATACCCATATAAACACCATTAAATTCAATGTTATATTCCTGATTAAGCTTTTTAACGCTAATGTAGTTCCATGCGCCATAGCCTGCATAAGTTACATATTCACCTGATAAATCAGTCTGTTGTTTGGGCGTTGGTAGCTGTTTTAAATTAAATCGACTGATTTTGGACTGTGCATCAATTTGAAACCAAGCTCTTGCCCATAAGGGTTTTCCTAATTTGGCATAAGCTAGACCAACATTATTATTGGCGATATCGACTTCTTTTTCTGAAATTTTAATACCACTTTCATCTTCTTGGCTTAAACAAAATGCTGACCATGAGGCTTGATTTTGAAAAGGTTCTAAAGCCTTTTTATAATTTTTCTGTTGATAAAATTTTTGACCGGTTTGACGGTATTGTTTGATTTCGGCACAGCCTTGTTTGAGTTCTTTTTCATAAGAAAATTCGGCATGGCTATAAGAGATGGAGTATAGGCTTGTTGTCAAAAATATTGTTTTGAATAAGGTTTTATTCATTGTTATTCACTCGACTTTTATATCAGTATTGAATCAAAATTCAGTTGCATCAATACCAAATCACGCCATTGTCCAAACTTTTGTCCAACTTGTGGCATATAGCCCGTTTGTTTAAAGCCGAGTTGCTCATGTAAATAAATAGAACCTACATTCTCATAGTCAATTGCAGCAACCATCACATGAATATGATGCTGTTTTGCATGTTCAATTAGCTTCAACATGAGTGCTTTGCCTAAACCTTGTCGAGCAAATTGTGGGTCGATATAAACAGAATGTTCAACAGTTTGCTTATAGCCGTTGATGTGTCTAAAACTAGAATAATCTGCATAACCTGCAATTTTCTGTGTAGAAATTTCTTCAGCGACGAAAAGTGGAAACTGTTGTTGTTCTAAGTCTAAAAACCATTGTTGGTAATCTTCTAAAGTTTTCAGTTGGCTGTTCCATGTCGCCAAACCTGTTGATATTTCATGGTTATAAATATGCATGATGTGTTCTAAGTCTGAGACTTGCGCAGGTCGAAGCTGAAAATTCATGAAAAATATCGGTTGAAAATTTGAACTCTGATTTTAAAAAGAAATATGTTGGAGAGCAATCCAATCATTCACTATATTCACTCAATAACGTCGTGCAATAAAACCACGCAATAAAAAAGCAAGACCGAAGCCTTGCTTTTAAATGCATCATTCAAATATCGCTTAGAAGTGATATTTAACCAAAGCACTGACGTTGTTTTCGTCTTTATTTGGAACGCCGTATTTGTTATGCCATACAGAATGCTCAATACCTAAGTAAAGTTTAGTACTTGGAGAAATGTGCTTACCTGCATTCCATTTCCATTGAGTCGTCCAGTTGAGTTCGCTTTTATGCGCAACTTCATCTTTTTCTGCTGTTGACCAATCAAGGAAACCATCTACAAGGAACTCTTCAGAAGCAAGTTTAAATGGAATGCCGTAAGCAAACGTCATTTGATAGTCGTCTTCTTGAATTTCATTGTTTGCACGATAGAAATTTAATTGTGCATATTGGAAATATGGAATTGCTAAATCTACACCAACACCGTAAAGATAGTTGTTCATGTCATCACCACCTTCCCAAGTGGTTGCAATGAGTACATCTTTAATCGGGCCTAATTCAAGCTTTTTACCAGAAACAGCACCTAAGCTTAGACGTGGTGAAACTTCAAAATAAGTATCTGATTGACCACCACTATTCGAGCGGTCAGCAAATGCAAAGAAATCACCATATTGAAGCTTTGCAGCATATTCAAAAGTAATGGTCGATTGTTTCTCATCTGGTGTTAACTCATAGTTTTCACCATAAAGTCCAGTAATACTAAAATCTTGCCAAACTGGTGTAGCTTGAGCCAAAGTTGCAGTTGAAGCGATTGCGCAGATAGCAGCAATTTGTGTCAGTTTCATGAAAAAATCTTCCCCCAAGAAAGCGCTTCAAGGATACAGATTCTTCAATAAAAATAAAGTGAAAATAAGATGAAAAATAAATAAATATGTAAAGATCAAGATAAGGAAAGTGTGTTATCGGTAATTTTTAAATGGTGTTTTATTTCAATCGAAAAATTGAAAGAAAAAAATCTAAAAGATGTGAATTGATTCAATAGTCAATTTGATAGGCGTTATTATAGTCACATTTAAATTATAAAAATATATATAAATCATAAAATTATATAATAAAGTAACAAGTTGTCATTTTTCATATTCTTTTCATTAAAATTTCAAAAATACGCTTGCATATTTTTGAATATGGCATGATATTGAATGTATAAGAACACGAATCTGCAGATAAAAAGGTGTTCATTCGTTCAATTGAGGAGTGAAAGTTCCAATTCATTGAAGATGACAAGCTGTGTTAGCAGCAAGCTTAAATCATGCTCAAAATTGAAAGTTAATTGATCATTTTGTGCAATAAATAAGATTCAGATAATGTGAGGATAATATTTTATGAACATTGAAATCCGTACAGATAAAAATATACAAAATAGTGAACGTTTGATTACATATGTGAGAGAAGAGTTACATCAGGAATTTCAACGTCATAGCGAACGTATTACTCAGTTTTCGGTTCATTTAAGTGATGAAAATGGTGATAAAGGCGGCGATGACGATATTCGCTGTATGGTCGAAGCAAAAGCTGCTGGACTAAAAGCTGTTGTCGTTACGCATAAAGCAAAAAATATTGATTTAGCCCTACACGGGGCAATAGAGCGAGTAAAACGTAGTTTAGAACATATCTTAGAGAAAAAAGAGAATCCTCGTGGTGGTCAGCTTGAAATAGTTGACGAGGAAGTTTAAGAAAAAAGCCCTGCGGGGCTTTTTTTATGAATGTTGATTTGATTATGTTGTTACAAAAGGTTTTGACTTTGTCAGAAATTAACAATAAATGCTGCTTTAATTAGAAAAATAAGACGCAATTAATTTTTTTCAGTAATTTTGAAAATATTCGTCATAATGGGGCATATGAATATAATAGAGTGATCAATATGTTATCAGCACAGCAGCAAGTCTTTGTTCAGGCTTTGGAAGATTTAGATATTGCTCAAGTTCGACGTTTACTCGCAGATGGATTTGACCCAAACTTTATAGAACCTGAAAAAGGTCCAGCTGTTTCTATTTGGTCTGATGGACTGTTTAAATGGTGGGAAAAAGTCTGTGATGCTTATGAAGCAGGTCAGCCACTGAGTGCTGAAGAAAAAGTACAAGATCTACAGCCACATATCGAAATTTTAGATGAATTAATTAAAGCCAAAGCAAATTTCTATTTGTGGGATGCTGAAGAATGTTACGGCCCTTTATGGGATGCAGCAAGTGCCGCATGTACGCCAGCGATTCAAAAGCTATTAGACTATAAAGTTGATCCAAATACCAAAGATGAAGAAGGTAAAACTATCTTATCTTCGATTAGTGATTTATTCTTTGATTGTGAATTTGATCAAATAGATTGGTCACAGGCTTTACCTGAAGAGAAAGAATCTTTAGAGTTATTACGTAGTCGCGGTGCGAAGATGTCTAAAGAAATAGCATAAATTTTGAGTCAGATTATGGCAATTTTAAGAAAAGCAACTCTAGTCCTTGTTTCGAGCCTAAGCGTCAGTGCAATGGCTGCTGAGTTTTCCTTCGACCGCCCTGGTGAAGGGTTCGGTACTGGTATTACACCTGTCGGAAAATTGGCATGGGAGCAAGGTCTACCGAGTGCAACCTATACCGAAACCAAAATCGATGGTGCAAAGGCAAAAACAGTTACGCTAAATGGCGATATGTTATTGCGTACTGGTTTGACACCAAGTATGGAATTACAACTGGGTTGGCAAGGTCCAGCTTGGACACAAACCAAGTACAAAGGTGATAAAGAAGATGACTCAGGTTTGGGTGATGTTTCTATCGGTATTAAAAAAGCCATTGATCTGAACGATGATAAATTGTCTATGGCAATTTTGGCTCAAGCAGTGATTGCAACGGGCAATGAAGGGTTCACAGCAGAAGATGATATCTATAGCATTGGATCGGCTTTGGATTATAAATATAACGATTTAGTGAATACTGGAATCGTGATGAACTATGCTGTGCAAGATGGTGACTGGTCTATTACAGCCATTCCTTCAGTGGGTTACAAAATTGCAGGTAATCTGTCAGGTTTTTCAGAGTTTGTTTATCATAAAGCTGAAAGTCAAGATTATGAATATGGACTATCGTCTGGTTTGATCTATGCTTTAAATGATCGCACTCAGTTTGATGGTAGTATTGGTGTTGACTTAAGCGGTGAAGATCGCAGCTATAAAGCAGGCTTTGGTGTTTCATTTTTATTCTAAGCCAATACAGCAGTAAAAATTAAAGTCACGATACGAAGAAGAGTAGTTTAGCTACTCTTTTTTATTGCTGAAGTGTTTATTCTGAATAGAAAATATGTGTATAAAAATGATTCGATAGGCCTTATATTGCTATTCTAAGATAAAAATTGAGAAGAAATTGAAGGAGTTTATTCGATGTTAGACTTATTTATTGGCAATAAAAATTATTCAACGTGGTCTATGCGTCCTTGGCTCGTTTTAAAACATTTTGATATTCACTTTAAAGAACATTTGATTCCCTTTGATGATTTCAAGCTCGAGAGTCCTTTTAAAAAAACAATATTAACAATTAACCCTACTGGTAAGGTTCCTGCATTGAAAGATGATGAACTTTTGATTTGGGATTCATTGGCAATTTGTGAATACTTAGCAGAAACATTTCCAGAAAAATCACTGTGGCCGAAGGATAAAAAGCAAAGAGCACGTGCGCGATCGATGAGTGCTGAAATGCATAGTAGTTTTATGACTTTACGCAGTACATGCGATATGAATCTTGATGCAGATCTAGCTGAAGTAGGTGCTAAGCTTTGGTTGGAAAATCCGCAATTGCAACAAGATGTGAAACGGATTGAAGCCTTATGGGCTGAACGACCGAGCCAAAATAGTTTTCTGTGTGGAGATGAGTTTAGTATCGTTGATGCTTTCTTTGCTCCAGTGGTCATGCGTTTTATTGGCTATGGTATTCCTGTATCTGATCTGAATCAGCGCTATATGCAAAGCATATTGAACCTAGCAGCAGTGCAACAATGGATTGCAGAAGCGAAAGCAGAACATGTTTTTGTCGCATGTGAAGAGCCATACCGAACTCAACAGGATTCATCAGGCGCATAGGAATATTGCAACGCAGTTAGTACAGCTCTGTATAGAGTTGGACTTGGTTTCTACCGAGTTGTTTTGCATGATATAAAGCTTGATCAGCGAGATGGATGATCTTGTTGATATGGGTACCATATGTAGAGGTAGCGACACCAAAACTTGCAGTGAATTGGATATTTTTATGTTCAAGCGTTTCTAGAATTTCATTCTGAATGATTAAACGACAGCGTTCAGCAATCTCTTGTGCAACGGCCAATGATGTGTCAGGTAAAGCAATAATAAATTCTTCACCGCCATACCGCGCGACAATATCTGTATTTCGTGTTTGAGAGGACAGTAAGTGTGCAACACGTTGTAGGACTTCATCACCGATATGGTGGCCATATTGGTCGTTAATTGATTTAAAGTGATCAATATCCATCAAAATAATAGCGTAATGTGATTGATTTTTTTGAATGAAGTTGAGCCTTTCATTAAAAAACCGACGATTATATAAATTGGTAAGAGGATCTGTTTGGCTTAAATTTTTAATGATTGATTCTCGATGACGCCATTGTGTCAGTAAGATCTCACATAAAGTAAAGCATGAAATAAGTATAGGAATAATGAAATACATCATGCTCACAATCCAAAATAAATTGTGACGAGGTTTATAATCTAATAAGTTGTCGCTAAATAAAGGCGCATATGGAATTATTTTGTGATACGTACAATACATAAGTGTAAAGTACACCGTGATTGCTATAATGAGTTGAATATAAACAATCTTTCTATCGAATAGTATGAGGCCTAAACCAGAGATAGAGACAAATGCAAAAATAGTTGCAGGGCTATAGATACCCACTAAAAAACCATCAACAAGTAAGACATTCACAAAAATAGCAAGAACAATATGAGGCAGAATGGTATTTGCCCATACTTCTTTTTGAAAAAAATAACAAAAAACAATCAGATGGGAAACAAGAATAGCAGCATAAATATTGAAAAAAATTTGTGATTTTAGCAAAGGTAAATCAACCCATTGCCAAAGTATTGGATTTAAAATAATAAATAATTTCCACGCGATCCATAAAAAATGCATACCTAGAGTAAGCATCAGGACAAGCATACATTTATGGACATTACTCCAATTCATAATGATATGTGAGTTAAATTGATTTTGTAGCTTTTTGAGGAATTTATCCTTTCTTGTGTTGAAAAAAGTCATTTCTCTTCAATCCATTTAAAATTTGGAAAAGTAATAAAAAAATTTATTTTCAATTGATTAAGTAAATTTAATTATAGTGATTGAATTATATACAATTTGCTTTGATTGTGTATATAAAAGATAAGTTAAACAGAACAGTGGTGTTGAAATAGCAGAGTATTATACTCTGAAAAATGCATCTAATTTATTGTAAATTAAATAAAAAGTGATAAATTTATTTAAATTCAAAGAGTCGATATATTGCTTTGCATAATGATAGATTTATTAGATATTCAGCATAATTCTATATTGATCATTTTAGCTTGATCTTCAAAAACATATTTCAAAGCTGGACAGCTCCCTAAAATAAGTCATTCATATATAAACTTATTTTAGGGTAGCATAGTGTATTAAGACAAAAGGTGAGTATTTGAATTAAAACTAACACCATTGGTTTTCGCTAAGTATAAAGCTTGATCTGCTTGCTGAAGAACCTCATCGCTAATGGAGTCTTTTTCTGAAACAGACACACCACAACTGGCTTTTAATGCAACATTTTTACGATTTGCCTTTAGCACATTTTTATTGACTACATTGGTGAGGCGATCTGCGATGCCAATTGCTTGATTTTGAGTCACGTCGCCTAAAATGATAATAAATTCAGATTCACTATAACGACCCACTAAATCTGTATCACGAATATGATGTGTTAGTTGTTGTGCTGTTGCAATCAAAGCTTTATTTGCAGTCTTTTGGTTATATTTTTCTTTAACTTGCTTAAAATTATCTAGGCTTAATAAAATAATACCAAAATTTGACTCAGGTTGCGGAGACAGCTCTTTCAGATAATTATTTATAGCAAATTGATTGTAAATACCCGTAACAGAATCTATTTCTAAATGATTATCGGGCTGATTTTTTCCCATTAATTTTGAAATAAAAGACGTCTTCAATACTTGATTGAATAATGAATGAATTCTACGGCGTCTGTTTGAATATACCTTATTTCGCATCTTTTTCTACCCATACGCTCGATTTTTATTGTGTTACGTTACAAATGTAGCAACTTATTTGGGTAGATTCAAATTAAAGTTTATATAAATTATTGATAGATATATTCATTATAGTCAAAATTGTGATGAGTTTTTCAGTAAAAATGAATAATTATTTGGTCTTAGGGTGGATAAATAATCTATTTAAAATATGCTTATAATAAAGCGTATTAATTAAATTAAATTAAAAATAGATAAAATATTGATTTTAAAAAAATTATATTTTTTGGTTTTATAAAGGAACTTATTTTTTTAATAAAAAATATTTTTGTAACATATTTTATTTAAAATTTTGATATAAACAATGTTGAAAATAAAATGATATATAAATATATGATTTATATATCACAATTTTTAATTAAAATATTATAAAGATCAGCTTCTCCATTATTAATCACGATCAAGGTGATGGGCAAATTCAGCAATATCTGCAAGTGAACGTTTTGCTTCATCAAACCACGGACTAAACATTTGGAAATTGTGCCACATGCCTGTATAGAGCTTGTAAACAACCTTAACATGTGCGGCTTTAGCTTTTTCTTCAAAACGTTGCGCATCAGATAAAAGAATTTCTTTTGAACCAATTTGTACTAATGTCGGAGGAAGTCCTTCGAAATCTCCAAAGATAGGTGAAAGAGGGGATAAAGAACGATCTAAATGTTGAGGAACGTAATATTCAATGCCTGTTTCAAGTGCTTCTATGGACAATAATGCATCATGTTTTTGGTTATAACGTAGCGACTCGCCTGTGAGTGTTAAGTCTAAAAAAGGTGACATCAACATCAGCCCACTAGGAAGTTGATGTTTATTCTCTTCTTTTATTCTCAAAGCCAGTGCTAAAGCTAAATTTGCACCACACGAATCACCTGAAATAATAATATCTTTAGGCAAAATGCCTTGGGAAAGAAGTTGTTGATAAACATCATAAATCGCATCTCCTGCCTCAGGAAAGCGATTTTCTGGTGCAAGTGGATAATCTAAATGCAAGATTTGCATCTGAGTTCTGGCAGCGATTTCTGATAAAAATGCACGATGTGTATTTAAAGAACCCACAAAAAAAGCACCACCATGAATATGTAAGATCATTTGTGTGGAATGTGCTTGAGGTTTGATTTCTTCTGCACGAATACCTGCGACAAGTAAGGTTCGAATTTGAACATCTTTACGCTGAGGAAAAATACGGGAAAGTTGTTCCATCCCAAAGCGTACTATGGTTGGTGGAAGATCAAAGCGGCTGGGATATTTAAAGCTCGCTTTCAAAATCGATTCTGTAAAATATTGTTTCAGTACAGGATTAATCTTCATGTTTCTTCCATTTTTTTGAAATTCAATCATTATTTTTGTGGATTTACCAACAATTCTTACAAGGGTACACTATATAGTCACAGACAAAAATTGCTAATTGGCTGTAAGTTTTTAATACTATATAGTGTCATAAATGACTAGGGAAAACAAAACAATGAAAAAAATTGCTCTTGCACTGGGATTACTATCTGCAACAGTTTTCGCAAATGCTGCAGATCCATTAAATGGAACTGTGTGGAAAACAATTGACGATACAACGAAACAACCTAAAGCAGTTGTGAAATTCACAGAACAGAAAAATGGAACGCTGAATGCAACCATTCAAAATGTGTTAACACCTGGCGAAGAAAATGCTTGTGTTAAATGTGAAGGTCCTTACCACAATAAGTCTTTAAAAGGCGTAACCATTGTGACTGGATTGAAGAACGTTGGTGGTAAAAACTATGATAATGGTTCTATTCTAGATCCAAAAAATGGTAAGACTTATAAATTAAAAGCAGAGCTCGCTGGTAACCAATTGAAATTGCGTGGTTATATTGGTATTGCTGCGCTTGGTCGTAACCAAACTTGGGTTCGTGCGAATTAATCGAATTCTCCTGTACAAAAAAACCCGATCAATTGATCGGGTTTTTCATTTTCAAAATCTATTACTTCAACGCTTTGATTTTGTCTTCATCAAAACCAACTACATATTCACCATTTTGATCAATCACAGGGCGTTTAATTAAACTTGTATGTGCAGTTAATGCTTTAATTAGCTCTTCTTGGTTTGAAAGGGCAAGTTGTTGCTCTTGTTCGCTGAGTTTTTTCCAAGTTGTGCCTTTTTTATTTAAAAGAATATCTTGTGGAATCTGTTTTAACCAAACTTTGATCGTTTCTGCATCGATCCCTTGTTTCTTGTAGTCGTGAAATTCGTAGTTCAAACCGAGTTCGGTCAGTAGGTCAAAAGCCTTTTTCATTGAGTTACAGTTTTTGATTCCATAAATTTTAAGCATGTTTAAACCTAAGTATTTAATTGTCTGATTTGACTGAAAGAATAGCAAAATTGCCAATGAAAAATGTATGAGAATGGGTAGTATATTTTAACGAATGTAGCGATTGTCATAAAGCTTTCATATTTTAAGCTTAAATTTTAGATAAATGAGCATAGCAAAAGAAATAGCTAAATTGAAAATCGTTATTTTTATGAAATGATGGCTTAAAAAAGAGAAAGCCCGCATCAAATCATCCTGATTATGCGGGTCTCAGTACAACGTCCAATGTCACATCCTTGGAAAACAAATATAAAATATTTATTTTCTTTTCATCCTACGGCGTCCTATCCTTTTGCTGTCATCCTGACAATGTCCCTGTGCCGTGAAGCTATAATGCTCTTATTTGCATGATGAAAATATAAGATAACACGACAAGTTTTGTAGGAATTTGACGCACATTGAGTTTACATATGTAAACTCAATGTGCGGTTTTTAGAAAATTATATTGTATAATCAATGACCACAGGTGCATGGTCACTATACCATTCATCTTTATAAACCCATGCATTAACAGTACGCGCTTTCCAATCTGGTGAACACGCTTGGTAATCAATACGCCAACCGACATTTTTCGCACGTGCTTGTCCACGATTTGACCACCAAGAATACACTTCAGCTTCTTTACGGACTTCGCGGAACGTGTCGACATAGCCTAAATCATCATAAATATGATCTAACCATGCGCGTTCATGCGGTAAACAACCAGAAGATTTTTGGTTCCCTGACCAGTTTTTAATATCAATGCGTTTATGCACAATGTTGTAGTCGCCACAAACGATGATGGATTTATCTTCATCACGCCATTGTTTTAAAATTTTTGTATATTCTTCTAAAAAGTGATCTTTACGTGCTTGAGCTTCATCACCAGATGAACCCGAAGGTAAATACAAAGAACAAATATGTACAGGCTTGTCTAAACCTAGATCAAACTCAGCGGTAATAAAACGACCTTGTGAGTCTGCAAGTTCAAACCCTAAGCCATTTTGCACAGATTTAAACGGTAAGCGACTATAAATCGCCGTGCCTGCATAGCCTGATTTTTCAGCAGGGAATAAATGGGTAAACCAACCTTCGGGTTTAAATTTATCTGTCCATTGCTCATGGGTAATGCGACTTTCTTGTATGCAGATTACGTCTGCATCTGACTTTTCCATCCATTCAAGAAGTCCTTTGGTAACCGATGAACGTAGACCATTTACGTTGATTGATACGACTCTTAAAATTTTTTGATCACTTGGATAGCTACTCTTTGGTATCATGTGCAGTCATAACCTCAATGTATGAATTTTTGGAGCACCTCATGTCAACACCAGCTCAGTTTAACCCACAAGCTTTTATCGAACTCGCATTATCACGAGGTGTGCTTAAATTTGGTGAGTTTACTTTAAAATCAGGTCGTGTGAGTCCTTATTTTTTTAATGCTGGTTTACTCAATGATGGTGAAGCATTATCGCTTTTAGCTCAAGGTTATGCCGATAAACTTACACAATGTAACAATGTTGAAGTGATTTTTGGCCCAGCTTACAAAGGCATTCCTTTTGTTGCCGCAACAGCAGTAGCATTGTCACAAGTGCATGGTATGAGTGTGCCTTGGGGTTTCAACCGTAAAGAAGCCAAAGACCATGGTGAAGGCGGCGTGTTGGTGGGTGCTTCGGTAGAAGGCAAAAAAGTTTGGATCATTGATGATGTGATTACTGCGGGAACTGCGATTCGTGAAGTGGTGACTATTCTTAAAAATGCAGGTGCAACCATTGCCGGTGTATTGGTGGCTTTAGATCGTCAGGAAAAAGGTCAAGGACAGTTTTCTGCCATTCAAGAAGTGCAAAAAGAATTAGAAATTCCTGTGCATGCACTGATCACGATGCGAGATTTAATGGATTATCTAGAATCGAAAGGTGAAACAGAAGCTTTAGCAAAAATGGAAGCTTACCGTGTGAAATATGGTGTATAAGTTTTAAAATTAGCTAAAATAAGGAGCATCGGCTCCTTATTTTTATGATTCATTTAAAAATGGATATCAATCTTCAATGTTAATTTTAGTGATCATTATCGCTGTTATTGCTCTTGGTATATTTTTTGCCAAACACGTCGATCAACGACGTTGGCAACGCTACCAATTTGAACGGGATATGTATTTTCGGCAGCATCCATTTCAATGGAAAGGTTTAGAACAATTTGAATTGGTTTTAAACATGAATGCTAACACGCAAAAAAAATTGATCAATGAACTGATGTTAAGAGCATCTGAAACAGGTTATTTAAAAAAGGCACGGGTACAACGTGAGCCTGAATGTGCAAATCAGCAATATTCAATTAAAGTGATGATCCAAGATTTAACCATTGGTCGTTTAGAAAAAAGGTATGCTGAATTATTGGGAGAAAACCTACAAAAAACGGATTTTGAAACGGGACGCCCGATTGAATTAAATGCTGAAATTATTGTTTTTGAAAAAGATGATGTTGATTTAGGTTGCCGAGTGAGACTCGATTTACCACGAGATCCGCGAATTGCGGATCGATATATCATCGAAAATATCAAACAGAAAAAAAACCAGTAAGGCCAATATCATCCTAAATGATTTGGCAATTGATATTTGTCTTTTGCGATATGCTTATGATCTGCATAGGTATTTACAATTCGATAATGTTCAGTATCCTCAATAACAAAATCTAATAGATAGATTCGTGCAGGCCGCTTTGTTACAAATAGTGCAAGCAGTTGATTGTTCTGCCTTAATATTTTAATTTGAATAGAAAAATCTAAAGTATTTTGAAACTGTAAATCTTTATAGCCATAAACTACACTAGCATCACTGCCTAACGGTGTAAATCGCTCATGTTCCTGATAAATATCAACAGAATGAGCATGTCTTTCAATGATCCTTAAACCTGTTTTTAATGCATTGATATAGAGCAAACAAGAGACTTGGCAGATCCCGCCGCCAATATCTTCAGTGACTTTTCCTTGAACTAAATTACGCCCTATTTTATATCCATTTCTTTGTGTAGGTGCTTGGACTAAATGCCAAAAAGAAAAGATTTGATTGGGTTCAATCACTAAGCCATGTAAGGCCTGAATGGTTAAATCAATGTTATGCGTTTTATTGTCAAAATATTGATTTACCTTAATTTCTTGTTGTGTTGAAATTTGATATTGAGTTTGCCAAGACTGTTCATGCTTTAAAGCAAAATTGTGCTTAGAAAATAAATGCTCACGACAATACCTACGCAGCAATTGATAAAGTAATTTCCATGATTTGGGTAAATACTGTTTCATACTCTTTCCTTTTTTCTTATTGAACACATTATTGTTTTTCTAAAACCACCACCAAGTAAGAGGCATATTCTTTAAATAATGAACGACAAATCAAGTGATCTAAATGTCTAAATATGGGACGTAAAGTGTTGGGAATACGATGAATTGGAAAGAATAAAAAGCCCTGACTTGTGCTAATTTTCCATTGTGGAGCAATCATTTTTTCAATATCCAACAGTGTCATTTGATTGGCTGCATGCCAATCTTTTTGTTGATGTTTAACGATTTTTCGGCGTTTAGCAGATGGAAAATCGAAAATAAGCTTTCCACCATATTTAAGTTTTTGATGTGCCTGATCGAGAAACTTTTGTGTTGTTTCAATATCTTGATGCATGATGACGTGAAAACTATAAATTACCTCTAAGACATCATTTTCAATCGGAATATCTGTCAAACTTCCTTCTAAAAGTATTTTATGGGGATATTTTTGCGCAGCCATTTTCAACATTTCAGGGCTGAAATCTACCCCATAATATGCGTAATCAAGTAAGCGTCCTGTTCCACAACCGATATCCATGCATTTTTCAGAAGGAACATCTTTTAATATTCGAGAAAGAAAACTTCTTTCTTGCTGGTCTAAGTATTGTCCATAGCTATTGTTAAAACGGTTGTCATCGTAGTTCTGAGCAAGTTCATTGTAATAGGTTTTAATCTCGGATTGATGATTTGAATTAGGCATAAAATCACTCATGTATTACATATCTTCGGTTGTTTATTTTTTATAAAACTGACGTATGGTTTTTGCCAATACCTACAATATTGAAATCTTAGGTGTTTAGATAAAGTACAATACATATTCATTCTACAGTAGAAAAATTGCTATGTAGTTAACGTTTTTAAACTGGATAGTCTACGGTGCTTTGTATTTAGGTGTAATTTGGACGTATTTAGAAAGATTTAGCACATTTTATATTGACGTCACTTTATTCCTAATCATCTAAACTTTCTTCAAAACAATCACATGTCTTACAGTTCAACACCATGCCCAACTTTTCTTTGCGTCCTTGTTCAGTGAGTACCCACGGGCGGTTCTGCCAAGGTGGTGTATGACGGACATGTTGTGTATGACCGCAGGCCAGATCAGCAACCCAATGTTGTTCATCATCCAAATGAAAGCCAATAATTTTTTGTTGCATATCGTTATAACTTCTTCACAATAATTGCGAACAGTTTAGCGAAATTTAGAAAAAGAAAACCAGAATCTCCGCTATACTGCGTGTAATCCAAAATTTTATAAGAGCATCAATATGCGCGTACTTGTTGTGATGGATCCCATCGAAAATGTAAACCTTAAAAAAGACTCGACTATGGCTATGCTTTGGGCAGCTTCACGCCGTGGACATGAGCTAGGCTATGCATTGCAACAAGACTTATATATCGATCAAGGCAAAGCTTTTGGTCTTATTTCACCGTTAAAAGTATTTGAAGATTACAATCATTATTATGAGCTGGGTGAAAAAACCAAAGAATCACTCGCCTCTTATGACGTCATATTGATGCGTAAAGATCCACCTTTCGATATGAATTTTGTCTATACCACTTATATTTTAGAACAAGCAGAACGTGAAGGCTCGTGGATTATTAACAAACCACAAAGCCTACGTGACTGTAATGAAAAACTTTTTGCAACACAATTTCCAGAATTACAAGTTCCAACACTCGTCACGTCACAACAAAGCCTAATTCGTGAGTTTTTGAAAGAACATGGTGATGTGATTGTGAAACCTTTGGATGGTATGGGTGGAATGGGCATTTTCCGACTTTATCAAGATGGCGTAAATATCGGTTCAACCATTGAAATTTTAACTGAAAATGGTACGCAGCCAATCATGGCGCAACGCTATATTCCTGAAATTGTGGATGGTGATAAACGTATTTTGATGGTTAATGGTGAAGCTGTAGCTTATTGCTTAGCACGTATTCCTCAAAATGGGGAAGTCCGTGGTAATTTGGCGGTTGGTGGTTTGGGTGAAGCTCGTCCATTGACTGAGAATGATAAAGCGATTGCAGCAAAAGTTGGCCCATTCTTAAAAGAGAAAGGTTTGGTCTTTGTTGGTCTGGACGTGATTGGAAATTATGTGACTGAAATTAATGTGACAAGTCCGACCTGTATCCGTGAAATTGATGCTCAGTTTGGGACATCGATTGCGGATGATTTATTCGAAGTCCTTGAAGCAGGAAAGTCTGTTTGATTTAAACAGTCATTTTAAATGATTTTAAAGTTATAAATTTCAACTAAAACAAGATGGAGTCTTAAAAAGGCTCTGTTTTGTTATCAAAGCGTTAAACAAGTGAGAAATATAAAAAATAACGAATAGTTAAACAATTTTTAGCAGATTAATGATAAAAGTAGTTTAAACTCTCAAATCAGTAGAAAAAAACAATGAAGCGCTTAGTGAAAAAAAGTAAATAAACTTTTCCCCTATAGCTGTTTGTGATTACAATTGGTTTTTTAAATATTCGTTAACATTTATTTTTGAATTGAAGAATTAGACCGTGACCAAACCTCAGCAAAGCACACCAAAACACGTCATGATGATGGCGGCAGGGACAGGTGGACATGTATTCCCTGCACTTGCAGTTGCAAAAGAATTGCAACAACAAGGCTGTCAAGTGTCTTGGTTGGCGACACCAACAGGCATGGAAAATCGGTTATTACAACAACATGATATTCCGATTTATCAAATTGACATCCAAGGTGTTCGAGGTAATGGCATCATTCGTAAATTAGGTGCTCCATTTAAAATTTTAAAAGCGACACTTAGCGCGATGCGCTATATGAAACAGCTCAAAGTGGATGCCGTTGCAGGTTTTGGTGGTTATGTTGCAGGGCCGGGTGGTTTGGCTGCACGTTTATTGGGTATTCCTGTGATTATCCATGAACAAAATGCTGTAGCAGGATTTACCAATACGCAACTTGCGCGTGTGGCAAAAATTGTGTGTGAAGCTTTTCCGAATACATTTCCAAAAAGTGAAAAAATTGTGACGACGGGCAATCCAGTACGTGCTGAAATCACAGCAATTTATAACCCATCTTTCCGCTATAAAGAGCGTGAAAATGCAGGTGAGCCGTTACATGTACTGATCGTTGGTGGTTCTTTGGGTGCGCAAGCGCTGAATGAGTGTGTGCCACAAGCTTTAAAACAGCTCAATGTACCATTGAAAGTATTTCATCAGTGTGGGCAAAACAAACAAGAAACAACCCAAGCTTTGTATGCCGATGCACCTGAAACCTTACAAGTTGAAGTGCAGCCATTTATTGAAAATATGGCACAAGCTTATAGCAATGCAGATTTAATTATTTGCCGTGCAGGTGCGTTAACCGTCACTGAAGTGGCAACAGCAGGTGTAGCTGCGGTTTTTGTTCCCTTGCCAAGTGCAGTGGATGATCACCAGACTGCCAATGCAAAATTTTTAGAGAAAACTGGTGCTGCAAAAATTTGCCCGCAAAGTAGCATGACGCCAGAGTCGTTAAAGGATTTACTCATTCCGTTGATGAATCGTCAATTACTGATGGAAATGGCGGTAAAAGCTCGTCAACAAGCTCAACCAGACGCAACAGCGCGTGTGGTTGGTTTAATTCAAGATTTGTAAGTTAGAGTTGATTATGTCTCCAACAAGCCCAGCTGATAAAGCAAAAAGCCTGATTAAAATTCCTGAAATGCGTCGTATCAAACATATCCATTTTGTGGGTATTGGTGGCGCAGGGATGTGTGGTATTGCAGAAGTGTTGAAAAACCAAGGCTATAAAGTTTCGGGTTCAGACATTAAAGCATCTAAAACAACTGCAAAACTTGAAGAAAATGGGATTCGAGTCTTTATTGGTCATACTGCAGAAAATATTAAAGATGCAAACGTTTTAGTTGTTTCAACAGCGATTGACCCTGAAAACTTAGAAGTTAAAGCGGCCATTGAAAACCGTATTCCAGTAGTACGCCGTGCGGAAATGCTCGGTGAACTCATGCGCTACCGTCATGGAATTGCAGTTGCAGGAACACATGGTAAAACCACCACAACAAGTTTAGTGACTTGTATGTTGGCGGAAGAAAATATGGACCCAACTTACGTGATTGGTGGGTTGCTGAACCGTACAGGTGTCAATGCCGCATTGGGTGCGAGTCGTTTTATTGTTGCAGAAGCAGATGAATCTGATGCTTCATTTTTATACTTAGAGCCTATGGCTGCGATTGTAACCAATATTGATGCAGATCATATGGATACCTATGGCGGTAGTTTTGATGTTTTGAAAGATACATTTGTAAAATTCTTACAAAAAATGCCGTTTTATGGTCTAGCTGTAGTTTGTGGTGATGATGCAAATATTCGAGAAATCATGCCACGTATCGGTCGTCCAGTGGTCACTTACGGTTTTAATGAAGATAACGATATCCGTGCTATAGATATTGACCAAACAGGTATGCAATCGGGCTTTACCGTATTGCGTAAAGGTCGTGAGCCGTTACGTTTAACGATCAACCTACCAGGCTTGCATAATATTTTAAATGCACTTGCTGCCATTGGTATTGCGACAGACGAAGGTGTATCTGATGCTGCGATTGCACGTGCATTGGAAAGCTTTAGTGGTGTTGGACGCCGTTTCCAAGTTCAAGGTGAGTTTGAACTGGGTGAAGGGAATGTCAAGTTGGTGGACGATTATGGTCATCATCCAAAAGAAGTTGAAGCAACAATTAAAGCTGCACGTGCTAGCCACCCTGATCGTCGCTTAGTGATGATGTTCCAACCCCATCGTTATAGTCGTACACGTGATTGTTTTGATGATTTTGTAGATGTGTTGTCACAAGTTGATCAATTGTTATTGCTAGAGGTTTATTCTGCAGGTGAGAAACCGATTGTTGGTGCAGATAGCCGTTCATTGGCACGCAGTATTCGCTTACGCGGAGAAGTTGAGCCTATTTTGATTGATCCTGTAGAAGGTAATTTACAGCATGCGATACAAAAAGTGTTACAAGCGAATGACTTGTTATTAACACAAGGTGCGGGTAACGTTGGAGCAATTTCGCTAGAATTGGCGCAGAACCAACTTTATTTAAAATAATGAATTCGGTTGAGCGCATAAATCATGTGCTTAATCTCGTAATTTGAATTGACTAACTTATAAGTTTAAGGATTTAAACGTGTCAAATGCTTCTAAATTCGGCAAGGTAGCGGTATTGCTTGGTGGTAAATCTGCTGAGCGTGAGGTGTCATTAGATAGTGGTAAAGCTGTACTAGAAGCATTATTACGTTCGGGTGTGAATGCGGAAGGCTTCGATCCGAAAGAGCGTAGTGTGACAGAACTTGTAAACTATGATCGTGCATTTATTGTTTTGCATGGCCGTGGTGGTGAAGATGGTCAAATCCAAGGTGCATTGGAATGGATGAATGTACCTTATACAGGTACAGGTGTGCAGGGTTCTGCCATTGGTATGGACAAAGTTAAAACCAAGCAAATTTGGCAAGGTTCTGATTTACCAACAGCGCCGTATCGTATTATCAACAAAGATTCAGATTTAAAAGAAGTCATCGACAGTCTTGGTTTACCTTTAATTATCAAACCTGTGCATGAAGGCTCAAGTGTTGGTATGAGTAAGGTTGAAAAAGCTGAAGATCTTGCTGCGGCTATTGATAAAGCGACTGTGCATGATGCAGTGGTTATGGCTGAAAAATGGATTACAGGTCGTGAATATACGATTTCATTCTTGAATGGTTTGCCTTTGCCAGTGATTCGTTTACAACCACCAGCAGACGTTGCTTTCTATGATTATGAAGCGAAATACACTCGCAATGATGTGGAATATGGTATTCCATGTGGTTTGAGTGAGTCTGAAGAAAAACGTCTACAAGAATTGTGTTTACGCGCTTTTCAGGCTGTAGGTGCAAGTGGTTGGGGCCGTATCGACGCAATGCTTGATGAGCAAGGTCATTTTTGGTTATTGGAAGTGAATACTGTTCCAGGTATGACCAGCCATTCCCTCGTACCAAAAGCGGCGAAAGCAGTGGGTTATAGCTTTGATGAATTATGTGTTGCTATTCTTGAGCAAACCCTAACGGAACAAGCACACTAAGTTTATGGCTCAACTTCCTGCTTCAATGCGCCGTAAGCGTGCAGCGATTACGTCAATTCATGATAAACCTCCTACACGTCAGGATAAGCTTCTGAACGTGGGGAGTTGGTTGCTCATGTTAATTGCTGTTGTTGTATTGCTTGCAGGAATATACGGATTTTATAAAGTCGTTACCGATGCAAGAGTTGCAACCCTTGAAGTGGTTGGAACAAATTCAACGGCAGAGACACAATTTATGTCACAACATCTCGCATCTGTTGTGACGGCAAATTATTTCACCTCGGATTTAGAACAAATTCGAGATAAAACACTTGAAGTATCATGGGTAGATCGTGTCGTTGTATCACGTGCGTGGCCAAATGGTATTCGAGTGCGCGTTATGCCGCGTCATGCGATTGCTCGTTGGGGAACAGGGCGATTATTAAGTGATGCTGGAGATGTCTATACAGAAGTGAAGGCGAAAAATCATTCAAATCTGCCACTGCTTCATGGACCGCTCAGCCAATCCAAAGTCATGATGCGTCGCTATAATGAAATTAATCAATTATTTCACCCAGTTAATATACGTTTAAAAGAGTTATATCTCACAGAGCGTATGACTTGGTTCATGCAGTTTGATTCAGGTTTACGTGTTATTGTCGATCAAGATCAAACGATGAGTAAGCTTCAACGTTTAAGTCATCT
This sequence comes from Acinetobacter piscicola, assembly GCF_002233755.1. Classification (GTDB taxonomy): domain Bacteria; phylum Pseudomonadota; class Gammaproteobacteria; order Pseudomonadales; family Moraxellaceae; genus Acinetobacter; species Acinetobacter piscicola. The sequence continues at coordinate 47,143 of NZ_NIFO01000022.1, read as the reverse complement.
AGCACAAACAGATTTAAAGCCGATTTGGTCGAATATTTCTGCAATTGATTTGCGTTACCGAAATGGTTTAGCAATTCAGTGGCGAAATTCAGTTCCACCGAAAATTGTGAATGGTCAGTTTGTTGTAACGAGTAGTGACATAAGCGTTGCAGGTGGGATGACTGCGAAGCCATAATAGTTGGCTTGAAAAAGAGGCATTAAGCCAAAACATAAACAATCAAGATAATGGTAGTGATGTGATGAATGAAGCTGTTCCCTCAGTTGTTGCAATTGACATTGGGACACATAAAGTTTCAGTACTGATTGGAAAAGTACATGCCCCTGATCATATTCAGGTTATTGGCATGGCTAGTGCACGTAATAAAGGAATGAACAAAGGCAAAATTGTTAGCCTTGATAAAGTTACAAATGCAATTAAACAAGCCGTTCAAGAAGCTGAGGATATGGCGGAATGTCGTATACATTCTGCATGGGTTTCAATTCCAAGTACTGAATTGCAAAGTCATTATGCAATTGGTCGGACCCCAATTTCGAACGCTGAACATACGATTACGACAACGGAAATGGTTCGTGCTTTAGAACTTGCAAAAGCCAGCCATATGACGGCGGATCATTATTTAGCAAGTGCTGTACCTTTGGGTTTTGAGTTGGATGATTCATCTGAATGGGTGCAAAATCCAATTAACTTGTCTGCAAATAGTATGACGGCACATTATCAATTGATGATGATGCCAATCAGCACGATGCAAAACTTAGATCGTGCCATGAAAGGCGCCAATATTTCTGTAGAGAAAATGGTGGTGTCATGTCTAGCAACGGCTGAAGCAAGTTTGCTGAAAGATGAAAAAGAGTACGGTGTTTGTCTAGTCGATATTGGTGCAGGTACAACCAATATTGCGGTATATATAGAAGGACATCTTGTTCTTGCACATACGATTCAGCGTGGTGGTGAAAATGTAACACGTGATATTGCATCTGTGCTGCAAACCACAACAGAAGAAGCTGAGCGAATTAAGCTTTTACATGGTTGTGTTGATATTCACCAAGTTAAACCTGACCATATGATTCAGTTCGAGGCAATTGATGGCCCACAAACGATTAGTCGTATTGAGTTATCTGAAATTATTATTGCGCGCCATGAAGAAATTTTAGGTATGGTACGTCATGAGCTTGAGCAACGTGGTGCATTACAAAGTTTGTATCATGGTGTTGTATTGACTGGTGATGTTTGTCAAATTGAAGGTATGGTGACCTTGGCTCGTCGTATACTGGGTGTTTCTGCACATTTAGGCAATCCACCATTACATGTTGTTGCCGATGATCAGCACTTACCATCATTACGCCGTTCGATGTATGCTACAGCAACAGGATTATTATTATTCAGTCAAAGTGATATGCAAGAGGCAGTCGAAGAACCAGAAATTACAAGTGGTCGATCATTTTCTGATCGTGTTGTAAGTGGTTGGAATGCTTTAAATAACAAATTAAAGGGTATTTTTTAGGTGTAATTTTTTGGGGAGTATTGTTAGGAAGTTGTAAGCTAGCAGTTCTACGCTTGACAAGCTCCACAATGAACAGCATCCTAAAAGCAATTTTTATTATTGAAGATCAAGGCAGTATACGGGCTTAAGTGACTGCCAAATATATTAGGAAATTTAAAGGTCATGGCTTCATTTGAATTTTTAGACGATGAACAAACCGATAACAACGGTCAAGCCCGTTTTACAGTGTTTGGTGTTGGTGGCGGTGGTGGTAATGCCGTACAACACATGGTGCAATCTGATATCAAAGGTGTGAAATTTGTTTGTGCAAATACAGATAAGCAAGCGCTTGATCGTATGAATGCACCATTCAAAATGCAGCTTGGTGAGCAAAGTACACGTGGTTTGGGTGCGGGTGCAAATCCAGATGTAGGTCAAATTGCTGCTGAAGAAAGTCGTGAGCAAATTCGTCAACACCTTGAAGGTGCTGACATGGTATTTGTAACCGCAGGTATGGGCGGTGGTACTGGTACGGGTGCTGCACCTGTTGTTGCTGAAATTGCTCAAGAAATGGGTATTCTTACCGTTGGTGTTGTGACTACACCATTTAACTTTGAAGGTCGTCGTCGTCAACGTTCGGCTGAAAAGGGGATTGAGGCTTTAGAGCAACACGTAGATTCTTTAATTATCATTCCAAACCAACGTTTGCTTAGCGTTTACGGTGACATCTCTATGCAAGATGCTTATCGTAAAGCGGATGATGTTTTATTGAACGCAGTACGAAGCATTTTTGATTTGGTGGTTCGTCCAGGTCACATTAACCTTGACTTCGCAGATTTAAAAACAGCAATGAGTACGCGTGGCTATGCCATGATGGGTGAAGGGAAAAGTAGTGGTCCAGATCGTGCTGAAGAAGCTGCGCGTTTGGCGATTCGTAGCCCGTTATTGGACAATGTCAACATTATGAATGCCAAAGGGGTGTTAATTAACATCACCGGTGGTGCAGATGTGACTTTACGTGAAACTGAAATAATTACAGATGTTGTGAATCAAATTGTTGACCTTGAAGAAGGTGAAGTATTCTTTGGTACAGTATTTGATCCTGATGCACGTGATGAAATTCGTGTGACTGTGATTGCGACAGGTTTAACGCGTAATGCAACAGATGCAAATGATACCAAACGCAGAGCGCCACATGTGACCAATACCAGTACGCATTTCCAACAGGCTGCACAAAACACTGTTGTCGATGAGGACGATATCCCTGCGATCAATAAACGTCAAGAAGGTGTAAATCCAGCTGCTGCGCCAACTTCTGGTGCACGTTCTACACCGATGAGTATTCAAGACTATTTGAAAAATCAACAACGTAAATAATTGATAATTCTTAAAAAGAATAAATATCATCAAAAAAGGTAGTGAGATTCATTACCTTTTTTGTTTTTTATCAATGGCTAAATGTGCTAACGTATAGCAGATTTAAGAATGAAGACCTAACCAGCATGTTGAAACAACGTACCCTGAAGCGAGTCGTTAAAGCGAGTGGCATCGGACTACATAGCGGACAAAAAGTCATGATTAACTTTTTACCGCATGTGGCGGATGGGGGTATTGTTTTTCGCCGTATCGATTTAGACCCACCTGTTGATATCGCTGCAGATGCAATGCTGATTCAAGAAGCATTTATGTGTTCAAATTTGGTCAATCAAGAAACCAAAGTGGGAACCATTGAGCATGTGACCAGTGCGATTGCTGGTTTAGGTATTGATAACCTTATTATAGAAGTGTCTGCCTCAGAAATTCCAATTATGGATGGGAGTGCAGGACCGTTTATTTACCTACTCATGCAAGGTGAGTTGGTTGAACAAGATGCACCTAAGAAATTTATTCGTATTTTAAAGCCTGTTGAAGCATTGATTGATGATAAACGAGCAATCTTTTCACCACATGATGGTTTTCAAATTAACTTCACTATTGATTTTGATCATCCTGCATTTGCTAAAGAATACCAATCTGCAACCATTGATTTTTCTACTGAAACCTTTGTTTATGAAGTCAGTGGCGCGCGTACTTTTGGTTTTATGAAGGATTTGGATTATCTCAAAGCTAATAATTTAGCTTTGGGCGCAAGTTTAGATAATGCGGTGGGTTTGGATGATACTGGTGTAGTGAATGAAGAAGGATTGCGCTTTGCGGACGAGTTTGTTCGTCATAAAATTTTAGATGCAGTCGGTGACTTATATTTATTAGGTCATCAAATTATTGCAAAATTTGATGGCTACAAATCTGGCCATGCACTGAATAATCAACTTTTACGCAATGTGAAAAGTGATCCAAGTAGCTACGAAATTGTAACATTTGATGACGAGAAGTTGTGTCCAATTCATTTCGTCAACGTGACATAAGTCATTGTCTTTTAGTGTCTATGTTATAGTGTAACAAATTTAAATGTGATTTTAATCACATTTTTTGTATTCTAAATTATAAATATAACAATTTTGTTTACTTTTTATTGCTTGCCAAACGTAGTAAAGCTTGGCTAAGCTTAGGGTCGCTCACAAAACTAGCAGCATTTTGTAACATTTCAGAGGTTGCTGGTTCGATGCTTTTTACAGTTTTATTGGATAGCTGGTTTTTTTCAGTATTATTGTTTGGGGTGCGTAAACGAAGTTGCAGTTTTTGTAAGTCACGTAACTCGTTCATTTGTGATAATTGAGAAATATACTGTTTTTGAAGATAACCGAGCTGACTAATCATGGCTTGATTTTCACCGGTGATGGTCAAAATACCGTATTGATAACACACGACTTGCCATACCTCAGGTTGAGGTAATAGCGGTTGAATTAATTTAGTAAGTTTTTGCCATTCGGTAACTTGCTTTGTAAGAAACGATAAGTTTCCTGTTTTTATGTGCTGTCTTGTTGGTTGAAAGACGTTTTTCGGTTCAGACATACATTGTTCCTACATGGCCATGTCTTATCTTAAGCGCTCATTTCGGTTGATATCAAGGATGAGATCACGCAAGAAACTTGATTAAGAGCAGTTTAAGAGGTTTTTTATGCATACGCGACGTATTTTATTGGCTTTTACTCTGGCAGCTTCTGCTGCTTCGGTTGCATTCGCAGATTTGGTTCAAGTAGATTCAAGTTATTCTCAAACACCTGATCGTTTAGAGCAATTATCAAAAACATTATCTCAAGGCTCTTATAGCCATCCAGATGATCTTGATCTTCCTGCTAGCGCAAAAGTAAATATTACTTTGCGTAGCCAAGACAAACCAATTGAACTGAATAATGCAACCATTGCTAAAAAATACGGTTCGAGCACCACTTCTACAAATCGCTATTCAGCAAATGCTCCATATTCATGGTTAGTGACGCATCCGCTTCCAGACATGAAACGTGTAAGCTCTGATTTTGGTGGTCGTACAATGAGTGGTCGTGCAGAACACCATTCTGGTTTAGATCTTTCAGCACCAAGTGGTACGCCTATTTACGCGACAGGGCCTGGTATTGTCACTAAGTCAGGTTGGGGTACGGGTTATGGTCAATATGTCGAAATTAACCATGGGAATGGCTATATCACGCGTTATGCGCATGCTTCACGCTTAATCGCACGTGTTGGTGATCAAGTGAAAGCGGGTGAGCATATTGCCAATGTTGGTTGTACAGGCCGTTGTACTGGTCCTCACTTACATTATGAAGTAGTGAAAGATGGTCAGCGTAAAAATCCAAGCTCATATTTGGCAATGTTGCCTTAAGATCTCTTGATCATTCATGATTTGATCATGTGGTGTTAATGGAACTGAATTTAAAGCATCTGTCGCAATGAATTGGATTGAGTATTTACATTATCATTAAATAAAATTCTATTTGTATAATAAACCGCCTAAATTGGCGGTTTTTTGTTGTTTTATGTGACGTTTGGTCAATGACTATTTAGTTCCTAAATAATAGGGGCAGTCCACATTCAGCTGTAACGATAACTTAACAAGTCTAAAACATGATACATATAATATATAGAAAACAGTTCATGGAGTAAGTGGCAAATGGCGTATTATGGTGATAGCGACGCTCAAGAAACCAAAGAATGGCAAGATGCCTTTGATTCAGTGTTACAGCACATGGGAACTGAGCGTGCTTCTTTTTTATTAGAAAAATTATACCAACAAGCAATTTCGAAACATGTTTCTATTCAGCGTTTAAATACTCCTTATTTAAATACCATTACGGTTGAAGAGTCTCCAGCGATGCCAGGCGACCAAGATATGGAACGCCGAATCCGTGCATTGATTCGTTGGAATGCTTTGGCAATGGTATTGCGTGCCAATAAAACAGGTGATGACTTAGGTGGTCACTTGGCAAGTTTTGCGTCTTCAGCAACTTTATATGATGTTGGTTTTAACCATTTCTTCCGTGCCAATAGCGATAGCTTTGGCGGTGACATGATTTATTACCAAGGACATTGTGCGCCTGGTATTTATGCGCGTTCGTATTTGGAAGGGCGTTTAACTGAAGATCAATTGATTAATTTCCGCCGTGAAGTGGGTGGTCAAGGGCTTTCAAGTTATCCGCATCCTTATTTGATGCCTGATTATTGGCAGTTCCCGACGGTGTCGATGGGTCTTGGCCCAATCATGTCAATTTACCAAGCACATATTCAAAAATATTTGACCAATCGTGGCTTGATCAAAGATGAAAACCGTAAAGTTTGGGCTTATCTCGGTGATGGTGAGATGGATGAGCCAGAAAGTTTAGGTGCGATTTCTCTTGCAGGACGTGAAAAGTTAGACAATCTAATTTGGGTGGTTAACTGTAATTTACAGCGTCTAGATGGTCCAGTACGTGGTAATGGTAAAATCATCCAAGAACTAGAATCAGTATTCCGTGGTGCAGGTTGGCGTGTCATTAAAGTAGTATGGGGTCGTCATTGGGATCCTTTATTGGATAAAGACACTTCTGGTGCTTTAAAAGCACGTATGGATGAAGCACTGGATGGTGATTTCCAGCGTTATCAAGTGAAAGGTGGTGCATATACACGTGAGCACTTCTTTGGTAAATATCCTGAAGCTGAAGAGCTGGTTAAAGGCTTAAGTGATGAAGATATTGATAACTTGAACCGTGGTGGTCACGATCCATACAAAGTTTATGCTGCTTATGCTGCCGCAATGACCAGTAATGGTCAGCCTACTGTGATCTTGGCAAAAACAGTCAAAGGTTATGGTTTATCTGATGAAATTGAAGCGGTGAATAAAACACACCAAATCAAAAAAATGCATTTGGAGTCGTTAAAGTATTTCCGCAATCGCTTTAACTTGCCATTCGAAGATGATCAATTGGAAGAACTTCCTTTTTATCGCCCAAGCGAAAATTCACCTGAATTGAAATACTTAAAAGCGCGTCGTGAAGCTTTAGGTGGTTATTTGCCTGCACGTCGTAAAGATAGCGTAGCTTTAGATATTCCTGATCTGTCTATCTTTGATAGCGTATTGAAAGGCAGTGGTGGTAAAGAGCAATCTACGACGATGGTAATGGTTCGTTTAATTGCAGCATTATTGAAAGATAAAGCAATTAAAGACCGTGTCGTACCTATTGTTCCAGATGAAGCACGAACTTTTGGTTTAGAAGGCATGTTCCGCCAGTTGGGTATTTATGCTGCACATGGGCAGAATTATACTCCTGAAGACCAAGAACAGTTGATGAACTATCGTGAAGCAAAAGATGGTCATATGTTGAATGAAGGGATCAATGAAGCAGGTGCGATGAGTGCATGGGCTGCATTAGGTACAAGTTATTCAACCAATAACTTGCCAATGATTCCAATGTACATGTACTACTCTATGTTTGGTTTCCAACGTATTGGCGATCTTGCATGGGCAGCAGGTGATGCACAAGCTCAAGGTTTCTTGTTTGGTGCAACAGCAGGTCGTACCACACTGAATGGTGAAGGTTTACAGCACCAAGATGGTCATTCTCATGTTTTAGCCAATACCATTCCAAACTGTATCTCTTATGATCCTTGTTTTGGTTATGAGTTGGCGGTGATCATTCATGATGGTTTAGAACGCATGTATGTGAAACAAGAGCGTGTGTTCTATTATTTAACATTAATGAATGAAAACTACGATCAACCTGCTTTACCTCAAGAGGCGATTGAGGGAATCAAGCGTGGTATGTATCTATTTGAAAAAGATGACAAAGCGACTGTTCAGTTACTTGGTTCAGGTGTGATTCTGCGTGAAGTGATTAAAGCTGCACAGATTTTACGTGATGAATATCAAATACACTCCAATGTTTGGAGTGTAACAAGCTTCAATGAGTTGTCTCGTGATGGTATGGCGATTGAAGAATTTAATCGTTTACATCCATTGGAAGATGGTAAAGAGTCGTGGGTATCTCAGCAATTACGCGATACAAATGGTATCGTGGTTGCTGCAACAGATCATATGCGTGCTTATAGTGAACAGATCCGTGCTTATCTTCCGGACAATCGTCCTTATGTGACTTTAGGTACAGATGGTTATGGTCGTTCAGATACTCGTGCAAACTTACGTAGCTATTTCGGTGTAGATGCAGCACACATTGTTGTTGCGACATTGAAAAAATTAGCAGACGAAGGTGAAGTAGACGCTCGTTTAGTGAAGGATGCGATTTCTACATTTGAACTTGATGTTGATCGTCCTGTGGCGTGGTTACCGCAAGCTCATCCATCTACACAAGAAGTTGCGGCTTATACTGAGGAGAAATAATCATGCAAATTAAGACTCCTGATATTGGTGTAGATAAAGCCACCGTTGCAGAAATTTTAGTGAAGGTTGGCGATACGATTGCGGTAGATGACAGTATCGTTTTACTTGAGTCGGATAAAGCCTCTGTTGAAGTGCCTAGCACTTCAGCAGGCGTGGTCAAAAGTATTGCAGTTTCTGAAGGTGATGAAGTTTCAGAAGGTGCAGTATTGATTGAAGTTGAATCGGCTGATGCATCTGCCTCTACTCAAGAATCTGTAAAAGCTGAGCCTGCTGTAGAAACTCAAACAGAAGTGCAGCCTGTAGTACAGGCTGCGGTTGTAGTATCTGCTGCCCCAGCGACTTCGATTTCAACTCAAATTGTAGATGTTAAAGTTCCAGATATTGGTGTTGAAAAAGCGTTAGTTGGCGAAATCTTAGTTAAAGTCGGCGATGAAATTGCTGTTGATGATAGCATTGTTGTGGTTGAGTCGGATAAAGCAACGGTAGAAGTTCCAAGTGCGGTTGCTGGTACGGTAGAAAGCGTTGTCGTGAAAGAAGGTGATAGCGTTCAAGAAGGTGTAGTTTTAATTACCGTTAAAACAGCAGCGTCTACAACAACGGCTTCATCGGCTGCAACTCAAGTTGCATCAGCGGCAATGGTTGAAACGGCAAAAGCTGAGGCTCCAAAAGCCGTGCAAGCAACTCAGTCTGGGCCAGTTGAAATCGCTGTACCTGATTTGGGTGTAGATAAGGCCAATGTTTCTGAGATTTTAGTCAGCGTGGGCGACCGTGTTGAAAAAGATCAAAGCTTAGTCGTGGTTGAATCTGATAAAGCTTCTGTAGAAGTACCAAGTACTGTTTCAGGAACAATCAAAGCGATTCATGTCAGTGCCAATCAAGAAGTGAAACAAGGCATGCCATTGGTCACTATTGATGGTATTACAGATGTGCAACCTTCTGAGCAAGCGCAAGAAAAAGCGGCTGCACAACCTGTTAAAGCTGAATCCAAACCTGTAGCTCAGCCTGAAACAGTGGTTGAACCAAAAGCACATATTGCAAATTCATCGGACAAGTTAAGTAAAGAACAGCAAGCTGAGAATGCTAAAGTGTATGCAGGCCCAGCTGTGCGTAAATTGGCACGTGAATTAGGTGTCTTGCTTGCACAAGTTGAGTCTTCTGGTCCGCATCAACGTGTGATTAAAGAAGATGTTTTTGCTTATGTGAAGTCACGTTTAACGGCACCTCCAAAAACCGCACCTGTTGTTACGGCAGTGGCTTCTGGCTTACCTGCATTACCAGACTTTAGTGCATTTGGTGGTGGTGAAGTTGCGGCAATGACACGTTTGCAACAAGTGTCAGTACCTCAGTTATCTTTAAACAACTTTATTCCACAAGTGACTCAGTTTGATCTTGCCGATATTACGGAATTAGAAGCTTGGCGCGGTGAGTTAAAAGGCAAGTTTAAGCAAGAGGGTATCAGCTTAACGATCCTTGCCTTTATTGCCAAAGCAGTTGCTTTCTTGTTGAAAGAAGAGCCGTATTTTACTGGTCATTTGGCTGATGATCAAAAAGGTGTTTTATTGCGCAATGAAATCCATATGGGCATTGCCGTGGCAACACCAGATGGTTTAACGGTTCCTGTATTACGTAATCCAGACCAAAAATCAATTAAGCAGATTGCAATTGAATTGGGTGAATTAAGTAAAAAAGCACGTGATAAGAAACTTTCTCCGAAAGACTTACAAGGTGCAAACTTTACCATTACCAGTTTGGGTTCAATCGGTGGTACGGCATTCACGCCATTGGTAAATTGGCCACAAGTCGCAATTTTAGGTATTTCTCCTGCGACTATACAACCTGTTTGGAATGGTTCAGGTTTTGATCCTAAGTTAATGTTGCCATTGTCATTGTCTTATGATCATCGTGTGATTAATGGTGCAGATGCTGCTCGCTTTAGCAATAAACTGACGAAACTTTTAGCTGATATTCGTAATATTCTGCTTTAAGTGATTCGCTAGAATAAATGACCTCGCTTCGGCGTAATGTTGATTAGTTAAGAGTAATTTAGTGATTACTCATTTAAGAATCTCCCCTAACCCCTCTTTAAAAAAGAGGGGAACTATTGAGAATCTAAAGTAATTTTAGATTTTCTGCGTAGTTGCGTTACTCATCCCTCTTTTGAAAAAGGTGAGGATATGCTCCGCAAGGGAGAGGATTTAAAAAATACTTAACTGACTGGCATTACTCGCTTCGGCGAGGTTTTTTATTGCTCGTATTTTAGAGCTAATGTTACAAAAAATCTTCTAAAGCCTTAGTTTTATTATATAAGGTCAAAGCAGAATTAGGATTGAGATTCCAAATTTGCGGTGGGTTACGCGTAGGATGAGCGGCTTGCCATTGTGTTTTTTTGAGTTGTTCAAATGCTTTAAAACTTTTTAAAAATAGAGTCCAAAGATGCATATAATTTAGCTTTGGATCAGTGTTTAGTTGAGCATAACTATGGGTTTGCCCATCGAGCGGTTTAAAATCAAATCCAATGAAAACAATATTCTTGGGTTGAAATAGATGTGCAATAGATAGAGCTTGCAAGCCACAATTATTCCCATATACATGATCAGTCGCTTTGAAAAGCTGATCTTGATTGGCATGGTGAATAAATTGCATGCGAAGTACAGTTTCAGGGTAAGCTCGGGTATTTCCTAAACCACATCCCGTGATAAAAAGCCCCTTAAATTGGGTTGCCAATTGTGATTGATATTTCATCCACCAACTATAATCACTGTGATGGGTAATCTGCGCATGTGGAAAAAGTTCAAAAGCTTGATTGCAGCAAATCACAAAGTGTTTAGGATCATGCAATGCAGTTAAATTCATCATTTTTATAGATGGGCCACCACCAATGATGAAAATCGTGTCTATAAATTTATTGTTTTGAATATATTGATAAAAATGAGAAGTCATAAATGAGACATTATAAAGTTGGAATGATTTTTTGATAAAAAGATGAAAATTTTTTCAATGCATTGTAAACTATAAGCACTTCATTGGGGAGTAGCCGCTATTTGCAGTCAATAGAGACTTGTAAATAGGTGATGGTCAACATAATTGTTCAACAGAACATGGTCATCATAGCAAAGAACCAATTTAGCTGATTTTATTCAGCTTCTTTTGTTGGCAAGACCTTTGATTTATCACTCCGCATTGAATAGGTGACTATTCATATAGGCTAGCAGGAGGGGTAAGTCATCGGTAAAAATTGCTAGCCAGAGACTAAGATATGTTACATGCTTTCCTCATCTCTTTAGTGGTTGTTGCCTTGTCTGAAATGGGCGATAAAACACAACTTCTTGCGCTACTTCTTGCGGCAAAATTTCGAAAACCTATCCCAATACTCTTTGCTATTTTATTGGCAACGATTGTCAACCATGGCGTGTCTGCGGTATTAGGTCAATGGATCACGACTGTTCTCAGCCCTACCGTTCTACTATGGATTGTTTCGCTTGGATTTATTGCAATGGCAGGTTGGATGCTGATTCCAGATGAATTGGATGATGAATCTGAAAGCATCAATAAATGGCAGAAATATGGGGTTTTCGGAGCAACTTTTGTGTTGTTCTTCCTTGCCGAAATCGGTGATAAAACTCAAATCGCCACAGTCGCTTTAGCTGCTCGATTTGACAGTGTGGGTTGGGTAACAATCGGTACGACGCTTGGAATTATGCTCGTCAATGCGCCTGCGGTATTTATTGGTAATAAATTGGCAGATAAATTACCGATTTCTCTTATTCATAAAATTGGTGCAGCGATTTTCTTAATTATTGGTGTTGCGGCATTGGTACAACATTATTTTTTATAAAAAACAGCATTGTTTTTTAATCACAGTAAACCCAGCTTGATGTTGGGTTTTTTATAATTTGTGTAAAAATCACGAAAATAATTATTAAACTTTGGCTGTATATTCATTGTCAGTTTGAATAAAACCTTATATGTTGTATGGGAATAATTAAAGATTTATTTTAAAAGACTTTTTTGGGGTTTTGTTATGGCTTTAGATCGAACTACGTCACAAGTATTATTTGATAATGGCACACATAAATGTATTAGTTTTACCAGTTTGGTTAAGGGGGAAGGTGTACAAGCCAATCAGTTTTTAATTCTCAATAATGAACGAGCAGCAGTTTTAGATCCAGGTGGGGATTTAACTTATGTACCATTAACCATGGAGCTGAATAAATATACGCGCCTACAAAACTTAGACTATGTGATGGCATCGCATCAAGACCCTGACATTATTACCTCTATGCCACGTTGGTTGGTCTATACCGATGCAAAAGTTGTGGCATCTAAATTATGGGCACGCTTTTTACCGCATTTAAATTCAGCTTTTATGAGCGATCGCATGAAAGGTGGCTGGTTAGAGCGTTTGATTGAATTACCTGATCAAGGTGGTTCGATCCCTTTGGGTGAAACACGAATTATTGTCGTTCCTGCACATTTTTTACATTCAGTTGGCAATTTTCAATTCTATGATCCAATTTCAAAAATCTTGTTCTCTGGTGATATGGGAGCATCAATTGTCGATGATGCAGCTACACCGATTGAGAATTTTGCTTTGCATGTTCCAACTATGCGTGGTTTTCATCAGCGCTATATGTGTAGTAATCGTATTATTCGTTTGTGGGTCAAAATGGTTCGTCAAATGGATATTGAAATGATTGTGCCGCAACATGGCAAACCATTTATTGGCAAAGACATGATTAACCAATTTTTAGATTGGATTGAAAATTTGCAATGTGGTATCGATTTGATGGATGAATCAGTTTTTACCTGTCCTACATAAAAATTCAAAATGTTAAGCTTTTATCGGTAAATTTTTAAAATTTTCTGGGTTAAATCTATTGTAAACCTCTTTCATTTAGTCAAAATGGAGGAGGTTGTTTGACTACGAGAATTTTAAAAATATGTTGTCTCAAATTTCTGCGCAGGATGCGTGTTTAACTTGCGGAGCATGTTGTGCCTTTTTCCGAGTCTCATTTTATTGGGCTGAAGGAGAGGCTATGCCTCAAAATAATATCGAGCCATTAACTGCAGTCTATTCTTGTATGAAAGGCACCAATCAACAGCAAGTGAGGTGTATCGCTTTAAGTGGTACTGTTGGAGAACAGGTGAGTTGCACGATGTATGAACATCGTAGTTCAACCTGCAAAGAGGTTCAGGCGGGTGATGATCAATGTGCTAAAGCAAGACAAGGCTATGGCTTAATTCCTTTAATTGAAATTGAGTCTGCATATCCAAGCAATGATGAAAGTTTTGATCAAGTTTGTTAAAGCACCATGATTTGTATTCAAATACCTACTTAGGAGTTAGGAGTGGTTGATATATTAATCGTGCTTTTATTCAGCCCTTAAATGATTCATAAAATCGAAAATGTAAATTCGGTTGTCTATATTTAACGAGATTAATTTTAAATTTGAGAAGGTGATAAAGATGGGAAACTTTATTTTCAAAAAACAATAATTACCAAATATTTAGCATCAAAAATACAAAAATTATCTTATAAAATGAAAATTGAACTGAAATTTGTATATAATAGCTCACGGAAATTACCAGCGAGACTGTTATGTTGACCATCGTTCAAGAAGCGCTAACCTTCGATGATGTCTTATTACTCCCTGCCTACTCTACTATTCTCCCAAAAGATGTCTCTTTAAAGACACGCCTGACTCGTGGCATAAATTTAAATATCCCTATGGTTTCAGCAGCAATGGATACTGTGACTGAGTCACGTATGGCGATTGCGATGGCACAAAATGGTGGTATTGGTATTCTACATAAAAACATGGATATTTCTGCGCAAGCCGCAGAGGTTCGCCGTGTAAAGAAATTTGAAGCAGGAATGGTCAAAGACCCGATTACTGTGACGCCTGAAACAACCATTCGTGAATTGATTGCAATTACTCAATCAAACAACATCAGTGGTGTGCCAGTTGTGAAAGACGGTAAAGTTGTGGGTATTGTGACTGGTCGCGATACACGTTTTGTCACGAATTTAGAACAACCTGTCAGCAATATCATGACTGGACAAGATCGTCTTGTGACTGTTCGTGAGAATGAATCTAAAGAAAATATCCAAGCATTATTGCAAAAACACCGTATTGAAAAAGTATTGGTGGTTGATGATCAAAATGCTTTAAAAGGTTTGATTACGGTAACAGATTTCCGTAAAGCTGAATCTTATCCAAATAGTTGTAAAGATGATTTAGGTCGTTTACGTGTCGGCGCTGCTGTAGGTACAGGTGCAGAAACACCAAGCCGTGTAGAAGCGTTGGTTGAAGCGGGTGTAGATGCGATTGTTGTAGATACTGCACATGGTCACTCAGCAGGTGTGATTGAGCGTGTACGTTGGGTAAAAGCCAACTACCCGCAAGTTCAAGTGATTGGCGGTAATATCGCAACAGGTGATGCTGCTTTAGCATTATTGGATGCTGGTGCAGATGCTGTAAAAGTCGGTATTGGTCCTGGTTCGATCTGTACAACACGTATTGTTGCAGGTATTGGTATGCCACAAATCTCTGCGATTGATAGTGTTGCCAATGCATTGAAAGATCAAATTCCTTTAATCGCAGATGGTGGTATCCGCTTCTCTGGTGATATGGCGAAGGCGATTGGTGCAGGTGCAAGTACGATCATGGTGGGTTCTCTCATGGCAGGTACTGAAGAAGCGCCAGGTGAAGTTGAATTCTTCCAAGGTCGTTACTATAAAGCGTATCGTGGTATGGGTTCATTGGGTGCGATGGCAGGTGCAACAGGTTCTGCAGATCGTTATTTCCAAGACTCTAAAGCGGGTGCTGAGAAACTTGTTCCAGAAGGGATTGAAGGTCGTGTACCTTACAAAGGCCCGATGGGCAATATCGTACATCAAATGATGGGTGGTTTACGTTCATCGATGGGTTATACAGGTTCTGCAACCATTGAAGACTTACGTGAAAATGCAAAATTTGTGAAAATCACTGCTGCAGGTATGCAAGAGTCGCACGTGCATGATGTAACGATTACAAAAGAAGCGCCGAACTATCGTGTAGGCTAATCTTTCGTAGTATTTTTATTGAAAAAAGCCGTCAGTTTATGACGGCTTTTTTATTTTGGTGTAAAGTGGTGCAATTGAAAAATTGATTGTTATACAACACATAATAAGTGGGTAAAAAATGAGTTATTTTGGAACAGATGGTATTCGTGGACAATTTGGTCAGCTCCCAATTACCCCTGAATTTGCGCTGAAATTAGGCTTTGCCGCAGGAAAAGTATTAAAGCAAATTAGCCCAAAATCTAAACCGATTGTGGTTATGGGTAAAGACACGCGATTATCAGGTTATATTTTAGAAGCAGCTTTGCAAGCGGGTTTAAATGCTGCAGGTGTTTATGTACATTTATTGGGGCCATTGCCTACACCTGCGATCGCACATTTGACACGTGCATTGCATGCCAACTTAGGTATTGTAATTTCAGCATCGCATAATCCGTATTTTGATAATGGCATTAAATTCTTTTCAGACGAAGGAAAGAAACTGCCAGATTCAATTCAAGAAGCGATTAATAAAGAACTTGAAAAAGACATTGTTATTGAAGACAACGCAAACTTAGGTAAGAGTGTGCGTGTTAAAGATGCCAATGGTCGCTATATTGAATTCTGTAAATCCACATTCCCATACCATTTTAACTTGCGTCATTTAAAAATCGTGGTGGATTGTGCCAATGGTGCAGCTTATAGCGTAGGCCCTGCGGTATTTCGTGAGTTAGGGGCCAAAGTCATTGCACTTTACAATGAGCCTGATGGTTTAAACATCAATAAAAATTGTGGTTCAACTCATCCTGAATGCTTACAAAAAGCTGTGGTTGAGCATCAAGCTGATCTCGGTATTGCTTTTGATGGTGACGCTGACCGTGTGGTTTTGGTTGACCGTTATGGCAAGTTGGTCGATGGTGATCATATTCTTTATATTCTTGCAACTCAGGCAAGCACTAAACCAGCAGGAATTGTGGGTACAGTGATGAGTAATATGGCTCTTGAATTGGCTCTTGAAAAACAAGGTGTGCCTTTTGTACGTGCCAATGTCGGTGATCGTTATGTGCTTCAGAACCTAGAAGAAAATAATTGGGTTGTGGGCGGTGAGCCATCAGGGCATATCTTAACTTTGGACAAGAGCACCACAGGTGATGCGATTATTGCAGCATTACAAGTGTTGACCGTGTTGGTTGAACAAAATAAATCTTTAGATGAATTGGTTGCAGATTTTAAAGTTTTTCCAAATGTATTGGTCAATGTACGACTTGAACAGATGATTGATCCGTTTGCGATTCCTGCGTTGGTGAGCGAGTTTGATCAAGTTGAACAACAACTCAAAGGTCGCGGTCGTATCCTGATTCGTAAATCAGGTACGGAGCCTGTGATTCGTGTTATGGTTGAAGGGGATAATCAGCAAGAAGTGACTGATTTAGCAAATCATTTAGCAGATTCTGTACGCCAACATGCTAATGCTTAGTCTCTAAAAAGGTAAGGTTCATGAGTGATGTGATTAAAGATTTGAGTGAGTTGAGACTGACTTATCAAAAGGGTGAATTGCATGAGGAACAGGTGGATACACAGCCACATGAGCAATTTCTCAATTGGTTCAATCTTGCTTTAGAAGCAAAGTTACATGAACCTTATGCCATGTCATTGGCGACAGCAAATGCACAAGGTCGCCCGCATGTACGCACGGTTTTATTACGTGGTGCAACAGAAGCAGGTTATGATTTTTATACCAATTATGATAGCCAAAAGGGTTTAGATTTAGCTAAAAATCCTTATGCTGAATTATTGTTCTATTGGCCAGAGCTTGAGCGTCAAGTCCGTATTGGTGGTTATGTTGCTAGAATCTCTGAGCAAGAATCAACAGATTATTATCATAAAAGACCTCGTGACAGTCAAATCGCGGCACATATCAGCACACCACAAAGTGGCGTAATTGAAAGTCGTGAATTGTTGCAACAACGCTTTCAAGCACTGCATGATCGAGTTGATGAGCAGCAAGAATTATCGAAGCCTGAATTTTGGGGTGGTTATCGTTTAGAACCAAACTACTATGAATTTTGGCAAGGTCGCCCAAATCGCTTACATGATCGTTTGACCTATGAACGGATTGATAGCGTTTGGAAACTACAACGTTTGATGCCATAAATGCAAAATATTCAAATAAAACAACGTCCATTTCTAACACGCCCTGAACAATTTCAGGGCGTGTCACCCTTTATTGCTGAAATTTTGGCACGTCGTGGTGTTCAATCTGAGCAAGAGCTTGATTTAAAATTAAAATATTTACTTGCGCCGAAAATGAAAGGCTTAGATCAAGCTATTCAAATCATTGACCAAGCGATTGATGAAAATAAGAAAATCGTCATCGTTGGGGATTATGATGCAGATGGTGCAACCAGTACTACATTGATGATTTTGGCGCTGCGCGAAATGGGTGCCAATGTACAATATTTAGTACCCGATCGTTTTAAGTATGGTTATGGGTTAACTCCCAAAATTGCAGACTTAGCTTTTGAAAGCTTCCAACCTGATTTATTGATTACTGTTGATAATGGTATTTCCAGTCATGCAGGTGTTGAGCAAGCTCAAGCGCATGGCATGCAAGTGATTATTACAGATCATCATTTAACTACCAAAGAAACGCCGAAAGCTGAAGCTGTAGTTAACCCAAATCAATTGGGATGTGAGTTTCCAAGTAAGGCTTTGGCAGGGGTTGGGGTCGCTTTTTATCTATTGGCAAATTTAAGCAGTCACCGTGGGAAACTAGGTAAATTGACTGCAAAAATGCCACAGTATTTAGATTTGGTGGCTTTGGGAACCTATGCCGATGTTGCAAGTTTAGATTATAACAATCGAATTTTGGTTGATGCTGGCGTGAAGCGTATTCAACAAAACCAATGTCGTGCAGGAATTAGTGCATTATTGGATATTGCAGGACGTGATCCAGCAGAACTCAAAGCCTCTGATTTAGGTTTTGTATTAGGCCCGCGTATTAATGCGGCAGGACGCATGGAAACCATGGACATTGGGATCGAATGTCTTTTGGCGACAGACATGCAAGCGGCTTATGCACTGGCTCGACAATTGAATGATTTGAATCTAGAGCGTCGTCAAGTTGAATCTCAAATGAAACAAGAGGCATTGCTTGCACTTGAGGGGCTACAACTTGATCAGGACAATTTACCTGCTGCATTGGTGATGTTTGAAGAACATTGGCATCAAGGCGTGATTGGGATTGTTGCAGGGCGTTTAAAGGAACAATTTCACCGCCCAAGTATTATCTTTGCAGCAGACAAAGATGGGGTTCATATTAAAGGTTCGGCACGTTCAATCGATGGGATTCATATTCGAGACAGTATTGAAAAAGTCGCTGAACAATATCCGCATTTGGTCAGTCATTTTGGTGGACATGCGGCGGCGGCAGGTTTAACCATTCAAAAACAACATTTTGAAGAATTTAAGCAGATATTCACTCAACTGATTGCACAATCAGAAGATGAATTGTTTCAAGCCACTTTATGGACAGATGGTGAGTTGCCGAATCAGGCATTTCAAATCCAAACAGTCGATACCATTGAAGCTTTAGGGCCGTGGGGACAAAAATTTCCTTCGCCTGTTTTTGAAGGTCAATTTCAAATCTTGGATTATCGTTGGCTAAAAGAGGTACATCTCAAATTAAAATTGGCTTTGGAGAATGGTCAATCTGTGGATGCAATTGCTTTTAATGCATTGAATAAATTTAATTTTGATCCCATGCAAAAGAATGTTCGTATTGTTTATGAGTTAGATAAAAATCAGTTTAATGGTAATGTGAGTTTGCAGTTAAAGATGCTGCATTTAGAGCATTAACAATGAATGATAAAGATAAATAACGAAATTGAATAAAAAACCGCTCAAATTGAGCGGTTTTTTTATAGGGTTGTAAATTAGAAGCGGTAACCAGCACGTACACCATAAGTATTGTAGTCATCACCAAAACCAACACGACCTTCAACACTTACTTTTTGATTTAAGAATTTTTTCGCAGAAATACCGAATTCATCACGTTCAGTTAAATCATTGTTATAGTAATCTGCACCAACACTTAAGGTTTTGTCTAAATATAAGTCAGTACGTACTTTGTATTCATCTAGATCACCAAAAGCGCCATAAGCTTCAAAGTTGGCATCGTATTGACCAACTTTGGTTACATATTTGGCACGCACGGTTGGATCAGCACCGTCATCACCATTTTTTTCGTCATAACCTGTCACACCTAAAGCAAGTAATAACCCAGGTGCTGGTAAATAACCGACTTCTGCGCCGTATGTTGTGACTTTAGAGTCGATCGATGTGTTATCCACTTCAAACTCATTGCGACCGACACGACCACTTACGTAGAAATCACTGTTTGGTACGTAATATTCAAGTCCTGCACCGTATTTTGTATCTTTGATGCCATCGTTATCAGCATACTCTACATTGGCTTTTACATTACTCGCACGATCAAGGAAAGCAGCTTCATTGAGCGGTGAATTACGAATTTGAACTGGATTGAAGTAATAAGTACCGTCTACACCGAAATTATGGGTTGCATCATAATCGTCCCAATCAGCATAGGTATAAGAACCGCCCACTTCAGCTTGATACGCATGTGCTGCTGTACCTGTCATTGCGATAGTCGATAGAAGCGCTGATGCAATTGCTAACTTTTTCATGGATTCTTCCCCTTTGGAAATGATTAGGCTAAAAAGTTTTTTAAATTTTTTGTTACATCTTTAAGTCTAGAGTGAATCGAAATATCGTCAATATTAGCAACGTAACAGAACTGTAGTTTTAGTAGGTTTGTGTAATTTTATCAAATATAAATATTTGATAAATATTAAAAATTATCTATGTTTAATTTTATTAAAACTGTGTAGATAGTGTGGAGAATGATGGTGATTGAGTGAATAGTAAACATATTTTGTAATAAAAAAGGCATTCTTGTATAGAAATGCCTTGAAAAATTTAATCATGTTTAATATTAGAAACGGAATGTTCCATTGACATTAAAGGCCTGTAGATCATCGCCAAAACCAATAGCACCACCGACTGCAAAGATGTCATTTAAGAAGTATTTGCTGCGTATAGAAAAATAATCTACATCGTCATCGCCATTATCTTCAAAGTTATAAGCAGCGCCTAAGCTAAATGCTTTATTAAAATAATAATCTCCACCAACAGTGATGTTATCTTCATCACCAAATCCTCCATCTGCTTCTAGGTTAATATATTGGTCAGCATTACCGACTGGAAAAACATATTTTGCTTTTACTGCAAAAGCATTGTCTTCATCGTTTTCATCATCGCCATTATAACCGTCCACACCTGCAGCAATTAATAAGTTGCTCATAGGCATGTAGCCGACTAAAGCTCGATAATTGGTACGATCATATTCATTTTTATTGTAGTCAGAACCATAAGAGAACTGCTCTTTTTCTTGGTATTTTTCATGATTCATTCCAATGTCTGCATTGAAATAGAATTGCTCATAAAAATATTCCAAACCAACCACAAAATTATGATTTTCAAATTCATCTTTTCTAGTACCAGTAGAGCCCACTTGATCTGCTATGGCATAACGGTCACTTTTAAGCTCAGTATAATCGTATGCACCATACACATTACTGGCATGCGTTAAAAAAGCGCCTTCATTTAAAGGACCTTGCTTGGATTGCACGGGTGCGAGATAAAATGTACCGAGCAGATTGAGTTGATTGTCAGAATCTGTATAGTCATCATCATGGTTCGTATAGGTATAACCTGCATCGATTTGCGCAATATAGGCAAAGCTAGAACTGGTCATCGCTGTTAAGAGTAAAGCAAGAAAAGAACGTTTCATAAAATCCTCTAGGAAGGGTTATTGTTGTCTATTGTTTAGTGTTTATTTAAAATAATGTGCTATTGTTCACAAAAAATGCACTTAGGTCAATTGTTTTGTTAAATAAAAATGCAATATCTCAACTTTTTCTGCACTGTGGTAGAATATTGCCGAATTAAAAAACGTCAAATGTGAGATTAAAACTCGTGGAAATTAATCCTTATTTAAACCAGCTAAAAGACTTAAATGACCGTGGTCTAACACTACGGGGGTATCTTTGACTACGATCTGAAGAAAGAGCGTTTAGAAGAGGTTCTCCGCGAGTTAGAAGATCCGACGATTTGGAATGACCAAAGTCGTGCACAGGCAATGGCAAAAGAAAAAGGTGAGCTTGAAAATGTCATCAATGTTTTAGAAGGCTTAGCCAATCAGCTTGAAGATGCCAAAGCAATGCTTGATTTGGCGGTTGAAGTTGATGATGAAAGTCTGCTAGCAGATGTACAAGCGGAACTTGATTCAAGTGAAGAAGAGTTAGCAAAACTTGAATTCCGTCGTATGTTTAGTAATCCAATGGATCCAAACCCATGTTATGTGGAAATTCAAGCGGGTTCAGGCGGTACAGAAGCACAAGATTGGGCTTCAATGTTGCTGCGTATGTATATGCGTTGGATTGAACGTCATGGCTTTAAAGCTGAATTGATGGAAGAATCTGATGGAGATGTGGCAGGGATTAAATCTGCAACTATACGTGTAGAAGGTGAGTATGCTTATGGTTGGTTACGTACAGAATCAGGTGTACACCGCTTAGTACGTAAGTCTCCATTTGACTCAGGTAACCGTCGTCATACTTCATTCTCAGCGGTATTTGTATCGCCTGAAGTCGATGATAATATTGAAATTGATATTAATCCTGCAGATGTTCGTACCGATACTTATCGTGCGTCTGGTGCAGGTGGTCAGCATATTAACAAAACCGATTCAGCAGTACGTTTAACACATGCACCAACAGGTATTGTGGTGGCTTGTCAGAACCAGCGTTCACAACATGCTAACCGTGATCACGCTTGGAAGCAGTTACGTGCAAAACTCTATGAATTAGAGATGCAAAAACGTAATGATGCCGCAAAAGCACTTGAAGATACCAAGTCTGATATTGGTTGGGGTAGCCAAATTCGTTCGTATGTTTTGGATGACTCTCGTATCAAAGACTTACGTACTAGCGTGGAAAGTTCAAATACAGGTGCAGTATTGGACGGTGACTTAGATAAGTTTATTGAAGCAAGCTTAAAACAAGGCCTATAAGCCTTAAGTTTGTAAATTAAATACTTAACAAAAGCAAAGCTTTAACAGCTATTTATATTAATATCTAAAATATTCGATATAATAATCGAAAAAATACGATATAGTGTATTCAAGATGCTGAACAGAGCTTTGCACTTTTATTGAATGTGTCTAAGATGGATATTGATTTAATTTTTAAAGCATTGGCAAATCCGACTCGACGACAAATACTGGAGTGGTTGAAAAACCCACAACAGTTTTTATCGGAAGAGCAATGCGGTGGCTTTAATCGTGGTGTCTGTGCAGGGAATATCGAAAAACTCGGTAATGTCTCTCAGTCAACGATGTCTAATCATTTATCTGTATTACAACAGGCAGGTTTAATTCAGGCAGAAAAATATGGTCAATGGTCATATTTTTCTCGCAATGAAGCTCTAATTCAGCAATATATTGAATATCTACACAGCTCACTTTAAATTCTTTTCACTATTTAATATTTATAGAATGGAAAAAGTGAGTCATGAGGTTAACATGGCTGAACTGATTTCTCCCCTGATTCTTGGCGATTTAAAACTTAAAAATCGCGTGGTGATGGCTCCTTTAACGCGTAGTCGTGCAACAGATGATCGTGTACCTACAGCAATGATGGCTGAATACTATGCACAGCGTGCAAGTGCAGGTTTAATCATTTCTGAAGCAACCGTTATTTCCGAAGAAGCCAATGGTTATTTAAATACACCGGGACTTTTTAGCGATGCACAAGTTGAGGGATGGAAAGAAGTCACTCAAGCAGTACATGAAAAACAAGGCTTAATCGTTGCGCAGTTATGGCATGTTGGTCGTGTTTCACATCCTGATTTACTCGGTGGAGAAGCACCTGTTTCGGCAAGTGCTGTACAACAAGCTGGGCATGTGAGTTTACTCCGTCCAAAACGCGAATATGTGGTACCTCGTCCTTTAGAAATCGCTGAAATTCATCACATTACGCAACAATTTAAACAAGCTGCAATTAACGCTAAATCCGCTGGATTTGATGGCGTAGAATTGCATGCCGCCAATGGTTATTTAATTGATCAATTCTTACAAAGTTCAACCAATCAGCGCGAAGACGAATACGGTGGTTCTGTAGAAAATCGTGCACGTTTCCTCCTTGAAGTGGTTGATGTATTGATCGAAGTTTGGGGTGCAGGACGTGTTGGTGTTCATTTAGCACCACGTGGTGATGAGCATGATATGGGTGATGCTGATCCACGTGAAACCTTTGGTTATGCATTGGAAGAATTAGGTAAACGTAAAATTGCTTTCTTCTTTACTCGTGAATATTTGGCAGATGACAGCATCAGTGAAGATATGAAAGCTCGCTCTGGTGGTGTGCCATATATTGCCAATATGGGTCTAAGCCGTGAAGCAGCAATTGATCTATTGGCTACGGGTCAAGCGGATGCTGTGTCTTTTGGTAAGGCTTATATTGCCAATCCTGATTTGTTTGAGCGTTTAGTTGCTGATGCACCTTTGAATGAATTGGTGTTTGAAAATATGATCGGTTCGCAGACTGCGGAAGGTTATATTGATTATCCAACGTTGGCTGAAATGTCTGAAAGTGAGCTATCTGCTTAATATTTTGTTGTTTTTTCCTAATGTTTTACTGTGATGCAAAAGCTGTATTTGTTTGAGAATGAATACAGCTTTATTTTTTGATGGACTCACTTTAAAAGTATTCACTGAGTAATCAGATAAGAAAGGCTAGATTTTGATACGTGTTGAAATATTAGAACCTGCACGGTTGTTTTGAGTACGACAACAAATCATTCAATATGATTCATTAACAACATTATTCATTAACAACTGAATACGGCTCTGTTATATTTGCCGATGAAATTTATTTTGAGGCATTTTGTTTGGCTACTCCTTTTTGGTATAACGCAGCGCTTGCAATCGTCAAACCTTTGTATAAATGGCGAATAAAAAAGCGTGCGCAGAATATGCAGCAATATCAACAGGAATGCCTAGAACGCTTTGGCCCATTTCAAACGCCTAAAAATATACAAACCATTTGGTTTCATTGTGTCTCTTTTGGTGAAACCAATGCAGCACAGCCTTTGATTGAGCATTATTTAAAATTAGGTCATCGTGTTCTCGTCACCAATACCACCAAGACTGGGCAGACTCGATCTAAATCATTATTTCTCAAAGCGCCTTATGAGGCATTGTTTCAAGCAGTCTATTTACCTGCGGATCAGCAGTATTTAATTGCTGATTTTTATCAAAAATATCAACCTAAATTATTGATTTTAGTTGAAACAGAGCTTTGGCCAAATTTAATTGATCAAGCCAAGCAGTTTAAAGTGCCATGTATTTTGGTCAATGCACGTCTTTCAGAAAAATCTGCCAAAGGCTATGCAAAAGTACCAAGCTTGACTCGTCCAATGCTACAAAATTTGGATCGTTTATTGGCACAAGATTTAGCGACTCAACAACGTTTTATCGATCTTGGAATTGAAAATAATCGTACAGAAGTCGTGGGAAGTATTAAGTTTGATATTTCTGTACCTGAGCAATTTATTCACAAAGCTGAACAGTTAAAACAAGATTGGAATTTAAATTCACGTAAAATCATGACGATTGCCAGTACGCATTCTCCAGAAGAAGAAAAGTTATTAACCAGCTTAAAGCCTTATTTAGATCAGCATCCAGATTGGCTATGTATTGTTGTACCACGTCACCCTGAACGTTTTGATGAAGTGTTTCATGTTGCACAGCGTTTGAATTTAAATACCCAAAGACGTAGTTTAAACCAATCGATTCAATCAGATACTCAAGTTTATTTGGCCGATAGTATGGGGGAAATGTGGCTTTGGTATGCGCTTAGTCAAGCTTGTTTTGTCGGTGGTTCGTTGAATGAACCAGGTGGTGGACATAATATTTTAGAACCGATGGTTTTGGATGTACCGACCATTATTGGCCCAAATTATTTTAACTTCCAAGTGATTGTTGATGAGTTTTTACAAGCGGATGCAGTAAAGGTTGGATTAACAGCAGATGATGTTGTTGAGTTATTGGTACGTTGTTTGGAAGATGCAAATTTTGCACAGCAATTGAGTCAGCATGCAATAGAGGTTTTAAATCGCAATAAAGGTTCTTTGCAGAAGCATATTGCTGTGATTGATGGGTATTTATAATCTAGTTATCTGTAAGTTAATTAAGAATTTTAATTGCTATACAACTTTAAAATACGTAATACAGTTAATAACTGTATTACGTATTTTAAATGATATATATGATTTACTAAATGTTTAAAATGATAAAATACTTAGTAGAGTCTTACTTTTAAAGTTTATATTTAGGGTTAAGCCTTCAGCTCGACCTACTTTTCTTTCGGGAAAATGAAAAGCGAAGCTTTGCAAGAAAACCACCTTGCGGAGCTTTGCTCCTCACCGCTGAACTCGTTCAATACCTTCTATGAACTAGATTCATCGCAAAAACATTCTCATTCAAATGTAGTTCTGCCTCAGACAATAGCGGATGACGTTTACGCGTATCAATGAATCATCTCGAAGAAAATTGAAATTTTTTTTGAGCTATTGTTATATAACATCAATTAATAATATTGTCGGTATAATTTCTAGATTGAGTTAGTAGCATTAAAAATTATGCAAAGTAGATAGAATCATTTTATGAATATCGTCTTATTAGATCCTCGTCAAACCTTATCCGAAATCTGGACAATTAGTGCCAAAAGACAGATAGAACATTTAAAAACCCATGTTGATATTCAAGTTGGCGATACACTTAGAGTCGGTATTCGTGATGGAAAACGTTATCTAACTGAAATTATTCATATTACAGAAATCTCTATCCAAATTAAACCGATTCAAGAAGAAATAGTACCTCAAAAATTACCTGTGACTTTAGTTGTGGCATTGCCCCGACCGAAGGTTTTACGCCGTTTAATCATGGATGCAGTGACGTTGGGTGTGGATAAGTTGATCCTTATCCACAGTTATCGAGTAGATAAAAGTTATTGGCAAACGCCTTTTTTACAACAGCTTGATCATTATGTCACTTTAGGTTTAGAGCAAGCAGGCGATACAATAGCACCTAAAATTGAGCTTTATAAACGCTTTAAACCTTTTACGGAAGATATCCT
This sequence comes from Acinetobacter piscicola, assembly GCF_002233755.1. Taxonomy (GTDB): domain Bacteria; phylum Pseudomonadota; class Gammaproteobacteria; order Pseudomonadales; family Moraxellaceae; genus Acinetobacter; species Acinetobacter piscicola. The sequence continues at coordinate 20,593 of NZ_NIFO01000022.1, read as the reverse complement.
CCCAACTTTAATTACAGCACAATCTCCAGCTTATGTGGCGCATCCTTATGCGGAACTAAGTATGCCTTTTGCGATTGATCATCCGTGTACAGTAATCATTGGTCCAGAAGGTGGTTTTATTCCTTATGAAGTTGATTTACTTGTAAAAAACGGCTGCCAAGCTGTGAGCTTAGGCAACCGTATTATTCGTACTGAAACCGTGATTCCTTATGTGCTAGGAAGATTATTTAGCACGGGCTGATTCTTCTTCAGCATTATCATTGCGATAGATTTTAACTTCTTGAACTGGATAAGGAATAGACACATTATTTTCAGCAAATGAATGAACAACCATTTCTTGAATTTTGCTAATTGAAGCAGAAGTCGATGTCTCAGTGGTATTTACCCACCATTGCACTTTTAAATTGACTGAGAAATCAGCTAAAGCAGTGACATTCACGCTGAAACCGGGTTGGCTTAGAATGCTACTATCTTTGTCTAATAGTTCTAAAATAATATTTTTCGCCTTTTGTACATCGTCTTCATAGCCTATGCCGACAATAAACTCACAACGACGACGTTGATAAGCCGTATTCACAGTCACGGCACTGGTATAAACCGTTGCATTTGGAATCACAATACGACGACCGTCAGGTGAGCGTAGGAATGTTGCACGAATTTGAATATCTTCAACGGTGCCTTCCATATTATTGACAATGATGTCATCGCCAATTTTGAAGGGTTCGCCTAATAGAATCAGTACACCTGAAAGCATATTTTGGAAAATATCTTTGAATGCAAAACCAATTGCGACAGAACCAATACCCAAAGCACTCATCAACTGACCCGGAGTAAAACCAGGAATAGCAATCACCATTGCAATGAGGAAACCAAAGAAGATAATAAAACTACTGCCGACACGGTTTAACACCAAAACCAAGTTTTGGCGAGTGTATGAGCGGTTTTCTAATGTTTTACGGACGAAGAATTTAAATATTTTGGACAATAACCAAAAAATGAGCAGTACTGCGAGCGCAATACAAAAATAGGGTACACGTTCCCAAAAGCTATCTACAATTTTGTCGATGGTCGTATAAGCATCATTATATTTTGCAGTATGTTCAATGACCGTTCTTGCGGTTTTTTCACTTGCGGAATGGAGTAGCTGAGTCGTATCTTGAGCGACTTCACTTAATTTATTTGCTTCTTCAGCCACAGTAATGTCCAATAAAATGATCTGCGTATTTTGCCTGAAATTTCAAATAAGTTAAGCTTTGATTACAGAATTTCTTAGTTTAGATATATAACGATAATACTTATGCATTTAAAGTTTCTAAGAGATATAAAAAATTTATGATTAAAAATAATGTAGAGCCTAAAACGTATATGCGTCTACGCTCTAGGTTGAAGATTTCGGTAAGAAAATGTATTTTTCTGAAAAAATCCATAGGCACTGCGCGCTACACATTATAAGATCAAAAAAACTGCATAAATATTGAAAATACGAATGTTTTTGCAAGTGACTCAATATATTACGACAGTTAAAGTGAACTTTGCGTCTACGACCAAAGCACAATTGTTATACAAAATGCGCTATCGTAATACTGAGTACATGCAAGTAATAAAATCAAGAATGTAGGCATATATCTCGTGATGAGATGGCAAATCAAGGAAGTAGAATTATGAATGAGATTTATCCAGTTCCAGAGCAATTTGTTAAAACAGCAAGAACCAATGAGCAACAGTATTTTGAACGCTATCAGCAGTCGATAGATGATCCAAATACTTTTTGGGCAGAAGCTGCCAATAAACTTGAATGGATGAAACCATTTACTCAAGTTAAAAATACAAGCTATGACAAAGACAATTTTAAAATTGAATGGTTCGCGGATGGTGAACTCAATGTCAGTGCCAACTGTTTAGATCGTCATTTAAAAGAACATCCACTTAAACCTGCGATCATTTGGGAAGGTGATCATCCATCCCGTCATAAGATTATTTCATTTGAAGAATTACATGATGAAGTTTGCCGTTTTGCCAATGTCTTGAAAAAGAATGGTATTGGAAAAGGTGATCGCGTTATTTTGTATATGCCAATGATTCCAGAAGCTGCAATCGCCATGTTGGCATGCACCCGAATTGGTGCTGTGCATTGTGTGGTTTTTGGTGGTTTCTCCCCAGATTCTTTGGCAAGTCGAATAGATGATAGTCAAGCGAAGTTGGTGATTACTGCGGATCAGGGGATGCGTGGTGGAAAAACCATTCCACTCAAAGAAAATGTTGATGCGGCTTTAGCACTTGATGGAACGTCTTCTGTTGAGAAAATGATTGTGGTGCATCGTACAGGGCATCCAATTTCGATGAAAGACGGTCGTGATTTGTGGTATCACATGGAAATCATGACGGTTACTGACATTTGCCCACCCGAAGCAATGAATGCAGAAGACCCATTATTCATTCTCTATACTTCAGGCTCTACAGGTAAGCCGAAAGGTGTTTTACACACCACAGGCGGTTATTTGACTTATGTCAACACAACATTCCGTGAAGTATTTGATATTAAACAAGATGATGTGTTTTGGTGCACGGCAGATGTGGGTTGGATTACAGGGCATTCTTATGTACTGTATGGGCCACTATCAAATGGTACAACCACGGTGATGTCCGAAGGTATTCCACAGTACCCAACATGGGCACGGACAGGACATATTGTTGATAAACATAATGTGACAATTCTCTATACAGCACCGACCGCAATTCGCGCCATGATGCGAGAGGGCGATGCTTTTGTACGAGAAAGTGATCGCAGTAGTTTACGTCTATTGGGTTCAGTGGGTGAACCGATTAATCCTGAAGCATGGAATTGGTACTATACAGTTGTGGGTGAAAGCCGTTGTCCGATTGTAGATACATGGTGGCAAACTGAAACTGGCGGTATTCTCATTTCACCATTACCAGGTGCAACACCGTTGAAACCGGGTTCGGCAACGCGTCCATTCTTTGGTATTCAGCCTGCTTTAGTCGATGCAGATGGTCATGAAATTGAAGGTGCGGCGGAAGGGAATTTAATCATTAAAGACTCTTGGCCGGGACAAATGCGTACAATTTGGGGAGATCCTGAGCGGTTTATTGAAGCTTATTTTTCAACTTATCCGGGGACGTATTTTACAGGTGATGGTGCACGACGAGATAAGGATGGATATTACTGGATCACAGGGCGTGTAGATGATGTCTTGAATGTTTCAGGGCACCGTTTAGGTACGGCAGAGATTGAAAGTGCTTTGGTTGCACACGAAAAAGTCGCTGAATCTGCTGTGGTCGGTATGCCGCATGAGATTAAAGGACAAGGTATAGCTGCCTATGTCACATTACAAGCAGGTGAGGCTGAAACCGAAGAGTTACGCAAGGAATTAGTCGCTTGGGTTCGGAAGGTATTAGGCCCTGTTGCAACACCTGATGCAATTTATTGGGCACCTGCTTTACCGAAAACTCGTTCTGGGAAAATCATGCGTCGTATTTTAAGAAAGATTGCGGCAGCTGAATTGGACAGTTTAGGCGATACGTCTACATTGGCAGACCCGAATGTGGTTGATCAGTTGATTGCTGAGGTTAAAGCAAATAGCTAAGCCAATAAATTGAATGATCTTGTAAAAACCCAATCAAATTTGATTGGGTTTTTGTTTGTTGACGGTATTTTGAATTTTTAACAACTTCATTTTTAGGGCGAAATAAGACTTATAAATATTGCGAAATAGTACTGCCATTTTCATTAAATTTAATCTGTGCAATCGCTCCATTGACTAAGGATAATTGAGGAGGAACATGGCCGATATCCACATCATACAAAACAGGTATATCGAGATAATTTAAGACCGAATGAAGAGCATCAAAGGAATTTAATTGGGTGGAATCTATTATTTCAGTCGCCATATTCCTACCGATAAGTAATCCCGAAATATGATCAAACCAACCATGCATTTTAAGGCTAAGTAAAGTTCTTGTGAGTTCACAAGGTTTTAATTCTGAACTTTCAAAATACAGAATGACGCCATCATTTTCATATTGTTGATAAAACTGGGGAAAGTTAGCAAACTTTGTTCCAGCCAACCTTGAAATTGTTTCTAAACATCCACCAATCAAGCGGCCTTTAAAATCTATAGGAGTGCTTTTACCATCTAGACGTTTCCATTGTGTAGGCTCTGTGAGATTCAAACCTGCTTTTGGATTTGCCTGCCAATCATTCTCTTTTTTCTGATAAAACGATGAAGATTGTTGAGTCATCACCGTTTCTCTATCACTGGTTAGGACATCCCATATTTTCTGCGTCATTGAGTCTAGTGGCTCCGCAGCAAGTTCCATTAAATTCGGCCCATGCAAAGTCGCCCAACCTGAAATCGTGGTTATGGGGATATGCAAAGTACTGAGGTCAGAAAACCCTGAAAACCATTTTGGCTCGATTTTAGTAAGCTTTTCAAAGTCAATCAGCTCGAGTAACTCCATAGCTAACTCGCCGCCCCAAGGTGGCATAATTGCCTTAACTTCTGGGTCAATTAAGAGGCGCTTTAATTCTTCTGCACGTAATATTTTATCTGCACTTTTATTTTTATATACAGCACGTAAGCAGTCTCCTTCGATTACTCGGAAACCTCTTTCTTTAAGCATTTTGATGGCAAGATCTAACCGAGGATGTAATGAAGTTGGGACACCTGTTGATGGTGCTGTAATCGCAATTAAATCCCCTGCGACTAACTTGGATGGGAAACGTATTTGCATATTTTGTTTTAAACCTTTTTCGTTTTAATCCTTTTAAGCACTTCTTAGTAAAATATGATCAAGAAGAACTGATCGAGTGCTTCTTCGTGATTAGTATAATAAAATGAGAAAGTTAAGCGCTCTATTCTAAGCTTAAAATAAACTAGATAAAGATATAAAAAACCAGAAATTTGATCATTTTGAAATCTTCAAACAAAAAAATCCCTCAAGCCGAGTCAAGAGGGAGAGTTTCAAAGCATTTTTAATTATTTATTGTTGTTTTACATTGCTGATGGCTAATAATGACTAGGCAACCTGAGACTGTGGTGTTTTGACTTTTGCATGTAAACGATTTTCAGCAGCATCTAAACTTGGTACTGCCGCAGAAGGAAGTACTTCATCTTGTTCAATCTGTTTGTTAATGCCTAAGTTTTGATTGGCTTGTTGTGTTTTGGCTTTTACAACGTCAGCACGTTGTCCTTTGGCTGGTGCCCATTCTAAAATAGGTAAAGCACGTGCGACAGCCAAAGTGATACGGTCTTGAATATGTTCACTTTTAATGGTGTATTCAGGTGTGAAATCACGATCTGTTGCGTAAACGCCAATCGGTAAAGTCTGTGCTTGGAAAAAGCTAAATAAAGGACGTAATTGGTGTTCTAGAACCAATGCATGACGGTCACTACCACCAGAAGCGGCAAGCAGAACAGGAACATCGACCAAGGCCGTTTGCTCAACGAAGTCAAAGAAATGCTTAAATAAGCCTGTAAATGAAGCACGATAAACAGGTGTGCCGACGATTAAAGCATCCGCAGCCTCAACAGCAGCTAAATCATTTTGGACACGTTGTGGAAGTTGATTGCGGTAAATTGCTCCACCCAATAGCTGCCCAATTTCACTAAATTTAATAAAATGCACATGAATTGGGGTCGCTTGACCCAGCTCATCAATAATCGCTTGAACTAAGCTTTCTGTTTTTGATGGATTGTTTAACCCCCCTGAAACAGCAACGATATTTAATGGTTTTTGTTGAGTGAAAATAGACATTTTGGCAACCTAATCAAATTAATCTCGGAATACCATTTATTAATCTACATTGCAGGATATGCTGTAAAATAAGCAAAAACAGATTGGTTATCAGTTTTTAATATAAATCAAAATTAGAAGGGGTAATTATGATATAAATCTTCTAAGTTGTTGAAGCTAAAATATATTATAAATTTAAATAAGTAATTCATTTTTATGTCTTTATTTTATACTTAAAAGTGATATTTAAATCTCAAAATGAATAAATCGCTTAAAATCTTTAGGGAATTTTAATCAACGCAAACAAATTATCCAAAAAATCGTTAATATTTACGTATCTTAAATAGCAATAGTGCGGTTAGAATGAAAGAACTCTGCTAGAGATCTCTCGCTTCGCTTATGAATATTTTAATCGTTGATGATCATCCACTGTTTCGCCATGCGTTAATTCAGGCAGTTCGTTATAGTTTGCCACAAGCTCAGATTAGTGAAACTGCGGCTGTAAATGAATTTTATGAACGTTTGGAAAATGGTCCAGAACCAGACCTCGTCTTGTTGGATTTAAATCTGCCGGGTGCGTCAGGTTTCTCTGCATTGGTACATGTACGTGCGCAATATCCGTCACTTCCAATTATTGTTGTTTCAGCGCATGAAGACGCATCGATTATTCAGCGTGCGATTGCACATGGCGCAATGGGGTACATTCCTAAATCTGCACATCCAAGCCATATTGGTGAAGCGATTCGTCAGGTTTTAGAGGGTGACATTTGGTTACCACCAAATTTACCTGCGGCTAATATGAATTTTGATCCGCGTGCAGCAGATGAAACGGCTTTGGCAGAACGTATTCAGTCACTGACGCCACAGCAATTCCGTGTATTGATGATGGTGGCAGAAGGTTTATTGAATAAGCAAATTGCATACGAACTAGAAGTTTCTGAAGCAACCATCAAAGCACATGTGACAGCAATCTTCCGTAAACTTGGTGTGCAAAATCGTACTCAAGCTGTATTGGCAATCAATGCACTGAATATTGAAGAAAAGAAAGTTTAAATGATCTAAATCCAAAAATTTAGAGCCATAAAAAAGACCTCATCATAGAGGTCTTTTTTATACCACGTTCTTATTAAGTTTTAAGCCAAACAATCTTGTTTAGAGACTAAATCAGGGCAACCCAATGGGTTTAATGCACATTTTAAGTCATCAATTTGATCTTGGGTGACATAGCCTTTAGATTTTAAATAATCTGCAACACGATCATCTCGTAAACTTAGGAAAGCTGCATCATATACGCCTAAATCGACAAACAAAGCCGCGGTTTCTAAGCTATTAAAACGATCTAGGAATACATCATTTCCATACATCAAGAAAATATGATCATAATCTGCCTGTGGGTCTATGTTTAACCGATGAGCCAAGGTGCTTGGTGATGTTTTAATGAAAAGTAAGTCTGACAATTCATCAAACTGAGTCATATCCAGAGTATCTTGACCAGATTTTACTTTACCTAGCCATGCTTTAAACACCAGTACTGCACCACCACGCAGCAACATGCTCCACATTTGGTGACGCACTTCATCACTTAAACAATCACACTCATCTTCTAGACCTTGTACAAACAGCTCTTCTTGTTGTGCTAATTTATCAAAAAGTCCTAACCCTTGTGGATGAAATGCAGCAGGTGCGAATACATCAAATTTTAATTCTTCAAAAACTTGTAGAGCTAAAGGAACAGCACTTTGATAAATCGTATTTAGAGCTTGGAGTTGTGCATCTTGTAATTTGGTTTGTTTGAAAAGATCTTGCCAATCGATTGTAGGCAACATGGCATTGGCACCATATTGACGATGGAATTGTTGAGTTTGATGAATTCCATGTGGAACAGCTTCTGAAATATTCATGGTTCAAATCCTATTAAAATTGATGACGCATCAACATTGCATCCCTGCACATCAAAGCGTGGTTTTGTGATCTCCAATTCTTGAATTATTTGAGATGCAATATGAATACGACTAAAGTTGTATGTGGTATAAAATGAGGTTTTTTATTTTTATAAATCAATTCATTATGAATTTGTAACCAAGTATACAAGTGTATAGTCGCTATTTTGATCTTCTTTGCCATAGAAAACGTGCGTTTGAAATCTTTGGTCAATGAATGTCTGATATTTTGAGTAATTTTTGAATGCTTTTGCATAGTGTAAGAAAAAAATTGCTATTTCACTTAAAAAAAACCGCCATAAAATGATTTCATGGCGGTTGTAAATGTTTCAAAACATTCTATAAAGTTTCAATATTTTCTAAAAATACAGATTAGAAACTATTTAGAAATCTTCAAGCCCGATAGCCAAGCGCGTAATGAAGCGGGTTTAAGCGGTTTTTTCAGTAACACCACATTTAAGTCTTTGACGCGTTGTGGCAATTCAGGATCTGAATCTGCTGTAATCAATGCCATAGGCACATTTTCCTGACGATGATTGATAATAAAGTCTAAACCTTCTTTGTCATCATTTAAGTGCTGATCAACCAGCCATACTTGAATATTTTCTTGTTGAATAATTTCAAAAGCTTGTTCAGGTTCTGTGGCTTTAAAGACTTGATAACCCCATTTTGTCAATAGTGTGCTCATACCTTCTAAGATCGTTTCATCATTGTCTAAACACAAAATTTTATAGGCTTTGGTTTTGAGCGGTACAGCTTGTACAGGTGTACTCACTATTTTAGGTGCTTCAACAATAGGCACTTCAATCATAAAACATGAGCCTTTGCCCAGTTCAGAATAAACATGGACAGGGTAATCCAGTAAGCTGGTCATACGTTGAACAATGGCCAAACCGAGTCCTAAACCTTGCTCACCCCAAGGAGAAGTATGCCCACAACGTTCAAATTCTTGGAACAATTTAATACGTTGTTCTTCAGCGATTCCAGGTCCCGTATCCCACACACCTATGCGAATGTAGTCTGGACGAGTTGTATGACGTAATACACCAACAATTATACGACCACGTGCGGTATAACGTAATGCATTACTGACGAAGTTTTGGATAATACGACGAATCCATTGTGGATCTGTATCAATCCAAAATTGAGCATCGTGTACATGCAATTGAATATCACGTTGTGCTGCAATGGATCTAAATTGTAATTCCAAATCACTTAGTAGATCGTGTAAAGGATACGCTTGACGCTTCGGCTGGATTGAACCGCCTTCTAAACGAGCAATATCTAATAAGGCAGAAAGCATACTTTCTGCGCCGTATAATGCACGATCAAGTTGTTGTAGTGTTTTACGGTCTTCGTCAGATTGGACACTTTGTTCCAAGGCTGTACTGAATAAACGTGCAGCATGCATAGGTTGCAATAAATCATGGCTTGCCGCAGCAATAAAGCGGCTTTTCGACATATTGGCTTTATCTGCTTGTTCGCGGGCCAGCTGTTGTTTAGATAAAGCATCTGCAAGTCGTTGAGTACGATCTGATACACGTGCTTCAAGGATCGCTTCATTTTCACGGAATGCAGTAATATCTGCAAAAGTGGTGACGAACCCTCCGCCTTCAATGGGGTTGCCTCGCATTTGAATCACACGACCATCTTTACGGATACGCTCAAACTCATGTGCGCTACCTGCCTTCATCCAGTGAATACGTTTACGCACATGTTCTTCGACTGAACCTGGACCACATTCACCGCGTTCAGCGTTATAACGAATTAAATCTGCGATTGGACAACCGACATAGACTAAATCTTTTGGATAATCAAAAAGTTTTAAGTATTGATTATTCCATGCCACCAAACACATATTTTCATCAACCACACTGACCCCCTGAGTCATGTGGTCAATCATGGTCATAATCAAGTTTTGATTAAAACGCTGCCATTGTGAAGCTTGATCGAGAATATTGGCGACTTGCCCTAAAGCCAAACCATTATTCACCATTGCAGTGGTGAGTAAGGTACGTGCAGAAGCTGCACCAATCGTTCCAGCCAAATATTGTTCTGTAAATCGCCACCACATGCCATTGGCACTGCTATTTTCATTCATGACCACATTATTCATGGTACAAAATTGATGAAATGCATGTGTTGTTGGCCCTTCACCTGTAATACGTTTCGCCAATGCAATCAGATCGCCAACTTTTAATTTGGCAACATCATGATGTAAGTAATTAATATCAGTCGATGTACTTTGTGCAGGTAAAGGCTTGGTTTCATAGTAGAAGAAACTTTCGGCTTGGATTTGTTCTGCAATACTTGGACGATATATTTGAGAAACCCAAATATAAAGCATAATGTTTAAACCTAATGCCCAAATGACGCCGTGCGTCAACGGTGCAAAAGATTCAAAACCCAATAATGCTTCAGGTCTAAGCCATTCGATTCCTACAGGGCCATACATGAGAAATTCATGTGCAAATTGGCTATATTCGATTGGTAGGCTGCGTAGAATAGTTGGGAGTAAAAGGGTATACGCCCAAACAATATAACCGACGACTAAACCTGTGTAGACGCCTTGGCGACTACCACCACGCCAGTACAAGCCCCCAATTAAAGCAGGTGAAAACTGTGCAACAGCACTGAACGCCAATAAACCAAAAGTTGAGAGTTGGTCAATATCATTAAAGAAATGGAAGAATAAAAAGCCAAGTAACATCACAGCTAAAATGCATATACGCCGTGTGAATTTCAGCACTTGAGGCAGGCGTTTATCATGACGGGATAACAGTCTAAATTTCCACAAAGCAGGCATGATTAAGTCATTACTGAGCATGATGGACAGCGCAACTGAAGAAACCAGTAACATCCCTGTTGACGCGGAAAAACCACCTAAAAATGCCAGAAGCGAGAGCCAATCTTGGTTATAACTGATGGGTAATGATAAAACTGCAACATCTGGAATGGTTAAATATTTCGGTGCTGCATGCAAAGCCCAACTGGCAATTGGAATGATGGCAATAATGGTTAAAATTAAATAGGCTGCGAACCAGCGTCGTGCGCCACGGATATGTTTTTCATCACGTAACTCAACCACAGCGACATGAAACTGACGAGGTAAACAAATAATGGCAAGCGCCGCTAAAAGTGTTTGTATCCAAAAAGTATCGGGGACACCAAATAATTGAACTTCATGAAATGTTTTTTGAACATCGTGAGAAATTTGAATAATATTTTCGGGATGATCAAAAATAAAGAAAAATGCGACACAGAGTAAGGCAAATAATTTAACGAAAGATTCGAACGCGACAGCTAGCATTAAACCACCATGCTGCTCTGTATTGGCAATTTGTCGTGTACCAAAGATCATCGCTAAAATGGCTAAGACAGCGGTTAAAGCCAACACACCATTGGTTGTGGTCGATAGCACTTGGGTATTGTGATCTAGCATGACCGATGCACTCAGTGCAATCGCACGGAGTTGCAACGCGAGATAGGGGATAATTGCAATTACAGCAAGTATGGTGACTAAAGAAGCAAGCGTCCCGCTTTTACCATAGCGAGCGGCAACAAAGTCGGCAATCGATGAAATGGCATGGTGCTGACGAACTCGACCTAAACGTCGCCAAATATCATAGCCAAGCCAAACAAATAACAGCGGGCCTAAATAGATTGGAAGAAAAATAATCCCTTCACGTACTGCGGCGCCTGTTGCTCCATAAAATGTCCAAGATGAGCAATAAACCCCCAATGTTAGACTAAAGAGAAGCATTCTTCCGCGTGTGCTTAATCGACTCGCATGCTTCTCTCCAAAGAAGGCACAAACGAAGAGAATTAAGATGTAAAGGGCTAAAACCCCTATAATTAACCAACTGTTCATAAGGACGCGAGTATAAAAATCTAGCTGTATAATAACGCATACATGAACTGACTCACCCATTTTGATCAAAATTTAACGACCAAAGTCTAAGTTACGAGAACCCTACAACATTGTTACTTTTAGCCTTGTAAAAAATGATTAAAAAAGCAACCAGCATTCTGGTCGCTTATACAAGGAGTATGGTTATGGATGAGAGACAGGTAGATGCGATTCTACACAATCCAAAATTCAAGGAAATGGTTGCTAAAAAAAGTAAATTAAGCTGGACGTTAACTGCAATTATGTTGTTTGTTTACGTCGGATTTATGCTTTTAGTGGGTTATAACAAAGAATTTCTATTGACGACAGTTTCACCAGGTGGTGTTACGACTTGGGGTATTCCTTTAGGTCTAGGCATTATTGTTCTATCTTTCGTGTTATGTGGTGTGTATTCATATATTGCCAATAATAAATTGGATCAATTGACAAGTGATGCCATGAAAGAAGTTGAAGCCATCGCACATGAAAAAGGACTGCACTAAGATGAAATGGAACTCTTTAAAAACTAAAGCAGCTCTAGCATCTACTGCACTGCTTTCTACGTTTGCTCAAGCGAGCCCTGATTTAGGTGCAGCAGAGCAACAAGCGACCAATTGGCATGCGATTATCATGTTTGCCATCTTTGTCGGTTTAACATTGTTCATTACCAAATGGGCAGCGAAACAAACCACAAGTACACAAGACTTCTATACTGCTGGTGGTGGTATTTCAGGTTTCCAAAATGGTTTAGCGATCGCGGGTGACTATATGTCAGCAGCATCGTTCCTCGGTATCTCCGCAATGGTGTTTAGCTCAGGTTTTGATGGCTTGCTTTATTCACTAGGCTTTATGGTTGGTTGGCCAATCGTATTATTCTTGGTTGCTGAACGTTTACGTAACCTAGGTAAATATAATTTATCTGATGTGGTTTCATTCCGTTTGGAAGAAAAACCAGTACGTACACTTGCAGCAATCAGCTCATTGGTTGTAGTTGCTTTCTATCTGATTGCACAGATGGTGGGTGCGGGTCAGTTAATCAAACTATTATTTGGTTTGAACTATAACATCGCCGTTGTGATTGTTGGTCTTTTGATGATGGCCTACGTAATCTTCGGTGGTATGTTAGCGACAACTTGGGTACAAATCATTAAAGCGGTGATGTTGCTTTCAGGTGCGACTTTCATGGCATTTATGGTGATGCATTCTGTCGGTTATAGCTTCTCTGAAATGTTCAGACAGTCTATTGATGTATTTGCAAAAGTACATGAGATTAGTGTTGACGAAGCAAGTCACATCATGGGACCGGGTAAATTAGCTGCCAATCCACTCGATGCATTATCTTTAGGTCTTGCATTGATGTTTGGTACAGCAGGTTTACCACACATTCTTATGCGTTTCTTTACTGTGAAAGATGCGAAAGAAGCTCGTAAATCAGTTGTGGTTGCAACAGGTTTCATTGGTTACTTCTACTTATTAACCTTCATTATCGGTTTCGGTGCGATCCTTTTCGTATCAAACAACCCACAATTTATCGACGTTGCTAAAATGGCAGTCACTGGCAAGTTAGAACTTGTTGGTGGTAATAACATGGCTGCGGTTCACTTGTCTGATGCTGTCGGCGGTGACTTGTTCATGGGCTTCATTTCAGCAGTTGCGTTCGCAACGATTCTTGCGGTTGTTGCTGGTTTGACATTGTCAGGTGCTTCAGCAATCTCTCATGACTTGTATGCAAACGTATTTAAGAAAGGTCAAACGACTCCTGAATCTGAATTACGTATGTCTAAGATTGCGACTTTAGGTCTTGCTATTTTTGCGATGATCTTGGGTATTGTATTCGAAAAGCAAAACGTTGCGTTCATGGTCGGTTTGGCATTTTCTGTAGCAGCATGTGCAAACTTCCCAGTGCTTGTACTGTCAATGTTCTGGAAAGGTCTAACGACTCGTGGTGCAGTGATTGGCGGTTTGGCTGGCCTTATAACAGCAGTAACTTTAATTATCTTATCTAAAGCAGTTTGGGTAGATACATTAAAGATTTCTGATACACCAATTAACTCATTTAATGGTCCTGCGATCTTCGCTATGCCACTTGCATTCTTCTGCTGTTGGTTCTTCTCTGTAACTGATAAATCAGCACGTGCTGAAGCTGAGCGCAAAGCATTTGATGCACAATATGTTCGTTCACAAACAGGTATTGGTATCTCTGGTGCTTCAGACCACTAATTGAAATATCACAATATCAAACCCTAAAAGCGCCTCTTCGGAGGTGTTTTTTTATGCATGTAGCTTTGTCATAAGTGTTGAATGAATAGGTGCTGAGAAGGTCATTCGGACATTTATTATAGATGCTAGTGTATGAGTATCGACTAAGTCATTTATTATTTCCATTACAAACCACAATTAAAATGATTCATGTCGTTTGCTAAATGTGTTAGTTTTCTATCCGATAAAAACAAACAGAACCTAAAAATATGCGTCCAGTGATTGAATTTTGGCAGGGCTTTAAATTATTACCTTCAGCATGGTTGTTATTGGTTCAATTGCTGATACTCATTTTATCTATCTATATCAATGACAGTAGAAGCTATCAAATTGTCACATGGCTATTAGGGGTCTTGGCATTATTAATTATTGCCAAAGTGATTCGCCAAACGCCTACATATACAGTGTTGGGTTTAACCTTTGTGACAGGTGCTTTTTTCTTATCTTTTTTGATGTTAATCGGGTTTCATTCAATCACTTTACAGGTCTTTACGCATTGCTTTGAGGCGGCAGCTTATTTTTGTGCGGCTTATGGTTTGATCCGTTATATGTTTGCAGACCGTTATCTAACTAAAGATGAGCTATTTGCAGCAGGTGCGGTATTTACATTAATCTCATGGGGATTTGCATTTTTATATAGCATTTGCCAGTTGCTTGTTCCACAAAGCTTTCAAAATCCAAACCATGTTGCCGATTATCAAACATGGTTAGATCTTTTATTTCTGAGTTTTAGTTTGCAGTCTGCAACAGGGTTATCCGATTTGATGCCCATCGCACCTGCAGCACGAGTGATTGCGATGCTACAAATGTTTTGTGGCGTGATGTATTTTGCTTTGATTGTCTCTCGAATGGTTGCACTGCAATATATAGACATTCGACCTAAAGAATAGTGTTGTGGTCTTGTTACATTTACTAAACTGCTGAAAATCATCATCCAAATTATAATAGACCCCGAACCCAATCGCTGTTCTACAGGGTTCGTCTTTTTTCACACCTGTGAATGCCTTTTCGACTTTAAAAAGTCTGTCCGTTGAATATAAAAACTGGGGGAAATATGCCTTCCAAAAAAGCAACTTGGTTTGCGAATGTCAATCCAAATGTTTTCTTAAGTACTGTTGGAATTATTGCGCTTTTTCTAGCTGTTGTTATTTTTGCGCCGAATGCTTTTGAGCTGATTACTCAACAAATGAACCAATGGATTACCACGTCATTTAGTTGGTTCTATGTATTATCAGTCGCTGTGTTTTTGATTGTTCTCGTTGTGATTGCTGTATCCGATATGGGCAAGATCAAACTTGGGCCTGATCATAGTCAACCTGAATATAGCAATGCATCATGGTTTGCGATGCTCTTTACAGCAGGTATGGGAATTGGACTGATGTTCTTCGGGGTTGCTGAACCCGTTATGCATTATGTCAATCCGCCAACAGGTGACCCACAAACCATTCAATCTGCCCAGCAAGCGATGCGGATTACCTTTTTTCATTGGGGACTGCATGCTTGGGCAATCTATGCCATTGTCGGTTTGACTTTGGCTTATTTTACGTTTCGTTATCACTTGCCACTCAAAGTTCGTTCAGGTTTATATCCGATTATCGGTCAACGGATTTATGGTCCTATCGGGGATGCTGTTGATACCTTTGCCACGATTGGTACGGTATTCGGTGTGGCCACGACTTTAGGCTTTGGTGTAACTCAAATTAATTCAGGCTTAAGCTATTTATTTGGTTGGGAAAATAGTATTTCTAGCCAAATTTTATTGATTATTTTTGTCAGTATTTTAGCGTCGCTATCCGTTTTTCTGGGTTTAGATAAAGGGATTAAACGCCTTTCTGAGCTGAACTTGATTTTGGCATTGTTACTCTTGGGCTTTGTATTTTTAGCGAGTTCAAGTATTTATATTTTACAAGCCACCATTCAAAGTGCTGGGCAATATATTTCCAATCTTTTCACAATGACCTTCAATTTATATGCTTATCAATCAAATGGTTGGATTGGTGGCTGGACAATTATGTATTGGGCATGGTGGATTTCTTGGTCACCATTTGTTGGTATGTTTATAGCCCGAGTGTCTAAAGGGCGCACGATTCGTGAGTTTATCGTCGGTGTGTTACTTATTCCTACAGGTTTTACCTTGATTTGGATGGGTTTCATGGGCAATGCAGCATTATTCAGCATTCTTGAGCAAGGGCAAGTCGGGCTGATTGCCGCAGTACAAAAAGATTCATCTGTTGCATTATTTGAGTTTTTAACTCATTTACCATTTGCAGGTATTTCTAGCCTGATTGCGACAGTTTTGGTGATCCTATTCTTTGTTACTTCTGCTGACTCAGGTGCTTTAGTTGCAGATTATTTAACGGCCAAAACTGAACATTCACCAATCTGGCAACGTTTATTTTGGACAGCATTAATGGCTGTATTATCAATCATTCTTTTGATGGTAGGTGGTTTGGGCGCGCTGCAATCTGCCACGATGATGAGTGCTTTACCCTTTACCTTTATTATGTTGTTACTGTGTTGGGGATTACTCAAAGCTTTACGTTTAGATGTGACTAAAATGCAGGCTTTGCAAGAAGCAAGGATCACCCCGAGAGCTGTGCAAAATCCTCGCAGTTGGCAACAGCGTTTAGGCTTGATCATGCACTATCCACATAGTTTGGTAGAAGTGCAGCACTATATTCAACATGATGTTATTCAAGCTTTTGAAAGTGTACGTTTTGAATTTAAACGCCGTGATTTGAATGTCATTATTAATCCTGTAGAAGATGGCGTTCAATTGAGTGTAGATCACCATGATGAGTTTAATTTTATTTACAAAGTGATTGCACGAAAAACTGTAGCACCTAGTTTTATGATGAATGAGCAACATCAAGAGCGTGATGATTTTTATCAAGCAGAAGTCTTTTTAAAAGAAGGCGGGCAGAATTATGATGTTATGGAATGGACACAGGAAGACTTGCTACAAGACATTATTGACCAATATGAACGTCATTTATATTTCTTAAATGTGGTGAGAAATTAAATTTGTTTTACAGCGCATTCGATCTTCAAAAGCACAGAGTCTTTTCTTTATTTTTGGCAATTGAATGATTTGAGACGGTATATCCATCTGCAAGCGATGTGTTATTTCTACTTAACGTCAGTTCGGGATAAGCTTTGATGCAAGTTATTGAAAAGATTGATCAGGCACAGCGGAGTCTTACCGTTTAAAGTCAAGTGTAAGGATTAACCTTCGGTTCGACCTGAGAGGTATTACCTCGCAAGGCTTTCGGGATGAGTGGCACTGCCACGCAAGGGCAAAACCATTTGTCAGTCGCCAACTCGACAGATGCTATTAAGTACCTAATATATTGCAAAAACAGTATATTGCAGATCTTGCGGAATATATTCCTCATGCCTCGAACAATGCGACTGACGTTTCCGCGTATCATATAGTTGGGAATATATCTTATCTCGAACTCAGGTTACTTAAAGATTTAATTCCAGCAGTTAGGTCGAGAAATAAGATTGATCGAATATGTGAACATTATTTTAAAAATTCATATATGAAATGTATTTTTTGAAATGAGATACAAAAGAAAAGACCCAACTGAATTCAGCTGGGTCTTTTCTTTATCAATCTATCGTAAATATAAAACTATTTATGATTTCAATAGGATTTTATATTGTTCAAAAAGATCGATAACAAATTTTTATTCAATTTCTAATCACTTAGAAACGGAATTTAGCATTTACGCCAACAGTTTGCGTATCGCCAGCAAAATCAACAGCTTCGCCTTTGTTTGCTTGGTAGTTCGCATTTACATAGCTCGCGCCTACAGCAATTGCAGGAGTGATGAAGTAGTTTACATTTGCACCCCAAGCTGAATCAGGTGTACCTTCGTAGCTAGAAGCAGCATAAGAAGCACCAACGCTTAGTTTAGGATTTAAATATAAATCTGTTTTTAATTGGTATGCAGTAGCATCACCATAGATAATGCCAGATTCAAAACCAACAGCCATGTTTGTACCATCGATACCACCAACGTATTTAGTACGTGCAGTGATCGCATCTTGGTCTTCGCCAATTGTTGCAGCTTCAGCAGTTGCTTTAGCAACGCCGTTACCCATAACGTTGAATGCATCGATAGCAGCTTGGTCAGCAGCGCTTGTATAACCAACAGCAACTAAGAAGTTGTTTGTTGCTAAAGCACCAAATTCTAATGCATAACGATCGCCTTGATCATCAGAAGCATTATCGTTTTTGCTGTCAAGAATAGTATGGCTATAAGAAGCACTAGCGTATACAGGTAGGTATGGTGTAGGAAGGTAAGCTTCTGCTTTTGCACCGTAGTTATGTGCAATAACGTCGATACCATTTGAACCTAATTCACCGTAGTTATACGCTAAAGATACATTAGATGCTTGGTTTAAGAACGCTGCTTCAGCCAATGGACCTTTTGAAGAGTCAACATCTTTGAAGTAGAAAGTACCTTGAAGACCACCAGTGAAGTCTTTGTCATTTACAGTCGTATCGATGTACTCTGATTGACCTTGAACTTCGAATTGGTATGCTTGAGCGCCGGTCATGGCTAATAATAGAGCAGTGGCTAAACCGAGTTTTTTCATAATCTTTTCCAAGAGGATAAATTGGTGAAACAGACGGCATTGTATTGTAACAAGATATTAAGTCAATGATGTTTAAGGACATTGAGCGCTTGATAAATGTCAAAAAATAGAGTGGTTAAAAAACAAACATTTGATTCGTTTCAAGTCAACCCATAAAAAAATCAATCATAACAATCAAATAAATGAGTTATGAGGGATATTTCGTTAAGAAATGATGAAAAAATATAAAATTCTTTGATTAGTTTTATTGTAGAATTTTTTATTATAATCGGTATTACCAATTATAGGTTTAATTAAAACTTCATTATTTAGAATGTTTTTTTACATTACAGGCATAATAGGTGAATTGTGGTATTAAAAAATATAAAAATGATAATTAAATCTAAATAATTAAAATTATCGATAATTAATGCTGTATTTATTTGTTTAATCGGCTGTACAAAATCAGACATATTTCACATAATTGATAAATAAGGTTTACTGGTTTAAACTGAATTTTGTTCAAGTTTTAAAGTTTAATGCTCAACTTTCCCCAAAGTTGAGTTTTTTTTGCCTAAAAAATGATTACTCTAAATAATTAATATGAAGAATATTAGTCTGCATTATTCACATGATTATTACTTTTAGATTTGAGTTTATGATTACGTGGTTGCTTTTTTTACAAAAAAAATCCCAAATTTTATTCAAATCTGGGGTTTTTCGCCAAAATCTGAGGATTTCTAGTATTCTGCTGAAAAATACCAAATCGCCCTAATTAAGTGCATTTTGCATCATAATGATGCAAAAGTAAATGTTTGATTCGATATAATTTCAAAATAATGCAAAATATAAAGCGAATTTTTGTGAATGTGATAAAAATATAGTCATTTATACACTAGAGCCATTTCAAGCAATGAAACTTAAAATCAAGCTAAGTACATGTGCCGCACTGGCGAGTTTAATGCTTTCAGGGTGTATGTATGATTCAAAATCTAGTCATACAACCGTTCTTTCAGATCGGCAACAAGAGATTCCTTTCTTATTTAATGAAGCTCATACTCAAGCAGTATTTGTCACCTATGATGGTTTGCAATTAGAAAGCTATGGCAATGATTTAAACAGGGCAAAGACTCAATATATTCCAGCATCGACTTTTAAAATGCTCAATGCACTGATTGGTTTGCAACATCACAAAACGACCGATACAGAAGTGTTTAAGTGGAATGGTGAAAAACGTTCGTTTTCTGTATGGGAAAAAGATATGACCTTAGCTGAGGCTATGCAAGCTTCGGCTGTTCCCGTATATCAAGAGCTTGCAAGGCGCATTGGTTTAAATTTGATGCAAAAAGAAGTCAAAAGAGTTTATTTTGGAAATACTCAAATTGGATCACAGGTTGACAATTTTTGGTTAGTGGGCCCATTAAAAATTACCCCTGAACAAGAGGCTCAATTTGCTTATCAATTGGCAATGAAACAGCTTGCTTTTGATCCATCTGTGCAACAGCAAGTCAAAAAGATGTTGTATATAGAAAGCCGTGGCGATACAAAACTTTATGCTAAGAGTGGTTGGGGAATGGATGTTGAACCGCAGGTCGGTTGGTACACGGGGTGGGTAGAACAAGCCAACGGTAAGGTGACAGCTTTTTCTTTAAATATGCAAATGAATAAAGGTGATGATATCGCTCAACGTAAACAACTGACACTGGATGTTTTAGATAAACTGGGATTGTTTTTTTATTTGAGATAGTACGGAAATTAAAAAAATGCCCAGTTCATTGGGGATAACTGGGCATAAAAGGGTATATATTTTCAAATAGTGATATTTTAAATCTCTATCATGAGGTCCATTTTATTTATATTATATTTATATGTAAAGTGTTTATTTTCAATGCATTCTATCTAAAAAACCGATGATAAGTAAAATTCTAAATAAGTGAATGAAAGCAGAGTTTTTTTATAAAAATTTAAAATAAATATAGTGATTTAAATGTATATTTTACATACAATCTCTGGATTACTTATGTGAATAAGTGAAGTTTATTTCACGAAAATATAAAAAGATAAGTCATACTGAATCTGAAAAAATTAAGCTACATGTGTATATTTTTAATATGATTTTTATTTCTCAATAGAATAGGGTTTGGTGGTGTATCAAAAAGTATGC
>NZ_KZ268709.1 GCF_002233755.1 Acinetobacter piscicola | reverse complement strand
GATGACTTTTGATCTTGGTATAGATTGAATATATTTAATAAGTGTTGGTATTCTTGTGTATTAACAGTTCTTTGAATCCAATCGTTCATTTTTATAGACTCGTTTGTTCTATGTAAAGCTATACCGTCATCATAAAGGTAAAACTCATAATTTATCTATAGCTCTGTTAAACTAGCGCCATCCACAAAACGATGAGTGCACATGAGTTTAGCCAACCTGACCAATGAATTAAATCCGCAACAAAAACAAGCTGCAACAACAGATTCAAAACATAGCTTGGTACTTGCAGGGGCAGGCTGTGGCAAAACCAAAACCATCGTAGCACGAGCGGCATATTTGATTGATCAAGGTGTACCTGCCAATCAAATTCAAATTCTCACTTTCACGCGCCGTTCCGCAAGTGAAATTGTGGCACGTGTTGAGTTGGCTTTAGGTGATCAAGCTAAAGGGCTAAGAGCCTCAACATTTCATACCTTTTGTATGTATTTATTGCGTCGTGCGCCTAAAGTTTTTGGTTTAGATCAATTCTCGATTATAGATCGTGATGATCAACTGATGATGTTTCGTCTTATTCGTGGAAAGGATGATAAAAAGAATCCAAATGCATTGCCGAAGCCCAAGGAGCTATGTGATTTATATTCCTTTGCACGAAATACTCGTCAAAAATTGAGTCTGGCTCTAGAAAAGCAACTGCCTGAGTTTTTAGAATATAAAGATCAAATTGCTGAAATTATGAAAGAGTACGAAGCTCGAAAACGTGCTCGTTCTTTTTTAGATTATGATGATATTTTAGCGGTTGTTGCTTCTGCTTTGGCGCAGTCAGAAGGGCTAGTGGATTATGTGGCATCGTTATGCCAGCATTTACTTGTCGATGAAATGCAGGATACCAACCCCTTGCAGTGGGCGATTCTCGAACCGTTAAAAGACAAAAGCTCTCTTTTCTGTGTGGGTGATGATGCACAGTCTATTTACGGTTTTCGTGGCGCAGATTTTGAAAATATTCACCATTTTAAAGAGCGTGTGCCTGATGCACAGATTTTTAAATTAGAGAAAAATTATCGTTCAACTCAAGAAATTTTAGATCTATCCAATTGGTTACTGGATCAAAGCGCTATTCATTACGATAAAAAATTAGAAGCCTATCGTGGAGATGGTATTAAACCACGCATGCATGTTTTCCCGAATGAATTTGATGAAGCAAAATGGATTGCAATAGATATCAAAGAGCGTCATTTACTTGAAGGCTCAGCGTGGAATGAACACATGGTGTTGGTGCGTTCAGCATTTGCGGCACGTCATATTGAAGCTGCATTTATTCAGGCTAATGTTCCATACCGTTTTATTGGAGGTATGAAACTCCTTGAAACTGCGCATGTTAAAGACTTGTTGAGCTTATTGCGGGTAATCGCCAATCCATTGGATGATATTGCGTGGATGCGCTTTTTAACCTTGTGGAATGGTGTAGGGGATGTAGGTGCAAGTAAACTGGCCCAGCAATTATTACATGAACCTGATATTGATAAAATTACTGAAAAACTGGAAAAATTTGGTCGTATTCCTGACCATACTTTGCTGATCATGAAGCAAATGAGCGTGTTAAAAACAGAAGTTGAAGCTTGTGTGAAACTGGGCGTAGAAGCCATTCTCAATCAACTTGAAGAAAATTATGCCAAGAAAGATTGGCATAAACGGATCGGAGATTTTGATCTGGTTAAACAACTGGCTTCAAAACATTCTCAACTCAGTGAGTTTCTAGAGGAATATGTGCTTGATCCTGTATCGATTAGTGAAATTGAGCGCCAGTCGCAAGATGATGTTGTGACTTTAATCACTATTCATTCGGCTAAAGGAACTGAGCAAAAAGTCTGTTATGTCGCAAATGTGTCTGCTGGACAATATCCTCATGCACGTGCGCAAGGTAATTTTGATGAGGTTGAGGAAGAGCGTCGTGTGCTGTATGTGGCGTTAACACGTGCGCAGAATGAATTAATTCTGACCAAACAAAATTTAAGTTTTTGGGCACATAGTCAGACAGATGATCAAGGTCGTTACATTGAAAGTTATTTTCTCAATGATTTGACTCGGAACTTATGCACGACTGAAACGCATTATAAGCAACGTCAGCAAACCGTAAAAAGTGCGCTTATCGAACGTCAGGCGATTAATTTAGATTTTGGTATAGATCTAGATTAAACTAGTGTCATTATGTATTTCATTCAAAAAGTAGAGTAGGCGAGTGCTTTTTGATGTTTTTTGCCTATTTTAGTTTAAGGTTGTGAGATGAAAATTTTAGTTCGTAATTTAGAACGTACTGTGACAGAAGCAGAATTACTTGAATTGTTTAAACAATTCGGTACTGTGAATTCATGTACTTTGGTATTAGATGCTGCAACGGGAAAATCGAAAGGTTTTGCTTTTGTTGAAATGCCACATGGCCGTGAAGCAGTGAAAGCGATTAAGGCTTTGAATACTTTACGTTTGCATGGGCATGGTATTCGAGTTAAAGCTGCGGATGAGAAGCCAGAAGCTTAACTGTTGTGTGAGTGTGTTGATGTAAGAGGAGCAAAAATTGCTCCTTTTTATTGGATAAAAAATGAAAAGAACATATCAAGCTTTGTCCATAGTTGCTCCTGCTAGGCAATCGGTTTCTGAAGGTAAAGGCTCATGGTAACCTGAGTCTTTAGCACTCAAAGATTTGCTGATTGTTGAAGACATTAACTAACTTCAGTTTNTAGCACTCAAAGATTTGCTGATTGTTGAAGACATTAACTAACTTCAGTTTGGGATAAACTCTGATGTAAGTTATTGAAAAGTTAGATCAAGCACAGCGGAGTCTTACCATTTATAGTCAGATGTAAGGATTAACCTTCGGTTCGACCTACTTTTCTTTCGGGAAAAGTAGGCAAAACCATTTGTCAGTCGCGAACTCGACAAATATTATCAAGTACCTAATATATTGCAAAAACAGTATATTACAGATGTAGTCCTGCCTCGGACAATGCGACTGACGTTTCCGAGTATCATATAGTTGGGAACATATATTATCCCGAGCTTAGGTTAATTATTTAATTCAAGATGGTGATGAGGAGGTAGGACGAGCTGTCGCTATTGTAGATATTGAATTTGTTCATTTTTGGACAGAAAATGAATTAGCGTTAGCAGTAGCTTCATATTGGGAAGATGGTTATTGGGCATGGGTGATCAGCAATGTTCGCCCAATAGAAAAGTTTGTTGAAGTCGTTGCAAAACGAAAAATATATTCTATTGATGTAGATCTTGAAGAAAATTTATTGTGATTTTAGTGAAATAAAGATTAAGCTAGAGATGTAACAGATGCCAAAATCTTAGGGAAATTTCATGTCACGTGTAGCTCGCTTTCATGCAGACCGTACTAATCAAAAACTTTATTTTGCGCGCCTTGCATGCGTACAAGCAGAACAATCTGAAAATGTTCAACAAGCTCAAGCACATCGTGAAGCTGCTGTGTTTCATTTACATGGTGGAATTTTAGCGTTTTTACAAGAATTGGTACGTTATTATCGTTTAAATGATTTTGCCCCAACACTCAAGTCAATTGAAGAAAACATGGCGGCAAAAGGACAAGTATCACCTGAAGTATTGGTGATGCAAAAATTAGCCAAAGATGGATTTATTGCAGAACTGAAAAGAGCTTACCGTCTTTGTCAGTACGCGCCAGAGCCGAGTACACCTGAGCCAGAAGATGAAACCTCTTCAAATTTGATCATCAAAGTCACGCAAACGCCACAAGCATGGTTACCCGATACTAAAATTTTAAGAGAGTGGCACCGCGACTTAACTCAACTAATTGATGGTTTTCGTAACGAAATGGTTGAATTCTGATCTTTTTGATTGGTTTTACTTGAAATTTTGTTTTAAATGACTATATAAAATGTTTACAAGATGCAAAATGCATTCGGCATTTTGCCCCATGTTGAGCATGGAGGGTTTATGTCTATTGAACAGTTAAAAGAGTTATTTGGGAATCAAGAAGCAATTTTAGAGTTGGTTCAACTCGAAGGCGGGGAGTTGGCTCTACGCAATGCAGGTTCTGAAAATGAGCCTTTAGTCACCATTCAGTTTAATGAAGAAGTGAAAGCATTGCTTGGTGATCAGACACCAATGATTGCTCAACAGATGATTCAAGCTGCTTTATTTGGCTTGCTTGAAAAGCAATCCAATGAGTGGCATGCGGAAGTGGTAGATGAACAACCGCAATTTCTGAGCTAATTTGAAGTTTGATAACATAAATAAAATGAAACGCACTTAAGAGTGCGTTTTTTGTTTTAAGCTTAAATACGAATCAATGTGGTGGTTCATGCTGATGTGCAAGTTGGATTTGATTTAAAATATGATTGGTCATATTTTTCGCCATTTCCTCTTTAGCATAATAGACATCACCGACAGCATCCGCACGAATGATCTCAGCTTCTTCTTTATTTTCAGCACAAACCAAGACCTGAATTTGTGGGTTGAGTAATTTTGCTGTATCCACAATTTTATGAATATCTAAAATGTCCATTGGTGAAATGATCAGTAAGCGTGCATGTTGAATATGCGCCTGAATTAGCACACTCGGTTCAGTTGCACGACCAGAAACTGCTGCAACTTCTTTTTCACGTAGCTTTTCAACGATTTCGCGATTTTCTTCTGCAATGACGACTTTAATATCGTTCTGCATTAATGCTTTGGTAATACGCCGTCCAACTTCACCATAACCGACAATGACCACCTGATCACGTAAATAATCTTGATCGACTTCATCTGGAAGCATGGCCAATGGGTCACCACTGCGTTCAAGCAAACGAGCCAAATGTGAACGCTCGCGAATCCAATTTTGAACAGGTTCAATAGCTGAAAATAGGAATGAATTAAGCGTAATGGAGAACAAGGCACCTGCTAAAATTAAATTCTGAGCTTCTGGAGTTAGTAAGCCGAGTGATAGACCGAGTGTGGCTAAAATGAATGAGAATTCTCCAATTTGCGCCAAACTTGCCCCAACGGTAAGTGCAGTATTAATCGGGTAACGAAAGAATAAAACCAGAGCCATTGCAGCAAGCGTTTTACCCACCATAATAATGGCGATGACAGCAAGAATATGTAGTGGTTGTTCAACAATGATACGTGGGTCAAACAGCATCCCGACTGAAATAAAGAATAAGATAGAGAAAACTTCTCTTAAAGGTAAAGTTTCTTCTTCGGCTCGATGACTGAAGTCAGATTCTTTCACCACCATTCCAGCAAAGAATGCACCTAATGCCATAGAAACGCCAAAAATCGCGTATGAGCCATAGGCAATCGATACTGCTGCTGCAACAACAGTTAAAGTGAAAAGCTCTCTAGAGCCTAAACGAGCGACGTACTGCATGATCATAGGCACTAAACGTTTACCAATGATCAGCATGAAGGCAATAAAACCTGTCACTTTTAACAGTGTGATGCCAAGTGTTAGCCAAATATTTTGATTGGATTCGTGCCCCGCAATCGTATGTCCACCTAAAAGTACAGCAGTTGCAGGTAAAAGAACAAGGACGAGAACCATAACCAGGTCTTCAACCAAAAGCCAACCGACTGCAATTTTACCATTCACCGAGTTGAGTAAGCCTTTATCGCCCAATGCTTTGAGTAACACAACAGTGCTGGCACACGATAAGCTCAGACCGAATACTAAGGCAGATCCGAAGCTCCATCCCCAAAATAGAGATACCACCATACCTAACAAAGTTGCGACTGCGATTTGTAGAATTGCACCAGGCAAAGCAATTCGGCGGACTTGCATCAGATCATTTAAAGAAAAATGCATCCCCACACCGAACATGAGGAACATGACTCCCAGCTCAGCAAGCTGATTGGCCAGTGCTATATCTGCAACAATGCCTGGTGTGTTTGGGCTGATGATGATTCCTGCGATTAAATATCCAATCAAAGGAGGAAGACGTAGCCGTGCAGCGATATAGCCAAAAATAAGTGCTATACCAAAACCAACTGCAAGTAAAATGATCAAATCTACATCATGAGGCACTAAACACTCCTTAAAATTTGGAGGAATTAATAAAAATAACTAAAAGCACAAACAGTGCCAAAAGAAAACTCTGAGAATTTTAACAACTTGAATAAAAAAAAGGCAAAAAAAACGACCCAAAAGGGTCGGATTTTTTAAGAAAACTAAAATTATTTAATTTTAGCTTCTTTGAAAATTACGTGTTGACGGATTTTTGGATCAAATTTTTTGATTTCCATTTTTTCCGGCATAGTACGTTTGTTCTTAGTTGTGGTATAGAAATAACCTGTACCAGCAGTAGAAACTAGGCGAATTTTATCACGCATGGTTCAGACTCCTTAGATCTTTTGACCTTGAGCACGTAGGTCAGCAATAACCTTTTCGATGCCCAATTTGTCGATAATACGCATACCTTTAGTGGTTAAACGAAGACGTACAAAACGTTTTTCGCTTTCTAACCAGAAACGGTGGTGATGCAGGTTCGGCTCGAACCGGCGTTTAGTTTTGTTGTTGGCGTGTGAGACGTTGTTACCAACGACTGGACGCTTGCCGGTAACTTGGCAAACCTTAGACATGGTGTAACTCCATTGATTTAGCCAACAGCAAATCTGTATGGCCAGTCAAAATAAAACGGATTGAATTCATTCAAGGGGCGTTTTATATCAAAATTCCGCTTAAAAGACAAGCGGAATCGACAAAAACGTAGCATGATCTATATCGATAGCTCATGCCTTGATCAGTTAGCGGAGAAAGGCTTTCTCTAAAATTTTATTTAATGGCTTATCGTATGGTGGCAAGATGAATTTCAAGCTAAATAGCTTAGGAATAGACATCATTGAACGTTCATGCGATAAACTGAAAAAGCCTTCTGGACCGTGATATTTCCCCATGCCTGATGCACCGACACCACCAAATGGCAGATCATCTTGTGCAACATGGGTAACAACAGCATTTTGACCAAAATGCCCAGAATGTGTACGTTGAGCGACATACTCGGCACGAGCGTCGTCAAAGTCGAAGTAGTATAATGCAAGTGGACGCGGTCTGCTATTAATAAAGTCAATAACATCGTCAATTTGATCATATTCTATGATTGGAAGCACTGGGCCAAAGATTTCATTCTTCATGATATCCATGGTTGGCAATACACCTGTCACGAATGTTGGCGCAATTTTACGAACTGGTACTAGGTCTTCATTTTTAGGATTATGTTCAATAAGCTGAGCACCTTGCTGGCGCGCATCTTCTAAATAATTTTGGATACGTTTGTATTGTTTATCATTAATAATAGAAGTGTAGTCTTGGTTATCGCGCAGACTTGGGTACATTTCTGTTGCAACTTCTTTGAAGCTTCTAATAAATTCTGCAGTTTTACCTTTAGGTAGGAATATATAGTCAGGCGCAACGCACGTTTGCCCCGCATTCCATAATTTACCAAAAGAAATGCGTTCAGCAACGATTTTCATATCGCTTGATGGATGCACGATGACGGGTGATTTGCCACCCAGCTCTAATATCACTGGAACAAGATTTTGTGATGCCGCAGCCATCACGGTTTTACCTACGTTGCCAGACCCTGTGAAAATAATTTTATCAAAAGCTAAATGACTGAACTCATCTGAAACTTGTCCACCACCATTGATTACAGTTACAAGTTCTTGTGGGAAAGCTTCTGATAATGCATTTTCTAAAACAAAGCCAAAATTTGCAGATGCGCTTGAAATCTTGATCATGGCATGGTTACCCGCAGCCAAAGCGCAGATTAAAGGACCAACCGAGAGAAGCAATGGGTAGTTCCACGGTGCAATAATCCCAATCACACCTAAAGGTTGATATTGTACCCATGCTTTAGCAGGTTGGTGTAACATAGAAACGTGACGTTTAGATGGTTTCATCCAAGCGGTTAAATGCTTGCTATAATATTTAATTTGCTCTAAACATGTAAGTAACTCACCGATCTTTGATTCGCTGAATGAACGATTACCGTAATCTTGATTAATCGCTTCTGCAAATTGATCTTGATATTTAACGAGAACTTTCTTCAAGCGCGCTAAGCGTTCAATACGTTCCTTTGCAGTTGGCATAGGATAACGTTGATATGCAGTCTTCTGTTGTTGCAAAACATCATGCATATGTTGAATTTCAGGGGAAAAGGGAGTCATTGAATTTGTTTTTGTATGACTGTTCATGACAAGCACCATTTACGGATAGGTTAATATAATGTATTTTTTAGAGTAAATACTCTAAATAGTCAAGTCACTTTATGTTTAGCTTGCGCTAACGGTTAAAAATGGTAATAGGATGTCGAGCACCAAAACTTTAAAAACGAAAGATCGAATTTTGCAGATTAGTCTGCAACTTTTTAATGAACGTGGTGAACGTTCTGTAACGACAAACCATATAGCTGCTGAGCTTGGGATTAGTCCTGGAAATTTGTATTACCATTTTCGAAACAAACAAGAGATCATCAAAGAGTTGATGGAGCAGTACCAAAAAGAAACTTTAGACATGCTCTCATTACCCGATGACCGTGCAGTCAATGCAAATGACAAGATACGTTATTTTCAAGTTTTAAGTAGTCAGCTTTGGGAATTTCGCTTTTTGCATCGTGATGTTTATCATTTGGTTGAGAATAACGAAGATTTTAGAAAAATTTATCCGCGCTTTGCAGGCAAAGTGATGCAGCAAGGGCAAAAAATCTATCATGCCTTTGTTGAAGCGGGCTTAATGCAAATGACGTCTTCAGAAATCGAAGCGCTGATTATCAATATTTGGATTGTACTGACCAACTGGACTAATTTTTTATATATGTCTGGACATTTAAGCGATTCAAATCATTTGGACGAAAAGTGGATTTGGCAAGCTTTAAGACAAATGGTGTTTTTAGAAGGTCCATATTTGCGTGGTGAAAGTCGTGAGACGTATGAGCGCTTATTAGAAAGCTTTGGTTCTTCTGAATTATTTGCCAGTTTATCATCCATTCATCAAGATTGATTTATAACGATGATTGAAAGCTGGTAAAAAAGCGTTAGAATATTTGGCTGTTTTTAAAATTAACTTATAAGTGATATCCATCAACATGAACATGACTACTGCCCACACAGCACGTTTACTGATTACTTGTGAAGACAAGCCTGGTATCGTGCAAGCTGTATCGAGCTTTTTGTATCATCAAGGCGCAAATATTACTGCACTTGATCAATATGCTACAGAAGCTCAGGGTGGACGTTACTTTATGCGTGTTGAGTTTGAACTTGATCATTTACAATCACGCCGTGAGAGTTTGCTGCAAACTTTTGCCAGTAATGTCGCAGAGCGTTATGAAATGCATTGGCGTTTGGCATTAGTGAGTGATATTAAAAAAGTCGGCGTTTTAGTTTCTAAAGTTGACCACGCTTTGCTTGAGTTGTTATGGCGTCATTCACGTGGTGGTTTACCCTGTGAAATTACCCAAGTGGTTTCAAACCATGAAGATTTACGTGAGTCAGTCGAAAACTTCGGTATTCCATTCTACGTTGTTCCTGTAAATAAAGAGAACAAACGTGAAGCTTATGCTGCTATAGATGAGCTTATGCAAGGTAACGATTTATTGGTACTTGCTCGTTATATGCAAATTTTGGATGAAGAGTTTGTACAAAAATGGGAAATGAAGATCATCAATATTCATCATTCTTTCTTACCTGCATTTGTGGGGGCAAATCCTTATAAGCAAGCATATGAAAAAGGTGTGAAGTTGATTGGTGCAACAGCACATTATGTTACTGCCGATTTAGATCAAGGGCCTATTATTGAACAAGATGTAGAACGTGTTAATCATGATTTTACTGTTGAACAATTACGTGAACTTGGTCAAGATGTAGAACGTAATGTTTTAGCCAGAGCAGTCAAATGGCATCTTGAAGATCGTATTATTGTCGATGGGAATAAGACTGTTGTATTTCAATAATATGTGAAAAGTATTGTATATCATGTTCCAAGAAAAGGATGCTTTAGGCATCCTTTTTACATTTTTGATTCGTAAAATCGATTAACTACAACGAAAAAGCAGTTGCAAATGAAAACACTTCTCATTTATCATTAGGCCACTTTAGTTGTTCTATTCGATGTGCTTGACCTATGAAATATTTTGTTTTGTAGTTTAAGTCAGTTTTAGGTATTTAGATTCTTATGAGTCACTCTTCCACAGCACCACTTCATACGCCTCCACCAATGAAGAAAAAAGTTATTGCTGCTATTTTAGCGGTGATCGTTGGTCATGTTGGTGTTCTTTGGGCTGTTAGCCAAATGAAAGCACCAGAGCTACCTCAAATCAAAAAAGAACCATTAAAAGTTAAATTTGTAAAAATTAAAGAACCACCACCGCCGAAAGAGCTTCCTAAACCGAAAGAACCACCAAAACCTAAACAGGTTAAGATTGTTGAAAAAGCGTTACCTCCACCCAAGAAAGTGGAAAAGGTTGTAGAAGTTAAAAAAGCTGAAACCAAGAAAGTTGTAGAGAAAACGGTTAAAGCTGAACCTACTCCTGTGGTTTCAACGACAGTGACAACAAAGATCACACAAAAACCAAAGCCTGAACCTATACAAGATCCAAAGCCTGAGCCTATGGCAGAACCTGTACAATCCTCTCCAAAAAGTGTTTCTATTGGTGGGTCAGGTGTTCAATGGAGCCGATCTCCAAAATTGAGCTTTAAAGCAAGTGAATTAACGAGCAGTTGTCGCGTTGTTATTTCAATTAAAGCCAATGAGAAGGGCAGTGTAACCAGCGCTAGTGTAAAAAACTCAAGCTGTAGTCCTGAATTGACCAATAAAGTTTCAAATTCAGTTCGTAATGCAAAATTTAAACCTTATAAAGAAAATGGTATCGCTTATCCAATTAGTGCAGAGCAACCATTTGATTTAACACCGACTACAAGATAATAGGAGTTCTACATGAACTTTTCAGTTTATTGGCAACATGCTGATGCAGTCAGTAAAACACTGTATTTCGTGTTATTGGCAATGTCGATTGCAACTTGGACTGTGTTCATTTTGCGTATTTTAGGCACTCGCCAACTCAAGCAAATTGCTCAAGCTCAACTGACTCAGGCAATGAGTGCACTCAAGGCTAAACTTGCGCCATTAGGTTTTGAACAACGTAAAGCCGTTGCTGAACAAGCTTTGTTACGTCAAATTTCAGCAGAAAAAGCCAATGCTGAGAAAGGTGTTTCAGTTCTAGGAACAATTGCTTCACTCGCACCATTTGTCGGTTTATTCGGTACAGTGTGGGGAATTTTCCATGCATTGGTTGCTGTAGGTAAGAGCGGTCAAGCAGGTTTGGCTCAAGTTGCTACACCTGTAGGTGAAGCGCTGATCATGACAGGCTTAGGTCTTGCCGTGGCAATTCCTGCCGTATTGGCTTATAACATTTGTGTACGTTTTAACCGTACATTAGCACATGAGTTACAAGATCAAGCGCATAGCTTATTGATCGATACGATGTTGTTGCAAGACTCTTCAACACAGAAAGTTGAATCTGTATCGGCACAAAAAGGTTTAGTTGGAGGTCAAGCTTAATGGCTTTTCAATTGGGAGAAGACAACGATTCTGGCATGAATGAGATGAATCTCATTCCGCTGATCGACATTATGTTGGTATTGATGATCATCTTTTTGGTGACAGCAACCGTTGCTAACCCATCGATACCATTAACCTTACCGAAAACCACGGCTGAAGTACTTGCTCCACCGCCTGAAGCAATTACGATTAGTATTAACCCGCAAGGTGAAGTGGCTTGGAA
Source organism: Acinetobacter piscicola (assembly GCF_002233755.1). Taxonomy (GTDB): domain Bacteria; phylum Pseudomonadota; class Gammaproteobacteria; order Pseudomonadales; family Moraxellaceae; genus Acinetobacter; species Acinetobacter piscicola. The sequence continues at coordinate 74,771 of NZ_KZ268709.1, read as the reverse complement.
CGATCAAATTATTACTTTAGATGAATTGTCTACTCGTTTTAATGAAGCAGGTCAAAAGCCAGTCAAGCCTGCTGTACAGCTTCGTGCAGATAAAGAGTCTCGTTATGATACTGTTGCACAAGTGATGTCACGTGCAAGTGAAGCTGGTCTAAATGATTTGGCTTTTATGAGTGATAATTAATTTAAGCACGAACGTATGTTTAGTTATTGAAATAATTGATGTAAAAAAAGCGATCTATAAAAGATCGCTTTTTTATCTCAATCACTTCACTCAATTGTTGAAGTCAATCATTTGAGTAGATCATTTAAGTAAATCTTGGAATTTGGTTCGTAATTTTAAAAGTTTAGGTGGAATAGAGAAGTTGCAATAGCCTTGTGAAGGATTCTTGGCAAAGAAATTTTGATGATATTCTTCAGCTGCATAGAACGTTGGTTCAGGGCTGAGTTCAGTCACGATTGGCAGACCTTCTGCTTTTAATTGCTCAATATATTGTTCAGCTTCAGCTTTTTGTTGCTCATTAAAATAATAGATCACTGAACGATATTGGGTTCCAATATCATTGCCCTGACGGTTCAAAGTCGTTGAATCGTGGACTGCAAAAAATACATCAAGTAATTGTTTATAACTAATTTGATTTTCATCAAAATCAATCAAAATCACTTCAGCATGTCCTGTATTGCCTGTACAGATATCCTCATAACTTGGGTTTTGAGTTGTACCACCTGCATAACCGCTCACCACTTTTTCTACGCCTTTCAATTGTAGAAAAACGGATTCAGTACACCAGAAACATCCACCACCCAAAAGCGCTTGTTGCATTGTGACGTCCTTTTATTGATCAATACTCAGTATTGAGAATATAGAAAATTAATGTGAATTAGTCATGTGAAATTGATCTTTAACAGTAACAGTATTCGGTGTATCTAAATCCTGTTCAATCAACTCTTTTGTTTAGCGAGTAGAAGTTATGACCTAGTCATTTATGAAATATTCATAACTTCTCACATTTAAAATTGAATGTGCAGGCTATTTATGGGGTCGTGGTTGTGTATTGCAATACGCGATTGCCGTGCTGATCTAACAGCTTAAGTGTTTTGTCATAGACTTGATAAGCCGTCACTTTATTTAAAGCTTCGCTATATTTAGCTGAAAGTTGCATGCTGTTTTTACAAAGCATTTTAGTTGAACCCAATTGACCTAAAGTTATATGTTCACCTTTGATCGCATAAAGTCCCATCAAGCGATTACAGCCATCTGTGCCACTTACACGTAAATCTGTACCAAATTGAATGATGGGTGTATTTACTGTAGAAACAGTCTTGTACTCGGTCGTTCCAATGTATGTCAGCACCCAAGTTTTATTCTGTAATAAGCTTAAATTCTTTGCTTGCTGATCTTTATTTGGCATAGAAGTACATCCAGCCGCAAGTAAAGTCGTAGTGATTAAAGCAGTCACAATTGCGGATTTCAACATAAGTATTCTCTTTAATTTCAATTGTTTTAAACGTATCGTTTTATATAAACAAAAAGTAGCTGAATCTTGATCGATACACAAATTAAATTACAAAATGATTTTATTGTACCTGTTCTTGGGGTAAGCCAAAGCGCACTACTTTTGAGAAATTAGTACTATTTTGATATTTAAAATGAGCAAATTCAGCGGTTCGTGGGTTAATGTGTGCTTTGTCATACCACTGTTTCATTGTCCATTGTTGGTTTAAAGCACCAAGGTCATAAAGATAATTGGGTAAATAACCCGAAGCAAATAAACGATAGTCCATTGGAAGTTTTTGTGGTGAAATCGCTTGAACCATATCAAAAACCAAAGTGGTGCAGTTACTGGTTAAAGTGTTATACCATTTTGGATGTTTCGCCAACTGCTTTGATTTACTTAAGTATTCTTCAAAAAGTGCTTTCATTTCAGATTTTGGAATTTTAACGGGGAAGAAATAAACCTGTTCGTTTCGAATATTGCTACGTGTATAGACGATATCTTTCTCATCAGCAGCAATCAAACTCAACTCATATTTTCTAAAAAAACCACCAATAGCAGAGAAACTTTCAGTTTTTTCTTTACGAGTTTCTATCGAAAATACTAAAGGCTTTTGGTCTGAAAAATTAAAGCTCACTAAGGTGTGAGCAATTTCAGGCCCCATCCAATAGGAAGTAATGACATTTATCCCAGTGATGTGGTCGAGATTGTAGCTACGAGTATCCCAGCGCTCATCATATTGAGTTTCTGAATGCCAATTGAAGTTTCGCACATTATGAATGGTGATTACATTGCCTTGCTGTTGATAACTGAAAACTCTAGCAACGTCAGGGCTCCATTCTCGATCTTGTTTTGCAGAAATATTGAAATACCACAGTAAACTGACAATAAAAGCCAAAATATAAATCAAGCTGCCAGTTTTACGATTAAGCGTTTTATTGGTGAAATAAAAGCCTAAAATACTAAATGCAAAGACAATCCAAATTGCGATCAACCCATAGCTAAAACTTTGCCCGAAGGGTTGTTGAATCCAAACAGCTAAACAAAACCAAACAGTGCTTAAAATGATAAAAAGACTAAAAAAGGAATGTATTAAGAACATTCCTAAAGTGTGGATAAAGTTTTTTTTGTCCGTATTATGCATAGTGAAGGGTTTTTATTAAGCTTTAGCAAGATTACCCTTATTTTTGATATGTTGCGAACTCAAAAGCAATAGCTGTTTTGTCATCAATATGTGATTCGCTCGAAATTTTGTTAAATTCTTTTGGAATTTCTGGATAATGTGCATCACCTCGAACATCAAGCTCGACATGGGTGAGCTCTAAACGATCGGCAATAGCCATGGTTTGTTTAAAGATTTCACCACCACCAATAATGAAAATACTGTCAGGTTTTTCTGAGGCTAGAACATCAGGAATGGCCAGTTCCAAAGCTTCTTCAATACTATGCGCTGTTTTTACACCTTCAAATGACCAGTTTGTATCTCGGGTAATCACCCAATTCACACGTTTCGGCAGCGCTCGTCCCATGGATTCAAGGGTTTTACGCCCCATGACCACGACACCACCTTGAGTAATTTCTTTAAAGTGTTTGAGATCAGCGGAAATATGCCACGGAAGGTCATTACCTTTACCGATACAACGCTGTTGATCCATTGCAACAACATGTACAATTTCAAAATTTTTAAAGCTCATAACTTACTCTTTCTAATCGTTCCCAACCTCTCTTTATTTCAGAGAGGTGGTCTTCCTTAGTTGATGGCGTATTTTATAAAATTAAACTGCGACAGGTAATGCTGATCAGTTAAGCATTTTTAAATCCTCCCCAACCCTCCTTTTCTTGCGCCATATATGGCTCAGGGCTAGGGGAGATTCTTAAATGAGTAATCACTAAATTACTCTTAACTAATCAGTATTAAACCGCAACAGGGGCTTTAATTGCAGGATGGGATTCATAACCCACAATTTCAATATCTTCAAATTTGAAATCGAAAATGTCTTTGACTTCAGGATTTAACTTTAATTGACATAATGATAACGGGTCACGTGTTAACTGTAGTTGAGCTTGTTCAAAATGATTAACATATAAATGTGTATCACCACCTGTCCAAACGAAATCACCTACACCTAAGCCACAGACTTGCGCAATCATATGGGTAAGCAATGCATAGCTGGCAATATTAAATGGCACACCTAAGAACACATCAGCACTGCGTTGATATAACTGACAAGAGAGTTTTCCGTCCTGAACGAAGAATTGGAAAAGCGTATGACATGGTGGTAATGCAACATTACCTGCTTCATTCGGATTCCAACCTGAAACGATTAAACGGCGTGAGTTTGGATTGGTTTTGATTTCATTGATCAACCATTTGATTTGATCAAAACCATCATTTTCATACAAACCATTGTCTAATTTAGTTGCGCCAAAGTTACGCCATTGATGACCATAGACTGGTCCTAATTCACCTTCAGAGCGTCCAAAACGGGCAGTTTGTTCTGCTGTAGACCATTCATCCCAAATAGACACTTTATGGTCTTTTAAATATTGAACATTGGTATCGCCTTTTAAAAACCACAATAGTTCAATGACGATAGAACGGAAATGCACTTTCTTTGTGGTCAGTAAAGGGAAACCTTTTGAAAGGTCAAAACGCATTTGATGACCAAATACAGAACGTGTACCTGTACCTGTACGATCACCTTTGTCACCGCCATTGTCTAGGATATGTTGTAAGAGGTCTAAATACGCTTTCATAAATTTTCCAATCTGAGGGTGAATCATTGCAACAAGAGAGATAGATTCTATAGTTTGAACAAGGATTCACACTGCTTTTAAATGACACCTGAGTTTATACTAAACTGAAGTTTTTTTTAAGACTGATTGATTCTGCCTAAGCATTTTCACTCTAAGTTTTTATCTTTATTCTGCTTAAAATCGCTGTTCTATCAAAAATTGATAATTGCGCTATGAATAGCAATTTAAGTAAGTTTTCAGATTTGTAACGTGCTTTAAAACAAAAATATCCATGAATGAAAGATTTACAAGCGACAAAGTTTGGGTGAGCAAAATTTACAATTTTTGCGCAAATTAATTTTGCTGAGGAAATTTTGTTGATGGAGGATTTTATGAATATTCACTTTCATTGAAGTGATAGACGCTTATAGATTTTTATAAGCTTTTTATTTTAAAAATGATGAGGTTAGAGCGTTGTTGAAGGTTGAGTAAATCTAAAAATGTGACTGAATTGACATTAAAAGCTATTGATTCAATTGAGTTAATTTTTTACCAATATGGCTTAGAGTGTATTTTTTGTTGCGTACATATTTTGATCAAATAGATCCAAAAGGGCAGAGCCACAATTTCATTGGTTTCAGTCATTTAAAAATGTACAAATGAGATTTATTAACACTTACATATTTTTTTACATGTTTTTAATCTACTTTTTAAGTTTCGCTGATTAGTATGCTTTGCTTATGAAATGTTGTTATTGGTTTTTACAAGGTGTTTTAACCAATTCATGATGCGAAGTTTGAGGATTAGGCATGATTTACGACCATAATGTTAATATGAATGAATACGTGAGCCCCACGGTTCATATTCAAGTACGATCGGAAAATCAAAATAATACATTCCAACCAGAACAATACTTAAGAAACAAAGCATTAGAAAATTTTAAAAACCAAACTGAAAATTTTAAACAAGAAAGCCTGATTGATATTGAAAAATTCACTCAAAAGCTCGTCAGTATGTCACGTAGTACCACAGCGCATCGTTGTGCACGATATGTGCGTATTGCTTTGCAATCGGCGGGTGCACGTTTTTCTGATCATCCAGTCGCAGCTTCAGATTGGGGAAGTACTTTGACTGAAATTGGTTATAAGAAGATCCGCCCTGATTTTGATAATCCGCAAGAAGGCGACATTTATATTATCAATAGAACTAGCCGCCATCGTTATGGGCATATTGCAGGATTTACTGGTTCACAATGGGTTTCAGACTTTAGACAGCGTAGTTATGATGTTTATAAAGATCCAAACGTGACGTATGAATATTACCGTTTAAATGCTTAACTTAATCTTCTTATTATGTAAATGACACCTGAGATTGATTTAACGTCAGTTCGGGATAAACTCTGATGTAAGTTATTGAAAAGATAGATCAGGCACAACGGAGTCTTACCGTTTAAAGTCAGATGTAAGGATTAACCTTCGGTTCGACCTACTTTTCTTTCGGGAAAAGTAGGCAAAACCACTTGTCAGTCGCCAACTCGACAGATACTATCAAGTACCTAATATATCGCAAAAACAGTATATTACAAATGTAGCCCTGCCTCGAACAATGCGACTGACGTTTCCGCGTATCATATAATTGGAAACATATCTTATCCCGAGCTCAGGTTGATTTATTTTACGGACTAACCATTTGTGGAATAGATAAAAAAGGAAGCGTTTTGAATAGACCGCTTCCTTTTTTATTCAAAGCGTTTTTGGCGACTTTCGTAAATTGAAACAACAAACAGACCTAAAGCAACAAATCCTAAAGCTTGAATAGCTGTATAGAGCTTATTGGCGTTGGGTAAAAGAAAGACTAAGATTGAAAAAGTGAATATTGGAAAGACAGCAAATAAAATTTTATAAAGCTTGAGATATGGCGTACCCATTGCGATTTTAATGGATATATTTCTAAGCACATGGATAGAAATACCAATCGCTAAACTTGCGAGGGTAAATATAGGGCTGAGTTTTTCAAAGGTTGAACAATAATAAATGATTGCACAGGTGATGACTGAAACCATCAATTTAATTTGTCGAGTACAGCGTTCTGAGTACCAAAAATCTAATAACATATTGAGTAATTGTCATAAAATAAAAAGAAATCATTTTGACTGATAATGTTGCTATGAACAGCCATATAAATCATCAAAATGATAGGGGGATGTATGGTTTAGTTTTGTTCAGGCGTATTCTTATTCAATAATGCCAATGGAGAGAAAATACAGACTGCCAAAGCCATAAATGCAACGCCTTGAGCACCAGGAATCAAGATTTCACCATTGTTCATATTTTTAAAAATAAGCGCTAAAAGAATCGCAATTGGAATCCAAGTGAGCAAGCGATAAAGTAAGCCTGTTGGATTTTTTGCTGCAAAATGCACTTTGCAATAACGGCAGATTAAAAAAATAATCCCAGTACCTGCAAACAGTAAGATGTTGTCTAATGTTAAAGGCTGGTACCAGTAAAGTGCGATTGAAGCGATTGCAATCACAATAAAGAATGCCAATTTCTTAGCAATGGCTACTTTAGGATCAAACCAAAATTCAAGCATAATCAATCAACGTGTCAATGTTATGTGTACTTTAACATAGTCGGAATAATGAGACACTTGCTCATTATTCCCGAATCAATTTAGTTCAGTGTTGTCTTTTGAGGGCCCCAATCAAAGATTTTCTTTTGATATGCGTACCAAATTAACCATACTCCAATCAAAATCATGGGTAGTGACAGCATTTGTCCTTTGGTCATCCATCCAAACAAGATATAGCCTTGATCTGCATCAGGTTCACGGAAGAATTCCATAAAGAAGCGAGCACAACCATAACCCATTAAAAAGACAGCTGAAACTGCATAACGTGGGCGTGGTTTTGCACTATAGAACCACAGGATTATAAACAGTAATAAACCTTCGCAAAGAGCTTGATAAATTTGTGAAGGATGTCGAACCAATTGCAATGGATCTGTTGGGAAGATCATACCCAAAGCAAAGTTTGGATCAGTCACTTGGCGACCATATAACTCACCACCAATAAAGTTACCAATACGACCAAACATTAAACCTGTAGGTACACAAGGTGCAATAAAATCAAGGGTTTCAAACCATGTCTTTTTGTATTTATGACACCACAATAACATGGCAATCATCACACCAAGGAAACCACCGTGGAAGCTCATACCGCCAGTCCAGACTTTAAACAGCCAAATTGGATCTGCAAGAAATTTATCAAATTCGTAGAAAATAACGTAACCAAGACGACCACCGAGTACTACACCGAGTGCGCCGTAGAAAACGAGATCTGAAACCATTTCTGAGTCCCAGTTATCTCGCTGTTTCGCGCGATATGTTGCAAGTCCCCAAGCACATAAAAATGCCAATAAGTACATGAGTCCATACCAATGGACTTTGACAGGCCCCAAAGCGATTGCAATGGGGTCAATATTCGGGTAGGTGAGCATTCCTATTCCTTGATTATATATTTCGCACAGATTTTAGCTGAAAGATGTGAAAAATGTTGTACATTCAATGTGTAAAGTTCATGGAGTGTATTTATGTGTATTGTGGCATTGGCTTGGCAAGTTTTGGATGATTTTCCTGTCTGTCTCATTTCAAATCGTGATGAGTTTTATCAGCGTCCGACGTCACAACTGCACCAATGGCCAAAAAGCCAAATTATTGCAGGACAAGACTTACAATCAGGTGGAACATGGATGGGTGTAACTCAACAAGGACGTTGGGCAGTTATTACGAATTATCGTGATGGAGCAGATCAACGAGGTTATCCAACGTCTCGTGGTCATTTGATCCAAGCCTTTTTAGAATCAGAACAAACACCGATTCGTTTTGCACAACAATTAGAACAATCACAAATGAATTACGCAGGTTTTAATTTATTTATTGGGGATCAACATCAAGCTGTTTATATGAGTAATCGTGGTGAAGCACCGCAGGTTTTATCCAAAGGTGTATTTGTGGTTTCTAATGGGCTCATGTCTGATGACTGGGAAAAGACCCAACATTTGCGCAAACGGTTTACTCAAGAATTTTTGCCAATGATGCAGCTGCCTTCAACGCCAGAAGCAGATTTAGAATATGCTGTGTGGGATATTTTAGAAGATGAACGAAAAATAATTCCAGACTTATTACCAAGTACGGGAATCAATTTAGAAATGGAAGAATTATTGTCTTCTACTTTTATTCAAAGTCCAATTTACGGGACACGTTGCTCCAATTTTTTAAGAATAAGCAAATCAGATATAGATTGGGTGGAAAAGACCCAACAAGGTGAACATCAAGGTGATTTTGTGCAAATCAAATTGCCCATGATTGAAAAAAACACGTGTTGATATTAAGCCTCTTGCCATAGTCAAAAAAACAAGAAATTAGCAGTAATATGAATATTAAAAGTCTCTTCTCTCTCTGGGATAATGAATATTGTTCAACAAAAGAATGAGAGGATTTATCATATAAATCCTCTCCCTAACCCTCTCCTTTATAAAGGAGAGGGAACTTCCTTTGTAAATCAATGTCTATCACAACTCGACTTACGAAATAAGTCTAGTGAAACAACACATATTGAAAATGAAAGCTTCTGATACAAAATTCAAGGCAAATTCAAAGTCTTAACCTGCAATCAAACCGCCATCTTTACGCGTAATTACAACTGTTGCTGAGCGTGGACGAGCTGTTTTATTGTTTGGATCTTTTTGTGTCGCAGGCCAATGACTGGTTGGTGTGCTATAAGACTTCGAATCTTCACCAGGGTGTTGAACATTGATAAAGATGGCTTTAAAGTCAGGTGTCATGGTTACACCTGTGATTTCACATTCTTTAGGGCCCGTCAGGAAGCGACGTAAGTTTTCATCGGTTACTTTTGCTCCAACGATGGTTTCTTGTCCTGCTGAAGTTGTCGCTTTAGCACCGTCACCCACTTTACCCGGTAGGGCAGCGAGCATCATACAGTTTGTAGTGTCTGTATATGCGCCATCATCGGTTTGAATCCACAATACACCACGTGGATCGAACCACATACCATCTGGAGAAGATAAATCATTATTATCATTCAAACCAGAAAGGTTGATGTTGCTTGCCATTTTTGCCTCAGCACCGAATAAGTAAATATCCCAAGTGAAGCTTTCAGCTGTGGTTTTGTTGTCTTTTTCATGGAAACGGATAATGTGACCATTCACATTGCCTTTACCACCTTCAGGATCAACATAGTTACGAGGGTTTGCTGCATCTAAGGCATGTGCAGTACCACGGTTTGAGTTGTTAGTCAGTGTAACGTAGACTTCGCCATTTTCAGGATTGACAGCAACCCATTCTGGACGATCCATTTTGGTTGCACCGACTGCATCACCTGCTAAACGAGCGAAAGTGGTTACTTCAGCTTGTGATTTAAAAGGATAAACTGCATTGGTATTGGTTAAACCATTTTTACCATAGGCAAGTTCAATCCATTGTCCAGTACCATCATTATTAAACTTAGCAACATACAGCTTGCCTGAGTTCATGTATTTGTCACCAGCACGGTAGCCACCATTAACATCTTTGGCATCCCATTTTGCATCAGAAACAAACTTGTAGATGTACTCACCACGAGAGTCATCGCCCATATAGAAAGCAAGGTTTTCACCTTCGATTAAACGGCTTGCACGACAGTCTTCATGCGCAAAACGTCCTAAAGAGGTACGTTTTACTGGGTTTTGACTACGATCAAAAGGGTCAATTTCAACGATCCAGCCAAAGGTATTTGCACTATTGCGATAGTCTTGTGTCGCTGAATTTGCTGTTACAGATGCGTTCCAGCGGTCATATAAATCTTGTTCTTGCAATGAACCAATTGCTGTCTCCCAGCCGTAACGAGAGCTTGCACCATCTTTTAAACCATAGCGATTGAGCGCCACAATTTCAGCAGCTGTACGTTTTGCATCATCACCTTTATTACGCACGAAGTAACCAATATAGTTTTCTTCAGTCGTTAAATATGTTCCCCACGGTGTATAACCATTACCACAGTTATTATGTGTACCACGGGTTTGTTTTGCTACTGGAGAATATTTGGTTGTAACTAACTCACTACCTGCCACGATACCGCCAAAGTCCATAACTGTTGCAGCTGTAATACGACGATTTAACACAGAGTTTTTAACGATTTCAACCTTCTGAGTTTTACTGTCTTTCTTTAACTCAATAATCGAAACACCATGTGCGTTCACTTCACGAATCACTTCGTCTTCAGGGCGGCGACCATCGACTTTGGTTGCGCCTTTAGGGTGTAAAAATGTCGGATTGATGTACTCATGATTCATGACTAATAAACCACGATCAGCAGCTTTTGCATCATACTTTTGCGTTGAGCCATTTAGGCCAAAATAACTCATACCGTCATGGCAATCGCCTGAGCGGAATTGAAAACTTAAACCTGTTGGAACGTTATTATCATCCCATTCTGTATATGCAGGGTTAATTGAGTCGCCCATTGCATAAAGCACATTTGCTTCATAGCCTTCAGGAACTGTAACGATATCATTTAGATTTTTTGCAACTGGTTTGAACGTTAACTTTTCAGGTTTTTTAATCGTTGTTGGTGGTGTTGTACTTGAATTGTCATCATCATTACAGCCTGTGAGGCTTGATGCCAAAGCCAATGCTGCTGCACCGCTTGCTGTTTTTGTAATGAGACTACGGCGAGAGATACGTTGTTCTAAAATGTCGCGAAAATGAATATTATTTGAAGTGTTATTGTCTAACTCTTGTTCTTCATGATATGGCGTGAGGTCGGTCATGATGCTTTCCTTTGGCTTAAAGTAATTGATAAATAAAATATTTAATAAGCCATAGACCATAGCGGAGTAATATGTAAGCTTTCTTACGTTTATATTTAATATTGGTTAAATTTAAGCTTTATTTAAGTTTGAAATTTTTTAAGCAATTTTTTGATGGGGAAGGGAAAGCATTTAAGTTTTTATTGAGAACATTGTGTTTTATGTTTTAGCGAAGCCTTAAATATAAAAAGCGATTTATAGGGACGTAATGCTGATCAATTAAGCCTTTTAAAATCCTCCCCTTGCGGAGCATGCTCCTCACCTTTGATAAAGGAGGGATGAGCAGCACTGCTACGCAAGGAATCTAAAATTATTTTAAATTCTCAATAGTTCCCCTCTTTTTCCTTGCGCCATAAATGGCTCAGGGTTAGGGGAGATTCTTAGATGAGTAGCTACTAAATTATAAATTACTCTTAACTGACTGGCATTAACTTATAGTGAAGTCGCTTTTTATGATGTTTAGACTATTCCATTGCGATTTAAGCTTCAGTTTTATGACGCTTTTCAATTAATTTACCAAATAATAAGCCAAGCTCAAACAGCATCCACATAGGAATTGCTAACATAATCATTGAAATTGCATCAGGTGGCGTAATAAACATTGAAATGAAGAAACATCCAACAATAATAAAACGACGTTTTTCTGCAAGTGTTTTTGTCGAAACGAGACCCACTAAAATCAGGATCAGCGTGATAATTGGAATCTCAAAAGTCACACCAAAAACCAAAAATAGTTTTAAACAAAAGTTAAGATAGCTATTGATATCTGTCATGGGTGCAACAGTTTCAGGAGAAACACTCATGAAGAAATGTAAGATTGATGGCAAGGCAACAAAGTAGGCAAAAGCTATGCCTGAATAAAACAGAACAATACTGCCAAATAACAATGGAAAGGCGAGATTCTTTTCCTTTTCATATAAAGCAGGTCGAATAAATGCCCATAATTGATAAATAATAAAAGGCATTGCCAACATCAGCGCAATAAAGAAATTCAACTTAAAAGGTGCCATAAATGTCGCGGTGACATCTGTTGCAATCATGGTTGAATTTGCAGGAAGTTGCTTTCTGAGAGGTTCAGATAAGGCGATATAGGTTTTATTGGCAAAGGGCAATAAACAGAAAAAAATCAGCAATAATGCACCAACAATTTTGAATAAATGCTTACGTAACGCAACAAGGTGTTGGGTAATCGGCATTGCTTCAAGTTGCGGTTGTTCAGCATCTTGGTTTTTTTCTGTTGTTGTTTGAATTTGAGGTACTAGAGAATCTGTCATACAGCCACCTTGAATTCAGCTGTATTCATCTTTTGGATATCTACAGTTTTGATCGTTTGATGCGTACAGTTGCGTTGATCGAGCCAAATTTTTGCCATATAACTTGAAGGAACCACAGTGTTTAACTGAGTGAAACCAGTAAAAGTATAAGAGAAATTTTTATTATTCGATGGCGCTGCTTGTCTTTGTTGCTCTGCAGCAAGTATGGATTGTTGTTGTAACTCATTCATTTGAGCTTGCATTTTTTGCTCAAGCTCTTGAATGCGTTTCATTTCTTGCTGCATTTGCTCACGGAATTCGGAAAGACGTAATTCACGGTCAATATCATTTTGAACACTCGTAATGGCTCGCTTAAATTTGCTATACCATTTAGCAGCAAAACGTGCAGCTTCAGGAAGTTTTTCAGGACCAAGCACTAAAAGTGCAATGATCCCAAAAACGAGTAATTCAGAAAAACCGACATCTAACATGATTCTACGCCTCTACGATTAATGTTTTACAGTAGAGTTCACATCAGTATTGGTATTTTGATGTTCTAATGTACGGGCTTCAGTATTTGAAGCAGCAGTGGTTTCTTCATCTTTAATTGATTTTTTAAAGTCTTTTACTGCACCACCTACATCTTTACCGAGATTTTTAAGCTTAGAAGTACCGAACAATAAAATCACGACAATTGCAAAAATCAGTACGTGCCAAATTGATAATCCTGCCATCATTTATTTCCTTTTAAAAATATTAATTTTTTCCACTATAACAAACTAAAATGACAAAAATATGTCTTGTATAATTTAATTGATACAATTAGACAGGTTGTTGTTGCGTCGTACAATGAATACCGCCACCGCCAGCAGCAATATAATCAATATTAATCTGTACGATGCTTCTATTTGGGAACAATGATTGAAGCTTTTGCTTCGCTTCAGCATCTGCAACAGCATCCCCAAATTCAGGCATGATCACTGCATTATTACATACATAATAATTGATATAGCCAGCAGCAAAGTCTTCACTCGGATTTTTTACTCGAAGTGTCGTAGGTGCTTGTAATTCTATAACTTTGATTGGTTTGCCTTTGGCATCTGTTGCTGTTTTTAAGATTTCAAGATGACGTTTGGTCACAGCATGATCATAAGATGCAGGGTCGCTATCGTAAGCGGCAACAACTACGCCTTCACTGACAAAACGAGCATAAAAGTCGGTATGACCATCTGTAATGTCTTTGTCTTTAATACCCGGCAACCAAATGACTTTGTTAATCCCAAGACAGCGTTTCAATTCGGCTTCGCAAGCTGCTTTTGTAATCCCTGGATTTCGGTTGTCATTCAACACACAGCTTTCGGTGATAATGGCTGTACCTAGGCCATCAACTTCAATACCACCACCTTCAAGGGTTAATGTGGAGGTGACGCGATCAATATTCACATTACTCAGCATTTGTGCCGCAACAGTTTTATCGTTATTGTGACTTTGTTTTTTGCCCCAACCATTAAAATTAAAATCGATACCTGTCAGTTTATTCTGAGCATTTTTTACAAAGACTGGACCCGTGTCACGTGCCCAGAAATCATCCATAGTACCTGTAACCAAAGTAATATTTGAATGATTCAATTTTGCTCGTGCAATATCCATTTCGTTGGCACGAACCAATATAGAAACAGGTTCAAAAGCTGCAATACTAAGTGCAATTCTAGCTAAATCATCACGTAAACCATTGATATTAGCAGGCTCATGAACTTGATCAGACGCTCCAAATACCATCCATGTACGCGTATGTGGCTCAGCTTCATCAGGCATGGTTCCGATAATAGTCGGATTTGTACCTGATCCTCCTGTAGACCCCCCTCCAGTTGAAGATGAATCATCATCGTCACCACTACCGCCACATCCTGTAAGGACTAAAGCACCAACTGCGACGGATAAACCTAAAAATTTTCTACGTGTTACATTGGTCATCATGGAATCCTTTTCCTGTTTCTATTCTTTGCTCTAAATCCTAATGACTCTTGGTTTATAAATATCGAGTTATTATTCATTGTCGCTCAATTTGGGAGGCTTTATTCATACTAGAGGGAATTTTTTAAGAGTTAAATTATTCCAATACTCATGAAGTAAGACTAAAGTTTTATTTAAGAAGAATACGTGAACATATTATGAAATATTCATATAAGTTTGTTGGATTTTTGTGTTGATTTTTGATTTTAATAGCCTGTGTTGGAGAAGATATAATGAGCTATATTACTTGTAAAATACTAGATAACACACTTTTTTAGATTGTATTAAACGACAGCTTAGTGCTGTATGTTAACATGAATTTTCTACCGATTGAGATGCATGCTGTGGCTTTGTTATTTCCACTTTTGTCTTTTATTTGTGGGTTATTACTGGCAAATACGGCCTTAAATATACAATTAAAATCATTATTATCCAGCTTACTAGCACGTTTATTTATCCCTATTGTGATTATTTACAATATGGTTTTTTATAAATCGGGCAGCATAGGTTTAATTCTATTTAGTTTCTTTGCGTGCATCATTTTATTCTTTATTTTTTTAGTACTGTCAAAAGACCGTTTAAGTTCATTGTGTTTTAGCTATACCAATATGGCTTGGTTGGGTTTTCCTATTGCAATGGCATTGTTTGGGCCAGAAAATAGTATCGCCATGATTCCGCTTTATATTGGTGTTTCTATTTTTGGCAATTCTTGGGCAGTGACTTCAATTAGCTCAGAATCCCAATCCATTCTCACGATTCTAAAAAAAATGCTGCAATCGCCACCTGTTGTCGCATTGATTGTCGCTGGTGTGCTTCGTTGTTTTGATGTGCAACAGTTTCAAAATTATATTCTCATTGATTGGATTTATAGCGCAGCGAAATGGTGCATGAGTTTTGCAGGGATGTGTGTTTTGGGAATGTGGTTGCGTAAAACCAAAGTGCATGTTGACGATTTATGGTGGAGTGTTCGTGTTGCACTGTTGAAATTACTTTGTGGTGCAGCGCTTTGTGCTATGGCTTATTATTTCTTTGCAATTCCACATATCGATGATTATATCGGGGTGATGTTTCTGATGTTCTGTCTACCACCAGCCGCCAATATTGTGGCATTGGAAACGCATTATCATGGCACAGGTATTTCAGCAAAATACATTGCTTCCGGAACCATTGTAAGCTGTGTAGTGTGTGTGATTTATGGGGTGGTGGTGCATGTGTTGTAGAGAATTATAATAACAATAAGGAAAAGTTTTCTTCCCTTTGGAAGGGATTGAGGGAGGATATAGTATAGACCTCACCCTAACCCTCTCCTACAAGGAGAGGGGATTTACAAGGTTTTACTTTTCCAAACTTGCTTTAAATAATTGCATTGCTTGACCACGATGGCTGATTTTATTTTTGTCCTCTTTGCTCATTTCAGCACTAGAAATACCCAGTTCAGGTAACCAGAACAGCGGGTCATAGCCAAAACCATTTTCACCACGTGCTTGTTCTAAAATTTCCCCTTGCCAAATGCCTTGAAAAATTTGTGGAAGTGGGTCATCTGCATGTTGAACCAAAGCCAGTACGCAAACAAACATACCTTCAATTACGCTACCATCTTGACGATAAGCTTTTAAATTTTCTAATAGTTTTACATTATTCGCAGCATCATCACCATGTTCACCTGCATAGCGAGCTGAATAGATTCCAGGTGCACCACCTAAAATTGGCACACAAATACCTGAGTCATCTGCAATCGCAGGTTTTCCTGAAATACGGCTTGCGTGACGTGCTTTGATAATGGCGTTTTCAATAAAGCTTAAACCATCTTCAATCGCATCTTCGATATTGAGTTTTCCTTGTGGAACCACGTCTACAGGCAAATTTAACTCGGCAAACATTTTTTCAAATTCAGCAATTTTACCTTTGTTATTACTTGCGAGTACCAATGTTCCTTGGGATAACCAATCTTGTGCAGACATTTGAATTGCTCTGATTTTGAATAATGTGGCGTATTTTAGCTGATTCTATAAGTAGAATAGATATATATTGTCGTTATTCATAAGTGAATTATAACTTTATTTAGAATTCTGATTTAATTTGAGTTAGATAAGAAGTTTTTTAAATCATTGATTAAATCTTGAAATACAATATCTGGTTCAGAAGAAGTATAGCCTTCTGAACTAAGGTAAAATTGGTCATCATAATAGTTCAATAATTCAAAAAGCTCTTTACTTTCGATCACATTTGAGAAGTGTAAAAGTTTTTGAATTAGAGAACGTTGAGCTTCTTTGATTGAAAACAAACTTAAGTTCTTGTTTATATAATCTTTCAATAGATCATTAATTATTTTTTCTGTTAAGGTTTGAGAAAAAATATTTTTAGACATCTTTTTAAAGTGCGTTACAACTTCTTTTGGTTTTGAGAAAAAACATATTTCTAATGCTAGGACATTGGATGAGTCTGCTTCTAAAGTTGCAATAGCCCATTCTTGAATTTCTTCAGGTTTGATAGTTTTAAGTTCAAGTCTAGCTTTGAATATAGCTGCGTCAACGTTACTCATTAGATAGTCTAGATTTCAATTTCAAAAGATTATTTTTAAACTAACAAAAAAACCGACTTAAATATAGGTCGGTTTTTTGGATCTAGTAAGGCATCTTAGAATCAGACTTACTGGGCTTGAATCCATTGGTCTGCACGTTGAGTTGCAGTACGAATTTGATCTTGAGTTAAGTTCGCAGCCAATGCAGTTTTCTTGCTTTGAGACATATTGATGACTTTATTATCTAACATACCATCACGAGTCGAAAGCTCATACCACTGGTAAGCACCCATGTAGTTTTTCTTTTGCTCTTCCATCACCGCTAAGTTAAAGCTTGCGCGGTTATCGCCGTGACTTGCTGCTTTTTCAAAGTATTGACGAGCAGAAGTTTCACTTTTAGAAACACCAAGACCATCTGCATACATACGACCAACATTGAGCTGAGCAGCAGAAACACCTTGATCAGCTGCAGCTTTATACCAAACAAAAGCTTGTTTAAGGTCTTTAGAAACACCACCTGTTCCCGCTTGGAGGTGAGTCGCTAAATAAAATTGTGCTGCTGGCTGTCCAGATTTAGCTGCTTTTTGCAAATCGGCAACATTCATATGTGCATATTGTGCAGCCATTTGAGAAACAGAGGGCTGCTGTTGAGAGACATATTCTGCATGAGCTTGAATGTTTAACAGCCCAAAAAATAATGTACTACCTAATAATATTTTTTTCATAGAGCGCTCACTCGATAAATAGCGACTTCGCCGAACAAATTCGGTACAGCTTTACTTAAAAAGCTTCCTTGTTGGTTCCCATTTACAGCGAGTCGATCAATAATTTGAATCTGATTTTCTGCACACAGTGCTTCAAAATCACGAAAGGTGCATAAGTGGATATTTGGCGTATTGTACCACATATACGGTAATGCATCAGAAACAGGCATCATCCCTTTAAGTGCAAGGAAAGAACGAGTCTTCCAGTATGCAAAATTAGGAAAAGTAATGATGGCTTGTTTCCCCACACGCACCATATCGCGTAATAACACATCAGGTGCATCTACAGCTTGCAAAGCTTGTGCCATAACCACATAGTCAAAAGACTGGTCAGCAAAGCGTCCCAAACCGAGATTTAAGTCTTGTTGAATAATATTTAACCCTTTGCTTACAGCAATTGCAATCTTTTCTTGGTCTATTTCTAAGCCATAAGCACGAATTTGCTGCTTTTTGCCTAGCTGTGCCAATAATTCACCATCGCCGCAACCTAAATCGAGCACACTTGCACCGGGTGTAATCCATTTTTCAGATAGTTGTTGATCTATACGCATTACAATGCCTCCTTCGGTGTCGCTTTGAGGTGTTCAGGACCACCTAAAAAAGCACGTAATGTTTTTACATATAATGGAATAGGGAATAAGAAGGAGTCATGTCCTTGTTCTGCATCGATATCGATATAACTGACAGACTTATGATTGCTGATGAGTGAATCTACAATTTCTTGTGAACGTTGTGGGGTAAAACGCCAGTCTGTGGTGAATGACACCACCAAGAATCGACATTTTGTATTGGCCATGGCTTTTTTGAGTGACAATTCATATTCACGAGATGGATCAAAATAATCCAAAGCTTTGGTCATGATCAAATAAGTGTTGGCATCAAAGTTACGACTGAATTGCTCACCTTGATAGCGCAAGTAACTTTCGACTTGGAATTCAACATCGAAACCATACATAAATTTGCCCGATTTTAAGTCACGACCAAATTTTTGTTTCATGGCTTCTTCGGACAGGTAGGTAATATGTCCGACCATGCGTGCCAAGATTAAGCCACGCTTTGGATAGCTATCATGTTCTAAATAACGACCATTGTGAAAATCAGGATCAGATAAAATCGACTGACGTGCCACTTCGTTAAAGGCAATATTTTGCGCTGAAAGTTTTGGCGCACTAGCAATAATCACGCAATTCTTTAAGCGATCAGGATAATCTACAGACCACTGTAAAGCTTGCATTCCACCTAAAGATCCACCAATCACTGAATACCAAATATCAATACCTAAACGGTCAGAAAGCATGGTCTGCGTTTTCACCCAGTCTCGTACTGTGACTAAAGGGAAATCTGGGCCATAGGGGCGATTTTCATTTTCAGGGTTCGGTGAAGTGGGGCCAGTTGAGCCATTACAACCCCCAATATTGTTTAAAGCAACAACAAAAAATTTCGAGGTATCAATCGCTTTATTCGGACCAATACATGCATCCCACCAACCTGCTTTTTTATCATCTTCATGATGATAACCCGCTGCATGGTGATGACCTGAAAGGGCATGACAAATCAAAATTGCATTGGATTTATCAGCATTGAGCTCACCATAGGTTTCAACCATGATTTCAAAACGTGGTAAAATACGGCCACATTCTAGCTCTAAAGGTTCTTCAAATTGGAACTTTTGCGGGGTGATTACACCCACCGAGTCAGCTGGAAAAGACACAGAAATAATTCGCCTTAAAATTTTGGTAGGTAGAATAAATTACTGATGTTACGCACATCTACGTCATCATTATTGCTAATAAATTAATGATATGAAAGTAATTTTGCAATAGCGTCTGAGTATTAAAGTTTATTTCTAGGCTTAAGCTTTAACGCAAGAAAGGATACCACTTGGGACATCCTTTCTAAAGTCATTTAATTGATATTGCTTATATAGATATGGCTTATACGGCAGCAGCAATCACTTGCTCAGTGCTTAATACACCTTGATCAATCAAACGGTTGGTTGCGGCAATAATCGCTTCAATCGATGAGGTGACGATATTGTCATGTACACCTGCACCAAATGCAGATTTACCTGTACCTTGTACTTGAAGTTCAATTAAAGCGAGTGCTTTGGCATGTGCGCCAGAACTGATACTGCGTTCTTCATAGTTAACGACATCAATTGGTAATTGAAGCGCATTTAAGATTGCAGAAATCGGGCCATTGCCTTCACCACGTAAATGCTGCACTTCACCATTTACAACCACATCAAGTTCAATCACTTGGTTGCCATTATCATCAGATAATCTGTAGTTTTTGGCAGCATAATGCGCATCTTTTATTTCAACATAAGTGTCTTGGAATAAGGTCCAGATTTGTTGAGCTGAAACTTCAACACCTTCGTCATCTGCAACTTGTTGAACGATTTGCGAGAATTCAATTTGTAAACGACGAGGTAATACCACGTTGTAGTTGGACTCTAATAAGTAAGCTATACCGCCTTTACCAGACTGTGAGTTGACACGAATCACTGCGTCATAGTCACGACCTAAGTCTTTCGGGTCGATTGGCAAGTAAGGCATATCCCAAATTTCTTCGTTCTTTTGGTATTCAAAGCCTTTTTTAATCGCATCTTGGTGAGAACCTGAGAATGCTGTAAAGACCAAATCACCTGCATATGGGTGACGAGGGTGTACAGGTAAGCCTGTACATTCTTCAATAGTTGCAATGATTTCATTGATATTTGAGAAATCTAATTCACATGCCACGCCTTGGGTGTACATGTTCAAAGCAATTGCTGCAACGTCTACATTACCAGTACGTTCACCATTGCCAAAGACACAACCTTCGACACGGTCAGCACCCGCCATGATTGCCAATTCAGATGCAGCGATACCACAACCACGGTCGTTATGACAGTGTACAGAAATAATCACACCATCACGGCGTTGTAAATTACGGTGCATCCATTCAATTTGGTCTGCATAAACGTGTGGGCCTGAAACTTCAACCGTTGCAGGTAAGTTCAAGATCACTTTATTCTCAGGAGATGCTTCCCAAATTTCAGTGACAGCATCACAAACATCTTTAGCAACTTCTAGTTCCGTTGCCGTAAAACATTCTGGGCTGTATTGGAAAATAAAATCAGTTTCAGGCTGTTTTGCAGCATATTCTTTGACTTTGGTTGCTGCATTGATTGCCAATTGTTTTGCACCAGCCACGTCAACATTCAAGACTTTTTGGCGGAAGGTTGGTGAGTTTGCATTGTAAATATGCACAATGGCACGTTTTGCACCTTGCAAAGACTCAAAAGTACGTGCAATCAAATGGTCACGTGCTTGTACTAAAACCTCAATATAAACATCTTCTGGAATATGACCTTCTTCAATTAATTTACGTGTGAAGTCAAAGTCAACTTGTGATGCTGAAGGGAAACCAATTTCAATATGTTTAAAGCCAATTTTCACCAACATCTGGAACATTTTGAATTTTTGTTCAATGTTCATCGGTTCGAAAATCGCTTGGTTACCATCACGAAGGTCGGTACTCATCCAAATCGGCGCTTTATTGATTTCATTGTTTGGCCATTGACGGTCAGGCAAGTCAACACGTTGGTACATGCGACGATATTTTTTACTTGGATCAGCCAACATCATGAGATAACTCCTTGTGTAGTTGTCGTTGCTCGTATCTTGGGTAAAGGCAACTTACTACTCTATAGATTGTGTCTATTCACGCAATTTACAAGTATTTTTCGGAGTATATTCGCCTAAAGTGGCATAAAATTATGGATGGAAATAACATCACATAAAGTCAGACTCTGACTGCTTGTAAATGGTTTAACTTAAGCTTAATTGTAAAACAGATGGTTCGGGAATAATTTTCTTAATTTGCACTATTTAATCGAATTAAGAGAAAAATTTTCTTTAAAATCGTTAATCTTGGAAAATGTATTCTTGATTAATCTCATTTACGGTAGCCGTTCCCATCAAAGCCATAGTAATCTCAAATTCTTCCTTTAAGATTTTGATGACATGAGCAACACCTAAAGCACCTGCAACTGCCAGTCCATAAATCGCTGGACGACCAATCAATACAGCAGAAGCACCGAGTGCTAAGGCTTTAAATACATCTGTTCCACGGCGAACACCACCATCCAATAACAATGGAAAATCACTCGGTACAACGGTTTTTATTTTTTCTAAGGCTTTAAGTGGAGAAATGGCCGTATCTAAAACACGTCCGCCATGATTGGAAATGATTAAACCTTTCACACCAATATTTACTGCTTTTTTTGCATCTAAAGGGTGGAGCACACCTTTTAAAATAACAGGCAAATCTGTATTGGCAATGATAAATTCAATATCTGCCCATTTGGGTGCAATATGCATGAGTCCGTTAAAAACAGGATGTTGATCTTCTGTTATTTCAGGCAAAGGAATGTGAGTCGGCGTATGCGGATGCTGCATACCTTCTGGCAGTTGAAAGAAAACACGACGCTCACGATCTCGGATACCGGTATGCGGTGAATCTACCGTAATCACAATCGCTTTAAAGTTTTGTTGTTCTGCGAGCTTAATCAGAGCTAATGATTTTTCGCGATCCCCTTGCCAATAGAGCTGAAACCATTTGTATGGATTTTCTTTTTTTAGATTTTGAATATTGGTATTGGTAAATGTACTTAAAACAAAATTACTGCCTAAAACTTCAGCAGCAAGAGCAGAAGCAGCCTCAGCATCGCTATGAAAGAGTTGTTGATGTCCAATCGGTGCTAAAAAGATCGGATGTGGGAATTTTTGTCCTAAAATCTCACATGCAGTATCGCCTTGCGTTAGGTCATTTAATAAACGTGGAATAAGTTGAATATTTTTAAACTGTTGCAGATTGTCTCGGACACTATATTCATCCATAGCACCGCCTTGTAGGTAATGCCAAGTATTTACAGCTAAATGCTTTTCTGCTTGTTGTTCATAGTCTGCAATGGTTTGTAAATAAGCAGGGATTTGTGCAAAAGGAGGCAGAATTTTTTTAGAATCCATGTGGTTCATAAGTCACCCCATTGTCTTAATAGATTATGATAATGACTGGTTAGACTGACGGTTTCTTCTGAATCACCGTACTTTTGGCGCAGTTGCATAATGGTCATATCTAGATTGAATAACATGCTGCGTTGCCAATCATCTTTGACCATGCTTTGTATCCATGTAAATGCTGCAATACGTTTGCCCGAAGTTACAGGTTCAACCCGATGCAAGCTGGTTGCAGGGTAGAGTATGGCATCGCCAGCATTGAGTTTAACTTCGTGAGTTCCATAATTGTCCTCAACGACCAATTCACCGCCTTCATATTCTTCAGGTTCTGATAAAAATACCGTTATAGATACGTCGGTACGGATCGGTTGTCCTGTTTCTGATGAATATTGCACGGCATTGTCTACATGATTGCCATAGTTTCCTGAGTCTTGGTAGCAATTCAGCATTGGCATTAAACAGTGTCGTGGTAATGCTGCTGATTGAAACATTGCTTGCTGTTTGAGTGCTGTGAGAATAAACGGTGCAATATTTTGATAAATTTCTGAATGGACATCGACTTGTAGATTATTTTTGATGGACTGAGCCTGCGAGCCAGCACTTTTTTTACCATCTATCCATGCTGTTGAATGGTCTAGTCTGTGACGAATATCGATAACCTGTTGTTTGGTCAAAACGTCAGGGATATGCAGCATCATGGTTCAGTTTTCCCAAGATTTAAAAAGAAAAAATCGTGCATCCCTGAGAATACACGATATAAAAAACGAGTGCTAAATTTATCAGAACTTATAGTTAAAAGATAATGCAGCAGAACGTGGTTGGCCTAGTACCAGACGTGAACCACCATTATTCAAAGTACTGATATATTCTTTATCTGCTAGATTATAAATATGCAAACTCGCGGATGCATTTTTATTAAACGTATAACCTGCCATGGCATCAAATACGACATAACTCGGAATTGCAGGCATGTTGGTGGTCGTGGTTGAACCCGGTGTGATGGCACGTTTTTGTTCATCTACATAACGTGCGCCAACACCTGCTTTAAATCCTGCAACGCTATAGGTTGTCCATAAAGTCGCAGTCAAGTCTGGTGACCAACGAACGGCATTATTTTCAGTCCAAACTTTTGTCGTTGCATTGTAGGTTTGCTGATTCTCTTGCTCAGTGTCCATGAAGGCAACACCTGCTGAAACATTCCATGCACGTGTAATTTGACCTACAGCACCAAGTTCCAAGCCTTTAACCGTCATTTTCCCTTCAGGAACATATTGTAGGCTAATTGGATCTTGCGTAATTTGATTTTCATTTTCAGTATGATAAGCCGCAGCGGTTAGAATGATTTTGTCATCATTCAGTGTCCATTTAGTCCCCACCTCATAATGGTGAGTTTTTTGTGGCTTCGCTGCTGGGTTATTGGCAACATTGTTTGCAGACGTTGAACTGTCATTTAAAACAAAAGCCGTACCTGGAGGGGTTAATGATTTTGCATAAGATGCATAAATGCTACTTGCAGGTGTTGGTTTAAATACGCTACCTAATTTCCAACTGACTAAGGTGCCATTGGTACCCAAATTACTTGCTGTATTGGTGACAGCCAACGTTTTCGCATCGGTTGCAACCGTCAATCCATCATATTCAGTATCATAATAATCAACACGAACACCGCCATTTAACTGAAAACGTTCACCAAATTTTAAAGTGTCAAATAAATACGCAGCAGCAGTATCCGTTTTGCCTTTTGCATATGCTCCAGTATGTACTAAGCCTGGTAATTTCGAATATGGATTAGGATCGTATAAGCTTGCAGGCGGAATAACTGGTGCTGCTTGTCCAGGCGTTTGAACATTCAAGGTATTGTTAAACTGTTCTTCTCTTAATAGTTCTAGGCCTACCACGACGTCGTGTTCAATCGAACCTGTTTTAAGATTTAAGTTGAGAGAAGTTTGATTGGTTAAAATTTTATTGGTTTGATCTACACCTTGACGAGTACGGACCACTGACCAAGAGTTTGGATCTTTAGGGGTATTTAAATTGCTAATGACCAGTGCATTGACCCCTGTTAACACACGATCCATTTCTGTTTTACCAAGACGCGTGATATTGGTCAGTTTCACATTTTCAGCAAAATCACTTTCAACTTTTGCAGTGACCATATTGGCATCAATATCTTCATAGTCGTCGATACTGCCGTAAAAGTTTTCACTATCAACTGGTCTTGCAGAATTAACGGCATTGTTAATAATATCGCGCTGTGGCTGCGTCAGTTTAGTGTCGGTATTATTATAATAAAAACCTTTCATCCCGATTGTAGGAATACCACCATCTGGAACGTTGCGTTGTTGAATATGTTGTGAATATAAGTAAAAACGAGTGTCACTATCTAGACCAAAAGCAATCGATGGTGCGACTGCCCAACCATTTTGTTCGACATAATCACGCCCATCTACACCACCTTGCTGGCCCATGACATTTAAACGTACAGCCACGCTGTCATTAATCGCCTGATTGATGTCAGCGGCTAAGCGTCCATGTTCTGCTGTTTTATAGGTCGCAGAGACTTCACGGCTATTTTCAGCATAAGGAAGTTTGCTTACAAGGTTAATATAGCCACCCGCACCACCACGTCCAGCTTCTGCCCCTGAAGGTCCTTTTACAACTTCAATTTGTTCAAGGTTATATACGTCACGACTAACAGCACCAATGTCACGGATACCATCGACATAAATTGAGTTTTTGGTATCAAAACCACGCATTTGGAATGAATCCCCCGCACTGGTATTGCCATTTTCACCGAGTTGCAATGTGATTCCCGGCGTATTACGTAAAGCATCTACAAGCGAAGTCGCGCCTTGTTCTTTTAAAATTTCTTTTTTGATCACAGAAATGGTTTGTGGGGTATCCACCAATGGCTGAGTGTATTTCGTAGAACTAACTCGCTCAGCTTTATAGTTGTTTTCAGCTTTTGCCTCAACTGCGATCACAGGTAATTTTGCTGTGTCACTTTCCTGTTGAGCGGCATGAGCCATCAAAGGAAACGAAGCTGCTAGAGCAACAAGCTGAGTTGATCTGTTATGTTTACGGCTTTTAATCTGCGCCATTGTAGGGTATCCCTAGTATATGAATGACAAAATTCTTTGACTGCATGGCATTGCGTATTGGCAAATTTGAATATGCAGTAAAAGTGAAGATATTGTTAAGGCCTGTAACAATTGATGCGAATTTTAGTGATAATTATTATCATTAACAATGGCTATTATCTTTGGTTATGCATAAATATTGATGAAAAAAATGTTTAATTTCGATATTTTGATTCAGTAAAACAATGACAGAATGTAAAAGTTGAGTGATTTTTTCTGTTAAAAATCAATGTTTTTTATTCGATGGTAAATTTTAGCGTCTAAAAAACTTCAGTCATCAATTTAAATTTTTATTGCATAGAATCATGATGTGAAAATGAAGCAGCTATTAAGGTGAATTAACTTGTCAAAAATCAGAAATAAAGGAGATAAAAGAGTAGGGGGCTGTTTTAGATAGACTGCGTTGATTTTATTTGTTCACGTACAAGATTAGAATAATGAGTTTGCTTTCAATATTTGCTAAATTTTTTGGATTAAAAAAGGAGCCTTTAGGGATAAAGACTCCTTTTATCTCAATATTATCCTATCAAAAAATAGGATTATTCGATCTTAGTTTTTCGATCTTAGTATTTAAAGTTAACAGAAAGTACTGCGCTACGACCTTCAGCTTCAGTTGCATAGTGTGATGAGTATGCTTTAGTGAAATAACGTTTGTCAGAAAGGTTGTTTACATTAAGTTGTAAATCAACATTCTTATTCACGTTATAACGTGCCATTGCATCGTAACGTACATAACCTGGAACAAATTTAGTATTCGCCGCATTCCCATAGACTTTGTCCATAGCAATTGCGCCAGCACCTAAAGTAAGTTCAGGTAAAACTTGGTATGTCGTCCAAAGTGTTCCACTATTTTTTGCAACGTTTTGAACTTGTTTACCATCATTTAAGCCAGTACCATCATCCACTAATTCACTGTCTAAATAAGTATAACCCGCAGATACACCCCATTTTTCAGTGATATTACCGTTGATGCCTAACTCAAAACCATCGACACGTGTTTCACCAATATTTTTGGTTGTACCGTCATCTGCTGTTGCACGAGTATTGGTTTTTTCAGTACGGAAAATGGCAGCAGTTAAGTTCAACTTGTCATTTAAAACATCCCATTTCGTACCAAGTTCCATCGTACGAACTTCTTCTGGTTTTAGATTCTTGATTGCAGTAGTAATGCCTTCAGAACCATCACCACCATCTACACCGACTGGGTTTGATGAAGTTGCATAACTTACATAGATCGAACCATTTTCTACAGGTTTATAAACTAAGCCAGCTTGATAATTTACAAAATCAGAATCATTTTTAATGGCAACTTGATCGCCTGTTTTTGCTGTTGCAGGAGCCGTACTACTTCCTAATACCGCACTATTACGTGCACCATAAGTCATAGTCTGTTTAGCAGAATAATCATCCCAACGAAGACCTAAATCTAAAATCCATTGTGGGTGTAATTCAATGCTGTCAAGGAAGTAAACTGAGGTATTTTCATTTTCAATTTTATAACGATCGGCACCAACTGTACTAAGCGTACCAGTCCATTGACCACGATTAGGATGTTGTACAGACGTACACCAGCCAGAAGCAATAGCAGCTGCATTACATGCGCTATTCGCAGTACCTGTAGTCGTCAAGCCATCAATAATATATTGCGTACGATCTGTATCTTGCTCAGAGTATTCAGCGCCTAAGTTGAAGCTGTGCTTGAAGCGACCAGTATTAAATTTGCCTTTTAAAGCCAGTTGATCTGTAAATGCGTCGGTATCGCCAACACGTGAGTTTGCACGAGCCCAAACATTTCCTGTTAAATCACCTTTAGCATTATAGAAGTTCCCTTTTGAATCATCAGGGTTAGTCCAAAGGTAATCGTTCTTTGATTTGTTATAAACAGCAGTATTGGAAATGGTTAAATTATCAGTAAGATCATGCTCAAGCTTGATGGTTCCCGATTGGTTTTCTTGCTTTTGAAAATCGCGATCTTTCCAGCCATAGTACATGCCTTGTTTAACATCGATCGGCTTACCATTACCATTTAAACCTACTTTTGCATTTGTAGCTGCAAATGGATTGTTATATGGAATACCCGAATCT
Source organism: Acinetobacter piscicola (assembly GCF_002233755.1). Lineage (GTDB taxonomy): Bacteria > Pseudomonadota > Gammaproteobacteria > Pseudomonadales > Moraxellaceae > Acinetobacter > Acinetobacter piscicola. Next base: position 46,894 of record NZ_KZ268709.1, on the reverse strand, counting down.
GGCGTATCGTCAGTTTTTAAGTAGTAATAACTTAATGTCGCACGTGTATCACTGTCTAAGCCAAAAGTAATGCTTGGAGCGATACCAGCACGTGCATATTCAGTACCATCTTTTTGGCCAGCTTTGTCATTGTGGTGTCCCATGACAGCAACACGTGCAGCAATACCATTACCAAAATCTTTGTTACCATCTAAGGTAATACGTTGGTAATCGTCTGTGCCAGCGCCAACAGAGCCTTCTAAAAAGTCACCTTGTTTAGCAACTTTAGAAATCATGTTAATACTGCCGCCAGTTGTACCTGCACCGCCCATAGCAGATGCAGAACCTTTGGTAATTTCAACTTGCTCTACTGCAAACATTTCTCGGTTTTGTGAGGTTGAATTACGTACACCATCAACAAACATTGAGCTTTCAGAGTTGTAACCGCGGATAAACGGACGGTCACCATTTGGGTTACCACCTTCACCAGCACCTAAGGTAATCCCTGGAACGGTACGAAGGGCGTCTGCAAGCGTTGTAACTTGCGTGTCTTGAATTAATTGTTTTGAAATTACAGATACAGACTTAGGTGTATCTAAAAGAGGAGCTACAAATTTTGTATTTGCAGATTGGTCTACTTTTAAGCTTTGTTCGTTTGTTGCTTGAGCTTTGATTGTTGGCAATTGTGCAATTTCTTCTTGTGCAATCGCTGTAGTGGCGATAACTGATAAAGAAGAGGCGATTGCTGTAGTAACAAGTTTTTTACGCGATTTGATAAAAGACATACTGGAACTCACAAAGAGTAATGCAAATTTGTATGCGAATAATAATGATTCTTGTTTTTTATACCAATTCATATCAATTGTTATTAACGATTGTAGATTTAAAATAGAGTGTAAAAATAAATGGAATAGTGTAACAATATGTTTGTAAATGCATGATTTTTTGTAAAAAAATAAAACCCTGTTAAAACAGGGTTTTTTATTGAAATTTTAGATTTCAAAAATCCTTAGAAATCATAGGATAAGGAAAGCCATAAATTACGACCAGAAATGTAAGTTCCTGAAGTGCTAGAACCTATCGTCATATAATCATAGTAAGAGGCTGGATTACCATTTGCATCTATATAAGTACCATTATCTGTAAAGTCTTTATCCAGTAAATTGTTTACTGCACCATTAATGCGTAGATTGTCATTAATTAAGTAGCTCGCACCTAAATTAAATAAGTTATAGCCTTTTAATTTGTTTCCTGTTGCTGCATAAATAATGGCAGCATCACCAGCAGTTTGCTCTGTACTATAACGTTTCCGCTCAGACTTATATTCATGTTGTAACCAAAGATCAAACTGATCATTGATATGCCATGTTGATGTCATATTAAAGGCATTTTTAGGCACATTATTCAGATAAGAGCCTTTATTTTCACCTTTGGTAATCTCGGTTTCCATATAGGTATAAGCAGCTTTAATATCCCATTCTGGAATGATGTTGTATTTTAAGCTGAGTTCAACGCCTTTTGTTTCTGCTTCATTCGCATTGATACTTTGAGAGAATGTATCTTGAGTAATATGAGATCCATAACTTACACAGTTTGGTCGATTCGGATTCGCTGTTGAAGAACAATTGTATAAATCAGGACCATCAGTGATCAAATTATCAATTTTGGTGAAAAATGCAGTTGTTGTGAGATCCAAATCACCACGATTAAAATTAAAACCGAGTTCATAATTTAACGATTCTTCAGGTTTTAAATTTGGAGATCCAATTAAAAAGTTTGTACCTTGACCACTCACACCAATAATACCGTCATGTAGTGCTTTTGCAGAAGGGGCTTTATATCCTGTACTCACACCACCTTTTAATGTGAATGCATCTGTCGCATTCCAAACTAAATAACCTCGTGGGCTAAATTGCCCGCCAAAACCTGAATGATCTTCATAACGACCACCGACTGTTAAGTGTAATGTATCATTTAGACTCCACTCATCTTCAGCATAAAATGATAATGAGTCTTTCTTAAATTTTGCTCCAGCGCCAGCCACATCATCTGCTATCTCAGCTTTTTTATATTCTCCACCAAGAGTCACTTTGTGATTCTGAATAGGCAAAATCACATGTGAGTCTGCAACAAGGTCTGTATTTTCTAAAGTACGGTCTTGTCCTGCGTAAGCATTATTTGGAAATGTATTTCTTGGAATAGTTCGACCTAAAGTCTCTGTTTTTGTTTGGCTAACATAAGATTTCCATGTACCAAAATTATAGTCGCCATCATGACCAATAGAATATTGTTCACGATTAAATTCTAATTCATCTTTATAACCGTTTGCTCGAGTCGGCGTATCTTGAGTTCCTAAGCGATTATCTGCGTTACTATATGTTTGACTAGAATGGAATCCATCCACCCATAGCGCATTTTTTTCATCTATTTTTAAATGTAACTTCGCGCCTACATCATAAATATCTGCTTCACTTGGACGAGGATCACGGCCTGATGTTCCAGTAATACGTGCAGATTCTTGGCGATCTAAATAACTACCACGTAGTTGTAATCCTAAACGGTCATTGATAACTGGTCCATTCAACACAAAGCTTGTCTTCCAAGAATCTGCTTCGTCTTTATCTTCCATTATGTTACCGCCAACCGTAACATTTCCATTCCATTGATCAGATATTTTCTTGGTGATGATGTTAATCACGCCACCCATCGCTTCAGAACCATAACGTGTTGCCATTGGTCCACGGATGACTTCAATTCGCTCAATTGCTGCTAAAGGTGGAAGAAAACCATTTGATGACTCACCAAAACCATTTGGTGTTACATCTGATGAAGTGGATTGGCGGCGGCCATCAATAAGAATGAGGCTATATTCATTGCCTAAACCACGCATTTTTATGTTTAAACCTGAGGTTTTACCTACACCATCACGAATGTCGATACCAGGAACATTGACTAATAAGTCCGAAATGCTAGTTGCATTGTTTTTTCTTATATCTTCTTGTGTAATGACACTAATAGAAGCAGGTGCATTTTTAATATCTTGTTCAAACCCCGCAGCTGAAACCACAATTGTTGAAAGTTGATGCGTTGAGGAGGAATCCTCAGTTTGTGTATTTGCAAACGCAGAACTTGCAGTTATTCCGATAATAGCAAGGCTTAATGGGCGGAGGTTGAACTTACTCATAAATAGAATTCCAAATTGGACGAGATAAATATATGAAAATTAATAAAATATTAAAAAAGCATAGCAATGATAATGATAAAGTTTATCATTTGCAATAAAAATCATACAAAAGTTGAGCTTTTACTCAAAAAAATAAAAGAAAATGAAATAATCGAATAAAACAAAATAAAAACTTATAGTTTCGTCATCCTGTTTTGTATATCCTTTAATGTTGTCATATAATATGTGGCACTTTTTAAAAACTGTAATTATTAAATTCTATCGAGGAAGCCATGCAAGTAACTTCTGAAGCGGTTTCGGGCGTTGCCCGTCGTTTAAATGTATCTGTACCGACGAGCCGTATTAACGAGCAGTTTGAAGCTCGCTTGAAACGCACTGCTAAAACTGTGAAGATTAACGGCTTCCGTCAAGGTAAAGTGCCTGTAAATGTTGTACGTCGTGAATATGGCGCGGGCATTTACCAAGAAGTTGTCAACGACATTATTCGTGACACCGTATTTGAAGCGATTCAACAAGAAAAAATCAACGCTGTTGGTATGCCAAATATCGATAAAGTTGAAAACAAAGACGATGCTTTGGTTTATCAAGCAACTGTTGAAGTTTACCCAGAAGTTGAAGTTAAATTTGACGGCCTTGAAATTGCACGTAAGTCATCTGAAGTGACTGACAAAGATGTTGAAGCAATGCTTGAGAATCTTCAAAAGCAACGTGCTGAATGGACTGAAACCAAAGGTATGTCTAAAAAAGACATGCAAGTAACTTTCGATTTCGAAGGTACTGTTGATGGTGAGAAGTTTGAAGGCGGTGCTGCTGAAGACTTTAAACTCGTTTTAGGTTCTGGTCGTATGATCCCTGGCTTCGAAGACGGTATCGTTGGTATGAAGAAAGGCGAAGAGAAAGTGATTGATGTTACTTTCCCAGAAGATTACCAAGCTGAAAACCTTGCTGGTAAAGCTGCTCAATTCAAAATCAATGTAAAACTTGTTGAAAAGCAAAAACTTCCTGAAATTGATGCTGAATTCTTAAAAATCTTTGGTGTGACTGAAGAAGAAGGCGTTGAAAAATTAAAAGCTGACGTTCGTAAAAACATGGAACGTGAAGTGAAAAATGGTCTTCGTAATCAAGTGAAAGGTGCAACTTTTGATGCACTTGTTGCTGCAAACGAAGTGGAAGTTCCAGAGTCTATGTTGGCACAAGAAATTGACCGTCAACGTCAACAAATGATTCAACAATTCACTCAACAGTTTGGTGCTCAAGGTGCAAAAGCATTTGATAGCAGCATGCTTCCAGATGATTTGTTCAAAGAACAAGCTGAAAAAGCAGTTAAACTTGGCGTATTAGTCAGCAAAGTATTGGCTGATGCTAAACTTGAAGTAGACGCTACTCGTGTAGATGCTTATATCGAAGATATGGCTTCTTCTTATGAAGATCCTACAGAAGTGATTGAATACTTTAAAACGGATAAACAACAACGCGCTCAAATTGAAGGTGTTGTGTTAGAAGATCAGGTTGTTGATCATATTTTAGCTGCTGCTAAAGTAACTGACGAAGTTGTAAGTTACCAAGACTTATTGAAAGAACAACAAGCGCGTCAACAAGGCTAAGTTCTTCAGTGAAAAGAGGGCGCTTCGGCGCCTTTTTTTATGTGATTTAACATAAGCTTGTTAGATCCATTCACAATACTAATGCAAAAAATATCGGATATTTGGTTGGGAATATTTTGCATTTTCAGTAATTATCCCTCATATTGTGACTATGTGTGCAGTAACAAAAATTCAGGAATAAATAACATATGTATGTTCCATCAATTGAAAACGCTTTAGTACCAATGGTCGTAGAACAGTCTTCTCGTGGTGAGCGTTCTTTCGATATTTTTTCACGTCTTTTACGTGAGCGAGTGATTTTTTTAACAGGCGAAGTTGAAGACAACATGGCGAACTTAATTGTTGCGCAAATGTTGTTTTTGGAAGCAGAAAACCCAGATAAAGATATTCATTTATATATCAACTCACCGGGTGGTTCTGTGACTGCAGGTATGGCAATTTACGATACCATGCAATTTATTAAGCCTGATGTTGTGACCTATTGCATGGGGCAAGCTGCATCTATGGGTGCATTCTTGTTAAATGCGGGTGCAAAAGGTAAGCGTTATTGCTTAGAAAATGCACGTGTGATGATCCATCAACCATTAGGTGGTTTCCGTGGTCAGGCTTCTGATATTGAAATTCACGCACGTGAAATTCTATTCATCAAAGAACGATTAAATCGTTTGATGGCAGAGCACAGTGGTCAAGATTTTGAAAGAGTCGCAAAAGATACAGATCGTGATAACTTCATGACTGCTGAACAAGCGAGAGAATATGGTTTAGTTGATCAGGTATTAAGTAAACGCCCTCAAAACTAAACTTTAAAGACAAGATTTAAGAATTTGGAGTGAAAATGTCCGATCTTCCTCAAGGACAAAAGCATTGTTCATTTTGCGGTAAAACGCAGTCTGAAGTCGGTAAATTGATTGCAGGCGAGGACGCATACATTTGTAATGAATGTGTGGATGTATGCTTAGACTTAGTCCAAACCAGTCAACAAGTGGAAACAGGTGATTGGGCAACTCGCCCATTACCAAAACCGCATGAAATTCGTGCTGCGTTGGATCAATATGTGATTGGTCAAGATACCGCAAAGAAAACACTTTCTGTTGCTGTATATAACCATTATAAACGTCTAAAAGTGAGCCAAACAGGTCATAAGCCTGCAGATGCTGTTGAAATTGCTAAAAGTAATATTTTGCTGATTGGGCCTACTGGTTCGGGTAAAACTTTACTTGCACAGACACTTGCTCGTTTGCTTGATGTTCCATTTGCTATGGCAGATGCGACGACATTGACCGAAGCGGGTTATGTCGGTGAAGATGTTGAAAACATTATTCAAAAGTTATTGCAAAAAGCGGATTATGATGTAGAGAAGGCGCAAAAGGGCATTATCTACATTGATGAAATTGATAAAATTACCCGTAAATCTGAAAACCCATCGATTACCCGTGATGTGTCTGGTGAAGGTGTACAGCAAGCATTGTTAAAAATGATTGAGGGTACAGTTGCATCCATTCCACCACAAGGTGGCCGTAAGCATCCACAGCAAGAATTTATTCAAGTGGATACAGCAAATATCTTATTTATTTGCGGTGGTGCTTTCTCAGGACTTGAAAAGGTTGTACAGCAACGTCAAGAGAAGGGTGGTATTGGTTTCACGGCTGATGTGAAGAATAAAGATGATGGTAAAAAGTTATCTGAGTTATTCCGTCAAGTTGAAGCTACCGACTTGGTTCGTTTTGGTTTAATTCCAGAGTTTATTGGTCGTTTGCCTGTCATTGCAACGCTTGAAGAGCTTGATGAAGAAGCTTTGATGCAAATTTTGACTGAGCCTAAAAATGCATTGACACGCCAATATCAATATCTCTTTGAGATGGAAAATGTTGACCTCATTTTTGAAGACTCTGCTTTACGTGCAGTTGCGAAAAAAGCACTTGATCGTAATACAGGTGCGCGTGGTCTACGTTCTATTCTTGAAAATGTCTTGCTTGAAACGATGTATGACTTACCAAGTCGTGAAGATGTAGGTACAGTGATTATCAATGAAGCAGTGATTAATGATAAAGCTGAACCTGTTTATCAAGCAGGACGTCAGCCGAAGCAAGAACAAATGGATGTAGAAAAAGTGGATTTAAAGGTACTTGATACAAAATCTGCTTAATTCAGTGTATTTTGTTTGAATAACTGATGCAATTCATCTGAAACGTGTAATTAGCTTGACTATTTACACGTTTTTTATTTTTAAATGGTCATTGAAATGTTAAGCTCAATGGCGAAAAATAGTGTTTAATCAAGAACGAAAAATAAAAAATACGCGGTGAGGGATAATCATGCGTTACATCGGTTTAGTTGTTTTGATCAGTTGTGGTTTAGCAGCGTGTCAAAGTCATCAATTAGTTGAACAGCAATCTGTAAAAGTTGTTTCGACTTTGGATCCAGTTGATTTTAAAAAAGAAGATTCATTGGTTCATGAGAAACTTGATCAATATAAAATTGCTTCATTTTCTGCTGGCTCTTGGATGAAACAAAAGCCAGGTCAATATTTCAAACTGGTTAAACCTCAAAATCCACAAGCTGCGATCGTCTATTTTTATCGCCCAGATAGTCGATGGAATAGGCAGGAAATCATACCAACCAGTTTCTTTTTGAATGGTGAACATATCCCAAGTCTAATCAGCAACCATTATTATTGGGTTGAATTAGCTGAAGGGGATTATAAGTTAAGTTTAAGTCGTCCTTTGGGTGTTTTACATTTTCAAAAACCGAAAGTTGCCTATTTCTCTGTAGAAGCAGGTGGGCAATACTTTGTGAAATATGAAGAGGAAAAATTTCGTGGAGGCCCTAATGGTGAAGCTGGACTGCTGCGAGTTGGTCCTTTAATGCAAATGCCAACACGTCAAGCGTTGAAAGAAATCGCAATGACACAGTTGAAATCACCAGGATTAAATTTTGTTGGGGAAGTCACAGCTGACGGACGTGTAATTAAGCCAAAAGAAAAAATTAAAGGTGAAGATTATAAAGTCAGTGATGATGTGCATTTAACTCAACCATTCAAAATTTGGAATCCAATGACTTGGTAATTCAACAAGTTAAGTCAGTGTTTTTTAAATCAGTGCTTTTGAGCTGAAATAGACTGACGCTCTTATCAGAAATCGAGTTAAGCGTTTAACTCGATTTCTTTGTTTTTATCATCATTATTTTCGTCGTTTTATTCAGCTTGTTTTTTTAGCTCACGTAACTGTTTATCAATATCTGCAAAATCTTGTCGCGTGGTTTGCATCACGGAAAATAATTGATCATTCATAATTTTCATACTTTCTTGAGCGACCTGTGGTGTTTTTTGTAAAATCGATTGGCCAATAGGACTTGAATAAAAATCAATTTGTGCTTTGATCTCTTCTGAATTAAATACATTGCTATAAATTTTTGAATAAATGGGTTTTAATTTATCCCAAGCTAAGGTTTTTTGGCTTTGCACATAAAGTTTATCCGCCAATTGATTGGCAATCACTTGCTCTTGTGGGCTTAAATTTTCATGTTTTACGATGGATTGAACGATGACATAAGCTTGTTGATCAAGCTGTGGACGAATTTGTTTGAGTGTATCTTGGATCAGTTGATTTAAATTCATAACATTAATCAATTTTTCAACATCTTGCGGCGTTGCTTGAGCTGCGAAACTTAAATTGGCAGAACAACAGATCAGACCACAGATAAAATATTTGATAGCTTTCATGTTTTATTCCTTTATGAGTATTCAGTTTAGAATCGGATATATTTATAAATTCAGTCTTCTCGCCCTTGAACCAAGGGCACTAAGATCGCTTCCATTTTCTGTCTAATCAACTTTTGATTTTCTTCTTTTAACATTTGTTCTTGTGAAAATTTTGTTGTTTCTAACATGATATCTGACATCAGTAGATTCATTTTATGATTAATCGATTGCCCAATTGGGGTGCTCAGAAACTGAATATTGGCTTGAACTTCTTCTTCTGTAAATGTCTTTTTGAACAGCGTCTTAAACACGTTCATGAATTTAGGGTCTGTGGTAATCCGTTGTTGGACTTCACTGTAAAGTGCGCTGATTTGTAGAACCGCATTTTGTTGATCAATATTGAATGTTTGAGCACCAGTCACTTGGCGGACAAGGTCTTCCGCTTGTTCATCAAAATAAGGTTGCATGTCTTTGGTGCTTTGTTTAAAGACCTCGGAAATATTTGAAAGTTGCATCAACTTATCTACACTTTTATCTGTTGCTGGACTAGCAAAGACAATAGATTGGGTTCCCAAAAATAAACTGGTGAATATAAATGATGTGATCCATTGTTTTATTTTCATTCTTTAACCCAAATAAAAAAGCACTCTTCATCATAGAGTGCTTTTTTATCAAGATTCAAGTTGAATTTGAAAAGAATAATGGATTAACTTGCAGCAGCATCGACTACTGGAATTTTTCCAATTTTTGCTTGCCAGATTTTTGGTGCAGTCGCATGAATAGAAGTACCATTCACATCGACAGCAACCGAAACAGGCATGTCTTCAACGACAAATTTGTAGATTGCTTCCATTCCTAAATCAGCAAATGCAACGACTTCAGCTTGACGAACTGCTTTAGACACTAAGTAAGCAGCACCACCAACAGCCATTAAATAAGTCGCTTTGTTGTCTTTGATTGCTTCAATTGCTGTAGGGCCACGATCCGCTTTACCAATCATACCGAACAAGCCAGTTGCTTCTAAAACTTGACGTGTAAATTTGTCCATACGCGTAGCTGTTGTTGGACCAGCAGGGCCAACCACTTCATCACCTACAGGATCTACAGGACCAACGTAATAAATAAATTTACCTTTAAGATCGACTGGAAGCTCTTCGCCATTATCCAACATTTCACACATACGTTTGTGTGCAGCGTCACGACCTGTATAGATTGTACCGTTCAACAATAATGTATCGCCTGGTTGCCAAGCGTTCATTTCTTCTTGGGTAATATTGTCTAGGTCAACACGCTTAGAGCTTGAAGAATCCCAAGTCACTTCAGGATAATCAGAAATTTTCGGTGCTTGAATGTGTGCAATACCAGAACCATCTAGTTGGAAATGTGCATGACGAGTTGCGGCACAGTTTGGAATCATCCCAACTGGTTTACCTGCAGCATGACAAGGGTAATCTTTGATTTTAATATCAAGAACAGTCGTTAGACCACCAAGACCTTGAGCACCGATACCAAGAGCATTTACTTTTTCGAAGATTTCCATACGAAGTTCTTCGATTTTATTTTCAGGGCCACGACGAAGTAACTCGTCCATGTTGATTTCTTCCATGAGCGATTCTTTTGCAAGCATCATGGCTTTTTCAGCAGTACCACCAATACCAATACCCAACATACCCGGAGGACACCAGCCTGCACCCATTGTTGGAACAGTTTTCAATACCCAATCCACGATAGAATCAGAAGGGTTTAACATGGCAAGTTTAGATTTATTTTCTGAACCGCCACCTTTAGCAGCAACAGTGATATCTACTTTATTACCCGGTACGAGTTTGTAGTGAATCACAGCAGGCGTATTGTCTTTAGTATTCTTACGACCAAAAGCAGGATCAGCAAGTACAGATGCACGAAGTACGTTACTATTTTCTAAATAACCTTGGCGTACACCTTCATTGATTGCGTCATCTAAGCTCATGGTTAAATCAAATTTAACATCTAAGCCCACATCAACAAATACGTTAACAATACCAGTATCTTGACAGATTGGACGATGACCTTCTGCACACATACGTGAGTTAATGAGGATTTGTGCAATCGCATCTTTTGCGGCTTTGTTCTCTTCACGATCATAAGCACGGCTCATCGCTTGGATGAAGTCTTGTGGATGATAGTAAGAAATGAACTGAAGCGCATCTTTGACCGATGTGATCAAGTCATCTTGCTTGATAATAGTTGTCATATCGAAAATCTCGTGAGCGGGCTGATAGCTAGCGGGCTAAATTATACGTGATAAAGCAAGATTTGTGGGTATTTTGCTTAGGATTTGGGCTAAAGTTTAATAAATATCACTTATCATTTAAGCTCATATTTGGTGATTATTCAGTGTCATAATTAAGGTAATATTTTAAAAGAAAATTAATAATTTTTAACGATCGGAATAAATTTTTATTCACAAGTATTTGTAATTTATATATAAAAATTAATTTAAGTCTAATTTTTAAAATATGACGATATTGTCATAAATTTGTCATAAAACTTTTACATAATAGCTTCAACAAAAATCGAGAAATGTAGTATGACAATGTTAAGTGTCCTGATGGTTGTAGCTTTTAGTACCTTTATTGCAGCAACTTGGATTTACGGTCAGAAAGAAGATCAAGCCTAACGCTTTATCTTCTTTTTTATGTCTAAAATTTAAAGATACGTCTTCTTTTCTGTTTAAAATCCTTATACTTAATACTTATTCCGATTGTTAAAATAATTTCAATTATTTGTCCAAATAAAACTCCTCAAAATGAGCATTTGCTGTCACATTTACACAACATCTTCATTCAACACAATCTGCTCATTTTTATCAAAAGCTTTGGGGTAAAAGCGAGAATAAGCCCCATGAATTTCATCTTCAGGTAAAGCCAACACTTGTCGAAGGTTTGAACTAAAAAATGATAAAACTGAAGCAGATACAATGATCAAACTTAGGACAATCATGGTTGTATATAAACCTAAATAAGTTATAAACATACCCGCAATCACAACGCCAAGTGGACTAGCAATACCTGTACCAAAAGTTGCTGATGCACTGATTCTATTTAGAAAATGATTTGGAGAAGCAGCGCTACGCATAAAACTGGTATTGGTCACAGCCACCATTAAGCCACAGCCAGCTAGACCCATTCCAAAACATAAGAGTAGAAAATAAGCTAGATGAAAAACGCTTAACATTTGGCACATCAGCGCAGTAATAAAAATACCAACACCTAAACCTAAATACCCCATATAGGTGGTAGGCGCACGACCAAAATGAGTATTAGCAGCGGCCCCAATCTTTGTTGCACCGATAAACATACCGAGCGCAAAAGCAGTATCTGCGATCCCAAATAACCAAGGACTTTTGCTGTAATTTTGATAAAAGAACGCAGGTAGAACGACACCTAAAAATGGATAAAGCCCTAAATTCATGAAAAAAGTAATTTTAATTAAACTGATTTCGGGTGGTAGTCGTAAAATTGCAGAAAAACCACTGTACCATTTGGGGCGTTGGGGTGCATGTTCAAAGTCTTGAGGCAGATTTGTCGGCTTAATAAATGCTAAAAGTACGATTGAAACAATAATCAATCCAACACCTAGCCAAAGGGTATTTTGTGCACCGATGATTGAAATCAATCCAGTTCCAAGGATAGGTGAACAAAATGTCACGATGGTGATGGCCGCTGAGCGCCATTGAATTGCTTTAGAAAGCAATGCTTTAGTCACTTGAAAAGGAATAATACTATTTTGTAAGGGTTCTCGAATTCCTACCGCTAAACCAGCGATCACTTGGCAAAAAATGAGCAATCCTGACCAATACAAATTTGCTGTAGCGAGCAGAGCAATAACCATGGATGAAATTAAACTCATCAAATAGCAAATGGAAATCAGTTTTTGTTTATCGTAAGTATCACCAAGTGAGCCAAATAATCCACGTGCTAAGATATCAGCCGCAGCGCCTACAGCAACAAAAACTGCAAAAGCAGTTGCATCATGGGTGACAGAAAGTACCCACCAAGCAAGTGCTAGATATATGCATCGAGAAGCAATACTGTTAAAAATTGCAGAGAACTGAATGAAATAAAAATTTCGTCCAAATGGAAATTTGCTTGTACTTGTTTCACTCATTGATGTGGATACCAGTTTTTATTTTCTGTTCAAATTATGTTTTATCTTTTCCCTTTAAAGATATTGAAATAGAACGTATTTATCAACATAAAAATATGAATGAATAGATTTTATTTATAAAATTATTTAGATAAAAATCATGAAAATTTTAGAATCTGTAAATCACTTAACCATAAAGCAATGACTTGTTTTTATGTTTTAGGGGAATGGTTGTTTTGAAGTTGTAAGAAGTCATAAATAGAAATGAATAAAATAGTTTTCATGACAAATTAAAAAAAGTACATCGGATATTTTGACAATAATTTTAGGTTCTTATGGTGTAAAAGTTGCCTATTCTGTAGTTGAATTAATATATTTTGTAAAGTTTTATGAAAAGATGTATTATAATGATAATTATTATCATTACTTTTCCGGTGTTGCTGTGCCTTTTGTAAAAAATTCTTTATCTCTGATGATGTTATCAACAGGTTTTTTGTTTGTTTCCTCTACAACATTTGCGAATTCAGAGATAAATGAAGCGCAAAAAACCAGTTCAGCAACGCTTCCAACAATTGTTATTGAAGCCATGGAAGAAGGAGATCCGATAAAAACCTATGTGGATTATAAACAAGCAAATGTCACTCGAAATGGCTTAGATAAAAAAGATATCCCACAAACAATTGATACTATTGATGTATCAAAATACAAGCTTTATGGTGCAAATGACTTAAGCGTAATGTTGCAAGGTACACCTGGTGTTTCGACAAGCTATGATGCGCGAAATGATGGTATTTCTATTCGCGGATTTAATGCAGATACCAATGATATTTACCGTGATGGTGTACGTGAAAGTGGACAGTATCGTCGTAGTACTGCAAATATTGAACGTATCGAGATTTTAAAAGGCCCTGCATCGGTACTTTATGGCCGCAGCGCAGGCGGCGGTGTCATCAATATGGTGACTAAAGTTGCTAACTTTGATTCTAAAAGTTCAGTTGGGGCTTATGTAGGTTCTTACGATAACGTAGGTGGAACCATTGATTTTAATAAAGCTTTAACGGATAACTGGGCAGTACGTTTGGTTGGCGAGAAGTCTGATAGCAATAGTTTTCGTTCGGGCATCGGATTTAATCAGGAAATGCTATCACCTAGCGTGACCTATCGTAGTGATGATGAAAAGTTGTTTTGGACAACCGAATTCACCTATGACAGCCTAAACAGAACGCCAGATCGTGGGCCAGAATATGTAAATCTACCCGCAGGTGTTTCGATCAAAACGGGGTTTGCTGGTGAAAATGATAATATCGTTGATGAAACAAAGTCATTTAGAACTGACTTAAAATATGAATTTGCACCTGACTGGAAGTTTCATTGGGCACTCAGTCACCGTGAATCATTCCAAGATTTTGATAATTTCTTTGCTGGAACATGGTGTTCAACAGCAGGATTACAAAATGACGGTAAGCCATGTGATTGGCAAGGTAAAATTCGCCAAAATTATGCTTGGCAACAAACAACAAATAAAACATTGGTGAATACTTTTGATATTACGGGGCAATTTAAAACGGGTCTTTTAGACCATAAAATTATGCTAGGCAGTGATTGGTCTAATGAAAAGAGAGAACCAATCCTTGGAAACTATTCGAGTGGAGAAAAGGCGGGAATTTATTATCGTTATGTCAATCCGTTTAATACAACGGATAGTTTCTTGTCTCCAAGTTGGACAGCATTGAATGGTGCGCGACCTGCTGAAACATCGCACAGTCAAACGGATGCCAATGCGCTGAGTTTCTTCCTTCAAGATCTGATTTCATTTAATGAAAAATACAAGATGATGCTTGGTCTGAGATACGACAGTTATGATTTTAAAACCAATGACATTCGTAAGAACAGCACTCGATCTTATAGTGATGATAGCGTAAGTCCAAATATTGGTTTTGTTTGGCAACCTGTTGAAAGTCAAAGTTTCTATGCATCTTATAGTAAAAGCTTTTCACCTTACGGTGGTCGAGGTTTATTAGGGGTGAGTGCATCTATAAATCCAAATTTATATGATGCTGAACCACAGTATAACGAGCAGTATGAAATTGGGGTAAAAAGTGATTGGTTAGATGGGAACTTGAATACACAACTTTCTATCTATGATATTACCAAAAACAATATTCGCTATCAGCCTGATGCTATAAATAAACCAGATGAATGGGAAGTAGGGCAAAAACAACAATCTAAAGGTGCAGAGTTTAGTTTTATTGGTAAAGTGTTTGAAAATCTCTACGTTCGTGGAGGCTATGGCTTTACTGATGCTAAATGGAAAGATGATAGTCGTAATGTAAAAGAAGCTGATAATTTAAAAGGTAACCGATTAGGTGGTATTTCTGAGAATACGGGGAATTTATTTGTCCGTTATTTACCAACGCAAAATTGGTATGGCGAAGTAGGTGTAACTTATGTTGGTTCTTATTATACGACAGATAAAAACACTGCAAAAATGCCTGACTTTACTCGCGTAGATGCAGCCATTGGTTATAAAGATGACAAATGGGGCGCAACTTTTGCAGTGAATAATTTAACGGATAAAGAATACTGGCGTTCAAGCTCTATGCCGGGAACACCACGAAATTATTTATTTAGAATGAATTATTTCTTCTAAATCATACTTTCAGTAAATCAGTATTTCATGGAACAGCGGTATTTTTACTTAGAATAAACACATCACTCGATTTCTGAAGAAGTATTTGATTGCAAAAAAAGCCATCCAGTTGTTCGATTGGATGGCTTTTTATATTGATATGATTTTTATATCAACTTGAAAATCTTAGATTTAGACTTCTTGTTGTGCTGACTGAATTGCAGTTAAGGCGATGGTAAAGACAATATCATCGACCAAAGCACCACGAGACAAATCATTTACAGGTTTATTTAAACCTTGCAACATTGGGCCTACACTCACTACATTGGCAGAACGCTGAACCGCTTTGTAAGTGGTATTTCCTGTATTGAGGTCCGGGAAAATAAATACATTGGCACGACCTGCAACTTTAGAGTCAGGGGCTTTAGAGCGTCCCACACTTTCAACCGAAGCAGCATCATACTGAAGCGGGCCATCAATGAGTAAATCAGGACGACGTTGTTTCGCAATTTCAGTTGCTTTGGCAACTTTCTCAACTTCTGCTCCAGCGCCAGAAGTACCTGTTGAATAAGAAATCATGGCAATACGAGGGTCTATGCCAAAAGCTTTTGCTGAATCAGCGGATTGGATGGCAATCTCCGCCAACTGTTCTGCATCAGGATCAGGATTGATCGCACAGTCACCATAGACATAAACTTCATCTGGTAACAGCATGAAAAATATAGAAGATACTAAAGAATAGTCTGGTGCAGTTTTAATTAACTGAAAAGCAGGTCGAACAGTATTAGCAGTGGTATGTATTGCACCAGAAACTAAACCATCAACTTGATCAAGCGCCAACATCATGGTACCTAAAACCACAGTATCTTGAAGTTGTTCACGAGCTTGGAGTTCGTTGAGTTTGCCTTTGCGTAATTCAACCATTTGAGTGACATAATTTTCGCGAATCAGGTCTGGATCAATAATTTCTAAATCAAAAGGCAATTCAATATTACGTGCTTTAGCAACTTCAATCACGGCTTCAGGTTTTGCCAATAAAACACATTGAGCAATACCACGTGACTGGCAGATTGCAGCAGCTTGAACAGTACGTGGCTCATCACCTTCCGGCAGTACAATACGCTTTTTCGCAGCAATTGATTTTTGTACTAATTCATGACGGAACGCAGAAGGAGATAAACGTGGTTTGTAATCACCATTGAGCATTTGAGTCAACCAAACGGGATCAATATGACTAGATACGAAACGTGTTACTTGATCAGCACGTTGGATATCATCAACAGGGATTTCATTGCTCAAATTTGAAAGCTTTTGTGCAGTTTCAAAGGTGCTGAGAGGGGTGTGTAAAATAGGTAAACCATTTTTAATCGCTGCTTGGCAGAATTCAAGTACTAAAGCATTGGGTTCATAATGCTCTGTTAATACCAAACCTGCTAAGGGAATACCATTACTGGTGGCTAAGCTACTCGCCAATAACACATCAATACGATCTGATGCACTGATAATCAGTTCGCCTGCAATAAATTTATCTAGCTCGTGTTCAATATTGGAAGCGATTAAACTACTGTGTAATACACGACGTGTCGCTGCTTTACCTTCATTAATCCATGTGGCTTGGATTTGTTTCGCAAGGTCTGAAACACGTGGCACACTTAAAATATCACTGAACGGTACCATACCGATGATCGGTAATTTCGCAGAACCAATGTATGGATGACTTTTTTGAATTTCAGTACTGAATTTTTCAATATCATTGACTAAACGCAGATCGGTATCAATGGTTACAGGGATCTGTGCAGAATCAGCGGGTAAACCACGAGTACGCATGAGCAAAACGCCCGCATTACGTGATGAAGATGCACCACCAAAGTTACGCAATTGAGTTTCGATTTTTTCAGCAGTTTGTTCAGGTTTGTGAATATCTGCATTACTGACAAAAATGACTTTCGCATCTAAAGCTTGTGCCAAAGAAGCGTTTAAATCACTTGCAAAAGAATCACGTGTTGTTGGAACAAGACCTTCAACAATAATAATGTCATGTAACTTCGCTACTCGACGATGCAGGCTGACAGCCTCTTCTAAGAGTTCATCCGTTTCATTGGCATTTAATTGCTGAGTGATTTTTACAAAAGAAATCGGTTCAACGGTTTCTGAATTAGAGATATGGCGATATAGCGCAGTGGTGCGGTCAGGTTCAGTGCTTAACTCTTGTGAGAATGGTTTTAAAAAACCTGATTTTACACCTTGGCATTCCAATGCATAAACAAGACCTAGACAAGCAGAGGTTAAACCAACACCTTCCCCAGTAGGAACCAATAAAATTGTTTTCATAGACTATTCTTGGACAATAAAGATATTTTAAGACAAACAGTTACAACAACTTAAGCTGTTGTAACATCTGATTTAGACTTTTTTGCAGTCTGTTGTACCTCGTGTTCTACAACATACACTGTTTCTTGTGCAATGCGTCCTTCTTCATCTGTAGGAATCACCCAAATTTGAGGACCATGACCTGCATCGATACGACCTTCTGTACCACGTTTTAAGGTGTTATTTTTATCTTTACTCAAATCAAAACCAAAATGAGGTAGATAAGCAACTGTTTTTTCACGGATATAAGCTGAGTTTTCACCAATGCCGCCAGTGAAAAATAAACCATCAATACGCGGTAAGCCACAACTTAATGCAGCAATTGATTTCGCCAAGCGATAACAAAATACTTCAATCGCTAAAGTCGCATCTTCATTGCCTTGTTCAGAAGCTTCAATCAGCGTACGCATATCATTTGAGAGGTCTGATAGGCCGAGTAAACCAGATTGGCTATTTAACATCTTGTCAATTTTATAGATGTCCCAACCTAGGTTTGAAGCCAAGAAACTGTGAAGACTTGGGTCTACATCACCACTACGTGTACCCATAACAACACCTTCAAGCGGTGTTAAGCCCATAGAGGTATCGACACTTTGTCCATTCCAAATCGCACATGTTGAACTACCATTACCTAAGTGTGCAGTGAGCCAACCGCCTTGTTTGAAGCTGCCTGCAAGTTCAGAACCACGTTCAGAAACATAAGCATGACTGGTACCGTGGAAACCATAACGACGTACATTATGATCTGTATATAGGAATTTAGGTAATGCATAACGATATGCATGTGGTGGCATGGTTTGGTGGAATGCGGTATCGAATACAGCAACTTGTGGTAATTCTGGGAATAAGCGCATTGTTGCATTAATTCCCACAAGGTGCGCAGGATTATGTAGTGGTGCAAGCGGCGTAGCTTCACGAATTTTTTCGATAATTTCAGGTGTTAATAATTCTGCTTTGGTAATTGTACCGCCGTGAACGACACGGTGACCAATCGCTTGAGGTTTGTATTCAGATAAACGACCTAAAATCGTTTCTAAAGCTTTCTCATGGTCGGCGTATGGAATCGGTATTTCAAGAGGTTGATTACCCGCAGTGATTCCTTTAATACGTGCATCAGCAGAACCTAAGTTTTCTGCTAAACCAAAGATGCGATTTTCACGATCTTCAGAAATAAGCGCATATTTGATTGATGAAGAACCGCAGTTAATGACTAATACTGATGTAGACACGTTTTAATACCCGAAATTGTAATTTGAAAAGTCTTCCTGATTGATCTGATTACACTTTTTATAAATAGGGTAAATGAGATCAGTGTGTATGTTTTACCATGTGTAGATTTTTTGTCCTAGCTAGACTTTAGGTGATTAGACTTTAGAACTATCGACCTGAAAATGATTAATACCTAATATTTATCAGTTGATTATTCATTTAATAAGTAAAAATTAGCACTCATCACTATTTTTATCTATCTGCAAAATACAGTTTCTTGTAAGTGTTGATTTCAAAATTGTTAATTTGCATATGTGATGGGACAGACTAAGAAAAACTCAGTATTTACACGTATAAATACTGAGTTCAAATGGAGCTTTTTAGACTGAATTATTGGCGAATTTGACCATCACCTAAAACGATCCATTTTTGAGAGGTTAAGCCTTCTAAGCCAACAGGACCACGTGCATGAATTTTGTCTGTAGAGATACCAATTTCAGCACCTAGACCGTATTCAAAACCATCTGCAAAACGAGTCGAAGCATTGACCATCACAGAGCTTGAGTCGACACGTGTTAGGAATTGACGTGCTAGGCTGAAGTTTTCAGTGATAATGGCATCAGTATGATGTGAACCATACTTATTAATATGTTGAATGGCTTCATCAATTCCTGAAACAATTTTCACAGCTAAAATTGGCCCTAGATATTCCTCATACCAATCTTCTTCACTTGCAGGTTTGACTGTAGTACCCAAGATTTTTTGAACTTTTAAGCAACCACGGAGTTCAACTTGTTTTTCAGCATATAATTCTGCAATACGCGGTAAAAACTCTTCAGCAATCTTTTCATCTACCAATAGCGTTTCCATTGCATTACAAACACCATAACGGTGTGTTTTTGCGTTTAATGCAATTGGAAGGGCTTTGTGTAAATCAGCTTGAGCTTCAACAAAGACATGGCAGTTACCATCTAAGTGTTTAATCACTGGAATGGTTGCTTCATTGGTAATACGTCCAATCAGGCCTTTGCCACCACGTGGAACGATTACATCTACATATTCAGACATGGTAATCAATTGACCCACAGCAGCACGGTCAGTGGTGTTAATTACTTGTACGCATGTTTCAGGTAAACCAACCGTTTTTAAACCATGTTGAATCGCTTGAGCAATGGCTTGGTTTGAATTTAATGCTTCAGAACCACCACGCAGAATGATTGCATTGGCAGATTTCAACGCCAAAGATGCTGCTTCAAGTGTAACGTTTGGACGTGACTCATAAATCATGCCAACCACACCTAAAGGTACGCGCATTTTACCAATTTGAATGCCCGTTGGACGATAAGCCAAATCGGTGATTTCACCAATCGGGTCAACCAAGCCAATGACGTCTTTTAAGCCTTGCAGCATCTCTTTAAAACGTGTGGGGTTGAGTTCAAGGCGATCAAGTAAAGCACTATCCAAGTTATTTTCATGGCCTTTGGTCATGTCAATTTGATTAGCAGCTAAAATTTGGGGTTCACTATTTTTTAAAGCAGTATAAATAGCAGATAAGGCATTATTTTTTACAAGTGTAGTTGAACCAGCCAAAATACTAGCAGCTTGGCGAGCTTGTTTTCCTACAGTTTGCATATACTGTTCAATAGAATCTTGCATAGCGGTTTATTTGATCACTAAAAATATCTCTTTGATAGTAACAGTCTATGCACGAGCAAGGAAGTATTGCGCTGAAATAAAGCGGCTTAAAATAGGACATGTAAATATTTTGCAATCTTTTTGCTCTTTAAACTAGATGAGCGGTCAATTTAGCGATTGCGTATAAATCACACATCTGTATAGAATGAAACAATAAGGATATTGACGTAATACAAAACACAACTTGTATTGCTATTAGCGATAATAATGTGAGTTAAACTATCTTGCATATTAAAAGAATAAAGCAGGGATGGAGGAAGGATATGAATTCCATTATCCAAATGGACAATGAATCACACCAATCTTTTACAAGTTTTGGTTTTTTCGATCTATATCACAAACACAGTTTTAAACAACCTCCTCGTACCACATGGATCGATGGTTGGAAAATTGAATATATGGCCATTGCGGATCCTAAGACGATTCACAATACCCCTATTGTGATTGTAGGGGGCGCATTTCAAAATTTTAACTCTTATAAGTATTGTGTTGAACAGTTCTTTGAAAGTGGGCCCGTCATTCTGATTGATTTGCCATCGATGGGTGCAAATCAGCAAATCACCAATGTAGATACCGGTCGATCAGCAGGCACATTAGAATTACCTGATTTGTCTTGTATGCTCGGTGAGTGGTTAGACATTGTTGGAATTGCGAAAGTCGATGTGGTGGGTATTTCACTAGGTTCAGTGATTGCTTCTTTTTTCGCACATCAGCGTTCTGAACTTGTCGAAAAAATGATTCTCATGGGCGTGATGCAAGAGACTCGTAAGAGTTGGCGCATGCTGTTAGAAGAATCATTGATGCTCATGAAAGAGCAGCGCATGGATGAGTTTGGTCAAGCGGTTATTCTCTATTTAGTTAATCATGCCAAGCTTGATAAAACTCGGATGTCGCCGACAGCGAAAAGATTGTTTTTCAAACAAATGGCTGAGTTTTCAAATACTGAGCAAGAACGTTATGAAATTAATTGCAATCGCTTATTGCGTTTAAATCATGTTCCTGTTCCACAAACAGATACACTGGTTGCATGTGGTCAATACGACAGTTTTACACTGCCACATGAAAACGCACATTTTGCTTTGCAGTGCCCAGATATGCAGTTTGCCATGATTGCCAATGCAGATCATGTGCCACAATTGCAACGTCGTAAAGAAACCATGACTTTGTTTACCACTTATTTAAAAGGTGAGTCGATTCATGGTCTAGATGGCATCATCAATTTGACACGTGAAGACATGCAAAAATTAGAACGTCGTGGCGAAGCACGTATTCAAGTGTTGCAATCACAACGTCAGTTGACGCATCGTCATTCTGAGCAAGTTGTAAATGTTGAAATCGTCGATTTAAACTATTTTGGTTTATGGATGAAGTTGAATAATCAAGACGATTTAACTTTTGTGAATGATCATCCACGTGATTTGGCGCTGAATTTAAGTGATGATGAAGGCGAGTTTGCGATTGAATGCTTAATTTTTGAAACGTCTGAACAAGGTGTGCGAGCATTGTTTAAGCATGGTAGTTTTGAAAATGCAGATCGTTTGTTGCGTTTTGTGGCACGTCAGACTCAAGAAGATCAAGTAGAAGAGATCGTTTGATCTAACAAGCTTAGTGGCACAAAAAACCAGTCAATTGACTAATGCCAGTCAGCTAAGAGTAATTTGGTAGTTACTCATCTAAGAATCTCCCCTAACCCCTCTTTAAAAAAGAGGGGAACTATTGAGAATTTAAAATAATTTTAGATTATCGATACTCCCTCCTTTGAAAAAGGAGGGTTGGGGAGGATTTAAAAATGCTTAACTGACTAGCAGTAAGTCAAATAACTGTTTTTTCTTTCCAAGTATCTCAGTCGCCTTGCAACTGAGCATCAATCATCCAAACCAAGTCACCCAAATGTTCTTCAGGATTTAAGTCTGTAGTATCTTGATGAAAGTAAAGACTGGGTTGAATCACTCTAACAGTACTAAAACCTGCCTGTTGTATAAAATTTCTTACTTCTTCAGGGCTAATAAAGTGAAAACTGAAAGCACTACGTGACATCACTTTTAACAGTTTGCTGCTGTTCCAAATGACCTTTGCCAGTTTGTTTTTGACAGGTTCAGGGTATAAATCAGTTAAATAATGCAACGCTTTAAAGTCTTTTCCATAATGTGCAATGGATTGAATCAATTGTTGTAAAAGATCTTTGTTAAAATAATTAATCAAGCCTTCACTGATGACCACAAGCGGGCGATTGGTATCAAATACCTCAAAAGCCTTTTGAAAATCTGCTGTAAATAGATCGACAGAAAGTACATCTGGACTTTGTACATCAATTTGTTTCAGTGCCGTTTGTTTGGTTTTCGCCATATCAGGCAAATCAAGTTCACGATAATCAATGGTTGGATAATGTTGTCTGAACCACCAACCACGAGGGGATAGCCCCGCAGCAATTTCTAAAACTTGTAAGTCTGGAGATTCTGCAATCAGTTGTTTTAGGTGTTCATCCAGCATGGTGTGGCGTTCTTTGAGTGTGGTACGCATACTGCCTCCCACATATTTTTCACCCCAACTTTCAATTGGATGCGCAATCATAGCTAAAGTCTTACCTTTAGATGTTGCAAGTAAAGGATGAGAAATCCCCATTTGATACCAAATATAACCTGTGTAATGGGCTGTAAATGAAATATGGCGATGTTTAGAAAGCTGTTGTTCTGAGGTATCTGACATAGTTATCCTTAACTTTTGTTTTTCTAATTTTGATTACAATTCATAATGAACATCAAAAAAGGAACACCGAAGTGTTCCTGTTCTTTTTAAAGGGAATTTTTAAAATCTTCAATGACTTTTCTGACAGATTGCCATTCATTTCCTAAATCAAGTTGTTCACCGATCTGAATGTTTGGAATTTTACCACGCATACGTTCTAAACGTTCTTGGTTGGGGAGTGGTAAGTTTTCAATACCAGTCAATGCGATGCATGCAGACTCACGATCATTACACACCAAGCCCATATCGCAACCTGCATCTAAAGCAGCACGGATACGCGCATCAGCATGACCTGCAACACAAGCCGCTTGCATACTCAAATCATCTGAGAAGAGTACACCATCGTACTTCAATTCTTGACGTAATACTTTTTGAATCCAATAGGGTGAAAAACCTGCTGGATTTGGATCAACTTTTGCATAAATCACATGTGCTGGCATGAGCGCATTCAGTTGAGATTGCAATTGAATAAAGCTTTGCATGTCATTGTTATAAATTTCTTGATATTCACGGTGATCAATGGCTGCGGCAACATGTGAATCTGCTTTGACAGAGCCATGACCAGGAAAATGTTTTCCTGTGGTTGCCATACCTGCACGTTGCATACCTGTCATAAATGCACTTGCAAGTGGCACAATATCTTGCACATTTTTTGCAAATGCACGATCACCAATCACATCGCTAATTGCATTAATATCTAAAACAGGAGCAAAACTAAAATCAATACCAACTGCAAGCACTTCGATGGCCATTAACCAACCACATTTTTCAGCTAAATCTAAAGCTTTTTCAGGTTGCGTTAAGTAAAGTTCACCAAAATGTCCCATGGCTGGAAGAAGTGTAAAACCTGTTCTGAGTCTTTGTACGCGACCACCTTCTTGATCTACCGCGATCAGAATATCTGGGCGAATTTGGCGCATATGATCAGTTAAAGCACGGACTTGAGCAGGTGATTCTATATTTCTTGAAAATAAAATCATGCCGCCGACTTGCGGAGCCTGTAATAGTTCAATATCTTCTTGAGTAAGTTTTGTGCCTGCAATATCAAGCATCAATGCGCCGATCATAAGAATCCGTGGTTGTATTTATAGAAACCTAGAAACAATACCTGATTTCTGCAATGATTTGCTACATTTAGTCTGCACAGATTATGATAAAACTACACAACATAAACAGATAAAGTCGTTTAAGATCTTGAAACTGTTGAGTTCAGATTGAAAAACGATATAGAAATTGGAAAACCCAAGGAAATATTAAGAATTTATGAAACTTCAAACTCTCGCTTGCGCTATAGCTCTGGCAACTGGTGGTTTATTTTTTTCGCATACCATCAATCAGGCAATGGCTGAAACCAATGCTACAAATGTTTCTCAGTCAATTCGTCCTACGCAAGAGCAGGCTTTGGTGACGCGACAGCTCGCTACGTTGATTGACCGTCAACATTATTTAAATATGCGTTTAGATGCCAATACATCAAATCGTATTTTAGAAATGTATATCGACAGTCTTGATCCTGAGCACACGTTATTTTTAGCTTCCGAAGTTGAAAACTATAAGAAAAAGTATGGCCCTACATTAGGTGCAGCCTTAAAAGCGGGTGATTTATCAGCGCCGTATGAAATTCATGCGCAATATCGTGCACGATTAAAGCAGTTTTATGAATTTGAGTTAGCTGAACTTAAGAAAACGCAAAACTTACATCAGCCAAATGAGTTTATTGACACTGATCGTGAAAAAGCTGCTTTCTTTACAAGTCAGGACGAACTACAAAATTATTGGCGTAAGATGTTGGTTTCGCAATTAATTAACTTGACCATTGCCAAGCAAGAAGATCAGGCCAAACAGAAAGCCTTGAAAGATGATCCTACTTTAGCAAATGGACAAGATCTAGCATCATCTGAAGATTTAACCCCAGTTCAGACTTTAACAAAACGTTATACCCGCCAGTTAGAACGTATTGGACGTACTAAAAGCGATGACGTGTTAGAGCGCATTTTAAATGCGATGACACTGACTTATGATCCGCACAGTAACTATTTTCCACCTGTCGATGCAATGGAGTTGAATCGCCAAACGACTTTACAACTGGAAGGGATTGGCGTTTCTATTCGTCCTGAGCGTGGTAATGAAGATTACACCAAGATTGAAACCATCGTGGATGGTGGGCCTGCAAGTAAAACAGGACAGATAAAATCAGGTGATCGTATCATCGGTGTTGCCCAAGATGGCGACAAAATGGTCGATGTGATTGGTTGGCCTAGTTCTGAAATTGTCGGATTAATTCGAGGTAAGCGTGGCACAAAAGTTTCAATCAAACTTTTAGCTGCAGGTGCATCTATGAATCAGGCGAGAGTGGTTACGATCACTCGTGATGTGATTCAAGAGGAAGATGCAGGTGTACGTTCACGTACAGTTGATGTGACACGTAATGGTGTGAAGCATAAATTTGGTGTGCTAGAAATTCCTTCATTCTATTTAAACTATCGTGCACGTCGAGCAGGAACTGAATATCGTTCTGTTGCAGAAGATACCAATAATGCTTTGAAATCATTGGCTTCACAAAAAGTAGAGGGTATTATTATTGATTTGCGTAACAATCCGGGTGGTTCTTTAGAAGAAGTTGCCAAGATGATTGGACAAGTGATCAAAGAAGGACCTGTTGTTCAAATCCGTGATGGTAATGGTAATGTGAGCGTGTTTGAAGATACCGATGGTGGTGCTCAGACCTATGCAGGACCATTGGCTGTTCTTGTCAATTTGGCTTCTGCTTCAGCTAGTGAAATTTATTCTGCTGCGTTGCAAGATTATGATCGTGCAATTGTTTTGGGTAGCACCACGACAGGTAAGGGAACGGCTCAGGTTCAATTGGACAGTTTAGCTTATGGTCAGGCAACCTTAACGCAACGTAAATTCTATCGAGTTACTGGTGGAAGCACGCAGAATAAAGGCGTAGTTCCAGATATTAAACTGGTCGATATTTATGATGAAGAGTTTGGTGAACGTAAAGCTAAAAATGCTTTGAAATGGGATACCATTCCAACTGCACCATTCAAGCGTGAAGGGTCAATTCAGCCGTATGTGACACAGTTGGGTGAGAAGTCAAAAGTACGTGTGGCTGCAGATCCGCAATTTCAATATTTAGAAACACGTAAAGCGATTGCACAGCAAGCTAAAGATCAAAAAAAGGCATCTTTAGATATCGATCAACGTAAAGCTGAACTACATGCACTTGAGGCTAAAACCTTAGCTGCTGAAAATAAGCGCCGTGCAGAAACAGGTTTAAAGCCTTATTCAAATTGGGAAAGTTATCAGGCGAGCTTAGATGCTTTAGCAGAATCTAGAGCAAAAATGAAGGCGAATCAACGTCCTGCATTGGCTGAAGAAGAAACTTTTGTAACCGAAGCTGCCAATGTTTTAATGGATATGGGAAGTTTGAAAAGCAAATAGCTAAAGTCACCATTTAGATAAATTAAAAAGCATATTTAATATATGCTTTTTTATCTATTCTGGTCAAAAATAACTTGACGTTCAATAGGATAGTGATATTTTAAGGAGAACTAAAGATATTTAAAAAAGGTGAACCTGATCGCAGTTATGCGTCGTTATTTTAGGGGCTTCTTATAACAAAAATAGATTTATTACGGGAAGAAATATTTTATGAGTTATATGGGTTATGATACTACTCTCGTAATAGGTTCTGCATGCGTTGCAGTAATCATTTGTTACGTGGCTATTTCATTGGAACAACTCATATTTAAACAACAAACTACGCATATAAAAAAATTGATGATGTGTGTATGTGGAATGCTGTTTGGTTTCGCAATTTGGGCAATGCATTTTGTTGGAATGCTTGCTTGTCACTTACCTGAAGGTTATTCATTCGATGTTAGTCTGACCATCATTTCTTATGTTATTGCTGCAATTGCTTCAACTTTTGCCGTTTGGCTAACCACACGTGATACTTTGCCTATTGTGCGTTTGATTCTAGGTGCTGTGTTAATGGGGTTAGGTGTCTCTGGAATGCACTATGTTGGTATGTTAGGGTTGAATGTTCCTGACCAATTGGTTTACTACAATATTCCATTGGTGGTATTTTCTGTTCTCATCGCAATTAGCGGTGCGGGTTTGTCCTTCTGGCTTGCTTTCAAATATAAAAATACTTTCCATCATAAGGCGCTTTATAAAATCGCCGTTTCATTTATGATCGCTTTTAGTATTGTCGGTATGCATTATACTGGTATGGCCTCTGCGACATTTTATTCAGTCGGCGATATTGTGTATGTCACACAGCACATTCAAGAGAGGCAAGACATCCTGCTCTTTACCATTATTTTTGTTACCAGTTTAGTCTTGGTTTCTGCATTCAGTGTTGCGATTTTAGAAAAACGCTTGGAAGAACGGAATTTACAACTATTACAAGTCAATAAAGAACTTGAAAGTTTGGCACTTCAAGACAATTTAACCAAATTACCTAATCGTTTATTTTTAGTTGAATATACAGATGCTTTATTTTTAGAGAGTAAAGAAAAAAGATCTAAAATTGCGTTGATTTATATTGACTTAGACCGCTTTAAGTCCGTGAATGATGCATTTGGGCATCACGTTGGTGATGAGTTACTGGTTAAGTTAGCACAACGTTTATATCCACTCTTAGAACAAGGACAAAAGCTGATTCGGATTGGTGGTGATGAATTTATTCTGATTGCAGAAAGTGTCAATAAAACTCAAACTGAAAAAATTGCTGAATTGGTATTACACAAAATTCAAGATAGTTTTCAGATCTCTGGTAAAGAAATCAATATTTCTGCAAGTATTGGTATCGTATTTTTTCCTGATAATGGAAAGAGTTTGCAAGATTTATTGATCAATGCAGATTCAGCAATGATGCAATCTAAAGAGCAAGGGCGAAATACTTTTAGTATTTATAGTAATTCTTCTGATCAGCAGCTTCTCAGTCGAAGTCAATCCAAACTGATCAATGATCTTTATAAAGCTGTTGAAGATCAGCAATTTATATTATTTTATCAACCTAAGTTTACTGCGGATTATCAGATTTGTGGTGTTGAAGCATTGATTCGATGGAAGCATCCAACTTTAGGTTTGCTTGCACCTGGTATGTTTATAGAAGGTGCTGAGCAAACAGGCTTAATTATTCGGATGGGTTATTGGGCATTAGAGCAGGCATGTATGCAAATGCGAGAGTGGGGAGAGAAGCAATATGCATTTGGACCAATTGCCGTTAACCTTTCGGCAGTGCAATTTGAACATAAACATTTGATTGAATCATTAGAAAAGCTGATTAAAAAGTATAATGTTAAAAGTGGTAATTTGATTATTGAAATTACTGAATCGACGGCAATGCACCATATTTCAAGCAGTATTCAAACATTTGAAAAATTAAGAAATTTAGGTATTAAATTAGCGATTGATGATTTTGGAACAGGGCATTCAAGCTTTTTATATTTAAAAGATTTACCCGTGGATGAGTTGAAGATAGACCGTGAATTTATTCGTAATTTAAGCGTGGGTTCAAAAGAAGAAATTATATTAGAAAGTATTATTCAGCTAGCTATCCGTTTAGGATTAGTGGTCACAGCAGAAGGTGTAGAAACGGAACAGCAGGCTGCAATTTTAAAACGTTTAGGTTGCCAACAACTACAAGGTTATTTGCTCGGTATGCCTTTACCTGTAGACCGTTTGGAATCGTGTTACCCTGTATTTGCTTGATTTAAAAATCATGAGTTGAATGGTTTTAGGTTATCGAATTCAGATTACAGATGATTTTAGATGTAATACTGGATTCTACACAAAACGACCAAGCTAACGATCATGTTGCCGCTCAAGCAGCGCTATAGCTTGAAAAGCTAAAAATCTTTGAAACATGAAAATAAGGTATTTACCAATGTGAACACTCGGCACTGTAGTTAAAACTACTTTCAAGATTACAGCGTAGCATGACGTAATTCTGCTACAATATTGCCAATTTTATATTTGGGTCAGTTTTGATCCTTACAACTGCGTGTTCGCAGTAGGTATTTTGCATGAGCTTTCAAAATGAATTAGCGACTCAGGTCGCTCAGCGACGTACGTTCGCTATTATTTCCCACCCCGATGCGGGTAAAACCACAATGACAGAAAAACTGTTACTTTGGGGTAAAGCGATTCAGATTGCGGGAATGGTAAAAAGCCGTAAGTCAGATCGTGCAGCAACATCTGACTGGATGGAAATGGAAAAAGAACGTGGTATTTCGATTACCACATCTGTAATGCAGTTCCCTTATAAAAATCACGTGATCAATTTACTTGATACACCGGGACATGAAGACTTCTCAGAAGATACTTATCGTACATTGACTGCGGTTGACTCAGCATTGATGGTGATTGATGGTGCGAAAGGTGTCGAAGAACGTACCATTAAATTGATGGAAGTGTGTCGTATGCGTGACACACCAATCATTTCATTCGTCAACAAAATGGATCGTGAAATTCGTGAACCATTAGAATTGCTTGATGAAATTGAAAATGTATTAAAAATCAGATGTGTACCATTAACATGGCCAATGGGTACAGGACGTGATTTTGCTGGGGTGTATAACCTGTTAGAAAATAAATTCTATGTCTATAAAGCAGGTTTTGGTTCGACGATTACAGATATCGAAATTCGTGATGGTTATGACTATCCTGACTTACGTGACCGTGTTGGAGAATTGGCATTTGCATCATTTGAAGAGTCTTTAGAGCTTGTTCAAATGGCAAATGATCCTTTGGATCATGATGAATTTCTAGCAGGGCGTCAAACCCCTGTATTGTTTGGTACAGCTTTGGGTAACTTTGCCGTAGATCATGTCCTGAATACGTTTATTCAATGGGCGCCTGAACCTAAAGCACATCCAACGCAAGAACGTGCTGTAGATGCAACAGAAGATGGCTTTACTGGCTTTGTTTTCAAAATTCAAGCCAATATGGATCCAAAACACCGTGACCGTATTGCCTTTATGCGAATTTGTTCGGGTAAATATGAAAAGGGTATGAAAATGAATCACGTGCGCATCGGTAAAGATGTGCGAATCAGTGATGCATTGACTTTCCTTGCAGGTGAGCGCGAGCAACTTGAAGAAGCATGGCCGGGTGATATTATTGGTTTACATAACCACGGTACGATTCAAATTGGTGATACCTTTACAGCAGGTGAAAACCTTCACTTTACGGGTATTCCGCATTTTGCACCTGAAATGTTCCGCCGTGTTCGTTTAAAAGATCCATTGAAATCTAAACAGCTTCAAAAAGGTTTAAAAGAACTTTCTGAAGAAGGTGCAACACAGGTCTTTATGCCGCAAATCAACAATGATTTAATTGTTGGTGCAGTAGGTGTACTTCAGTTTGATGTTGTTGCCTATCGTTTGAAAGAAGAATACAAAGTGGATTGTGTTTACGAGCCCGTCAATATCAATACAGTGCGTTGGGTATCGTGTGATGACGAGAAAAAATTCAATGAATTTAAGAAAAAGGCACATGACCAACTTTCAGTCGATGGCGGTGGTCATTTAACTTATCTTGCACCAAGTCGTGTAAATCTACAATTGATGCAAGAACGTTATCCTGATATTCAATTCCGTGCGACGCGAGAGCACTAAGTTTAAATAAACTCATTTAAAAATGTAAAAACAGCTTCCTTGTGAAGCTGTTTTTGTATCAGAATACTAGGCTTCTGAGGTAGGGACTCGTGTCATGCAGTTTACAAAAAAAATAACATCAATACTTTGTTTAAGTACGCTGCTATTGGTGGCGTGTGATTCAAAAAAAGATCAAAAAAATTCTGATACACAGCAAGGAAAAACACAGCAAGAAGTGGCTGAAGTACTACCTTATTTAAATATTCAGGAAACAAAAGCTGATTATGCATTGCCATTTTGTGAAAAGAAAAATTGTATTGAAATCGACATCCAAACCATTAAAACCCAAGACGAATGGTTAAATCAGTGGATTGCGAATAATCAATCGAATGTGATTCAAACGCAAATTGACACCAAGCAGAATATGACTTTGCAACAAGCGATTAATGCATTTGTGAAAAAATCAGATGTGTGGCAAGCAGAATTTCCTAAAAATAAAGCTTTTGAATTACATATGCAAACCCGTATGGCTTCACAACGAAATCAATATGTTTTGCTGCAAATTTCGATTAATACTCTACAAGCCGATGTTAGTATTAAAGAACGTCAGTATTTCTTTGTAGCAGATCGAAAGTTAAAAAAAGCATTGAGTATTCTAGACGTAATTCAACCTAAACAGCAGAATTTACTCAATAATTGGGTACAAGTTAAATATCAAGAATGGCTAGAAAAACAAGATATTGATGTTAAAAAGCAAGCACCAAAAAAGCTATATTGGGGACAAGCAGATTGGTTCTTTGATGGTGAGGGTATCGGTTTACATTATCGCGCCAGTGAAATTGTTAAAGAAGGCACACAGCTCGATATTTACTTGAGTAAAGAACAGACCAAACAGATTTTAAAAACCGATGTTTATCAGCAAATGTTTTAATTGTTTTTATTCACATCAAAGATCACTTTAGTATTTTCAATAATGTTCCAATTCAATACAAATTTTGGTTGAGCATTTGTATTGAGAAGAATAGGCTATTGAATATACATATTTTTAAATCTCAGACAGGTTTGTGAGATGTTTAATCAAAAGAATGTTTTGGCATTATCAATATTGGTCATCGTTGTAGGAATGACAGGGTGTCAAAAAACTGACCCTAAAAATACAGATAAACCTGTAGATCAAAGTACTGCTTCACAAGTTATTGATACATCAATGCTTCTACAAGGTGACACGGAAAAACTCAAGCTGACTTTACCTGAGTGTGGTGGAAATAGTTGTCCTGAATTTTCTGTGGATCGCTTACACAGCAACCAACCGTTTGTTGATGAAATGATTGATCAAGCGATTCTGAGTAATTTGGATCGTATTTTAGATGTTACTCAAGTCAATAAATCTAAAAAAGACCTTGAGAAAAATCAATCTTCTGCAAGTGAAATACAGGAAAATGCCAGCAAAACGCCTGCACAGCAAATGCAAGATCGAGTACAACCTTATGTCAATTCGTTCCTTGAATTGCAGAAAGAATTACAAAATTTGGGCGCAAGTGGTCAAATTAGTTTAACTTTAAGTCCAAAGATCTTAAATGCAGAGTTGCCATTGGCAACTGTGGTATTAAATAGCAGTAGTTATTTGGGTGGTGCGCATGGTTCTTCTGCACAAACTTATTTTAACTTTGATTTAAAAACCAAGAAACAAGTTGCATTGGATCAAATTCTTGAAGCGAATCAAAAAGAAAAATTAAAACAATTGGCGCATGATGCATTTAAAGTATGGGTCATTGATTCTAAACTGGCTGAAAATGTAGCAGAGTATGAACAAGCTTGGAAATTCAAATTAACAGACAACTTCTATTTAGGTAAACAAGGCTTGATATTGCAATATGGTGAATATGACATTGGGCCTTATGTCGTTGGATTACCGCGCTTAACGATTCCTTATGATCAGTTAAAAGGGGTGTTAAAACCACAATATTTTCCAGTAGATATGCAAGTCGATCAACCTGCGGCATCGTCTGCTGTTACCAATGCAAAAGTAGCTTCATAATGACTTTACCTTTGTTTGATACGCATACACATTTCGATGTTCCCGATTTTGATGTCGATCGGGAAATTTTAGCGTATCAAGCCAAGGCTGTTGGGGTTGAACGCTTAATTTTGATTGGCTTTTTACATGAGCGTTTTAATGATTTAGTAGATACACATCATTATCTGAATCAATTGGTGAATGCACCGAAAAGTTATCTTGCCCCCGGTTTGCATCCATTTTACATCGAGCAACATCAACCTGAATATTTAGATGATTTAGAAAAAATGCTTAAAACACATGATTGTGTTGCAGTCGGTGAAATTGGTCTGGATACTTTTCTAAAACAACATAAGCAAGCTGAAGTTTTTCAAAAACAAAAAGATTTCTTTTCAAAACAAATTGAATTAGCACAGCAATTCCATAAACCGATTCTTTTACACATTCGAAAAGCGCATGCAGATGTTTTGGCAATGTTGAAACAGCATCAATTCAATAACGGTGGTATCGCTCATGCTTTTAGTGGTGGAGTGGAAGAAGCGAAGGCTTTCATTAAATTAGGTTTTAAAATTGGTGTGACGGGACAAATCACCAATCCAAACGCCAAAAAATTACATCGCGTGGTTCAAGAGATTGGTGTAGAGCATTTAGTCATTGAAACGGATTGTCCCGATATGACACCGTTATGTTGTCAAACTTCAAGTGAGCATCACACACGTAATACGCCAGTTAATTTACCTTATGTATTGGAAGGCTTAGCGAAGACATTATCCATTCCCCAACAACAGCTTGCGCAGCAATTGTGGCAAAATTCTTTGAAGGCTTTGGCTTTACCTCATTGAAAAAACTAAGCGTGAAAAATAACCAATTCATAACACGAATAGCCGAGATTTGGCTTACATTAGAAGAATAGTGTTGTACCTCGCGTCAACCTGAATAATAAAAGTTCGAATGGAAATCATGCTCAGCCGGAGGATTCACCTATGGCAACGTATAGTCATATCAATAGTTTTAAAGCTTTAAAAGATCTAAAAGTAGGTTCAAAAGACTACCAAATTTTCAGTTTTAAAGAAGCTCAATCGACATTAGGTGATCTCTCCAAATTACCCAAATCACTCAAGGTGTTATTGGAAAATTTACTAAGATTTGAAGATGATATTACGGTGAATAAGGCGCATGTTGAAGCCATTGTGAATTGGCAGAAAACGCGAACTTCTGATCAAGAAATTCAATACAGACCTGCGCGGGTTTTAATGCAGGATTTTACGGGTGTACCCGCTGTAGTTGATTTAGCTGCCATGCGTGCAGCAATGCAAAATGCAGGAAAAGATCCTAATCTGATCAATCCATTATCACCTGTAGATTTAGTCATTGACCATTCAGTTATGGTTGATTATTTCGGTAATAAGAATGCTTTTTCTGAGAATGTCGAAATTGAAATGCAACGTAATGGTGAACGTTATCAATTCTTGCGTTGGGGACAATCTGCCTTTAATAATTTTAGTGTCGTACCGCCGGGGACAGGGATTTGCCATCAAGTTAATCTTGAATATTTAGCCCAAGTGGTTTGGTTAAATGAGCATGATGGAGCAACTTTCGCTTTTCCAGATACCTTAGTTGGTACAGATTCCCATACCACCATGATCAATGGTTTAGGGGTACTGGGATGGGGTGTAGGTGGGATCGAAGCTGAAGCAGCCATGCTCGGACAGCCGATTTCAATGCTTATTCCTGAAGTGATTGGTTTTAAACTGACTGGAAAATTACCTGAAGGTATTACTGCTACAGATCTTGTTCTGACCATTACCCAAATGTTACGTCAGAAAGGTGTTGTTGGAAAATTTGTCGAATTTTATGGTGACGGTTTAGCCGATTTACCACTCGCAGACCGTGCTACCATTGCCAATATGGCACCTGAATATGGTGCAACCTGTGGCTTTTTCCCTATAGATGACGTGACTTTAGGATATTTAAAATTAACAGGACGTCATGCTGATCGTATTGCATTGGTTGAAGCTTACTGCAAAGAACAAGGGTTTTGGCGTCATGCAGGTGATGAGCCAATTTTTACCGATACCTTGTCTTTAGATATGGGGACAGTTGAAGCCAGTGTTGCAGGGCCTAAACGACCTCAAGACCGTGTTAAATTATCCGATATTCCACAAACTTTCCAAAAATTGATCGAACTCGATCTTAAACCAACCAAGAATGACCAAGAACGTCTAATCAATGAAGGTGGGGCGGGGACTGCTGTTGATGCAAAACAATCAACCGTACAAGCTGAGCATCCACATTGTGTAATTAATGGTAAAAGCTATCCTTTGGTTCATGGTGATGTGGTCATTTCGGCGATCACCTCATGTACCAATACATCGAATCCAAGTGTGATGTTAGCAGCAGGTTTATTGGCTAAAAAAGCAATTGAACGTGGCTTACAGCGTAAACCTTGGGTGAAAAGTTCACTGGCTCCGGGTTCAAAAGTCGTGACTGATTATCTCAAAGCCTCTGGTTTAATGACCTATTTAGATCAACTGGGATATAACTTAGTTGGTTATGGTTGTACCACGTGTATTGGTAATTCAGGACCATTGCCTAAACCAATTGAAGATGCAATTCAATGTTATGACTTGAATGTTGCCTCTGTACTGTCCGGGAATCGTAACTTTGAAGGAAGAGTACATCCTTTAGTTAAAACCAATTGGTTGGCTTCACCACCTTTGGTGGTGGCTTTTGGATTATTGGGTACGATTCGATATGATATTACGGTTGAGCCTTTAGGTGTCGATGGCAACGGACAGAATGTGTATCTCAAAGATATTTGGCCATCTCAAGCTGAAATTGATGATGCACTGCAAAAAGTCAATACAGCGATGTTCCATAAAGAATATGCGGCTGTTTTTGAGGGCGATGAACAGTGGAAAGCGATTCAAATTCCAGACAGTCAAACGTATGAGTGGGATATTCATTCAACTTATATTCGACACCCACCGTTCTTTGATGAAATTAATCAACCGATTAAATCACTTCATAATATTGAAAATGCCAGAATCCTTGCTGTTTTAGGTGATTCAGTTACAACGGATCATATTTCTCCCGCAGGAAATATTAAAAAGGATAGTCCAGCAGGACGATACTTACAGACCCAAGGTGTTGCACCGAGCGATTTTAATTCCTATGGTTCTCGTCGTGGTAACCATGAAGTCATGATGCGAGGAACATTTGCCAATATTCGTATTAAAAACGAAATGTTAGGTGGTGCTGAAGGTGGTAATACTTTATATATTCCGACAGGAGAGCAACTGGCTATTTATGATGCGGCCATGAAATATCAACATGATGGTACACCATTGGTCATTATTGCCGGTAAAGAATATGGTACAGGTTCATCACGAGATTGGGCGGCTAAAGGTACTAACTTACTTGGCATCAAAGCGGTGATTGCAGAAAGTTTTGAGCGTATCCATCGTTCTAATTTAGTCGGTATGGGTGTTTTACCTTTACAGTTTGTAGATGGTGAAACCCGTCAAAGTTTACAGCTCACAGGACATGAACAACTTTCTATTTTGGGAATTTCGGATGATATTCAATCTCATCAAATATTAAAGATTGAGGTTAAACGTGCAGATGGACACTTAGATCATTTTCAAGTGTTATGTCGTATCGATACCTTAAACGAAGTTGAATACTTTAAAGCAGGTGGAATTTTGCATTACGTTTTACGTAATTTAATTGCTTCTTGATACGGGTTAGATTTCAGTTTTCCAAGCCCTGCTGATCTTGCAGGGCTTTTTTTATTGAGCTTAAACAAGACACCTTTTGGATAAATGAGTAAAATAGCAAGATGTACCTTTTGAATTGATGTAGAACATGACCGACCTTCTCCAAGATGATGAATATGACCGCCGTTTTGCAGGTGTAGCTAAAATTTATGGAGAGGATGCATTTAATCACTATGAAAAAAGTCATGTGATGGTGATTGGAATCGGTGGTGTGGGTTCTTGGGCTGTGGAAGCCTTGGCGCGGACAGGTGTTGGTGAATTGACACTGGTCGATATGGACTCCATTGCAGCATCGAATATTAATCGACAATTGCCTGCGATGACCTCTACTTTAGGTCAGGAAAAAATTGAAGTCATGGCAGAGCGTTGCCGTTCGATTAATCCTCGAATCAAAATAAACTTAATCGAAGACTATTTAACACCTGAAAATGTCAAAGACATTTTAGAAAACGTCCCTGACTTAATCCTAGATTGTATTGATGATGTCAAAGCAAAATTGGCACTGATGTTACATTGTCGATTTAATAAAATTCCACTGATTGTTTCAGGTGGCGCAGGTGGAAAATTAGACCCACTCAAAATACGAGTTGCGGATTTATCCAAAACTGAACAAGATCCGATGCTCGCAAAGTTACGTGCACAATTACGTTCTAAAGGGATTTGTAAAAAGCCAAAAGAGAAGTTTGGTATTACTTGTGTTTATTCAATCGATAATCCATTTTCGAGTGCTGATGTCTGTGCAAGTGCTGGATTGCGTTGTGGTGGTTATGGCTCTGCTGTGGTTGTGACTTCAAGTTTTGCCATGATCGCTGTGGCGGAAGTATTGAAGAAACTAGATCAGATTAAATCGAAGCAATAGATGATTTCTTGTTTTCCTTGCTAAGTTAAGCTTGTAGATCAATATCATGACTCATTTTTCAGATCGCCCTAGACTAGATTTTAAAACGCTAGCTCTCGGGATAATTTTGATTTTCGGAATGGCATATTTTATTTATTCAACGGTTCGTCATTTTTATATTAAAAATCAAGTCAATGAAGCTAAAGAAATGATGAGTGATGTGCAGGCATTATTGGTTTGGTCAATGCATCAATTTCATGATGATGTGATCAAGGCTTGTCATTTTAAAAATATACAACAGCTTACCCAGTCCGCAGAATTCCAAAATATGAATCGTATTTTAAAATTACAAGATCAAATTCGCCAGCAAACTCGATTTGTTGAGCAGATCAAAGTGAATCCTACATCTGATTTACACAGTTGCATTACCACAACCTACTTTAGAAAAGCGCCAATTGTCAGTGAGTATCTTTCAGGGAAATACATTTCTTATCGTTATGATTTTAAAACCAAAGAAATTAAATGTTTCACCAACATCCAAAAACGTTCTTTAGTAAAGCCTTGTACACGATTATAAAAGAAAGACAAAATAAAGCGAAACAGGTACTTCGCTTTTCTATTATAGATCAACGTTTCAGTTACTGAGCGATACTGTGCTCTTTTAAGTAATCTTCAGTTCTTTTCATCGCTTCTTTAATATTGAAAATGGCATTTTCAACATCTGCAAAAGTTTTAGCGTTGCCACCACTTAAAGCCTGACGCCATTTTCGAGCACCAGGAAGATTTTGAAATAAACCTAAAATATGACGAGTGATAATCGACAATGGTGCGCCTTCTTGCATACGCTTAGCAATATAAGGCAGCATTTGATCGATAATTTCAAAACGATCAGGTAAATCCAAATTCCACAATTGACCAATCTCAGCCAAAAGATAGGGATTATGATAGGCCTCACGACCAATCATGACACCATCGACATGTTCTAAATGTGCTTGTGTTTCTGCAAAGGTTTTAATTCCACCATTAATTTCAATGAGTAGATTTGGACGTTCTTGTTTTAAGCGATAGACATCTTCATAGCGAAGTGGCGGAACGTCACGGTTTTCTTTTGGCGATAGTCCCTGAAGCAATGCGATTCGTGCATGTACGATAAAATTATTACAACCTGTTTTTGCTACAGTATCAACAAAATGCAGCATTTCCTCATAAGAGTGCATGTCATCAATACCGATACGATGCTTTACGGTGACTGGGATATCAACAGCATTTTGCATTTCAGCTATACATTCGGCAACAAGTTCAGGTTCTGCCATAAGACATGCCCCGATTTTATTATTTTGTACGCGGTCACTTGGACAGCCCACATTTAAATTGACTTCATCATAGCCCCAGTCTTGTGCCATTTTAGTACAAGTCGCAAGATCTTTTGGATTTGAGCCACCAAGTTGTAAAACGATAGGGTGTTCTTCATTGTTATAGTCAAGATGACGATTTGCACCGCCAAATAGAATCGCGCCTGTCGTCACCATTTCTGTATAAAGAATGACATTTGGATTAAATAGACGCGCAAAGAAACGATAATCTTTTGTAGTCCAATCCATCATCGGTGCAACACTGATTCGCGGAGATTGAGTGTTTTCAATGTTTTTGTTAATAGTCATTAAAAATCATACCTTTAATCTATATTTCGCAACCTGCGCGAATCTGTTTGAACCTATATTTAGGTGGGTTAATCGGTTTGCATTTACACCAAATTTTACACCATAATCAAAAAAACAGGTTGTGGTGTAAATTATGGGGTCAATTACAGCAAGGAAAGGTGCAGATGGTAAAGTTAACTATCGTGCTGCGATTCGAATTAATCGAAAGGGCTTTCCTACATTCTCTGAAAGTAAAACATTTCACTCAAAGAAGTTGGCTGAAAACTGGGTTAAGAAACGAGAAGTCGAAATTCAAGAAAATCCTGATATTTTACTTGGCAAAGAAAAGCTGATTGATCTGACCTTATCAGATGCCATAGATAAATATTTGGATGAAGTCGGGAGCGAGTACGGAAGGACGAAACGCTATTCTCTGCTTTTAATTAAGAAGCTACCAATCGCGCGCAATATTATCACAAAAATAAAATCAGTACATTTGGCCGAGCATGTTGCTTTAAGGAAGGGGGGAGTCCCTCATTTGGAACTTGAGCCTATTGCGACTAGTACGCAGCAACATGAGCTTTTACATATCCGTGGTGTACTTTCTCATGCTGCTGTTATGTGGGAAATGGATATTGATTTAAACGGTTTTGATAAGGCTACGGCGCAGTTAAGAAAAACACGTCAAATATCTTCCAGTCAAAAAAGAGACCGGCTTCCTTCAACGGATGAGCTGATTGCATTGACGAAGTATTTCACAGAGCGATGGAAGCTAAACCGTAACGGTTCTAAATACCCAATGCATTTAATAATCTGGTTTGCTGTTTTCTCATGCAGACGTGAAGCTGAGTTAACACGATTATTTCTTCGAGATTATGATTCACATCACTCAACATGGAAAGTACATGATCTAAAAAATCCAAATGGCTCTAAAGGTAATCATAAATCATTTGATGTCCTTGAACCTTGTAAGGAAATGATTAAAAGAATAAAGCAGTCAGAAGTTCGAGAACGGATGTTGATGCTTGGGCATGATGAAAACTTACTGTTGCCATTGAATCCTAAAAGCTTGGGTAAAGAGTTTAGAGAGGCTTGTAAAATGTTGGGTATCGATGATCTACGCTTTCATGATTTGAGACATGAAGGATGTACTAGACTAGCTGAACAGAGCTTTACTATTCCTGAGATTCAGAAAGTAAGTCTGCATGATTCTTGGAGCAGTTTACAGCGTTATGTGTCAGTGAAGGCGAGAAGGGATGTTATGCAGTTAGAGGAAGTACTACGCCTCATCGATGAAACGTAGCATAATCTTTAGAAGCTTCTAAATACTTACTATCTAAAATATCTGCGAGATCTTTAATGTGCACCAAAAAAGGTGCACGTTTACTTTGATCTATTTTAAACACTGAAAAAGGGAATTCTTGATTATTCGCCTTTCTTAAAGCTTCAGCTTTACTAAGATGAGGGTAATAGTCAGCAACAATTGTCATCAGTTCGACAATCATAGAGCGATATTTTATAAAAAGAAGGTCAGTAGTATTAATTTGAAAGCAACTCATGAATTCAGGTACTCCATACCAGAACAGTTTTAAATTCAAATGGGATACCTTTTGACTGAAGGTTAACCATCTCGATGCCTTCATCCTATTTTTTTTACATAGATTTTTATGTAATCCTAATAATTAAAAATAATATTTTACTAGAATGTTGATATAAGATACTGAAAAATATTATTTAGAACTGAAAATGAAAAATTGCACTCTTTTTGATTTTGAGCAACTGAAGGTCGAAATTCTGAATTGCTTTTTGGATCATGCTGGACGCTTTTTAAGAGAACATAAAATAATGAGTGATCCTGACCCAAAGACTGAGTTTGACGCGTCAGAACGCAAATTGTTGGTTGAACTGATGGTAGAGTGCCAGCAAATGCAGTTTTTAGGGGAAATGTATACGGTACAGGATTTACTGAATTTACTTGATCAAATGAGTACGGTGACAACAGGAATTAGTGACTATAGACAGCAGCAGGTTAATGAAAAATATTCAGAAATATTAAATAAATACATAGAATTGGTTGAAGATGAAAGTGGGAAAGTCTACACCTATAACCCGAGTTTAAAGCGTAGAATTAATGGAATTTTAAATGTACGTAAACGATATGCGCCGCTGTTGCATAAAAAGCTTGAGATATTCTATTCAGAATTAACTAGTTATGCACAGAAAAATGGCAGATTCAAAAATGCTTCGCAGGCTGTACAGCTGATTTTACCCACACTGCAAATAAAGTTTAGAGCGTTTGATTTGCAGTGGGTTCAAAGCAGATTAGAGGCGAATAAACAGAAAATTTTAGATTTAACTGAAGCCAAAAAAAACAATGAAAAGAAAGAAATCTGTGAAGATGGTGATTTTGATGTGTCATTTAAAATTCAGGATCGCACTTATTTAAAT
Source organism: Acinetobacter piscicola (assembly GCF_002233755.1). Lineage (GTDB taxonomy): Bacteria > Pseudomonadota > Gammaproteobacteria > Pseudomonadales > Moraxellaceae > Acinetobacter > Acinetobacter piscicola. The sequence goes on along the minus strand of NZ_KZ268709.1, from coordinate 5,316 downwards.
CAAATTAGAGAATTACAAAACGAAAATAAAAAATGGCAGCAATTTTTACAATACCCTGATCGATATTTTCCACAGCAGAAGCAATTGCCGTTTAATACGGCATACTGTGATGAAGTACTGGTAAATCACTTAAGGCGTCGTCCTGATTTAATACGCGAAATAATACAATGTTGCAGTGAAACTTAATACTTTTTAGTCAGGGTGGTAAATTGATACGCTCAAGGCTTAGACTGAAATTCACCGTCATTTTGTACGGTATTACTATATTGATTATGTTGATCAAACCCTAAAGCAATATTGGTATTTGGTTGATTTTTCATTGTTAAAAATTGTTTTTGTTCAGCACATTCATTTCTCAATTGGGTTTCAATTTGGCTAAGAGCCTCGGGTGCAAGAGTTTCATTTATTGTCTGCTGATCCTCTTCGGAAATTTCACCCAAAAAAGCCTTAATTTTCTCCAATTCAATAGTCTTGCTTACAGCTGTTTGTATTAAGTAGTCCTCAAATTCTTTTGCTGATAAGCGCATGTTTTCTTGAATGGTATGTTTTTGCTGCCCAAGCTCTGTTTTAAGTTGATTAATTTCTTCATCCTTTAATTTCAGCTCTTGTTTTAATTGGGAATCATTGTTTTCGATGAGTGATTTTTGAAGCTTTGATATTACTTTATCCTTTTCTGTTAATTTAAAATTATGTTGATCAATTAAAAAGTCTAAGCAGTTTTGCAGGCTTTTTAATTTGTACTTCTCTGTGATTCTCTCTAGTTCTTTTAATGTCTTTTGATCCAGTGTGATTTGTTTATTGATACGTTTATCTTTTTTATTTGTGTAGTTATATTTAAATATACGGTATCTCTTTTTTAAAATTTCAAAGTGTTCATTATTTGTTTTACAAATGAAATTATCAACTGAAAATTTAAGTGGGTTGGTGAATAGTTCGCTTATATCAGTCGAATTATATTGGTTATGCTGAGGAGATATTGCTGAATTTTCATTGGGTTTAATCTGTGGGTGATTTATAGAATAAAAAATTTCCTTTTCACCTGATTTAACTCGCTTATTGATTTCATTTGGTCTTAGTAAAATTTCCTGCTCTAAGAATATTTTTTTTAGATCTGTCTCAGTAGATAACCATTTCTCTAAAGTTAAATGTGGTCGTGTCATTTTATATTTTTCATAGATATTAAATAAATGTTTATATATCAATAAATAAACATTAAGTAAATGTTAATTAAATATTAAATGTTGATTATTATATTTTTAATTATCATTTTGTGCCTATCTTAATTTGTGTATGATATCTCTGCATGGGGTATGGATTGATGAAGTGGAGATTTTTATTGTGGATGAGAAGCTTTCTGAGCATGATTTCTTGAGCCTGTTTTTAGCTTTCTATCAGAGAATAGATGGGGAGCTTTCAGCCAAAGCTGTTTGGGCTCTAATCACTTTTATTAGAAATTTTGGGGTAGAGAGTACATCATTGCCGCTTGCCCAATTGGCAAAAGTCACAGGCATACAGATTAAAAGATTACGTGATGTACTTAATGAGTTGGAGCAGCAGGGGATTTTAAAAATAGATTTTCCCGAAACGGGGAAGAGGGCTCGTGTTCGTCACTTACGCCTTAATCTCGATTATATTGGTGTTGATTTAATAATGCCGGCTAGCTGGATGGTAAATAGTACTAAAAGCATGTACAAGAAATTTCCTTTATTAAATTTTATTTCAATTCTATTTATAAAAAGTGATGGGATAAGCATCAGCAATTTACCTAAAAAAATAGAGACCGATTGCAATCTTGATTATCGAAGTTATCTTGTTTTATTGCGATTGCTTTACAGTGCAGATTCATTTGGGATTGTTATAGGGTGTGGAATTGTTGAAATTGAGCGAGCCACGGGTTTAAGCAAACAATCTATTTATCGCGCTATACAGCAGCTTAAAAAAAACGGATTTATCCGCTGCCAAGCGGATGGCGCAATTCGAAATAGTTTTATTCAAACAGAGTCTCCAATATACGCTTTAAACCTTTCGCATAGGTTTTGGGGGGATGCTGCGATCTACGGCAAATTTTATATTTTGAAGTACCCCCAGCCGCATGTTTTTGAAGTTCAGAAAGTGGCCTCTATTTTTACTATGCTAAATCTAAAGAGCGACTTGTTGTCAAACACTAAAAGTGAAGATTCAGATGTTGGCTTGAAGGTGTTGAATTGCAAAAACTATTATTTGTTACATGATCCTTTGTGCTGGATGAAACCGTTTATTCTTCGGTCTCGTGATGCTGTAGGTTATGCAAATTATGTTGTGTTACAACAGCAGGAAATAATGAAGTTATATGATCATTATGTCGAGCTAAAGCGGTTACATCCAGAGAACCCATTATCAGCGACGTTTTATTTAAAGCCGCATGAAAATATTTTGAAGGATGAGGCGGTTTTGGGTCATTTAGCATCTATCCAGCATACTAAACTCAGCGGGATGAACAACCGCTTAGGTCTTTTTCAAAGCTTGCTTGAACAGTGGTGCTGCCAGATATACAGTCAGAATAAATCGCTTTTTAAAATGCTGAAAGAAGCTAACCCAGTAGTAATCGATGATGAAAGCTTTGAGCGTTTAGGGTGCACAGACTTTCTCTATCCGTATTCATTGCAAGCGACTCAAATCAAAACAATCAAAGAGGATATGACGCTAAAAAATGAGTCTGATAAAATTGAATCAATGATCACCTTCAAGTTAAATGCTGAGCAGTCCAGAATTCATCAGTTTTTAATGGCCCTTATGGATCTAATTGCATATAACCAAATTTATTTTTTTCAGCAATGTATGCGGAAACATTCTGATATTGACCAAAAGCTCAGTGCAACTAAAAGTAGTTTGGAAAGGGTGTTGGTAAATGCAACTGAAATAGTGACGCCTTTTAGGATTTTACCTCGGTCATTTATACAGAATACATACAGCTGTTGCTTTGTCCCTGATCAGCATGCGGAAACTAACAGGTATTTCTTAAGTGAATTGGCGTTTCAAGAACCCTTTCAGGATGGAACTCGCTTTGATTTTCCTACACAGCAAATAACAGAAACTTCACCAACACTGGCAGAACTTAAAGATTACGGACTGCTGCATCATCACTGTTTGTCATTATTCGAATAGTTTTTTGCGCTAAGTTTTTTTTGAAAAACCATTTTTCTGACTTAACTATCGTAACGCTAAAATATATAAAAAGCCGAGCTTAGCCGAAGGTCTAGAAATCCTACTGATCGGCTGGGCTATGGTTATTGCTTTTACGCTAAGACGGTTTTATCTATTATTAATATATAGATTAATACTAATAATAGATTAATGACTGTAGCGTATAGAACTATAAATACTCGATATATCAATACAATCACTATTACTCATACCTATAAGAACAGTTTGATATGTCATACAAGCTGAATAGATATCCCAATGTGGACGATGCTATTGAGTATAGCCATGCAGGATGAGAGCACTATTCGATATATGCGAATAGTGGATGACTTGTTCTTACTCTAGATAAAAACACTATTTAAAAAAATAAGTCGATTGCTTAACTATGACGTTAATCATAGTTAAGGAAGTTCAACGTGTTGCAATCCGATTTAGATCATCAGGCAGGGGTGATGTATGCCATTCATACCTTTGTGGATGTATGTCTTAATTTTGATATGCCGAATGAAGCGTTCATTTTCAATCTCGAACGCTTATGGTGTGCATTTGAAGCGTTTAAACAAGAAGGGCTTGAGTATGCAGCATCGATTCGGGCATTTATTGCAGTCACTGAATACGTCAATAGCCAACGTGGCATGCTTAGCTTTGCTGAATATCTGACAGGGCTTTCAATAGGGGAAATTAAGGCATTAAGACGGATATTACATGCGCATCGAGGGCTGATACGTGATGAGATCAAAAGCTTTGCGAGGCGGAAAGAATTGAATCGAGTGGCATTACTTGAGGAGTTCGAAGGTGCAATTAAGGGGTATTATTCGGTTCTAGTGATCAGAGTGGATTTGAGCTATAGCAAGGACAGCATGAGTGAAATTACTGTAAATGACTTCTATCAGCATATCGGAAAACTACGTGATTTGATCACTGATAAGAATGGATATTTTGATGCACTTTTGACCTATGCGATCGCACTGGAGCAGGGTATAACCAAAGGCTTTCATGCTCATTTAACATTGGTGATTAATAGATCGAAGCATAAGAGTGATTATAAAATTGCTGAGGGAGTGATCGATAAGTGGAAGGAAATCACATTCGATAAGGGTTTTGGGCGGAACATCAACACGACAGCGAATAAAGAGAACTACGAGAAGCAAGGTCGTTTAGGTATTGGAGATATTCGTCGAACGACACCCGAACAAGGCAACAATGCTTTGGGTGCAGTTGCTTATCTCAGTGACCCTGATAAATACGAGCAGTCGTTATTGGTTAAACCACGAGGGCGTAAAACGTTTTATAAGGGGGATTATCAGCATCATGGTCGCCCAATACCTGATACAGAAGAAAATAGAAGAATCAAAGAATGGGATGCGCAGACCGCTTTAGCAAAGCTGGAAGAGGAGATTTGGTTTAAAAAATTATGAACATGCCAGTTCTATGAAATCAATTGATTCATAGGACAATACATGAGCCATTCAGAGTTGGAGTTTGTTACAGCACCCCGATTAGAACAAGACGTTTTAGAGCATTACCAAACGATTCGCTTTGCTCCAATTCCAGAAGGTACTGATTACGATGCTCATCAAAAAAATATAGATCAGGAGTTCAAGCGGAAACTGTCTGGTTATTTTTCAGCATGGCGCAGGATGATGGCTGTTGGCATTCATGAGCATTTGTCTTTTTCCTTTTGGGCAGACAAGTTCTTTCAGGCTTACTGCAGTGTATTACAGGAAGAGCAGATTCGGTTCTTTGAGGTCACGGCGCAAAGAAGCGCTGGTTTTTATATCGATAAGATCGTAAAGCGGCTGAGAGTGCTGTTTGAAAGCACCAGCTTAACTGAAGAAATGCATAAGCTGAATGAGTGCTACGAAAAGCGGATTGAAAAGTTGAGAGAATCCTACCGTAATACAAGCCAGATCTATCCTGATGCAGCGGATTTAAAACTGGAACTAAGTCTAAATGACGGTGGAAATGAAATTATCGATTTGCGACAGTTAGAGCGATTTTTATCAAATTTCCAAAAAAGTCTAGCAGCTGAGTATTGGTATAGAACACAAGCCATTTACCGCTTTTATCAAATTGTACGGGATGATGTTCAGCAGCGGTATGTGATCCACTTTTATCTGAGCTTTAACCGAT
>NZ_KZ268708.1:85441-92811 GCF_002233755.1 Acinetobacter piscicola | reverse complement strand
CCGCGATCTCACCTGCTGGTATTGGATTCACACCGTTATAGCTAAACTCCCAGTAACCTTTGTTAATTTCAACCGTCGTCGTCAGTACGGTACCATTACCCAAAGTCAGATAGACTTGTGTTTCTCCCCAATATCCATTGCCCTCGTAACGTTCTGCAAAACCTGCAAGGTTGCCATTGTCATTGTAGAATTTAATACCATCTGTTTCCATGAAGGCCAATGCACTAAATCCACCTAAATAACTGTATGGTGTGTAATACCAATTAGCATAGGTTCCACCATTAAACTCCCTCAAAGGTGATGAGATGTCTTGAATAAATTGCGGGTTGATGGATAGATTGCCTGCATCATCCACAGTTTCAAACACATAGTTTTTAAAGCTGTCCATATGCGCAAGCAGCGTCGATAGATCTAGTTTGCCATTGGCATCAGTATCCAAACCATCAACTGTTGTAAGTTCTGTCAGCTTTTCAATATGTTCGCCACGGTACTCTTGTTCATAGACTTTGAAGTTGCGCTCACCAGTTTCGCTAAATTGGAATGCAGCATTTTGGGTATCTAGTCCGCCCTGTGTTGAAGGTTTCAGTGAGGCTGTGAATTTACCCACTGCTGCCACATTATCGACACGGTAGTTTTGTGCTGCGGCTTCATCTATACCACCGACATAGACCGTTACACTATTGCCTGCGACATCTGTGATCACCGCACGGAACTTACGACTTTCATCATTGATTTGCTGTGCAGACCAATCCACGTCATACGATGAAGTATTATCCACGGCGATCGTTGCTGTATTTAGATCTGTCCAAGCACCATTCACCAAGGTTTGGTAAATCACCTGTGCGCCTGCTTCGCCTATTACATTCAACGTGAATTGAGTGTCGTTCGAGTAAAAGTCTGTAGCGGAAACGCCTGCATCTTCATAGTTACTCATTGAAATTGCAGGTGTTGGAACACTGATTGTTGTATCAACAATAACGTTCTGTGTATCAGTTGCTCCCACATTACCTGCTCGATCTACGATATGTGCTTGAACTGTATAAGTCCCATCCGCAAGCGGATTCGCAGTATGATCAAATGTCCAAGTTCCATTGGCATCACTAATCGCATCATTCCAAGTCACACCACCATCTAAACTGATCTGAACTTTTTCATCAGCGCCTAATGTTCCATTGACTTTACCGTTAAATAACAAAGTATTGTCATTGGTAATAAAGTCTGTCGAAACACCACTATCATCAGTAATCCCTAAAATTTCAACTGTTGATGTAGGTGCTACCGTATCTACTGTGAAGTTGACCGGTGCTGTCTTCGGACTTTCGTTACCCGCTGTATCTTTTTGTGAGATTTCTATCGCATGTGGACCTTGTGCCAAGTCAGTCGTTGGCGTGAAGCTCCAGTTGCCTGTTGAATCCACAACCGCTGTACCAATCTCTGTACCATTGTCATAGATGCTAATGGTATTACCCGCTTCGCCTGTTCCTGTCAGTTCAGGACGTGGATCGTTGGTGCTGTCTCCTTCTCCGATGCTACCTGTCACTGGGGCAACGTCATCGTTGATGTTGTCCAAGATCGGGGCTGCAGGTGGTGCTACCGTATCTACTGTGAAGTTGACCGGTGCTGTCTTCGGACTTTCGTTACCCGCTGCATCTTTTTGTGAGATTTCTATCGCATGTGGACCTTGTGCCAAGTCAGTCGTTGGCGTGAAGCTCCAGTTGCCTGTTGAATCCACAACCGCTGTACCAATCTCTGTACCATTGTCATAGATGCTAATGGTATTACCCGCTTCGCCTGTTCCTGTCAGTTCAGGACGTGGATCGTTGGTGCTGTCTCCTTCTCCAATGCTACCTGTCACTGGGGCAACGTCATCGTTGATGTTGTCCAAGATCGGGGCTGCAGGTGGTGCTACCGTATCTACTGTGAAGTTGACCGGTGCTGTCTTCGGACTTTCGTTACCCGCTGCATCTTTTTGTGAGATTTCTATCGCATGTGGACCTTGTGCCAAGTCAGTCGTTGGCGTGAAGCTCCAGTTGCCTGTTGAATCCACAACCGCTGTACCGATCTCTGTACCATTGTCATAAATGCTAATGGTATTACCCGCTTCGCCTGTTCCTGTTAGTTCAGGGCGTGGGTCGTTGGTGCTGTCTCCCTCTTCGATGCTACCTGTCACTGGGGCAACGTCATCGTTGATGTTGTCCAAGGTCGGAGCTGGCTCTGGTGCAACTGTGTCTACTGTGAAATTCACTGGTGCTGTCTTCGGACTTTCGTTACCTGCTGCATCTTTTTGTGAGATTTCTATCGCATGTGGACCTTGTGCCAAGTCAGTCGTTGGCGTGAAGCTCCAGTTGCCTGTTGAATCCACAACTGCTGTACCAATCTCTGTACCATTGTCATAGATGCTAATGGTATTGCCCGCTTCGCCTGTTCCTGTCAGTTCAGGGCGTGGGTCGTTGGTGCTATCTCCCTCTTCGATGCTACCTGTCACTGGAGCAACGTCATCGTTGATGTTGTCCAAGATCGGTGCTGCAGAAGCAGTACTATCAATAGTCACTTCTTTGCTTGATGGTGCAGTATAATTACCTGCTTTATCAATCACACGAGCATCGATAACATGCTTACCATCGGCCAATACATTTGCAGTATTGTCTAAGCTCCAAGTTCCATCCGCATTCAGCGTTGCATCTTTCCACACTCCACCATCTATACGAACCTGAACTTTATCTCCTGCCTGCAACTGTGTTGCATCTGATACTTTCCCACTAATCACGAGACTTGGATCATTGGTCAAAAAGTCATTTGCAAGACCTGAATCTTCGGTAATACCCGTAATTTCAGCGACAATCGTTGGTGCTGTTATATCGACAATGACATTGAATGGATCAGAAGGTTGGCTAACATTCCCCGCAGGATCTGTTTGCGTTACTGTTAAGTTATGTGAACCTTCAGTCAAACCTGGTGCTGGAATCGTATAACTCCAATGCCCATTTGGACCTGCTGTAACAGAACCAACTGGTTTACCTTCATCATAAATAACAACCACATTCCCTGCTTCAGCAGTACCTTCTAGAGTCGGTGTTTTATCATCGGTAGAATCACCTGATGCCAATAAGCCTTGCACAACGCCTACATCATCAGATACCGAGTCGATCGTTAACTGACTTGGTTTTGTTGCGTCAATTTCCAAACTATATTGTGATTGCGCTGTACTACCATTTGCCAAAGTCACAGATGCGGTATAAGTATGCTCACCATCAGCCTGTTGAGGCAATTCAATTGACCACTGACCTGTTGCATCAGCAGTAGCTGATCCAATAACTGTATTCGTTTGATCTTTGATTATGACCACTTGATTTGCAGTTGCAGTACCTGAAAGTATTGGTGTGTCATCATTTGTTAATCCACCATCACTGATTGGACCTGTCTTAGGTGCTTTATTGTCTGTCGCAGTTTCAATATTTACAGCTGCCACTGTTGTACTTACAGTAAAGTCTAAAGGTTCACTCTTATCACTTTCATTTCCAGCAGGATCTGTTTGTGTCACTTCAAGCGAATGTGGCCCTTCTGTTAATGGTATTGTTGGTGTATATGCCCATGTCCCATCAGGCTTCACAGTAGTTGTACCTAGAGGTTGACCATTATCGTAAATAGTGACCGTATCTCCTGCCTGCCCCGTACCTGTTAAGGTTGGCGTAGTATCATCGGTTGTATCACCTGACTCAATATCACCAACACTCGGAGCAACATCATCGGTTGCAACAAAACTTGGTTGAGTTGGTGCTGTTGTATCAATCGTGAAATCAACTTTAGCTTCAGCCGTTTGCCCACTTGGTAACTCAGCGACAGCCGTATATTCACGATGTCCTTCTGGTTGTGTTGGCAATGTTACTGACCATTGGCCAGATCCATCAGCAATTGTTGATCCAATCGCTTGTCCATTTGAATCATGAATCGTAACGAGTGAATCAGGTTTAGTTGTACCAAAAATGATCGGTGTATTATCATTGGTAATGCCACCTTTAGCCACTGTTTCAATTACAGGCAATTGATCATCTTCAATACCATCAATTGTAATATCAACTGTACTCGTATCTACCTGAATATTGAGAGGATCGCTTTTCGCGCTCTCATTCCCAGCAGGGTCAGTATGAGTAACTTCAAGTGAATGTGGTCCTTCCGTCAATGGTGTTGTCGGTGTATATGCCCACGTACCATCAGGTTTAACAGTCGTTGTACCTAAAGGCTGACCATTATCATAAATGGTGACTTTATCACCCGCCTGCCCTGTACCTGTTAACGTTGGCGTAGCATCATCTGTTACATCACCAGAGTTAAGGACAGCTTGATCTGGACCTACATCATCGCTTGCTTCAAAAGCTGGTTTTGAAGGTGCTTGAGTATCAATATTCAGTGCAAAGCTATCACTAGCTGTTTGACCATTTGGCAACGTAACTTTTGCAATATAATCCTGTACTCCGTCAGCTTGTTGAGGTAAATCAACAGACCATTTTCCAGTTGCATCAGCTGTTACAGAAGCAATTGGTGTTCCCGCTTTATCCGTGATCGTCACGAGCTGATTTGGATTTGTCGTACCCGCAAATGTTGGCGTGTTATCGTTGGTTAATCCATTTCTAGCAATCGTTTCAGTAATGCCGACATTGTCAGTAACCGATTCAATTTTAATGACAGGAACACCTGTATCTACAATGAATGATAATGGATCACTTTTCGCACTTTCATTACCAGCAGCATCTGTATGTGTTGTTTGTAATTCATGTGGTCCTGTTGCAAGTTCTGGCGATGGTATAAAGGTCCAATGACCTGTTGAATCTACAGTAGTTGAACCGATCGGCGTACCATTGTCATAAACTTCAACCACATCACCCGGCGCACCCGTACCTGTTAGTGTTGGGGTAGTGTCATCCGTCGTATCTCCATCTGCAATAGGACCTGTTTGCGATCCTACATTATCATTTGCTATAAACCCTGAATTTGTAGGTGCCATTGTATCTAGTACAATTGGATATGCATCAGTCGTTGTGCTGACTTGACCCGCGCCATCTGTGGCATTTGCGGTAATTTTCTTCTCACCATCTGCGCCAAGATCAGGCAATGTCATTAACCAAGTCTTATCAGGATTTACAGTCGTTGAACCCACTTCTGCACCATCTACAAACACATGTACAACCGAACCCGCTTGACCAGTACCACTCACCGTTGGGGTTTTATCATCTGTAGACTGACCTTTTTGTAAGTCTCCAACAATTGCACCAAAATCATCTTGAACTTGAGTAATCGCAGGCTCTTGAGGTGGTTCACCAATAATTGTGAATGACGTTGTAGATATAGGATTGCCTTCATTACCCGCTTTATCTACAGGCTTAGCACTAAACTCATGTGGACCTGATGTTAATGGATTCTCTGGAGTAAATGTCCACGTACCATCTGGTTGTACTGTCGCTGTTCCAATCAAACCACCCTTGTCATAAACATTGACATGTTCAACATCTGGGGTCGCCTGTCCTGTATATTCTGGACGAGTATCATCTGATGTCGTACCGTCTTGGATTTCTCCTGTGACTGCACCAACATCATCCAATAGTTTAACGTCTGTCAAACTTCCATCGACTGGTGCTGTGGTATCAATCGTGATTTCTTTACTCGTCGGTGCTGTCGCATTACCCGCTTGATCAACAACACGAGCTTCTACTGTATGCTTACCTTCGGCCAATGGATTCGCAGTGTTATCTAAACTCCACGTTCCATCCGCTTTCAGCGTTGCATCTGTCCATGTTCCACCATCTACTCGGACTTGGACTTTATCACCAGCTTGGACTTGTGTTGTATCTGATACTTTTCCGCTAATCACTAAACTTGGATCATTGGTTAAGTAATCGTTTGCTAGCCCTGTATCTTCGGTAATTCCTGTAATTTCAGCTGTGATCGTTGGCACAGTCGTGTCTACAACCACTTCAAATGGTGCAGATGGCGCACTTTCATTGCCCGCTGGATCGGTTTGAGTAACAGTTAAGTCATGCGGGCCTTCTGTTAAGCCTGGTGATGGAATAGTGTAGTTCCAGTTTCCTTGCGGATCTGCAACAACACTTCCTACAGGTTTGCCGTCATCATAAATTGTGACCACATTGTCAGGTTCTGCCTTACCTGTAATAGTTGGTGTGGTGTCATCCGTTGTATCACCTGAATCAAGTGATCCTTGGTTTTCTCCCACATCATCCGTCACTGTATCTATACTCGGCGCAACAGGTGCGGTTGTATCTACTGTCAGTTGTGCTATGTCTGTCGCAGTATTACCATTCGGTAGTTGTGCGGTTGCTGTATAGGTATGTTCACCCTCAGCTTGTGGTGAAAGCTCAACTGACCATTTACCTGTTGCATCTGTAATTGCTGTACCGACGACTTGGCCGTTTTCATCCGTGATGCTGATTGTGGCACTCGGTTCTGAAATACCAACGATTGTTGGTGTATTGTCGTTGGTCACACCAGCCTTAGCAATATTGCCTTCAATTGGTGTTGTATTGTCAATGAAGTTAGTGATCTGAACGTTAGGTGTAGATGTATCTACCGTAAAATTCAATGGATCACTTGGATCGCTTGTGTTCCCTGCTGGATCTGTTTGAGTGGTTGTGATCTCGTGCGGACCATCAGTCAATGGGGTTTCTGGGGTAAATGTCCAATTCCCTGTTGGGTCTACAACTGCGGTACCTAGTGGTTGACCATTATCAATCACTTCAACGGTTGCACCCGGCTCACCCGTACCTGTAATGGTCGGTGTCGTATCATCCGTTGTTCCACCAGCTGGAATTTCGCCAATCGTAGGACCCACATCATCTGTGGCAGTGATATCTTCAGGCTGAGTAGGTGCAATAGTATCGAGTATGATTGGGTATTCACCTGTAGCTGGGCTGGGCTGACCTGCTGGGTCTTTGGCAACAGCTGTGAGTTTCTTCTCACCATCTGCACCTAGGTCTGCAACTTCAAGTGTCCATTTTCCATTGGGTTGTACTGCAACTGAACCAACTTCTGTGCCATTGCTATAGATATGAACGATAGTACCCGGTTGAGCGGTTCCGCTCACTGTCGGAGTCTTGTCATCCGTTGTCGCGCCTTTTTGTAAAGGACCTGTCACATCACCTACATTGTCATCAACACTTTGAATCGTCGGTGCCAATGGTGCTGAACCAATCACATTAAAGTCGATTGGATCTGTGGCTACGCCTTCGTTGCCTGCTGCATCTACTGGTTTGCCTGTAAAGCTATGGTCACCTCCGATCAAAGGTAATTCTGGCGTGAATGTCCACGTTCCATCTGGCTGTACTGTCGCTGTTCCAATCAATCCACCATTGTCATAAACA
>NZ_KZ268708.1:0-85310 GCF_002233755.1 Acinetobacter piscicola | reverse complement strand
GGGATATCGCCTACATTCGGTCCTACATTATCCGTAGCACCAACGCCTTCAGGTTTAGCTGGTGCTGTGGTATCTACAGTTAATACAAATGGATCACTTGGAGCACTGGTATTACCCGCTGGATCTGTTTGAGTGGTTGTAATTTCATGCGGACCATCAGTCAACGGGGTTTCTGGGGTAAATGTCCAGTTACCTGTTGAANATCGCTTGTGTTCCCTGCTGGATCTGTTTGAGTGGTTGTGATCTCGTGCGGACCATCAGTCAATGGGGTTTCTGGGGTAAATGTCCAATTCCCTGTTGGGTCTACAACTGCGGTACCTAGTGGTTGACCATTATCAATCACTTCAACGGTTGCACCCGGCTCACCCGTACCTGTAATGGTCGGTGTCGTATCATCCGTTGTTCCACCAGCTGGAATTTCGCCAATCGTAGGACCCACATCATCTGTGGCAGTGATATCTTCAGGCTGAGTAGGTGCAATAGTATCGAGTATGATTGGGTATTCACCTGTAGCTGGGCTGGGCTGACCTGCTGGGTCTTTGGCAACAGCTGTGAGTTTCTTCTCACCATCTGCACCTAGGTCTGCAACTTCAAGTGTCCATTTTCCATTGGGTTGTACTGCAACTGAACCAACTTCTGTGCCATTGCTATAGATATGAACGATAGTACCCGGTTGAGCGGTTCCGCTCACTGTCGGAGTCTTGTCATCCGTTGTCGCGCCTTTTTGTAAAGGACCTGTCACATCACCTACATTGTCATCAACACTTTGAATCGTCGGTGCCAATGGTGCTGAACCAATCACATTAAAGTCGATTGGATCTGTGGCTACGCCTTCGTTGCCTGCTGCATCTACTGGTTTGCCTGTAAAGCTATGGTCACCTCCGATCAAAGGTAATTCTGGCGTGAATGTCCACGTTCCATCTGGCTGTACTGTCGCTGTTCCAATCAATCCACCATTGTCATAAACATTAACATGTTCAACATCTGGTGTAGCCTGCCCTGTGTATTCTGGACGAGTATCATCTATTGTCGTACCGTCTTGAATCTCACCTGTTACAGCGCCAACATCATCCAATAGTTTAACATCTGTCAAACTTCCATCGGCTGGTGGTGTCGTATCGATTGTGATTTCTTTGCTCGTCGGTGCTGTCGCATTACCCACTTGATCAACAATACGTGCTTCAACCGTATGCTTACCTTCCGCCAATGGATTCGCAGTGTTATCTAAACTCCACGTTCCATCCGCTTTCAGCGCTGCATCTGTCCATGTTCCACCATCTACTCGAACTTGGACTTTATCACCCGCTTGGACTTGTGTTGCATCTGATACTTTGCCACTAATCACTAAACTTGGATCATTGGTTACAAAATCGTTTGCAAGACCTGTATCTTCGGTAATCCCTGTAATTTCAGCTGTGATTGTCGGCACAGTCGTGTCAACAGTTAATACAAATGGATCACTTGGATCACTGGTATTCCCTGCAGGATCTGTTTGAGTGGTTGTAATTTCGTGTGGACCATCAGTCAATGGCGTGTCTGGGGTAAATGTCCAGTTGCCGGTTGAGTCCACAGTCGTTGTACCTAGTGGTTTACCATTATCTGAAACTTCAACAGTTGCACCCGGCTCACCTTTACCTGTAATGGTCGGTGTAGTGTCATCCGTTGTACCACCAGCTGGAATATCACCTACATTCGGTCCTACATTATCCGTAGCGCCAATNCCGTCTTGAATCTCACCTGTTACAGCGCCAACATCATCCAATAGTTTAACATCTGTCAAACTTCCATCGGCTGGTGGTGTCGTATCGATTGTGATTTCTTTGCTCGTCGGTGCTGTCGCATTACCCACTTGATCAACAATACGTGCTTCAACCGTATGCTTACCTTCCGCCAATGGATTCGCAGTGTTATCTAAACTCCACGTTCCATCCGCTTTCAGCGCTGCATCTGTCCATGTTCCACCATCTACTCGAACTTGGACTTTATCACCCGCTTGGACTTGTGTTGCATCTGATACTTTGCCANNNCGGTGCTGTCGCATTACCCACTTGATCAACAATACGTGCTTCAACCGTATGCTTACCTTCCGCCAATGGATTCGCAGTGTTATCTAAACTCCACGTTCCATCCGCTTTCAGCGCTGCATCTGTCCATGTTCCACCATCTACTCGAACTTGGACTTTATCACCCGCTTGGACTTGTGTTGCATCTGATACTTTGCCACTAATCACTAAACTTGGATCATTGGTTACAAAATCGTTTGCAAGACCTGTATCTTCGGTAATCCCTGTAATTTCAGCTGTGATTGTCGGCACAGTCGTGTCAACAGTTAATACAAATGGATCACTTGGATCACTGGTATTCCCTGCAGGATCTGTTTGAGTGGTTGTAATTTCGTGTGGACCATCAGTCAATGGCGTGTCTGGGGTAAATGTCCAGTTGCCGGTTGAGTCCACAGTCGTTGTACCTAGTGGTTTACCATTATCTGAAACTTCAACAGTTGCACCCGGCTCACCTTTACCTGTAATGGTCGGTGTAGTGTCATCCGTTGTACCACCAGCTGGAATATCACCTACATTCGGTCCTACATTATCCGTAGCACCAACGCCTTCTGGTTTAGCTGGTGGTGTGGTATCTATAGTTAATACAAGCGGGTCACTTGGATCACTGGTATTCCCTGCAGGATCTGTTTGCGTAGTTGTGATTTCGTGTGGACCATCAGTCAATGGCGTTTCTGGCGTGAATGTCCAGTTACCTGTTGAGTCTACAGTCGTTGTACCTAGTGGTTTACCATTATCTGAAACTTCAACGGTTGCACCCGGCTCACCTTTACCTGTAATGGTCGGTGTAGTGTCATCCGTTGTACCACCAGCTGGAATATCACCTACATTCGGTCCTACATTGTCTGTAGCACCAACGCCTTCTGGTTGGATTGGTACAGTAGTGTCGATGGTAATTTTTTGTTCTGAGATTGGACCAACATTTCCAGCTTCGTCAACTGTCCGAACTTGAACGGTATAAACACCATCAGCTAGAGGATTTTTGGTATTATCATAGCTCCAAGAACCATTATTTCGATCTACAACCGTATCTAACCATGTCTTCCCACCATCCAAACTAATTTGAACTGTCTCATCCGCAGCTAAAGGTTCAGTGATTTTACCACTCAAAATCAATGTCTTGTCATTGGTAATTAAATCTGTAGAACTTAGACCTGTATCTTCAGTAATACCCGTCAATGTTGCTTTTGCAGTCGGAGAAGTTCGGTCGTTATTATCATGATCTCGATGTGCCCACCACAAAATTCCACCAGCAGTAACAACGGGAAATAGCCAGGCGATCAGCCCAGCGCTGTCATTTGAATAAAGTAACGGCTCAAGGCTATCTAAACCAAGATAATTCACAGCACCGTTAGCAGAATCAAATTCAACTAAAGCAAAACCTTTGTCTTGTTCAGGGAAAACCAATGAGTTATCGGCGTTATTTGCATCATTAAAGAAATTATCGACAACAATCTTTTCGCCATTTTTTAAAACAATGACAACATTGTTGCCTTCTCTTGTAATAGACTCTACCGCATCTTTCGTCACACCGACTTGTACAAC
The DNA here is from genome assembly GCF_002233755.1 of Acinetobacter piscicola. Classification (GTDB taxonomy): domain Bacteria; phylum Pseudomonadota; class Gammaproteobacteria; order Pseudomonadales; family Moraxellaceae; genus Acinetobacter; species Acinetobacter piscicola. The sequence goes on along the minus strand of NZ_KZ268708.1, from coordinate 81,705 downwards.
TGATGGTTGACTCAATACAACTTCACTCGCTTGAGTATCTTGTAATAAATCTCCGCCATTTTTAGCAACGATTACGATTCTTGTCATTATGTAGCCTCATTTTTATAAAATATGAAAAAAGATATAATCCATGACATAATAATGTGACTTATGTCACAAAACAAACATTAAAATACTATTCAACCTCTGTTTTTATAGATGAATAAGAATCGATTCAATTTTTATGTAAATAACTTATTAATTTATCGCTGGTTTTTTTTTAATCTATTCATTATTTTTTTTTAATTATTTGTTTATTAATATTTCAAAAGAAACCATCATGAGGACGTTTCAGCCCAATGCAATGAAAGCTGAACAAATATTCCAAATCCTGTCATAAGGCATCATGTATAATTATGTCTTTTTAAATCATAAGAAATGAGCAAACATGGCATCACTTACTTGTTTTAAAGCCTATGACATTCGTGGAAAACTTGGCACGGAATTGAATGAAGAAATTGCATATAAAATTGGTCGTGCTTATGGGCAAATTTATCAACCGAAAACAGTTGTTGTGGGCTGTGATGTTCGTTTAACCAGTGAAGATTTAAAACAAGCAACGATTCGCGGTCTAAATGATGCAGGGATTAACGTACTTGATTTAGGGATGACTGGAACAGAAGAAGTTTACTTTGGTGCATTCCATCTCGACGTTCAAGGCGGCATTGAAATCACTGCCAGTCATAATCCAATGGATTATAATGGTATGAAATTAGTGCGTGAAAATGCACGACCAATCAGCGCGGATACGGGTTTAAAAGACATTCAAGCACTGGCTGAATCAGAAGATTTTATTGAAGTTACTCAAAAAGGAACGACTCAAAAATATAATATTCTTCCTGAATTTATTGATCATTTACTTACATATATTGATCCAGCAAAGATTCGCCCACTTAAACTTGTGATGAATGCTGGAAATGGTGCTGCTGGCCATGTTGTGGATGCAATTGAGGAAAAATTCAAGCAACTCAATATACCTATAGAATTTATAAAAATTCATAATCAACCAGATGGTACTTTCCCAAATGGTATTCCTAACCCTATTTTAGTTGAAAATCGTGACAGTACTCGTGATGCTGTATTAGCACATCAAGCGGATATGGGGATTGCTTGGGATGGTGACTTTGATCGTTGCTTTTTATTTGATGAAAAAGGGCAATTTATTGAAGGTTATTATATTGTGGGTTTACTTGCTCAAGCCTTTTTACTTAAACAAGCTGGAGAAAAAATTGTTCACGACCCTCGCTTAGTTTGGAATACTTTAGATATTGTAGAGCAATATAAAGGAATCGCGGTTCAATCCAAATCTGGCCATGCCTTCATCAAAGACGTAATGCGTGAAAATAATGCTGTCTATGGTGGTGAAATGAGTGCACATCACTATTTCCGTGATTTTGCGTATTGTGACAGTGGCATGATTCCATGGTTATTGGCGATTGTCGTACTTTCTGAAACTCAGCAATCATTATCAAGCTTAGTTGAAGGCATGATTGAACGTTTCCCATGTAGTGGTGAAATCAACTTTAAAGTGACTGATACTCAAATTACCATTCAAAAAATCTTTGATTATTTTTCAGATCAAAATCCTGCCATTGATAAAACGGATGGGGTAAGTTTAGACTTCGGCGCTTGGCGTTTGAATGTTCGTGCATCCAATACTGAACCACTATTACGTTTGAATATTGAAAGTCGTGCGGATAAAAATCCAAAACCAATGCAAGATTATGTAGATGAATTGACACGGTTGATTCAAGGTTAATTCTCAATTTTAAATATAAAATAGGCGCCTTGAGCGCCTATTTTATTGTGAGGAAAATATTGTAGAAAACTAAGCCTTATAGCCTGTTGGATTTTGTTTTTGCCAATTCCAACTGTCAGCTAGCATATCTTCTAGTTTATATTTTGGTGTCCAACCCAGTTCACTCACCGCTCGAGCATTATTCGCAAAAGATGTTGCTACATCACCTGAGCGACGTGGTGCGATTTCATAAGCGACTGTAACGCCATTCACTTGCTCAAAGGTATTTTTCACTTCCAGAACAGACGAACCATTACCCGTTCCTACATTCCAAGCTCTACAGCCTTGAGCTGCCAAACGATTATTCAATGCACATAAATGTGCATTTGCCAAATCTACAACATGGATATAATCACGAACACCAGTACCATCAACTGTATCGTAATCATTACCATAAATTGAAAGTTTTTCACGACGACCAACCGCAACTTGCGTTACATAAGGCATTAAATTATTTGGAATACCTTGAGGGTCTTCACCAATACGACCACTTTTATGCGCACCAACAGGATTGAAATAACGCAATAAAGCAATCGACCAACGCTCATCTGCAATCGACAATTTTTCTAATAACTGCTCAACAATCAGCTTAGTATAACCATAATTATTGGATGGCATACCTGTCGGCATCGTTTCATCTAAAGGAGAAATATTTCCTTCATCGTAAACTATCGCTGAAGAGCTAAACACCAAATTAAAGACATTGGCACGTTCCATTGCTTGAACCAACTGTATTGATCCAGCAATGTTATTATCAAAATAACTTAGTGGTATTTGTTGACTTTCATCTACTGCTTTTAGGCCCGCAAAATGCATCACCGCATCAATTTGATTAGATGAAAAAACTTGATCTAAGTCATTTTGATTTCGAATATCACCTTGAATAAATTTAAGAGCCTTCCCAGTCAATTCTTGCACACGTTTTAATGATTCTTCTGAACTATTTGATAGATTGTCTAAAACAATCACCTCATACCCAGCTTCAAGCAACTCAACACAAGTATGCGAACCGATATAGCCCGCACCGCCAGTGACTAAAATACTCGCCATAATTTTTCAGTATCGTTATTATTTACCTAGTAAGATTTTGATTAAACCTTGCGTTGAAGCATCAAGCTGAGAAATATCTTTTTCTTTACCACTCAGAATTGGAAGCAATTGATTGGCAATTTCTTTGCCTTTTTCAACGCCCCATTGATCAAATGGATTAATATTCCAGATCACAGATTGCACAAAAACTTTATGCTCATAAAGCGCAATCAACATACCTAAACTATATGGATTCAACTCTTGTAATAACAAAGTTGAACTGGGTTGATTGCCTTCATATTGTTGATACAACGCTAATTGTGATAGCTCATCTACATTTAATGCTTTATTACCAAAAGCCAATAATCGTGACTGCGCCAAACAATTGGATAATGCCAAATGATGTTGCTCAGTCAACGATTCAGCACTTTCTGCATAAGTAAATTGATTGGCATTATAACGTTGCACAGGTGCAATAAAATCACAACTTACTGCATGTGTCCCTTGATGAAGGAGTTGATAAAAAGCATGTTGTGCATTTGGACCGACTTCCCCCCATACGATTGGACAAGTATTTAAATCCACTTTTTCATTATTGCGTTGAATCGATTTGCCATTCGACTCCATTTCAAGTTGCTGTAAATAAGAAGCAAAATATTTTAAGCGACCATCATAAGGCAAGACTGCATGGGTTTGAATATTCAAAAAATTATTATTCCAAACACCAAGCAAACCCATTAATACGGGAATATTTTGTTCAAAAGATGCTTTTTGAAAATGCTGATCAATCGCATAAGCACCTGCGAGTAGCCGCTTAAATCCATCAACACCTATCTGTAAAGCTATTGGTAAACCAATGCATGACCAAAGCGAATATCGACCGCCCACCCAATCCCAAAGTAAGAACTGATTGTCTTCAGCAATTCCCCACGCTGTCATTTTTTCTGGTTTAGTTGAAACCCCCACAAAATGATGTCGAACAACGCTCTGCTGCGTGCCTAAAGCTTTCTCTAGCCATTGGCGCACCGTTTGAGCATTAGATAATGTATCAATAGTCCCAAATGATTTTGAGGAAATAATAAATAAGGTGGTTTCAGGTCGAAGTTGATGTAATAAATCAGAAAGCTGACTACCATCCATGGTTGACACAAAATGTATTTTTAAGGGTTTAGCAGTACTTACCTTATAATCGGATAAAGCATGGCTGACCATTAATGGCCCAAGATCAGAACCACCAACACCGATATTGACCACATCCTGAATCACTTCACCTGTAGCACCACGGCATTGTCCTACATGTATTTTTTCAACAAGTTGATACATGCGATCTAATTGCTGATGGACCTGTTCAGCTAATTCAGGATAATCTTGATCATCTTTCGGTAAGCGTAATGCCCAATGCATCGCCGCTCGACCTTCTGTATAGTTAATTGATTCTTCGGTAAATAATCGTTTGATCCATTCTTTTAATAATTTTGAATCAGCAAATTTAAATAAATCAGCACGTGTTTCTTGATTTATGCGATGTTTACTATAATCAAAACTCAATTGATTAAAATGCACTGAAAACTTTTCAAAACGTTGCGTATCTTTTTCAAATAAATCTGTTAAACGCAATTGTTGTTGTATCACAGCTTTGTCTTGCAACTGCTGTAAATTTTGCTCGTTTTGATCAATACCTAACATAGAATTTATCATACTCGACCAACCCCTTGGTAAGCAAAACCTTGCGCTTTGACAAAATCGGGATCCAAAATATTTCGACCATCAAGAATCAACGGATGCGCCATTTTCTGTAAAAGTTGCAAGTAATCAGGACTCCAATATTGTTTCCAAGCGGTCAATATACATAAAGCATGAGCTTGTTCTGTTGCTTGATATTGGTTATTACATAAGATTAAATCCGAACGCTCACCATAAAGCTCAGAAATTTTTTCTAAAGCTTGTGGGTCATGCAACTTTACCGTAACCCCTTGTGCCCAAAGCGCTGCAAGCATGGTGTGAATTGGCGAATTATCAACACTAGAAGTATTTTCTTTAAAAGAAGCCCCCCAAATCGCAACGACTTTACCCGTTAATTGCCCTTGGTAGTAATTCCAGAATTTTCTAAACAAAATTTCTTTTTGTTGTTCGTTAATATTCCACACTTGGTCAAGCAGTTGGCTTTTAATACCTGAACCTGCCACAGTACCTGTGAGTGTTAAAATATCATGAGAAAAATTCTCCCCACCAAAACCCACACCCGGAGAAAGATAAGTTGCACCAATACGACTATCCGCAGCCAAACCCTGTTTCACATTTTGGATATCAATATTTAATTTTTCTGCAACTTGCGCCATATCGTTCATATAGCTAATCCGCGTTGCCAACATGCCAGAAATACTTAACTTAGTAAATTCAGCATCTAAAAAGGGCATAAATAGATATTGTTGCTTTAATTGGAAAAATGGGCGAAGTAGTTCTTTAATCTCTTTTTGTGTTTCTTCTTGATCAACACCCACAATAATTTGCTTTAGATCCATAAAACTTTGGATCGCATTCCCTTCTTGAATAGTATCTGGTAAATAAGCCCAATGATCTGTGGCCAAAATTTGCTTGAGTTTTTCCGTCCCTTCTAAACCAAAAGTTGAACCATTAATCATCAGTTTAGGGTGAATAATCGGCTGTGTTTTTAATTCTTCCGCTAAAATAATCGCTTGATCAAATTCTGTTGGGTTAAAACTAAAAACAAACACATCACTGTGTAAATTGATCTCTTTTAAGCTCACCAATTGCAATGAGTTATTTTTAATTTGTTTATGTATAAGCTGATTTAAATTTTCATCTTGATAATGCACTGAAGTTTGGTTTTCAGTCAAAATTTGAGGACACCAATAGACTTGATGCCCATATTCTGCAAACAAGCCAGCAATTACGCCAGCTTGAAGGGTTGTGCCAAAAACACAAATATTCATATCTGATCCAATACTTTATAGATTCAACTCTTTAATGAGTTGTTTGAATTCTTCACCTAATTTAGGATGTTCTACACCATAGTGCAAGACTGCTTTTAAATAACCAATTTTACTACCGCAGTCGAAAGTCTGTCCCTTCATACGATACGCTTCAACATTTTCTAATTTTTGTAAAGCTGCAATCGCATCGGTCAATTGAATCTCATTACCCGCACCTTTAGGCGTCTGTTCTAACAACTGCATGATTTTGGCAGGAAGAACATAACGACCAACCACTGATAAATTAGAAGGTGCTTTATCTACAGCTGGTTTTTCAACAATACCTTGCATCACAATACTTTCACCTTCTTTAGGTGAATGAACAACATCAACAATACCATATTGATCCACAAGGTGATCAGGCACCGCCTCGACCATAATTTGCGCTGCTTTCGATGCATCAAAACGCTGAATCATTCGCGCTAAATCATTTTCTGCATGACTCTCTTTTACCAATACATCAGGTAAAAGCACTGCAAAATCTTCATCACCCACAACTGATTTCGCACATAAAACAGCATGTCCCAAACCCAATGGTTGTGGTTGGCGCACACTAATCACACTCACATGTTTGGGTAAAATTTCTGTAATTTCTTTGAGTAAATCAAATTTCTTTTTATTTTCCAATGTGGTTTCAAGCTCAAAATTACGATCAAAATAATTTTCTATCGACGCTTTTGAAGAATGCGTAACTAAAATAATTTCTTCAATCCCTGCTACAACCGCTTCTTTGATGACATATTCAATCGCAGGACGATCAACGACCGTGACCATTTCTTTAGGGATAGACTTACTCGCAGGTAAAAAACGTGTACCTAAACCAGCAACAGGAAGAATAGCTTTCTTAATCATAATTTACTTTAATAACACTATATTAACGATTTGTAGACTTAGTATCTGTCGTTTCTGAACCTGAAAAACGACTTGCACCAACAGCTTGATCTGGAGAGTCTATACCTTCTTTTTTCAACATCACTTCAACTGTTTTAAACATAATTTTAAAATCAAACAGGATCGATTGCTTTTCAACATATTCTACATCTAAATCAAATTTTTCTTCCCAAGATAAATTATTACGACCACTGACTTGAGCTAAACCTGTCATACCTGGCTTGACTTCATGTCTACGCATCTGATGAGCTGTATAATGTTCTACAAACTCTGGAAGTTGAGGCCGAGGACCTACCACACTCATATCACCTTTCAATACGTTAATCAATTGTGGCATTTCATCCAAACTGGTCGAACGTAATTTATGTCCAAATGGAGTAATCCGTTGATCATCAGGCAATGGATTGTCATTTTCATCAAATGCATTTTTCATTGAACGAAATTTCATCATTTTAAAATGCTTACAACCTCTTCCAGGTCGCTCTTGATAGAAAAAAATTGGGGAACCTAGGTTCTTACGAACTTTGTAAGCAACTAATATGAAAATTGGAGAGAGTAAAAACAATGCAATTGATGCAATAATGATATCAAACAGTCTTTTCATTTGTCTCTTCTAAACCCATAATTTACAATAATTTTTATTAAAAACCTAAATCCAAACTAATTTTACACAAATCGCTTCACCACGAGAGGGTCAATAATTCATTTCAATATAGTATAAAATAACACAATTTTCTTGTTAATCCTCAACTATATATACGACAAAAATCAATTTCCTTAAAACAATTACTAATAAAATTCAGCTTACTGCCTAAGTAAACAATGATACAGTGTATATCTTTTAGCAAATTAAAAGAATTTATGACCAAAAAATTTACCGTAGATTATTCATATTCCAAGAATTATGCTCCTCACCAAAAAAAACATCTTCTATCCAACCATCAATAGAACATTTTTCATACAATTCTTTACTAAGAGGCTCATACTCATTAAGAAAAAAATCTTTATCTAATTTGATTTCACTCCGATCAAACACAAAAATATTTTGTGGATTATAAAAAGGATAATCTTTGATATTCATATTTGTTGTAATTAATTTTTTTCCAGCACCAATCGTTTCAAAAGTACGCATTGTTAGACCAGACTGACCTGGATGACTAATATCTAAAACGACGTTGGACTTATCATAATATTGAACAATTTCTTCAGCTGTTAAACTTTTAAAACTTAACTTCTTAAAGTCAAACATTTTGAAACTCTGATCAAAATATTTTTTATAAAAATAGACTAGTCTTCCTTGCATGAAGTAATAATTAAAAACCGTAAGTTTATTTTCCTGGCACCATCCTGCAATTTGATTGCTAATAATATATCGATCAGAATGAGCCGTGCCTAGAAACAATAAATCAATAATCTTAGTCATTTTACTTTTATAAATTTCACGGTATCGATCGGTAAAATATAAGGGTCTGAACCCTAGCCCATACTTATGAGCATCTTTTTGATCAAACGTAAATTTCTTATGAAAATACTCTAAAATTGATAGTCCATGACTATGATTTCCAAAACTATCCCAAGTATAAAATATGCGTTGACATTTCGGCTGCGACTTTATAAATTTTTCTAGAAAAAATTTAGGGACAACCTCCCCACGATTAACCAATAAAAAATCAAATTCTTCATTTTTTATCAGTTTTAAAATTTTTTCATAATATTTATTGATTCTTTTTTGCAAAAAATTTCTATTGATGCGAATCATGCCTTTTGTGAAATTATTATTTGCGGGTCTTTCATCAAAATATGTAACTAGAGCACCGTGCCTCTCTAACTGTTTAACTATATCTTTTTCTAAGTTAAACGATTGTACACAAAAAAATAATATTTTTTTCCCTTTTAGATGCTCTAGGTTTTTCATTTTATTTATATAGCCCTTTTGCCTTCATCTCATCAATAGACTTTTGATACATATCTTCTTGGATTTCTTGGGTATTTACCCAATCAGCAAACACCTTCAATCCTTCTTGAAATGAAACTTGAGGTTCAAAGCCAAGAAGCTTATTAATTTTGCTTAAATCTGCAAAATTATGACGAATATCACCTAAACGGTAGTTACCTGAAACTTTGATAGAAACATCAATACCATAATTTTTCACTAATTCATTAGCAACTGTTAGTACATTCGTTGCTATACCTGTTCCAACATTAAAAACCTGATTATTTGCTTCATCTTTTTCTAAACCTAGAATAGTAGCATCAACAACGTCATCAATATAAACAAAGTCTCGACTTTCTAAACCATCCTCAAAAATATTTATATTATTGCCATTTTTGATTTGAGTAGAAAAAATAGATAAGATACCTGTATATGGATTCTTCAGCGACTGGCCTGGCCCATAAACATTCTGATATCTAAAAGCAACGCCAGCAATTCCAATCGTTGGACATACTGTTAAAACCATTTGTTCTTGATTTTGCTTTGTTATACCATAAACAGATGAAGGATGTATTTTTGACGCTTCATCTGTTCCAACTAATGTTAATGCTGATGATTCTGGATATTTAACCTCAAAATCTCCACTATCCATGTAATCAGCTGTTCTTTGAGTAGGATACACAGCCCCAAGCTCTTTGCTAATATATTTACCTTCACCATAAATTGAACGTGAAGAAGCAACTATGACTTTTTTAATGGCATATGCCCCATTAACCAAGAGGTTAAGCATTAAAGCTGTACCATTAATATTGACATCTACATATTTTTCAACTTCATACATAGATTGCCCAGTACCAGTCTCTGCTGCATAATGAACAATAGCATCTTGCCCTTTTAATGCTTTTTCCCAATCTTCTTTGCTCGTAACCGTACCTTGAATAAATCTGACTTTATCCTTAATACTTAAAAACAAAGGAGATGTCTCCGTTGGATTATCACCATGAATTTGTGGAGACAAATTATCCAACACAGTAACTTGATAGCCTTTTTCAATTAGTTTTAAGGCCAAATTAGATCCGATGAAACCAGCACCGCCAGTAATTAGTACATTTTTAATTAACATATTTTTCCCATTTCTGAGTCTCAAAATTATAACATTTAATAGGCTTTGCTGGTGACCCAACCGCAATCACATAAGGAGGTAAACTTTTAGATACTACAGAATTCGCACCAACAATTGTTCCCTTTCCGATTGTTACACCAGGTAATACAGATACAAACTCACCCAGCCAAACATTATCATCAATTTTAACCGATTTTACAGATAAAGGTCTTTCAACAGGTAAAGTCATTGGATCGCTATCATTTGTATCGCCAATATAACTTCCATGCGTACAATCAGATATATAAATTTTACTTGCCATAAGCACATTATTGCCAATTTCTACAGAATTGGCTGCTGTAATATGCACATAATCATTGATTTGTACATTTTTCCCAAATTTTAATAATTTTTCACTCGTTCTTCTATTTGGAAAACATTCAATTCTACATCCAATCCCTGTAGTAATATTTTCACCAAAATCTATATTTCTTTTATTTCTAATATCTATCGGAAATCGAACTAATCTAGCTTTATGAAAAAACAATTTTGTTTTAAAATAAAAATAGATGATCTTTAAAGTGCCAAATAAGCCATAAGTAGAGATCATTTTTTTAACCCTACAATCAAAACTCGTCTCGCATATTTCAACTGCTCAACTATTCTAGCTAGCATATACTGACCGAAGCTAATTAGATTATTACTATACGCAAACTTAAGATTTTTGATAAATCCTCTATGCATTTCTTTCAAATTTGCACTTAAACCACTTGCACCAAAACCTGATTTTCCATCACCATAATTTATAACTTTCATATTACAAAAAAAACAATTAAAATTTTCTGCTATACGTATAAAATAATTACCTTCTTCTGCATATTTTTGATTCTCATCAAAATATCCAACATGTTCAAACACTTTTCGTTTTAAAATAACAGTTGATGGCTGGAAATAATTTTTAAAAATTAATTGATCAACTTTAATTTCTAACAACTCTCCATCTGATAACTTATTAAAATATAATCCATCGAAAGCACACCCTAAGAGATCAATTTCAGGATTATTATTTAATATTTGTTTTTGCTTTTCCAGCTTATCTGGAAACCACTCATCGTCAGAATCAAGAAAAGCTATCAAATCACCTTTTGATACACTTAATCCTGCATTTCTAGCTGTTGAAACACCACCATTCGGCTTATCAATCAATATAATTTTAAACTCTTTATTTTCAGAAATATATTTTTCAACGATTTCTTTACTGTCATCTTTTGAACCATCATTAACTACTAAAACCTCATAATCACAATTCAGTGTTTGATTTCTCACTGAGTTTAGAACACGAACTATGGTTTTTGAAGCATTATACATTGGTATAATTACTGAAATTTTCATCATAATATATATGGTCTCTGTTCTTCCCAAAAAAACTTATATGGTAAGTACGGAGAAATATCTCCCTCAACTATAACAGATATGTTTTTTAGAAATAGTAATATCCCTATTATACTTAACAAGATTAAAAAATAAATATATTTTCTAAAAATACGAGAATCGACAATATCCAAATTATATTTAAGATAAAGAATCATACAATACATAAATACACCTTGGAAGCGTAAACCAGCATAAGTAAATTTTGATAAAATAAATGACAACACCTCAAACAACAATATTATATGAATTAATTTAGAATATTCTTTATTTTTATGAAAAAATAAAAAACTCATATATATCAATAAAACAATTAATAATGGAGCTAACCCAGAAAATATGTTTGGAGCAAAAATTTCACTGTAAGCATTTCTCTTTCCAGAAATCCTATCTGTAATTAAACTAAAAATATCTGGGCTAATTGCAAACCCTATTATAATTAGCAAAACAAAAGTTAAAACATATCTTTTTTTTACTAAAGCACCAACAAAAGGTAGAATAACTAAAGCTGCAGAATATTGCATACTGAAAGCAATAAGCCCCCACATAGTAGCTGATCGATATTTTTTCTTATGAAGTGAGTCTATAGCTATCGTTGCCAAACTAAAACTTAATCCATATCGAATACCATTCATTGTAAAGTCAAAAAAATATAATGGAAATATAAGTAACATAAGTAATAACATCTGCCTTTTGGAAGCAGAATAAGCTTTGCATAAAAGCAAAGTTGTTAGAAGCCCAATTGATGCTAATGCAAAACGCGGAGAAAGCCCTAAGCCAATTAGAGCTTTCCCTAAAAACTCAAACCCAGGCTCATATTTTGCATCACTTTCCCCATAGTGCATGTAGTCATCAAACAACCCCAAATAATTATAAGTATCCGTTCCAACATTACCTCTTAGAAAAAAAACTAAAATAGCAGGTAGAAGTAGAAAAAATAGATGCCAAACCTTTACTACTTTTATATTACCAAAGTATAAAAGTAGCGAAAAAAATAAAATATAGAAGTATGGAAATATATAATAAGTCATTGTTTTCTATCTTTTCTATAAGATGAAATAACATCGGATATATTAACTAACCCTTCTACCCTAACCACTTTTTCTTTCTTAATTTTTTCAATAATAATGCGCTTCAATTTAGCCTTTAATATATCTATAGTGGCCAAATAAAAAGACAATATGTTCCTTAGTGCACCAACATTATGTTTTTCAAGTAAATCCATATGCTTTTCCTTAATAATTGGTGCAATAAATTTTCGATTATGGATCCAAGCTTGAGCCATCAACCTATGCATATTAAATTTCTTAAGCAACTCCGTTTCATTTAATTCTTCTAATGCTTTTAAACCAGACTCAGCCCAAATGGTATTTACTGAATAATACAATGGGATTTTCTCACTAAACTGATAGTTTGGCCTATTCTTTAAATGAGGAATACCTTCTAGACTTCCAGAATGAAGCCCTTTAAAATTGTCTGCTGTAGTACTTACTGCACATACACCAGCTATCGAAAGTGGTTCATCAATAACATAATGGTTTTTTGCAACGCATGATACCGCGATTGATGAATATAAATCTGGGCTTAGCCCACCATAATAATGCCCAACTTTCTGCTTGATCTCTTCCATTAAACTACGTTTAACTAATCCATGATAAGTCTTAGGTAATGGATACAATAAATATAATTGTAATCCATTTTCAAGAAGTGCATTGAGGTTTTTTCGGAAATCTATCTTAGTTATTTTACCAGTTGATGGAGGACTTATCATCAACCCATTTGGATATTGATCTAATGCTTGAGGCCAATAATATATCAAATTCTCTTTTGAACAAATCGAATCTATATCATTTTCTTTTGCCCATTGTGCGATTTCAATAACTTTTGGAAGTATTGAGTCATCATCACCTATCAGCATCACATAGTAACCTGTGGTTAACTCCATTGCACGGTTAAAATTTTCTATCGAAGAAATATTATCTTCACCATGATAAGTGTATTTAATAACGTTGCTATTAATATCTTCAATAAATTTTTTGACTTCAGTTGTTGCACTATTATCAGCGATAGCAATTTCAATATCTGGATTTCTATATCCTAAAATAGATTTAATAGCCTCTATACAATATTTTTCGCGATTTTTGGTTGCAATTGCTACACTTATCAAAGGTTTCATTTGAATAACTTTCCTTTAAAAATTTCATAAACCGATACAATATTAATCATTGAATAATCTGGGTTTTTCATATTTTGAATTATAATATTAAATACAACACTTAAAACACCAATAAGTAGAGATTTGGCAATAAATACATATTCACCATTGATATTACTCAATATTATCTCAACGAAAAGACCTATTATAACACTTATTGTTATTGGGACAAAAATATCCCAAATCAACCAATATGATACTTGTCCTTTCAAAAATTTATTAACACTATAAAATCCAACAAAGAGAAAACCTCCAATGTTTACAATCACCCAAGGAATCGCAGCGCCAATCATACCATAATGACTAATTGAATAGATCATAAGCGGGATAATAACAATGAGCCCAACAATTCCAGTATACAAATTTATCTTAGTTGAGCCATTTGCTAAAGCGAGATAAAATGGGGTTAATTGCAAACATAGAAAGAAACCACCAATGATTAATATCTTTACTACATAATCCACGCTTTGCGCGATGCCAGCTTTACCAGTCCATAAAGTTACCAATGGTATCGAATACAACGCTATACAAAATACAATTGGTGCTACAATTACAGTTATTAAAAACGAATATTTATGAAAGCTCTTTACTATAGAGTTTTGATCTCCTTGAGATACAAACAATGCTAAAATAGGAAATACTGCAATGATAATTGGTGTTACAATCATTATTGGAAGTTGGGCTAACAAACTTGCAATTGAGTAATAACCAAAAAGTTCCATTGATAAATATTTACTAATTACAAGTTTATCGATTTGAATATTGATACCCGAAATTAAAGCTATTCCCATCATTCCTAATGCATATTTAGAAATAGACTTTAATAGTTCTTTTGAAAAAAATGGGTTTGAATTTGGCAATAAGATATGTATTTTCTTTCTAAAAATCAGCAATAGAACTACATTGCAAAGAATCTGCCACCAAAAATATATTTCTAATTTAGGGAGAAAGTATAGAGGTACTAATACCAAACCTGCCCTACAAGCACTCCAAATAATTTTAATTTTATTTGTTAAAACTTGATGTTGTAAACCATTTAACCCACCCTCATACAATGTTGAGAAAAGTTGTAAAGCCACACCAAAACCTATTAAACGTAAAAAATATGTCACTGTCTCTACAGGGTAAATTTGTGATTTCAAAAAATTATTAGCAATATAGGGCGCAAAAATTATGACTAAAATTGTAAGTAAAAAGCATATACCAACATAAACCCTTTCAAAGGTATAAACTAAGTTGGCTTTTGTTTCAATACTGATATCTCTTGCTAATTCTCTTGTTAAAGTTGCTGTTAAGCCAGCATCAGCAAATACAAGCAATCCTAGTATCACAGTATAAAAATTTATTATTGCGTATGATTCGACACCTAGTAAATCTATGTATAATCGAACAAAAATAAATATGGAGACAAAACCCCACAATTTACCTAGATAATTTGCAATGATATTTTTAGTTACTTTATTCACTTAATAAAAACCTTTTAATCAACCTAAAATATCGCCTAAAAACCAAAATTAAAAGATTTCAATCAAATTTTTAATTATTCTATACCTATATAGACAGATAATTATGTTCACTAAATTATCTGTTATTAAAAAATAATACCATCATACTCAATAAAAAAGTTATTGTCATATTTTATATTGAAAACCATGACCTTTAAATTATCACCCTTTACCTTATAGCTCTTTGGAGCCAACTCTTCCCAGCCCAAAGAATGATAAAACTTTAATAATGGTTCTTTACAAAACAAAAGTCCTGTTTGATTCAAATTAGAAATAACTTTATTTGCTTCTTTCATCAACTCAAAACCATGCCCTTTACCTTTCTCTATTGCACAAACATTTCCTATCCCTAGACCTTTTCTAGATATACCATTTACAATTAAATCAATATCTATTAAATTCAAATAAGCTACACCTTTTCCATTTAAAAGTAAAAACATATGAAAATCAGAATTTTTAATATTATTTTTGATCCATTGTATCTGCTTATCTAAACTAAAATTCCATTGCATAGATTTTAAATCAACAACCTGTTTAATATCTTGCTCTGTTACATCTTGATGTTTTATTAACTTAATCTCGAACATTTTAACGAACCAACTCCCCAAAATAGTAAAATAAATTTACTTATCTCATTAGAATTCAATATCTAGCTGCCTTTTTATTACCGAGGTAAAAAACGAGCTTTGTTATTGTATAAATATTTATACACTTGTCGCTCTAACAACGAATTTGTTTTAATAAATGTCTTATCTTCCAAATAAAAGATACTTTCAGGCTTTTGAATTTCTTTAGAAATATTCTTAGAAAATATCACTTTCTCATTGGTTTCTGTATTTTCTAATATTAAAAATTTTGAATCTAAATTTTTCAAAGTTAAATCAATATTAATAGTAATAAAATCATTTAACCAACCACTTAATAATTCAAATTTATCATCAAGTGACTTTTCCACATAAAACTGAGCTTTTTCCATAAGTTTTGCTGGACTGCCTGCATAAGCTCTATTTGGTAAAGTATCTTTTGTAAGTACCGAATTAATTAACGCAACACTTCTCCACCCTAACTTAAGACCAGATCCAACAATGCAACTACCTACCAACCATACATCATCTTCAATTATAGTTTCTCTTTTCGAATATAATGTACAACCTTCTATCTGTTCTCCGCTCGCCACATGAGTCCAAATTTGAGAATACATTCCAACTCTTACACCATTTCCTATGACTAAACCACCTGCTCCATCCAATATCGTGTTCTGGCCGAACCAACAGTTATGACCTATATGTAAATATTGCTCAGCCATAAGTAACATATCATTATGCAATACATTCCAATCACCCATGCTAAATTTTCCATGAATAAAAATACGTGTATTATCATTAATAATATTATTATCACCAATTGTTACACTTAAGTTTGGGTCATCGCCTAATATCTCAATAACAACATTTTTACCAATTCTGTTAAATTTACCTAATTTAACATTAGGGTGAATTTTAGCCGTTATATCAATTTGATTCATTTAATTTTCTCATTCATTAAAATTAACCCACCAACCGCATGGTAAAGCTAAAAATTTATTTATAAATTCATTCACTCCGTTTAAATTTTCAAAATTATTAAAAACAGAGTAAATATTATTATTGATATGAACACCTGTTGCATACCAATGTTGATTACGAAAATTTTGTAGCGCTTGTGCTTTATCCTCACATAAAACACCAAACACCCAATAATTTGGCTGGGTATCGGATATTAAGTTTAACGGTTTTATAGATGAAACTTCTCGGATTCTATTATTCCAATCTATCGCATTTTTTCTCTGTTTCTCTAACAACTTAGGCAAATTATCCATTTGCTTCAAACCAATATATGAATTAATTTCACTAAGAGTTGCACCATAGCCCTCTAATGTGATGTCACAATTTGGATTAATTTCACCCGTTGATGTTCTAAAGTTTTTCCTATCAATACCATAGTCACGCATGAGAATTGCTTTCTCGTATAACTCTTTGGAAGAGAAACTTATTGCAGCACCATCTACAGTATTTGGCAACCGAACCGTTTGAAAAGAAAATACCGTTAAATCAGCACCTAAATTCCCTGCTTTTTGAGTATCATACTCTGAGCCAAATGCTTCAATACAATCATCAACAACCCAAATACCACGCTCTTTAGCTAATTGATTGATTGCGGCTATATCACCTAAATAACCACAAAAATGATTATGAAATATTGCTTTTGTTTTTGAAGTGATTCTTTTCTTAACATCATCAACGCAGAGTGAGCCCGTCTCTGGATCGACATCAGCCCAAATAACCCTGAGCCCCTTAATCACAAAAGGCTGATTCGACGCCAAACAACTTACTGGAGATGAGATTACTTCATCCCCAGGATTTAAATTTAATATTGATAAGGCTAACAGCATAGCTTGATTATAAGAGTTCACCGAAATCACGTACGGATTACCTATAAATTTTGCTAACTCTGATTCAAATAATTTTCCATATTTTCCATATGCTAATTGACCTGAATATAGAATATTCTCTAATTCGGATAAAATATCATTGGGCATATAAGGTTTAAAAATGGGAATCATTACCAACCTTTCCGAATCAATTCAATCATCTTATCGCAATCATCTTTAGTGACCCACCACCCACATGGAATATGTACCATCTTTTCATAAAACTGATCTAAATTAGGTAATTCCACAGGATGATCATTTAAGTATTCATGTAAATCATTACGTTTATGAAGCTCAGAAGCAGCTATGCCATTTGCCTCCATCATTTTGATAAAGCCAGCCCTATTCTCAACCTTTAATGTGTATAACCAGTAAGATGGCTCTGAGTTATCATAATACTGAATTAACTCTACACCATGCACACCTATTAAATTTTGATCAAGGTATTTACCATTTTCTATATACTTATCAACAATTTTATCGATTCCTTCCAACTGTAAAAGGCCTACGCAAGCATTCACATTGTTCATATGATACTTATAACCCTGCTCAGTTATATTATTATCTAATCTAGTTTTCTTTTTATCTAATCCGAACCATCTTATAATTTTACCTCGCTCGTAAAGCGCTTTATCTTGAATCTGTAAAGCTCCTCCATCTATTGTTGTTAGATGTTTTATTGCTTGAAAAGAAAATACGGTGAATGGAAAATGATTGCCAGTTTTTTTCCCATCAAATTTAGCACCTATTGCATGTGCTGCATCTTCAATTACAGGAATGCCATACTTTTCAGAAATTGTCTGAATTCTCTTTACGTCAACAGGAATACCCGCATAGTCTACAACGATGATTGCTTTTGTTTTAGGATTGATTGCTTTTTCTATCGAGTCGGATGATATATTGCCAGTCTCATAATCAACATCAGCCCAACGAACTTTTGCCCCAACCATTTTAATAGCGACATTAGTAGGTTCAGCGGTCAATGCTGTACTAATGACTTCATCGCCTCGCCCAACTCCAGCCAATATCAATGCGATATGTAATGCTGCAGTGCCTGAGTTCAATGAAAGTGTATTTCCACTTCCTATATATTCTTCAAATTTTCTTTCAAAATTTTCAACAATCTCACCTTGGGCAATATATCCACTATACAAAACTTCCTCTAAACGAGGAATCAATAGTTCTCTATCAGGTAAACTGGTTTTTATCAGTGGCAACATTTTCTTATCCTTGATGTGATTTCAATTCATCTTGAACATAATCTAAAGTTAATAATAATTCTTTTAGCTCTTCAACATTCAATCTATGGGTATTATGTGAATTATATTCGTCATCAAGTAAGGCAGGTGCATTTTCTTGTACGTACTTACTATAGTTTAGATCTCTAAAATCAGCAGGAATTCGGTAAAATCCCCCTAAATCATCAGCTTTCGCCATTTCTTCTTTAGAACAAAGAGTTTCAAACAGCTTCTCGCCATGACGCTCACCAATAATTTTAATCTCATTATCCGCATTAAAAAGCTCTTTAAGCGCTTGAGCTAAAACCTCAATCGTTGCACCTGGCGATTTTTGTACTAAAATATCACCTGGATTACCCTGACTGAAAGCAAACATAACCAGCTCTACAGAATCTTGTAATGACATCATAAAACGCGTCATATTGGGATTAGTAATAGTTAAAGGCAAACCTTCTTTAATTTGTTTAATGAATAATGGAATTATAGAGCCACGCGAACACATCACATTACCATAACGCGTTGCGGTATAAATTGCCTCTATTTTTTTTACTCTTGTATCTCTTGCTTTTGAAACAGCCAACTTTTCCATTAAAGCTTTTGACATACCCATAGTATTAATTGGATATACAGCTTTATCAGTACTTAAAACAACTACACGTTGTACATTATTTCTAGCTGCAGCTTCGAGTACATTTTCTGCACCTAAAATATTCGTTTGAACCGCTTGCATTGGGTAAAACTCACATGATGGTACTTGTTTTAAAGCAGCCGCATGAAAAACAAAATCCACGCCCATCATTGCTTGATTTATATCATTAAAGTTTCGAACATCCCCAAGAATAAAATCAAGTTTTTCATTTTTATACTCAATTCGCATATCTTCTTGTTTTTTCTCATCACGACTAAAAATCCTAATTTCTTTAAGCTGTGAATCTAAGAAACCTTTAATCATAGCGTTACCAAATGAACCAGTACCACCTGTAATCAAGAGAGTTTTCCCTTTAAACATATCAGATAGCTCTTGAGCGTGTTTAGTTTCCATTTTATCCTCAATTATTTACTTCATTACTTATATGAAATATTGAAATCTATTTTTAGTAATTGATTTCAATTATAAGTATGTTTTATAGCCACTTAAATGACAGTAATATTTTTCGTACTATTTCATCAATCACAATTCATTGATCAAAAGTTTCCAAAAATTTAGATATTGGAAAATTGATTTGCCTCTTGATCTTTTCCACTCACTAATATTTCCATTAAACCGTTCACTTGCCAATCTATAGCTAAGTCCTCATCATTCCAGATAATTGCGTGTTCGCTTGCTTTATTATAATAATTTGTTGCTTTATACAAAAATTGGGTATTATCTTCCAACGCAACAAACCCATGAGCAAAACCTTCAGGAATCCAAAACTGTTTATGGTTCTCACCTGACAGCTCTACACCAACCCATTCGCCATAGGTTACAGATTCAGGGCGAATATCAACAGCAACATCCCAAGCTCGTCCTTGTACAACTCGAACTAACTTCCCTTGGGCATATGGGGCTGACTGATAATGCAATCCACGTAGAACGCCTTTTTGTGAATAAGAGTGATTGTCTTGAACAAATTGCGGGATATCTAAACCACGTTCTTTTAACGCTTGCTCAAAAGCTTTTTGATTAAAGCTTTCCATAAACCAGCCACGATCATCACCAAAAACTTTTGGCTCCAGTATCAAAAGACCTTTGATCTTTGTTTCAATAACATTCATTCTTTATTCTCTATACAAAGCAATACTGCATTTACATTAGTGTTATTTATAAAATTGCTCCAACATCATCAAACTTTTGTTTTTTGATGTTCCGCGTGTAATTTTAATAAATATTGACCGTAACCTGTTTTCTTAAAGAAATTTGCACGATTTAATAGTTGATTTGAATCAATCCAACCATTATTAAATGCAATTTCTTCTAAACACGCGATTTTCAACCCTTGACGATGTTCAACAGTCTGCACAAATTGACTTGCCTCAAGCAATGAGTCATGCGTACCTGTATCTAGCCAAGCGAAGCCTCGACCAAGCAACTCGACATTAAGCTCTTCTTGTTGTAAATACACATTATTGACATCTGTGATTTCCAACTCACCACGGTGCGATGGCTTAATATTTTTTGCAATATCAACAACCTTATTATCATAAAAATAAAGTCCTGTGACTGCATAATTTGATTTAGGCTGTTCCGGCTTTTCTTCGATACTTAGTGCTTTACCTGTTACATCAAAATCAACAACGCCAAATCGTTCAGGATCATTCACATAATAACCAAATACAGTCGCACCACTTTCTTTGTCCGAGGCACGTTTTAGTTGCTCACTAAAGTGCTGACCATAAAAGATATTATCACCCAAAATCAAACAAGCATTGTCATCACCAACAAAATCTTCACCCAAAATAAAAGCTTGAGCTAAACCATCTGGTGACGGTTGTACTTTATAAGATAGTTTTAAGCCTAGGTCTTCACCCGTACCTAAGAGTTTTTCAAAGTTTGGTAAATCTTCAGGTGTAGAAATAATGAGAATTTCATTAATCCCTGCAAGCATTAAAACTGACAAAGGATAATAAATCATTGGCTTATCATAAATTGGAAGTAGTTGCTTTGATGTTCCCATAGTAATTGGATATAGACGTGTGCCAGAACCACCCGCTAAAATTATACCCTTTCTTTTTTTCTGACTCATTGATGAAGTTCCTTAATCACTTGTGCCACACCAAGTTCCCAATTCGGGAGATGTAACTTAAAATTTTGTTGTAACTTTAATGTATTTAACCGTGAATTTAATGGTCTTTTTGCTGGAGTTGGGTAAGCAGATGTTTCTATTGGGCTAACCTTATTCAAAACAAAATCCTTCCCATGACTACTTGCCTGAGAAAAAATAAATTGTGCGTAATCATACCATGAGCACTCTCCAGCTGCTGCGAGATGATAATGCCCATATAAATTTTCCTCAGAAACTGTATTCAAATCCCAAAAACGAATGACTTGTGCCGTTACATCTGCAATTAACGGCGCTCCTGTCGGAGCACCAATTTGATCATTAATAATTCCCAACTCTTCTTTAATCGTTGCCAGTTTTAGCATGGTTTTTATAAAGTTATTGCCATGCAAACCATAAACCCAACTGGTTCTAAAATTAAAGAACTTACACCCGCTTTGCTCTAAGGCAATTTCACCATCATATTTCGATTTCCCATATAAATTTACAGGATTACATACATCTTCTTCTGACCAGGCAGCACTACCTGTCCCATCAAAAACATAGTCTGTAGAATAGTGAATGAACAAAATATTTTTCTGTTCACAAATTTCTGCAAGGTGTTTAACAGCCAAATGATTGATCAAATCCGCTTGTTCGATTTCACTTTCAGCCTTATCTACCGCTGTATAGGCGGTAGCGTTAACGATAACATTAGGTTGAGTTTGCTCAATCGCATTAAATATTGCATCAAAGTTTGTGATATCTCCACACAGACCATTAACATCTATAGAACGATCAAGGCTAATTATTGAACCTAGTGGTTGTAAAGCACGTTGCAATTCCCAACCCACTTGACCATTTTTACCTAATAAAAGAATTTTCATCGATTTACTCAAAATTAGGCTTTTTTAGCTTGGTATTGTTGTTGTATCCAATTTTGGTATTCACCACTTTGAATATTCGCTACCCATTCTTGGTTATTTAAATACCACTCCACAGTCTTGCGAATACCTGTCTCAAAGCTTTCTTCAGGCATCCAGCCCAAATCTTGTTTAATTTTGCTCGCATCTATCGCATAACGTAAATCATGCCCAGGGCGATCTTTTACAAATGTAATCAGTGACTCATACGGTTGTTGATTAATTTGAGGCTTTAGCTCATCTAGAATCTTACAAATTGTTTTCACAACATCAATATTTTGCTTTTCATTATGGCCACCGATATTGTAAGTTTCCCCGACTGCACCTTCTGTAACGACTCGATATAAAGCACGCGCATGATCTTCGACAAATAACCAGTCTCGAATTTGATCACCTTTGCCATAAATAGGTAACGATTTACCATCGAGTGCATTCAAAATTACTAAAGGAATCAATTTTTCAGGAAAATGATAAGGACCATAATTGTTCGAACAATTGGTTACGAGCGTCGGTAAACCATAGGTTCTTTGCCAAGCCCGGACTAAGTGATCTGAACTTGCTTTACTTGCTGAATAAGGGGAGCTTGGTGCATAAGACGTTGTTTCAGTGAATAGATCGGTTGTGCCTTCCAAGTCGCCATAAACTTCATCGGTTGAAATATGATGAAACTTAAAACTAGATTGTTCTTGTTCTGTTAAATTAGTCCAATATTTGCGTGCAACTTCTAATAAGGTGTACGTTCCAACGATATTGGTGGTAATAAATTCCGCTGGACCGTCTATTGAACGATCCACATGTGACTCTGCTGCAAGATGCATCACTAAATTCGGCTTGAATTGATTAAATACGTCAGTTAAAGCTTCGGAATCACAAATATCAATTTGTTTAAACTGATATCTTGAATTCTGATCAACCTCAACCAAAGACTCTAAATTACCTGCATATGTTAATTTATCAATATTCAATACTTCATCTTGAGTATTTTTTATAATATGTCTTACAACTGCTGATCCAATAAAGCCTGCACCACCAGTAACCAAAACTCTCATATTGTATCCTATGAATCATTTTTAATAAAAATATACATTCTGAAGTGTCTTCAATTGATCAATACTGTAAAACTATATTGTTCCAAGAGATGCTTTCTATTTTAACTTCTGAGGCATTATACTCAGAATATATAATAATTCATATGATAAACCGATTTTCGCTTATCACAATCGTTTATCTTAGTAATGTTATGTATATACAGTATGAATGCTTGGTTTTGATCTTATTATTTTTGTTTTACAAAGCAATTAAAAATATAAATGGATAACTTACTTTTTCGATTTTCATACAATACTATCTAAACAATAAGATACCCAACTGCAGTTTTTTAGCATACAATTCAGCTTCAAGATTGAATTCTAAGTAGCAACGCAATATAAAATAAGGGTTTTGAATGTGAAGTATCCAGGCACATCACTTTTTACGATTTTAGCAATTTCTGTTTCATTTTCTGGTTGTGCAATCACCTCTGGACTTCAAACTTATGATTTACCTGAGCAAGGTCAATATAAAACGGATCAAGGCGCTGAGCTTTCTGTGGTTCAATTGAATCAAAACAATATTCCAAATTTCAATACATTAAATCAAGCAAACTCAAATAATGTAGTTTCACTATTTCACCGTCAGCAAAATATTTATCGTTTAAGTGCTGGCGATATCCTTTCGATCCAGCTATGGGCTTATCCTGAAATTACACCGCCTATTCAAGACGTAAACAATGTTAAGGCGATTGGTTATCCAATTGATCCGAATGGAAACGTGCAGCTTCCATTAGTCGGTTCAGTACGTATTGCAGGCAAAACACTGGCTGAAACCAATCGTTTTTTACATAACCAATTTGCAAAATACTTAAAGCATCCTGATGTTGTAGTTCGTGTTCTGTCTTATGAAGGACGTCGTTACTTTGTGAACGGGCAGGTTATGCGTAGTGGACAATATACTTTAAATGACCAACCTATTAGTATTTATACAGCCCTAGGTCAAGCAGGTGGTATTGATACAAAAACAGGGGATACGACCAATATCCAACTGATTCGAGATGGCCAAACATTTAACTTGAATACTATTCAGTTGGAAAAACAAGGCTTATCTCTACATAACCTACTTATCCAACCGAATGACACGATTTATGTCAATACCAAACAAGATCAAAAACTTTATGTCATGGGTGAATCCAATAAAAGCCAAGCACTTGCACTACGTGATCAAGGCATGACCTTAAGTGATGTGCTGGGTGAAAGTGAAGGGATTAATCCATATTCAGCAAGTGCTGCTCGAATTTACGTAATGCGTACTGATTTAAATACTAAGCAATCAACTATTTATCATTTAAATTTAAGTAGTTTGGGTAACTTAGCACTGGCTAATCAGTTTGCAATGAAAAAGAATGACATTGTTTATATAGATTCGACTGGCTTAACTCGCTGGCAACGTATTATGAATCAGATTGTTCCATTCTCAAGCGCGCTTTATTCATTTGATCAGCTAGGTAAATAACATGCAGATCAAGAATATATTGATTGTTTGTGTAGGAAATATCTGCCGTAGCCCAATGGCGGAGTTTTTTCTTAAAGATCAGTTCCCTCATCTCAGTATTGAATCTGCTGGTCTTTCAGCGATGGTCGGGCATTCGGCGGATGATAAAGCCATTGCATGTATGGATAGCTTAAATATCGACATGCGTAGTCATATTGCACAACAGATCAATGCTGAGTTGATTAAAAAAGCCGATCTGATTTTAGTGATGAGTAAAAACCAATCACAACATATTGAACAAAAATGGCCTTTTGCTAAAGGTAAAGTGTTTATGTTAGGACATTGGCAAAACTTAAATGTCCCGGATCCTTATAAACATGATCAAGCTTTTTTTGATGAAACATGTAAAAATATCCAAACTTATGTTGCTGACTGGCAATCACATCTTTAAATTTTAATTAGTTGTTAACTTATGAACCAAAATTCAAAAACTAATGATGATACTATTGATCTAAAAGAGTTATTTTTCTCTTTAATTGCGCAATGGAAAGTGATTGCTCTTTGTGTCATTTTAAGTTTGATCTGTGCTTTATTGTATTTACGTATCACTTCTCCAGTATATTCAACTGATGCCATGGTGCAGGTTGAAGACGGAAAAAGTGCGGCTTCTGCGGCTTTAATGGGGGGGCTAAAAGATATTTCTGGCGGATTAGGGGCAAAATCTCCAGCAGATGCCGAAATTGAAATTTTAAATTCAAGACTCGTGCTTGGGGAAGTGATTAAGAATCTAAACTTAGATATTCAAATTCAAGATAATCAAGATAATTTGTTTCATCGCTTAATTTCGAAAGACAACACAAAACTTCAATACACTGACAATAGTGTGAGTTTCCAGAAAAAAAATGCTGAATTTTCGGTTAAAAAGCTTGAAATTCCAGCATATTACTATGACAAAAATTTAATCCTAAACTTTTTGGACAAGAATCAATTTAGTCTAAGCTATAAAGACCAAGTGGTTTTTAAAGGTCGCTTAAATCAGCTTAACCAAACTCAAGATAATAAAGGTCTTTGGTCTGTAAATATTGAAAGTCGAAGCTCATTTCAACAAGATTTTACCATTAGCAAACTATCACTTCCTTCTGCAATGAAAGCGCTTCAAACAACTTATGCCGTTGCTGAAAAAGGTAAAATGACGGGAGTGATTGGTTTAAATTATAGTGGTACTGATAAAGAACATATTACTCAGGTTCTTAATCATATTTTAGCTGTATATCATGCACAAAATATTGAACGCAAGACTTTAGAATCTAAACAAACATTAAGTTTCCTCGATCAACAATTGCCTGAATTGAAAAAACAATTGGAAGAATCTGAAATTAAGTTTAACAAATTCCGTGAACAGTACAACACGGTTGATGTGACTCAAGAATCTGAGCTCATGTTAAAACAAAATGTTGAATTGGAAAAAATGCGTATTGAGTTAAAGCAAAAACAAGCTGAATACTCTGCAAAATATACACCTGATCACCCATTAATGACTGAGATCAATGCACAGCTTGCTGCGATTGATAAAAAATCTACTGAGCTTAATCAAGCCATTAAACGTCTGCCTGAAACACAACGTTTGTATTTACAACTATATCGTGATGTAAAGGTCAATACTGAACTGTATACTTCGTTACTAAATAGTTATCAACAACTCAAAATTGTCAAAGCTGGTGAGATTGGTAATGTCCGTATTATTGATACTGCGGTAGAACCTGTAAAACCGATTAAACCGAAAAAACTGATTGTGTTAATTCTTTCAATCTTTGTCGGTGGCTTTATTGGTGTAATGATTGCATTACTTCGTAATATACTATCTTCAGGAATCAAAGATTCGAGCCGCATTGAAAATGAACTGGATCTACCTGTTTATGCAACAGTACCTCGTTCACCAATTCAGGAAAGCCGTGTTCAATTACTGAAAAAGAAAAAATCCATTCCTATTCTTGCTGTTAAGAATAGTGAAGATATTGCCATTGAAAGTTTACGTAGTATTCGTACCACTATTCACTTTGCCCTTGCAAATGCGAAAAATAATATTATTGCAGTTTCAGGCCCTGCACCTGAGATTGGTAAATCGTTTATTTCAACGAATCTTGCTGCAATTTTTGCGCAAAGCAATAAAAAAGTATTATTGATTGATGCTGACTTACGACGCGGTTATTTACATAAGTATTTTGATCGTGAAGCCTCGCCAGGTCTAACTGAATATTTAAGTAATCAAAACAGTTTAGAACAGTGTATTGTCAAATCAGATACTGTAGCCAATCTAGACTTCTTTGCACGTGGTAAAAACCAAGGTAATGCTTCTGAAATGTTAAGTTCACAACGTTTTAGCGAATTACTTGAACAACTTTCTCAACAATATGACCATATTATTATTGATACACCACCGATCTTGGCAGTGACAGATGGCATCATTATTTCTCAGTTTGTCGGTGTAAACCTCGTTGTTGCACGTTATGCGAAAACACAAATGAAAGAATTAGAGTTGACCGTCAGTCGTTTCGAACAAGCAGGCACGAAAGTCAGCGGTATTATCCTGAATGACATTCAAGCAACTGCTGGCGGTAATTACGGTTACAACTATGCTTATGCATATACTTCATCTAAAGATGATTAATTCATGAATTTGTAATAAAAAACCAGACTTCGATCTGGTTTTTTATGCTGATATATCTGTATATTTTTAGTTGTCAACATCAGATAACTATATCGTTTATGATGAAGACGTTATATGCTTGTTGCGTTTATGCTAATGATCAAATTAGCTTCTTAAAAGATTAAAATTTGGGAATTTTTATGAGTAAAGCCTTACCCATCGCAGTTGCTGTAATTTTAGGTGGTGCTGCGCTTGTACCTGTTTATTATGCATCTCAACATCCAGCTGATGCTAACACCAGTTCAATGTCAAAAGACGCAAAACCTGTAGAAAAAATCAGTTATGCACTCGGTTATGAAGTTGCGAGCCAAACCCCACCTGAAGTAGATGTAAATACATTCATCAAAGGTGTTCGTGATGGTCATGCTAAAAAAGAACGTGTTTATACTGAAGCCGAATTACAAGCTGCTTATGTTGAATTCCAAAAAGAAATGCAAACGAAGCATTTACAGCAAGCCAAAGACACTGCTTCTTCAAATGATTCATTCTTAGCTGAAAATGCGAAAAAATCAGGTGTTATAACAACTGCTTCTGGCCTTCAATATAAAATCACTAAAGAAGGTACAGGAAAACAACCGACAGCAGATTCACAGGTCACTGTACATTACAAAGGGCAATTACTCGATGGTAAAGTCTTCGATAGTTCTTATGATCGTGGTCAACCTGTCGAATTTCCTTTAAACCAAGTCATTCCAGGTTGGACTGAAGGTTTACAGCTGATCAAAGAAGGTGGCAAAGCAACCTTATATATTCCTGCAAAACTGGCATATGGTGAACAAGGTGTTCCTGGAACCATTCCGCCAAATAGCACACTCATTTTCGATGTTGAACTTCTTCAAGTGAAGTAATTGATTAAAAAGGAGAGCGTAGCTCTCCTTTTTTGGATATAAATTATGAAAAAAACACTCATTACCCTTTGCCTCAGTGTGGTCAGCACTGCTAGTTTCTCTGCGCCTATTAATAATAAAAGCTCACAGCAAGATCAACTGGGTTATAGCTATGGTTATGTTATGGGACGAACCAATGCTGAAACATTAAAAGACATCAATTTAAATGCTTTTATTCAAGGTATTAAAGAAGGTTTTTCTGGACAAAAAGCCACATTGACCGATGAAGAAATGGCGAAAGCTTTGGCACAATATAAACAGCAAAGTGAAGCCAAACAAATGCTAGAATTCAAAAAATCAGCCGATGAAAATGCACAAAAAGGCGAAGCTTTTCTTATTGAAAATGCAAAAAAATCGGGCGTAATCACTCGCCCTAGTGGTTTGCAATATACCATTCTTCAACAAGGGACAGGTAAATCACCCTCAGCTAAATCTAAAGTATCGGTGAATTACGAAGGACGTTTAATTGACGGTACAGTTTTTGACAGTTCTTTTGCACGAAATGAGGCTGTAGAATTTCAAGTGAGCCAAGTGATTCAGGGTTGGACTGAAGGTTTGCAGCTCATGAAAGAAGGCGCTAAATATCGCTTCTTTATTCCCGCAAAATTGGCTTATGGTGAAATTGGTGCAGGCGATGCCATTGCTCCTAACAGTACCTTAATTTTTGATGTTGAACTGTTAAAAGTGCTACCGTAACGCGAATACCTTGCAAATAAAAACATCGCCCAATGGCGATGTTTTTATTTACTTAAAAATAGAAATATCTTGATTTATTAATGCTTTAATTGTCTTGGTCTAAATCCAGCAGCAAATAAAGCAATTGCATAAGCAACAATACCAACAATGCACAATCCAATCACTTCAAGAATACGAATCCATTGTGAAAGTGCACCATCATACCAAGTCATGGCATACCAAAGTGCCGCAACCATCGCCAAATTCGCAATTGCGAATTGAATAAATAATTTCTTCCAATGTGCTCCAAACTTGAAAATATCACGCTTATGCAAATAGAAATAAAGCATCCCCGCATTGACCAATGCTGAACCTGATGATGCAATTGCCAAAGCCATGTGTTGAGCTTGCCAATCAATCAGTTTAAACAAACCAAGAAAAACTACGTTGAGAATGGCGTTAGCCGCAACAGCCATTAAACCCACACGTACAGGTGTTTTTGTATCTTGAATTGCATAAAACCCTGGTGCAAAAACTTTAATCAACATAAATGCAAGCACGCCACCACTCATACATTGCAATGCTAGTGCTGTCATTTCGGTATCACGGGTATCAAATGCACCATGCTGAAAAAGCGCTTCGATAATCGGCGTAGAAAGCATGAACAATGCAATACTTGCAGGAACGCCCACCAATACAATCACACGTGCAGCCCAATCTAGCATTTTTCTAAATTTGACTTGGTCTTGCTCAGCTTTACTCATCGATAATGACGGCAGAATCACCGTACCAATTGCAACACCGATCAAACCCAATGGTAGCTCAGTCATACGCTCTGCGCTGTATAACCATGACACAGAGCCATCTTGCATGAATGATGCCCAAATGGTATTCAACAATAAATTAATCTGAGTCACTGATACGCCAAATAACGCAGGTAGCATCAGTTTGAGAATACGATCAACGCCTTCATGCTTAAAATCCACTTTGGGTGGAATTAATAATTTTCTCTTCCACAGTTCAGGAATCTGAATCGCAAGTTGTAAAACCCCTGCCACAATAACTGCCCAACCTAACGCCATAATCGGTTGTGCAAGATGTGGAGAAAGCCACCATGCACCTGCAATCATAGCAATATTTAACAGAACCGGTGAAAAGGCAGGTGAAGCAAACGACCCATAACTGTTTAAAATACTGCTGGCAAATGCCGTTAACGACATAAACATCAGATAAGGGATCGTTAACCTAAACATATCTACTGCAAGATCAAACTTCGCTGGATCATTGTGAAACCCGGGTGCATACACATACAAAATCACAGGTGCAATGATCATGCTGACAAGTGTCAACAACGACATCACCATTAACAGACAACCAAAGACCCGACTAATTAAAATCTGTACTTCTGCATGTAACTTGGTGGTTTTATATTCTGTTAAAACTGGAATAAAGGCCTGAGAAAAAGCCCCTTCAGCAAATAAACGTCTAAAAAAGTTAGGAATACGAAATGCGACAACAAAGGTGTCGAAATCCTTACCTGCACCAAACACATTAAGCAAAACCATGTCTCGAACTAATCCTAAGACTCGTGATAGCATGGTCATTGCACTAACAATAAAGGTGGATCGCCACAGCGCCATCGTATTCACCTAGTTAAAATAAAGTCGCTATTGTAATTAAATATTCTTAAAATTGGGTTGTTAAATCATAAACAAATTTTTATTTTGCTTTGGATCTTTTCTGAGCAAGAGATTCTCTAAAATATTGCCATTGAAAATGTGGTCCTGGATCGGTTTTACGCCCCGGTGCAATATCAGAATGCCCTGCTAAATGCTGATCTGTTTTGGGATAAGCTTTTTGCAAACTTGCAACCACATCGACCAATGTTTGATATTGAATGTCTTCAAAATCAGTATCATCGCTGCCTTCCAGTTCTATACCTATTGAATAATCATTACATTCAACTTTACTTAAATAACTCGAACGCCCTGCATGCCAAGCACGATCTTTAAAATTGACAAATTGTAAGACTTCACCTGTTCTTAAAATCAATAAATGTGCAGAAACCTGCATCCCTTGAATGGTTTGAAAATAGGGATGTAGCGACCAATCCAATTGATTCTGAAAAAATTGTTCAATATAACCATCACCAAACTGCGAAGGAGGCAAACTAATGTTATGGATGACAATCAGTTGTATTTCAGTATGTTCAGGTCGTTGATTATAATTCGGAGATGGGACTTGTCTTGCGCCAATAAGTTGCCCATTTTCAACCTGAAATAGTGCTGCTGATTGCATGTGTTATTCCTAAAGAACCGTCCATTTTCAATGTGCTTATTCAATGTCAATCTGACTATTTCATTGAATAAAGCTTCTAATTTAGTTTACTCCGATCTGTATAAAATAAAAACTTCTTCAAACTTGCAATGACAATGCTAATATATCGCACAAATTTTAGGATAAACCGAAAGGGATTTTCCATGAGTATTTCAAAAGCATTGCTTGAACAATCGATTCAAATGAATATCCAACAAGCACTGCAAGAAGATATCGGTGAGGGAGATATTACCGCCCTACTGACACCTGAAGATGAGCAGGCTACGGCAACTATTATTACCCGTGAAGACATGATCCTCGCAGGTCAGCCATGGGTCAATGCACTGATCCAAGCTTATGATCCATCTGTACAAATTACATGGTTAAAAAATGATGGCGATTTAGTCAAAGCCAATGAAACCATTTATAAACTTGCTGGTTCTGCACGTAGTTTGCTTACAGTTGAACGACCTGCTTTGAATTTTGTACAAACTTTATCTGCTGTGGCAACTAAAACTGCTGAATACATAAAATATCTTGAAGGCACATCGACCAAACTACTCGATACGCGTAAAACTTTACCGGGTTTACGTATTGCTCAAAAGTATGCAGTTGCTGTCGGTGGTGGGCAAAACCATCGTTTAGGTCTATTTGATGCCTTTTTAATTAAAGAAAATCACATTATGGCGGCAGGTAGTATTGCGCAAGCGATTACCAAAGCACATCAAATTGCACCAGGTAAACCTGTTGAAGTTGAAGTCGAAACTTGGGATGAACTGAACCAAGCGATTGAAGCAAAAGCAGATATTGTGATGTTGGATAATTTTAGCCAACAACAAATGATTGATGCAGTTAAACATGTTGCAGGCCGTTGTAAACTTGAAGCTTCAGGTAATATTACGCTTGAGAATTTAACTGAAGTTGCACAAACAGGCGTAGATTACATCTCGATGGGTGTACTCACTAAAGACGTAAAAGCAATTGATCTATCAATGCGTTTTAATGCCTAATTCATAAAAGTGGTCGTAAAATTTCTAAGCAGTGAATCATCACTGCTTTTTTATTCATATTACAAAATATAACGATGAATAATTATACAATCCACTCATTTTGTTCAAGAATCTTTATACAATCATCAATATATTTTCAATAGATAAGAAGAGACACAGAATGACAAAACATCTTTTATATTCTTCACTACTGGGTCTACTCGTTCCAAGCATCAGCTATGCAGATAGCATCAATGTCCATGTTCTGAGTGCGACAATCAAAGACCAAAATATTGCCAATGCAGAAGTTATTCTGCAAAAAAACGGGGAACGCTCTGCATCGAATACCACCAATGCAAATGGTCGTACCACTGTTGATGGGAATAGTGCAGATGGTGCGGATAATTTATTAATTATCAAAAAATCAGGCTATTCCACCCTCGTTGCAAAATGCCCTTGTGATGGTATGACCTATGCACTAAGCCCTGTGCTTAAAGACTTAGACAGTATGCGTATCGTACTGAATTGGGGTAAAAACCCTTTAGATTTAGACTCACATCTAAGCTATAAAAATCAGCATATTTATTGGGACAATAAACAAGGGTTATCCGCCAATTTAGATGTCGATGATGTCGATTCCTATGGTCCTGAAACTGTGACCATTGATAAAAAACTGGATGGGCAATACTACGTCTACTCGGTGCATGATTATTCAAATCGTACGCAACCCAATACCCATAGCCTGTCGAATAGCCAAGCCAAGGTCATGGTTTACACGGGCGAATCACTTATTCGATCTTATTATGTACCAACAACCAAGACAGGAAATTTATGGACTGTATTTCGAATCAGTCCTGAGGGTGAAATCCAAGATATTAACCGTATCTCTGGAACAACGGTTGGTGCAAGTCAGATTGGTTCAAGTGTGTCCAACTATCAAAGTCAAAGTACACGGGTAAATATTGTTCCTGTTTCAGCCGATGCACAAAACCGTGCGAAATCATTGAATTTAAAAGCAGATAAAGCGTACAAAGCTAATTCATTTGAACAAGCAGCCATGCTTTATCAACAATCTATCGATTACAATCCAAATGTGGGACAAACCTACAGTAATCTTGCAGTTGCTTATCAGAAATTGAATCGTTCATCTGAAGCGCTTTGGGCGAACCAAAAAGCGATTGCCCTTGCAAGCAATAACAACACCAAGGCTTATTCTCATTATAATATTGGTAAAATTTATGAGAATAATCAAGACCATGCTCAAGCAAAACAGCATTATCAACTGGCGAATGAATACAAACCTAGCCCAACTTATGATGAAGCTATACAACGTGTAAGCCATTAAAAAAAGATCCCCCAAGGAATCAAGTCATCCTTTGGGGGATTTATTACTTTCTATTTTGAAATGATGTTTTCAACTTATAAAGTTTTACTCAAGTATGCTTACAAAATAAACAACCCACACATAGAAAAACCCAAATAATAAGCCTATAATTATCGTCCATTCCAAATCACCTCTGAAATTAAGCCGATGAAGACTTTGAAACAACAAGTTCTGTTTTTACTTGTCGCTTTTTTATCTGTATTTGCTTTTTTCTTATACCAAGAAGATATCACGCGTTTCTTTCAGTTACGTGACATCTATTTAAAACCGCGTTTATTTAAATATGGCTTTTCGATTCTGTTGAATTATGCCTTTATCAGCTTATTTTATTTAATTTTAAGAAAGACTTTTGCCACGATATTATTGAGTCAGTTCATTATTTTTTTACTGACCTTTATCAACATCAAAAAAGAACAATACCTTTCAGCAAGCCTTGTTCCTAGTGACTTCTTACT
Organism: Acinetobacter piscicola; assembly: GCF_002233755.1. Lineage (GTDB taxonomy): Bacteria > Pseudomonadota > Gammaproteobacteria > Pseudomonadales > Moraxellaceae > Acinetobacter > Acinetobacter piscicola. The sequence continues at coordinate 47,458 of NZ_KZ268708.1, read as the reverse complement.
GTTTCAAGAAACCTTTGTTGCTTCACCCATTTTTCTAAAAATTGCAGTATTTGCCAGTATTGCTGTTTTTATTACCTTATTTATATTCATCTACAAAAAAGAAAAACTCGGCACAAAACCATTATGGTTAACCAATAGTCTTTTATCAGTCGCGATTCTTGGCTTTTTTGTGACTGCAAATTTTACAAATAATTTTAGTGAGTCCTGCGCTAACGCAAAAAAAGGTTCAATTTGCCAATATACACAATATTTACCCAATACCCGTGGTGATTGGATTGGTGATCATTTAACCATTAAATATTTGGGTTTTTCGACCTTTTTCTTTTCAAAATCTGTGGATAGTTTGAACAATAAGATTTTTCAAACTGAAGTGATTCCTGAACAAGAAGTCGCTACCTTTTATCAGCCAATAACAAATAATAATCCTGTTGTAGAGCAAACTACGATTGCGAGTAATGAAAAAGTTGAATCGCAACCGTTACCAAACATTATTTTTGTGATGAGTGAGTCACATTGGGATGCAACGCAACTTGACAAAAGCATTCCACGAAATATCACACCAACGATTAATAAAAATCAGGTATCTACATTGCTATCGCCAAGTTTTGGTGGTGGTACAGCCAATGTTGAATTTGAAGTTTTAACCAGTTTAAATACCTATTTAAATCATAATGAATTGGCTTATGTGTCTAAATTAAAACGCCCCACCTATTCATTGCCCATGTACTTAAACAGCTTAGGTTATGAAACCACAGCAATGCACAATAATGGGAAATATTTTTATAACCGTAGCGCTGTTTATCACAACTTAGGCTTTAATCGTTTTACCTCAATTGAAAATATGATCAACATGGCTGATCGTGCGAAATACATCAATGCAGCAGGTTGGGCTACAGATGATTTAATTTACAACAGCATTGAAAATCAGCTCAAAAATACCGATAAACCCCAGTTTATTTATGCGATTAGTGTTGAAAACCATCCGATGTACAGTGATGATCGTTTTGGTAAAGATCACTTTAAACTCAATAAAAAAGGGATCAGTGATAGCAGTAAACGTGCATTAAATACTTATTTAACAGGTATGCAACGTGCTGATGACAAGTTCAAGGCTTTGATTGAAAATGTAAAACAACTTGATCGCCCAACCATTGTGATTTTCTTTGGCGACCATTTACCAAACTTACAAAAAGTTTATGATGAATATGGTTTCTTTAAGTCTGAGCAAGAAAAAACAGAGAAAAAAGATGTGCGTTTCTTTGAAACACCTTTAGCTGTTTGGGCAAACTTCCCGATTGATAAAAAGCAATTTCAGGGACAATTTGTTGCGGCACATTTCCTCGCACCAAAAGTTTTAGAAGCAGCGCATATACCGCTTTCACCTTATTATAATTTTGTGAATAAAGTGAATTCTTGCTATAAAACTGTTCATCAAACAGGTACTCAACCACAAAAATCTTGTGATTTAAACTCGGCTGAAATTCTTCAACAATATAAAGACATGAATATGGATGTGTTGAATGGGAAAAATTTCACTTATGAGTTATTGCAAGCGAAAGCTGAAAGTTAACACAGTTCAAGCCGATTCTTCACGATCGGTTTTTTTTGAATCTTGTTGAAAATGTTCAGTCTTTTGTGAATTTTTTGCAGTTGTATCTTGTCTATCCAATCGGTCTAAGCGAGGGTCACTGGCCATTAACACAAAAGTAATCATAGCAAAAAGGAAAATCAGGATTTGCATATTTACACCGAGATTTATTTTGAAATTACAAATAGCTTAATCGATATCTTTTTAGATGATTTGAAGAAGTTGTATTAAAAGGAATACGGCTTCTGATGAGTTTTGTATCTCGTAGCCACATTACATGACTTGAAACTTAAATCAGTAACATCACGCAATTGGTGTTGTATTTATGATGCTGATTCTCCTGTATCGCTATGTACCTACGTAGCGTTAAACTAGAGAAAAATTCACATCAATATTCAATAGCATTTAATTCATTCTTCTATTTAGCTTGAGAAATAATTATTTTCCAAATAAAAAACGCACCATTAGGTACGTTTGATCACAACTTAAATTGGTTTTGTATTACCAACCAAGTGCTTCTTGTTGTTTCTTCACTAATTCTTGAATACCCTTTTCAGCTATTTCAAGCATTGCATTTGATTGCGCACGTGTAAATGGTTTTTCTTCAGCAGTCCCTTGAATTTCAATAAATTCACCTGCTTGCGTCATAACCACATTCATATCAGTTTGACAGTTAGAATCTTCTTCATAACAAAGATCAAGTAATACTTCATCTGCATAGATTCCCACTGAAATCGCAGCAACTAAACCTTTTAATGGATCATGTTTAATTTTCTTTTTCTCAAGCAATACATTCATCGCATCGATTAACGCAACCGCTGCGCCTGTAATCGCCGCTGTACGCGTACCACCATCTGCTTGAATCACATCACAGTCAATCGTAATGGTGTTTTCACCTAATTTTTTCAAATCCACCATCGCACGTAAGCTACGACCAATTAAACGTTGGATTTCTTGTGTACGACCAGATTGTTTACCACGTGCTGCTTCACGGTCACTACGGGTATGTGTAGAGCGTGGCAACATACCATATTCAGCCGTAACCCAACCTTGACCTTGACCTTTGAGGAAACGCGGTACTGAATTGTCAATACTTGCAGTACACAGCACTTTTGTATGACCAAATTCAACCAATACAGAACCTTCCGCATAACGTGTGTAGTTTCGGGTAATTTTAACATCACGTAATTGATCTAATGCACGTTGGTCGATACGCATGGTTTATCCTTATGGGATTTAAAAATATTGCGCATAAGTATAACAGATGCGAGAGAGATGGTTTTGTTACAAGAGCATGGTTTTTTAAATTGATAGTAGGGTTATGAACCTTCTAGTAGACTTCTTAAAAAATCCAAAAGACCCTTTGTTATTACCAGTTAATTGATTATGAAGAAAACTACTAGCACATTTTTATTAATCTTCTTAAGTATACAAACTCATGCTTCACCAGAGAAAGAACTATATGCAGTAATTAAAGGTCAGAGTATTTGTGTCTATACAAATGACATAAAAACAAAATCTTATAATAATCAAGTGTATCTATATCTTGGGGATATTGTATATGGGAAAAAATTTAAAAGTACCTATAGCCAAGTTTATAAGAATATAAAAATGCCGATTAGTAAGAATGAATGCATTTCTATAGATCAATCTTATTTTAAAAACGATGTTCCCTATGATATTGTTTTAGATATGGAAAAATCATATTCATTACGTATTTGTGTAAAAAAGGGATCAAAACAAACATTGTTGAAAGAGACTCTAGATGGATACACATGTCAAAACGAAAAAATTATAAAAAAAGAAAAAACTACTTCTGAAAAGCTTCTTAATTGGCTTAAAAGTTAAATGAACCGATATGAATCAAATGAAAAGAATATTTATATTACTTTTTTTATTCAATTTTTCTAAGTTATCATTTGCTACCTCTACCCCTTACAGAGGTGGAAAAGTCGCTATTGATATAAAAAATAATATGCCTTGTTTTTATATTAATGACACAGGAAAAAATGGAATATTTAACGTTGTAATCTTAGATCTGTCTGAGGGAAGTAAGAATTCATGGCACTATGAAAATTATTATGAAAAAAATTATCCAAAAAAAGATAATTGCATTGCTCTAAATGACAAAAACTTCAATAATTTTAATCAATTAATAAAAAATAGCCCCTATAGCGTAACCTTTGGAGATATTAAAACAGCATATAACACAGATTTCTGCATAGTAGAAAAAAATGGAAAATCTCAAATACAAGAATATGTTGGTTCTAAATGCATGGATATAGATAAAGAAATGAGTATTTGGGAAAAACTAAAAAATTGGTTTTTCGAATTATTTAAAAAATTAAATTAATTAATGTAGAAAGGTAATTGAAATCAGTAACTTGAAATAGAAAAACCCAATTTATGTAAATTGGGCTTTTCTTTTTTTATATTTCATAACTTTGCTTAAACAAATAAAACCATCAACTCAGCATTCTTTAAGCAAAAATCCCCTTCACCTTTTGCAAAGACTGCGTAATCGTCGACGTCCAGTTATTGGGTAAAGAACACTTCGCCAAACGTACCCATACACTCCAGAACTGTTGCAAGAAGTTTGCTTCATTGTAGTTGATACCATATTCTTCGCATAAAGCTTTGATTTTAGGTGCAACTTCAGAATAACGATTGGCAGGCATATCTGGGAATAAGTGATGTTCAATTTGATGACTTAAATTTCCACTCAAAATATGCAACCAGTCTGTGCCTGTGAAATTACTTGAACCTCGAATTTGACGTAAATACCACTCTGCACGTGTTTCATTTTCAGTATTATCCGCCTCAAAAGTTTCAGCATCCTCAGTAAAGTGACCATTAAAAATCACCGCAGATGACCACAAACTACGGATTACATTGGCAATCGCATTCCCAGCTAAAACAGGTAATGCATTCGGCCCCGCAATCACTGGGAAAAATACATAATCTTTTAAAATCTGACGGCGTGCTTTTTTACGAAACTTCGTTGCATCAGCCCAAACTTGTTTCCAAGTCTTGGTTTTATAAACCAAAGCATCTTCCAAATGTAAGTTTTGAACGCCAACATACCATTCAAAAAAAACCATTAACTGAATAGCTAAAGGAATATTCAAAAGAAAACGAGGCTCCCACTTTTGTGATTCACTCACTCGCAATAAACCATAACCGACATCATGGTCTTTGCCCACAATATTGGTATAGGTATGGTGTATATAATTATGAGTATATTTCCAATCATCACCTGTAGACATGGTATCCCAGTCATAGTTTGCACCGTTTAGACTTGGATCATTCAACCAGTCAAACTGCCCATGCATCACGTTATGACCCAATTCCATATTTTCAACAATTTTGGAAATGCCCAATAAACTTGTACCAAGCACCCAAACAGGTGGAATCCAACCACCGAACATTAACGCTCCACGTGAAACAATTTCACTATAACGTACAAAATTACGAATTTTATAGATGTACTTGGCATCTTGTTCACCCAAGCTATCCATGACTTCGCGGCGGATTTCATCGACACGGCGACCAAATTCAGCTGTTTGTTCTGGGCTTAAATGTTTTGACTTACTGTTTGGAAAACTCACCGACATATTCATTGCTTAACTCCTGCACAATTCATTTTTTCTGAACTGTGCCTTAAATTTTGGATATACGTTCCCCTGAGCTTTAAACTTAAAACTCTGAGTTTTTTAATTTTTAAATTTGACTGAAAATAAGGACTTGAAATTACAAGTTAATTGTCACAGGACTAATCGCTTGGCTAATACATAGCTTAATTTGAGTATTAGAAGCATGGTCAATTTCACCTGTCAGCATATTTTTGGTTGAGCCACTCACTTTAGTACAAGTACAGGTATTACAAATCCCCATACGACAACCATGTGTAGGCTTCAAACCTGCTTGTTCAGCACTTTCCAGAAGATTTGATTTCGCCTCAAACGCTTGTTGTGAACGTAAGAACACGACTGGTTGAGCCTCTAAGCTTTCATCGACTGCAATTTGGAAATACTCTTGTTTCAGTTGTTGCTCAATATTTAAATCTTGAAAAATCTGATTCAAGCTTTGCATCATTGCTGTCGCACCACATGCATAACTTTGATGCGTTTGAAAATCAGGAATCAATTCTTCTAACAATTCCACAGTCAAATGTTGTTTCTTCTGAGTAGTATCAATCGCATGATATTTAAACTGAGCATTTTGCTGATCAAGTTGCTCCAAATCTGCATGGAAAGCTTGATCACGACTAAAATAAATTAAATCAATAGAACGACTTGAATCTTTTAAAGCTTCAAGTAATAACGAATAAATTGCCGTAATCCCACTACCCGAAGCAATCAATAACATTGGTGTGACATCTTGGCTAAGGATAAAATCGCCTTGCGGTTGAGAAAGCTCAACGATATTGCCAAAAGCCAACTGGCTTAGTACGTTGGATACTTTACCTTGTTGTTTTACTGCAATAATAATGTCGCCATTGGCTAAAAATTTCACGACCGAATAACTACGTTGTTGGCGTACACCTGCAATTTCTACGGTGACAAGAATACTTTGCCCTGCTTTAAATTGTTGATGCTTAAAATTACGATTTGGACGTAATTGAATTTGATAAAAATCAGGACTTAAAGCACGTGTCTTAACAACTGTTGCTTTCACTTTTTTCCAAGCCCAAACAGGATTGATTTTTTCAGCGATAAAGTCGACAAAATCCTCTCGAATGATTTCTGGTCGATATTCATCTTGCTTATCCGTGGCTGTTTGATACTGCATATAGCTACTCATATTACGTTCCTCTTTGTGCTTGCTATTTATTGAGTGAACAAATGTTCTTTTAGTGAACATATGTACACTATAGCTGTTTTTTAAATTCAGTCAACACCTGTACACTGATATTCGTCGTTTAATTTGTTTATTTTTTTGATAAACTCGTCACAACAAAAATTTTTGGATACCAGAATGTCGATACGGGATGAACGTAAACAGCAAAGTCGCCAGGCTTTACTCGATGCTGCTTTAACTTTAAGCACATCAGGTCGTTCATTTTCGAGCATTAGTCTGCGTGAAGTGGCGCGAGAAGTTGGGCTTGTTCCGACTGCGTTTTATCGACATTTCCAAGACATGGATGAATTGGGTAAAGAACTGGTCGATCAAGTTGCTTTATATTTAAAAAATGTTTTGCATCAACTGGGTAAAGGTTTTGCCCATTTAGAAACAAAAACGAAAACCAGTATGCAACTGTTTTTTGAAGCAGTTGATAACAACCCGCAACAATGGATTTTTATGATCTCTGAACGTTGGGGCGGCTCAGAAGCTGTACGTAGAGCCATTGCACGTGAAATTGCGTTTTTAAATGATGATCTTGCTAGCGATTTAAAAAAATTTGAAATTGTGCAAAATTTTCATGATGAAAATAATCTAAAAGTGATTACCAATATATTGATTAATTTATCGTTTACTTGGGCAATGTCATGGATCAGTTTAGAACGACTTTATTCAGGTATTGAACTGGAACTACAAAAAATGGTTCTGCAAAAGCAAGCTGTCACTCAAATTCGCCTAATTTTTAAAGGAATTGAAAATTGGGATACTCAAAAAGATGAAGGCAAAATTGATAATAAATAACTGCGACTACATCAAAGATGTATGCAAGTTTCCTTAATCTAAAAATATCAATTCAATAAGCAATAAAAAACCCGCAATCGTTTGTGGAATGCCAGTCAGTTAAGAGTAATTTAGTAGTTACTCATCTAAGAATCTCCCCCTAACCCTGAGCCATTTATGGCGCAAGGAAAAAGAGGGATGAGCATGCTCCGCAAGGGGAGGATTTAAAAGACTTAACTGGCCAGCATTACAATCATTTGCGGGTTTTTTGCAACTGAAAGGCTTATTTGCCTTTACGTTCTTTATTGATCAGATAATCAACCACTTGTGTCACTTTACCATCTTCACCTTGTACAACATACTTACCATTTACAACCACGGCAGGCACGCCAGATAACTGATATTGCGCAGCCAATTGGTTCGATTCCGCTACTTTTGCAGTAATCGCAAATGAACTATACATGCTGTTAAATTTCGCTTCAGGTACGCCATAACGTGTATAGAATTTAGCAAAAGCATCTTTATCTAAGATTTGCTGACCATTTCCATTGGCATGGAATAATGGCAAATGCGTACGTTTACGAACGCCTAAAGCTTCCGATACATAATAAGCACGCGCACCCTGTTCCCAAAGTGGGTTCATTGCCGCAGGCGTACGAATAAAATTCACATCTTTTGGAATTTTTTTCAACCATGTTTGCATATGAGGTTCTAATTTAAAGCAGTGTGGGCATCCATACCAAAAGAATTCACGTACTTCAATTTTACCCGGAACAGTTACCTTTCCAGGGTTCTGTACAACGGTATAGTCTTTACCTGCAACGAAATCAGCAGCCATGGTATTTGCAGAAAGTGCCATAACCATTGCAGTCATGCCACCAAGAATAAATTTTTTCATTGACTTTATTGTCCTCGAAGTCGTTTTGTATAGCTTATGCACTAACTATAAAACAAATATGGGAAAATCGTTTTCCTTCTGTGAAGTTTTTTACACGATTCATCGCTTTTTTCAGAATTAACGTTACACTAGCATAGCTTGAATTAATTTTTGATTAAAACAATTTACTCAGAGGTGGCTATCATGTCGCAACTTAATGTTGATCCACAAGAAATTGCAAAATTTGAAGCACTCGCTGCTTTATGGTGGGATCAGCACTCTGAGTTCAGACCCTTACACCAAATTAACCCATTACGTTTAAACTGGATCGATGAGCATTCCGGTGGTTTAGCTGGTAAAAAAATTCTAGACGTAGGTTGTGGTGGTGGAATCTTATCAGAAAGCATGGCACGTCGTGGTGCAGATGTTTTGGGTATTGACATGGGGGCAGCGCCGCTTAATGTCGCTCGTTTACACGCAGAACAAGAAAATGTACACAATATCGAATATCGTCAAGTTCCTGTTGAGCAACTTGCAGAAGAACAAGCGGGACAATACGACATTGTGACCTGTATGGAAATGTTAGAACACGTTCCAGATCCAGCATCGATCATTCAAGCCTGTCAAAAATTGGTTAAACCAAATGGCCATGTGTTTTTTTCAACCATTAACCGTAATCCTAAATCCTATTTATTCGCCATCGTTGGTGCTGAATATGTATTACGCTTATTGAAAAAAGGTACACATGATTATCATAAATTCATCAAGCCATCTGAATTAGCACATGATATTCGTAATTCAGGTCTAAAACTTAAAGATATGACTGGTTTACATTACAATCCATTAACCAAACACTATTGGCTTGCTCCAAATGTAGATGTGAACTATATGGTCTATACCGTAAATGAAGGTGTGTAATGCAAGCTGTACTGTTTGATTTAGATGGAACGTTGATTGATACCGCAGCAGACTTTATTCGCATCATTCAAAACATGTGTCGTGAAGAAGGTCGTGCAGTGGTCGATGCCGATTTGATTCGTACACAAGTGTCAGAAGGCGCTCGTGCCATGGTAAAATTGGTTTATCCTGAATTGGCTGTGGATGATCCTATTTTCATCGCTCATCGTCAGCGTTTTTTAGATTTGTATGGTGAAGATATTGCTGTGGATACAGATCTATTTCAAGGCATGTATCCTTTAATAGAAAACTTAGAAAATAATAACATTCCTTGGGGAATCGTCACCAATAAACCTCGTGGGTTGAGTAAGTCTTTACTCGAAGCATTGAACTTAAACGAACGTTGTGCAGTGCTTGTTTGCCCTGAAGATGTTACACATACGAAACCAGACCCTGAACCAATGTATCTTGCAGCAAGTCACTTGCAGATTGATCCAAAACAGATTATTTATGTAGGTGATCACCCACGTGATATTGATGCAGGACGTAATGCCAGTATGTATACTATACTCGCAGCTTATGGTTATTTACCTTTAGAATACAAAGATAATCTCGATACATGGCAAGCTGACTGTATTGTAAATAACATCACTGAATTACATCAAGTCATCAATAAATTGGTGGATATCAAACGAATTACTGCTTAATTTATAAGCAATTTGTATAAATAACTAAATAACAATGATAGGAGGTCTCCCATGAAATATTCAGAATATCAACCTCGCCCAGACTTATTAAAAGGTAAGATTATCCTGATTACAGGTGCGGGAGACGGTATAGGACGTGCTGCTGCACTGAGCTATGCATTACATGGCGCAACTGTAGTTTTACATGGTCGCACCTTGAACAAACTTGAAGTCATTTATGATGAAATTGAAGGGCTTGGTGCGCCACAACCTGCGATTCTTCCACTGCAGCTTTCAACAGCATCGCCTCGTGATTATGAATTACTCTACGATACGCTAGAGCAGCAATTTGGGCGTTTGGATGGCATTTTGCATAATGCAGGTATTCTTGGCGAGCGAGTTGAATTGGCGCAATATCCTGAAGATGTTTGGGATGATGTCATGGCGGTCAATTTACGTGCACCTTTTGTACTGACTCAAGAACTGCTGCCTTTACTACAAAAATCTGAAAATGCATCTGTGGTATTTGCAAGTTCTGGCGTAGGGCGTGAAGCACGTGCAGAATGGGGTGCTTATTCTGTATCTAAAATTGCCATAGAAGCGGTCAGCCAAATCTTTGCCAAAGAAAAAACTTATCCCAATATTCGTTTTAACTGTATCAATCCAGGCGGTACACGTACTGCAATGCGTGCGAAAGCTTATCCTGATGAAGATCCAAAAACATTACCTACACCTGAAGCCATCATGCCTGCTTATCTTTACCTTATGGGTGATGACAGTCTTGCGATGAATGGCGAGAGTATTGACGCTCAGGACTAATTAACTTGCTTCAAATAAGCGCTCTTGTGTCAGATCAGACGTAAGAGCGTTTTTAGTAGTAACAGCAAAATGAAGCTGATCTTTCACCCAATCTGCCAATAATAAAATGGCTTCTCGAATATCTTCAGACAATTCATGTCCTGCATTCAAACGAATACAATTGTTATAGCGTTTATCCTCACCAAAAATTAAGCCGGGTACAATGTTAATACTGTGTTGTTGTGCATAATAATACATCGCCAAACTATCAATCTGCTGAGGCAACTGTAACCACAATGCATAACTGCCCTGTGGTTGATTCAATCGAATCTCTACCCCTTGAAAGCTTTGATAAATAAACTGACGGTATTGCTCCACTTGCGCCATCAACTGGGGGCGTAATTCAGTTAAATGTTGCCTATACGCTCGACTAAAAATCAAATCGGCTAGACCCAATTGTAAAGGTGTATTCACTGACACATTTTGTGTCATCAATTGAGCATGTAAGTGCTGTAGTCGTTGAGGAATACAAAACCACCCTACCCGATAAGATGTCGATAAAGATTTAGAAATAGAACCACAATAAATCACATAACCCGCTTGATCCCAGTATTTAATGGGTAAAGGACGTTTGGCATTAAAACTACATTCGGCATAGATATCATCTTCAATCACATAACACTGATATTTGGCTGCCAATTGTGCAATCTTTTCCTTATCCGCATTACTTAAACAAAAGCCCAAAGGATTCTGAAAATTTGCAGTCAGTAAACAAGCTTTTGCACCCGAATCCCGCATCACTTGTTCTAAACGGTCAATATCGAAACCTTCTGTATTGGCAGGAATTTCAATGATTTTCCGTTTGAGCAATGCCAAAAGTTGCAACTGACCGTTATAGTTTGGTGTCGGGATAATGATGCTATCGCCCACTTGGGTAAAACTTTGAATCACAACAGATAAAGCAGGCATACAACCATTACTGATGTAAATATCTTCTTTGGCAATATAAAAACCATCTTCGGCCCAATGCGCTGAAAGTGCTTCTCGTAATTGTGGATGACCTTGCCGATCACTATATAAAAAATCTTCAGGCTTACAATGTTTTAAAGCACGCTGTATCGAACGGCGCAAAGCTTCTACAGGAACTAAGTTGGGTGATAATTGAATAGAACCCAAATGAATCAATCGATTATTGATTGCGGCTTCATGTATTTGGATTTGTAACTCTAAATTGGATACTTCACGTGGTCTAGATTTAAAATCGGGGTGGTCAGGTACCGCGATTTGCTGAATTTTCTGTTGCGATTGCACAAAATAGCCTGATTTGTCTTTGACATAAATCAGCCCTTGCGCCTCAAGCAATTCATAACAACTTTTTGCAGTATTCAAACTAATCTTCTGCTGTTCTGCAAATTGGCGCAATGAACTTAAACGTTGTCCAACCACCAATTCACCACAATAAATCTTTTGCGCGATTTGCTGTGCAAGTGTTTGATATTGAAAAGCCATATCTGTATCCACTTTTTAATATTTGTTGTATCTGTATCCACAAACTTAACAGATTTATGCTTCTTTCACAGCCAGTTTTTTAAATATAGTTGATTTAAAAGGAGAAAATAAATGAGAACAATCATCTTGCTCAGCACAACTTTGGGTTTAAGTGCATGCCAGCCACAACAAATCAATCAAGCTGCGCAACAACAACACTTTATCTGCAAATCATTGATTGAAGGCTTCTTAAAAACCCAACGTTTAGGTGAATACCAGCTTGATCACTTACAACCCACTTTGCACCAAACCGCTTCAGTGAGAGCATATAATTATCGTGCAAGTCGTGACACAACCATGAAAGTGAACATCCCCACACAACAAAATTTACAATTTGAATGTCAGCAAAATTCAGCACAACACTATGAAATTAAATTGGTTAATCCACAACAGAATAGTAAACAAATCTTGCTGAGTTTAGACTTACCATCTCAAAAAACTATCGATACTTTGACAGCTTTTCAGCTAGAAACTCGATAAATAAACGGACACGTTTCGGCAAATGTTCTTGCTGATAATAGACCGCATGGATGCGCTGTTCATAAATTTCGATTTGCTCTTCAAACAATGCAACCAAACGTTTTTGTTTAATGTCTTGATGCACAAGGAATGCAGATAGGCAGGTTATACCTAACCCATCTAAAGCCATTTTACGTACAGTTTCACCATTCGATGCTTTTATTTTCGGTTTGACTGTCAGCTTTGTACCATTCACATACACGGGCCACGTATTTAAATGTGCCACCTTACTAAAACCAATTTGTGAATGATTGAGAATCTCTTGAGGTGTTGCTGGATAGCCATTTTTTTCTAAATACTCAGGACTTGCTACGATATATAAACGGCTTTTGCAGAGTAGTCGCGCATGCAAGCTTGAATCATTCAACTCCCCAAATCGAATCGCAACATCTGTTTTATGCTCTAATAAATCAATAATTTGATCATTACTATTTAGCTCAATTTCAATATTTGGATAGCGTTCAACAAACTCAAGCATCAATGGCGTAATCACATGCAAAACAAAAGGTGTGGCTGAATCGACCCGAATTAGACCTGATGTATCACTGTCCGATTTAAGCAAAGCATCTTCTGCTTCATTTAAATCATTGACAATTTTTCGGGCTTTTTCTAAAAATAATTGCCCTTCTTGCGTCAATTTTAACTTACGTGTAGTGCGTTCTAATAAAGTCACATTGAGTTTGGTTTCAAGGCGTTGCAAAGCACGACTCACTCCAGATGTGGTTTGTTCCAAATGCTCCGCAGCAGCAACAATCGATCCACTGTCTACGATACTAATAAATGCCTGTAATTCTTCTAATGTTGATTTCATTTGAATTAATCACTCTTGATTCTTGACCAATACGCAATAATATTTTGCATATTTCAATATTTTTAATCAACAGTAAACCCTGCAAAATACACCCGATCTTAAAAATGAAGTTAAACTCATGTCTAAAATCGTTCCTCAATTCGGTGTAGGTACATTCCGTTTAACAGGTCAGACAGTCATTGATTCTGTTAAAAATGCTTTAGAGGTTGGTTATCGTGCTGTGGACACTGCTCAAATTTATGGCAATGAGGCAGAAGTCGGTCAAGCAATTACACAAAGTCAGGTTGCTCGCCAAGACTTATTCATTACCACGAAAATTTGGACAGACCACTACAAAGTCGACTCATTGATTCCCAGTTTAAAAGACAGCTTACAAAAGCTAGGTACAGATGCTGTGAATCTAACTTTGATTCATTGGCCTGCGCCACAACTTGGAATTTCTGTTGCTGAAATGATGCACAACCTGCTTGAAGCAAAACAGCAAGGCTTAACTGAACATATTGGTATTTCTAATTTCAATATTGATTTAACCCAACAAGCCATTGCAGCGGTTGGCTTAGACAATATTGCAACCAATCAAATTGAATTAAGCCCTTATTTACAAAGCCCTAAGCTCGTCGACTTCTTACAGTCACAACAGATTGATATCACGTCATATATGACTTTGGCTTATGGCAAAGTGCTGCATGATCCTATTTTGTCTGAAATTTCCAAGCATCATCAGGTATCTACAGCACAAATTGCTTTGGCATGGGCATTGCAAAAAGGTTTCTCCGTGATTCCTTCTTCAACAAAGCGTGAAAATCTGATTGCTAATCTCAAAGCTCAGGAGATTCAACTGTCTACTGAAGAAATGCAGATGATTGCTCAACTCGATAGAAATGGACGTGAAGTTGATCCTGAAAACTTAGCACCCGTTTGGGATGAATCAAAATGAAAATTAACTTTCCTTTATTTGCTTTAGCCATCGGTGCATTTGCAATAGGAACCACAGAATTTTCACCGATGGGTTTCTTGCCACAAATCGCTGAAAACTTAAATATCTCGATTCCTACAGCAGGTATGCTCATCACAGCCTATGCTTTAGGTGTCATGATTGGTGCGCCAATCATGACTTTATGGTTTGGACATTTTCCACGACGTAAAGCACTGATTCTTGCCATGAGCATTTTTACGATAGGTAATCTCCTTGCAGCGATTGCACCCAATTACTGGGGCTTAATGGGCGCACGTATTATCACCAGTCTTAATCATGGCGTGTTCTTTGGGATTGGTTCAATTGTTGCAACCAGTGTTGTCGCTAAAGACAAACAAGCCAGTGCTGTAGCAATGATGTTTATGGGCTTAACCATTGCCAATATTGGCGGTGTACCTTTAGCCACTTGGGTTGGACAAAACATTGGATGGCGTATGTCTTTCGCTGCAATTGCGATATTGGGTGTGATTACTATGCTATTCCTATGGAAAGCACTCCCTGAGGGTGCTGTTGGACAACGTCCTAACGTAAAAGCAGAATTAAAAGTACTGACTCGCATGCCTGTAGTTTTAGCATTGCTCACTACGGTCATGAGCGCCGGTGCAATGTTTACGCTCTACACTTACATTGCCCCAAGTTTGCAAAACATTACCCATGCAAGCCCGACTTTTATCACGCTGATGTTGGTTTTGATTGGTGTTGGTTTCTCCATTGGTAACCATTTGGGTGGAAAATTTGCAGACTTATCCCTCACTAAAACACTCACAATGTTCTTAGTACTGTTAATGGTAATGATGCTGTTATTCCCAATTTTGGCAAAAACTCAAATCGGTGCAGCCGTGGCATTGGTGGTTTGGGGTGCAGCAGCCTTTGCCGTTGTTCCACCTCTTCAAATGCGCGTCATGTCAGTCGCGCATGAAGCTCCTGGACTGGCGTCTTCTGTCAATATTGGTGCATTTAACTTAGGTAATGCTGTAGGTGCAGCAGCTGGCGGGGCTGTGTTGAGTATGGGCATGAGCTACGCTGCTGTTTCAATCACAGGTGTGGTACTCACTGCTTTAGGTTTAGTTTTAGTGTTTATTCAAATGAAGATGACTAGAGCCTCTACGGCTTCAAACCCTACAATTAAGCCTGTAGAAATGACACATTAACAGCAATATAAAATACCTCTCCTCTCTAACCCATCTTGTTTACCAAGATGGGTTTTTTAAATTTTATTTTAAAATATCTGGTAAAACAGGTGTTTTCGTCTTTTTTGCCAATTCTACTTTCATTCGCTGCAACATTTGATAGGGTTGTTGTTCAACCAAAAGATTGGTGACACTGGCAGGAATAGAACCTTCTGGATTGGCATGCCCAGTCGTAGACACTTTCACTTGATTCGCACCTAACTTTTGAAATGTCCAATCGCCAAAATAATCTTTTAAACGAATATAATTTGGATTGAGTGGTTTGCCCTGCTGAATTGCCGTATTTTTAATGCTAATGATGCCATTCGCATCTTTAGACATTTTCCCTTTCACCACCATATCTCGGTCTTTTAAAGGGAATGGAAAATCTAAAACCATATAAATCGTGAATTCCCCTTTTTTATCATCACGAGATAAGATTTCAGCCTTAGCAACATTAGGTACCCATTTTGGCGTGTTATTCACATCCAAAATTAAAGTCACAGCTTTCTCAATAGGAACATCAAATACCGTTTCAGCTTTATACGATAAAACTGGGTTATTGATGTCCTTATATGTCCAAACCTTAATATTGTTCTTATTAAGACTTAATTTAGCATTGTTTGGCAAAGCTGCTTGTGCAGTTAGGCTAAAAGCACTAACCGCACAAGTGAGTAACATCATTATTTTTTTCATTTTTTAATTTTCAAAAATTGAGTCATTGTTCTGATTTTATAGAAATACGCTTTACACTTAAATGTCATTTAAGCCTAAAACATCTTTCATATCGTACTTTTTGGCATCTTTGCCCACAACCCAAGCTGCTGCACGAACTGCACCCGAAGCAAAATTCATACGACTGGTGGCCTTATGAGTGACTTCAACACGCTCACCTTCACCAATAAACATCACGGTGTGTTCACCGACGATATCACCACCACGAATCGTTTCAAAACCAATGGTTTCACGTTCACGTGGGCCTGTATGACCTTCACGACCATAAACCGCAACTTTCTTTAAATCACGACCCAAAGTATCCGCAATTGCCTCACCCATCATTAGTGCTGTGCCTGACGGCGCATCTACTTTATGACGATGATGTGCTTCGATAATCTCAATATCAACCGTGTCGGCAAATACTTTTGCAGCCAGTTCTAAAAGTTTAATCGATACATTTACACCTACCGAGTAGTTTGCAGCATAAACTACAGGTGTTTGGGTCGCAGATTGATTCAATAAATCTTTTTGCTCATCTGAAAAACCTGTTGTACCAATCACCATTGCCACGCCAGCAGCACTACATAATTTTAGATTGTTCTCAGTCGCTACAGGCGCAGTAAAATCAATCACTACATCAACATCTTTTAATACGTCTTCTAAATGCCCAACAACTTTCACACCAACAGCACCAATACCTGCAAGCTCACCCGCGTCAGCACCAACTAATGAGCTTTCTGGACGTTCAACAGCTGCAGCAAGCTGATAACCTGCTTGTTGTACCGCTTGGATCAATGTACGACCCATACGACCACCTGCGCCTACAATACCAATACGTGGAGCGACTGACATAAGATTTTCCTAAAACTAAATTTGAGAATTGCCACTACTATAACAAAACTCAGTTTTAAGACTAGGTTTCATCTTTAAAAATCGCATGAACTTTTTTTATTTCAATAAAAACCATAGCTTATGATTTAGCCATTTCGAGCTGAATGGTGAAATAGATTAATTTGTTGAAATACATCGGTAAAAATTTGAAATAATGATCATCATCTTTTCACTTTTTCATCAAAGTGCAAAAAACACACAGCAGACTACTGCCACGAATGAAAATAACAGTGATTATAAGGAGATCAATATGCATTCGAATAAAATGGCTTTCGCATGGGTAATCGTTATGGGACTAGGAATGACGATGACTCATGTTTGGGCCGCTGACTCAGTACCTGTAACCACACCAACGACAACTGAAGAAAAAACAACAGTCCAAACAGATTCAAATGCTGCAACTGAACCTCAAGTTGAGGTGAAAATTGAAGATATTGATGCGCCTATTTTGGAATAATGAGGCATAATTTATAAGCAATCTACACATTAAAGAGATATTTCAGCTATCTCTTTAATTTTTTTTATAAATTTAAAATCAAAATGAATCCTAGATATTAAAACCTTATACTTATTCAAAAAATAATATCAAATAAGAAACTACACCAATTTTTGAAATTAACTGAATATAATGAAATTGCTTTCTACTTTTTTATTAAGCAAATATAATTCAATGTTGCTATCGCGTTAGGCGACACGGATGTCGCCGTTGGGCGGAGGTACAGGACGTACCTCTCGCCCAACAAAGGATTTTTGTAACTTTTGATCCATCAAAAGTTAAACATTGCCTACACAAATTCATCTAAGCTTTTCAATGTAATATGGGGCAATACATACTTTTATCATTACATTCTTTCTTTAATTTTTGTAGGTTGATATTAAATGCGTCTGATTAAAATTGTTTTGGGTTTTATTCTAGCAATTCACTTCACTCATTCATGGGCTGAAGATACGGAAGTAAAATCATCAACAGATACAAAAGCGACCATACAACAACCCACACCACAAGATGATGATGAAATTGATGCTGCTCCTGATAATAATGAACTCAGTGAACCTGATACTGTTGAAAGCAAATAGTCTAACAACCCAATAAAAAAGGGAGATATGGTTTTCATATCTCCCTTTGGTTTATACAATCAATTACTTAGTCAAATAAACGATCAAAGAATGATTTTTTCTTAGGCGATGACTTACTGTCTTCTCCATCCATCGTCACTTGAAGTTCTTTCAATAATTCACGCTGACGCGCAGTCAAATGTACTGGGGTTTCAACCACAATACGACAAAGCAAGTCACCCTGCATACTGCTACGCACAGGTTTCACACCTTTACCACGTAGGCGGAACATTTTGCCTGTTTGCGTACCTTCAGGCACTTTCAAGCTCACACGACCATCTAAAGTCGGAATCTCAAGTTCTTTACCCAAAGCAGCATCTGCGATACTTACAGGGACGTCCATATACAAATCAGCGCCATCGCGTTGGAAAATTTCGTGTTCACGAACAACCACTTCTACGTATAAGTCACCAGATTGACCATCACGAATCGCTTCACCTTTACCCGTTAAACGAACGCGATCCCCATTGTCCACACCAGCAGGAATGGTCACTTCAAGGGTTTGTTGACGATCTGTTACACCTGAACCATGGCACTTAGTACATGGATTTTTAATAATTTTGCCTTGTCCACGACAGGTACTACATGTTTGCTGAACAGAGAAGAAACCTTGTTGCATACGCACTTGACCTGCGCCATGACAAGTCTTACATGTTTCTACATCATTTGGATTTTTAGACCCTTTACCATCACACACATCACATGGTGCAGGTGCAGTAAATGTAATGGTCTTTTTCACGCCTTTGACCGCTTCTTCAAGACTCAATTCCATCACATAGCGAAGGTCTGAACCACGACGTGCACGCTGTTGGCCACGACCACCACCGCCAAAAGCACCACCGAAAATATCACCAAACTGACTAAAAATATCTTCAGCGCTGAATCCGCCACCGAAGCCACCGCCACCCATACCACCTTCAAAGGCATTATGCCCCATACGATCGTACATGCTGCGCTTTTCACCATCAGATAGGATTTCATAAGCTTCAGCAGCTTCTTTAAATTTTTCTTCAGCTTCTGGATTGTCAGGGTTACGATCTGGATGATATTTCATCGCCAACTTACGGTAGGCTTTTTTAATTTCATCATCACTAGCGGTCTTAGCAACACCTAAAACCTCATAATAATCACGTTTAGCCATGTTTGGCGATGCTCCACAAAAATTTGATAATATTTCTATGCAAACTAAATTGGGGGCATTAATTGTTTTTACAAGTTTGAATTGTAGATTTTTTTAAAATACTGCTTTTTTCTGTAAATATTTAGTAAAACCTTTAAGCCATGCATTTAATAAAAAGAGCCATGCAATTGCGCTGAATACCACACCTGCAACGGTACAAGCTTTCACCCAAATAAAACTGTCCCAATAAAAAAAGACCAGTGGGATAAACCAAAGCGCTGCAAAAATTGCAAGAATGAGGAAAATCACAGCATTACGCATTACCCATAACGCTTGTGCATGCATCCATACTTCTACATCACCAGCCATTGTCACTTTTCGGGCTAACCAATAAGCAAATATAGCCGTAATCACCGTAAATAATGCAAGAAACATGAATATATAAGAACTCGTTATATAACGACGCTGCTTTTCTGAATTGTCTTGCCCCATGGGTGCTTCTAACCTCAAATCCATTGCACATTCCTTTACTTCTAATGCAATGGAATTTCCTGTGTTATTTTCTATAAAGATTAAGTGCTACTATATTAAAGTTTTCAATATTTCGCACCTAATATTCACAAAATTTTATGGATTATGCACGCTTTTTTTCACCTTAAACCATGTTGCATACAGTGCTGGTAAGAAAAATAAGGTTAAAAGTGTCGCAATAATTAATCCCCCCATAATCGCCACTGCCATCGGGCCGAAGAAAATACTTCGTGACAAAGGAATCATGGCTAGTACTGCGGCCAATGCGGTTAGAATAATTGGACGTGCTCTACGTACAGTTGCATCCAAAATTGCATCCCATTGATTATGTCCCGCTTTAATATCCTGTTCGATCTGATCGATCAGGATTAACGAGTTACGCATAATCATTCCAGACAAAGCAATCGTTCCTAGCATTGCCACGAAGCCAAAAGGCTTATTGAATAATAATAGGAATAAAACCACCCCGATTAGACCCAATGGCGCTGTTAAAAATACAATAAATGAACGTGAAATACTTTTCAGCTGAATCATCAGTAAAGTAAATACAACGGCTAGGAATAACGGCATACCCGCATTAACTGAAGTCTGACCTTTTGCAGACTCTTCAACTGTTCCCCCAGCTTCGACCAAATAACCACTCGGTAACGTTTCACGAAGTTGACCTATCTTTTCAGCCATTTCATTGACCACCGTTGCAGGTTGCAACTTAGTTCGAATATCCGCACGTACCGTAATCGTTGGCAAACGGTTACGATGCCAAATCAAACCATCTTCAAATTTATAATCAATTTGAGCAATTTGAGCCAAAGGTACAGTACTTCCTTGACTGGTTGGCACGGCCAAACTGGATAAAGAAGCCACATCAACACGTTCAGCTTGATCGCCACGAATACGAATATCAATCAACTCACGCTTTTCACGGTATTGGTTAATGATTACCCCTGTCAAAGAGCTATTTAAGAAGTTTGCCAAATCTTCAGAATTGACACCCATTTGACGTGCACGATCTTGATCAATATTTAGTGAAATAATTTTACTTTGCTCACCCCAATCCAAATGCACATTGGTGGTATTTGGGTTTTCACTCAGTAATTTTGCAACGTGCTGTGCCTGTTGGCGCACAATGCTCACATCTTCCCCAGATACGCGATACTGCAATGGATAACCTACAGGTGGGCCATTTTCTAACAATGACACGCGTGTACGGACTTGCGGCAATAATTGGCGAATTTGTGTATCTAAAGATTTACGAATTTGATCACGATCATCCAATGACGAAGCCAAAACCACAAATTGTGCAAAACTGGCTTGAGGCATTTGCTGATCTAAAGGTAAATAGAAACGTGGCGAACCTGTGCCCACATAAGCCACATAATTATCAATCCCTTTTTGTTGAGATAAAAATTTCTCAACTTTTTTAACCGCATTCTCTGTCGCTGTTAAAGAAGCACCTTCTTCTAATTTTAAATCAACCAAAATTTCAGCACGATTTGACGCGGGGAAAAACTGTTGTGGTACAAATTTAAACATCGCCACAGACAATACAAAAATGCCCACTGTTATTGCGATGACCGTTTTACGATAAGTCACACACCAATTCACCATTTTTCTAAAGCTTTGGTACATCTTACTTTGGTATGGATCGAAGTGCTCACCCGCATGATGTATAACAGCTTGTGGTTCAGGTTGTTTACGTAATCTTGCCCATAAACGGACATACCACGGTGCTTTGTGTGCAGTCTTGGTAAAATCTGGAAGTAATTTGTCTCCCAAATAAGGGACAAAAACAACTGCTGCAATCCACGACACAACTAAAGCAAGTGTAACAACTTGGAAAATTGAACGCGTGTATTCCCCTGTACTCGATGCTGCCGTCGCAATAGGTAAAAAGCCTGCTGCTGTAATGAGCGTCCCTGTCAGCATTGGGAATGCCGTGGTTTTCCATGCAAAGCCTGCCGCTTTCATTCGGCTATAGCCTTGTTCCATTTTTATCGCCATCATTTCGACGGCGATAATGGCATCATCCACCAATAAACCTAAAGCTAGAATCAAAGCACCTAATGAAATTTTATGTAAGCCCACATCAAACAAGTTCATTCCCGCAAAGGTCATGGCCAAAACCAGTGGAATAGAGAAAGCAACCACTAAACCTGTACGGAAACCTAAAGAGAAAAAGCTCACAAGCAGTACAATAATCACCGCTTCAGCAAGAACTTTTACAAACTCATGAATACTGCGTTGAACTGCAACAGGTTGATCTGAAACCTTTTTCAGTTCCATACCCAAAGGCAAGGTTTTTTGTAGTTTTTGGAATTCAGTTTCTAAGTTTTTCCCAAGCGCAATGATGTCACCACCTTTACGCATCGATACAGCAAGCCCAATCCCGTTTTCACCCATAAAACGCATACGTGGCTGAGCAGGATCACTAAAACCGCGATAAACCTCTGCGACATCACCCAATTGAATGGTTTTATCACCAACCAATAGTGGCATTTTTTTCAAATCATCTACATTTTGTAGCGCACCACTCACTCGAACTTGTATGCGATCTGTACCTGTTTCAAAGAAACCTGCACTGGTAATACTGTTCTGTTTGGCTAATGCTTCTTGAATTGCAGTAACAGGGACACCCATTTGTACGGCTTTGGTATTGGAAAGTTCAATCCAGATTTTTTGATCTTGTAAGCCGACTAAATTAACTTTACTGACATCTTTGACGCGTTGTAGCTGTAACTGTAAACGGTCTGCATATTCTTTGAGTGTGGCATAATCAAAATCATTGCCTGTTAATACATAAATATTACCGAAGGTATCGCCAAACTCATCGTTAAAAAAAGGACCTTGTACACCTGAAGGAAACTGTTGTTTGATATCTCCAACTTTCTTACGCACCTGATACCAGACATCAGGAAGTTGGCTGGATTTTAATGAGTCCTTTGCCATGAACATGACCATCGACTCACCTGGACGAGAGTAAGCCATGATCTTTTCATATTGGCCTGTACTCATCAGCTCTTTTTCAATCTTGTCAGTCACTTGTAGTGAAACTTCTTGTGCCGTAGCGCCCGGCCAATAGGTCTGTACCACCATCACTTTAAAGGTAAACGGCGGGTCTTCACTTTGTGACAATTTTGAATAGGAATAAGCCCCCACAATTCCCATTAAAATCATAAAATAAAGCACCAAGCCTTTATTTTTCAATGCCCATTCTGAAAGGTTAAAGTTCATGCTCAACC
Source organism: Acinetobacter piscicola (assembly GCF_002233755.1). Lineage (GTDB taxonomy): Bacteria > Pseudomonadota > Gammaproteobacteria > Pseudomonadales > Moraxellaceae > Acinetobacter > Acinetobacter piscicola. The sequence goes on along the minus strand of NZ_KZ268708.1, from coordinate 24,353 downwards.
TCCTGCTTTAACAGGCGTAGCAGAAACTTTCACAGCACGATTTTCATGATCAATTGGGTTAATTTTTTGCTTTTCACGAAGTAGATGTACGCCACCAACAACGACCCACTGTCCTGCTTGTAAACCACTTAAAATAGGCACACTGTCACGACCATATGCACCCAAAGTTACAGCAACTTTATGGATACTTTGATCTGCTTTGACAACCCAAACATAGGCTTGTTTCTCTGTAGATGAAACGCTAGATAAAGGTACACTCAATACATTTTGAATATTTTGATTAAAGAAAACCCGTGCGCTTTGCCCTAACTGAATCGCAGACTGACCTTCTTTTAAAGCCACTTTGACACTAAAAGTACGTGACTGATCTGCTGCAGGTGAAATCTCTCTGACATAAGCTGCAAATTTATCTTGTGGTTTTGACCACAAGGTAATCCATGCACTTTGCCCTACTTTAATGTCTGAAATCGCCTGTTCAGGTACGCCAATGACCACTTCCCGATCACCATCAATTGCAAGTTGATACGCTGCCTGCCCTGCTGAAATGACTTGCCCAACTTCAATATTACGCTGGGTAATCACACCGTTCTTATTGGCAACCAACTGGTTATAACCTGTTTGGTTTGAAGATACATCGTAGTTAGACTGCGCTTGTTTTAATGCTGCATTTGCCGAATCGTATTGATTTTTAACTGCATCATATTGCGAACGACTGACTGCATTGATGGGTAGTAATTGCTGAAAACGTTTGAATTCATCTGCTGCAACTTTGGCAGCAGATTGAGCACTTTCGAGTTGAGCTCTAGCAGAGTTCAACTGTAATTGTGCATCTTTAACATCAAGTTTTGCTAAAACTTGCCCCACTTTGACCCGATCGCCGACATCGACGTAACGTTCAGTAATTTGCCCGCCAACACGGAATGCAAGTGCAGTTTGCTGTCGAGCTTGTACATCTCCTGCATAACTTTTTTGATCTTCAAGTGAAGTCGTCGGTTGAGTCACCATAACAAAAGGGATTTGTTCAGTTTCAGGTGTTGGTTTACTACACCCCCAAAGTGTCACACTAGATACAATAAGCAAGCTGATCACAGCTGATTTCAAAATACTCATACGCAAAGCTCTTATTCAAATGCATTTTTTCAGGCAAAATAGCGTTGGGATATTAATTTGGCTAATTTTTAATTAATATACTGCATGGTACACTAATTGGAAACAATCTATTGTGTAAATGACTTATTTTTCTTTTTTTGGAAATAATCGTGCAAACAACTGTTGGACGTCCAAAGGACTTAGAAAAACGTAAACATATTTTAGAAGCAGCTAAAAAGTTGTTTCTTAAACTTGGCTATCATGGCTCAAGTATGAACCAAATTGCCAAAGAAGCAGGTGTAACCAAACTCACGGTGTATAACCATTTTCAAGACAAAGAGACTTTATTTTGTTGTGCGATCGAAGCAACTTGTGAGAAAACGATCAATGCTAGCCTCATTAAGCTGAATGCAAATAGCGATTTTCAGACACATTTTTATCAAGTTTGTGAATTGGCGTTGCATATCATTAATTTGCCTGAAGCGATTAAGCTTGAACATTTATTGCTGGAATTGGCTGCTGAACAAAATCCATTGGCCATGCAGTTTTATAATGTTTCACACCAACGTATGTGTAATGTTTGGCAAGACTTTTTTGAACAGGCCACACAGCTTAGATTTATTCAAGCCAATGATATTGAAAAACAAATCAATCTAATTTTATCTTTATTACTGGGTATTCGACACCACGAAGTTCTATTGGGTATACAGCAACCACCGACCTCAGAAGAGAAACACCAAATTATTTTAGAAAGCATTGAATTATTTATGATGAAGTATAAAGCTCAGCCCTAGTATTAAAAAACTAAATAATATCGCTTTTTAGTTTCAGGCATACTCGATATATCTCGATCAAAATCAAGTAATGCAGACTTCTTGCACAGTCATTTACATACTTTTGTAGGAAGCCTCTTGGATTGTGAAGGAATCACGTTATATTCGAAATAACAAGAATTGGAGAGTGGCAAAATGATTCAACAAATTGATGCTCCGTTGCGCGAAGACGTACGCTTACTCGGAAATCTTTTGGGTGAAACCTTAAAAGAACATGCGGGACAAGATTTGTTTAATCAAATTGAACAGATTCGTGCCTTAGGAAAAGGCGCACGAGATGGTCAAGTTGAAGCAGAAAAACAACTCGAACAACTGTTTTTAAATTTAAAAGATGATGAAATTTTGCCGCTGACTCGTGCATTTTCACATTTCTTAAACTTCGCCAATATTGCTGAGCAATATCATGTGGTGCGCAGTCGCCGCCAAAGTGAATGTGATGAAAATGCACCTTCTCCAAATGTACTCGATCATTTATTTTCAAAATTTAAAGATCAACAGATTTCAGCAGAAACCTTATATAAGCAAATTTGTGAGCTCAAAATTGAGTTGGTTCTTACGGCGCATCCGACTGAGGTCAGTCGTCGTACCTTGATCCAAAAATATGATGGCATCAATAATTGTCTTTCAACTTTTGATCAGCAAAAACTCACGCCGAAACGGCGTGCCGAAGTACTGACAGATTTAAAACAATTGATCAGTTCTGCATGGCAAACCGATGAAATTCGCCAACATCGCCCAACCCCAATCGATGAAGCAAAATGGGGTTTCACCACCATTGAGCAAACCTTATGGAATGCTGTACCCAAATTCATTCGTGAATTGGATGATTTAGTACAAGACAATTGCGATAAAACCTTGCCTTTAGATATCTCGCCGATCCGCTTTGCCTCTTGGATGGGCGGTGACCGTGATGGCAATCCAAACGTAACACATAACATTACCCAAGAAGTGCTGTGGTTATCGCGTTGGAAAGCAACAGATTTATATGTTCGTGATATTGAAGATCTGCGCTGGGAACTGTCTATCGAAGCCTGTTCTAATGAGTTGGTACAAGCTTTGGGCTACCAACATCCAGAACCTTATCGTGAGTACTTGCGTGCAACACGTGAACGCTTAAAAGCCACTCGTCAATGGTTGGCAGATAAATTACGCGGTTTGCATTCTGACGTTGATCGTAGTTTGATTATTCGCCATAAAGATGAATTATTACAACCGCTGCTACTTTGCTATCGCTCATTGATGGCATGCAATCTGCCTGAAATCGCTAACGGAAAATTACTCGACTTTATTTATCGTGTGAATTGTTTTGGCATTGAATTACTGAAACTGGATATCCGTCAAGAATCTGGTCGTCATCGTCAAGCCATTTCAGCAATTACTGAATATTTAGGACTGGGTAATTTTGAAACTTGGACAGAACAAGCGCGCCAAAACTTCTTATTACAAGAGTTACAAAGCAAACGTCCATTATTGCCAAAACATTTAAACGAGCCTGTAGGCAGCTTGATTGAGCATCCTGATGTTCAAGAAGTTTTTGCAACGATGCGAACTTTGGCAGAACAGCCAAAAGAAAGCTTAGGCGCTTATATTATTTCTATGGCGGAATATCCTAGTGACGTGCTAGCTGTATTATTATTACAAAAAGAAGCGGGTATTGAACATCCGCTACGTGTTGTACCATTATTTGAGACCTTGAAAGACTTGGATGGTGCTGCAAGTACCATGACCACTTTGTTTAATATGCATTGGTATAAACAGCATATCCAAGCTAAACATGAAGTCATGATTGGTTATTCAGACTCTGCAAAAGATGCAGGATTCATGTCTGCCAATTGGGCACAATACCGTGCGCAGGAAGAATTGACTGCGATAGCCAAACAACACGGCGTGCAATTGACCTTATTCCACGGTCGTGGTGGTTCTATCAGTCGTGGTGGTGCGCCAACCCAACAAGCTTTATTTTCTCAACCGCCAGGTTCTATTTCTGGTGCAATTCGCGTAACTGAACAAGGCGAAATGATCCGCTTTAAATTCGGTTTGGAAGAAATCGCTTTACAAAACTTGGAAATTTACGCTGCTGCGACACTCGAAGCAACTTTATTGCCACCACCGACACCAAAACAGGAATGGCGTGATTTGATGCATACTATGACTGATTTATCCGTCAAAGTGTATCGTCAGACTGTACGTGAAAACCCACATTTTGTTAAATATCTACGTACCGTAACCCCTGAGCTTGAATTACAAATGTTGCCATTGGGTTCACGCCCTGCAAAACGTAAAGTCAGCGGAGGGATTGAATCTCTACGTGCGATTCCATGGGTTTTTGCATGGACTCAAATTCGTTTAATGCTTCCAGCATGGTTAGGCACTGGTGCAGCGATTAACCAAGTGATTGATCAAGGTCAGAAAGCACTTTTAGATGAAATGTTAACGGAATGGCCGTACTTCCAAACATTAATTGATATGTTAGAAATGGTCTTGTCTAAAGCGGATTCTAATATTGCACTTTACTATGAATCACATTTAACCAATGATGAAGATCTAAAAGTACTCGGTGCTGAATTACGCCAACGTCTACATGATGCGGTACAAACTTTATTGGCAATGAAAGGTGAATCCAAACTTTTAAGTTCAAATGACGTCCTTGACCAAGCCATGAAAGTGCGTAAACCGTATTTATTACCACTACACTTATTACAAGCTGAATTGATGAAGCGTCGTCGTGCCTATCTTGCAGAACGCCAAGCTGAGCATACGCCTGTTGATCATGCATTGATGGTGAGTATTGCAGGCATTGCCGCAGGTTTGCGTAATACAGGCTAAGTCGTTCATTTTAAATTTTTAAATGACGGAGGAATACAACAGTATTTCCTCCATCATTAAAAAATGTCGACCCTATCAATAATTTTATTTTTCTCATTAATAATGAATAAAAAAAATGAATCAATTGCAAAATATTTAATTATGAACAATTCTGCGTTTTACATTTTTTAATACTTTGATTTTACAAACTTACACATCCCATTTATTTGACCAAACGGTATAAAACAATCGTTATTCCTAATAAATGCAAACCTTTAGTTTTACCAAAGTGTTTAAAACTTAAAACAATAAAGAGTATCATGTGCGCAATTTGTTTTTAAGTGCTTAATTTATGTCCAACTGGTTTCCTAAATGGCGTCCATATACAGGTAGCATCGATGCACGACCTGTCGGAACTAATGAATATTTACCGCCTGCACAGAGCGTAGTTCTTGGCATTCAGCATGCTTTTGCCATGTTTGGTGCAACCGTTTTAGCACCATTTTTGATGGGCTTTGATCCAAACCTTGCCATTTTAATGTCAGGGATTTGTACCATCTTGTTCTTTATCGTCACAGGTGGTCGTGTTCCTAGTTACTTAGGTTCAAGCTTTGCATTCATTGGTGTTGTGATTGCTGCAACGGGTTATGCTGCATCAGGCACAGGTGCGCCAAATATTAACATTGCTCATGCTGCTGGCGGCATCATGGCATGTGGTGTGCTATATACAATTTTTGGTTTGATTGTGATGGCAACGGGGACCAAATGGATTGAAAAACTCATGCCACCTGTGGTTACAGGTGCTGTGGTCATGATCATTGGTCTAAACCTCGCTCCAGTGACCATCAAAGGTGTTGCAGGCAATAACTTTAATATGTGGATGGCTTTAGTCACTGTACTCTGCATGGGCATCATCGCTGTCTACACAAAAGGCCTATTACAACGCTTACTTTTATTGGTTGGCTTGTTATTGGCTTATCTCATCTACTTTGTTGTTGCAAATGTGATGGGAAATGGTACACCAATTAATTTTGCACCTATTCAAGAAGCCGCTTGGTTCGGTCTTCCAACCTTCCACTCTCCTGTTTTTGATATCAATGCAATGTTAATTATTGCACCCATTGCTTTAATCTTAGTTGCGGAAAACTTAGGTCATATCAAAGCGGTAAGTGCGATGACAGGTGAAAACCTAGATCCACAGATCGGGAAAGCTTTTGTTGCAGATGGTATTGCAACGACGCTTTCAGGCGGTGTCGGCGCTCCGGGGATGACCACTTATGGCGAAAACATTGGAGTAATGGCGGTCACCCGTGTTTACTCTACTATTGTTTTCGTGATCGCAGGTGTTTTTGCAATCTTCTTAGGTTTTTCACCGAAGTTCGGTGCAATCATTCATACCATTCCAACTGCAATTTTAACGGGTGCATCTATTGTTGTATTCGGTTTGATTACCATTGCAGGCGCGAAAATTTGGATTGAAAATAAAGTCGATTTTTCTAAAAATAAAAACCTGATGGTTGCAGCAGTAACAATTATTTTAGGAACTGGTGATTTTGCCTTGCAATTTGGCGATTTCAACTTAGGCGGTATTGGTACCGCAACATTTGCAGCATTGATTCTCAATTGGTTCTTTAGCTTAAAAGATCCATCAGAATAAAAACAAAGATACTTAAGAGCAGCCGAAAGGCTGCTTTTTTATAAGCATTTTTATATGAATACCAATGTTTTCAAAATGAGATAAGCATCCAATAAAAAAAGCCCGACATCCTGTCGAGCTTTTTCGTATTTGTACCTGTGGTATAACTCCTGTCGTACCTTCACTCCATTGTTGTCTTTTCTTATTTTTATCTGGAACATCCTGTTCTCTATGGTTCTATAATAGAAAAATCAAAGCACCTGTACTAGCCGTAAAACACCTAAATTGATGTACGCTACAGCGTACAGATAGAGATAAAAACTCAAAATAGAATCAATATCCTTATAGCTCCTTCATGGATTATGATTCCGCTCTGATCTTTCTTTAACTTTATTGTTCACGTTCTAATAAAACCTTTAAACAAGGAGAAAAGAACAAATGACCTTGATACATCCCTTTTAAAGTTTTAGCCATCACCATCATCCAAAGTAACATCAGAATCGTAGCGAAAGCTAAACCAATATCTACAATAAAATTGACATGAATTTGATGACCTAAATTCAGTATTGCCAAAGTAAATACACCTAATGGAAAAGTCAGTCCCCACCAACCTAAATTAAATGGTAGATCTGTTGCTGCATGCTTAAGTGTCGTAAGCACAGCTATTGCGAACCACCAAACACCGAAACCAAGCAGAATAAAGCTTGCCAAAATACCTGCATTTTGAAAAAACAGACCTAAACTTTCTAATTGAATGACTGCCAAAACCTGTGGTGCTTGAATACCTAATACCAAAAGTGCTAAAGCCCCTGTACCAATCGGCCCTAAAGCTAGCCAACCTGTAATGGCTAATTCTTTACTTGGCAATTGATGTAGTGCCAAACGCAACATCAGAATCGTTAAAACAGCAAATGCAGGTAAAACAGACATCCCCCACAACATATAACTTGTAAACAAAATCCCAACAGCATGTTGGCCTACATCCAAATGTGCCAGTAATAAACCGCCTGAAGCTGCTGCAACTTCGCATGCGACAATAGGTAATAACCACATCGCAGTCATGCTCTGTAATTGATGATCTTGTTTACTGAACATGCAAAATGGAACAAGGATTCCAATGCCTACAGCCAGAATAACATCGACATACCACAGTACTTGTGCAATCTGGACTGCTGTATCTCCATAAATCACAACACCAAATTTTAAAAAGCCATTCAATACAGTCGCCAAGCCCATCGGAATTGCACCTAAAAACAATGCCATACTTGGATGTGAAAAGATCTGCTTTGCTTCTTGAGGGTAAATTAGCCAACGTAAGATATAGAGGGTTGTAAATGTCACAAATAATAAGCTATTGAATTGCCAAAGCAGGGTTGCCACTTGCCATAACAATGCCTGTGCAAATGGAAATTCAGGTAAAATCAAGGCGACAACACCTGTTCCCATAGTCACAGTAAACCAATTTGGCGTGAACTGTCGGATCACTTCTTTAGGTTTTTCAAGTTGGTAAAATGGCTTTTTCATCGCTTTCCCCTCAATTCAGCAGATAAATTGATTATAAGAGCGCCCATTAATAAATAAAATTGATTTATGATTATAAAATGAATCACCAAAACTGATATAAAGATTATTCTTTATAAAATTTTCTGGATAAAAACACAACAACAAAGACGAAACTGTGAGAATATGGCAATATATATCCTTTCAAATTTTAAGCTTATTTTGAAATCATGCAGCTGTTACGTCTAAATGCTTTAGCACCGAATTTTCAATTGCCCAAAACCGCTGTGACGATTGGCAATTTTGATGGTGTCCATTTGGGACATCAAGCGATGGTTTCACAACTCAAACAAATTGCCCAAGTACAAAACTTAAAAACCTTGGTGATGATTTTTGAGCCGCAACCTTTAGAGTTTTTTAAAGGTTACGAAGCACCCCCACGTATTAGTTCACTCAGAGAAAAAGTAGAATATTTAACTGAGCTGGGTGTGGATTATATTGCGATTGCCAAATTCGATAATCAATTCCGTAGTTTAAGCGCAGAAAATTTTGCTGACATTCTCAAAAATAAACTCAATGCACAAAATTTAGTGCTTGGTGATGACTTCCATTTTGGTAAAGATCGTCAAGGCAATAGTGAATTTCTAAAACAATACGGCTTTCACGTCACCAATCTCAACACCATCGAATTTGATGGTGAACGTGTCAGTTCAACTCGAATTCGTCAAGTCCTCCAAGCAGGTGATTTAGCACTTGCGGCAAAACTGCTCGGTCGTCCCTATAGCATGATTGGTCGTGTGCAATATGGTGACCAGATTGGTCGTACTTTGAACTTCCCAACCATCAATGTTCGTGTCGGGCGACATAGACCTTGTTTAAGTGGAATTTATGGTGTCGAAGTTATTTGTGAAACGACTTCTTTGACTGAGAAGGTCAAAGCTGAAAATCCAAGTAAAACAGGTGTTCTTGGCTACCAAGACCATGCTTTATATGGCGCAGGGCATGTTGGAACACGACCTGCGATTCAACAGGAACATCCAGAGTGGCGATTAGAAGTACATTTCCCCAATGTTTCTGCTAATCTGTATGGTCTGTTAATGCGGGTGACTTTCCTCGACTATTTACACGGCGAATTAAATTACCCATCACTTGAAGCACTTCAAGCAGGAATTGATGATGATGTTGAGCGATTACTTGAATTTCGCAAAAACACCCCCAAGTTTCCTTTTTAATCAAATTTTTTATTGTAAAACGTGTCAGCAATCGAGCTGATAATATTGGATGACAACTTGCATGAGCGATAAGCAAACTCCTGAAAATGCTGTGGATTACAAAGCCACACTAAACCTCCCAGGTACTGAATTTGCAATGAAAGCAAATCTTGCAGTACGTGAAGCGAAATGGTTAGAAGAGTGGTATGCCGACAATATTTATCAGCAGATTCGTACATCGCGTATTGGCAAGAAAAAATATGTACTTCATGACGGCCCTCCATATGCCAATGGTCAAATCCACTTAGGTCACGCTGTGAATAAAGTCCTTAAAGACATTATTATCAAAAGCCGTGTGATGGATGGTTTTGACGCGCCTTATGTTCCGGGTTGGGACTGCCACGGCTTACCAATCGAACTTAAAGTTGAAGAAAAGGTCGGTAAAGTTGGCGTTAAAGTAGATGCATCGACATTCCGTAAAGCTTGTCGTGAATATGCCAATACACAAATCGAATTACAGAAAAAAGATTTTGTACGTATGGGCGTGTTTGGGGATTGGGATAATCCTTACTTAACCATGAACTTCAAACAAGAAGCTGATATCGTCCGTGCATTGGGTGAAATTGCCAAAGCAGGACATATCGAACCTGGTCTTAAACCCGTTAACTGGTGTTTAGATTGTGGTTCTGCACTTGCAGAAGCTGAAGTTGATTACCAAGATAAAAAATCTGATGCGATCGATGTTGGTTTTGGTGTGGTCGATCTTGCTGATTTATCTACAAAAGTCGGTGTCGTTGTTCACAATCCTACCGATATCGTCATTTGGACAACAACGCCTTGGACGCTTCCTGCCAACCAAGCCGTTGCCCTTCATGCTGACATTGAATATCAATTGGTTGAAATCCAATCTGATCGTGGTACACATAACTTAATCTTAGCCAAAGATTTAGTTGCCTCTGCGTGTGAGCGTTATAAACTTGAAAATCCAAAAGTTTTGGCTGATTTTGTCGGTGCTAAACTTGAACATTTACAATTACAGCATCCACTCATTACAGATCGCCAAGTACCTGTAATTTTAGGTGAACATGTTATTGCAACCAGTGGTACAGGTGCGGTACATACTGCGCCAGGTCATGGTGTGGACGATTATAAAGTCGGTTTGCAATACAATTTAATCGTTGATAATCCAGTCGGCGGTAATGGTGTGTATTTGCCAACTGCTCCGATTTTTGCAGGCGAACACATTTACAAAGCCAATCCGCAAATCATTGAAGCTTTATGCACAGCTGGAAAGCTTTGGGCGCATGTTGCAATTACACATAGCTATCCGCATTGCTGGCGTCATAAAACACCGATTATTTTCCGTGCGACACCACAATGGTTTATCAGCATGGATGCTCAAGGCTTACGTCAAGATGCTTTAAATGCCATTGAAAATGATATCGATTTTGTTCCAGATTGGGGTAAAAATCGTATTCAATCGATGATTGATGGTCGCCCAGACTGGTGTATTTCACGTCAACGTACTTGGGGTGTTCCAATCCCGTTCTTTGTACATAAAGATACGCATGAGTTGCACCCTCGCACACCTGAACTCATCGAAGAAGTTGCTAAACTGATCGAACAAGAAGGTATCGACGGTTGGTACAATCGTGACGCGAGCGAATTCATCGGTGCAGATGCTGAACAGTACAACGCAGTTCGCGATACTTTAGATGTGTGGTTTGACTCAGGTACAACACACTATGCTGTATTGCGTGAACGTGAAGATTTGACTGATCCAGCTGATTTGTATTTAGAAGGTTCAGACCAACATCGTGGTTGGTTCCAATCTTCATTATTAACATCGATTGCCATCAATAAACGTGCGCCTTACAAAGGCTTGCTTACTCACGGTTTCGTGGTAGATGAGAAAGGCCGTAAGATGTCAAAATCGATTGGTAATATCATCACACCTCAAGACATCATTAAAGATATGGGTGCAGATGGTCTACGTTTCTGGATCGCTTCGGCTGACTACCGTTATGAAATGACGGCAGGTAAAGAAATCTTTAGCCGTGCATCTGATGGTTATCGTCGTATCCGTAATACTTTGCGTTTCTTATTGGCCAACTTAAATGGTTTCAAGCCATCAACAGATGCATTGCCTGTAGATCAATTGATCGCGATTGATCAATATATTTTACAACGTGCTGCCGATGTGCAAAAAACCATTCAACAAGCTTATGAAGATATGAATTTCCATATCGTGACCAATGCTTTGACTAATTTCTGTATCAATGACTTGGGTGGTTTCTATTTAGACATCATTAAAGATCGTCAATACACAACTAAAGCAGATTCTAAAGCACGTCATTCGGCACAAACTGCGCTGTATCATTTAGTGCAAGCCTTTGTTCGTTGGATGTCTCCAATCTTGAGCTTTACTGCGCAAGAAGCTTGGCCACTGATTCCTGAGCAGTCAGAGAAATATGTATTTACTGCGGAGTGGTATGACATTCCTGTTGCATCTACGGCGAACTTAATTTCTGAAGCAGATTGGCAAACGCTGATCGCTGTTAAATCTGCTGTGAATAAGCAGATTGAAGCAGCTCGTAATGCGAAACTAATCGGTTCAAACCTCTCTGCAAAAGTGGAACTTTGGGCAGATGCTGAACTTAAAGCAGTATTAGACCAGTTAGAGGATGAACTTCGCTTTGTGTTAATCACCTCTCAAGTGATTGTAAATGCATTGGATGAAACTCAAGGTGAAACAACTGATCTTGCTGGACTACGAGTCAAAGTGTCTGCTGCGGATGGAGAAAAATGTGCACGTTGCTGGCATGTTCTACCTGATGTAAATACACATCATGCACATCCAGGTCTTTGTTCTCGTTGTATTATCAACCTTCCTACAGGTCAAGGCGAAGAGAGAAAATATGCCTAATCCGCAAAATAAAAAGGGCTTATTCCAATTTTATCCTCATAATTTAATGTGGCTTGGACTTTCCGTCCTTGCCATCATTATTGACCAGTGGACTAAGAATATTGCAAGTACACATCTGACTTATGCAGAGCCTGTACCTGTACTGCCCTTTTTAAATTGGACTTTGTTGCATAATTACGGCGCAGCTTTTAGCTTTTTGTCTGATGCAGGCGGTTGGCAACATTATTTGTTTACTGGGTTGGCTGGGATTGTATCCATTATCTTTATTTTTTGGCTATTGCGTATGCCAAAAAGTACGGTGATTTTGCCGATGGCCATTGCATTGATCTTAGGTGGAGCAATTGGTAATTTAATCGATCGTGTTAGTTTAGGCTACGTTGTTGATTTTATTCATGTGTTCTACCAAAATCACCACTTTCCAGCATTCAACATTGCCGATAGTGCCATCACTCTCGGTACGATTTTATTGTTAATCGATACTTTCTTTTTAGAGAAACATCGTATTCAACGTGCGGAAGCGCAAAATGACTGAACAAATTATTAATCCGAATGACGAAACTCGTATTGCGGATGGATCAAAAGTGGACCTGCACTTTTCTGTTGCCATTGAAAATGGTGTAGAAATTGATAACACACGTAGCCGTGAAGAACCTGTGAGCTTAGTCATGGGTGATGGTAGTTTGTTACCAGGTTTTGAGAAGGCTTTATTTGGTCTTCGTGCAGGCGATCGTCGTACGGTGAGTTTACCTCCTGAAGATGCTTTTGGTCCTTGGAATCCTGAAAATATTCAGAAATTTGATACTGTGAAGTTTGAACAACGTCCTGTTGAAGGTCACATGATCGAGTTTGAAGACAAAGCAAAGCAAAGCCTATTTGGTGTGGTTAAAACGGTTGGCGATGACATCACCGAAGTCGATTTTAACCATCCTTTAGCAGGTAAAAATATTACCTTTGAAGTTGAAATTTTTAAAGTAACACCTGCTGGTCAGCAAGGTGTGAAATTGATGTAATTTCATCAATTTAAAAAGCTCCTGAGGGAGCTTTTTTGTTGGAAAATTTTTATCACATTGTTTTTAAAATAATTCACTATGTGTACCAGCACGAACAAAAACAATCATATCGAATTTAGATAAAGCTTCAATACGATAAATAAGCAGAAAGTCTCCACCTACATGCAACTCACGATAATTGATCCAATTACCTGTCAGAGCATGATCTTTCCATTCAACTCCTAAAGGCTCATCATTTGCAATCAGCAGCATCATCACTGTCTTGAGTTTTTTCATATCATAACGACCATTACGAGAAAGCCGTTGCCAATCTGCTAAAAACTCTTTTGTATAATCCGATGATCGAGCCAAAACAGCACGTTTATCTTGAGCTGTTTTTTTCGAGGTCATTAAACAAGCCTTCTACTGTCTCAAAACGTGCTTTTTTCTTCTGAATAAGATCATCTGCTTCATTCATTGCTGAAACAGTCTCAGCATTAGGTACTCGCACATCAAACGGAATTGCTTGTTCTGCAACAACACGTGTCAAAAAAATGCGTACAGCATCGGAAACAGACAAACCCATCGCTTTTAACGCTTGTTGTGCTTGCAACTTGGTTTCATCATCAATTCGTACATGCAACATTGAAGTTTGCGAAGACACACTACACTCCTTTTTGTATCTCAATTGAGATTAAATATAACATAAATTTAAATTAAGCGCATTTTTTATACAAACCTTGATAAATTAAGAGCATTCATTCTTTAATTTGAAAATCAACAAATTCCAAATCAGTTAAATAAAGTAAGGAAGATAATTGATGGCTGAAAAGAAACTTGCTCGATGCCACTGTGGAACAGTTAAATTTACCGTTGAACTCACAGACGGTTTCAATACAATCAGAAGATGTAATTGTTCTTTTTGTCGCATGCGTGGTGCAGTCGCAGTCTCTGCACCATTGTCAGGAATAGACATTTATGAAGGCAAAGATAAACTAACCGAATACCGTTTTAATACAGGGCAAGCAGTACATTATTTTTGTTCAGTTTGTGGCATTTATACTTTTCATCAGAGACGTTCTAATCCTGAACAATTCGGAGTCAATGTTGCATGTATTGCAGACCTATCGCCTTTCGATTTCACCAAAATTCCTATCATGAATGGTATCAATCACCCCAAAGATGGAGGTGGTGGTGTTATAGGTTATTTAAATTATGAAACTGTTCAAAATGAACAATAGCCAGCAAAAATACTGATACTCTCAGTTATAATCAAACAAAACCAACTTATCTCATCACTATGCGTCTAGATTTCTTTGATCTACAACTTTTCCTCAATATTGTGGACACAGGAAGCCTCACCAAAGGTGCTGAACGTTCATCCATCTCATTACAAGCAGCCAGTGAACGTATCAAAAAACTCGAACAACACTATGCAACCACTCTTTTTATCCGTCATGCTTCTGGGGTTAAACTGACCATTGCAGGACAAACCTTTGCAGAACAAGCTTTGTTATTAGTTCAACAAAGAAAACAACTCGAACAGGCAATGTCGCCCTATGCTGAAGGTCTAACAGCACAAATGAGCTTATGGTGTAATTCATCTGCTCAAAGTGAATATTTACCTGCACTATTACCCCAATATTTGGTGGAAAATCCGCATGTACAAATCGATTTACAAGAAGCTGAAAGCAACGATATTATTCAAGCGATTGAAAAAGGTTCTGCAAAATTGGGATTAATTTCCAGTTTCTTTAACTCACAACAACTTCAAACTTTGGACTTTTTTGACGATCCATTGGTTTTGATTTGCCCCACTGATCATCCATTAAAAATACATACTGAATTAAAACTCATCGACAGTTTGAATTATCCTTTTGTAGGGCTCATGCAATATCATTCTTTACAACAGTCTATAGAAACTCAGGCAAAGTTACTCAATTGTGCAATTCAATACCGTTTAAGACTTCCTAATTTTAGCGCTATTGCTCAAGTGGTTGCCAACGGCGTAGGGATCGCAATTATGCCTAAACGAGCAGCACAGCGGTTAAAACCACAATATGCATTTCATCAAATTGAGTTAACAGGTGAATGGGCAAAGCGCCAACTACTTTTGGCTGCACAAAATTTTGATGAACTTCCAACAGCTTACCAACACTTTGCCCAGTTTTTACTTTCACAAAAATCTAAATTGATTTTGGATGAGGACTTAAAATCTTAAACTTAAATCACTCTAAGCTGATGCAAAACAGCATACATTCCAAAAATCACCAATCCACAGAAAAACACTTTGCGAAATTTTTGCTCTGGAATACGGTAACGAATCTTTGTACCCATCCACATACCGATGAGTGCAGGAATTAAAGCAATCAATGATAATTTATAATCGATTGGCGTATTTTCAACAGGATTTAAATATAGAAATACAGCTAAACAAATCGTAGAAACAGTAAAAGCCAAACCGAGTGATTGCACCAAATCATCTCTTTTCAGATGTAAAGATTGCAAATACGGCACCACTGGAATGACCACAACCCCAGTAGCAACAGTCAAAGCCCCTCCCAAATAACCTATGATCGGAGATAACCATTTTTCATGTGTTGCAAGATTGGGCATATTTTTTGAAAAGAGGCCGTATAAACCATACAAAGCCAGCATTGCCCCCAATAAAGCTTCACTTTGGAAATGTCCACTTGCATGCCCCAATGTTGGAAAAATACTCCAAATTGAACCAACAACAATACCGATCAATAATAAGTAAAAACGGCACACCAAACGCCAAACATATCCTTCGGCAAAAAGTTGCCAAATATTGGTCACCATTGAAGGAATAATCAATAATGTTGCTGCTTGAAAAGGACTAATCACCAAGCTCAATAAGCCCATAGAAACAGCTGGCAGTCCTAGTCCAATTGTTCCTTTAATCATTCCCGCAATAGCAAATACGCCAACAACAAAACCGATCATTTCGCATTACCTCATTTTTCATAAGCAATGCTAAAACATCAATAACGGCGGTAAAATCATTCATTTTGGAATACAGCCTCAATTAAAAATTGAGGCTCGTTTGATGTGGTTGTGATCACGATTTTTACCCATCATCACAAGTGTGAAATTACTGTTTTAAGGTCTAATTTCTTTTAATTCTCGTTGAATAAAATGCTGAATCATTTCTCTATAAATGCTTTCAATCAAGTCAGGATCTGTACCGACTTCAAAGGCTTTTTGACGTACTTTATTAATCACCTGCTGCACACGCTCAGGAGATTGAGCATCTTCTGTAGTTCGCTTAAACCGCACGGCTTGATCGACATAAAATTGGCGAGTTGCAATTAAATCAATCAATTGCTGATCGAGTTGATCAATATTTTCACGGACTTGTTCTAACGATTCACACTTCTCTTTTTTCATCATTTGATTCTTCTATGTCCTGTTCTTCTGCGTCTTGTTGAGCACGTTCTAGCGCATTCTCTGCCTTATACTTCTGTTCTAACACATTACTAAAAATACTTTCAATCATCCAAACACGATATAGACTGTTAAATACGTAACGCTTTCCTTCTATTCTTAATTCTAAAACAGGAAAATCAGGCTGATGCTTTTCAGCACATTGTCGATCATTGTTTTCTAATAGTGCTTCAACATCAATATCAATCACTTTTTCAATATTTAAATCACGCTGTAATTTTTGAAAATGTGATTGGAACGATAAATCCTGACCACGTGTCCAAACTGCTTGTAAAATTTCATACATCGCATCTACACGTTGTTCTTCTGGCACACTGTAATAAAGCTGCGCCATATTCAGAATACTTTCCTTTGTTGGCCTACAAAATGGAGTAAATTTGACTTCAGTACGTTTTGATAAGCGAGTCGCTAAGCTCCAATCAAAAAAGTCACGCCCGTGATAACTTAAAGGGAATAAATTCAATTGGATATTATAATAATTTGCCAGTTCCTCTTTAATATATGCCAGCAATAACCAACTAATCGGATCTTCTAAAGCAATGTATAAATCCAACTCGGGATGCATCGCTTGAATTTCAGTGAGTTCCTCTGCATCGCTCATCAAATGTTCACGCCATTCGATGTGATTAATTAAAAAAATTGGATTATCGATCAATAATTTCTGCTGTTTTAAACGACGTGTTAAGCGTAATAAATCATCTACAGCATGATATTTACGCCCACCAAATTCAAAATAACTTTCTAAAACAGGTGTATTGTTAAAAATGCGCTCTGGAAAATTTTGTGGTTTTTGATGTTTACTCGCCATAACGAATAAAGTACGTAATTTTCCATATTGTTGTTGCCATAACATATGGAACACATCTTCAAGTAAATAGAGAAAATTTTGACCTGTTAATGGTGTATTTCTTAGAATAATTTCCGCTTGTTGTAATGCTTCTTGGGTGGGTTGTTCAGGTTTTTCATTGTCATAGCTAAAACGATGTTGAGTTGCAAGAATTTTGGCATCATTTAGAGTATATGCTCGCCATTCTTCTACAGTCATCGCATTGGGGGGTTCTGCGGAAGTATTTGAAATGATGACTTTTAATGGTTTAAGATCATCTCGGAGTATCTCTTCAAGTTGTGGCAACTGTTGTACGGCAAGATAGCTATACACATCATCTAAACGCAAATAAACACTCAGCCCATGCTCCGTGGATAACACCTCTTGACGGGTTGGTTTTTGATAAAACCAACTCGATCGGATTGGATCAAACCAACGGCGTAGCAATGACATGTTTGGGGCCTCGAAATAAGCACTTAAAAATAAATAGAATTTGATTGAAACTCGTCCAAGCATAGCATCCATTCTGCTCAGATGCTGAAAAAAATCAATACGAATGAATGACTCAAAAATTTATAACAATTCAGCTCAAAATGATCAATGTCCAAAATCCCAAGTGAATTAAAACATTTAGGTCAATTACAATAGAAAAGCACTCAATCTGTGAGTGCTTTTTCTATTTTTTAAAGTCGTAGCTATTCGTATTTAGAGCTCTCGAACAGCACCTTTTGAAGCACTTGTCGTATGCATTGCATAAGCTTTCAAGGCTTTAGAGACTTTACGTGGGCGCTCTTCCGCAGGTTTCCAACCTTTTGCTTCTTGTTTTGTATGACGGTGCGCCATTGTCGCATCATCAACTGCCAAGTGAATGGTACGGTTTGGAATATCAATTTCGATACGGTCACCATCTTCAACCAATGCTATCGCACCGCCTTCAGCTGCTTCAGGAGAAACGTGACCAATTGAAAGACCTGAAGAACCACCAGAGAAACGGCCATCTGTTAAGAGTGCACAATCTTTGCCTAAGCCTTTAGATTTTAAATAACTGGTTGGGTAAAGCATTTCTTGCATACCTGGACCACCACGTGGGCCTTCGTAACGAATCACCACCACATCACCAGCAACAATTTTGCCTGCTAGAATAGATTCCACAGCTGCATCTTGGCTTTCAAATACACGTGCTGTGCCGTTGAATTTCAAGATTGAATCATCAACGCCTGCCGTTTTAACAATACAGCCTTCAAGTGCGATGTTGCCATAAAGGACAGCCAAACCACCATCTTTAGAGAATGCATGTTCTGCATTACGAATCACACCATTTTCACGGTCGCCATCTAAACGCGAGTAGTAACGATCTTGAGAAAATGCAGTTTGCGTTGGTACACCACCCGGTGCAGATTTAAAGAAGTTATATACGTCTTCGTCTTCAGTACGGATAATATCCCACTTATCTAAAGCATCTTTTAAGGTTTTTTCATGTACGGTCGGTACAGACGTATCTAATAAACCTGCACGGTCTAATTCACCAAGAATTGACATGATACCGCCAGCACGATGCACATCTTCCATATGAACGTCTTGCTTCGCAGGTGCAACTTTACACAGTACTGGTACTTTACGCGATAAACGATCAATATCATCCATGGTGAAATCAACTTCTGCTTCGTGCGCAGCCGCCAATAAGTGCAGTACCGTATTGGTCGAACCACCCATTGCGATATCTAAAGTCATGGCATTTTCATACGATGCTTTCGTCGCAATGTTACGTGGCAACAAACTGTAATCATTTTGTTCGTAGTGACGTTTGGTAATTTCAACAATCAACTGACCTGCACGCTCAAACAACTTTTTACGGTTGGCATGCGTTGCAAGCGTAGAGCCATTACCCGGTAAAGATAAACCTAATGCTTCAGTTAAGCAGTTCATCGAGTTTGCAGTAAACATACCTGAACATGAGCCACATGTTGGACATGCTGAACGCTCATATTCTGCGACTTCTTCATCGGTAAAGCTGTCATCTGCTGCGACAATCATGGCATCGACAAGATCAATCGCATGCTCATTTCCACGGATTTTCACTTTGCCCGCTTCCATTGGCCCACCAGACACAAAAACCACTGGAATGTTTAGACGCATAGATGCCATCAACATTCCCGGAGTGATTTTGTCACAGTTGGAAATACATACCATTGCATCGGCACAGTGCGCATTGACCATGTATTCAACCGAATCTGCAATCAAATCACGAGAAGGTAGTGAATAGAGCATGCCATCATGCCCCATAGCGATACCATCATCGACGGCAATGGTATTAAATTCTTTTGCTACACCGCCTGACGCTTCAATTTGACGTGCCACGAGTTGACCTAAGTCTTTCAGATGAACATGACCAGGTACAAATTGCGTGAATGAGTTGACCACCGCAATAATGGGTTTACCAAAATCTTCATCTTTCATTCCTGTCGCACGCCATAAGCCACGTGCGCCAGCCATATTTCTTCCATGTGTCGATGTTTTTGAGCGATAGTCAGGCATTTTTACTTCCAACATTATTTGAGCTGAAATGAATTCAATGATTCATTTTGGCAGAATAAAACTGATAATCAGTCGAAATATATCTACATCATACTATAAGATGTTGTGTAACAGATGATCAAACATAGGATCATTTTTATAGCATCGTGATTTGTGATGATTTCAACGATTATTTGTCAATCGAGTATTCTAAGAACTAATATAAACTGATATTTGAGAATACAATACAAAACTTATATGAATAATTTTTCAAAAAAACATAAATTAAAGTAATAAATATAACTGAATTATACAAAATCCATCGATGAAAAAGGCTTCCGAAGAAGCCTAATTATTCCAAACGTAATTACTTTTGTTTAATTAAATATAGACCTGTACATTGTTTGCCTTCACGATCTGTACAAAGCTCAGCAGTTTTTGCAGACATCCAACGCAGGCTCAATCGAATATCAGCATTGGTATAATCTACTGGTTGTCCACCACAGCCTGCTTTTTTATTATCTGTCTTCACTTTCATCGCCAGAATGTCTAAAGTTTTAGCGTCATTACTTCTGAGTACAGCAAACTCACCCGTCATTTTTTTCTGTTTGGTGGTATAGGTAAATTGTTGCGGCTTGGTGAATTGATAAGTTTCAGTACATTGCGTCTTAGCATTGTAAATCGACCACATTCCCCAAAAATCATTGGCTAAATTGACTTGTGATTTATCAAAAGCTTGCGCTTGCATAGCCAAACCTAAACCAAGTGCTGCGAATACTATTTTCTTCATTTGGTATTTCTCAAAGTATTTAAATTAATGTTCTGGACGCAGATAAACTGGACAGTTCTTTCCAAAAGAATCGATACAAAAATAGATTTTCTGATCCGATTCTTTCTTTAAAAAGTTCGTGGTCGACACCCCAACCTGATTCTCACGGCTTCCTGTACAATCAGGTTTTTGATTGTCTGTTTGGAAACCAATCACAACAGCCGGTAATTCAAAGCTATTTTCTTTGGTAATAAAACTATAGCTTCCCGAAACTCTCTCTTGATTGCTTTCAATCAAAACTTCACCTGATGGTAAAAAGCGATATTTTTCAATACATGCCGTTCCAGTTTGTACCAAACCCCATTGTGGTGTTTTTTGTAAAACCTGCATTACAGATGGTGTTTCTGCTTTGCTCACACCAGCTAAACTCATCAATAAGCTGAATACAACGAGTCTTTTTTTCATGCTGTTATCCAATTCCCTGTTTAACTCTATCACTTTTACCATGAAATATTAACGCGGCGATTCGGTGCTAGGCATTCTATTAATTGAATTTTTCTATTTACCCCAGAACATTGTTGATAAGCATCTGTTTTGTTTTTTGCTTCAAATTGAATTTGCTCAACATTGACACCTTGCTGAACTAAAAGCTGTGTAACAGTGCTAGTTCTTGCTTCAGATAAATTTTGATTATACTTAAATGATCCTAAACGATCTGTATAACCAGAAACCTGTACAGTTTTACCATTGGATTGTTTAATTTCATCAACAATTTTTCCAATCACATCTGGATTTTTAATACCCTTTTTATCTGAACGATCAAAATAGAATAAAACCGTTGCTGCTTGCTCCGTAGGAGAGATCGTACTTTGTTCTACATCAGATTGATTATTGATTCCCCATGCCATTAAACCTTGGCAAGCTTCACCTTTCCAATACAAGTTTTTAGATAAATAGCCTTTGTCAAAATCAATGCGCAATTGGCAACGTTTATACTGCGTTGAATCAGGTTCTCTAATATCAAGCACGTAATTCCAAGTTTTAACCGCAAATAAGCCTTCAGAAAATTGTGGATTTCCTAAAATATGGCGGATTTGATCTTTACTCAGACCTGTATCTAATCGTGCAACATTGTCATATTCATAGCGCGGTACTTGTTTTAAATAACTGTCTTTCAATTCAGGAAAATGTATTTCCTGACTGTTTTGCGTTTCAATTTCAGCAGCATGACTTAAAGACATCACTAGACCACTGATTACACTTAACAGAATTTTTTTGTTGAATGCTTTCATTCTTTATCTCTCTAAAATTAGGGAAGAAAAAGGAAGGTTCGCAAACCTTCCTTGTCTAGTGAATTAGTCAATTACACCACTGATACCGATACGTACGCTTGGATCACCTTCAGATGCTGCTGCAACACCACCAGTGATAGACCAACGACCATTATCTGCAGTTTTACGTAATGTCACACCTACCGCGTTTTCACCACCATGGTATGCCGCTCCTGCCGCATAAGTATATTTACCAGGAACATAAGGTGCTGATTCCATCGCTAATGCAGCTGCAATACCTGCATTGGCTTTTTTCTCAACATCGTCAATACGGTTGTTGGTGACACGGAATGCGTTATCAAGCTTATTGTTCACATTATCAATTTTATTGTTTAATGTTTGATCCGCTTGATTCAATGCATCAATTGCACCACCTACATTGTTATAACTACTACTGCCAACATTATAGGTCGGAGCTGTCGTAAAGCTACCTGTGATATTGTCATAACCAGCTCCACCACCCAGATAGTCAACAACTGTCTGATTGGTCTTATTCAACTGGCTACCATTGACCGCATCTTTTGACGTTGCATTCACTGCACCATCTTTAACGCCAGTAACCACACGATTACCGTCCGTACCTGCCACGCTTACTGAAGTACCACCAGTGTCTTTACCGACAGTAATTGGCGCAGATTTATCAGCTTGTTGAACAAGACCAGAAGTACCATTATTGATATTGGTAATCTGTTGTTGAACATTCCACAATTGACCGCCATTCACCGCATCTTTGGAACCTTGTGTAACAGTACCATCTGCAACATTATTCAGTTTTGTTCCGTTACCATTGTTATTCGATAACGTTACTGAATCTTTATTTGCATTGTCATATTGAACAGCGTTGTTCGCAACTTGATCAACTTTATTTTGAACATTAGTAATCGCTGTATCTAACTGTCCTTTATTCACTGCATCTGTTGCATTAACACCATTCGATACATTGGTAATGGCTTTATTACCTGCACTAATACCTGCTGTCGTTACACTTGGACCATTGGTAATAATCAATCCAGTATTACCTAGAGTGACATTTGAGCCAACAGTTACGCCACCATTCTTAATAACTGTATCACCTGTAGTAAGCGAGTTAACATTCAAGTTATCGGCAAGTTTAACGGCAACCTTACCATTCTTCACTTCAGTTGAAATGTTCTTATCGTCACCAACAACTTCAACAGACTCACCCAGTTTTTTCTGTACAGTTTGTCCATCTTGCGCAGTTAACGCAAAGCCTTTATTGACAATGCTTCCTGTAGCATCCACAACAGCATTATTCAAGTCACCCGCATTTACCGCCTTAGATGCATTTGCAACATTGGTGTAATCACCCGCACTCGCTACATTGTTCAAGCTTGTACCACCTGTTGTGGTGATCTTGCCTGTTGTCGCATCTTTGGTGCTGCTTGATGTTGTTCCTGCAAAAGTTACGCTGTCTTTATTTGGCGTACCTGACTTATCATCATACTTCACTGCGTAGTTGTCTAATGTACTTTGTGCTGTATTTAAGGTGTTGATTGCTTTGTTAATGCTGGTTTCAGCATTACCACTGCTATCTTTCACAGTCAGAGCAGTGTTATCGACGCCTGCAACGGTCTTACCTGCATTGTCTTTAACCGAAATGCCGTCTTTGCCAATAACTGTCGAGCCAGTTGTCCCATCTGTACCATTGTTAACTGTAATACCTGTCAAGTTGTTCAAGTTCTTGTTCAACTCAATCGCAACTTTACCACCAGTCACTTTGGTGGTGATGTTACTATCTGCACCAATGACTTCTACAGCTTCACCTAGGTTTTTCTGTACTTTACTGCCATCTGCTGCTTGTAATGCAAAGCCTTTGGTAGTGGCTGCATTGGTTGCATCTGAAACCGCATTGTTCAAGTCACCCGCATTCACCGCTTTAGAGGCATTTGCAACATTGGTGTAATCACCCGCACTTGCAACATTGCTCAAGCTCGTACCACCTGTTGTAGTGATCTTGCCTGTCGTTGCATCTTTGGTGCTATTCGCTGTTGTGCCTTTGCCATTACCTGCTGTGATGCTGTTGTAGTTGGTACTACCATCAACATTCTTATCGTATTGAACGCCATTGTTAGATACAGACTGGATCGCATCATGGATGTTATCTTTGCCTGTTCCACCAATATTGGTCATTGTTATATTGCGTGCTGTTGGGTCACTTGAGTTGTTTGTTGCATTACCACCAAGAATATCTTTAACAGCATCTAGTCCTTTATGTAACTGCCCTCCATTGATTGCATCGGTTGAACCTGCTGCCAATGAACCTGCTGTCAATCCACTGATCTTGTTGGTGCTGCTATCAATAACAACAGTACCCACATTCACTTTATCTGTGGTAATACCATCTTTAGTGATCACAGTTTGGTCACCCACTGTGCCTACTGTTAAACCAGTCGTATCAAGTTTACTATTGCCCGCGGTAATGCTGTCAAAGGTCG
>NZ_KZ268707.1 GCF_002233755.1 Acinetobacter piscicola | reverse complement strand
AAAATCATCATTTCGAAGCAATATCCATATATACGTTTTATTTTATTTGGATTTAGGGGATCAATGATGTTTGGCAATCTTTATCAACGTTCTTCTTGTTATTATTGTCATAACACTCAATTCACAAATAAAATGTCACGATATAACGATGGGCGTTTGTTATGCATAGATTGTGTACAACATATTATTGTAACAACTGAAAATTTACAGAAAGTTGCTGTTTGGGTACTACAACAAATTGAAAATCTTGGATTTAAATTTAAAAGAGGCAATACACAGGTTAGTTTAATTAGCCAAGATAAAATGCAGACTTTAGGATTTAATGGTGCTGAAGGACTTGCTATAAATACAACCAAAACCAATATTTTCTCAAGTACTTGGCATGATCAAGCCCAGATTAAAGTGATTTATGGAATGCCTACAGCAAATTTAGTTTGGGTGTTGGGACATGAATTGGCTCATGTGTTGGTTTCACAACATCAATATAAATTTGCTACTCAAGAAAAAGAAGAAGGCTTTTGCCAATTGGTTGCATTATTGATCAGCGAACGTTCTGCCAACCCATTGATGTCTAGAATTATACAAAAAGAATTAAAAAATCGAGATCCTATCTACGGTGAGGAATTACGAGAGGCTTACCAACAATATCAAAAAGTTGGTTTTCAAAGATATTTTCAAACTTTTTTATAATGTTTAGATTCAAAATAAAACACAAATGTGCTGTATATAGGCTACATTTTATTTGAGTGCATACGAAGATTGAATAATGAACAAATTTAAGCTCTTATCATCACATGAAAGTAAGCAGTTATTCACGATATTAAAAAGTAGATTTGAACAGAATATGAGTCGTCATCCAAATTCAATTTGGAGTGATGTTGAAGAAAAATTAATACATAACCCTGAAAAGTTATGGTCTATTTATGACATGGAACGCACTGGTGGTGAACCCGATGTGGTTTTATCCATCGCATCCGATGGTGTTTACAGATTTTATGATTGTTGTATCGAAACGCCTAAAGGACGTCGAAGTCTTTGCTATGATCGGCAGGCTTTAGATGCACGTAAAGAGAATAAACCTGTAAATAATGTTATTGATATCGCTCAGGCTATGGGCGTGCAATTATTATCAGAACTAGAATACCGTCATTTACAAACTATTTTTAATTTCGATTTTAAAACATCAAGTTGGATTGAAACGCCTGAAACTGTTCGTAATCAAGGTGGAGCATTGTTTTGTGATTATCGTTATGGACAAGTTTTTACTTCTCATAATGGTGCTCAATCTTATTATGCATCTCGAGGTTTTAGAGCATTTATAGAAATTTAATGAGAGATTTAAGCTAGAAAGATTGAAGTAAACATCAAATGCTCTGGTTTAAAAAGCCATGATCTTTTGTTACCAATTGAATTGCCCATTTATTTTGTATGGATGTTATTTTAAATCAAGACCACCTAAAAGATAAAAGAGCGGAAAATATGCAAAGAAAATTGATTCATATATCTGCCTTTTCTTTATTTTTCAGTAGCCTATTTTTAAGTGCATGTAATGCGAATAATGATGCTATTGCACAAATAAAGCCTTCGCAGATTAAACAAAGTTATCAAACTGAACAAATCGCAACTTTTGAAGAACCGTGGGCGATGGCCCTGCTTGCTGATGGTCGGTTGCTTATTACCGAAAAGAAAGGGCACATTAAATTATTTGATCCTCAGACACGACAAAATATTGATATCTCAGGTGTTCCTAAAGTTGCGTATGGTGGGCAGGGAGGGTTAGGTGATATTGTTTTACACCCTAATTTTGAAAAGAATAAGTGGGTTTATTTGAGCTACGCGGAAGCAGGGGAAGGTGGCTACGGTGCTGTTGTGGTACGTGGTGAGCTCGATGTATCAGATCAAAATCCAAAAATAAAAAATATAAGTAGAATTTGGGAACAAGTTCCTAAAGTTTCAGGTCAAGGGCATTATTCACATCGTATTCTATTTGGTCAAGATGGCAAGTTGTGGATCAGTTCGGGTGAGCGGCAAAAGTTTGAGCCTGCACAAGAGATGCAATCAAATTTGGGTAAAATTTTAAGATTAAATGATGATGGACGTCCTGCTGAGGGGAATCCGTTTATAAATCAAGGTGATATTGCTAAGCAAGTTTGGTCTTTGGGACACCGTAATCCTTTGGGTATTGCTTTTGATGCGCAAGGGAAATTATGGGATGTAGAAATGGGGCCTCGAGGTGGTGATGAGTTGAATATCGTTATTCGTGGTGAAAATTATGGCTATCCTATTGTTTCTAATGGTGATCATTATAATGGTTTACCTATTCCAGATCACCATACTCGTCCTGAATTCAAAGCGCCTGAAATTAGTTGGACACCTGTTATTTCTCCATCTAGTTTGATTTTTTACCAAGATAAGTTGTTTCCGCAATGGAGTAATAAAGCATTAATTGGAGGTTTATCTTCAAAATCAATTGTTGTGGTTGATACGGCTCAAAGTCCAGTGGTTGAAGTTCAGCGTTTAAAGATGAAGCAGAGAATTCGTGATCTAGAGGTTGCACATGATGGCAGTCTTTGGGTGCTTGAGGATGGAAAAGATGCCCATTTATTGCGATTATTACCTGAGTAGCAATATAGAACTCAGTCTAAAAAGTAAATTAAGATCAACAGATAAGCATAAAAAAGCCCCGACATCCTGTCGAGGCTTTTTCGTATCTATTCATTATTGTAGTGAACTGCCTGTTGACTACTTATGCGTCCATCTATTTTGTGCATTGTTTATTTATCATTGTTGTTATTCTTGGTCATTTGAAACGTCCTGTTTCTTTATGTAACTATAATATCGATTTTGCGAAACTTAGAATAGCTGCAAAACGCCTCATCATGTGTACGTTATAGCGTACAAAGAAGTATAGATAGTATGCTAATCTTTTGATCTAAAAATAGATATTTGAGAATAAAAATGCCTGCAGTACAAATTGAGGTCAGACAACAATATGATTTAGAAACAGAATCAGCACTCATGGATGCTGTTCATTCTGCTTTGGTGGAAGCATTTAAGATTCCACAACATGATCGAAATATTCGTCTATTTGTTCATGCACCACATCGTTTTCTCTGCCCAACAGATAAATCACAGCCAGAATATTTTACTTTGATTAGTATCGACTGCTTTGCTGGACGTTCTTTGGGTGCAAAGCGTCATCTATATCAGTCTATGGTTAGAAATTTATCGAGCTTAGGAATTCCAGCCGATCATATCAATATTTTACTTCGTGAGCTTCCAACAGAAAATTGGGGGATTCGAGGTGGTCAAGCGGCATGTGATGTGAGTTTAGGCTTTGATATTGAAGTATAGGATTTTAAGTACACCGCAAATAGACAATGGGCTTATGAGAAAAATGCTACATGATCATTCAAAAAGTTGTACCTGTTGTTTTAAGACAACAAGATGAACAATTACAAATTTTAGTATTTCGACATCCGCTTGCAGGAATTCAGATCGTCAAAGGGACTGTAGAACAGAATGAATCTTTAGAGAATGCAACTTTAAGGGAGTTATTTGAGGAATCTGGAATAGATAAGACATTAATTGAAAAGTTTATTGGTGTTTATTCTCCACAACAAGCAGGGCCTGATTGGTATGTGTTTTTGTGTCAGGTCAATGAAACACTTGCTGATAATTGGGTTCATCATTGTGCAGATGATGGAGGATTAAATTTTCAATTCTTTTGGCATCCTGTACTTTCGTCACCAACAGAAGAATGGCATGTGATTTTTCAGGGCTTATTGAAGTTTATACAAGGAAAATTAAATGTTTGAGCTAGTACAACTTAATATTTTCATAAAAAAGACCTGAAAATATCATCAAAGCGCGAAAACTACGTACTAAAAAAAGCCCAACAACCAAAGATTGAGGGCTTTTTTAGCTTACATATTTTTGTAAATCGTATCTCGTCTATCAACATCTAGAACTAATACAATTAATTCATCATCAATAACTTGGTATACCAATCTATATCCTGCTGACTTCAATTTAATTTTATATAGATCAACAGATCCACTCAGCTTATTTTTAGGAATTTTTGGATTTTCTAGAACTTTAGCTAGTTTCTTCAAAATTTGTTCAGCAATATCAGGATTTAATTTACTAAACTTTTTTCTTGCGGTTTCTTTGAATCTCAGCCTGTAACTCATCGATTGTAACCTCAATTACTGGTTCATTTTCGACTTGTTTAGCTAGTTTTAAAAGTTCCTGATCTTCAATTAAATCCATCATTCTTTCGTACATATCAGCTGGAACGCAGTAAAAAGCAGGGTTATTCCTATTTAGAATAGCTACAGCTTCACCGAACCCATTGTTGACGACTTCCATCGGATTCTTTTTCAATTCAGAAATACTAGAAACAAATCGACTAAGGATTATGTTGTTCATGATTTACAGACCCTCTTGTGGCTTCAGGTTATCAATCCAAAGCTAAATCACTATATAAGATACTCAAATTAAAAACCAATTACAAGACCTGTTAATAAGTCTTTTAAAGGTGCGTTATGAAAATCAAAGAATGGAAAATAAACCTTTCTAGACTAGGCTATGTAGATAATGAATTCATACAAAAAACTGGACGGAAATAAAAGACTCACAGTATTCACATAGCCACTGCTTGGTATGCATTTAGGCATGATGCAAAATTTTTCCCAAACAATTGTGCTGTTTTAATATCACCTAAATCAAATGCATCTGCCGCACTCGCATGTTCAGCTTGTGCCATTAATCCAGACCAAGAACCTAGGCGATTAGCCGCTTGCATATAGGGAACGCCTTGATGTTGTTCAGGTAAAATAGGATTGCCCACCCATATCATGCCGTGTTGCATACAAAAAGTGAAAAGTGAAATAAGTGTTGATTGTTTATCACCTGCGGGGAGCGATGAGACGGTAAATCCTGCGGCTAATTTTCCTTTAAAAAGCTGTTTCTTCCATAAGGAACCTGTAGCATCCATGAATTGTTTTAAGGTTCCAGAGACACCACCGAGGTAAGTGGGTGTCCCCCAAATTAAACCATCATATTGGGTGAGTAATTCAGGTTGAAACATCAGTTGTTCAGCAGTGAACAAATCAATATTCATATCCTCAATCTTTGCTGCTCCGATTTGAATTTGTTGAGCAATAAATTGGGTATGTCCTTGGCGGCTATGATAGATAATGGCAATTGATTTCATGGTTTAGCCCTTAATTAAAAAGATTTAATAATTCAGCGGTGAGGAATAAGCCACACCCGAAGATACTGTGATTGATCAAGCTTTTGATACGATTGATAAATGGCTGCGGTGTTTTAGATGCTACAAAGCCTGAACCCATAGCAGGTTGCATGATGAAGAAAGGAATTAATACGGTAATGACCCCAAATAATAATGCGGAATAAAATTGAGGTTGCAGTAACCAAGCTTCCCCTGTGATGAAGATGAAACCCAATGCGAATAAGATTCCAACACTGTAATGAGCAATCCAGCCCAATACATATTCATGTTGAATTTCAGAACTTTGTGCAATTGACTCGTGGATGATTTTGCCGTGGAAAATCCATCCTACCCACCGACCAAGGAGTGCAAAATTTAAAGTTGGTATATTTAGTTTTTTTAATATGAATAACCAAATATCCATGATGAGCGTTGCACCGATCCCTAGACTCAAAATATAAAGTAGTAGTTTAAAAATATTCATTTCATTCCCCCGACCTTTTTCAAATAAAACCTGATAGATTCATTGTGCAAGTTCAAGTCAACTTGAAGTCAAGAGGCATTTATGGATATTGGTGAAGTTGCAAAAAAAGCGAAGGTTACGACATCGACTTTACGATTTTATGAAGAAAAGGGACTGATTAAATCTATTGGGCGACAGGGCTTACGTCGTCAATATGCAAAACAGGTACTAGATCAATTGGCATTGATTGCATTGGGGCGAGCGGCAGGATTTTCTTTGGATGAGATTGTCACGATGTTTGGATCGGATGGTCAACCTGAGCTAGATCGAAAAATGCTGAATGATAAAGCAGAGCAACTTGAGCAGATGGCTCGACGATTGCACTTTATTAGCGAGGGATTGAGGCATGCTGCGGTTTGTCCCGCTGAAAATCATATGCAGTGTCCAACCTTCCAAAATTATTTAACAGCTGCGATAGCAGACGAATATCAACCGACTAAGCTTTAGTGGCATTTTATAGGCGAAATATAGGTTTATTCATGGACTAAACTTGGATTTTTACTGTCATATTAATAAATACAATCATGTTGATGGGTTCATATTTATTTGATGATTGTTGTTTTAAAATATCCCTTAATGTTGTGCCATACATGGTGAAAGAAATAAACAGGCGTATACTGAGCAGACATAAGGAGTGATTATGTCTGAAATATCTGAATCCTCAGTTTATATTGAATACGGTACGAAACCTTTTATTGCAATTTTACTGTCGCTATTTTTAGCAGGTTTTGCGGTATTTTCATCACTCTATTGCGTACAACCGATGATGCCTTTTCTGGCAAAATTCTTCCATATCACACCTACACATAGTAGTTTTCCGCTGTCATTCTCAACCATTGCTTTGGCTTTAGGCTTACTGTTTGCGGGGCTGATTTCAGATCGTTTTGGTCGTAAGCCCATCATGGTCATTTCTTTATTTTCTACAGCAATATTATTGTTAATCAGTGCCTTTTTACCCTATTGGGAGGTTTTTCTCGCCACACGAATGATGATTGGCTTAGCTGTGAGTGGAGTTGCCTCTGTTGCCATGACCTATATTGGTGAAGAAATTGCACAAAAAGATGTTGGTTTTGCAATGGGGCTCTATATTTCAGGTACAGCAATTGGGGGCATGAGTGGGCGTTTAATTGCAGGAGTATTACTGGATTATATTTCTTGGCAAGCAGCAACCATGATTATCGGTGTTCTCAATCTATTTATTGCGATTATATTTTATATTGCTTTACCTGCATCTAAACATTTCAAAGCGTACCCAATTCAATTCTCACGCTTTATAGAATCCTTTAAAAAGAATCTCGCTGATCCAAAGCTACGCTTGCTTTTCGCACAAGGCTTTATCTTAATGGGCTGTTTTGTGACCGTGTTTAACTACATGAGTTATCATCTTTTAGAAAAACCTTTTGAGTTATCGCAAACATGGATCGGACTGATATCAATTGCATATTTATCGGGTATTTATAGTTCACCACGTGCGGCAGAGTGGAGTCGAAAATTCGGTCGAAGTAAAGTGCTTATCGCCATGTTTTTAAGCATGATCATCGGCTTATGGATCATGTTAATTCCATCACTTTGGATCATTTTGATTGGACTGTTTATTTTCACATTTTCATTCTTTGCAGCGCATTCTACTTCGAGCAGTTGGGTGTCTGTGCAGTCTTTACAATACCGTGCTGTGGGTTCTTCACTTTATTTGTTCTGCTACTACCTTGGATCCAGTGTTTTAGGGAGTGCAAATGGATTGGTGTGGGAAAATTACGGATGGCTTGGGTTGACACTGATGATTAGCGGCGTTTTGCTCCTTGGTTTAATCATTGCTTTTAAGCTGAAACAGCTTCAAACCCGTACGGAAACTCCATCTCAAAGTTGATTGAAAATAGATGAAATCTACTGTTTTTTAATAGATATGAATTAAAAAATCTAAATTGATTTACATGTTTTTGTTTTTGAGTGTTTTTTAATCAAGCAAGATGAATGTAATTCATGGTAAAATGATCGGCTTTCATCTTAGATCTCTCCCGATCGCCAACTGCCAATCGAGATAATTCGCCATGTCTACCGCTTATACTGCTCAGACAGCGCCTACAGCGCTGTTTGATTATGACAAATATTGGGCATCGTGCTTTGAACCAGCACCATTTTTGCCAATGTCACGCGAGGAAATGGATCAACTCGGTTGGGACAGCTGTGATTTTATTCTGGTGTGTGGTGATGCTTATATTGACCATCCATCATTTTGTTCGGGCATCATCGGACGTACATTAGAAGCGCAAGGCTTCCGTGTCGGAATTATTGCACAACCTGATTGGACTTCAGCTGAAGCATTTAAAGTCTTGGGTAAACCCAACATCGCTTGGGGTGTGACAGCAGGCAACATGGATTCGATGATCAACCGTTATACGGCTGACCGTAAAATCCGTTCTGATGATGCATATTCTCCAGATAATTTACCGAATAAACGCCCAGACCGTGCAGCAACAGTGTACTGTCAGCGTTGCCGTGAAGCATTTCCAGATGTTCCAGTACTGTTAGGTGGTATCGAAGCATCTTTACGTCGTATTGCACATTATGACTATTGGTCAGACAAAGTACGTCGTTCAGTTTTGATGGATTCTAAAGCGGATTTACTCATGTACGGCAATGGCGAACGTTCGATTGTTGAAGTGATGCATCGTCTTGCCAAAGGTCAAAAAATTCACGAAATTACCGATGTTCGTGGTACAGCATTTATTATCAATAAAAATAACCGTGCGTCTAAAGCGCAGTTTGTAGAAATTGCGTCAAATGATGTCGACAGCATTGGTCGTGTTGATCCAATCATCAATCCTTATGTGATGACTGAGGATTTAGATGGTTGTGAGATTGAGCAGAGCAAAGGTAACTCGCTCACGCAATATCAAAATTTCCAAAAAGAAATTGTTGCCAATCCAATTATCCGTGAAGGCGATGATTTGGATGAAAATACCCAAATCGTTCAATTACAGCCTGCATCTAAAGCTATTAAACATAAATTACCACCACGTGAGTTGGCGGTGATTCGTTTGCCTGCATTTGAAGATGTTTCAAATGATCCAGTTTTATATGCACATGCCAATCGTATCTTGCATCTTGAAACCAATCCGGGAAATGCTCGTGCAATGGTGCAAAAGCATGGTGAACGTGATGTATGGT
Source organism: Acinetobacter piscicola (assembly GCF_002233755.1). Taxonomy (GTDB): domain Bacteria; phylum Pseudomonadota; class Gammaproteobacteria; order Pseudomonadales; family Moraxellaceae; genus Acinetobacter; species Acinetobacter piscicola. Next base: position 84,194 of record NZ_KZ268707.1, on the reverse strand, counting down.
TAAATGCTCCACCGATTCCTTTGACCACTGAAGAAATGGACTATGTGTTTGACTTGCCTTATGCACGTCTACCACATCCTGCTTATGGTAATGCACGTTTCCCTGCATTTGATATGATCAAATTCTCTGTCAATATCATGCGTGGTTGTTTTGGTGGTTGTACTTTCTGTTCAATTACAGAACATGAAGGGCGTATTATTCAAAACCGTTCTGAAGAATCAATTTTACGTGAAGTTGAAAAGATTCGTGATACTGCACCAGGTTTTACAGGGATCATTTCTGACTTGGGCGGCCCAACTGCAAATATGTACCGTTTGCATTGTAAAGACCCTGAAATCGAAAAGAACTGTCGTAAACCATCATGTGTTTATCCGGGTGTTTGTCAAAACTTACATACAGATCATGCACCTTTGACGCAATTGTATCGTAAAGCACGTGAACTCAAAGGCATCAAAAAGATTCTGATTGGTTCAGGCTTACGCTATGACTTAGCGGTACTCAACCCTGAATATGTGAAGGAATTGGTACAGCATCATGTCGGTGGTTATTTAAAAATTGCCCCTGAGCATACCGAAAAAGGTCCATTGTCTAAGATGATGAAGCCGGGGATCGGGACTTATGATCGTTTCAAGCAAATGTTTGATCGTTTCAGTAAGGAAGCAGGTAAAGAGCAGTATTTAATTCCGTACTTTATTGCAGCGCACCCGGGTACGACTGAATATGACATGATGAATTTGGCGATTTGGTTGAAAAAGAATGGTTTCCGTGCTGATCAGGTACAAACCTTTTACCCATCACCAATGGCTACAGCAACGACTATGTATCACACAGGTAAAAATCCATTAGCAAAAGTGGCACGTTATACTGAAGATGTTGATATTGTGAAAGGTGAGAAGCGTCGTCGTCTGCATAAGGCTTTCTTACGTTACCATGATCCAAACAATTGGCCATTACTTCGTGAAGCTTTAAAAGAAATGGGTCGCCAAGATTTGATTGGTAATTCGAAACAGCATTTGATTCCAACATATCAGCCTGCGGGAACAACTGAAGGTCAGTATCAATCTGCACGTAAGAAAAACTCGACAGTGGATGGTGATTCGCAGAAACGTAATGGTGATCATCGTAATCAGCAAGCGAAAAATCAATCGCGTCCATCAAACACTAAAAAACGTCCTGAACGTGGTCAGATTTTGACGCAACATACAGGATTGCCACCACGTGAAACAGGTGATAAAAAACCGTTTGGTGGAAATAGCAATGGGAAGTCTAAGCCAAAGAATCGGGCTTAGTTTTTGAAGTGAGAGAGGATGCGTAAGCATCCTTTTTTTCGATAAAAACAATGATTGAGTCAAAAATAAGCAAAACTGTGGATAAGTTTTTTAGAATTGTGGGTAAGTTTTTGGATAAAAATCAAACAAAAGTCGTATAAATTGTTAGACAAAATTGTTGTAATTTTATCGGATTAAGTTGTATTTAAAAATGAAAATGAGTATAACAATATCTAAAAGCTATTCATTTATTGATCATAATGGGTGAATAAAATAAAACTATGATTCAATTTATAATTAAAACCGAGATTTAAGTCATTTTGTTGTTTTGAAGTGAAGTTTTAAGTCAAGATTTATAAGTGTTGTGTTGCAGTTTGTAGTGATTTTATCAAAGTGTTTGAACTATGAGCGTTCATTCATATATTGATATAACTGGTAAAAATAAACGGTCTAGAAACCGAATTATAAGAAAGGAAGAGGACATGGATATGATGATGATTATCAGTATTTTCATCGTCGCTGTCGTGATCGTAATTGTTTATAAAGGATTTACGAACAAACGATTGAGTGATAGCGCGTTAAGACAAAGAGCCGTCTTTAATTCGATTGAGCAATTAACATTCATTCGTCTTAAAGAAATCTTATCGGAAGCGAATATTTTGGCACATGTGTCATTTGACGCATTAATCACAACTAAGTTTCAACATACACGTAATAAATACCAAAAAATGTTTGCTGACTTTGTTGTTTTAGACAAAGATTATCGTGTAATCGCAATTGTGGCTTTAGATGATCAAACATCAACAAAACGTGCGAATGAAGCTAAATATCAAGAAGCTTTATTACAAGCCGCTGGTTATCGCGTTATTCGTTATAGCAATGTTCCAGAATATCAGCAAATTAGAGAAAGTTTTTTGATTGGAGTTTCGGACTTCGATTATTCAAAACAAGAGCAGTTAGCTGACTTGGGAAAGCTTGAATATTACCATGAGCAAGTTTTAAGACGCCGTGTTTATGGTTAATCGTATTGGTGATTAAAAATAGTGGGTTAAAAAATGCATGTTTTTACATGCATTTTTTATATTACAGCGTTTAAAGTCATCATCTAAATATTTCAATGACTAAAAAGCCAAGCTTTATTCAGGTTTAACTGCAACGACTGTTAGCTCGACCAAGACTCGTGGATCATAAAGTTTTGCCTCAACACAAGTACGAGGTAGGGCGTCAATGTCTGCAACCCATGCATCCCAAACTTCGTTGAAAGCAGCATAGTCTTTTTCAATGTCTTTTAAATAAATCGTAACAGATAAAATATGGCTTTTATCTGTGCCTGCATCGGCAAGAAATTGATCAATCATGTCGAAAGTTTGTTGTGTCTGTCCTTTAATATCTAAATCAAAGTCAGAAGCCAATTGTCCTGCTAAATGAACCAAATTACCTGAAACAGCAATTTCAGAAAAACGATTTGAGACATGCAAACGTTGTACAGCCATCATATTTCTCTAATACAAATTATTAGGTAAAGTTTACGTGATCATGGTCATTCTGCAAATCTAGTTTGTTGCAATTGATTAAGTTTGTGGCGATTTTGAAAATGCATCGATTCGGATTAAAAGCTTGGTTTGAAAGATCAATATGCAATTGTATTCGGGGCAGATAATTAAGTTACCTAAGTTTAAAAAATGAATCTGTGCCATTCTCAATTGGTTTAAACAAAAAGCAATCGAACTTTGTATCGGGCATAGTTGTTTTAACTGCTGATTTTTCGAAATATGTGTGGTGATATACGTGGTGTACATAACGGGTCTCGATACTATTCTGACTTGATCGTTTTTAAGCACGCTTGTGAATGGCCATGCACCATTCACAAGCGGGGTTTTGTGATTATTGAGGTGGGGTATAGGTTTTTAGTTCACGTTCAGGTTTATTCCCAATGCTGTACCAATCAATATGGCGGGTAATAAACATCACAACTGCGAGAACAACGAAGGAGATAATTGAACCCATTAAGAAAGTCTTGCCTGAAGATTGCAGTAACATATACATAATGGCGTATAGACTGCTTAAAATAATGCCAAACAAAGCAGCAGCTTTGATGCCTTTCATTACAAAGTATAAATACCAAGTCATTAAGCCAATACAAGCAATCGCCGCAACGATATATGCCCATGCAAAGGCATAATATTCACTGATCGAAAGGAGTAGAACAAAGAATATGCCTTGCGCCATGGCAACTAAAGAATATTGAATCGGGTGGATTCGTAAGCTTTTCAGCACTTCAAATAAGAAGAAGCAGCCAAAGGTGATGATAATAATCACAATACCGTATTTAATTGCACGATCTGTTTGGGTATAGACATTCACTGACTCTAAAAACTCAGTTGTTAAGCCAATTTTTTCATGTCCTGCTATTTCATGCTCACTAGAATTTGCAGTTTGAACGTAGTTGCTTTGAGCGAATTGGCGAGTGCAATTATTGCTTTCACAATAGATGAATTTATTCAGGTTTTGATAACCTAAGGCAATATTTTTCCATTGTGCATTGAATTTCTGCTGAGCGCTGGTTTTTGCATAGGGTAAGTTTTGACCATCGTATTTAATATCCGCCCAATTGCCTTTGGCTTGATAAGTAACGCTACGACTGGTTGGAATAAGGGTAAATTTACTTAAACCCGTTAGGTTTGCCGTTAAATCAAAGTGAAAGCCATTTTGAATGGCGCTGATCAATTCAGGATATTTTTTTGCTGAAATACTCATAAAATCAAATCCTGAGCCATCACTGCCTTGAGAGCTTACTTCAAAAGCATAATTTTTATTGAGTATTTTAAGTGTAGGTTGCTGATCTAAACCACGTGGGTCATGGACTGGGAAAATAATTTCGGCACGATCCCAAAGATAGCTTTTATTTTCTAATAGAGTTTTTTGGAAAACTCCTTTCGCTGTTAAATTGGCTTGGTAGCTAATCGCACGGTAAATCGTACGTTTGTAGGTATCGTCTGAAACATTAAAGTTTGAGGTCCATTGCGTGCTATCAGCACCGATATACATCCAGTTTTCTTCTGTACATGCATAGGATTTTTTCTGTTCATCCAAACAGGTTTTCTGTTCTTCATAAGGGACGTGTATATAAGGTGAAACAATGGTTTGCGGGCTGATATTGTTTTGTGAGATTTCTTTAAGAAAGGCTTGTTGGTAGCCTTGGCGTTCTGAGACGAGGCTGGTGATGAAAAATAAGCCGCCCCAGAACATGGCGACCAATATAACGATTGCAATGATTTTAAGGCTAAGGAAATGAGAGCGCATAATGATTCCTGATGATTTGTTTTTTTCAGGATTGAGTATGTGAAAGTGAGATGGTTTTTGTTTGAGTTGGTTTTGATTTTTATGTGAAGTTTAGGTGAAGCTTTTTAAACCCTAATCTAAGAATTTATAAAAAAAACATCAATTTATAGAAAAATCCACGGTTTTAAATTCTGCTAAGGCAATAGAATAGTCACCAATACACCTTGTTGATGTGGTTGAATGCTCGAAATATGATTGGCTTGAATATTTTGAATAGCAATCTGCCCATGATGTTGTTCAATCACTTGTTTGACGATACTTAAACCAATGCCTGAACTGCGTTGCTGGGTAATGGGGCGGGGCAATGAAAAATAAGTGTCAAAGATCTGTGTGAGTGCATATTCTGGAATCCATTCACCTTCATTAAAAACCTTTAATTGAATCTGCTGATGGCTTTGACGATGTAATTGAATCAGGATCTTTGCAGATTCTGCCGAGAAATCTAGAGCATTGTCTAAAAGATTGGCAATGGTTTGTTGTAACCAAAAGCGATCGGCTTGAATGGTACAATCTGCTTCAATATCCAATAAACACTGAATTTTCTTGGCCTGTATTTGGCTGGCGTGTTGATCTAAAACATGTTGTATCAGTTGAGATAAATTAAAGCTTTGAATTTCAATTTGATGTTTGGATTTTTCTAAACGTGTGAGCAATAACATGCGGTCAATTAAGGTTTTTAAGCGTTGGCTTTGACCATGAATATGACTTGCAAACTGTTGTTGATCATTCAATGGCAAATCTTCTTTAAGTAATTCTGCACTGGCTTGAATCGCTGTAAGTGGGCTTTTTAACTCATGGGTTAAAGTGTTGACATAGTGTTCTACATAAGCACGATCTTCGAGTTTTTCACGCATATTTTCAACCGCTTGAGCCACTTGATTCAGCTCTTTGGCTGAACGGAAATAAGGGGTTTGATTCACAGGAGCAAGTGCCTGAGCGTATTTTCGAACGCGGTCGATACTGTGTTTGAGCCAATAGGCAACCAAACTGGCAAGAAATAAACTGAGTAAAGTAATCCATGCAGCTTGGCGCAGTAATTGATCTTCAGCGCGTTGAATATAAGGTTGTACAGAGCTATTCGGTTTACCAATACTTACCACACCAATCAATTTTTGTTGCTGGTTTGGTGCTGCTTGATAATAAATCGGTGCGGCGATAAACATGGTGCTGCTATTGGAATCCCCCTCATAGCTGCGTGTTGAACGTACACCGTATTTGCCTTGCAGTGTTAGATAAATGTCATTCCAGCGTGAATAATCTTGCCCAGTGGCGATGCCTTGTGAATCATAGATTACGATCCCGTTTGCATCGGTAATATAGATTTGTTGATTAATTTCTTTTTTATTGTGCTGCCAAATATTGGCATTGAGTTTACGATTCAGTGCTTTTTGAATTTTTTCATCAAATTGTGCTGTACCGACTTTCTTCTCATGGACATCTTCAGACACTAACATCGCAATAATATTGGCATTTTCAGCCAGTGTATCTTCAACCACTTGGCGGACATTGGGTTTAACTTGCTGATTAAAGGTATAGGACATAAACCACAGCCCAAGCAAGATAATTAAACCAAAGAAAAACCAAATACGAATAAAGATAGACATTTTTTACAGTATCCGTTTTAGGCTATAACCGAAACCACGATGGGTCATAATCGGATCATATGCTGCTGAAATCTGTTTGAGTTTTTGCCTTAAACTTTTGATATGGGTATCTACTGTACGTTCTAAACTATGTTCAGGATGTTCCCAAATATGATCCATCAATTGTTGGCGACTAAAGACTTGTTCAGGATGATCGATCAACAACTTCAATAGACGATATTCATAACGAGTAAGTTGCAATGCTGTACCGTGGTAATGAATTTGTAGTGATTCATCAATACATTGCCAAGCTTTAGAGGGAGTAGGTTGTGGATCAACACGGGGTTGAGTGGTTTGCAGTTGGCTCTGAATTTCCATCCTGCGCCAAATCGCTTTAATACGAGAAACAATTTCACGTGAACTAAAAGGTTTAGTGCAGTAATCATCTGCTCCAATTTCTAAGCCGATAATGCGGTCAATTTCATCATCTCGTGCAGTTAAAAACAGCAGTGGTGTGTGGTTAAACAGGCGAATTTTTTTACAGACATCAAAGCCATTTATATCGGGTAGGCCGATGTCTAAAATAATAAAATCGTAATGTTGCTGTTGAATAAATTCAATGGCTTGAGCACCAGTATTGGCCCAAGTCACCTGCCATTCTTCTCGTTCTAGTGCATAACGTAAGGGCATCAGAATCGCGGCATCATCTTCAACACATAGAATCTGTTTTTTATTATTCATCAGTCTTTAAATGTTCATTTGATCATTTTGAGTGTACTGAAATTCTTTTTTTTAGGCGAATGAATTTTATGTGAAGTTTAGATGAACTGAGTGATTGGGTTGGAAATCTGGTGATGATATTGAAAATAAAAAAGAAGTTTTGAAGTAGGAGTTTACCCATGTGAATAGTCTGAGCGCCCTGTAATATTCGGATTTGATCGTCACGCCAACTACAGGACAGCAGAGCAAAAGTATTGGTAACTTTTGGTCTCTCAGCAGATACATGGATAATGTATTGCGCCAAGTAGATTACTCCAATTTTGCTCGATGTTGGTAAATATTTAAGCAAACTTAATTCTTTTGGCTGAAAATTAATCAAAGTAATTTCACGGTAAATTTTCTATCTAGAATCAGCTCTAAGCGCATTTTTATTGAATAACTANAGTAATTTCACGGTAAATTTTCTATCTAGAATCAGCTCTAAGCGCATTTTTATTGAATAACTACAGTTCGGGATAAACTCTGATGTAAGTTATTGAAAAGATTAGTCAGGTGCAGCGGAGTCTTACCGTTTAAAGTCAAATGTAAGGATTAACCCACTTCGTCTTGCACTTCGCTTGAAATATATTTCAATCTTGTTCAGGTTCGACCTGAGAGGTACTACCTCGCAAGGCTTTCGGGATGAGTGGCACTGCCACGCAAGGGCAAAACCTGAGCTGTGATTAAAGCAGCGCAAGAGTCGCCAACTCGACAGATACTATCAAGTAATTAATATATTGAAAAAACAATATATTACAGATCTTGCGGAATATATTCCTCATACCTCGAACAATGCGACTGACCTTTCCGCGTATCATGTGGTTGGGAATATACCTTATCCCGAGCTCAGGTTAATATTCAGCGGATTTACCATAACGATAATTGTGCTTTATCTTGTTGTTCTGATAGTTGATACAAACCCACACCAATCAATCGAAATTGAAAATGCTCAGGAATCTGCATTTCCGCTAATAAAATTTTGATGATTTGAATCATTTCTTGTTGTGAATTTAAAGGCTGTTTAAAGCTTTTACTGTGTTGTAAAACTTGGAAGTTTTTGAGTTTAAGTTTGACGTTTACACCACGCGCCTGCATGTGCTTTTTTTGCAAACTGAGCCAGACACGTTCAATCAACTTGTCCCAATAAGGGGAACATTGTGTGATGCTCAGATCGTCATCAAAAGTAGTTTCGTTCGAAATCTGTTGTCGTTGCCGTTCAGCCTGCACAGGTCGATCATCAATTCCTTGGGCATATAAAAACAGTTGTTTGCCGTATTTTCCAAAATGATGAATCAGTATATTTTCTTCAACTTTCTGCAAATCGCCTAAAGTTTCAAGGTTTAAACTTTTTAATTTTTCTTGTGTGACTTTACCTACACCGGGAATTTTTTTTAACGGTAGATTATGGATGAAATGTTGCACCTGACTGGGTTTAATGATGCAGATCCCATTGGGTTTATGCCAATCTGAGGCAATTTTTGCTAGAAATTTATTCGGTGCAACTCCCGCTGAAGCGGTTAAACCTGTTGTGTTAAAAATATCGGCTCGAATACGTTCTGCGACTTCCGTTGCACTTGGAATATTTTGTAAATTTTCAGTGACATCGAGAAATGCTTCATCTAAAGATAAAGGTTCAATAGTCGCTGTATAGTGCTGAAAAATTTCATGAATTTGGCGGGATACTTCACGATATTTTTCAAAATTTGGTTCAATCACCACGACTTGTGGGCAACGTTTTTTGGCTTGTGACATAGACATTGCAGAGCGTAATCCAAACTCACGTGCAGGGTAGGAGGCGGCAGCTATTACTGCCCGTGGGTGATGTGAAGAAACCACCACAGGTAAATGTTTTAAGTCGGGACGCTCACGTAGTTCTACAGAGGCGTAGAATGCATCCATATCAATATGAATGATTTTTCTCATAAACCACACAGGGTTAAAACGCTGTGGAATTATTTTAACCGATCTTGATTTAGTTCAATTTATTTATTTTAATTTTGTTTATTCTATGCGACAGATTGTGTCTATATAAACTATTTTCTGTTCTTTGTTCAGGTATATTATTGAAGGCTTATTAAGCTATAAATCTGTATATTTATTCATTTAATTAATTTTAGACATTTGAAATGATATGTATGATTTAAACGTTTCAAACAATTAGGTATTCAGCGGAGTCTTATATTCAAAATTTATATTTAAGGTTAAGCCTTCGGCTCGACCTACTTTTCTTTCGGGAAAAGTAGGCAAAACCACTGTCATCCGCTGAACTCGTTCAATACCTTGTATTAATCAGAGTCATTGCAAAAACATTCCCATTCAAATGTAGTCCTGCCTCAGACAATAGCGGATGACGTTTACGCGTATCAATGAATCATTGTGAAAACATTTACTGAACTATTGTTACATAATATTAGTGAGTTTGGGGCTTAGTAGCTTACAGATCGGCATTATCTTATTTAAATTGAAGCTTTATTTTTCAGGCTGAATCACCTGATTTTTCTCTAAAAATGCCTTCCATTCCTCTGCATTGCCATGGAAAACATTTAAATCGACTGATTTGCGAATGCCTTGAATTGAGCCTTGGTTGGTTTGTTGCCAAAATGTCCACGCACGTCCATCTTTTAAATCAGGTTGTTCTTTATATTCACGAATCCAAATCGGTGTGTCCTTGAATTCACCGACTAAAATAATGTTATAAAAATTTTTTGATGTATAGAAAATCGGTTGTTTCGCATAATGATGATGTAATTCATCATGCATGATTTTGATTTGTTTTAATAATTGTTCTTTGGTAAAGGTATTAATGCAATTGCTGTCATATTCCAAGTCAATTACAGGCGGTAAGGCATTGGATTTATTGGGAACAGTTTCCATAAAATTCTGTGCTTGTATTTTCCCGTCACGACATAAACGATAAAAATGATAAGCACCGACATGCATGCCTCGTTCACGTGCTTCCATCCAGTAATTTTGAAATTGATCATCTTGATAATCACCGCCTTCGGTGGCTTTCAGATAAACAAATTGATATTGCTGAGGGGAAATCTTTTTCCAGTCAATCACACCTTGATGGTGAGATACATCAAAACCTTTGATGGGGTAAGTTTCGGCAGAGGCGGTATTGTGATAGAAAATGGCCAAACTGATGCTGATTACACCGCACAATAACCCGATGGCAAAGATCGAACCATAGCGGGTAAATTGTCGTTGTTTTTTTACAGATCGTTTTGACATGGGTTTTCTATCTATCAGAATGAGGCTAGTTTAACGTGATCTGTATCTCAAAACTATGACGAAGTACGTGTAAATGTTATATGGCTTGGTTTTTCGGAATCTGATAAAAGATCAATGCAGTGACGATATTGATTGCACCTAAACAGATGAGCGTGGTGTGGAAAGCCTGAGTGATGTGTTCTTCTCCAAAATACGCCGTAAACAGATTGAGTAAAGCACCTGCTAAGGCAACTCCGATACTCATTGAAAGCATCATAATCATCGACAAGAAGCTATTGCCACTACTGGCATCTTGTTGAGGGAGATCCTTGAGGGTAAAGGTATTCATAGTCACAAACTGCAATGAGTTCAGTGTGCCAAAAATAAAGAAATGTACAGCTCTTAACCATGTCGGGGTATCTGCTGTGGTCAATGCAAAACTGGCAATACATGCGCCAACCAAGAATGTATTGATTAACAATATTCTGCGATAGCCGATTTTGGAAATAATCGGTCGAATAATGGGTTTGGAAAATAACGACCCTAAAACCATTGGTGTGAGCATGATTCCAGTCATTAAGGGTTCCATTTTAAAAGCCACTTGCAACATCAGTGGCAAAATAAAAGGGATCGCATTGCTACCAAAGCGAGCAAAGAAATTTCCTAAAACACCAATGGTATAAATTTTATTTCTAAATAAGCTGCTACGAAATAATGCATTTTGATGCGTATGTGCATGATAGGCGTAGACCAATGTGGCAATGAGTCCTGCGAGTAATAAACCAATACTGAGACCCTTTGAGACGTCATGACTGGCAATATTTTCAATGCCCAAAGCCATTCCCACCATGGCAATGACCAATAAAATAAACCCACTGAAATCGAATTTTTTTACCGTAGGTTCAGTGGTATTTGGCATGGCTTTAAAGGTGACTAACATACCCAAAAGCCCAATGGGTAAATTGATCAGGAAGATCCAGTGCCATGATGCAACTTCAACAAGCCATCCGCCGAGTGTTGGGCCGATCAATGGCCCCATCAGCCCAGCCAAACTCATGAGACTCATTGCAGATAAAAACTGTTCACGAGGAATCAGTTTAAGCATAGCTAAACGCCCTACAGGCAGCAGCAATGCTCCACCGATACCTTGCAGTACTCGAAAAGCAATTAATGTATTGAAACTATTGGAAAGTGCGCAGCCTAATGAGGCTAAGGTAAAAATAACAATTGCTGTAAAAAAGATATTTCTTACGCCAAAACGATCGGCTAACCAACCGCTGAGTGGAATATATGCTGCGACAGAAAGAACATAGCTGATCACGACACCATGCATACGCAACGGATTTTCATGCAAGCTGTTTGCCATTGCAGGCAATGCTGTATTGATAATCGTGGTGTCTAAACCTTGCATGAAAAAGCCAATCGAAACCAAAAAGACCAACAGATAGAACTTAGGCTGTAATTTTTGATGTGATGGCGTAGCTGCTGTCATACTTTTCAAATGTGAGATTTTGTGAATATTTTAAAACATTCATGTTGTGAAATCTGTAGGGAATCGTTGTCATTATTCGTACCTATTCTGTATGCAGATGGATTGCGCTCAGTTTTGAAATAAGAGAATGTGAGGTGATTGATCAGATAAAAGTGAGCAAATTACATTTATAAATATATTCAGTCATTTATAAGAAAATTTTAGTCTTGGATGTTTTATTTTCCATACGATCTGAAAAATTAAAAGTTTTGAAAATTCATAAAAGTGTCATAATCTCGCAGACATTAATCATAAAGAAGACTGTTTTTTATGCATCTGACTATACGTCTAACCATGCATCTGAATAGAGGTTTAGCACATGAGCATTGATATTCTAATGATCATCGGCTTTTGTCTAGCGGCTTATTCGATTGTTGGAAATGATGTTCCGCAAACTTTAGGAACATTTATTTCTTCCAATGCACACCGACCATGGTGGATTCTATGGATTTATACCAGTACGATTTTAACGGTTGTCCTGTTATATGGTTGGTGGGTGTCTGGAGTAGGTGATGCCTCGTATGGACGTTTAGAAACCATTCCTTTTCCAAAAGAAGGAATGACTTGGTTATATGTCGTTCCGCCACTGATTCTTTTGTTTTTAACACGTTTTGGTATACCTGTAAGTACCACATTCCTTGTACTTACGATCTTTTCACCTAGTAGTTTAAGTGCGATGCTGACCAAATCGATGCTAGGTTATGCCGTTGCATTTGTTGTCGCAATTATTATCTATCGTTTTGTTGTTAAAAAAGTCACCATCTATTTCAGTAAAACACGCCATCATCCACCTCCAAGAATTTGGATTGCGATTCAATGGGTTGCTACAGGTTTTTTATGGAGCCAATGGCTGATTCAAGACTTGGCAAACATCTTTGTATATGTGCCACGTGTTGTACCATTTTGGTTTATGTTGTTTGCCATTTCGGTCTTTATTATTTTGTTGGGTGTGGTTTTCTATCAACGTGGTGGTGCGATTCAGAACATTATTGACACTAAAACTGGGGTGCAAGATGTACGTTCTGCCACCATTATTGATTTCATGTATGCGCTGATTCTCTTGGTGTTTAAAGAGATGAGTAATATTCCAATGAGTACTACTTGGGTATTCTTGGGCTTACTTGCAGGACGTGAGTTTGCAATGGCGATGCATTTGAATGAAGTCAATAAATATCGAACCTCACGAAATGTCAGTAAAGATGCAATGAAATTGATGTTGGGTTTAGCCGTCAGTATTCTTTTGGCAACAGCTTTGCCTTGGCTTTATCGCGTGATTGAAGGCTAGTGTTGCTGGTTTAGAAATGATGATGTGTTTTCGACCTGATTAGATTCTTAGATGAGCATTTAAATCCCTTGTATAGCCCTGTTGGTACCTAATGCCGTTCAGTTAAGAGTAATTTAGTCGTTACCCATCTAAAAATCTCCCCTAACCCCTCTTTAAGAAAGAGGGGAACTATTGAGGATTTAAAAAGGCTTAACTGATCAGCATTACTGTTACTACCTAGATTGAGAATGTTGAGGTATTGGCTGCACAAGGGAAAATATTCACAAACTGTATTATGAATATGAGGATTTTCTTTTTAATTAATCATCCAATCCCAACCATTGTCTTTGATGATAAGCGCTGTCCCAAAACAACCATTCCAACTCAGCACCTTTGGTATAGGCCTTATGCATTTTTTCAAGCGTATCTGCATCACAACGTTCAGCAATACGGTCAATGGTAATTAAAACGTTGCGTACAGCTTCGTTAAACTCTTCACCGGAATAGGTATCGATCCAAGCTTGGTAGGGATTATTGGTGATAGATTGGCTGACAATATCTTTACCAACTTCTGCATAAATCCAAAAACATGGTAATAAAGAAGCTAACACAACAGGATAGCTTTCAGACCAAGCTGTTGCAGTTAAAAATGAAGTGTAATGATGGCAAGCCAATGTTAATGGCGTATTTTCAAAATCTGTTTTACTGATTCCGAAACCTTTCATAAAACCATCATGTAAACTACGTTCAACGACAATGGCTTCTTTAGCGCCTTGAGTGAACTGGATAATGTCATCCGCTTCATAAGCTTTAGCACCACATATCGCAAGTGCACGACCATAAGCCACCAAGTAATGTGCATCTTGAATCACGTAATGGCAAAAAGCTTCGCGACTTAAAGAACCATTTGCAAGTTCTTGGTTAAATGGGAGGGCTAAGGTTTTTTGATATAAAGCAAGGTTGCGTTGCCAAACGTCTTGAGAAAAGCTCATGTCATTTTCCTACAATAATTCCAAATTTAGAATTAAAAAGATGAAAGATTAGCGTGATTGTTGATTTACAAAACGATAGTAATTTTACGCTGTCTTAGGCGTTTTTAGGTGATATTTTTCAGCTTGTCTTCATAAAAATAAGACAAACAACTTTGGATAAGTGTGAAAAAGTTGTCATAATAAGCACATTAAAAATTCAGTTTTTATTCTCGCTATTTCTGATGTAAATCCATTTTCTGTAGGTCGTGCTAATCAGTTAAGCGTAATTTAGTCGTTACTCATCTGAGAATCTCCCCCTAACCCCTCTTTAGAAAAGAGGGGGAACTATAATTTTTTGTAGGTCACGTGTCATCATGAAACATTTTGGTTTCTCAATCTTTTTTACAATTGTGTGTTTGGCAATTTCCGCATATTGGGGCTTTACACATGGCCCAAATGCAGGATTTCAGGCGATGTTATCTGCATTAACCATTACTGCAATTCTTGCAGTGATGGAAGTATCACTTTCTTTTGACAATGCTGTGGTCAATGCATCGGTACTACGCAATTGGGATCATTTTTGGAAAATGATTTTCTTAACTGTGGGTATTCTAATCGCCGTATTCGGTATGCGTTTGGTTTTTCCAATCGTTATTGTCGCCGTGACTGCGGATATGGGGATGTGGGAAGTGATTCAAATGGCGTTGAATGATCCAATTGATTATTCAGCACGATTGATTGCCCATCATGCTGAAATTGCGGCATTTGGTGGTTCATTCTTATTGTTAGTATTTTTAAACTTCTTTTTGGATGAAGGCAAAGATACACACTGGTTTAAGTGGTTAGAAAAACGTTTAGCAAATTTAGCTAATGTCCAAGCAATGTCTGTTTTTCTTACATTGATTGGCTTATTGGTCATGGCAGCGAATGTTGATGAAGCAAAACGCTTAGTGGTAACGATGGCAGGTATTTGGGGTATCGTGATTTATATTGGTGTGCAAGTACTGAGCCATTTACTCGGTGGTGAACCTGAAGTTGATGAAGATGGCAATGCGATTGGCCACGATGCAAGTGGTGCATCTACAGGCGTGATTAAAGCAGGGATCGGTGGTTTTATTTACCTTGAGGTTTTAGATGCTTCTTTTAGTTTTGATGGTGTGATTGGTGCTTTTGCGATTACTTCAGATGTCGTGATCATCATGCTCGGTCTTGCGATTGGTGCAATGTTTGTACGTTCAATGACCATTTATCTTGTAGATAAAGGGACTTTAGATGCATATATCTACCTTGAGCATGGTGCACATTATGCGATTGGTGCTTTAGCTTTTATCATGTTGGCAAGTGGCGCAGGTTTACATATCCCTGAAGTTGTTACAGGTTTGATTGGTGTTGCATTTATTGTTTGGGCAATTATTGCTTCGATTCAATATAACAAACGAATGGAACAACAGCATTAATCCTTTTTTAAGAAAAACGATTACAATAGGGGGCGCTTTAAAAGCGCCCTTTTTTAGACTCAATGTTTCCACAAAGTTGTCGCAATATGCGATGATGTGTGCGATGAATAGCTCGCCAGTTTTGATAAGCCAATAGATATGATGAATTCTTTAGAACGCCGATCGACTTTTGCATTAAGCAGTATTTTTGCTTTACGTATGTTGGGTTTGTTCATGATCATTCCTGTCTTTGCCATTGCAGGACAGTCATATCAATATGCCACACCAACATTGATCGGTTTAGCGGTCGGTGTTTATGGTTTAAGCCAAGCTTTATTGCAAATTCCTTTTAGCCTTTGGGCAGATCGTTTTAATCGTAAACCGTTGATCGTTTTTGGCTTATTGCTATTTGCCTTAGGTGGTGCTGTCGCTGCCATGTCTGAGACGATTTACGGCGTGATTATTGGTCGTGCAATCGCAGGTGCAGGCGCCGTATCCGCAGTCGTGATGGCATTATTGGCAGATGTGACGCGTGAAGAACAACGTACCAAAGCTATGGCAATTATGGGAATGAGTATTGGCTTATCCTTCGTAGTTGCATTTAGTTTAGGGCCTTGGCTCACGACATTGGTCGGGATTTCAGGATTATTCTGGGTCACAACGATCATGGGATTGTTAGCCATCCTAACGTTATTTCTAGTACCGAAAACTACACGACATCATAAAAATTATAATCAAGGGTATTTAAAACAGCTGAAACAAGTTTTGAAAATGGGTGATTTAAACCGCTTACACGTTTCGGTATTTTCATTACATTTATTACTGACCGCTATGTTTGTTTATGTACCTTCACAGCTGATTGATTTTGCTGGGATTCCATTGTCTAAACATGGTGTGGTGTATTTACCTTTATTGCTGATCAGTTTGTTCTTTGCTTTTCCAAGCATTATCCTCGCGGAAAAATATCGCAAAATGCGCAGTATTTTCCTGACAGCGATTGCTGGAATCATCGCAGGACTGGTTATTCTGATTTTTGGTTATGAATCTAAATATATCTTATTGTTAGGACTGGGTTTATTTTTTATTGCCTTTAATGTGATGGAAGCTTTATTGCCGTCATGGTTATCTAAAGCTGCACCGATTCAATCTAAAGCAACAGCAATGGGTGTGAATGCAAGTGCGCAATTTTTAGGTGCATTTTTTGGTGGAACTTTAGGCGGACAATTAATTTTACTTAATAATACCGCAATGGGTTGGAGTGTTTTATCAGCACTTGCTATAATTTGGTTGTTCATAAGTTTTGGACTGGCTCAACCACGCTATTTAACATCAATCGTATTGCGATTACCTGAGAATAAACAAACCGATGATTGGACTTCTCAGTTATTGGCAATTCATGGTATTGAAGAGGTCGTGGTGATGTCTGAACAACAGGTTGCTTATATTAAAGTCGATAAACAGCAGATAAGTGATGCTGCGCGACAACATTTAACGCACTTGTTGGGTAAAGAGGTAGCCATTTAAACATAACTCTTATAAAGTAAAACATAGAATTGAATAGGAAGATAACGTCTGATGCGTGGTGTAAATAAAGTCATTTTAGTGGGTACTTTAGGTCGTGATCCTGAAACCAAAACTTTCCCAAATGGGGGCTCTTTAACGCAGTTTTCAATTGCGACAAGTGAATCTTGGACAGATAAAAATTCGGGCGAAAGAAAAGAACAAACCGAGTGGCATCGTATTGTATTACATAACCGTTTAGGTGAAATTGCACAGCAATATTTACGTAAAGGCTCAAAAGTCTATATCGAGGGTTCTTTGCGTACTCGCCAATGGACAGATCAAAATGGTCAAGAGCGTTACACCACAGAAATCCGTGGTGAGCAAATGCAAATGCTAGATTCAAATAACCGTCAGCAAGGTGAAGGTGGTGAAAGCGGTGGTTATAATCAACCTCGTTTCAACAATAACCAACAACAAGGTGGTTATGGAAATCAAGGCGGAAACCAAGGTCAAGGTGGCTACAACCAAGCTAATCAAGGCAACCAAGGTGGCTATGGCAATGGCGGAAACAATGTAAATCAAGGTTTCCAATCACCTAAGCCGCAACAAGCGCCGACCCCAGCAGCTGCGCCCGCTGATTTAGATGATGATTTACCGTTTTAATTGATTTAAAAGATCAATCATCATCCCAACCCTCTTTTTAAAGAGGGTTTTTTATTTGTTGTGGATTATTTCTTAGCTGAAACCCACATCGTGATCACAGCCTTAAAAACGATATTATTCGCTGTATCTCGTACTTCAACATTCACGAGATAATCACTACCGTGGCTCCATTTAAAATTTTCCTCAGCAGGCTTGGCAATAGCAACTAAATCAGTTTCAGCCTTTTTTAGATATTCTACCGTCATGCCTTTTGGAATCCAGCGATGTGTCGAGGGAACGGTCGCATCTGTCATGGTTCCACCAGCTAGTTCAGCCATATTACACATGGCAATCGCATGAACAGTGCCAATATGGTTTAAAACAGCACGATGTTTTTTAATTTTGATTTCACAATAATTCGGTCTAAGTTCCTCAAATACAGGAGAAATACTACTGAAATAAGGTGCTTTTAGACACAATAATTTTGAATATGTCCATTTTCCAGCAGGCTTATTTTTAAAGCTGTTCCATAGTTTGAGTGCTTGGCTCATTTTTCTTTCCTAATGTGTTTAAACAGAATATAATTCTAATACAGAATAATATTCTGTTATTGGTCAAGCAAACGAATTTTTTAGATGAGATGGTCAATATCATCATTTTAGGATGAATCAGCAATAGGTTTTTGAATGGATAATTTAGTTTTATTAGAGAGAATTTATAGTGGTCGTCGTGCTGAACTGAAACGTATTATTTTAAATGAAGCACTGTTTTGCTTTCTCAATGATGGGATTGAATCTACAACGATTGAAATAATTCGTGATCGTGCGAATACCAGTATCGGTGCGATTTATCATCATTTTAAGAATAAAGAAGGAATTGTTCGGGCATTGTATTTATCTGCTTTGCAAGATCAAGCTCAGCGCCGTGAACATGCTTTGCAGTCTGTGCAGTCTTTACAACAGGGTGTGGAAGCAATTGTAGCCAGCTATATCGATTGGGTCGTGGACTTTCCAGATTTTGCACGGTTTTTATATGCTGCAAATTTTATCCTTACAAAAAGTGATGATGTTTCTGAATTAAAACAAAAAAATCATCAGAGAAATCAGCATTTATTGACTTGGATGAAGCAACAATCAAACTCTGTCTTTCTTCAAAATATACCCTATGAATTGCTGTTATCGTTGGTCATTGGTGCAACAGAAAGTTATTGCCGCGCATGGCTTTCAGGCAAAGTAAGTACTTCACCTATGATTTATAAGCAAACTTTGTCGCAAACCGCTTGGTATAGCATCAGTTGCATGGCTGACAGTGAAAACAAGGCGAAATAACGCCTTGTTTGAGTTGATACATTGTATTTTAAACGTGGCAATCATATTTAGAAAACGCGTGAACTTTGCATATAGTCAGCAGTCACTTGATTCAAACTGTCGAGAATCAGTGTTTTATCACCCGTTTCAATGGCTTGATTGAGCTGTTGCATATAGCCCAATAGCTGCGTTTTAGCAGCCGCAGAAAATTCAGCTGTCACAGCCTGATCTTCATAGAGTAAAACATAGTTTTTGGCAAAACCATAAATAAGGAAAAGCGTACTTTTTTCTAAGTCATTACCAGTATTTAAAATCTGTGTTTCACACTGATTTTTGAGTTGCTTGAAAGCATCGCTACCATTAGAAAGGTTTTGGAATTGCTTCAGAAGTGTTGGAAAAATCATTTTTAAAATCCACTCAAAAAGAAAATCTACAGAACAAGTCGGTAGAGGTCAAGAGAATTTGAAATAGAGTTTTTCGATAGCAGCGTAGTTTTAAATTGAAATATTGAATCTAATTTTTCGATTATATTAATAAAAAACTACTGTTTTACCAATACAAGTTTGCTTCGTATAGTGGCTTCACAGATAAGCAATCCCTGAAACGAATTGAAGGAATACCCGATGAGTTTGATCAATACAGAAGTTAAAACGTTTAACGCAACTGCATATAAAAATGGTGAATTTATTGAAGTCTCTGAAAAAGATTTCTTTGGTAAATGGTCGGTTGTGTTTTTCTACCCTGCAGATTTTACTTTTGTCTGTCCAACAGAATTAGGCGATTTAGCGGATAACTATGCTGAATTCCAAAAAATGGGTGTTGAGATTTATTCTGTTTCTACCGATACACACTTTACGCATAAAGCTTGGCATGACCATTCTGAGGAAATTAAAAAAATTCAATATCCAATGATTGGCGATCCAACTTGGACATTGGCTAAAAACTTTGAAGTCCTTATTGAAGCTGAAGGCTTGGCAGATCGTGGTACTTTTGTGATTGATCCTGAAGGAAAAATTCAAATCATTGAAATCAATGCTGGTGGTGTGGGCCGTGATGCACAAGAACTTCTTCGTAAAGTCAAAGCAGCACAATATGTACATGCACACCCAGGCGAAGTTTGCCCTGCAAAATGGAAAGAAGGTGATGCAACACTTGCACCATCAATCGATTTGATTGGAAAGATTTAATTTTTCGTCAATAATTTTGATCAAAGTTTGTAAAAATCCAGAACGCAGCTTCTGGATTTTTTTATCGGCGCTTACATCACATAACCTGAATGATGATCGGCTAAGCTGCGTAGTCCTTCAACCAGTGTATCAATCAATTTTTCCATGGCTAAACGTTGCCCTTTACGTGATGCATAGACCAACTGCACCGTCCCCATATTGGAACACCATTCGGGTAAGATATGAATTAAATCACCCTTTTTAATATCTTCTTCTACGGACAAGTAAGGTAAATCTGCAATCCCTAAACCATCTTTCACAGCATAATAGACCCCAGCAAGGTCATTGCATTTAATACGGGGTGTTAGTGGAATATTCACTTCTTCATTATGTTGAATATGAGATAAATGCCAAGCATATTGCTGTTTTTGTGTGCCCAGTACAATACTTGGAAACGCATGTAATTCTGGAAAATATTCAATCTTTTTGTTCATTAATAATGCAGGGCTTGCAACTAAGCAATGCACGGTTTTAATCACATCCCGTACAATTAAATTAGAATCTTCATTGCTTTGAAAATTGGTACGTATCGCTAAATCGACATCATCATGAATCAGGTCGACACGGCGACTGGTCAACTCCAGTTCAATCTCAACTTTAGGATAATTTTTTAAAAATTGATTGAGTAAGCTTCGAATTTGAAAATGCATCATCACTGTTGGGCAACTGATTTTGATCAAGCCTTGAGGCTCACTTTTTTGACGCAATAATACATTTTCAGCGCATTCAACTTCGGCGATTACCTTACAACACGCTTCGTAAAATTCCTGCCCTAATGACGTGACTTTAAAATGACGCGTAGATCGTTCGATAAGACGAATATTAAATTTATTTTCTAATTCTAAAATACGTCGGCTCAGTTTAGATTTTGTGATATTACTCGCCTCACTTGCAGCACTAAACCCGCCGTGTTTGACCACCAAATAGAAGTAAAAATAATCATCAAATGAATGCATAAATTATCCTAAATTTAGATCATTACAAAATAGCATAATTGAAAAGATGTAGGATGGATCAAATAGAAATATATACAAATACAAAGATCAGTCAATTCAATAATTTGATTGACTGATCTGCATATTATCTATATGAATTAATCACTTACTTTTGCGAAGTATTCGCATTGAAGCTTGTGATGAGATTACGATAATCAGGAATATGGTTTGAAAATAGTGCACCTAAACCTTCAATATCATTACGCCAATCGCGATGTAATTCGCAAGCCATGCCAAACCATGTCATCAATTGAGCACCTGCACTTGAAACACGATCTAAAGCTGAATCACGTGTTAAAGCATTAAAAGTTCCTGAAGCATCGGTAATCACAAAGACTTCAAAATCTTCTTCTAGTGCTGAAAGTGCAGGGAAAGCGACACAGACTTCAGTCACTACACCTGCAATAATCAGTTGTTTTTTGCCTGTTGCTTTAACCGCTTTTACGAAATCTTCATTGCCCCATGCATTGATTTGACCTGGGCGGGGAATGAATGGCGCGTCTGGAAACATTTCTTTCAGTTCAGGAACGAGTGGGCCATTCGGGCCATTTTCAAAACTGGTGGTTAGAATAGTTGGCAAATTAAAATATTTTGCGGCAGCTGCAACAGCCAATACATTATTTTTAAATTTATCAGGATCAATATCACGTACTAATGAAAGCAATCCTGCTTGGTGATCAACCAGTAAAACCGCTGCATTGTCTTTGTCTAAACGAACGTATTTTTTTCCCATTTTTCTATCCTCAGAAAGTGATTTTAAATCAATTATTTCAAGTAAATCAGTAACAAAATTTACTGAATACAATCGATCATAAAAATATTTCTGTGTGTTGTTAAGTCTATAAAATAGGATTAATTATCTTGAAAATGGGATAGTTAGCTTTTTGCGTAAGTCGGGCTGTGATGAATATTTATTTATAATGAAAGTTTCCTCTCCTTTAAAAGGAGAGGATTCATATGATAAATCTTCCTCATCCTCTTGCGTGTAATAACGTTGATCCCAAAGGGCGAAGGGACTTTTAATATTATTTTTTGATCTTTTTCTGACATTTACAAGATATCTAATATTAAAAATATATTCTTTTAATTTAAATATTGTCTTTATTTTGGGATTGATTTTAATTCATATCGCTATGATTATCTCAAATATAGGAAGCTGAGTATTAATATCAATACTGATCTTATCCTTTAAAAAGATTATCTTGCACTCATATTACTCCCTAGAGATAGGAGCTTTAAGATGAAAAGAATTATCGGCGTTTATCGCAATCAAAATATGCATTGGGTTGGCGATGGTTTCCCTGTAAAAAATTTGTTTTCTTATGATCGTTTGGGTCAAGCCATTAGTCCATTTTTACTTTTGGACTACGCTGCACCGTATCATTTTGATTCTACTACGGCACAACATGGTGTAGGTTCACATCCACATCGTGGTTTTGAAACCGTAACCATTGCTTATCATGGTGAGGTAACACACAAAGACTCTCATGGTGGTGGCGGAACGATCAAAACAGGTGATGTGCAATGGATGACTGCGGGTTCAGGTCTGATGCATGAAGAGTTCCACTCACATGACTTTGCTGAAAAAGGTGGTTTATTTGAAATGGTACAGCTTTGGGTCAATCTACCTTCAGCAGACAAAATGACGACACCAAAATATCAAGCGATTGATGCAACTGATATTCCAGTGATTGAGTTTGAAAATAATGCAGGGCATTTAAGAGTGATTGCAGGTAACTTTGCTGAACAAGCAGGCCCAGCGACCACTTTTAGCCCAGTCAATGTGTGGGATGGTGTGTTAAAAGCAGAGCATGAAACACATTTTCATGTGCCTGTTGATCACAATACCCTAGTGGCTGTTTTAGAGGGTGAGGTACTGATCAATGGAACACAATCTGTAAAAGATAACTCGATTGTTATTTTTGGCAATGATGGTGAGGCACATATTCAGGTTTCGGCTGTCCAAGATGCTAAATTCTTGGTATTAACAGGTAAGCCACTGAATGAACCAATCCAAGGTTATGGCCCATTTGTGATGAATACTAAAGATGAAATTACTCAAGCGTTTAATGATTTCAATCAAGGTAAATTTGGTGTAATCGCTGTAGAAGCATAATCAAGAAATCGGGGCTTTTGACCCGATTTTTTATTTTAAAGATAAATGTTTAGATAAAAAAAGAGGATCTCTACCCACACAGTAGAGATCCTTTTTGCGCTGTATTTTCTTTTATTCATTTTACTGTAGTAAGTACTTATGTTGATTGTAATTGTGATTTAGTTTTCGTTTTTATGCTACCTATGATAAATAAAAATATTAGACTTGTAAATAAAATTTTAAAAAATAGTTAAATTATCTATTTGTTTTTAATAAATATTTTATAAATACATGAAAAATATAAAATTATTTCGATAAGTATTCTCTTCGTTTTATCAAAAACCATATTTTGTGAGTGAAATTTTGTAAAAAAGCAGAAAACTGGAACTTTTTAATAGCTGCATTCTATAGTGCATGGCTCATAATAAAAAAAATGGGAACTTACGGATAATAACTTTGAATATTGCAGTCATTGGAAGCGGCATGGCTGGGCTCGCTACCGCAAGAATTCTTAAAGATGCAGGTCATACAATTACGATCTTTGAGGCTTTACCTGGTCGTGGTATGGATAGCCATAGCATTGAATTTGAAGGTGGTTTGATAGATGCACCTTTACGTGTGATGAATCAACATTTATGGAAAAATACCCTAAGTCTAGCGACGCATTTAGGGATTAAAACATTTCCTGTACGTACCTTTATGGCATGTAGCTGGCTATTTGAAGATAAAACAGAAACTTGGCTAACAACATCACGGACACGTATTGGTAACTTCCCCATTATTAATAATCGTAAAGGGATTAAGCAGTACGGTTGGCGTTTAGTGAAAGGAATGTTGCAACTCAAAACGGCAATTCATCAATTTTTTAAATCTAAAAATCAAGATATTACCCTTGCAGATTTTATCAATCAAAATGAAATAGAAGAGGTATTTTGGCATGGTGCTGTCATGCCAGTGCTTTATACGATTTGTACATGCGACCCTAAAACGATTGGTGAATGGCCAGCAAAACCTTTACTGATTTTCCTAAAGCAATTAACCGATGGAGATGCTTTATTGCGTCTACATGGTGGAACGCCAGCATTTGTTGATAAATTAGTTGAAGGGATTGATATACATAGCGGTTCTGAAATTACCAATGTTGAAGAGCAAGCGGATCATGTGCTTGTTGAAAATGTTCAAGGTGAAAAATTTCAATTTGATCGTGTTGTTGTCGCAACCCCAACCAACAAATTAGAAGAATTTTTAAATGCAGAGCAGTTTGCTGATGACATTGCGCTCTTGAAAAAATTTAAGTTTGAGCAAGGTGAATTAGTGATGCATACAGATCCAACTGTTATGCCACCCAACCGTAAAGATTGGAGTGTTCTCAGCTATATGATGGATCGCAAATTTACCAAACAGCAGTTTACGGTTTGGCTGAATTCGATTGAACCCAGTTTAGTTGGAAAATCACCCGTATTTCAAACATGGCGTCCTGTGACTGAAATTGATCCGAAGAAAGTAATTTCAACGGTGACGCTGACTCGTGCCGTGGTGGATATTGAAACAGTCGCACTCAATAAAGAGCTACAACAACGCCACAAAACGCCTGATCGTAAAGTATTTTATTGCGGATCGTGGTCATGTGATGGCTTACCTATTTTAGAGTCAGCAGTCACTTCAGCAATGCACATTGCAGAGATTTTTGGTGCACCATTGCCATTTGTAGGATTAAAACCTAAAGTAGAAGTAGCACCGCAATTGGGCTACTAAACCTAAAGGGTTCATAATTTGAAATGAAATGGTTACAAGCAATTCAAAATAAATTCCCACAGCATAAATATGCAATCAATGCAGAATTATTGGGAGATGACACTGAATGTGCTTGGACTAATTTAGGCTACTGGGATGATGCAACATCATCCTATACAGTAGCGTGTCAACAACTGGCTGAACATCTTGCACAAGCTGTTCAGTTGCAATCTCAAGACCGTGTTTTGGATTTAGGTTGTGGACAAGGTGCAAGTTTAAAATATTGGCTAGAACATTATCAGATTCAAGATTTAGAAGCCGTAGAGCTGCAACAAAACTGTGTCAATAAAATTCAGCAACATATTCAATTGAATGCGATTCATTGCCAATCTTTTTTGGACTTACAACAGATTTCTTTTAAAAATCGGTTTGATGTGGTGATGTGTATTGATGCTGCTTATCACAGTGATTTGAATTTATTTTTAAATTCTGCAAATTCAGTTTTAAATCATAAGGGGCGCTTGGGATTTCATTATTTAATACTTTCAGAACAGGTGCTCAGTTTCCAAAAAAAATTAAAATATGCTTGGCTTTTAAAAGCAGCAGATGTGAATTTTGATCATTTAAAGAAGCAAGTTCAAATACAGCAACAATTACAACAACAGGGTTTTGGTGCAGTTCATATCCAAGATATTTCAGAACAGGTTTTGCAGGGTTTCAGTCATTATATTTCAAAACAATTATTGAACTTACAACAGCGTGGAATGGATCATTTCAAGATTCAAATGACAGCAAAACTATGCCGGACTTTATTTGAGGATGGGATTGTAAGATATGTGCAAATAAGTGCACGAAAAGATAAATAGGTTTTTTATATTTCTAAAATTCAATATCTAAAATGATATCGCAAAAATAACAAAGTCTCACTAAAAAGCGAGGCTAAGTATAAGTGGTGCCGGCACACGGATTCGAACTGTGGACCTACTGATTACAAGTCAGTTGCTCTACCAACTGAGCTATGCCGGCGACTTGGCGTGAATTTTACAGAATATTTGTAAGATTGCAAGCCAAAAAATAAACAGTTGAATCATCTTTAATATTTATAGCTATTTAGCAGGGGGTGAAGCGTTTAATTCTAAACATTCTTTAATCACATTTTAATTTCAAGTAAGTGAATCACCGCTTGTTTGATGGATTGAGTTGTAGAGCTTTTTGCAAAACTAGAGGTTGAAAATACAACAGCATTCGCAATTAATAAAGTACAACATATAATGAGTTGTAATCCCTTCATAATATTTCTTCTTAGTATGAATTGGTATGCATTATTTTTATCAAAGTTGACCTTATTTGTAAATACGTAGACGCTCATTCAGTTGAAAAATATTATTTTTGATAGGGTTTTATCCTGCAGATCATAGTTTTAAAATAGCGATAAAACACAGTTTAAAACCGATTAATCTCTTAAATAAAATTACGATATTAAACAATTTTATAAAGTAGAAAACGATAGAAAAAATTGCAATTGATAAGGCTTATAGTTGATAAGCCTTATGCCGTTTTTAGTGAAGTGAGTTAATAAATCAGATATAGAAAAAATATAGACTTATTTGCTCCTTAAAATATGATCTAAATCTTGTGCACATTCTTCTAAAGTCATTGCCATATCAATTTGCATTTGAGGTTTTAATTCGTTTGCGAGAGTTCTCCATTGTTCTATCAATCGAATCGCTTTTTGAATTTTATGTTTATTTACATCTTTGGCAATTGTTGCGGTGTATCCACCACGTTTAGCATTTTTAACTTGTCTTACATAATTAGTGCTGGTATTCATCATCACTCCCGAATATCAGTTTTATGTTATTCACTTGCTTGAGTTGCTACTGAGTTACATTAGGTACTTTGATTATCGTTAAGGAATATTGCATCTATATGATATTTATTTTTAAATTTTTATGACCCCCTTAGAATACACTAGAAGTTTTATGATTTGATACTAATTCAGGAAAATAAGAATTGAAACAGTGATGTGCATTTTTATATAGGGTGTTATGTATCTATTTGCTTCAAAAAGTAAAAGAATGATTGGATAAAGAGTTTGAGCTGGAAGAATAGTTTTATTTTTAACAAGACTCAAGTACAGTAAAACAGCTTTAGAATATTATCTATAACTATTTACGCATGTATTTAGAATGAGTTATTTTTAAATCGCATTATAAAAACTTGGCTAGATTGTGAATGAATGACTTAACAACAAGATTTTTAAATAATTTTAGTCAGTGGCATGAGTTGGCTCTGACAACCATAAAAGCCATTATTGCGATAGGAATATTATGCTTGGTTGCTTATCTCCTAACAATTGGTTATATCCCTTCAGAAATTAGCTTTGGCGATACACTCATTTTTTTACTGATTTTTGCTGCCTGTTCTATAGTCTACGCTGGATTAAGTATGGTGCTATTTTTCTTTGGTATCTCTTTAATGCCAGTGGTGTACCTAATCTTTAGTACGCTTGATAAATATTTACCACCTCATATAAGAATTGGAAAAAAGCTTCCATTTCCAAAGGTCAGTATAATCACATTAGCTGCATCCCTATATCTTTTATATACTATACGTGGCTTATTATTGTTAGATTGGAAAATTAGCCTTTATGTTGTTATTACAGCAAGTTTTATTTCCTTGTTTTATTATGCTTTTTACCTAAATCGACAGAAGATCAAAGAATTCAATAATAAGTTTGAAAATCTAAAAGATATTATTGATGATCCTGATGCGAGTGAAAATCTTAAAATGTTTGCAAGAGCCAAATTGAAGCGATTAGAAATTCATATTAAAGACAGCATACAAATCGCACTTTTTCTTATTCTGACACCACTCGTTCCCATGTACTTTATTGGAGATATTGGTAAAGTTTTTTTAGATTTTACGATGCAAAAAACAGGTGTAAGAATAGAAAAACCAACCTTATATATTAAAGCGCCTTATGCCAATTTAATTGATTTACCAAAGACTTCAACTCATGAGTTAAAACAGCAGCAAACCTATATTTTTAAGGATGCAAAAGTGTTATTTCAGGGTATTGGTAAAAATACTTTAGTCTCTTATAAACTTAAAAATATTGAAAAGCAGATCGTCATTCCAAATGAATACATTATTGTGGAGCGAATGAGGAGTATTGATGATTAATTTTCATGCACTTTAAGCATGTCATCTAGATTGGGACAGATGATAACAATAAAAAAGGCTTAAACCCTTATGGTTTAAGCCTTTTGAAATGAACGGTAATTTTTGAAAACATAATCTTGGCGAGAGAGGGAATCACATTTGAAGCCTAAATAATTGATAATATTTAAATAAAAAATAATTAATTTTATTTGATCCCCCAATCGTCCCCCAGACTATAAAAAATTTAGATTAGCATTTGAAGAACCATTCTTATTATACATCAATGTGATGCTGTAGCTGTCAGATTTCATTGCTATGAATTTTTCATGTATGATCATTTGATTTCATCTGTAGAGATAAACCATGTTTGAGATCATTGATGATTTAAAAGCTAAATTAGATCAGCATCGACCTCTTTCACCTGCAATTGTTAAAAATCTACATGAAGACTTGATCCTACGCTGGACTTATCACTCGAATGCGATCGAAGGTAATACCTTAACCTTATTAGAAACTAAAGTTGTTCTAGAGGGGATTACAGTAGGTGGGAAGGCGTTAAGGGAGCATTTTGAAGCGATTAATCATCGTGATGCAATTTTGTACGTTGAAGATATTATTAAAAAACAAGAACCGTTTTCAGAGTGGCAAATTCGTAATATTCATCAATTGATTTTAAAAAATATTGATGATGAGAATGCAGGACGATATCGTCAGCAAAATGTCTTAATCTCAGGTGCTACCACCACTCCTCCAGATCACACATTGCTCAATGACAAGATGGCTCATTTTATAGATTGGTATAACATGGAAGCTCATACATTGCATCCAATTGAGCGAGCAGCCAAAGTTCATGCTGATTTTGTGGGTATCCATCCTTTTGTGGATGGGAATGGACGTACATCTCGATTGTTGATGAATCTTGAATTGATGAAAGCAGGATATCCACCAAGTGTGATTACTGTCGAAAATCGTTTAGCCTACTATGAGGCTCTGGATCAATGGATGGCGTATGGCAATAGTGAGCCATTTAATAACTTAGTTGCTGCTGTTGTATTGGAGGGATTCAAGCCATATCAAACAGTTTTAGGAATCTAGGAAAGTAAAAGAAGGGCAAAAGCCCTTCCTCGTCAATTTTTGCTATCACACTCTAGGTAGATGAATTTTGGTGATACGAATTCAGATTCATAATAGACATATTTGTATTTTTCAACTTGTTGTCCAAAAATGACTTTCCATATCTTTTCATTTATACCGTCTACACCTTGAATATTCATTGAATTTTGAAATTCAAAAATACTCATGGTGATCTTCGAAAGTGGTGCAAAATTAAGAGTGCCATTATCACGAAAGTTGATGCAATCTTTCATTGATAGAGGCTGGCATTCTTGCTCTGTCGCACAATACACATTTAAGACATAGTTATCAGATAAATCACGTTGTATACAAAAAAATAATGCTAAAATTTCTGATTGATGTTTTTCATGAAACTGATTGATGATGCTGCGCATTTTTTGGGTCAAAGCATTTTCCACAGATTTATTTGCTTTAAACAGTTCATGCTCATTCATGTGGAACACATAAGTAAAATGATTTAGATTAAATTGTTGATGAGTTTTGAATAACTTTTTCATCACAGGTACATTTTCTTTACGTATTTCTTTGATTAATGCAATACGCTTATCACGATCAGCGATTGCATTTTTACTGGTTGAATGCTTTTTCAATTCATATATGAATGTATCTACAACAGGTTTTATCTGCTCAACATAGTATTCATTGTGTAGCAGCATTGGATTAATAGGTCCATCCGAATTGTAGCCCAAATTTACATATGCCTGATGCACAGCCTTTACACTTTGACTGATTTTGAATAGTGAGTGTTCTCGTAATTGAACATTAATTGGTTGAAAGCTCAGTAGTAGTTCAAATACATGATCTGTATGCGGAGTATTACTGACATAGTATTGAGTAGAGATTCGACTGATTTTTTTAAATTTTTCCTTGAAAGGCAAATAACTCGGATTCGTAGCGATTTCCGAAACGCTTTGCATATTGAATAGGTTGAACTCACCCATACAAAAATAAGGTAGATTGATGCTTTCTGTCGTATTGGTAGGTTGCATTGACATGTTCATTGTAATCTCGTTTTTTAAATAGGGAAGCAATGCTCTCTAAGGCTGACTGAGAGCATGATTTGAATATTTTGAATTAAGTTACTATGGTCTCTAGGAGAAGCTTACGGGGTCTTCCAACATTGCTTCTTTCAAGGTTGCGAGTGCTATAGCCAAAAGTCCGTTGTTTGACTTGACTCTTTTCGATGATGAATTGACTGGTTTTAGTGAGGTAGTTGACAACTAACTGGTCTAGTGCGTCAATTTTTTCCTGATCATTATGCACAAGTGTCCCAATTGCAAGTTTTTGATAAAAAGCCTTATCGTGATTGCAGCTATGGTAAGACCCTTTGTTCTGGGTAATATTTTTCCATAATTTGCCAAGTAGATCCGCAAAGTAGGTATCTTGCTTATAGATATTGCCATCCATAAAAAAGATAAAATGATAGTGATAGCCCTTTTGAATCCCATATTCTAATTTCCAAATAAAACCGACAATTGGGGGAACTGCATTATTTGGGGTATGGAGTTGTTTAATGAACATTCTCAGGTAATTTTTTAGAAGCTCAAGTGTGATTTTAAATTCTCGATAAATTGCAAAATCAATTCTGATTACCAATAATTTACTGAACTTATGAATCA
Source organism: Acinetobacter piscicola (assembly GCF_002233755.1). GTDB lineage: Bacteria > Pseudomonadota > Gammaproteobacteria > Pseudomonadales > Moraxellaceae > Acinetobacter > Acinetobacter piscicola. The sequence goes on along the minus strand of NZ_KZ268707.1, from coordinate 53,407 downwards.
ATTTTCGAATAAGCTGTTTGGCTTTCAGTCTTTGGTTTAAGCTTTTCGCATGGCGTAATTGCTGCGCTTTTTTGTAGTCTTCATCATTCGCTATGGCATAGCTCAGTTGATGGCACAGTACATTGATCAATTCAGCTTTAAATACAAATTGTTGAGGTGCAATAGCGACTAGATCACTTTGACTTTTATGCCAAAAGTCAGTTTGACGATCAGCAAGGATATGTTGTGGTAGAACAGCTCTGAATATTTTTCGACATAAGTCCGCTTCGGGACTTGTACATGTGTCATCTTCCATATAGAAAGGATCAATACGGTTAAGTGAATCATGAATGTTTTTAAGTACAATAACAAATGTATCTTGTCTTTTTAAATGAATACGATAGACAGGATTATTACCACTCTTCTTTACGTGGTGTACGAGACAAATGAACTCAATTTGCTTGTAAGCCTCTTCCTCATTAAATTCTTTAGGTTCAGCATGATCCGTAATTGGTTCAACATCCATCGTTACTTTTTTTTCATTTTGAGTTATGAGATATGGGTTTAGGTCTGTGTTCATATAATGCTCTTTTAGGTAAATTTTAAGTAAGTGAATCCCTACCAAGGCATGGATAGCCTTGGTATGAGTCGTGATATATTTGATGTAGGTTTTAGAAGAGTTGTTGAATGAATAATAAATCTAATTAAAAGTATTATTTATCAATATCATATATTGATTATTATTACTTATTAATTAAATATAAAATCCTAAATTATTGAAAAATATGAGGACCATAATTCCGACAATCCATTTCATCTATTTTTCAGAAATATCGACCTTCGCAGTTGAAAGTCGATTTGGAAAGTTAGCAGGTACGTTGCTTAGCTTTAAACTCAAGCCAATCAACTAATTCATGCTTAAACCAACCTACTGCATTGGAACTGAGTTTGATGGGTTTGGGAAAGTACGGATCGTAACTTTTCGATTTTTCGTTTATCTTTTCATATATGACTGAACGACTTACGCCTGTAAATTCGGTGACTTTTGGTAATCGATATATTTCAATATCTTGATGTATATTTGATGGCATGGATTTTTCCTCCTCTTTTTGAATCCATGTAAGTATTGTGTCGTCCTAAAGGTGTATTGTCATAAAAAGAGCTCCACACTATTCTGATTGCATATATGAAACTTGAAATATCACAGACGATGCAGAGTGCTATTGATGAAAAAATAGTACCTGTCCTTAAAGATTTTTTGCTTTCTAGATTAAAAATATTGATCTTAAATGAATTTGAAAAAAATCATCTTGAAGACAATGCCTTATACGGCTACAAAGATTTTGTGAAGATAAATCAGGAAATTAGTGTTTTAATTTCATCAACGCTTTCATTCGCTCAAATTTTTGAAAGATATGTTGAAGATTCTGAAACTCACCATTCAATTTTTTTGAATAGGCATCCTTATGATGCAATGATTTATGAGTTATTGTGCTATGGGTGGTGGAAAATACAGTGTTCTGATGATTATAAATATCGACCAAGCGTTAAATATTTCAGAACAGATGAAAGCGTGGAAAAGGCTTTCTATTTAAAATTCTATAATCATTTGTCAAGAAAAGGAGAGATGTACAAAATTGAAGAACTGGTGAGGAAATATAATTTAAGTGCGCTAATTTCTCTTTATTCTGTGGAAGATTATTTTGTTGATTTGTATATTTTGACTTCACTAGTTGTGAACAGTAAATCTTTAAATATGAATTTTTTAATTGAGCAACTAAAAAATATCATGCATTTATTGCCTTTTAATCGCCTTACTAAATTTCCTCCTAATTATCAAATTTTGAATAAAAAAAACATAGTAATGGGGGACATAGAAGCTGTTTTGAGTATTGATGTTCCAATCAACAAAAATAGTGATATTGTGGATTTGTTTAATCAGCTTTCTGTGCAATTATCTATTAATTTTATAAATTTAGTAATTGAAAATAAAGATAATTTATTGAAAAATGATAGTCATACCTTATCAGATTTATCTACATTAATGCACCAAATTAAACAAACTGTAAGTGTTTCAAAATCACTTTCAGCACTACAGAAAGAAGTAGATTCACCTTATTTATTGGCACAAAATTTATCTTTACCAACAGCATTGTTTTTATTGCTTTATCGATTTTATATCAAAAAAAATCCTGATTACAGTGTAGACAGCTTTATGAAATATGTTAGTGATTTATTTAGAAAAAGAGGCTATGAAAATGAAATTATAAAGACAGGAAAAACTGATCAACATTCGGTTATCGTGAGTGTTAAAAATGTAAATAATGAGAAAGATACTAAAATTAAAATTACTTATGGAAGTATTCGTTCTAAGAAAAATGATTATCAAAGTGACTTTATTAAAGCCAATAAGCTAAATAAAGATGTGATCTAGTAGTGTGGGACACGGCATTTTTGCCGTGTTTCCTGATTAAAAATAACCATTTAAAATGTCAAACTCACATTGCCTTGATCAGTGATTAATTCCGCTTCAAGTACCTGATCACCACGGCATTTCAACAAGTACGATACAGTAGAGCTATAGCTCATTTGTACAGGCATCTTGCTATGAAAGTCAGCAGTGTAATAACCACAACGACCACGATTAATTTTCATACCTTGTAGAACAAAAGGCTGATCGCTGGTCGATTGAATTTCTATAATATATTCAATTGCCCCTTGTACATTAAAAGCAGATTGAGATTCTCTAGCACTAATGCGAGCCTTAACATTTAGATCGCTAACGAGTGCAGATTCATCCTCAAGCGGAATGTCGGCAACTTCTTGAGTGTTGTTTGGATCAAGGTCAGTTTCCATCATGGCTTTAAGCACATCAGGATACTTATTCCATCCATTAATATAAGACTCAGCTTCCTTGACCTCAGCAGGCAAATAGACATGACCATTGTCAATAATCATCTGCATTTCATTGAGTTTGGCTTTAACGGCTTCCTCGGTATAAGGAGCATAGATTGATTGAGTATCAGGACTTTTTGACACCGCTTGATTGGTCGTATTCGTTTCATCTGTTTTGGGTGGTTGATTGTTTTGACTACATGCCATTAACAGGCAACACAAGGCAATAGTAGGAAATAAAGATTTCATGATTGCACTCCCTTATAATTTAGGACGAATAACAACAAACCAGATGAATAGTAGAATCAAAATTCCACCAACGATTTTACCAACAACAGGAAACATCACCGCAGGCCACACTAAGCCTTGCCCTAAATTGTAGGTAAATGGCTTGTAGTTGTATTGCCCCCAGAAGTGTTGATAGATGGCAAAGAAAAAACCAATCACCAAGTAGCTACTAATCATCCATGTCTTAATATTTGAATTCATTTACTTTCCCCCAATTGCATATTTTGCCAATGCGATAAATAGTCCCATCACGATCATGAAGCCAATAAATGGCAAACCTAAAAAGCAAATCACTGCAATGATGCAGATGATGCCAGCAAGTGTTCTCATGGTTATTCCTTCATGCACTGATAGGAAATATTGACCATATCTTTTTGGAAGGATTCAGTTTGCTGCAAGGTGTAGAGGTTTTCTTTAAGCCCATCTTCCCCATATTTATTTTCAAGTTTGTCGTAAATACATGAACAGGTACTGCCATCAATGCCACCTGTTTTACAACCACTGATAAATTGACGTTCGGTTTTGCTGGCACAACCTGAAGCCATTAATGCAACAGAGATGAGTGCAAGTGAAGTTTGAATTTTCATCATTTCCCCTAATTTTTTATTGTGTTATTTGATGTGTAATAAATTTTGCTGAATGGACTAAAGTGTAGATGCAACAAAGCTTTCCAAGGCTAGACAGCGTTTAGATTAGTCAAATAAGCAAAAATTTATGAATGCTGTTAATGCAACAGAGAAATATAAAATCGTTTCAGGGAAAACAATATAGATAGGAAAAACTTAGTCATGGGTATGACTCCTTTGGCTATGAAAGAAGCTTCACCACGTTACTGCTAAATAATGGTGGCGAAACGAAAGAGGGTTAGCAGACTGATAGCCAAAGGATCAGCACACCTGAAGGTGTCCCCCTCCCGTTCCGCCGCAGAGGGGGCACGCAGGGTCGCCCACCAAAAAGATATACTTTTTAGTGTGCTTTGGCTGAACGGTCTGCTAAAACCGACTGACGATGTAGGTCAGCAGTTGAATGATAAAATTAAGGTTTCGCTGAGTCAATCAAGTGGTGTGAAAAAACAAATAAAATCAAAGGTAGAAAATGCATTTTATGTGAGGTTAGGGGGTTATTTAACAATGACAATAAATGATCGATTTATATTTAATGCTTGTGCAGGCTTGAGGTTGGTCATTGCTTGAGACATTTAGATCATTGATTATGGAAGTAAAGCAGAATCCAAGAGTACTGATTGAATTTGTATATTTCCACTTCATGATGAAGTGGAAATATATCTTGATGATGCTAAGACGGATTAGCAGTCTATAATTTCAATTTTTTCAGGGTCATTTTGAGCTGTAATAATAAATAAATTATGATCAAACTCTGATCTGTCATTTTTAAATTTTTGTTTATATTTTAACCCCTTAGTCGTCTTAAATACCATTTCAAAACTAAAGATAGCGTCTTTATTTGCAGAAATTGTAATTGTGACTTCTCGTGTTGTGGTGTTCGTTTTCAGTACAGGAATGTAAGAGGTCATATGCTCAATGTTTTGGTCTTTAATTAAAGAAATATCAATAACGGGAGAGCCGATATTAATGACTTCAAAATAGTTGTAATTTCCTGCGAATTTAAACTGGATAACAGGCATTGAATTCAGCTCATCTTTTAACTCTTGATCGCTACGTTGATTAGCTAAATTACTTTGGTTTTGATTATATTGGGTGATCAGCAAATCATACTCATTTTTAGCTGTTTCAACTAATGCTTGCTGTTCTTGTACGCTATTTCTAAGTTCTTGGGCTTGAATTTTCAAGGCGCTTGTATTGAGCATATAACCTAGAATTAATAAAATGAATCCTAATGGGGCAAATGTTCCCGCTAGAAAATCCCCAAGGGCATTGGGTTCAAGTGCTTTTATTTTATTAAAATCAACCCCAAAAAAATGATAGATACCAAAAAAGTAAATGCCAGTGATGATAATAAAAATGACAAATTGAACTATCGGTATTTCAAGAAACTTAGTCTCTGCTGTTGAGGTATTGCTTCCTGTAGGGTTATTGCTGGTATTCATGGGAATTTTCCATCTTATTTGAAAGTTATAACTATAAATAAAAACGAGGTTGTTCAGCTTTCTTGAGTAAAGCTTGTCCTCTTGTAAGTGATGATCTCAGATCAAGTTTTGTTCGTCTGCATACAGTCATTAGAGACCATCAAAATGAGAATCTTTTGCAGTAAATTAAAGCAGTGAAAACTAGACCGACGGCTCTTTAAAAGAGCGGGAAATGACGGTAAGAGCATCAACTCTTTGAGATCATTAAAATAATAGCTTGGTCAGGGCTATATTCCAAATAATTTCATATACATAACATACTAATGAGAATCATGAAACTCTTTTGAGAGGACATGAAAATATGAAAACAGAGCCTGCCATCGAGCAGGCTTTTTTATGCCCAAAATTTAAGGAGTCGAGCCATGAGCTTGAGCTGTCCCTTTTGTCATTCAACAAATGTGATATTGGTTGAAGCAAGTACACAACAATCAAATACGACCTTAACCAATTTGGTCACACCGACCACATTGGGTGCATTGGGAACCACGGTCGCAAAGTCTTTCAATCTGCCACCGATTGTCGGTGGAATTGCAGGAACAGTATTGGGTAGTGTGTTGAATTCATTCACTGAACAAAGCACATCATCACAGCAGAATTTGTGCTTTTGCCACAATTGCTACCAAAAATTTCCAACTCATCTTTTGCACTAAAGAATATTCATATCCACACAGATTCAAATTTCAGTTTAATTTAAAAGGAATACAACTATGGCACATCAACTTGAACAAATGGCTTATGTCGGTGATACCCCTTGGCATGGTCTAGGTAATCAACTAAGTCAAAACCAACCGATAGAAATCTGGGCACAACAAGCAGGCATGGATTGGCGGATCGAATCCTCTAATGTCAGTTATATGGCACAGAATGAACGAGGACAAAGCATCATCATGCCTTATGAAGAACAACGAGTACTTTATCGTTCCGATACTCATGCACCACTATCAGTCGTCAGTCAACGCTTTCAGGAAGTCCAACCGAGAGAGATTTTAGAATTCTATCGTGACCTGACTGAGCAATCAGGTTTGGAATTGGAAACCGCAGGGGTACTTAAAGGCGGTAAAAAGTTCTGGGCATTGGCACGCACAGGACAAACTTCATCACTCAAAGGTAAAGATGTCAGTAATGGCTATATTCTTCTAGCTACCGCTTGTGATGGAACTCTTGCTACCACCGCACAATTTACCTTAATCCGAGTGGTGTGTAATAACACGTTGGCGATTGCACTGAAAGGTCAGAACAGCAGTGCAGGGGTGGTGAAAGTTCCTCACAGTACCAAGTTTGATGCAGATAAAGTCAAACAACAACTCGGTATTTCAGTTCGTACATGGGATGAGCACATGTATGAGATGAAACAACTCAGTCAACGTAAAGTCACCCAGTATGAAGCAGCCGCTTATTTCGATGCTGTGTTTAATAACACCACGATGAGCATCACTGACCAAGAAGACAACATTATTCAGTTCTATCGAGATGTTGCCACTCAAGCACAAGCCAATGGCAAGGAAAAATCTGAACCGAATGCCAAGTCGATGAGTAAAGCTATGGAGATGTTTAATGGTCAGGGACGAGGAGCAAACCTCTCTTCAGCCAAAGATACCGCCTATGGATTACTGTGCTCGATCACTGAATTTATCGACCATGAACGTCGTGCTATGAGCACTGACCATCGACTTGATTCAGCTTGGTTTGGTGCAGGTGCATCAATCAAACAACGAGGATTGGAACAAGCGTTAAGCATGATTTGATCATGTAAAAAACTAAATTTCAGTCATGGAAAGTTAGACCTAACTGAGCATTTTTAAAGAGAATCTTTAATTTTAAAAATTATGAAAACCATAGCTTCGGCTGTGGTTTTTTTATGCCCATTTTTTATCACTCACATCCTTTTATACCACTCAAAAATCAGGACTTCAATATGAACACCGCAATTTTAAACCCATCTATACAACAGGTAAGTACCCCATTTATTGCCCCAAAGCTATTCACAGCCAAACGCTTGGTCAATACCAAAAATATGACTCAAGCAGAATGGCTTGAAGTCAGACGTCAAGGTATTGGCAGTAGCGATTGTGCCGCAGCTTGTGGACTCAATCCCTACATGTCGATGCTAGAGCTGTGGATGATCAAGACAGGTCGAGTTAAACAATCCATTGAAGATGAAAGCACAGGTCATGCTCCTTTATATTGGGGCAAACAACTTGAACCTTTAGTCGCTGAATATTACAGCATGCATACCAACAATAAGGTACGTCGCATCAATGCAGTGTTGCAACATCCCGAAGCAGATAAGCATTTTATGTTGGCAAATTTGGATTACTCAGTCGTAGGCAGTGATGAAGTCCAGATTTTAGAATGTAAAACCGCAGGTGAACATGGCGCAAAGTTGTGGCGAGATGGTGTGCCTTTATATGTATTGTGTCAGGTGCAACATCAACTCGCTGTAACAGGCAAAAAGGCAGCGCATATTTGTGTGCTGATCTGTGGTCATGAAACTCGTATCTATAAAGTGGTACGCAGTGAATCAGTCATTCAACATATTATGAATGCAGAGCGTTACTTTTGGGAATGTGTGGAAAATGACACGCCACCTTCAGTTGATGCCAGTGAGTCGGCAGCTAAAGCCATTCAGCAACTCTATCCTCAACATATTCCACTCAGTATCGAAGATCTCAGTCAAAATGAACAAGCCAATCAGTTGTTTGCTCAACTGATTCAAGAAAAGCATCATATTGAAAAACACCAAAACAGCTTTGATGAAACTAAGCATCAAATTCAGATGTTAATGAAAGATGCTGAACGAGCAACTTTTGCCAATGGTTCAGTGACGTGGAAACGATCTAAAGACTCGATTGCTTTAGACAGTAAGGCTGTACTCAAACTTCATCCCGAAATGCTTGAGCAATTTCCACAAAACAAAGCAGGGACACGACGCTTTCAGATTTATAGCGATGATTGAATCCATCACGGCTATATATCTATGAAATATCCATTCTCTTAAAAAGTGCAAAAAACCGCCCCGATTCACCAACACCCGAAGGTGTGGTGAACCCAAATGGCAGTCTTTGCGAAGTCATAGCTTTTCATATTTCTGTTTACTTACATAACAAGGGGTAAGCAGTAAAATTTTATTTATAGGACAAACAACATGATAAAAGGTTTAGCGATTACACCGCCAATACTCGGCAGAATTAGTATCGGTAAAGTGGTCGAAAAGAACGGTAAGCGTCTGCCTGAAAAGGATGACCAATTTACTATTACCAGCCAAATCCAAAATAAAGATGGTTGGGTGAAGCATCCACTTGATGAACAGCTCAGAGCTAAAGCACCGAATCAAAAACTACGCTCTATTCCTGTACGGATGATCTTTAATGATCCTGAACTGAACCTGCGGGCAGAGTACAGTTTATTTGACCGCCAAACAGGACGCCCCATTTGTGTAGGTAATGGAGAAACTTGCCAACGGCTGACCAATCAAGGTGTAGAACAGCATGCATGTCCTTCACCTGACCTATGTCCATTGGCACAAGGCGGCAACTGTAAGCCTTATGGACGACTACATGTCAATCTAGATGAATCGGATGAACTCGGGACGTTTATTTTTAGAACCACTGGTTTTAATAGCATTCGCACACTAGCAGCACGACTGAGTTATTACCATGCTGCTTCTAATGGTTTACTTTCGTGTTTGCCACTGCAACTGACCTTAAGAGGTAAGAGCACTGCACAAAGCTATCGTATCCCGATTTATTACGTGGATTTGACCTTACGTGATGGCATTAATTTGCAGGAAGCGATTACCAATGCAAAGCAAATCAGTGAAAAAAGCAAGGCAGTAGGATTTTATCAGGAAGCATTAGATCATGTGGCAAGGCAGGGTTATGGTAATGCCAGCTTTGAAGTAGGCGGTGAAGAGGGCTTGGATATTGTTGAGGAGTTTTATAATGATGAAAAGAAGCCAGAGCAGCACCAGCAAACGCATGATCTGACCGATGTTCAGTGTATCCAGAAAGGTTTGCAGCAGTCGGTGAAGGCTTTAAATTGATACAGAATCCCTGTGTAAAACATGGGGATTAATTATTAGATTAAATTATCACAGTCTTTATTTTTTAAATATAAAAATGCATGAAACTAAATTTTAGAAAAAGAACTTTACTTACGTCGTAAATGCATTTACATTTTATACATAAATTATTGTTGGCTAAAATAAAGCCAAGGAAAGATAACTAACAAAAATCACCTAAATTTGAGCAAATGCAATATTGATGTTGCATAGAGCCCATAACCAAAAACCAAATTTTACACTTAACAAAATTAGTAAATCTCATAATTTTTTAAATTTTATGGATTTTTCTATCTATTTCTATGGATTTTTTATGTCTTTAATTATTAAAACCCAAGCAAATGGGATTCATCAGCATGAAACTAAAGCTATTGATAAAATTAGAGAAGCATTTAGTGTTGAAGATGAAATGAGAAAATATAGCCCTTGGTATGGTTATGCTGGCTATACTTTGGTGGATCGAATTACTAAGAAAGAGGGGGAGTTTGACCTAATCTTGGTGACAAACAGTGTTGTAATAGTTGTTGAGTTGAAGGATTGGAATGGTAAATCAATAAAATCTGTAAATGGCAACTGGTATATGGATGAACGTGATATGGGAATTTCCCCAGTCTCACTAACACGCCAAAAACAATTCATTCTTGTCAATAAGCTTAAAGCACTTAAAGATAAATTTACAGGTAATCCAGGATTTGTCCCTAGAGTTTATTTTTTTGTTGTAATGTGTGGAAAAGTAAATTTTTCTGGATTACCAGAGGATGAAGCTAATCATGTCATTAGTATTGATAAATTTATCAAATTTTCTAACAAAATTGCATTTAATAAAGAATTTAAACCGCATCCAAATGCTCAACATTTAGATAAGGACTTTGGCTTAATCGATAAAATCTTTGTTACTAATGACACACAACCTAAAAAGGTTATTGTTCAAAAGTATAAGCAGGAGGAAGAACTCCTTGCTCATCCTCAAAAAATTTATACAGAGTATGAGGCAATATCGACCATTTCTCGTTCTGATAAAGCATTAATCAGACAATGGTATTTTGCTAACTTTAAGGAAATGAGCCTTCAATCACCAAAGCAAAGGGCTGCATTACTAAATCATGAACGTATCATTAGTGCCGAATTTCAGCAAAGTAACCAATTATATAAGACTGCTCTTGTACCCTTGATCATGCCTGAAGAGGATCAAATTACTGAACAGTACAATGAGTTGGTTGAATATCGGCAAAGTCATCTTCGTTTTAATGATTTTATCACTAGAATCAACCCTAATTTGTCTGAGGAAGATAAATTAGATTTGATTCAAATTTTAGTGAGTAAATTCGCTGAAATGCATAATCTAGGTATTTCACATGGAGATATTAATTCACACTGTATTTGGATTTCTCCTCAAAAAGATGTCGCTATTTCACACTTTTTAACTTCTAATTCAGAAAATATCGATAATCAGATTGAAGACTTACAATCAAGTCTTACATTTCTTCCAAGAGATTTTCAAGCCAAATTAGCAAATGTATCTGCGTTTAAAAAAGACGTATATATGTTAGCAATAGTTGCTTGGCACTTATGGGAGAATAATCGTTTAACTGCTAAAGCAATAAGTAATGTGTGCGTTAATAGTGACCATTGGATTGCTGACTTAGTAAAAAAGGCAATTACTTTTGAAATTAATGATGCTAGTCAATTGCTTAGAGAATTTAATGCGAAAAGGCCTACGCAAGCAGTAGAGTTTATTGCTGACGTTGCATTATTAGAGGAATATGTTACAGCAGATAAAATATATAAGATTTATCCAGAGGAGGATGAAATCTACGAAGATGTAGATAATAAAACCACTTTATATCGTTCAGGTGATCATCTTGTAAAAGAATGGTCAGATGTTCATTTGGATAGATTCTCATCAAGTGATATTCTTAAATATCAACATTTTTTTGAGCGACTTAAAGAGGCTACAGCCCAAAACTTATCATATTTACCGAATTTAGTACGATATGGTATTTCAACAAAGTCTAGATCTTTATTTGTTGTTTGTGATGTTGTTGAGGGTGTAAAAGTTGACGAAATTGAAGCTGAAAAAGAAAGCAGATTGCAGTTGGCTGCTAACTTGGTAGAGGCGATCATCCATTTACATAAATTGGGCTTACCAATTGGTCGCATTAATCATGATAGTGTGCTGTTCAACTCAGAAAACAGCAGTTTTGTTTTCAATGATATTATTGATATCAGACCATACTTAGATCATAAGAGTGAATATTATCCTGCACATATCGAAAATCCTACCAGTGAGCAGTGCCATAACCATGCCATTATGTATATGGTTTGCCAAATCCTAAGGTTTAAAATAGGTGATGATAGTACAGATTTTAAATGGATTAGTGATGCTGTAAAACTTGAGCTCAATGAAACAGAGTTTCCTTTAGGTGATTTAAATCGTCTATTGGAAAGTATTGAAACTACGCAAATTAACAGCGATACACCAACCATTCGTATTCCAGTACCTGATAAATTCACTGAGCTACAGATTTTTGCCGATAATAAGCGTATCTATGCAGCTTTAGAGAAGGGTCGTAATGGTAATGACATTATGGTCAAGTTACAGGGGATTGGGGGTTCAATTCATTTTATTATAGATCCTAATAGCAAAAGTATTCGCTTTGTGACAGGCGTACGTGAATCTGATGTTGTGCCACATTACGTCATAGATCAGGCTGTGCTAGAAATAGATATTAACTTAAATATTGAGCATTCAATTGGTAGACCAGATTATACAGAACTATCTAGTTTCCTGTTTAATTTGGAGGAATTTTCAACTGCAATTGATGATATTTTGCAAGATCAGTTTAATGACCAAGAGGATATTTTAGAATTAGAGACTGATTTTCCTCAGTCAACTGATGTATTGGATATTGATCAACAGTTACTAATTCATGATTCACAGGATCCTTGTGTCACAGATGAAATTGTAAATAAGATAACATTAGACTATGTCCATAATGATACTAATAAGCTAGCTGCTTTAAATATTGATACAAAGAAATTATGGAAGGCAATCTTAGAAACAGAGACTGAAGCTTTACCATACATTGTTTTATCACAACCGTTGCAATTGGTTGATACCAAAATTTATATTGCAAGATATGAAGATGATAACGATGTATTAGACAAATTTCCGAAAGATGCGTTAATTAGCTTAATCCATAAGACTATTGATTTTAATGGTGAGGATAGAGAGTTCCGTGTAGGTGATATTGATATTCAAAATTCTTTAGCTGGGGAGTTAAGAGTTAAAGGCGTAAAATATGCTGATAAAATTAAGGTAGGACAAGTTTTATATTTACGTACTAAGGCGGATAAATCATCATTTCTTAAACGTAAAAATGCATTAGAACAGATATTAAGACGACAATCTGATATCCCCAATTTAGTTGACTATTTTGAGCCGACTTCACAAATTATCCCCAAGAATTATAATATTACTGTTTCGGATAAAGACTTTGAAAGATACGATCAGAAAGATCAAAATGGAAAAGTAGTTGTCAGTCTGAATGACCTTCAACGTGAAGCATTCCGTAAATTAATTAACTTTGGTCCAGTCTCAATTTTACAAGGTCCTCCAGGAACAGGTAAAACTGAATTTATCGCAGCCTTTGTTCATTATGTTTTTGAAAAGCAAAATGCCAATAATGTTTTAATGGTTAGTCAATCGCATGAAGCTGTTAATACTGCTGCTGAGCGTATTCGTAAACACGCTCAGCGTTTAGAAACACCATTAGAAATTGTACGTTTCAGTAATAGAGAAAATGCCGTATCAAATAACTTAAAAGATGTGTATTCAGACTCTATTATTTCTACACATCGTCATTTGTTTTTAACTGAGATGGAAGATAGAGTTCTATCTTTGAGCCAGTCTATCGGAGTTGATAAAGAATATTTAGCTTGCGCTTTATTTTTGAAGGTAAATCTATTTGGTCACCTATCAAGAATGTTGGTTTCAACAGAGTCTGAAGATGAAAAATTATTGTCTAAAACTGAGTGGAATGGGTTATCGGCTAAGCTGATTGATCGTCTTAAAGATTATTCGCAAGAGCTACATACTTCTTTAATTGGATTGAATAGCCGCCAGATTTTAGATAGAGAAAGTCAAATCTGGGAAATGTTGGATGAGAGTTTTGAGGTGCAAGGTAAAGCTGCTAATAATGCCAAAGCACTTGTACAAATTGCATTTGATTATGATCAATTGATTGATAGTCCAAATGCCAACTATGAGACTTATCTTTCCAAGACACGGCAATTCATCTGCGGGACTTGTGTCGGGATTGGGCATCATTCGATTGATATTGCAAATCAAACATTTGATTGGGTCATTATTGATGAATCTGCGCGATCAATTTCTTCAGAATTAGCTATCGCAATGCAGTCAGCTAAACGTATTTTATTAGTTGGTGATCATAAACAATTGCCTCCTTTGTATTCACCAGAACATGCTAAGGCATTGGCACGTAAATTAGGATTTTCAGAAAAACGTATAGAGGCAAATCTGAAAAGTGATTTTGAGAGACTATTTAATTCACCTTATGGGAAGGTGGTACAAGGGAAACTACTTTCTCAATATCGGATGGCCCCTGCAATAGGTAATATGGTTTCGGATTGTTTTTATGATGACCCACTTAAAACTGAGGTAATTGAACCATTTGAGAAGCCTTATACAAGAGAAATGGTACGAGTTGTGCCGAATATCTATCTTAAATGTTCAGTTCAAGAACTACGATCTACAGTGACATGGGTTGATACGTCTGAGAAGTATAGTGATGGTGTAGGTACAACTTTCTATAACAAACATGAAGCTCGTAAGATTATGGCATTGTTAGAGAAAATTCACTCAGATAAGCAATTATTGAAAGAGTTAAAAGACAGATCAAAGCCAAATGAGCCACCTATCGGTATTATTTGTATGTACGGCGAGCAAAAACGATATTTACGTAAGCAATTTAATTCGAAGTCTTGGGATGAAGAATTTAGATCCTTAGTTAAAATCGATACTGTTGATAGCTATCAAGGAAAAGAGAACAGAATTATTATTTTATCTATTACACGTAATAGTTCTGATAATAAAATTGGTTTTATGAATATGCCAAATCGTATTAATGTGGCTTTATCTCGAGCGATGGATCGGTTGGTAATTTTTGGTGCATCTCGTCTATGGGATATGCCAAGACATAAAGAAAGTCCATTAGGATTGGTTCTTAGTTATATCCTGGAGCGTACAAATGATGATCAGCATTATCAATATATTGCTGATCAGAAACTTGCACCAACTAAGAATCCCAATTCATTGAAATTTAAATATAAAACAAGTTCGAATCGAGGTGGCAATCATGAGTAATTATAGTATTCCTTATCATGATATTGATATCTTAATTCCTTCTCAAAAGTTTGAAGTAAACTTTAGTTATACATCAAGTCAAATGCCTAACTTCATAGATTCTATGATTATGCGTTTATTGCGTATAAGCCCATTGTCTGTGAAGAATATCGCTAAATTTTTAGGCATGAATCAGCGAGAGTCTCGCATTGTATTAGATCAACTCATTACTAATAATGAAGTTGAGCTTCAGCAAGATGGACTTTTTCATTTGACTAATAAATCAATGAAATATTTCACCACGGTAGATTCAATACCGAAAGTTGCATCTATTTTGGAGCATACTCACAGTTTGATCTATGAATTAACCAATTTTAATTATATTGCTCAAAAGCCAGATAACAATATGTATGGCATTAAATTGATTGCGACTAGTACTCATGCTGCAAATAGTGAAAATATCGTTAGGGACCGATTTCAGAAGCAATTTTATCAACTTATCGAAGAGGATATTATTACCTTAAAGAAAATAGAAGGCAGACCTAGTATTTATAAAATGGGTACAGTGAAAAAGGTTAAAGAATGTACTGTTCGTAAGTCGCTCGATCTTCATGTTGATGCTCAGGCTGAACCACAAGCCATAAAAGTTTTGGACTCGATTATGAGTGATGAACTCAAAGATAAAACTTATCAAGCATTGGGGCAAAGTAAAAAGGGTAACAATATTCGTGATATTTTGAATAATCTAGATGGGTTTGAGCAGTTAAAACTTAATCAATATTTTAAGGATGGCCGTTTTCTAGCACCTAATGCTTTATTTGATAGTATTAATCCTATTGAAAGTAAATCATCTGATGGAAATCATTTGTTTATTGGTCCTTGCTATAGTCAGAGCAATTCAAAGATTATATTGAATAAAATTAAAGAAAGCATTGCTAAGAATCATCAAGTCAGCAGTATCTACTGGTTAGCGCCAGATGATGTCTTTTGGGGTAAATCACTAAGATTCAATACTTTTATTAATGCTTTAGGGCAAATTAAGACTAAACAGAATACTGATTTACAACTGAAATGCTTTTTACCGATGCATGATGAACAAGATCGAACTTCTGTAAATAATTACCGTAAGATTATTGCGAAAGATCAGCAAAAGTATTTTTATGGGATTAAGGATGGGATACTTGACGGTAATTTTGAACTTATTGTTGTTAAAAATGAATTTGCTGTAATTGTTCTACATGTTTTAGACTCAGAAGCTGAGTATTTAACATCATTTCCTTTTGGTTCAATTAGTTATGATAAACAGTTGGTGAATGGTTTAGTTAGTTTGTTTGAAGCATGGGAAAGACCAAAAGATGACGGTGGAATTAGTTTTGGCCAAATGTTTAAAAAACATAGCCAATCGTAAGCTATCTTTTTAATGGTTAAAATTAAGTGACTTATTATTCAAAGTGACGAGTTACTTACTTTACATCTCGCAATCAATTGCGTGAATTTAACTTTACAGCATGTGGTGAATCTTCAATATACGATTTAAGCAGCAAAGGAAATAGACCAACAAAGTAAAGCTGTAAGCTTTAATCAAAATGCTTTAGATGCAACAGCTAGATTAAGTTCTAGTAATGCACAGTTTGAGATAAATTTGGAGGAAGGATTAGATTTAGTGGAGGATTTTTATACTGATGAGGCTGAGCAAACTCAGCTTGAGTTTGAAGTCAAGGCGAAGTCTAAACTCTCTAAGGAGCCAAGTTCTGTAGAGGATATTCAACAAGGGCAAGGGAGTGTTAGGGCGGTGAATTAGTCCATTTTCTAAATTTAGTTTTGATAATGGTTGGAGAAATAAAACGTATTTATCAGATGATTAGATATTTCACATAAACCAAATCATTAGGATTAAAGAAGTCATTGCAGTTACGGATATTAGCCGTTCAGTTATATATGAAAAACTTAATCCTCAATCTAAATGTTAGATTCAACATTTCCTAAGCCAATTAAGTTGAGTGTGAATTGTGTTGGTTGGTCGGCATTTGAGGTAAACCAATGGATTGAGCGAAGGTTAGCAAGTCGATAGTTAGGGGGCGAAAGCTCCCAAATTTGAAGTAGTTTAGTTTTTGCAAAGAAATAGATTTCATGTATATTAGAAAGAAATAAAATTTATAAATAATAGGGTTTTATATGACAGAGGAGCTGCCTGACAGTGCAATATCATCTTGGGGAGGCTTCGTCTATCAAGGAAAGATAGCACTTTTTCATTCTATTAAGCTTCTATTGGATGAAAGCTTCGAGGGGAAAGAAGTCAAGAAATTTGCTTTACAGTTGGATAGTACTGATGACTTTGCCATTTATTCGGATGGTATTGCAATATCGGTTCATCAAGTTAAGGCTAAGGCATCTCCTTATAGATCTGCATTTGAAAAAGCACTAAATAAGTCGTCAAAAATATGTATAGATTGTTGTCCTAATACAAAAAGATACTTCCATATAGCTAATGAAATTGATGATTCTAGTGATTATGAAAATGAGAAAAAAGCAATAGTTGAATTTTATAAATATGATGAAGATTCTTATTGTAAATTAGATCGAATTGAGAGAGTAATTAAAGAAAAAATAGAAGAATATTTGAATAAGAATTCTTTGGAAAACTCTTTGCTACTTGTAGAGCAGAAATATCATTATTTATCAGAAATGATCACTTCAAAAGTTATTGAAATTCATTCCTTGATCCATCGGGGAACAAGTCAGAATAGAGCGGCCTATGAAAATACAATTGAAAGTGATTTAATTTTAGAAATTTTAATTACAGACTTTAATTTAGTACAGGATCTTCCATATGAGATGAGAAGGTTGCGAAATCTTTTTGCTGATACTTTGGAAAATTATGTATGTGAGAGTAATGAATATTTTACAATACAACAAATAGGCTTATTTAATGAGGTTTTTAAGCATATTTATAAAATGGATGATGCTGAGTTAGAATATATAAAACAATCTATCCGCTTATCATCTTCTGATCAAATAAGGAATGATGATGTAAGTACTTATGCTGAAATCATTACCGATATCTCAGCTAGTATTGTATTGGTTGACCTTCCTCATTATTCTAAAGAGTTAAAAAAATACTTACCTACAGCCTTGAAATTGCAAGATAGACGTGCTGAATCATTTAAAACTAAATTGATAGAACAACTTCGTAGTAATAATTTATTAGTAAAAATTTTATATGAGTACAATATTTTAATATCAGGTAGTGAAGTTCACAAAAATATTGAAATTAATGCTTATAATGACAGTGTAACACGAATCACTATCGATGATATTGAGGCTGAAAATCATATATTAAAAGAGCTTCCAGTAAAAGTAATTTGTACCAATGCAGCGCAAAGCGAGTTAAATAATGCTTAAAAAAATTATGCACGAAGCTGTGAAAGATTCAGGATTTATTTTAGAAAAGTCTTCAGATAATACAAATTTTTTCATTAAAGAAAATGGTGGAGCTCAAAGGTACTTAATTGTACATGTCTTAGATCAGCTATTATCTGTTGAAAGTATTCATAAGCTAATCAATGAATCTCTTCCAGATAAAATGCAAAAGCAACCTGCTTTTAAGAAAAATTGTGATTTAATTATTATTTACAAAGTTAATTTTTTAAATGATTTTAATGAAATAGAAGAACAAGTTTTAGAAATAGAAGAAAACCCTTTTTACTTCAAAAAATATTTTTTTTATTATTCAGATGCTGAAGAAAAACTACTTCTTGGAAAAAGTTATGAGGATTTTAAGAGTCAAATTAAGAAAATGGATGAGTTTGATGAATACAAAAAAGATCCTCTAAAACCTTCATTCCATAGTTTGGTTACAAGATTGTTTATTAAATTTCCATTTCTAGAAATTCCAAAATTTAGTAAATCATTTCAAAATCTGTTTGATAGTGTAAGTGAAAAAGTAAATGCTGAAAATTTAGTCAAAACCTATGATTTGATTGGAAAATATGAAGCAGATAGTATTGATGAAGTTATAGCGGAGTTATTAAGTGAAGAATTGGAAAATATCAAAGCTTCAGATTCAAGCATTTAAAGCATTTACAAAGATAGAATTTGATTTCAATAAGTCTTCATTGATTACTTTAGAAGGTCCAAATGGGTATGGAAAAACATCTACTTTTGATGCTATTGAATTGTTATTTACAGGAAAAATATCTAGAATATCAGATCTTTATAAGCTTGTGATGGTTGAGACAAAAAAGAAGTTCAAAGATAATCTATATTGGAACAAAAAAAGTGGTGAGGTTGATTTAAAAATTAAAGTAGAGTTGATGAATGATCATGATGATGAAAAACTGTTTTTTGTTAGAATGGGGTTTGTCAATGATTTAAAAGTCGAAATTAATAATAAAGCTAATAATTTTGATATTTTTAGTTTATATAAATTAGATGATTTTAACTCTGAACCTACTGAGAATAAGTTAGAAAATAATTTTTTTGAACAGTTTTTTGGTGAAAGTTTTTGTTCTAACTATTCAATGTTAAATTATTTACACCAAGGTCAGAGTCAATTTATTTTTTCGAAAAAAATCACTGATCGTAAGAAGGCTTTGGAAGAACTAATAAAAACAACTGAAATAAAGAAACGTATTGATATTTGTAATAAAGTCGAAAGTAAATTAACAAAACAGGAAAAAGTACAAAAGGTAGAAATTGATGAGATAGATGCTAAGTTAAAAAATATCTTGGAAAAAAATATTTCTGAAAATGAATATGATGTTATATATAAAAAAATATCTACACAAAGAACATCTCCAAAATGGGATGATGAAGAAATTTTTTTACAAGAGGCTGATGTAAATTATAATAATTTTATAAAAGAAATTGATCTATTAATAGAGTGTTGTAAAAGAAAAGAAGATATACGCATAAGAAATCAAAATTCAGCTATTGAAAAATTTATCATTGATAATGATAGTTCTTTGTTGCTGCTTGTATCTATAGGTAAGCATATAAGTAATTTTGATAATCTTCAATTGATTAATAAAAGACTCTTAGAGGTTGATCAAATTTTATTGATATTGGATAAGGATTTTAATGCTATTTCTCAAGAGGAAATTACAAAATTAAGTTCTTTAGGGGTGTTTATTTCAGATAAACTTAAAGAAAATATTATTGAGAAAGATAAGAAATTAGCATTGCTCTCAGAAAAAAAAGCGAAGTTATTAGAGCTTAATAAAATGCGAGAGGATTTATTTGAAAAACATAAACAAAGTTTTGGTGAGGATGGAACTATATGCGCTTTATGTGGGGTGGATTGGGGAAGTGTAGAAAAACTTATTGAAAATATAAGGGTGATTTCAGATTTATATTCAAAAGAAATTGGAAGTTCAACAGAAGATCTAAGTAAGGTCTATCTGATTATTTCTTCTGAGTTAAAGTTGATTAAAGAGTTATATATAAAAGAAAAAGATGCTTTTTTAAAAGATTTTAATATTAATTTGTTCACCAAATTAAATATAAGCCAAAACTTTTTTAAAACCTTGAACGGTTTGAGTTCTCGTCTTGAGAAAATGGCAATAAGTTATTCTTCTGAATATACAGATGATGATATTGAATTGGAAATTAGAAAAGATAAAATTATTTCTAATTTAAGAGGTTTAAAAAAAATAGAAGGAGATGTTCTACCTGTAGGGTGGGAGGAAGCTATAAGTGTAACTTTTGAGAAACATAAAGATTTCTATGACTTAATGGAAGATGATTTAAATCATAAGAAAAACTATGTAAATAAAAAGTTTAAAGACTTTAAGGATTTTGAACTTCAGCAGACGAAAAAATTGTTAAAGGAAAAGAGTGATTTATATAATGCAAACTTAAATGCAAAAGCTAAAATAATTAGGTTGAAAAAAATACTAATTGAAACTGAACGTGATTACTCTTCAAGAATTATCGCTAATATTGAATTAATATTTCATATCTATAGTGGGCGCTTAATACAAAATTATCAACGTGGTCTAGGACTGTTTATAGACTATGCAGAAGGGCAGCAAATTCGCTTCTGTACTGCGGAAAGTTCTGACCATGATGCGACACTAGCAATGAGTTCTGGTCAATTGGCTGCATTGAGTCTAGCTTTTTTCTTATCTTTAAATAGAGTTTATTCCGAGAACTCTTTAGTTTTAATTGATGATCCTGTGCAATCCTTAGATGAAATCAATATTGCCTCTTTAACTGACTTATTACGTTGTGAGTTAAAAGACAGACAGTTAATCATTTCCTCACACGAAGATGATATTTCTAGATATATGAGATATCGCTTTGAACGGGCTGGTTTATCTCAAGTATCGATTCATATGCAGAGCCATAATACAGATAGTGTAATTCAATGAAACTAAAAAAGACTAAATTGAATAGCACGTCAGAGATTGTCACACTTATGGGAAGGCGTGAGTAAAAGCCTAGGATTGAGCCTTTTTTAAATGGTAATCTATGCAAATTGCGGAATTTATGTTTTTGGGATTACTTAATGCCTACATTAAATTGGATAGGAAAAGAAGCGGTTGAAAAACATCATAAAGATGTTCCTTATAGGTTGCTTGAGCCTGTAGCTGAACTTTCATGCGGTGATGAACATAGTGGTAATCTTTTAGTGCAGGGGGATAACCTTCATGCATTAAAGGCCCTTTTGCCACGTTATGCTGGAAAAGTAAAATGTATTTATATTGATCCACCATACAATACAGGCAATGAAGGTTGGGTTTATAATGATAATGTTAATAGTCCTGAGATACGTAAGTGGTTGGGTGAGGTTGTAGGAAAAGAAGGTGATACTTTAGATCGACATGACCGTTGGTTGTGTATGATGTATCCCCGATTGTTGTTGTTAAAACAGTTTTTGGCTACAGATGGGGTTATATTCGTATCGATTGATGATTATGCAATACATCATTTAAGATTATTGATGGATGAAATTTTTGGAACTAAAAATCGTTTAGAAAGCTTTGTATGGAGAACAGATGGTAATTTTGATAATCAAGCTAAAATAAAAAACTGTCATGAATATATTTTAATGTATTCAAATAATGCTGCACTTTTTCCCCACCCTAAAGTTATTGATCCAAGTGTGGGAGAAAATAGTAAGTTAAATAAAAATATTATTCAAAATACGATTGTAAAAAATGGTCCTAAAAATCCAATGAGTTCTGTGCTATTGCCAGCTGGATTTCCTTGTACAGTGGATGAGGTGATAATTCCAAAGAGAACGGATGCTTATCCTCATTACGATAGCGATGTAGTAATTAAAGAGGGAAAATTAGTTTATCCAGTTAATGCTACTAGTGGTTGGTCATCCAAAAATATTTTATTAGATTTTATAAATAATAATTTAGAAGCAGTTTTTGATTCTAAAGATCAGCTAACAGAATTTGTTATTACGCACACTGGTGCCATCGAATCTAGAAAAGTAAGAAATAGTGCTAGTCATGTTGTATCAGTAATTAATGGTGTAGGCAGTACCCAGTCTCAAAAAGCTGAATTGGAAAAAATGGGTTTTGATTTTCAATATCCTAAACCAGTAGATTTGATTAGATATCTAATTTCTATGATAGCTGGTAACGATTTTATTGTGATGGATTCATTTGCTGGATCTGGATCTACAGCACATGCAGTTTTAAAACAAAATAGTCTAGATGATGGTAATAGAAAATTTATTCTTGTTGAATTGGAAGATGGGATTGCTAAAACAGTGACAGCTAAAAGAATAAATATGGCTATCTCTGGATATGAATATATTGGTAAGCATAAAAACACTATTTATTCTCATAAATTAACACTTAATAGTCTGAAAAATAGTGAGAAATTGTTGAGCAAGTTAAGTGAAATTCAAGATGAAAATAGAGATAAATATTCTAATATTAAAACAGTCATTGAAAGTGATTTTATATCATTAATAGGTGAAATCACTGTCACAGAAAAAACAAAACCATTAGGTAGTGGATTTCAATACTGTACGTTATCAAGTGAGCCATTATTCCAATCAGATGGTCAAATACGTTCGGATGTGTCATTTGCTCAGTTAGCAGAGTTTATTTGGTTTTCTGAAACAGGAACTGGTTATACAGGCAAAGCGAACTCACCTTTACTAGGTATATTCGAAGGACGAGCTATTTATTTACTATATAACGGAATTTTAAAAGATCTTACAGAACAAGGTGGTAATATTTTAACAAAGCAGGTCTATGATGTTCTTCCCAAATTTGATGGGGGAAAAGTGATTTATGCAGCAGCTAATCGTTTAGGGGTAAAAGCTAAACGTGAAAATATAACATTTAAACAAACACCTTATGCGCTAGAGGTTTAAGTCATGACTGCATTTATTGCTAAAGAATATCAGAATCAAGTTTTAGAAAGTGTACAAACATATTTTCAAGCATGTCATGAATTTGAGAATGCTTCGACCGCATTTTATGCAACTACTGAAAGATTATGGGGAAAAGGGCAAACTTATAATGCTTTGAATGGTTTTGCCTTAGATATGCCGTACTTTTGCTTACGTGTACCTACAGGTGGAGGGAAGACATGGTTGGCAAGCAAGAGTGTCACATTAGTTAATAAGCATTTTTTAAGAGTTTCTCAAAGTGTCGTTTTATGGTTGGTGCCAAGCAAGACGATACGTGAACAAACTATTACTGCTTTAAAAAATAAACAACATCCATATTCAGCAGCTTTACGTGAAGCAGGTGAAGTTACAGTTATGGATATTGAAG
Source organism: Acinetobacter piscicola (assembly GCF_002233755.1). Lineage (GTDB taxonomy): Bacteria > Pseudomonadota > Gammaproteobacteria > Pseudomonadales > Moraxellaceae > Acinetobacter > Acinetobacter piscicola. The sequence continues at coordinate 29,966 of NZ_KZ268707.1, read as the reverse complement.
AGGCAAAAAGCATTACTCGTTCAACGCTTTTAACTTCAACAGTTGTTATTGTTGCTACACGCCAAGCCTTTCAAGTAGAAGAAGAAGAAAGTAGAAAGGTTTACCAGAACAATGGTGCGCTAATGCATCATTTTGAGCATCTAACAGCAGAACAAAAGTCAGAGTTGTTAACAGAGGGTGAAGGGAGTGATCTAATAGTTCCAAATTCTTTAGCTAACGTTCTTAGATTACATCGGCCCTTTATTATTGTAGATGAAGCACATAATAGTCGTACTGAACTTGCTTTTGATATGTTAGCTCGTTTTAAGCCAAGTGGTATTATGGAGCTTACAGCAACACCAGATACAGTGAGAACTCCAACCAATGTTTTACATAGCGTCTCTGCTGCTGAATTAAAAGCAGAACAAATGATTAAATTGCCGATTGTTTTAGAAACAGAATCAAATTGGCAACAATGCTTAGCATATGCGATTCATAAAAGAGAGTCTTTAGAACATATAGCGTTAGAAGAACAGAGACAAGGTTTTGAATATCTGAGACCGATAGTACTTATTCAAGCCGAAGCAAAAAGTAAAGTTCGTGAAACATTGGATATTTATGCTGTACTTAATGAACTAGAAAATAATCAGAATATTCCAAGAGAGCAAATCGCTCTTGCCACAGGAGATGAGAAAGAACTTGAAGAAATTACAGCAAAATATCCTAAAGGAATTTTAGATAAGGCTTGTAAAATTAAGTATGTAATTACTCAAAAAGCTTTAGCTGAGGGTTGGGATTGCCCATTTGCTTATATTTTAGTGAGTATGGCTTCTGTGCAATCAAGTACAGCAGTTGAGCAATTATTAGGGCGTATTCTTAGACAGCCAAATGCATCACATAGACAGAGTGAACAGTTAAATCAATCTTATGCTTATGTTGTATCAAAAAGTTTTTCTGACACAGCTGAAACTTTGAGAGATAGCCTAGTTGAAGGGGCTGGTTTTGATACTAAAGAAGCGGCTGAATTTGTTAAAGCAGGTACGGGTGAGCAAGCTCGTTTGGACTTTGGAAATTCTAAAATTATTGTGAAACCAATAACAATTCCGTTACCTGAAAAGCCAGATTTAAAGTCTGTTACACCTACGATAAAAAAGAAAGTAGAATGGAATAATAAAACCAATGAATTGACGATTATTACCCCGTTGACTAAAGAAGAGACTGTGGAACTAACGAAAACTGTTTCACAACTAGAGTCAGTGCAGCAGATTGAGAAAGGGGCCGAGGTTAGCCGTCAATCTATCGAATATTTTCAGACACCTGCGGAATTGGGTAAAGAGTTTAAAGTCCCACTATTAGCATTATCGGTTCAGGGCGAGCTTCAATTATTTGATGATCCAGAAGTTCTTGAATATCCTTGGAATTTAACAACAGTAGATGCAAAAATTTTGCATGATGATATTTCAATTTTAAATTCAGCTTATGCTTCAAATGATTTTGGAACTTTAGATATTGATGAGACTAAAGGTAAGGTAAAAGTTACTTTTCTTCCAAAACTTCAGAGAGATTTAGGTTTGGTGTATAAACCTGAAAATTGGGATGAAGTCAAATTAGCAACTTGGTTATGTAAGAATATCTTAGAAGAATCATTAACTCATGAGGCTAAACGAAATTTTGTTCTTGCGTGGCTAAATGATTTGTTAAGTAAAGATGATTTTGATTTGGCTCGAACAAATACTCAGAAATATATAATTCGTCAGTTGATTGAAAAAAGAATTAATATTTTACGAAAGGAAGCTGTTAATGATGCTTACCAAAATTTCTTATTTGGCAATGATGAGCTTCATCAAATAACAGTCTCAAATGAACAAGAATATCAGTTTAATTTCCATCCAAATGTTTATGCACCTTCTCGCGATGATAATGGTGAATACGGATATTATGCATTTAACAAACATTACTATGGCCGTATTGGGGCTTTTGATAGTGGTGAAGAGTTTGCTTGTGCATGTTGGTTGGATCAGCAAGCAGTTAAAGGAAATATTGAGTTTTGGGTGAGAAACTTAGTTCGTAAAGAAGGCTGTTCTTTTTACTTGCAAAAGGGAAATGGTCGCTTCTATCCAGATTTTATATGTAAACTACCTAATGGAAAAATTTTAGTGGTTGAATATAAAGGGGCTGATAAGTGGGAAGCTGCTAAGGATGATCGCCAAATTGGGGAGCTATGGGCTAATTTATCAGAAGGACAATGTAAATTTATTATGATTAAAGATAAGCGCTTCGATCTGATTGAGAGCTTGTTAAGCTAATTTAAGTAATAGTTGGGAGAGTACATGAAGTTAATTCATATCATTGATACCGATCAAAATATGTGGATTGATGTTGATGTATTCTTTCAACAATCTGAAATGGAACTTACACAATGGCGTAGTCAAATAAGGGAGCAATATAAAAGGAATAAAACCAAGCCTCATTTTACATGTGCTTGGTGTCAATCACCTGTAACCCTCGCTAGACGTACAGATCACATGCAGATCAACACTTCGGCAACATTCTTTTTCAGACATATTCCTGAGTTGGAAAATACCCCAAACTTCAAGTGTCCTGTAAAGCATATTAAAAAGCTATCGGAGCAAGAAAAAACTGCTTTAAAGTATCAGATTGCGAAAGAAACCCAACAACATAAATTGCTAAAAGAGAATATATATAAGAGTCTACAAGTAGATGAATCTTTTAGTGATATTCATATTGAACAAGTTCGTAAAAGCATTGACCTAAAGCAATGGCGTAGACCAGATGTATCTTCGTTATATAAAAAGCAATTAGTTGTTTTTGAAGGACAACTTTCTACAACTTTTTTGAATGTGATTATTGATCGTAAGATTTTTTATCAAGATAACAATGCTTGCTTACTATGGATTTTTAATCATTTTGAACCAACAGAAAAAGCGAAGAAGCAGTCAATGCAAGATATTTACTACAACAATAATGCAAATGCATTTGTAGTAAATGATTCTACAGTCGCGCAATCAATTAAATCAAAAGCTTTTACTTTAGAGTGTCATTATCTAAAGCCTGAAATACAGAATAATCAGATTGTTAATAAATGGAATAAAGAGTTCATTGAGTTTCAAAATTTAGTCCATAACGAATTTACAAAGCAAATATACTTTTTTGATTATGAAGCTGAATATCGAAAGTTAAAGCAAAAATTAGGCTTACGACATAGTTATTTACAAGAGAGTAAGAATCAAAAAGATAAACTAAAAGTTCAAAAATATATCGAATCACTAGAACAGGTTGATCTTGAAACACAAGTTCCATCAAAAACTAAATCTGAATTATTGGTCGAGTTTACTAAACTATGGATAAAAACTCATTATCTTACTGACAATCAATTCAACTATGAGTGGTTCTCTATTCGTAAGGAGATTGAGCTAATGGGAATTAGTACTCCTAAATATCTTTTACATGCGCCCTATAAAACAGTGGTTAACTCAATTTTAAGTGCAAAATTTGGCTATGCTGTAGGTAATAATATTGATGATATGGTGAGTGTGGCTCATAACTTGATGGAACATCATCCAGCTTACATTAAGCATTTTATGCTTACTTTAAAAGTAACTGGAAAAGCTAACTTATTGAATGAGAGAGATAGTTCGGGTAAATGGAAAGAACGCTATAAAAAATATACCCAACAGTCAGAGGATGCCAAAATTTATAATCATGATTTAAATCAATTTATTGAGTTTTTAGTACCTGAGTTTGAAGGACGTTTGATTTCTTGGGGGGAAGGTAGTACACCTTATTCTAACGCACAATTTGGTGGAGTAAACCAATAATGAAATCTCAAAACCCTTATAATATTACTTCTATAATCATTCATCTGAATGATTGCACAGTGCTAGGAAGAATATCAGATATTTGAAAGTTTTAGATGGTATTTATAAATGCTTGAATAAATTATAAATATGATATTGTTGAAAAATTAATTTTTGGTTTCTAAAAAATGACAAAGATGAGTTGTACGAATATATTGGGGCATAATTATGTCCTAATAGGCGAAAAGCAAAACAAGATCTTGAAAAAACATGAGCATTTAAATCTAGCTCCTTCATATAGAGGAATCTATAAATGCTCATACTGTGGTAAAGAAATAACATCCCTTTCGTATATAAATCCTAAATTCTAATATTAATTCTATTACTTTGGTAAGAGCGTGACTTTCGATCTAAGCTCTTTTATGTTTAGGAAAAGGCACAGTTTTATTACGTAAACTATCAATAAAATCTGACCAGTCCTGCATCATCTTGGTTCGATATTCTAAATGTTGAGCATGGTTGTAAGCCTGCGATACAGCATTACCAACCCTATGAGCTAATTGAATTTCAATTGCATCATGCATGTAGCCCTGTTCATGTAAGGTTGTAGAAGCAAGTCCACGGAAACCATGTCCAGTCATTTTCCCGTTATAGCCCATTGTACGGATTACACACAAAATTGCATTACTACTCATAGGGTTGGCTGTGCTGTGGTTATAAAAAACATACTGTTTTTTGCCTGTGAGTGGTAATAAGCTCTTTAGTAGTTCAATTGCTTGCGTAGATAATGGAACGAGATGAGGCAAAGCCATTTTCATTCTTTCGGCTGGTATACGCCATATCTTGTTGTCAAAATCGATTTCACTCCATTCCATCATTCTGAGTTCAGCAGTCCTTACAAAAGTTAGAGTCATAAACTGAATCGCAGTTTTGATCACAGGATTACCATGATAACGATCCATGCGTTCAAGAAAAGGAGGGAACTCCGAAATATCCAATCGAGCCATATGCTTCACTTTACGAGGCTTTAAGGCTTCGTGAAGGTGAGGTGTTGGATCATTCTCAATTAATCCTTTACGAATCGCAAAACGGAAAATACGCCCAGTCAAAGGAATAGAGCGTTTTGCCATTTCTTGTGCGCCACGTGCTTCAATTTTTTTAGCACATGCCAGTACATCTTTCCCTTTGATTTGATCGATAGGCATGTTACCCAATGCAGGGAATATATCTTTTTCAAAAACAGATAAATCACGTAGGTAGGTTGCTTCTTTGATAACGGCTTTACGGTCTTCCATCCACTCCATCGCAAGGACTTTAAATAGCCTACTTTCATCAGTTTGCTGAAGGCGGTCATTCTTTATGGCATTAGGGTCAATATTTTTATAAAGCTGTATACGAGCTTCATCACGGGTGCGACGAGCTTGAGCTAATGAGATTTCAGGATAGCTCCCAATGGTTAAAGTACTTTCACGACCATTGAAGCGATACTTCAATCGCCAGAACCTTCCGCCTGAAGGCGTGACCTCAAGGTACAGCCCTTTTTCATCGGCATAACGCTTTTTCTTTTCAAGCGGTTTTATTTTTCTAACGTGAGCATCTGTCAGCATTTTTAGCTATTTCTTTGGAATTTGGGGGACGATTTATAGTATAACCAAATCATCCCCCACTTGTCCCCCATGATATTTCAGGAGTACAAGGATAGCCAAGGATTTAAAAGAACATTAAAAAAGGCTTAAACTATTGTAGTTTAAGCCTTTAAGGTATGTTTCGGTATTTTTAAAACAGAATCTTGGCGGTGAGAGAGGGATTCGAACCCTCGATACGCGCAAACGTATACACACTTTCCAGGCGTGCTCCTTAAGCCACTCGGACACCTCACCAAGGCGAGCGATAATAACCAAAAAAAAGAGCTCTGCCAAGCTGAAACAATTGATTTAGAGCAAAAGTTTTTACACAGTGATATTATTACGAAAAAATAGTGTCTACTTTATAGAAGACGTTTTATGCAAAGTACTGCAAAAAAGGCAGCATTGCCTGCAATTACGCTAGCGGCTTTAGGTGTGGTATTTGGTGACATTGGAACCAGCCCCTTATATGCGCTACGTCAATGTTTTCTCACCGCACACATTGCCATCACTGAAGCGACAGTGCTCGGAATTCTGTCGTTGATTTTCTGGTGCATGATGCTGACCATCAGTTTCAAGTATGTCACCATTATCATGCGTGCAGATAACAACGGTGAAGGCGGTATTATGTCTTTGCTTGCGCTGAATTTAAGAACGAATCGAATTGCAGAAAATAGAAAAATCTATTTGATTGCACTAGGATTTATTGGGGCATCTTTATTCTTTGGCGATGGGATTATTACGCCAGCAATTTCAGTACTTTCAGCGATTGAAGGCTTAAGTATTGCTACCCCTATGTTTAATAAATGGCTGATGCCTTTGGCAATAGGGATTCTTACCGCACTGTTTCTTGTACAAAGACACGGAACAGGAACCATGGGGAAATTTTTTGGCCCCATTACGTTTACATGGTTTATCTCCATTGGTTTGGTCGGTATTTACAGTATTAGTCAAACTCCCTATGTATTGAGCATGTTGAGTCCGCATTGGGCATTGAACTTTATTTTTCATCAGCCGTACGTGGCCTTTTTAACCATGGGTGCTGTGATTCTTACCGTAACTGGTGGTGAAGCACTTTATGCAGATATGGGGCACTTTGGGCGACTTCCGATTCGTTTGGGGTGGTTTATTATTGTTTTACCCTGCTTAATTCTAAACTATGCAGGGCAAGGCGCATTATTGCTGCGTGATCCAAATGCAATTGAAAACCCATTCTATTTACTTGTTCCAGAATGGGGCCTGTATCCGATGATTGCCTTGGCTACAGCTGCCGCAGTAATTGCTTCGCAAGCCGTGATTACAGGTGTATTTTCGATGGCAAATCAGGCAATACAACTGCGTTATTTGCCACGCTTAACCGTACATCACACCTCAGATGTGGAGCAAGGTCAGATCTATTTGCCGTTTATTAATTGGGTATTATTTGTCTCTATTGTCTTACTCATTGTGATTTTTCAGAACAGTGCGAATTTAGCCAATGCTTATGGTGTTGCAGTCACGATGACCATGTTCTGTGACACTATTTTAATTTCCTTTTTGGCATATGGTTTCTGGCGTTGGCCAAAATGGAAAGTGGCTTTGTTTGCCATTCCATTTTTAATCATTGATGTTGTTTTTATTGGTTCAACCTCATTAAAAATTATCTCTGGTGGTTGGGTACCGATTCTTATTGGAGCAATCGTATTTACGATTCTCATGACATGGAAAACAGGGCGAGAAATTGTCTTTAATCGTTTAGAAAAAGATGCTTTACCTCTAGATCTGTTTATTAAAAGTGTCAGTTTGAATGATGGGGCAATGTGTGTACCTGGGCAAGCGGTGTTTTTAACAGGTAATCCCAATATTGTGCCGCATGCAATGTTGCATAATATTAAACATAATAAAGTCTTGCATGAGCGAAATATTCTGGTCACTGTGATTACTCGTGATGTGCCGTATGTTCCAGATCAGGAGCGAATCCGAGTAGAAGTTTTGGATGATAAGTTTCAGCGTGTGTTTGTTTATTATGGATTTAAAGATCAGCCTGATATTCCAAATGCCTTAGCACTTGCTTACTCGCAAATGGAGATCGCTTTTGACATGATGCATATTAGTTTCTTCATCTCACGTGATCGTTTAATTCACACAGTGGGCGATGGTATGGCGCCTTGGCGTGAAAAATTGTTTATTTCAATGCAAAGAAATACCAGCCCTGTGAGTGATTTCTATCAAATTCCACCCAATCGTGTGGTTGAAATGGGCAGTCAAATCGAAATTTGATGATCATATCTATTCAGTTAAAATTTGTGGAGAGCCAAGATCATTCTTGGCTTTTTTATGCATGCTAAAAATATATTAACGTCAGTTCGGGTAAACTCTGATGTAAGTTATTGAAAAGATTGATCAGGTACAGCGGAGTCTTACTGTTTAAAGTCAGGTGTAAGGATTAACCTTCGGTTCGACCTACTTTTCTTTCGGGAAAAGTAGGCAAAACCATTTGTCAGTCGCCAACTCGACAGATACTATCAAGTACCAAATATATTGCAAAAACAGTATATTGCAGATGTAGCCCTGCCTCGAACAATGCGACTGACGTTTTCGCGTATCATATAGTTGGAAACATATCTTATCCCGAGCTCGGGTTATATTAGCTTTTAATGTTTTAGTCATTTTGGTTATATCAAAGCCTCAACTTTCATTTTGCGATCATTTAATGATAATTAAAACGACAAATGATGTCGCTTTAGCCTCGCTGATCTGTTTTTAAAGTGGCATACTCAATGTATAAATTTAGCTGAAACGATTGAATGAAAAGGCTTTCAAGGAAGTTTGTTGAAAAAGCAATGAATTGTTACATGCAATGCTGCTTTATTAAGCAGAAGGTGTTGTAGGTTTATTCATTTGAATATTCACATAATATCTTTGTTGTGATTGGCTTGCTAGGCTACTGAAGTTCAAAAGTTGTTTTGGATTTATTCATAAAGTGATTTAAGGTATTTGGGAAGTTTTTGGTTGAAAAATTCAGTTGTAAAAATGGTGTTAGGTGTAGTTGCTACTGGAAGTTTTGCCATTGCTTTTGGGCAAGAAAGAATTACTCAGTTTATTCCATTTACTCAAGAAAAACGGTTGAATTCAGATTGTTTGGCCCAGTTTTATAGAGATGAGCCACCTGTTTTAGCAAAAGAAAGTTTAAAGAAAGATAGTTATCCCTTATGTTTTAATGGTTTCAATGTCATGTATTCAGGGGTGTCGAAAACACCGTTATGGACAGCAGAACATTTATCTCCACAACGTTTAAGTCAGAAAATTAAACGTGAAGATAATTTTCATGAAGAGCAACGTTTGAGTTCGGCACATCGTGCTTTATTGTCAGATTATCGTGGTTCTGGCTATGATCGTGGGCATATGTCGCCCAATGGTGATATGTCTGATAAAACTTCACAATTTGACAGTTTTTCATTAGCCAATATCGTACCGCAAGTACCTAAAAATAATCAGCAAGTATGGCGTGAGCTTGAAGAAGCAACACGTGCAATGGTCACCAAGCAAAAGAAAGATATTTATGTGGTGACGGGGCCAATATTCTCAGGTAAAAGGTTGAAAACGATTGGCAGTGGGGTGATTGTTCCTACCGCATTGTATAAAGCTATTTATATTCCTAAGCATGGCATTATTGGGGCGTACTATTCACCAAATAATGACTCGCAACAGGTGAGAATTGTGAGTGTTTGTTATTTAGAAGAACAATTGGGGGTAAATTTATTTCCACAATTGACTGAAGAGCAAAAGCGGAATACATATAAATTGCCTTTGACTGCAAATCAGGTCAAAGCCAATAAAGAAATTGAATATTCGCATTGGGATGCAGAAAGCCAATGTGCAGAAGATGTTTCTAAAGATCAAATACAAGCGTTGCAAAAACAATTTCAACCCAAAAGTGCAGTAAATACTTCAGAGATCCAATTGCCTAAGGTCGATGAAGAAACCAAAGATGCCTTGGTTAAACAATTGGTTGAGGCTTTATTGCAATATATATTACAAATTTTAAAGTAATTTTATGGTCGTATTTTGTTCGGGTTCTAAAATCATCTTATACTGAGCAATATCAAAAAAATGAGAATACTCAATGTTTAAACCATTTGAAAATGGAACAGAATCACATTCAATTCATGATTTAACTTTAGAAAATCAAGATGATTGTGTCAGTATTTATGGCAATTTACAGATCACCAAAGACCAAGCCGGTTTACAGGCTGCTTTAGTTTTACAACGTTATTTAAATGATATTGTGGCAAATTTAGAGAAACAAACTGATCTTCCACAACACATTATCCGCCGAACGGAAGGGGAGATTGAAAACCCTTTTCTTTAATAATTTGCATTTATTCATATTCTTTTGACAATAAAAAACCTGCCGTAGCAGGTTCATTATTGTCATTGTCAGAATCAATTAGTTTTGTGGTTCATTGCCCACAACTTTATAAATCACTGCGCCTATGATCGCACCAACAATCGGCGCAACCCAGAATAACCACAATTGACTTAATGCAGCAGTTTCAGCAAATAATGCCACAGCTGTACTACGTGCAGGGTTTACCGAAGTATTGGTTACAGGAATACTGATTAAGTGAATCAGTGTTAAAGCTAGACCAATTGCAATGGGTGCAAAGCCAGCAGGAGCACGTTTGTCCGTAGAGCCAAGGATCACGATAAGGAAAATTGCGGTGAGTACGATTTCGATGATGAGTGCAGATACCATCGAGTATTTACCTGGTGATAAGTCACCAAATCCATTGGTTGCAAAACCGCCAACACCTGTAAATCCAGCTTGACCTTGTACAATGATGTAGAGGATAAAGGCTGCAAAAATACCACCCACAACTTGGGCAATAATATATGGAAGGAGGTCTTTTGCATCAAAACGACCTCCTACCCATAAGCCTACACTGACTGCTGGGTTGAAGTGACCACCTGAAATATGACCCAGTGCAAAAGCACCTGTGAGTACAGTTAAACCAAAGGCTAGAGCAACGCCCATAAATCCAATACCTAGCTCAGGGAAAGCCGCAGCCAGTACTGCACTACCACATCCACCAAATACGAGCCAAAAGGTTCCGATAAATTCTGCGAGATATTTATGCATGTTTATTCCTATTTCTTTTTATGGAAAGGGTTGGTTATCCAATGTTGTAATCAGTGAAGGATAGCCAGTTGATTATGTAAAACTTTATTTTGCTGAGTGAATAATAATCTAAAAATATGAAAATAAAATCACAAATATGCATTTTTAACGTAAATTTTTTTATAATATTTTTATGTAGAATATTTAATAAATATATTTAACAATAACTTGATTCAAAATAAATGAGTAAATTTATCTTAAAAAAGATGTAGAGAATTTAAATCATTTTATTTTCAAACAGGTTCTAATGCACTATTTCAGCTGTTTATTTTGAATCCTCCATTGTTGAGGGGTGAGTCCTGTCCATTGTTTAAACGCACGTTGGAAGGCACTTTGTTCAGAATAACTAAGTAATAAAGCAATCTCATGCAGCCCTAAATAAGGGTCTTGCAAATACTGAACAGCCAATAATTTCCGAACTTCTTGGACGCGTTGTTGATAGGTCGTACCTTGGTTTTGCAAGTGCCGTTGAAGTTGTCTAATCGAAATATTCAGTTGCTTTGCAACCTCTCCAATTTGATAAAGATTTCTTTGTAAGCCTAAAAGAATATTTTGTTGTAAACGTTCATCAATTTGACTGGAATGAGGTAAATCATTGAGTAGCGCTTGAGCTTGTTGCATCAATAGTTTTTGTAAAGTTTGATCACCATGGCTGAGTGGAACAGTCATCACTTGTAGTGGAAAGATGAGTTCTGCTTGCGGTTGATTAAATTTGACAGTGCATTGAAAGAAATTTTCATAAATCTTTAAATTTTGAGGTCTTGAATGCGTAAAATTAATTTGATGTAACTGAATATCTTTTGTAGAAAGAAAATGCCTTAGAAATTGTACCATGAGTGCAATTGCAATTTCATCTGTGACTTGTGTTGTGAGGTGAAACGGTAGGGTTGCCCAATGAATACCTAAATAACCATCACTAAAAGACTCTATTTTTAAAGGGCTTCCATCAAAAATCAAACGATGGTAGTCAAAATAACGAGTGAGCGCCTCTCCCATTGTGTCGCAGGATTGGGCGATATAAGCAATAATGCCAAGATGTTTCGGTTGTACATGGGCTGCAATTTCAAGCCCTAAAGCAGGGCTTTGGGTTTGAGTTTGGATATCATCTAAAAGCTCACGCCATATATTGAAATCAAAACGTTCTAAGTTTTGAACTTGTTGTAATTTTTCAGAAATTTTCAATCCATTTGCTTCACTAAAAGCAAATAGTAATTGTCCAAGTCCTCCATAGACGGAGCCAGCGTAATCCTTAAATTGTTGCATCTCTATAATCTTTTTATTGTTGATCAAAATTGCGAATAAAACGACTTTACCTGAATATCTTAATCAAGCTTGTTTCTGACAAACAAGTGCATTTCAAGACACGTTTAGTTCAATAAAGAATAGTAAATGAATGTCGTAATTTGTCAATGGAAATGTTTTTTCATGTCAATATCTTTTTTTTAAGCTCTTTTATATTGAATATAAGAAAAGGAGATATCCCATGTTAAAAGGTTTTGTCGTTGGTTTAGTCTTTGCAAATGGTTTTGAATGGATGGCGCATAAATTCATTTTGCATGGTACGCATCGTTCGGGTCAGCCACGTTATAGTCCTGTGCCTAGAAGTATGAAATCACATTGGGAGCATCATCGTGAAGTGCGTAAGCAAGATTTCAATGATGATGGTTATGTGGAAGGGATTTCAAACTGGCGAACTAAAAATGAAATTGTTGCATTGGCAGTTGTTGCAGGTGCTGCAAGTTTAATTTTTTATCCAATATCAAAAGGTATGGTTGCAGCGTCGTTATATAGCGCTTGTAATTATTATTACATTCATCGCCGTGCGCATCTTGAGCCAGATTGGGCGATGAAAAAAATCCCTTGGCACTACGATCATCATATGAATTCAAATCAGGATGCCAACTGGTGTGTTACAAAGCCTTGGTTTGATTATTTAATGGGTACACGTGTGGTTTCTTCTGCAGATTTAAAAGAACAAAATCCGTTGGGTGTGAAATTGCCAGAACCTGTTGCGCGTTTATTGTCTTCAACTGTAGAAAAATATTTTCCTGCAAAGTGGGTAGAAAAGACACCTAAACTGGTTCAGAAAGAAGCTGAAGAAAGCATAGAATCAGTTGCTTAAATTGATTCTAAGTATTTTATTCTTATGAAAATGTAGTTCAGTGTTGAACATTAAAATCATATTCGTATGTCAATTTTAAGCTTATTTTGAAATTTAAATAAGTCGCAAATTGTCAAAAAAATGTGCGCATATTGTCAATATTTAAGTGTGTAATTCATATAAACTAAGCGTTATAAGTACTTTTGTGCTTATTCAGAATGCAAACGCTGTAGTTTCTAAAGTTTATAGGAGTCTCCAAGACTCCTTTTTTTATGGCTAGAAAAACCTTATGGCTATTCTCCGTAATAAGAGCTAAACATAAAAAACTAACACATAAAAAAATCCCCTCTAATCTAACTAAGAGGAGATTTTTAATATCTAACGTCAGTTCGGGATAAACTTTGATGTAAGTTATTGAACAGATAGATCAGGCACAACGGAGTCTTACCATTTAAAGTCAGATGTAAGGATTAACCTTCGGTTCGACCTGAGAGGTACTACCTCGCAAGGCTTTCGGGAAAAGTAGGCAAAACCATTTGTCAGTCGCCAACTCGACAGATACTATCAAGTACCTAATATATTGCAAAAACAGTATATTACAGATCTTGCGGAATATATTCCTCATGCCTCGAACAATGCGACTGACGTTTCCGCGTATCATATAGTTGGATATATATCTTATCCCGAGCTCAGATTATCTAACACTACGCACGCTTTCCGCGATTGTTTCGTATCAAATGGATTGTTCTACCGTATGCTTTTGCTCAGGCATAGCCTGCGCCTTGCGTTCGGGTGGAGCAATGCTCCACTTATCCTCACTCAGGCTTAAGACCTTCAGCTTTTTCCAATGATTCGTCATTGTTGAAGAACTTCTCACGTTGTTCTTCCAAAAACTTTTTCGCATCAGCTTCAAACACATTCAATCGTTTTTCATTGATCAAAGTGGTTTGATGTTTTAACCATTCTTGCCAAGCTTGTTTTGACACTGTATCAAATAATTCTTGACCCTTTGCACCAGGGAACGGTGCAAAGTCTAAGCCTTCTAACTCTTTTTGATATTTACGGCAAACGACTTGTCGAGTCATATCAAAACTCCTTATGCATAAAGTTTTTCTAAACGGGTGTAAGCACGTTCAATTGCGGCAGCAACTTGAGCAGGCGCAGTACCACCAATGTGATTACGTGCATTGACAGATGCTTCAAGTGTCAGTGCTTTTTCAAATACATCGGCTTGAATTAAATCTGAGAATTGCTGAAGTTGTTCAAGTGTTAGCTCTGATAAATCTTTAGATTCTTGAACACCTAATGCTACAGCCTTACCGACAATTTCATGCGCATCACGGAACGCGACGCCATTTTTAACCAGATAATCTGCAAGATCGGTTGCAGTTGAGAAGCCACGAAGCGCTGCTTCACGCATGATTTCAATATTTGGAACCAATGCTGGAATCATGTCAGCAAATGCCATCAAAGAACCACGGACAGTATCAATTGCATCAAACAACGGTTCTTTATCTTCTTGGTTGTCTTTGTTATATGCCAATGGTTGACCTTTCATCAGTGTCAACAGGCTCATCAAATCACCGTATACACGACCTGTTTTGCCACGAATAAGCTCAGGAACATCAGGGTTTTTTTTCTGCGGCATGATTGATGAACCCGTGCAGAAACGGTCAGGAATATTCACAAATTTAAACTGTGCAGATGTCCATAGGATCATTTCTTCAGACATACGTGATAAATGCATCATGATCAGAGAAGCAGCGGCATTGAATTCGATGCCAAAGTCACGATCTGATACAGCATCAAGCGAGTTTTCGCATACAGCTTCAAAACCTAATAGTTCAGCAGTGTATTCACGCTCGATTGGATAGGTTGTTCCAGCAAGTGCTGCTGAACCTAAAGGTAGGCGATTGACACGTTTACGGCAGTCAATTAAACGCTCAGAATCACGTACCAGCATTTCAAACCAAGCCATTAAGTGATGACCGAAAGTCACTGGCTGAGCTGTTTGTAAATGCGTGAAACCTGGCATGATCGTATTGGTATTTTTAGCGGCTAAGCCTAAAATACCTTTTTGTAATTTTTCAAGTAATTGTAAAATGGCATCAATTTCATCACGTACATATAAGCGAATATCTGTAGCAACTTGGTCGTTACGGCTACGCCCAGTGTGAAGTTTTTTACCTGTGATACCGATACGCTGTGTTAAGCGTGATTCAATGTTCATGTGCACATCTTCTAAATCGATGCGCCATTCGAAATTACCCGCTTCAATTTCAGCTTTAATGGTGTTTAAACCATTGATAATGTCGTCACGTTCTTGTTCTGTTAAGACACCAACTTTTGCTAACATGGTTGCATGTGCAATAGAACCTGCAATATCTTGTTTATAAAAGCGTTGGTCAAATTGAACAGATGCAGTAAATTCAGCAACAAAGGCATCAGTAGCTTCGGAGAAACGACCGCCCCACATGCCTGAAGTTTGGGCTTGTGACGGATTAGAGGAATTAGAAGATGTGGTCATATCGGCTCAGTAGGAAAAAAAGCAGTAGAACTCGCAACAGTATAACAAATTCAGCCTCACTTGCCGAAGTAAAGCACAATCATTCATCAATAAAATCAAATCAGCATTTTCGGCAGTCTTATTTTTTTAGGAAAATGGGGCATCGACGCTATTTGTGGGAACTGTTTATTGCCAGTAATGTGCTTGCGTTGTTGTTGGCACTTTCTGAGGCAAAAGGGTGGGGAAATTTAGATTTTGGACATGTCTTAGAATATATTTTTTATATTAATTGGATCTTGTTAGCATTTGCAGCATTTCAAGATGTATTCCAAAAGAAAATAGCTCAAATGGGGTATTTAACTGCCACGGTGTTTAGTTTTTTACTGTTACAAGTCATTGTGCTGTGTACAACAGTAGTTTTAAACATTGTGCATTATTGGGGGCAGAATTTTTCTTTACAGCATATTTCAGCGTTGGATATTAAACATAATTTGGTTTTACATCTCAGTTATGGCATTTTATTAGGCGCATTTTGTTTGCGTTATATGTATATTCGAGAACAGACCGTTTTACAGCAAAATAGTGAGCTCAATGCCCGTATTCAGGCCATGCAAGCTCGTATTCATCCGCATTTTTTATTTAATAGTTTAAATAGTGTGGTGAGTTTGATTGCGATTGATCCTGATAAAGCAGAACAAATGCTGATAGATTTATCTAAATTGTTTAGAGCAAGTTTTCAAGAATTAAAATTGGTGAGTTTAAAAGAAGAAATTGAATTGAGTAAACAGTATATTGCTATAGAGCAAATTCGCTTGGGAGATCGTTTAAAAGTTGAATGGAATATACCGCAACCCTTGTTATTAAGTGGGATTCAAATCCCTTTGTTGACCTTACAACCATTAATTGAAAATAGTATTTTTCATGGTGTAGAGGGGAAAATATCCAATGCTAAAATAGCCATACTGGTTGAAATATTAGAAAATCAAGTCAATATAGTCATTACCAACCCATTTTTACAAGATAGAATAAAAGTTAGAGAAGGGCATGGAATTGCTTTAGAAAATGTAAAACAGCGTTTGAAAGCACATTTTGGCGATTCTGTTTATTTTCGAAATTATGCGGGAAATGGATTATTTACCACAGTAATTCAATATCAGTATAAAAAGAGATGATTGGGATAAACATTAAAATAAATATTAGGTTTCGGGGCAAGGAGGGGAAATGGACATCCTGGTTTGTGATGATGAGCCATTGGCAGTAGAACGTTTGTCACGATTAGTGTCTCAATTAGGACATCACGTTATTGCAACAGCACAACATGGTCAGCAAGCTTTGGACATGGTTCAGCAGTTTGAACCAGATGTTGTATTGCTTGATATTCAAATGCCTGAAATGGATGGGCTGACTTGTGCACAATATTTGGCACACTTTAACCCAATGCCTGCAATTGTATTTTGTACAGCGTATGATGAACACGCTTTGCAAGCGATTCAGTCTCAAGCAAAAGGATATTTGTTAAAACCCATAGCAAAAGATGAATTGGAAGCAGTTTTGGAGAATGTAACCAAACTGACTCAAGCTCAACTCACTAATTTAGAAAAAAAAGAACTCATGGAAGAAAAAGTGCAAAGACAGCAAATTGCTGCAAAAACGTATCGAGGTTTGGAATTAATTCCTGTAGAAAATATTTATTATTTTCTTGCAGATCAGAAGTATGTCACCGTGCGCCATAAAAACGGTAGTGTGCTTATTGATGAAACTTTAAAAGATTTGGAAACTGAATTTGCAGATCGGTTTATTCGAATTCATCGTAATGCTTTAATTTCTTTAGACTATTTGGATGGTTTGGAAATGGTGGCATCTGGGCAATATCAAGCAAGGTGTAGAGAATTGGAGGAGCGGCTCGCAGTGAGTCGTCGTCATTTGCCTTTGCTTAGAGAGCGTATGCAAAACCTATAATAGAATCTATAGTTTGATATGAAAGTTAAATCATTTTGATAATTTACTTGCATTTTTGACATAGCAAGGTAAGTTTACATTGTTTAAAGTTTGGCAAAGCTGAAATGAAGAAAACCTTGAAAATAGCTACACGTCAGAGTCCACTTGCGTTATGGCAGGCAGAACATATTCGTGATCGATTAGAACAGTTACATCCTCAACTTCAAGTTGAGTTAGTCACTTTCGTTACTCAAGGTGATAAAATTTTAGATACTCCATTGGCTAAAATAGGTGGTAAAGGCTTATTTGTTAAAGAATTAGAAGCCGCATTGATGGATGGTCGTGCAGATTTAGCCGTTCATTCTATGAAAGATGTGCCTATGCATTTACCCGAAGGTTTAGAGCTAGCAGTTATTTGCGAACGTGAAGATCCTTTTGATGCTTTTGTATCAAACTATTATGAAAAATTTGAAGATTTACCACAGGGTGCAAAATTAGGAACATCGAGTTTACGTCGTAAGAGTCAGATTTTAAAACAGCGCCCAGATTTAGATGTCATTGATTTACGTGGAAATGTTGGCACACGCTTATCAAAGCTTGATGCAGGACAGTATGATGCGATTATTCTTGCGAGTGCAGGATTAAAGCGTTTAGGGCTTTTCGAGCGTATTCGTCATACCTTAATACCTGAAATCAGCCTACCTGCGGTAGGGCAAGGTGCATTAGGTTTGGAATGTCGTTCTAATGATCAAGAAGTTTTAGATTTGATCATGCCGCTTATGCATGCTGAAACCAATGTATGTGTTCGTGCTGAACGTGCTTTTAATGCGTATTTGGAAGGTGGTTGTCAGGTTCCTATTGCAGGTTTTGCTACTTTGGAAAATCAAACATTGTCCTTAGAAGGACGTGTTGGTAGCGCAGATGGTCAAACTTTGTTGCGTAGCAATGTTCAAGGTGCGCCAGAAGATGCTGAACAGCTTGGTGTGCAACTTGCTCAAGATTTACTTCAACAAGGTGCTGGAGAATTACTCAAAGCACTTTATAAAGACTAAATGCTTTTTATCAACACTCGACCGATTGATCGTGCGCAGGCATTGACGCAATGCCTCCGTCAATCGGGCTTTGATGTGCTTGATCTACCTTTGTTAGAACTCAGGCCTCGACCTTTAACTCAATCATTAAAGCAACTTTATTCACAGTTGTTAGATACGCAATTTATTGTTGTGGTGAGTCCAACCGCAGTACAAATAGGCATGCAATATTTGCAACAAGCTGGTATTTTAGCTTCACAAATTGAACATATTCAATGGATTGCTGTGGGGAAGAAAACGGCTGAGGCATTAGCGGGCTATCAGATTTCCAGTCATGTACCTGACGTAGAAACATCGGAAGGGATGTTGAGTCTGCCTATTTTCAATCAATTGCAAGATATCACTCAAATTGCTTTTTGGCGTGGACAAGGTGGACGCCAGTTTATGATGCAGCAATGTACAGAACGTCATATAAAGGTTTTAAACTTTGTATTGTATGAACGTGATTGTCCACAAATGACTTTAGTAAAATTTTCTGAATGGCTTCCACAAATAATACAAGCGGAAAAACCATATTGGAATTGCATTACCAGTGAAGCCAGTTGGAACAATTGGGTCGCACTAACTAGAGATCATCCAGTCGTTTTAGACAACTGCCATTATTTGGTTTTAGGTGAGCGTTTGTATCAATTATTGCTTGGTGAGAAGAATAATCATCAAAAGTGTTTTAATATCACTAAGATTTTAGATTTAGAACCCGATACGATTCTACAAATGATATTGCAGTTGCAAAGGAAACTATGAAGAAGTTTATTTATTTCTTATTGTTCATCGCTTTAGGATGGCTCATTAAACTGAGTTATGATTTCTATCATGTTTCGCAGCAACTTAATGATATTCAACAGGTTTTACATAAAAGTGAACAGAAAAATGCCAGTTTGAATGATCAATTGGTTGCAGTACAAAGACAAACAGATGAACCTGTTTCAAAAGAATTGAAAAAAACCACGACAGTGGATACACAAATAGAAGGGATTAGTCCAAGTATTGTGATTAAACAGCAACTTGAATTGGTACAATTTGCATTACAACAACAACAGTTTATTTACGCACTTGAACATTTAACGCAACTGAATCGGTCGTTAGATCATTACACTTTGGCGGATACCGTAAAGCAAAGTTTGCATCAGACCATTAACCAAGATATACAAAGTATTCAACAATTTGTGATTGCTAAGAACGGACAGCAAGCCCAGTTGGATGTCATGATTAAACAAATTGACCAAAATTTAACGGCTGAATTGAAAAATAATCAACTGAGTCCTGCTAAAAATCAGCCTGAACATTTTTGGCAAAAATGGTTACAAATCGATGTCATTGAAACGAATACTCCTGAATTGGTAAATCGGAAATTTATTTTAAAAGAAACACAATTTAGACTGTTACTTGCGCAACAATTACTTAGCAAAGGGCAAAGTTCAGAATTTCAAGCGATGTTAAATCAAGCGATTCAACAGCTTGATCAGTTGCCTGACAAATCAAGCCAAAGATTAAAACAGCAATTACTTCAACTCAAACAAATGCCGATGCTACCAGTGCCAAAACTGAGTAGTTTGGCTGTATTGGGGTAGGTCGATGAAACATATCTTTCAAATTTATGCGCTCATCAGCTTAGTGCTTATTGCTGTTTTAAGTGTGATGAGTTATGCCGCAGGTGCGGGATATGTTTATCTGTTATGGAATAAGATTCAAATACAAAGCAATTTGTGGGTTGTTGTATTCCTTTGTATTTTTATTAGTTTGTTGATGCAGGTACTTTGGACTGTATTTAAACGTTATTTAGCACTTGAAAAAAGAAAGCTAGAACAAGTGCTGAGTTTTAATGACTTACATCCTTATGAAAAATTAGGTGTACTTTGGTTGCTTGACGGTGATGAAGAACAGCAAGATGTTATTCAGCAAATTTTTGATCAATCTGGATTATTAAAACAAATTATTCAAGCGCGTTTGCTGTTTAAACAAAATAATTATTCAGACGTATTAACACTATTAGAAACCAGCCCACCATCTGCATTTGAACTGGCTGAGATTTTAAGAATAGAAGTTTATCTGGCTCAGCGAGATGCTCAGCAAGCTTTAACCCATTTGGAATTTTTAAATGGGCATGATTTATCGCCATGGTTAAATCCATTAGCTGAAAGTTATAAGCTGTGCATGCAAAAATTGTGGGGGCAATTTGCGGTAGCGTTTCCATGGGTATATTTACATTCCACTCAATTTGGCCAACTTGAAACAGCAACTAAGCAACAATGGTTAATACAATTGCTGAGTGATTATGATCAGGCAACTTTTGATGATATAGAGTTATTGCAGCAAAAGTTTTTGGAAATAGAAAATCAACTCGATCAAATGCCTTTTGAAAACAAGGTATTGTGGTTGAAAATCATTACGCGTTTACCTGAGTTAGTACGACAGCAGCAACAATTGGCAATTCAATTATTAGATGAAAAGTTTGACGAAGATGTATTTTATTTGTGGTTTCAGCAGCAATTATTAAGACAAAATCCAGATTATATTTATTTAGAACAGCAGATTTTAAATCTGGAAAATAAATATATCGATATTCCAATGTTTAGTTTTGTTAAATGGCATATATATACAGCAACGCAAAGAGAATATGAAG
This sequence comes from Acinetobacter piscicola, assembly GCF_002233755.1. GTDB lineage: Bacteria > Pseudomonadota > Gammaproteobacteria > Pseudomonadales > Moraxellaceae > Acinetobacter > Acinetobacter piscicola. Next base: position 9,124 of record NZ_KZ268707.1, on the reverse strand, counting down.
CGGATCAACTTTTATCATTATATCCAAATAATGTTCTAATGAATTATTTGCGAATAAAAACGACATTTAACGGTAATGATGAGTTAATTCAACAGTTAAATTTGATTTTTGAGAAAGACACCAAGTATATTCAGTTTAAAATTTGAGAGCGCAGTATGAGTCAGTTAACACAATTTCCAGTTATTTATGAGCAAAAAGTCGCATGGGGAGATATGGATGCTTTCGGTCATGTGAATAATGTTATCTATTATCGTTATATGGAAAGTGCGCGAATTGCATATTTTGATCTATTGAATGTATTTGAACAAGATGTTTTGACTGTTGTGGCTTCCAGCCAATGTAAATATTTAAAACCCGTATTTTATCCAGATGTGTTGCATATTGGTGCAAGAGTTGAAGAAGTTCGAAATAGTGCAATGAGAATGCATTATGTTTTATATAGTACTCAACAACAAACAGTCGTTGCAGACGGCGAGGCTGTTATCGTTTTTGTTGATAAATTAGAAATGAAAAAAACATTAATTCCTGAACAGTTGCGTCAAGCTATTTTAGCTTTAGAAAGCTCAGTTCAAAATAATTTAATGTAGTTTTAGTCTATATTCGGTAGTTTAATGTGCTTTAAATTGTATTTTAATACTGAAAATTTAAAGTACATTTCATAATATTGCATTCATTACCCATATTTCATTAGATTATTTTTTGTTTTTTTATGTATTTAATCGAGTTGATCTCTATTTAAATGTATTGCTAATTTGAATGAATGAAAATATTATTGCTGGGAAATTATTTTAAATAATTATTAATGGAATTAAGTGGAGTGTTAATAATGCCTGATATTAGTAATCTATCGGTTGAAGAGTTAAGAAAGTTAACAGCTGAAGCGGAAGCTTTAATTGAAACTAAAAAAGATCAAGCTGTTGAAGATGCATATAATAAAATTATTGAAATTGCAGAATCTGCAGGTTTAAGTTTAGAACAGTTTATTGAATACGGTGCACACAAACGTAAAAAGACAACGCGTAAAGCAGTTGAACCGCGTTACCGTAATAAAAAAGATGCTTCTGAAACTTGGACTGGACGTGGTAAACAGCCACGTTGGTTGGTTGCAGAAATTGAAAAAGGTGCAAAGTTAGAAGATTTCTTGATCTAATCTTCATCTAAGTGTCATTCAACGCTTATAAAGTAAGAGAACCAAGCAAAACAGCTTGGTTTTTTTATACGAGTGAATTGGCGATGTGAAAAAATTATGCATAATGTATAGATAATGAAGGCATCATCTCGCACGGAAGAAAAAATGAATATGGTAAAGCTGGATGAATAAAAAATCTAAACAGATCACTTGGTGGATGACAGGGGTTATTGCATTTTTAGTTTTTGTGCTTTTGCAGGTTCCCGCAACTTGGATAATTTCAAAATTTTATAAAAATAATCAAATGCTTCAAAATGTGAGTGGGAATATTTGGCAAGGTCAGGCCGATTGGCGTAAAGGTAATTTACGTGGTTCAGTTGCTTGGCGTACACGTCCATGGGATTTAATTTTATTACGTGTAGGGGCTAACGTTGAAATTCATAGCGGGCAAACCCAGCTCAACGGTATTGTGGGGTATGGTGTTGGGAAAAATATTATTATTAAAAATATCAATGGTCAGATTGCACCTGAAACTTTAAAAAATATTGCCAACTGGCAATGGCCATCAAACTCAATTCAATTGACCGATATCAGTATGCGTTTCAAAAAAGATGCAGGATTTAGCAATGCTGATGGTAAATTGCAATGGGGTGGGGGCGAGCTGAGATATACCTTTGGACAGCGGCAAGACCAAATGAATATTCCTTCTTTAAATGCGCAGTTGAAAGATGATGCAGGTAAACTTATTTTTGATATTCAAGACCAAAGAAGTCAAAAAATGGCGAATATTAGCCTAGACCAAACCATGATGCTTGATGTGCAATTAACACAACGTATGTTGTTGAATGTGCCTTCATACGATGGTAAAGCAGGTTTGGATACTTATGTGATCAGTTCAAGACAACCACTGATACAAGGTGGCTTCTAATGATGAGTTTGAAAGAAAAATTTGAACATATTTCATGGAAGAAAACGGAACATATTGCGCCTATTGCACTGCTAATCTTGATTTTGGCACTGTGTTGGAAATTAGCTTCTATTTTCTGGTGGGTTGTTGCTCCACCTCAAGTCATGCAACCTGAGCAGGTGAGCTTGGGTTCTCAACAAGTGCAAGTACCTAATATTTCAAGTTTCTCGCTTTTCAATGAAGTGGGTGCGAATTCATCTGCGGATGATAGTGTGGCAATGGTTTTACAAGGCGTTGTTGTGAGCTATCCTGCTCGTTTTTCCTCGGCTGTGATTAAAGTAAAAGAAACAGCAGATCGATATGTCGTTGGAGATACAATTGAAGGTACGAGTTATACCGTATCCGAAGTATATTGGGATCATGTGGTATTAAGCCAAAACGGAAGTAATGGTAAAGAATTGCGTTTTACAGGTTTAGATAATTTGTATCAGCCTTTGCCGAATAATGCTTCAGGGCAAAATACAAGTATGCCATCTAATGGTCCTGAACAGACACCTCAGCCATCGCAACAATCGAATCAAAATCAAAACGCATTGGGTCAAGCGATAGATCGGATGAATGAAAATAGGGAACAATACCTAAAGAACATGGGGGTGAACACGAGTAATGGTCAAGGCTATGAAGTTACCGAACAAACCCCCGCAGCACTTCGAAATAAATTAGGTTTAAGAACTGGGGATCGCATTCTTTCACTCAATGGACAGTCAGTTGGTCAAGGACAGAGTGACGTTCAACTGCTAGAACAAGCAAAGCGTGAAGGAAAAGTAAAAATTGAAATTAAGCGTGGTGATCAGGTGATGACCATTCAGCAAAGTTTGTAAGTGGCTAGGACTACAAATAAAATTAGGATAGATAATAAGTTATGGCTTTTTTGAATCACAATCGACCGCTTTGGGCTTTAGTTGCTGCAGCACCAATGATGGCTGCAATGAGTACGGCAGCGCATGCACAAACGTGGAAAATTAATTTACGTGATGCTGATCTCACTGCTTTTATTAACGAAGTAGCCGATATTACAGGTAAAAATTTTGCTGTTGACCCACGTGTACGTGGCAATGTGACTGTTATCTCGAATAAACCGCTCAATAAAAATGAAGTTTATGACTTGTTTTTGGGTGTTTTGAATGTCAATGGTGTGGTGGCGATACCATCTGGAAATACCATTCGTTTAGTACCTGACAGTAATATAAAAAATTCAGGGATACCTTATGATCCACGAAATAATGCACGTGGTGATCAAGTCGTAACACGTGTGATTTGGTTGGAAAATACCAATCCGAATGATCTTATTCCGGCATTACGTCCACTCATGCCGCAATTTGCACATTTAGCGGCTATACAAGGTACCAATGCGCTGATTGTTTCGGATCGTGCAAGCAATATTTATCAGATTGAAACCATTGTCCGTAATTTGGATGGTACAGGGCAAAATGATATTGAGGCAATTAGCTTGCAAAGTAGTCAAGCTGAAGAAATTATTAAACAACTAGAAACAATGAGTGCGACAGGTGCGTCTAAAGACTTCGTGGGCTCACGTGTTCGAATTGTTGCAGATGCTCGAACCAATCGTATTTTAATTAAGGGTGATCCCAATACACGTAAGCGCTTACGTAATATGATTGAAATGTTGGATGTTCCTTCTGCTGATCGTTTAGGTGGTTTAAAAGTTTTTAAATTGAAATATGCGAGTGCTAAAAACTTGTCTGAAATTTTACAAGGTTTGGTTACAGGACAAGCGGTTAATTCAGGTTCTAATAATTCATCAAGTAGTAGTTCTAGCAATAGTTATAACAATAATAACAATTCATCATCGAATTCAAGTTCGACGACTGGAAGCGGTATTTCAACACCATCTATTAATTTAAACAGTAATTCAAATAACAATAATCAAAACAATATCACCAGTTTCAATGCCAATGGGGTCAGTATTATTGCTGATGGTGCACAAAATGCCCTAGTGGTTAAAGCTGAACCACAACTCATGCGTGAAATTGAAGCCGCTATTCAACAGCTCGATGTACGTCGTCAACAAGTGTTGATTGAGGCAACGATTATTGAGGTTGAAGGTAATGATAGCGATCAGCTCGGTGTGCAATGGGCAATGGGTGATTTAAGTAGTGGTGTGGGTGTTGTTAATTTTTCAAATGTAGGTACGAGCTTATCTAAATTGGCGGCAGGCTATCTTTCAGGTGGGGCAGCTGGTTTAGGTGGTGCTGTTGGTGCAGGCACATCACTTATTCTAGGGGATTATAGAGAGGGTGCTGATGGTTCGCGTAAATTATATGGCGCAGTTATTCAGGCTTTAAAAGCTAATACTAAATCAAACTTATTGTCTACACCATCTATTGTTACGATGGATAATGAAGAAGCGTATATTGTCGTTGGGCAAAACGTTCCATTTGTTACAGGCTCAGTCAGTACGGGTACAGGTGGTACAGTCAATCCCTATACATCCATTGAACGTAAGGATGTGGGAGTGACGTTAAAGGTCATTCCGCATATTGGTGAGGGTGGTTCGATTCGTTTAGAGGTGGAGCAGGAAGTTTCTGCAGTTACTGATAAAGGTCAGGCAACGGATTTGGTCACCAGTAAGCGCTCCATCAAAACCTCAGTGCTTGCAGATCATGGGCAGACAGTGGTGTTGGGTGGATTGATTTCGGATGATACTGCTCATACACGCCAATCTATACCATTCTTGGGTGATATCCCAGGCTTAGGCCGTTTATTTAGAGCGGAAGGCAAATCAAATGCTAAACGTAACTTATTGGTTTTTATTCATCCAACGATAATTGGGGATAATGCTGATATACGTCGTGTATCTCAACAACGTTATGATCAACTGTATAGCCTACAACTGGCAATGGATAAGGATGGTAACTTTGCCAAACTTCCTGCCAATGTCGATGATGTTTTTCAGCAACGGTTACCGATTAAGTCTTCGAAAAGCACACAACCAACAATTGTTCAACCGCAAGCAACACAGCAGCCAAGTCAATATAAGCAAGTACCTTCTGGCGGGACTACCACTGTTCCAGCAAAGGGTAATGCGGTGACGACACCATTGGCAATTGAGTAAAATGTTTATTATGTGACGAATTTTTTAGCGTTTTAGTTGAATGTTAAATCGATCTTTTATGCAGTTTTTTAGTATTTAAATCTGCTTCTTAAGCCGTAATTTAGGGCTTTAGAAATGTCGTGCTAAAATATTATGAATTGGAATGAGAAAATCATTATGACTTGGAAATTACAGGCTATTACGGGTGAGTTTGAAGGGCAAGAAGTTGCAATCGAACGCGATATGTTGATTGGTCGCCATCAAGATGCAGACTTGGTTTTACAATCTGCTGAGATTTCACGCCGTCATGCAGCATTTTTATTGAAAGAAGATGCGCTTTGGGTGCAAGATTTGAAATCTTCAAATGGTACTTTTGTTAATGATATCCGTATTGAGCATGACAAAATGCTGAAAGAGGGTGATATTGTACAATTTGCTAGTATTAAATTTAATGTATTGGCGCCTGCAAAAGTTGAGCCAGTGATTGAGCAGCTTGTCCCAGAGATTGAAATTGAACCAGTGACTCAAGCCATTGAGAAGCCTATTCAACAGCCTTCAGAAGCGATTGCAACAGCTGAAATTGAAAAAACAGTGATTGAAGAAAAAGTTGAAGAAAAAACAGCAGCTCAACAGATGAATGAGCAAGGCATGCCTGAGCTCGCTGCACGAGACAACAATGTGCAATTGTCACGTGATGGAATGCCTACCGTTATGGGGATTCCTAAGCCTGCGCCTATTCCAGAAGGTATCGATCTACAAACTCAAGTTGAACAAACGCCTACTGTCGTATCTGAAGCACCGTCTATGGTCGATCAACAGCTTGAAGAAAAGAAAAATACTTCAGTAGGTTTAATCACTATTGTGACTTTGATTATTTTGGCAATTATTGCTTGGCTATTCTTTAAATAATTTCTAAATGCGATAGACTCAAAGGCATGCAATCGCATGCCTTTGTCTTATGTTAATGGCGTTTTATCTATTCAATTTCAGGTGTAAATCATGAATGTTGCAAAATTAGACCAACGAGAACTCATTTTATTTGATTTGGATGGAACTTTGGTAGATTCAGCATTTGATTTGTATCGTGCGATGAATTTGAGCTTAGAACGTTTAAATTTACCCTTAGTCACAGAAGCGCAGGTGCGTGTTTGGATTGGTAAGGGGACGTCACTATTTTGTGAAAGTACATTGAAATATTTAAAAGGTGAGATTGATCCTGTATTGCATCAGCAACTTTTAGATACATTTTTAGAAATTTATAATGCTGAACCTTGTGTTGATACAAGGCCATTCGCGGGGATTTTAGCTTTTTTGGAATGGGGCATTCAAAATAATAAAAAACTGATCTGTGTGACCAATAAACCTGAACAGCCTGCACGAAAAATTTTGCAAGAACTTAAAATGGATCACTATTTTGTTGATGTGATTGGTGGAGATCGTTTTGAAGTGCGTAAACCACATCCAAAACCATTGCTATATTGTGTGGAAACCTACCAAACTTCAAATGATAAAACCTTGATGATTGGTGATTCAAGTAATGATGTAGAAGCTGCACGCCGTGCAGAGGTTGATTGTATTGTAGTCAGCTATGGCTATAATCACGGTGAAGATATCCAGCTTTGTCAGCCACAGCAAGTCGTGGATGATTTGACAGTACTTTTGGTTTAATTGATTACACGTTAGCGATATCGTTGCGAGATAAGGAAAGAGGAATGAACAATAAGCGTATTTTTCGATGGCGTCATTAAGTGAAATTTACAGACCTAAACACTTAGTAATATCGAAAATAGAGAGAATTCCTCATGACAACTTTAGCGCAATTTGAACAATTAAAATCAGCGGGTTACAACCTGATCCCAGTTTATCGTCAACGCTTAGCAGATACAGATACACCATTATCTGTATTTGCACGTTTAAAAGAACATCAACAAGCTTATTTATTTGAATCGGTTGAAGGTGGTGAAAACTGGGCACGCTACTCAATCATTGGTTTAGGCGAGTCGACCGTATTTTCATGCAATGCTGGTCAACTAACGATTCAATCACCTGATGGATCAATTCAGACACAAACATGCGCTGACCCTTTTCAGTTTATTCGCGATTTTCAAGCACAGTTTAAAGTACCTACCCAAGATGATTTGCCTGCGTTACCAAGCTTTACAGGTGGTTTAGTGGGGTATTTTGGCTATGACTCAGTTCGTTATATTGAACCACGTTTAAAAAATGTGCCTGAGGCTGATCCTGTCGGTGTACCTGATTTGTGGATGATGCTGTCTAAAACTGTGATTGTTTTTGATAATTTAAAAGATACTTTATTTGTTATTGTGCATGCTGATGTCAATGACGTAGATGCTTATGCTAAAGCACAACAGCAACTTGATCAGTTAGAAGCCTTACTCGCAACCCCGATCAGCTTGGTTGCGAGAAAACATACGGCACCACATTTTGAATCATTGACTGGCCATGACAAGTTCCTTGAATCAATTGAAAAAGTCAAAGAATACATTCGAGCAGGGGATGTGATGCAGGTTGTACCTGGACATCGTATGGTTTCGGATTTTGATGGTGAACCATTACAAGTTTATCGTGCACTTCGACATCTCAATCCTTCACCTTATTTATTCCTTGTACAAGGGCAGACTTTACTCGATCAAAAACCTTTCCATATTGTGGGATCTTCACCTGAAATTCTTTCTCGTCTTGAAAATGGTATAGCTACAGTGCGTCCACTTGCTGGTACGCGACCACGTGGTAAAACTAAAGAAGAAGATTTAGCACTCGAAAAAGATTTACTTTCGGATGAAAAAGAAATTGCAGAACATTTAATGCTGATTGATTTGGGGCGAAATGATGTTGGGCGTGTCTCTAAAATCGGTAAAGTACAAGTGACTGATCAAATGGTGATCGAACGTTATTCGCATGTGATGCATATTGTGTCGAATGTTCAGGGTGAAGTATTGGATGATGTCGATGCTTTGGATGTTTTTAAAGCAACTTTTCCTGCAGGAACGCTTTCTGGCGCACCAAAAATCCGTGCAATGGAGATTATTGACGAAGTTGAGCCTGTAAAACGTGGAATTTTTGGTGGGGCTGTTGGTTATTTAGGCTGGCATGGTGAAATGGATATGTCTATTGCCATTCGAACCTGTGTTATTCGTGAAAATAAGGTTTATGTTCAGGCTGGAGCAGGGCTTGTTGCAGACTCAAATCCTGAATCTGAATGGAATGAAACCCAAATAAAAGCTCGCGCAGTGATCAAAGCGGTTGAATTATCATCAAACGGATTGATTTTATGAGTTTTTGGCAATTTTTTTGAAAAAAACACTTGCAAGGATTCTGAGTTTTGCTAAACTGCACACCGTTCCGATACGAAACGTACGAAACACTAAGAAACGCCGGCATAGCTCAGTTGGTAGAGCAACTGACTTGTAATCAGTAGGTCCACAGTTCGAATCCGTGTGCCGGCACCATCTTAAGGTTTTGTGATATAGTAGTAAAGGTCAACACTGAAAGTAAGTGTAAAGGTGAGATTCCCGAGCGGTCAAAGGGAGCAGACTGTAACTCTGCCACGAAAGTTTCGAAGGTTCGAATCCTTCTCTCACCACCATTAACTTCGATAAGTGGTTAATTACCAACATTAAGCGGGAGTAGCTCAGTTGGTAGAGCGGTAGCCTTCCAAGCTACATGTCGCGAGTTCGACCCTCGTCTCCCGCTCCATCGAAGATGATTGCTCTTATAGCTCAGTGGTAGAGCACTCCCTTGGTAAGGGAGAGGTCTCGAGTTCAAATCTCGATAAGAGCTCCAGATACAGTTTAGTAGATTAATCTACACCAGTTATTCAAAAGCAGGCTTATTAGTCTGCTTTTCAAGTATTAGGTGTCTAGTTTTTTAGACGATTGTCGATGCTGAGTTGTTTAACTCGTGTTCGACATAAACGAGGAACAACAAATGGCTAAGGCTAAGTTTGAACGTA
>NZ_NIFO01000012.1 GCF_002233755.1 Acinetobacter piscicola | reverse complement strand
ACACTTTAAATGGGTTCTAACAAAAACATTTCGCATAAGCACCATTATGTTAAATGGAGTTAGATTTGTGATTTTTTTCAACTTTAATTATTTTTGCCCTACGTAAATTATTTTTGTAATCCTTATTACGCTGAAGTGTAAAACAAAATTTATCGTTTATATATAATTTATTAAAATCTAACTTATGCTTTTTTATATCATTTCTGAAATAAAATTCAATATTATTATCAAATTGAAAGTAGTACACCTCAGCCCTTCTTCCTCTAGAACTGGATGTTGGATCAATACCTTTATAAGTGTAAGTAGCACATAATATTTCAGAACTCATATATTTAGGAGGCGGTAATAATCGATTATATTTTATGCAAAAAAACAATGTAGGAATAATAAATAAGAGCCCTAGGCCATATAGTGGCTTTCTAAAAATTATTAAAACTAAAGAAAAGAAAATAAATAAGATAAAACTTACCCACGAGAGATAGTAATAAATAGTTATCATAAGAACTCATATTAAATTGAAAAAAAAGATTGTCCTCTTTTTTTTAAAGATCAATGATCTTTAAATTTTCCTGAAATTAACATAATACACCTTATGCGAAATGCTTAAACTTTTCCTATAAGCATCAATATCTTAGTTAAAGCCGCTCCATGGTTCAGCGCACTGGAGCGGCTTTCCTGTCATTATTCACGTTTCACGCCTAAGTATTTGATCATTGTTCCACAATTTTAGTTAGGTTAAGAAAATAAACACATCACTCCGCCGCTTCATTCGTCACACGTAAAACCTCTTCCATCGTAGTTTTACCTGCCAAAACTTTACGTAAACCATCATCACGAATCGAACCTGATTCTTTACGTGCATAATCCTCAAGCTCATACTCCGCTGCATTTCCATGAATCAAACGGCGCATCTGCTCATCAATCGGGACAATTTCATAAATCGCAGTACGACCAGTAAAACCCGTATGCGAACAATAGTCGCAACCATTCGGTACAGGTAATTGTAAATTCAAATCTGTGCTTACAGGTCTAAAAACATCTTTCTCAAATTGATCTGTATCACGCCATGTATGGCAATGCGAACACAAAGTTCGTACCAAACGCTGTGCAATCACACCAATCAAAGAACTAGACAATAAGAAAGGTTCAATACCCATATCTTTTAAACGAGTCACTGCACCAATCGCAGTGTTGGTGTGTAGCGTAGATAAAACCAAATGACCTGTTAAAGACGCTTGAACTGCAATTTCTGCGGTTTCCAAATCACGAATCTCACCGACCATCACCACATCAGGATCTTGACGCAACATGGCTTTTAAAGCACGTGCGAAAGTCATATCAACTTTGGTATTGACCTGCGTTTGCCCAATCCCTTCAAGTTGGTATTCAATCGGATCTTCGGCAGTGAGAATATTCTTCGAACCATCATTTAAATCAGACAAAGCCGCATAAAGTGTTGTGGTCTTACCTGAACCTGTAGGGCCAGTCACGAGAATAATGCCATGCGGACGATGAACCAATTGCGTCAATCGTTCATAATCATTATTCATTAAACCCAAATGCGTCATATTCAAACGCCCAGCTTGCTTATCGAGCAAACGCATCACCACACGTTCACCATGCGATGACGGTAAAGTCGAAACACGCACATCGACCTCACGTCCAGCAAGACGCAAAGAAATACGACCATCTTGCGGAACACGCTTTTCGGCAATATCCAGTTTCGCCATGACTTTAATACGTGACACCAATAACGGTGCAAGTTCACGGCGTGGTTGCACAATTTCGCGCAATTGACCATCTACACGTAAACGCACAGATAGTTTCTTTTCAAAGGCTTCAATATGAATATCGGAAGCCCCGACTCGAATCGCTTCAGACAATAAAGCATTGATCAAACGGACAATGGGTGCATCATCTTCCTGATCCATCAAATCTTCAGTTTCAGGGACTTGATCTGCAAGGCTCAATAAATCTGGATGATCCTCCAAACCTGCGGCCACTTGCTGAGATTCCCCAGTTTCACCTGCGTAGCTTGAACTGAGCATATGATTAAACTCAATTTCACTACATAATTGATGTTGTGCTGTACGACCAAGATAGCGACGTGCTTCCTGAATCGCAATTTGTGCGGTATCCTGACGGCGAACAATAAAAACTTGATCACCCTCATAACGCAACAGCACTCCATGCCGTTTTGCAAAACTATATGGTATTTGTAATTGTTTAAGGACTTGCATTACAACTTATATTAATGATTAAAATTGCTTTGAGTGTACTCTATGCGTATGACAGCGTGAAGTCTGTTTTTGAAGATTTAATGAGAAGGATGAACACTTTTGTCTAAAAAGAATGAACATCTAGAGCCAGAGCTCCCTAATTTAAAATGGTGGGGAGAACAACACTTTGAACTTTCGCAATGCAAAGCATGGCAATTTGGCTCAATGATGCTACGACTCACACGTGGTTTACAAGAATGGCGTTTGGAATACTATCGCCCGCATTTTCAATATGACTATGAACAACAATGGCATCAAATTAATGATGTCAATTTTGGATTTCCCGAACCTGTACATGTTGAACGCTATATGTTTAGGGAAACGCATAATACATTCCAGTTAATGCCACGTTTGGCAGATCGTTCTGTGGTGATCCGCCCTGTCGATCCAATTTATATTCCTGCTGGACAACGTGGAACATTGTATATCAGTACCCCGCTTTGGGTTTCTGGTTTTGTGCAAGCGCAAAAAGAACCGTTGTTTGATATTCCAGTCATCCAACCTAAAGATACTTGGTTTGGCCCTGATCATCGTAATGGTGAAATGTGTTATGCCTCTTCTGTAGATGGTCGCACAGAACTTAGTTTGCTGCGCCCACGTGCTTTCCGTGCAGTAACACCGATTGATTTTCACAATGTAAGTAACCATCAATTGCGTTTTGACCGAATGAATGTTCCTGTTCCTGCTCTTCCCCTTTTCTATAGTGAAAGTACCAAACGACTTTGGACATCACAAATCAAAGTATTGTATGAGGGAAGTGACCGCCCTGCCCGTGTCAGAATCGAAAATCGCACTCCTCCACTCGCAGGTGAAGTGACTTATGTACATCCACCACGCTCTCCAGGTGGCGCATTGTTCAATATGTTTGATTCATTCTTCTAAGGGCTGAGGTAAAAATATGGCTGAATCCAATATTCCCAAAGATATTATAGATAGTTTGAAAGGCGTATTTACCAATGTAAATGTTGATCGCTTAAGCGAAATTGCAGTTGCTTTGGTTTTATGTTTTGTCGGTTTTGTTCTGGCAAGAGTGGTTTCTAATACGTTCATTCGAACTATTGGTGTACGTTTTAATGCACATCAACGATTGGTTTGGCGTAGAGGTATTTTCTATTTTATTTTCTTACTGTTTGTCATTGCCAGTTTAAAAGAAGCAGGCTTTAAACTCAGCGTATTCTTAGGCGCAGCAGGTATCTTGACGGTTGCTTTAGGTTTTGCCTCTCAAACATCTGCATCGAACTTGATTAGTGGTTTATTTTTGATTGGTGAAGGTTCTTTTGAAGTCGGCGATACCATTCAACTCACGCTAATTCGTGGGCATACCATTGAAGGTGAAGTGATTTCAATTGACCTTCTTTCAGTCAAGCTTTTAACCTTAGACAATGTTTATGTACGACTTCCCAATGAACAATTGATTCGCGCACCTGTGCATAATTTATCCAAATTCCCTATACGGCGACTCCCTATTATTGTTCCAATTAATTTTGATGAAGATATTAACAAAGTCCGTGAAGTTTTGATCAACATTGCAAATGCTTATCCATTGGTGTTAGCTGACCCCAAACCACATGTCACTGTTTCTGCCTTTGGTGAATCTTCAATTGAAATCCTGTTTGCTCTATGGTGTAAACAGGACAATTATTTACAAGTCAAAGATGAAATCCACGAGTTTATTCGAAATCGCTTTGTTGAGAATAAAATTGAAATCGCTGTACCTAAAATTGGCTTTGTAGATCGACCAACACCAACTACAGCAACATCAGTCAATGGTGATATTGACGACTATGCCAATGCTCAAGATTTAAAACTTGAGAAAAAACAGGATAAGCAGCTATAAGGTCTAACAAAGATTATTTTGAAGTAACCATAGCTTAGCAATAAGAAAAAGCCCTATATTAATAAGTAATACCAATCAGTTAAGAGTAATTTAGTCGTTACTCATCTAAGAATCTCCCCTAACCCCTCTTTAAAAAAGAGGGGAACTATTGAGAATTTAAAAATAATTTTAGATTCCTACGCAGCAGTGCTGCTCCTCCTTCCTTTATCAAAGGTGAGGAGCGTAGCTCCGCAAGGGGGAGGATTTAAAAAAGCTTAACTGATCAGCATTGTTACACAATAGGGCTTTTTACTATCAGAAACAGCAATCTTTAAAACAAAACACTGTGCAGAAACACCATTTTCAACTTCACTTTAGCCTTTATTTTCAGTACTCGAATCTTTGGGTGCAGGCGGTAAAGGTGCAAAATAACCAATCACTAACATTACCAAACCACTTCCAATAAACGAGACAATTCGAGTAATGGTATGTGTATGCGATAAATCTAAGAATATTAATTTAGCAATCACCAATGCCAATACTGCAATACCAATCATCCATACATAACGTAAGGCTTTTTTACTTGCAAAGGTGGTCAGAACAAGGGCTAAAACCACCCATAAAATCGTTAAACTGGCTTGAACTGTTCCGTTCTGCCACGCTTCAATTGACCAATAAGGAAGCTGTAAATAATGATGTAAACTGCGCAACAGGATACTACTGATCAACATCAAACCTGTGAGTATCACCACAGCCATACTGGCTATTTGCAAACTACGCTGTTGCCCTTCCAAAATCGGTTTTATTGCAACGATGAGAATAATAAATAAACCGATACTCAAAATATCGATTGGATTCAACAAGGTCACATAACTCAGATTCCAATCCCCATTATGAAACAGGCTGACAACCCATAAACTCACTAAAGCGAGTCCAGCAATAGCAAAATTACCAATCCAATAATCTTGTAAGAATTGTAATGCTTTAATTTTTAATGATGCGAGCAACACCACGATTGGGAATAATAAAAGCAGTGGTGTGAAAGACAGCTCATTCGATGCAATCAGACCACCAAATACTGCTAGAAGTAAAACAGCGCTCAACATTAAAAATTGCGCCAGTACTCGATTGAGTTGTGCAGTAAATACTTTTAAAACAAAGATAAAAGCAACACACCAAGTCACAATCGTCATGAGCATCGACAAGTGATACTTAGCGGACATTGCCCATAACTGCAAGTCATCTACCACAAACAAGCTCACCAAAGCGATTTCCACTGCGCTGAAGAGTAATAATGCAACCGTAAAAAATAACCAGACATGATCCAGTACACGTTGCTTAAAGCGATAAATAACCGTCAATATCCCCCACCAGACCAACATCGGCAAGCCAATACTACGTAATTCCCATGACAGAGCATCAAACAGTTGATACGCCAAATACGGCGTAAACATGAATGAAATAAGCAAACTGATACAAGCAAAGATACGATCTGTTGACATTGCCATAGGTTGAGTTTTATACCTCAACCAATATGCTGAAACAGCCAAACTACAGATTAATAATGTCGCTGCAAAATAACGTAATGGATCGTCATTTAAAATTGCCACGACTACGGATAATGCACTTGAAAATAGCAGAATCGATGCAAAATTTCTCAAACTTACAATTGCATAACGACTGGTGAATATCAGCATAGATAAAGCTTGAACAGTCCACCACAATGAAACAATATCGGCCTGCCACAGCATCACAGGAATCAATGCAAAGTAAAATAATCCACAACCCGCAAACAACTGAACCGCTGCTGAAATCTGTCGCTGTACTTGATGTATTCGCCATGCAATCGCGATTGCAACAATAGTCAAAATCGACATCAATATTGTATTGTGATCGAGTTGATCCATTCTGTATAAGGTGCAGCTATAAACCAGCACAACAAGTTGCAATGCGATAAACCCAATCACTTGAGTCATTTCAATCAATGATTTGAAAACTGATGTGCTTTTAGCTTGTGTAATAGAGCCTGATTGATCATTTTCAGCAATGCTTTTTTTAGAAAATGATTTAGAGGATGATTCATCCAATTCAGGTGTATGAAAAATATACAAGCTCAACAACAATGCAAGACACAAGAATGTGACTGCAACAAGGCTGATATTCTCGTCGATAAAAATGCTTTTAAACCAAGAGCCTGTACTTAGTCCCAATAAAACCAAACCAAACAACACACTATTTTTAAGCTGATGACGGCAACCAATCCAAATCAAAGCCAGTGCTTGAACTGCCCATCCAGTACTTGTCCATTGCGCATTAAATGCAAAAGGTAAAACCAAAGCTAGGAAAGTCAGTCCTAAACCATAGAAGCTTTGAATCAACAAAGTCAGTGATTGATATTTTTTATGTAAAGCATAACCAATAGCAAAATAAACCAATGCCAGTACAGCACTCGCGAAACTCAAACGACTGGCGCTGTGATAGACCAGTCCTGCATATAATGTAAAAGCCATAAACGGCGTAGCAAAAATTAAACCTGTATCGATTAAAGGTATATTTTTAAAAGCAATTTTATATTTTGAAATGTTTAAGCTGTAGCGTATAGAAATAAATAGATATAAAGCAAAATGTAACCAAACTAAAAGTGTTAACACCGCATATTGTTCAGGCTGTGCTTTCATCCAAATACTTAAACCACCGACTCCAAATGTCGCCAACAGCGAAACAGTATTCAAAATTCGCCACGGTTTAAAGAATGCAATCACTGCAAGTGCTATATTTAAAGCCAAATAATAGCTGAATAATGCAGGAATATTATTGCTTCCTGTATTTAAAATAAAAGGTGCAACAAAACCACTTCCCAAAGCAATAAAAGCCAAAATTAATGCATTCTGTCGTAATGCTAAAAGTAAGGTTATTGCTAATAAAATGATCAGTAAACCATAGCTCACTCCGATCGAAGTGATCACAGACAATTTAAATGCGCTGAATAGCACTAAAAATAGAATGCCCAGCCCCGCCCCTTGCACACTAATCGCATAACCATAACGTTTATGCCTTAGTCGATAGCCAATCACTGTCATGACTATACCTGCAACGGCGATCCCTATCATTTTACTGCTTAAAGTCGGTTGCCAATATTCACTGGCAAAACGCAGTAATAAAATTATCCCGATTAACAGGATAATAATCGCAACCCGAACAATACTATTACCGCCCTTAAACCAATCAACAAAAGCACTCCATAAAGAAGTCATGCCTTTTAAATCTTTGAGCAGATCACTGTCTTTTAACTGGCTGTCTTTGAATAAGGATTGTTGTTTTTGTTGCGAATCAGAATTGTTGTTGATTTCTAAATCAAGATTGGATGATGGCGATGTATCTAAAGGAGAAGATGCAAAATCGATATGATCGGATAAATTAGCATGCGCTTGCGGCACATCTACATCAGTTGTTGCTAGGCTAGAGTCATTTACATCATCAATAACGTTAGAGTGATGTCCCAATGAAGTTGAAATTTTTATAGGTATTGAACTTAGCTGTGTCGGAGATTCAACATTAATTACGTTATTTTGTTCGAATTTTTCAATATCATCTACTTTAACTTCGGCAGTTTGAGTTGGTGATTCAACTGCTTTATTACGTTTCTGCGCCTCCAATAAATCCTGAATCTGCCTTTGCTGAAAACGAATCATATTTTGCTGTTCAGACAATGCTCTAAACACAAAAATAAGAATAAAACAGAAAAATACACCTATGCCGCACACCCATCCTTGCTCATCTATCGCAAACATTGCCAAGATAAACCCTGCCAGTGCAAATAGATTCAACTTAGCTAGCCAGCTATAACGATTTGACCTGTTGCTGCTGGAATTAAAATCTTGATGGCTATTTTTTTCTTGTTGTGAATGCATAGATTTCCTTAATCAGCTGTTTATAGATTTAAATCGCAAATTATCAAATTAATTATACATTTTATAGAATGCATCATATTACATTGTGTTTATTCACAACACCCTCTAGTTAGTGGGTATTTTCAATGTACACTATACCCAGTTTAATCAATTAGAGAAATTGCCATGCCACCATTTGTATTGGTCGATGGGTCATACTTTTTATTTCGTGCCTTTCATGCACTCCCACCGTTAACAACATCAACTGGATTACAGACCAATGCAATCCGTGGCGCAATTTCCGCCATTCAAAAGCTCATGCGCCGTATTCAACCTACGCATATGGCGGTTATTTTCGATACGCCAGAACCTACTTTTCGCCATGAACTTTCACCGATTTATAAAGGTGATCGTCCAAGCATGCCCGATGAACTTGCCCAACAAATTCCGTATTTACATGCCTTAATCCGTGCATTGGGTATACCTTTACACATGCTACCCGGTGCAGAAGCTGATGACATTATCGGTACATTGGCCAAAAGAGCTGAGAAAGAAGGTTATCAAGTCCTGATTTCAACAGGTGATAAAGACATGGCGCAGTTGGTGACTGAAAAAGTCACCCTTGAAGACAGCTTTAAAGATAAGCCAATGAATATTGAAGGTGTTATTGAAAAGTTTGGGGTACGTCCTGACCAAATTATCGATTATTTAACCTTGATGGGCGATGCATCAGATGGTATTCGTGGTGTTCCGGGTGTAGGTGCAAAAACTGCCGCTAGGCTCTTGAATGAGTATGATTCAATTGGTGGTATTTTAGAAAATGTTGATAGCATTAAAGGCAAAGTGGGTCAAAGCATTAAAGACAATGTTGAAGGAATTGCACTAGACCATCAACTGGCAAGTATTATCATCGATCTTGATTTGAATCTCACTTATGAGGATTTAAAACTGTGTGATCCTGACGTTGAAGCATTGCGTAATTTGTACACTGAACTTGAATTCCGTAATCAATTGCAGTCTTTAGATCACCCAAATAATCCTAATAATGGCACTTATCAACAAGCCTCTAAGCAGATTGAAAAATCAGTACAAGCCACTGATGCAGAAATTACCACTGACCATGCGACCAGCAGTAGCGTTGATGATCACCTAGGTGAAGCCAATTACCATACAGTTTTAAGCCAAGCAGATTGGGACAGATTATTTCAGCGTTTAAGCACTGAAAAACGTTTTGCCATTGATACTGAAACCACAAGTTTAGATTATCGTATTGCCGAAATGGTGGGTTTTTCTGTTGCTTTCGATGCCAACGATGCTTATTACATTCCTTTGGCGCACGATTATGAAGGCGCTCCTGAACAGCTAAATCGTGAAGTTATTCTCAAACAAATTAAACCTATTTTAGAAGATCCAAAAGTTGAAAAGATTGGTCATCATTTAAAATATGATGCACATATCTTTGAAAATCATGGCATTCATTTACAAGGTTGGTATTTTGATACCATGTTGGCGTCGTATGTGTTGAATTCAGTTGCAACACGACATGGTATGGATGATGTTGCTCGAGTTTATTTAAGTCACCTAACCACAACCTACGAACAAGTTGCAGGTAAAGGTGCAAAACAGAAAACCTTTAATCAAATTGAACTCGAAACAGCAGCACATTATGCCGCTGAAGATGCGCATGTGACTTATCGTCTTTATGAGGTTTTAGACCGTAAACTAAAAGAAATTCCTGAATTAAGCAGTATTTTGCATAATATCGAAATGCCTGTTGCCCGTGTTTTGACTACCATGGAAGAAAATGGGATTGAACTCGATCTAAACTTCCTTGACCAATTGAGTGTGGATTTTGCTGAGACCATTCAAAATTTAGAAAATCAAATCATTGAGATGGCTGGTGAATCATTCAATGTAAGCTCACCTAAGCAAGTCGGCGAAGTGTTATTTGAGAAATTAGGTTTAAAAGGTGGTAAAAAAACTGCGACTGGGCAATACAGTACTTCTGAAGCTGTTTTAGAAAAAATTGATCACCCAATTACCTCTTTAATCATTGAGTATCGTGGTCTAACAAAACTTAAAAGCACTTATACAGAAGCTTTGGTTAAACAAGCCAACACAGACTCACATCGTGTGCATACCAGTTACCATCAAGCTTTAACGGCAACAGGTCGTTTATCTTCTACCGATCCAAACTTACAAAATATTCCTGTTCGTGAGGAAATTGGTCGTCAAATTCGTAAGGCCTTTATTGCACCAAAAGGTCGTGTGCTGCTTGCTGCCGATTACTCGCAAATTGAATTGCGTTTAATGGCACATTTTTCACAAGATGATGCTTTGGTTGATGCCTTTAAACATGGTCAGGATGTACACCGCCGAACTGCTTCTGAAGTTCTAGGTGTCGTACTTGAAGATGTGACCCATGATCAACGTCGTCAAGCTAAAGCAGTAAATTTCGGTTTACTTTATGGCATGTCTGAATTTGGTTTGATTCGTCAACTTGGTTTTACTCGTGAAGAATCTCAAAACTATATTAAGCAATATTTCCATCGCTATCCGGGTATTTATGAATACATGCAACGTACCCGTCAAGTCGCTTTAGAACAAGGTTTTGTTGAAACCATTACAGGCCGTCGTCTATATACGCCTGATATCGATGCTCGAAATATGATGGTGCGTAAAGGTGCAGAACGTGCGGCGATTAACGCGCCACTACAAGGTTCTGCGGCTGAAATCATTAAAATGGCGATGATTGAAGTCGATAAAATCTTACCGCAAGATCAGGCTAAACTCCTACTTCAAGTACACGATGAATTGGTGTTTGAAGTTGATGAAGCGATTGCTGATCAATTAGCAGAACAAATCCAAGATGTGATGCAAAAAGTAGTGACTTTATCTGTACCTTTAGTGGTTGAAGTCGGTAAAGGCAACAATTGGGATGAAGCACACTAAGCGCTTTAAACCCCTTCCTCCTCTTAAAAAGAAGCTTGTGAAGTGCAAACCCCTTCCTCCTCTCAGGAGGAAGGTTGGGATGGAGGCGCTTTAAAAAAGGTTGAGATAAAGGTCGTTAAAAACATCTTTACTGGCATATCAAAATAATTTTTCAAACAAATAAAAAAGGACTCAATCGAGTCCTTTTGCAATTCTAAATCAACAAATTAAAGACCTGTTAATAAAACCTTGGCAACTTCATTCATCAAAATCTCTGCAATATACAACGCAAGGAATGCCAAAATTGGAGATAAATCAATCATTCCCATATTTGGCATAATCTTACGAAACGGTGCTAATAATGGTTCTGCAAGCTCTTGAATCACTTCAATATAAGGCGATCTAGACTGAGTAAACATCACCACCCAGCTTAAAATAATCGTTGCAAAAATTAAATAACGACAAAAACGGATTAAATCCTGAATCATCGTGACAAAAGTCAAAATCAGCAAATGTACAGGACTATTTGGCATTGCCCCTTGCAAATACATCATGCCAAAAATTTTAAGTAAATAGAGAACCACAACTAACACTAAAGCGGCAGTATTTACACGCCCCTTTGCAAGTGTTGGAAAAATGCGGCTAAATACATCCACAATTTTCGTTGCTTTTACTGTCGACATAACCACTGGGTTATATGGACTTACCATCGCCAATTGCATTAAAAAACGGAAGAATACGAGCAAAATCGCTACGTTAATAATAATGCCAAAAATCTGCGCAGAATTTGCACCCATATTGGAACTTTCCTAAAAATTTAAATAATTATTTAATACTGTCACTTAACTCTTGAGCCAATTCCTGACTACGCTTTTGCGCAGCAGCCAAAGCTGTTTGAATATTTTGTGAAATTTGAGCACGATCAAATACTTCAAGTGCCGCTTGGGTTGTCCCATTTGGCGAAGTTACATTTTTACGTAATTCTGAAGGAGAATTCGAACTGGTGATTGCCATTTGGGCAGCACCTAAAGCTGTTTGTAATGTCAATGCTGTTGCTACCTTTTCATCCAGCCCCATATTTTTTCCAGCACGAATCATGCTTTCCATCATATAGAAAAAGTATGCAGGCCCAGAACCAGAAACCGCTGTAACAGCATCGACTTGAGCTTCTGAATTCACCCAAATCGTTAAACCTGTAGCAGCCAGTACTTGTGTTGCAAGCTCACGATCTTTGCTTTCAACTACGTCATAAGCAAATATACCATGCGCACCTGTTTGAACTAAGGCAGGTGTATTTGGCATCACACGAACCACACGATCATTTCCTGTTAATTCTGAAATGGTTTTAATTTCAGCACCAGCAACAATTGAAATAATCAATTTACCGTCAAATAATCCATGAAGTGGTTTAAGTACCGTACCTAAAACTTGCGGCTTCACGGCAAGAACAACAATATCTGCATCTTTTAGTGCCGCAGCATTATCATCTGTGACATGCACATCTTTTTCGAGTAGTAATTGTCTCACATTTTCTACGGGGTCTGAAACTGTAATACGAGTTGCAGGTAAACCACGACTAATCAAGCCTCCAATGAGGGCTTGAGCCATATTCCCACCACCAATAAAAGTAATATTACAATTTAAAACTGCACTCATGAATCACGCTCGACCTTATTTTTTAACGCTGAGATTAAATTTGGTTGCCATCCACCTATTTCACAATATTGAGATTGCGCCAACCAAAATCCTTTTGGTGTAAAAACACCAAGCATAACATTATCTACACTTAATATTTGAATTGTATGACGCATCCAAGGAAAAATATGTGCTTCTTGAATGGCTTTTTTCAAAGGCCAAGCCCCTACTCTGCCATAGAGGTGAACTTTTTCACCGCCCAAACGTGCTTTTAATGTCAGCTTACAATTCAGCAATGTAAAAGACAGACCCATTTTAGACGTTTCGATGACAAATGCACCTGATGCCAAATCTAATTCATCTTTAAGGTGTAAACTCAATTGTTGCTCTAACTGATGATTCGTTGATTTTGAAGCTAAATATTTTTCTTTTTCAATACGATACAAATAGTTTTGATAGCGTAGATAATAAAAATGATTCCACTGCAATGCAGCTTGTGAATCCACTTTTGAATCAATTACCTCTTCAAAAATTCGATTGACCATATCAAATGCAGGACGATAGGTATGTTTCCCTTTCATCCAAACGGATAATAATTGCCGCTGTCGAGCCTGTGAAAGTTGTTGAAATTTATTTAGATCAAGCTGTTCAGCATCACCACAAAATGCTAAATCTTCGACTAAAACTTCATTCAGAACCTGCTCAGCATCCTGCATCAAATAACTGGTTCGCGCCAAAGCTTGCTGCATTTTGGGATAACGGCTTTGCAAAATATGCCAAAGTTCATGCCTACACCATGCTCGGTCATATTGAGTATCAAGATTGGTCGGATCATCAACATAGGGAATATTCAACTGTTCTACCCATTGGCAAATCTGCTCACGCGAAAGATCTAATAAAGGACGCCATAGGGTCATTTCTTTTTGATCTATTGTCCGATGATCTACAATTTGCATTGCAGATAGGCCTGAAACACCGGCCCCAGAAAGTAGTCGTAATATCACCGTTTCAGCTTGATCTTGTTGATGGTGTGCGAGGACAAGCACTTCCTTTTCTTGCAAATATTGTAGATACGCTTGGTAACGTGCTTCACGTGCTTGATTTTCGAGATTGCCATTTGCAACTTGAACATTTTGAATAATATAAGGAATATTAAGGATTAGACATTGCTGTGCAACAAAGTCTGCCCAATCATCACTGACTTTTTGTAGTTGATGATTGACATAAATTGCACGAATTTGATTTGGGAAAAGTTGTGCCATTACATACAGCAACAACATGGAATCCATGCCGCCACTGCATCCGATTAAAAAATGTGTATTTTCAGAAAATTGCGAATGTTGTTTTAAGAAGCGAGCCCTAAATTGTCGCTGCCAAACTTCATTAAACGCTGGTAACGTGCCTCGCATCGTTCTTCTGCACTCATTGGCTCTAATTCATCAAGCGCTTGTTTTAACACATCCTTCAGTTTTTCCATAACTTCAAATGGATGTAAATGAGCGCCCTCACCTTCATCAACAACATATTCAACAATGCCTATTTCTTGCAATTTGTCAGCTGTTAATGCCAAAGCTTCGCTGGCTTGTTCTGCCTTTTCAGCAGTTTTCCACAAAATAGAAGCACAGCCTTCAGGTGAAATCACCGAGTAAATGCTGTGTGAAAGCATAACCACACGGTCTGCAACGCCAATACCTAAGGCTCCACCTGAACCACCTTCACCTAAAACCGTTGCAATAACAGGTACTTTTAGTCGTGAAAGTTGTGCCAAACTGGTTGCAATCGCTTCCGCTTGACCACGTTCTTCTGCACCTACACCTGGGTATGCGCCCATCGTGTCAATAAAGGTAAATACAGGTAAATTAAAACGTTCAGCCATATCTAATAAACGTTGAGATTTACGATAACCTTCTGGATTACTCATCCCAAAGTTATGTTGTAATTTTTCACGCGTACTACGACCACGGTGCTGACCAACGATCATCACAGGTTGACCATTAAAACGCGCTAATCCACCCACCATTGCACCATCATCGCCATACAGACGATCACCATGCAATGCATCGAATTCTGTAAAAATTTCGCCTACATAGTCCAAAAATTGCGGACGTTCAGGATGACGCGCAATTTGAACCGTTTTCCAAGCTTTAGACTGAGCAGCTTTACTTTTCATGAGTCGAGTATTATCCCTAATTCACCGATGAATCACACATCGGAAGTTTAGAATTTTGTGATATCAAATGGTCTATACAATTCAATCATCACAAAATCTTTTAGTTAATCGATAAACTGTTCCGACTGAATATTCAATTCAATGTCCCAATGCTTAAATTGCACTTGCTCATCATGCAAATCTGCAACGAGCAACGGCCATTGTTTGGCATCGCCAGAAACGCTGAGATGCCATTGTTGCTCATTATCCACTGTCAATTCAATGGCAGGAAGCATCTCATCACTGCGACTATGGTTGAGTAAAACAGCAAGACGAAGCAATAAACAAAGATAAATAAGCGTGTACCCACCGACTTTTAGCACATCTATTTTTGCATCACCACGTAATTTTCGACGATGATGAGCGACCAAATGTGACAAATGGTTTTGATCAATTTGTGAAAAACCGGGAATATCTGAATGTTGCAATAAGTAAGCGCTGTGTTTTTGATAACCACTATGACTTATCGCCAAACCAATTTCATGTAAATAAGCTGCGCGGCGTAAAAGATCACTATCATCGCTACTCAGTTTAAGTTGTTGTGCAACACCATCAAATAAATGTTGGGCTGTTTCTACCACACGCTGCGCTTGTTTCGCATCTGCACCATAGCGCCCCATCATCGCTTGAACACTACGATCCCGAATATCTTCGTGTTGGAAACGTCCCAACAAGTCATACATGACACCTTCACGTAATGCGCCATCGGAATAAACCAATTTATCGATATTTAAAATTTCAAAAACAGCATAAAGAATCGCTAAACCCGCAGGTAAAACTGCTCGACGATCTTCTTTTAAACCATCAAATTCCATATCTGAAACATTTTTATATTTCAGCATTTTATCTTTTAGCTTATCCAAACTTTCACGCGTCAGGTTTTCTTGTGCATCACTCCAGCCCATATTGACTGCAATTTGTCGGCAGGCTTTGATCGTACCGCTTGAACCAACAACGGTATCCCAACCTGCTGCCTTATAAGTATTTGCAATTGCAGAAAGTTCTTTGCGTGCTGCAACGACTGCTTTGTCAAAAGCTTTTGAATTGATCTCACCATCAGAAAAATAGGCTTTGGTAAATGCAACACAACCCATTTGCAATGATTCTGTATGAATAGGCTCGAATTCTTCACCAATAATTAATTCAGTCGAACCGCCACCAATATCAATTACTAAACGGCGACCACTATTTGCCATAGTGTGTGAAACACCCAAATAAATCAGACGAGCCTCTTCACGACCCGCAATAATTTCAATCGGTTTTGGCAGTATCTCTGCCGCCTTTTGAATAAATTCTTGACCATTTTTTGCTTGGCGTAAAGCATTGGTCGCCACAATACGTAAGCGTGTCGGTTGTACTGAACTTAAACGCCCAACAAAACGAGCCAAACATGCCAAACCACGTTCTTGAGCAGCTTCTGTTAAATTTTTATTTTCATCCAATCCAGCGGCAAGCTGAACTTTTTCTGACATAGAAGCAACTTTTTTAACTTCACCATGATCCACACGTGCAATCGCCAAGTGGAAACTGTTCGATCCCATATCGATGGCAGCAAGTAATTCTTCATCAATCAAAAAATCAGACATTATTTATACAAACTCATACAGAAGTGCCCTTAGATTAATTCACATACACGCTTTTTAAAAGCCATTTATTTAGACAATTTACTGAGATATTATTTTTTCAACATATATGACAATTCTGTGACAACTTGGCTATTTTTTCTAAAGATCCGATTGTAAATATCGCGAGCATCAATTGGACAAATTTACAATAATGTTCGAAAATTCACATATCCCCCTACATTGTTAAAGATGACTATGTAATACTTATATTTATAGAAGGTTCATCTTTAGAATATTTTTGGAGCAAATTCCATGTCTGGCAATATCGTAAACACAACTGACGACAACTTTGAAGCTGATGTACTTAAATCTGATATTCCTGTGATTGTAGATTTCTGGGCAGGATGGTGTGCGCCATGTAAAGCGATTGCACCTGTGCTTGAAGTTTTGTCTAGCGAATACGAAGGTAAAGTAAAAATCGTTAAAGTTGACGTAACTGCATGTGAAGCAACAGCTGTAAATTACAATATTCGTAATATCCCAGCGTTATTGATGTTCAAAAATGGTGAAGTTGTTGCTCAACAAATTGGTGCTGCACCGAAGTCAAAATTAACGGCTTTCATCGAAGAAAACATTTAATTTTTTCAGTTTGATCATACAAGTTGATAAAAATGAAAAATACGTTAGATTTTCTAGCGTATTTTTTTGACTATAATTTGACAAATCTATTGATCTCACTTATATTCCATGCTCAAGGAACATTAGGATTATCTTCCTGTTTCTTAAAAGACAACACATAAGATCGCCGCTCGGCAACAGAAATTGTTTTACATATTTCTCCTCGAAACAACTATATAGATTCTGAGTTTGCTATTGTTCACACACAGTTTCAACTCAGCTATTGCACTGCTGGCGACTTTTGCTTCTTTTTTATCTGTGTTCCACACATCCTTATTCAATCTGATCATCTATGAATTTAACTGAACTCAAGAAAAAACCGATCGGCGAACTCATTAAAATTGCTGAGTTTATGGGCCTCGAAGGAATGGCTCGTAACCGTAAGCAAGACATCATTTTTGCCATCTTAAAACGTCATGCAATGAATGGCGAAGAAATTTTTGGTGATGGTGTTCTTGAAATTTTGTCTGATGGTTTCGGCTTTTTACGCT
Organism: Acinetobacter piscicola; assembly: GCF_002233755.1. GTDB lineage: Bacteria > Pseudomonadota > Gammaproteobacteria > Pseudomonadales > Moraxellaceae > Acinetobacter > Acinetobacter piscicola. The sequence goes on along the minus strand of NZ_NIFO01000012.1, from coordinate 88,151 downwards.
CGGCTGCTGGTTCTTACCTTGCAGGCCCTGACGACATCTATGTGAGCCCATCACAAATTCGTCGTTTTAACTTACGTACTGGTGATACCATTACAGGTACGATTCGCCCACCAAAAGAAGGCGAACGTTACTTTGCGCTATTAAAAGTTAATCAAATTAACTACGACACACCTGAAAACTCTCGTAACAAAATTTTATTTGAAAACTTAACGCCACTTTTCCCGACTGAACAAATGGTTATGGAATTGGGTAATGGTTCTTCAGAAGATTTAACAGCACGTGTCGTTGACCTCGTTGCTCCAATTGGTAAAGGGCAACGTTCTATTATCGTTGCACCGCCAAAAGCGGGTAAAACGATGTTATTACAAAACATTGCTCAATCTATTGTGCGTAATAACCCAGAAGTGTTCTTGATCGTACTTCTCATTGACGAACGTCCTGAAGAAGTGACCGAAATGGAACGTACCGTACGTGGTGAAGTTGTTGCTTCTACCTTTGACGAATCTCCAGCTCGTCACGTACAAGTCGCTGAAATGGTGATTGAGAAAGCAAAACGTTTAGTAGAACACAAAAAAGATGTGGTGATTCTACTCGACTCGATTACTCGTCTAGCACGTGCCTACAACACTGTTGTTCCTTCATCTGGTAAGGTCTTAACAGGTGGTGTGGATGCACATGCTTTAGAACGTCCTAAGCGTTTCTTTGGTGCTGCACGTAATATTGAAGAAGGTGGTTCACTCACCATTATTTCTACTGCCTTGATCGAAACGGGCAGTAAAATGGATGAAGTGATCTATGAAGAATTCAAAGGTACGGGTAACCAAGAGATCACACTTGATCGTCGTATTGCTGAAAAACGTGTCTTCCCTGCAATGAATATCAAGAAATCTGGTACTCGTCGTGAAGAACGCCTCATGAGTGAAGAAAACTTACGTAAAGTTTGGATTCTACGCAAACTTCTACATCCAATGGATGAGTTGGCTGCAATGGAATTCTTGCTTGATCGTATGAAAGAAACCAAAACCAATGATGATTTCTTTGATCAAATGAAGCGTAAAGCTGCAAATTAAGCAAAATAAACATATAAAAAGCCACCGTTTTCGGTGGCTTTTTATTTGGTTGACATTTTTTACATAAATACACAAATGCTGATTTAACTTGTTACGCAACATTGCAAGCAATTGAATAACAAAATCATTAGCAAATAAATTCTATGTTTTTTAATAGGTTATTTATCAACAAACCAATCTAAAAGCACAAGTCGATTGTAATTTTCTGTTAAAAAAGCATCATTTTTTCATCAATTTTATCAGTTTTTTTACTTTAAGCAGTAGCAATTCAAAATGCGCAGTGATAGCATATTGGCATACCAGTTAGACTGCCCATGCAAAAAGCAAAAAACAGGCTAACTTGGGTTTTTTGTCTCAATTTAATTTATGAGAGTGATGCCATGTTATTCAAAAAAATCGCTATTGCTGCTGCAGTTGCTACTACTTTAGCTTTCGTTGGTTGTGCTAAAAAAACTGAAGAAGCTGCTGCTGATGCAAACGCTGCTGCTTCTCAAGCTGTAGAAGCTGCTTCTGAAGCTACTGCTGCTGCTGACGCTGTTGCTGCTTCTGCTGTAGATGCTGCTGCTGACGCTTCTGCTGCTGCTGCTGACGCTACTGCTGCTGCTTCTGACGCTACTGCTGCTGCTGCTGACGCTACAGCTGCTGCTTCAGCTGCTCACTAATAATCGCTTAGATTATTATCGAAAAAAGAGAACCTTTGGTTCTCTTTTTTTTGCTTAAAATAAACAATAAGATAAATAAAAACCTAACTTGTATCCTTACACAAAATATTTCAACGAATGCATTTCAACAAATGAAACTCTAGACATAAAAAAACCCCAAGCTAAACTCAGGGCCTCTTCCACAATACAATTAGTAATTAATCGTCTTGTTCTGTACCTACACGTTGTCTAAATTTCTGACCTGCACGGAATGTAACAACACGACGTGCTGAAATCGGAATTTCTTCCCCTGTTTTTGGGTTTCGACCAGGACGTTGACGTTTGTCACGTAATTCGAAATTACCAAATCCTGAAAGTTTGACTTGTTCACCAGCAATTAATGCTTGGCTAATTTCATCAAAGAACAACTCGACCATTTGTTTAGCTTCACGACGGTTCAAACTCGTAAGCTCACTTAAATGATCAGCCATTTCTGCTTTTGTTAATGCTGTCATGAGGCCCTCAATGTCGCTTGATAAGTGCTTTCTAACACTTGAATAATATTATCCATACCAGATTTAATTTCAGCATCTTCCAAAGTACGTGACGGATGTTGCCACAACAATGCAAATGCCAAAGAGCGTTTACCGTTTTCAACACCTTGACCGGTGTACACATCGAATAGCCAAGTTGAGTTCAATAACGCTCCACCTGTTTGTTCGATAAGTTGCTGAATTTCGCTAACATTAATCTTATCATTAATTAAAAGCGCAATATCACGTCTAACCGATGGAAATCGTGATAATTCTGTAAAATTAGATACATAAGTTTGCAAAACAGCCGATTGATCGAGTTCTGCCACCCAAGTTATGCCCAAATCTAGTGCATCTTCCAAAGAAGGGTGTAAACGACCTAAATAACCAACTGATTTTCCAGCAACTATAATTTCAGCAGATTGACCAGGATGCAACCATTCTCGTTCAGTCCGTACATATTCAACATTGACACGACCAGCAGCTAAAACTTCTTCAACCTCGCCTTTGAGATCAAAGAAATCCATTGGCTGTGCTTTAGCATGCCATGATTCTGCTTGTTTAGCACCTACTGCGATCATCGCCAAAGTAGGTATTTGTTTGAGATCATCAATATTTTGTGCATTTTGATAATCAAAACGTAAACCCAACTCAAAGAAGCGTACTCGGTGTTGCTGACGATTGATATTGTGTTGTACACATGGAATCAAACTTGAAAGCAAAGTTGAACGCATTACAGCTAAATCACTTGAAATTGGATTTGCCAATACCAATGGATTTACTTGTGGATTTAATTGCTTTTCAAGTTTCAAATCTGCAAAGCTAAAGCTAATCGCCTCTTGATAACCTAAAGTCACCAAAGTTTGACGAAGTTGATTCAGATCAAACTGATCTTGATGTTTTGCAAGTTGTACATCTATCACAGGCAAGCTGATTTGAATGTTGTCATAACCATGGATACGTGCAATTTCCTCAATGAGATCTTGATAAATTGCCATATCATAACGATACGATGGTGGTACAACAGTCCAATCACCTTCAGCATTTACAGTTACATCACAACCTAAACGTTGCAAAGCATCTGTTATAAATGAAGATTCAACCTGATAACCCAACAATTGATCAACTTGAGCTTGTTTCAATGCAATAGCTTCACGCTTTGGTAATAGCTCAGTTTTTTCAGCCACAGTGATTGGGCCAAATTCACCACCCGCAAGTTCTTGAATCAATTGTGATGCACGATGCATTGCAATCATAGGTAATTCAAAATCCACACCACGTTCATAACGTTGTGATGCATCTGTATGTAACCCATAACGGCGCGCGCGACCTGCTATATGTAATGGTGCAAAGAAAGCCGATTCAAGGAAAATTTCAGTGGTTTCATCTGTAACAGATGAAGATAAACCGCCCATAACCCCTGCGATTGCCAATGCTTTTTCATCATCAGCAATCACCATCACATCTTCAGTCAGTTCAATTTCTTGATCATTCAATAAGACTAGTTTTTCATTTGCTGTTGCCTGACGCACATGCACTGAACCTTGAACTTTGCCACCATCAAATGCATGCAAAGGTTGACCGAGTTCCATTAACACATAGTTGGTGATATCAACCAAAATACTGTGCTGACGAATCCCTGAACGTGCTAACGCCTGTTCCATCCATTCTGGTGTCGGAGCTTTGGTATTGACGTTTTTAATCACACGACCCAAATAACGAGGACAACCTTCGGTATCAACAATAACTTGTTTTTGATCCGTTATTGTTGAACTTACTTCTTTAACTTCTGGTGCCGTCACTGGAAGTTGGTTAATTACACCAACTTCACGAGCAATACCACGAATACTAAAACAATCACCACGGTTAGGTGTAATACTGATATCAATCACATGATCATCAAGATTCAAATATTCACGGATATTGATTCCAATTGGCGCATCAACAGGAAGCTCTAAAAGCCCATCAATTTTATCTTCTAGGTCAATTTCAGATGCACCACAAAGCATACCTTGTGATTCAATACCACGAAGCTTACCTTTTTTAATTTTAAAGTCGCCCGGAAGCACTGCACCAATTGTAGCTACAGGAACTTTCATACCGACACGTACATTAGGTGCACCACATACGATTTGCAATGCTTCGCCTGTACCAATGTTCACTGTAGTTACACGCAAACGGTCTGCATCTGGATGTTGTTCTACTGTTAGAACTTCTCCGATAACCACACCTGTAAATGGTTTAGCTGCAGGTGTTAAATCATCGACTTCTAAGCCCAACATGGTGAGTTGATCAGACAACGTTTCACTATCAATTGCAGGATTTACCCACGTGCGTAGCCAATTCTCGCTAATTTTCATACATTCATTCCTTAATCACCCCTACCCCCTCTTTTAAAATCAGGGGAAAACTTCGCACTTCATTTTTGTCTGTGAAAGTCCCCCTTTTTTAAAGGGGGATTTAGGGGGATTGATCAATACCTATAAATCTAAATTTTTAAACCCTCTCCACGTCTCCCTCTTCAAGGAGTCCTTCTCCTTTTAGGAGAGATAGGGAAAGGTCTAAATCTGTTTAAGCAAATTGGCGTAAGAAACGCACATCATTTTGGTAAAACATACGCAAGTCATTGATGCCATAACGTAACATCGCAAAACGCTCCACACCTAAACCGAACGCAAAGCCTTTATATTTCTCAGGGTCAATACCCGCAGCTTGTAGTACATTAGGATGCACCATGCCGCAACCCAAAACTTCCAACCATTTACCACGTTCATCCATAATATCGACTTCAGCACTTGGCTCTGTAAATGGGAAGTAAGATGGGCGGAAACGTACTTTCAAATCTTTTTCAAAGAATTCATTTAAAAGATTGACCAATAAGCCTTTCAACTCTGCAAAACTGGTATTTTCCGCAATATATAAACCTTCGATCTGATGGAACATTGGTGAATGCGTTTGATCAGAATCACAACGATACACACGACCCGGGCAAACGATACGAATTGGCGGTGTTGTTGTTTCCATAGTACGAATTTGCACACCTGAAGTATGCGTACGCAACAAATGGTTTACATCAAAATAGAAAGTATCATGCATCGCACGTGCAGGATGATGCCCCGGAATATTCAATGCTTCAAAGTTATGATAATCATCTTCAACTTCAGGGCCTGTCGCAACAGTAAATCCAGCTTTGGTAAAGAACTGACAAATACGCTCTTGAACCTGAGTTACAGGATGAATACTACCCACAGTTTGCCCGCGACCCGGCAAGGTAATATCAATAGTTTCACTTGCAAGCTTTTGTTCTAATGCAGCTTTTTGTAATTCAGTTTGGCGTTCTGTAAGCGCTGTATTGATAGCTTCACGAACGGCATGAATGGCAGCACCCTGAATCTTACGTTCTTCAGGATCCATTTTACCAAGTGCCTTAGATTGTTCCGCAAGCTGGCTTTTTTTCCCTGTAAATTGCACTCGTACTTGATCGAGTGTAGCAAGGTCTTGAGCTGCTGCAATCGCAGCGAGCGCTTCAGTGGTCAGGGCTTCCAGTGACATAGTAACTCTCAAAGCAACAATTTAGAAAAATAATATAACTCGGTATTCTAACAGTTTTTATGCAGTTGGATGAAGTTTCCCCACGACAAAAATGATGATTAGTCATCAGTTAAACCCAATAAATTGTATATTTTCCGATACGAATAAAAATGAAAGGCTAGAACTCTGATTTATAATAAGTATAAAATGAAACGAATGTCGCTGAGATTGATAAAAAATGGCACTCGATCAAATCTGGAAACAACAACTTACCCTCGTTACTTATGGCAACGAATATCTTTCCCAAGAGCTTAGCTTTAATCGTTGGGTAAATCATGCCATATTTAATCAGCATGCTTTTGGTTTTCGAGATTTACTCAACCAACACTTACTTGCTCAGCACTTTCAAGTTTGGCTCGAAGGTCTTAAAAAGCAAGGCGTTTATCGTTTAAGCCTTCATCTTTCATCGGTACTCAATGACGAAAAAAATCCAAACGCAAATGTAGAGCTACTTCCAATCACACATTTTATTGTCAGCCATACTTCTCAGAAAAAGACAGCTTGGATTTTTGGTAAAGAACTGGCTGAATGGTATAGCGCTGATAACGATTATGAAGCCCCACCTCCTCAAAAAAGTAAACTCCGTTCGGAAATATTTTGGCAATATGAACTCAATACCAAATACAACAAACGCATAGAACAAGATTTAGCACCACCCAATTGGGATGATATTGATACCTATACGGATAATGAGTTATTTAATACAAAATACGCTCAAGGCTTTCAAGAACCCATCCATAAAGACCAACCTTACCTAGGTTTAAGTGCAGCAGAACAATTGAATGAAGAGATTGGACAAAAACTGTCATTATTGCCAACAGACGATCAAGCTGATTATGCCCATGAAACATTACATCGTTTAGATGGCTTAGCTCAATTTGTAAATGCTAAACTTCAACATCCTTATAATGAAAATGAACAAGCACTCAGTCCTGATGAACAACTGAATTTGCGTCATTTTTCTCAGAAATTGGATGATCTTACTGCCAAATCAGTGACTAAAATTGCCAATCACTACAAAACTGCTCGTTTAACACCAAAAGTGGTGGCCTCACCATTTGAGAATACAAAAACTGAACAACGCCAATCTTTTAACTCAAAACCAAGTGACGATCATAAGGTCGGAAAATCTAGTGTTTTTACATTAATCATTATTACCATCTTGATTTGTATCGCTGCTTATTATTTTGGACTGTAATTTACTTTAAATTCTGTAACTGCGAGGCAGCAAAGCTGCCTCCAAGAAGTTGCTGTCTTACGTCCATTAATGCAAAAACCCAATAAATTTAAACCTTGCCATTGTTCAGTTTTTGAACCCGCTCATCATCGGCTACCAAGCCAATTGCCTAAATTTATCCACGGGAGAAGCTTTAACTAGGATACGCTCATGAGTATTGAGTAAAAATGCTTTAATTCATGGTCTTGTTCAAAACTCACTAGACTACCTATTACAACAATGTTTTTTGTTTCGGTATATATTCCCAAACACACAAATAGCTCATGTTTGATCAATTCTTGTAAATTTTCTAAATATCTCAAAAAATCTAACATAGACCGATCTGCCTATTTTACTATTCTTTATAATGATTCAAATATATCCCATTGATAGAATACTTCAGTAATTCCTTCTCCGAGATCAGAAGCATCATCCTCTCCTACAGCTTTTCCACCCATCTTTTCATAAAAATAGCGACTTGGGTTTTTATTGATCACTTCTAAACGAAGGATACTGTGCTGCTTCGGATGCACAAGTTGATGAAATGTTTCAAACATCGCACGTCCAACCCCTTCACCCTGAATATTTTTCAATAAATAAAATGCTCGAATTTCTGCAATATTACTATTCGGATTCAAATAACCATCTAAAAATCCTAAAATTCGTCCATTTTTTTCATACACAAATAGCTGATGGTCTGGATCAGGAATAATTTGCTGCCAAAGCGTCAACCTTTTGGGAACACTCAAATTATTTAAAACTTCTGGTTTTATGATACCTGTATAGGTTTCCTTCCAACTTTGTACATGAATTTCTGCAATTTGTTGTGCATCATTTGCGACAGCTATACGAATCATTTAATTCTCCCCAGTATTTTTATTGTTAACTTTTTGATTGAATAAGATGATGAATCATCTAAAGTTACTCTAAAAATCTATGTGTTTCTTTTCTCAATTGCAAATAAATAAATTAAATTTTTAAATACTTTAAATCATCGAGCAACTTAATATATTTATTACGATTTTTTGATGTATTTTTATTATTTACCCAATAAAAAAGTAGCTAAAACTAGCTACTCTATAAATCTAAAAATAAACCTATATGACTTTAATAAAGCAAATAAGTGCCCTTTATCCACCTTAGAATAATGGTCGAATCGTTAAAATAACCTTCTGTTCATTTGCATGTTGGTTAATATAGTGCTCGATCCCTGTGACTTCACCTTTAACCTCTGCATCTGCACCATACATCACTTTTATCGTTTCACCTATTCTCGGTAAAATTTGCAACTCTACTTCGATTGAACCTTGTTGTAGACCTTCGATTTCAACGCGCATCGCAAAACTCCAATTTTTATTGTCACTTTACTTTATTTCAAGCTTCACCAAAGACCTATGATTTTCATGTTGATTTTATGTATATATTCAGCAGTTAATCCCTTTAATGTGAATTATAAAATCCTTGATTAATCACCATAATCAAGCTCATCTTCATCAATATTCGTAAAATCAGGCTGTGGCGTGATCTGAAATTGCACAACCTGAATCGTTGATAAACTCATAAGCTGAGCCTTTGCGACCCGATGCATACCATCCATCACTCGCCCTGCTTCGCACAAAATAATGGGATAGCTTAAATCTGCTTCTTGGATCAGTTGAAAGTGCTCAATAATCTGCTGAGTTGTTGGGTGAGTATCTGGAAACCAATATGCTTCATTTAGCTCTTGTATATTGAATAATTGAACCTCGTGAATTGGGAAATTTTGGCTTAATTCGACTAAGTGATGTATATCCCAAATATAAGTGTCTTCGCCAACTTGACGAAAATGATATTGTTTGCGCATAGAACCACACTCTATAATTTGATTCAAATGCCATAAACAAAATAGTTAGAGCACCCATAATGATAGATTATACTCCTGAACAAATTTCAACAATTCACACCGTATTTGAACAATCCAACGCTGGTGAAATTCATTTTGGCGAAGTTATTCAGCAATTACTCTCTGTGGGCGTTGAATCCTACACCGTAGATTATCGCCGCGGTGAAACCACTTATTATTTTCCAAACGGCACAAGCATTCGACATCATTTTGAAACAGATGCAACATCCATTGTAGAACATTTTGATGCATCACTGATTAAACAAGCTATTTTAGGGGCGCAATCAGGACAAGTGATGTACCCGCTCTTCAAAGCATTAACCTATCAAGCAGGCTGTATTGGTTATTCTGTATGGATTGCAGGCAAGAATGTGCAATATTTTGGGCGACTTGGGGAAATTCATTTAGAAAAGTTTCCGCAATAATTTGAAAATATAAACATAAATTTTAAGCATAAAAAAGACCGCTAAAAAGCGGTCTTTTTTAATCATCTAAGACGATTAAGCAGCCAATGCGCCTTTAGCTTTTTCAGCTAAAGCAGCAAATGCAACTGAATCATGCATAGCGATGTCAGCAAGTACGCGACGGTCGATGATCACTTGAGCTTTTTTCAAGCCATCGATCATACGGCTGTACGACAAACCATTTAGACGAGCACCAGCATTGATACGCGCAATCCATAAAGCACGGAATTGACGTTTCTTTTGACGACGGTCACGGTAAGCGTATTGACCTGCTTTAATTACTGCTTGGAACGCTACACGATAAACACGTGAACGCGCGCCATAGTAACCTTTAGCACGAGCAAGAATTTTTTTATGACGGCGATGAGCCTGTACACCACGTTTTACACGAGCCATTTATAATCTCCTTAGATGTATGGGCACATACGACGAACTGAATTCATGTCACTTACGTGAACCATGACACAACCGCGCAATTGACGAATACGTTTAGCAGATTTTTTGGTCAAAATGTGGCGTTTGAACGCTTGTTTACGCTTGAAACCGTTAGCAGTCGCTTTGAATCGCTTAGCTGCACCACGGCGAGTTTTTAACTTAGCCATAACAACCTCTTTAAACACCTGTTCGGTACGTTCGCACCATTGCGATGACGACCTGCAGGTAAGGGAGGCAACATTCTAAATCATCTTTGTACAAAACAAAAGCAAAACTGCGGTTATTTTATTTATCTATTCAGAAATAACTGAGTTGCGTTATTAACAATAAAATGGATTCATCATGTTCATTATTCACACTATAATAATCACATTATGATAAAGCTGGATAATTATGAACCCTGCTCAGGATGCTTTTGCTGCACTTCGCTATCGAGATTTTTCAATCGTTACGATCAACCAATTCTGCTTAACACTGGCTATTTTAATTCAAGAAATTATTGTTGCCTATTCACTTTATCAAATTACTAAAGATCCCCTTACTTTAGGGTTAATTGGTTTAGCCGAAGCCATCCCATTTATTGCTTTATCGTTATGGGGTGGATATTTTGCAGATAAGTTGAATAAACAAAGCATTATGAAAGTTTGTTTATTTTTCTCTTTTCCTTTGCCCTTAGTGTTGTGGTGGTTATTTCACAATTATGATCAAGGACAAATCAGTGTAAATACACTTTCTTGGGGAATTTACGCAGTTATTTTTGCACTCGGTACGATTCGAGGTTTTTATAATCCATCAGCAACGTCATTAAAACCCTTTCTAATCCCTCGTGAATTGTATGCCAATGGTGCAACTTGGACGACCATTGGCTGGCAAAGTGGCGTCATCATTGGGCCTATGCTCGGTGGTTTTATGTTGGCGTGGTTAGGTCGAGAAACCAGTTTACTCTCTGTTGCCGTACTTTTATTTACCTGCTTCTGTCTGATTGCTCTATTGAAGAAACGTAGTTTCCCCACCATGGAACACGATAATCTTTGGGACAGTTTAAGTGAAGGTTTTCGTTTTATCTGGAAAACTAAAATTGTACTTTGGGCAATTTCATTGGATTTAGTTTCTGTCTTATTTGGTGGTGTGATCGCACTGCTCCCCATCTTTGCTGAAGATATTTTAAAAATTGGTCCTGAAGGCTTGGGCTATTTACGTGCTGCGCCTTCGATCGGTGCGCTCATCACCATGATTGCATTAACCAAATTTCCACCGACTCATCATGCATGGAGAAATATGCTTTTAGCCGTTGCAGGTTTTGGGGTATTTACCTTGTTATTTGCATTTTCAAATCATCTTTGGCTTTCATTATTTGCGCTCGCTATGACTGGCGCTTGCGACAGTATTTCTGTGGTCGTTCGCCAAACCATTTTACAAGTTTATCCACCTGAAAATATGCGTGGGCGAGTTGCAGCTGTGAATGGTATGTTCGTATCCTCCAGTAATGAATTAGGAGCATTTGAATCAGGCTTAGCCGCAAAATATATGGGAACGATTGCTGCGACAGTTTTAGGTGGCTGTATGACTATGGCTGTCGTTGCAATAAGTTGGATGAAAACATCTGATTTATTTGGAGTTGATATAACGAAAGGTCATATCGATGCTTCGGATCAGCGCTAAATCAACTATCCAATAATTAAAAAATTATCAAAAAAATGTGCCTTTGGGTGCATTTTCTATTGCTTGAACATCAAATTCGATAAATACTTCGTCCAATTCAACAACACTCATGCAATATGAATGCATGATCGCCAATTCTATGAACAAAGTTCTTGTATTAAGTTGCCTTTTATATCTTCCTATTTATTCACATAGTGCAGAGAGACTTCCGACAATTGAAGTTCAAGGCTCAACGGCTGAGTCATCTGATTCTCAATATCTCACTACACGTATTCAATGGATTAAATTCCCTCAAGTCAGCTATCAAACGGCGGATTTAAAGAATGAAGATCGCTCTGCAATTATTCGTGTACAAACAGATAAAGTCGGAAAAGTGGTTGAAGCTGATGTGCAAGAAAGTACTGGGCTTCGTACATTGGACCAAAAACTAATCACAGCAGTAGAACAAGCAAAAGTTAAACCTGTACAAAAGAATGGCAAAGCTGTTCCTATTATTGGTTATCAGACATTTACTTTAAGTTTGAATAATGCCGAAGATCGAGTATCTCAAACTAAACAATGTACTTATCAATTCAATTCTAAAAATTGGATCAAACAAGAAAAAGACAAATCTGTTGCATTCAGCTATCTCAAACAACCATCACTTGCACTCGATCCATCTCTTTTAAAAAATAAAGATCGTGTGGTCAAATTCAAATTTAAGCTGAATAAACAAGGTGAAATTTCGCAAGTAAAACTCACTAAACGTTCAGGTGTAAACGCAATAGACCAACAAGTTATTGAAGCTGTTGAACATGCTCAAGTGAATGTTAAACGTTCATACCGCACGCTGTGGATCTATAAACAAGCAAGTTTTAGTGATCAAATACAATTTAAGAAAAATGACTGTGAATAAGTACTTAACGTCAGTTCGGGATAAACTTTGATGTAAGTTATTGAAAAGATAGATCAGGCGCAGCGGAGTCTTACCGTTTAAAGTCAGATGCAAGGATTAACCTTCGGTTCGACCTGAGAGGTACTACCTCGCAAGGCTTTCGGGATGAGTGGCACTGCCACGCAAGGGCAAAACCTGAGCTGTGATTAAAGCAGCGCAAGAGTCGCCAACTCGGCAAATATTATCAAGTATCTAATATATTGCAAAAACAGTACATTACAGATCTTGCGGAATATATTCCTCATGCCTCGAACAATGCGACTGACGTTTCCGCGTGTCATATAGCTGGGAACATATCTTATCCCGAGCTCAGGTTACTTAGCTAGATGATCTGATAGATTAAAGATACAACACGTATCTTTAATCTTAAAATAATCCTAAATAAATCCAATAAATAAAAAGATAACGACCACCTTTTGCAAAAGTCACAATGAATAGAAAACGCCAGAAATTTTCCTTCATTAAACCTGCAACTAAAGTGATAGGGTCACCAATCACAGGTGTCCAACTGAATAATAATGACCAAAACCCATATTTTTGATAAATTTTTTCAGCTTTCAGCATGTTCTTCTCAGAAATTGGGAACCACTTTTTATGTTTAAATTGTTCTATTTTTAAACCTAGATACCAATTAACACATGAACCTAAAACATTACCAATCGTCGCAACCAAGAGTAATAAATATGCTGGATACTGAGCTTGTGTCAACAACCCCAACAAAACAGCTTCAGACTGTAAAGGCAATAAAGTTGCTGCACCAAATGCCGAAATAAAGAGTAAAAAATAAGCCATGAAACACTTAATCTTTGCTTAGAATATTACTGCAAATTCAAATGCTTTTTTGCTTTAAAATATTCAAAAACTGACCACAAAACGGCAATACAAAACACAGCAAAACGTGCCCATTGATAGCGTTGTGCAATTGGATCAATCACAGCTCTAACAACTAAAGAATCTTGTGAATGAATTTGGGAAAATAGGCTTTGAATATGTACAATTTCAGCAATATATAAAATTAAACATCCTGCAATTCCAACAATCACACTCCAATAAATCTTTGAATTTGATTCGAGAATACGTGTTAAGTTTAAAAAAAATGCTTTCATCATCATGCCCAAATACAAAAACTCAAAAACCACCAAAATGGTGGTTTTTGAGTTTAACATACAATTATATTTATACTTTGATCGATAATGCTTTTTGAACAGCTGGACGAGCCGTCATACGTTCAATATATTCTTTCACATAAGGATAATCTTCAATCTGAATCTGTTGCCATTCGTAACGTAAAGCCCAAGGCAGAATTGCCATATCTGCGATTGAATATTCTCCTGCTACAAATTTTTGACCTATAAGTTGTTTATTTAAAACACTATACAGACGTTTAGTTTCCGCTACATAGCGGTCGATTGCATAAGGAATTTTCTCTTTCGCAAATTGACTGAAATGATGGTTCTGTCCAAGCATTGGGCCAAAACCACCCATTTGCCACATGAGCCATTGTTCAACCTCAACACGATCTTGCTCGTTGCTTGGATAAAATAATCCAGTTTTTCGCCCTAAATATTGCAAAATTGCGCCTGATTCAAATACAGAAATTGCTTCGCCATTTGGTCCATCTTGATCGACAATTGCTGGAATTTTATTGTTTGGCGAGATTTTTAAAAAATCAGGTTGAAATTGATCATTCTCTAAAATATTGATGGGAAAAATTTGATAATCCAAACCCATTTCTTCTAAAGCAATCGTAATTTTATGACCATTGGGTGTACCCCAATAATATAAATCAATCATGTTTCATCCTTTGCATTTTCACGCATTTTTCAATTTTATAGCGACAAATAGAGTACTTTTATAACATGATTCAATAACTGGCCAATATAAGTTTTTTGCAATTATGAGCAAATAAATTGTTATGGCTACGCTTACAATTTAGATAAGTATCATATTTTGAGATTATTTGATTTTTAAACTAAGTAACGTCAGTTCGGGATAAACCCTGATGTAAGCTATTGAAAAGATTGATCAGGCGCAGCGGAGTCTTACCGTTTAAAGTCAGATGTAAGGATTAACCTTCGGTTCGACCTACTTTTCTTTCGGGAAAAGTAGGCAAAACCATTTGTCAGTCGCCAACTCGGCAGATACTATCAAGTACCTAATATATTGCAAAAACAGTATATTACAGATGTAGTTCTGCCTCGAACAATGCGACTGACGCTTCCGTGTATCATATAGTTGGGAATATATCTTATTCCGAGCTCAGGTTAAGTATTCTATGACTGAGATTTACCTCAACAAATAAACATTAAAACGATAATGCACGATACTTTTCTAACAAAATTATTTTGATGCAACGCTAGCTGAATATTCAAAATAGTGTTTTTATGCTTATAAGCTGTTAAATTCTTTATAGAAATTATTTGCATTGATTTGAATAAGATGTACGACAACATTATTTTAAAAAGTAGGTGAAAAATGAATTATATGCGACAAAAAAATCTAGATCTGTTCGTTATACTCATTGCTGCAATATTTGTTGTTGCGCTCATGGTTCTATTTTTATTTGCTTGGCCACATTACAAAGTTTGGAAACAAGGTATGGATGGTCAAGCTGCGCTTGCTGAGGCTGAACAATCAAAAATGATTCAGGTGCAAGTCGCTAAAGCAGAATTAGAAAGTGCTAAATTACGTGCCGAAGCGATTAAACTGGTCGGACAAGCTGCAAAAGAATACCCTGAATATCGCAAACAAGAGTTCATTGGCGCTTTTGGTGAAGCTTTACGTGATGGAAAAATTCAACAAATTATTTACGTCCCAACTGAAGCAAACATTCCTATTGTTGAAGCAGGAAGTAAACCACAACTCAATGAATAGTCTTAGCATTCAAAAATTGATTGAATCGTATTTTTCAGTACCCAATAAAAAAGCACCGCTGAGAGCAGTGCTTTTTTGATACAAATGAACGATTACTTTTTCTTTTTAGGTCCAAGTAACATACCCATTTGGCGACCTTCCATTTTTGGTGCTTGTTCGATCACACCATAATCAGCCACATCAGCTTCAATTTTTTGTAATTGAGCAAGACCAATCTGTTGGTGAGCCATTTCACGACCACGGAAACGCAAAGTCACTTTAACTTTGTTGCCTTCTTCGAGGAATTTCAGAATGGCACGCAGCTTGATGTTGTAATCACCAACGTCTGTCGCTGGACGTAATTTAATTTCTTTAACCTGAACTTGATGCTGTTTCTTTTTAGCATCTTTTTGCTTTTGCTTCAGATCAAATAAATGTTTGTTAAAGTCCATGATTTTACAAACAGGAGGCTCTGCATTTGCCACAATCTCAACAAGGTCAAGATCTGCATCTTCAGCAGCACGCAACGCTTCAGCAAGCGTTACGATACCTTTTTGCTCACCATCTGCAGCGACAAGACGGACTTCTTTTGCCTTAATCTCATCATTTAACGCAGGACGATTGCTTTTAGCACCTTGTTGTTGGTTACGGTCAGGCTGTTTAATCTTTCTTACTCCACAATATACCGGCCGCGTTCGGCAACGGCTACTTTCACTAGGTCAACAAATGCATCAATTGACATAGTACCTAAATTTTTTCCAGAACGAGTACGTACATTCACTGTACCCTCTTCCACTTCACGGTCACCAAGAACCAATAAATATGGAATACGTTCTAAAGTACGCTCACGAATCTTAAATCCGATTTTCTCATTTCTCAAGTCTGAAATTGCTCGAATTCCATTTTCTTTGAGTTTTGCGACGACTTGCTCACATGCAACCGCCTGAGAATCGGTAATATTCATTACACATGCTTGGACTGGAGCCAACCATGGTGGCATAAAGCCAGCGTAGTGTTCAATTAGTATACCAATAAAACGTTCAAAACTGCCAAGAATTGCACGATGTAACATCACTGGATGGTCACGATCGTTATCTTCAGTTACGTAAGACGCTTCAAGACGCTCTGGCATATTTGGATCATACTGAATCGTACCACATTGCCAAATACGACCTAAACAGTCTTTGAGTGAAAATTCAATCTTAGGACCATAGAACGCACCTTCGCCTGGTTGTAAATCCCAAGGCAAACCTGCTTTATCCAAAGCATCTGACAATGCTTTTTCAGCACTATCCCACATTTCTTCAGTTCCCACACGATTTTCAGGTCGCGTAGAAAGTTTCATTTGCACTTCTTCAAAACCAAAGTCTTTATAAACGTCTAAAGTCAATTTAATAAAATCTTCAACTTCTTTAGCAACTTGGTCTGCTGTACAGAAAATATGAGCATCATCTTGGGTAAAACCACGCACACGCATGATCCCGTGTAAAGAACCAGATGGCTCATTACGATGACATGAACCAAATTCTGCTAAGCGAATTGGTAAGTCACGGTAAGATTTCAAACCTTGGTTAAACACTTGAACATGACATGGGCAGTTCATTGGTTTTACCGCATAATTACGGCTTTCAGAATGGGTGGTGAACATATTTTCTGCATAGTTTGCAGCATGTCCAGATTTTTCCCACAATGAAATATCGACAATTTGAGGTGTCTTAATTTCTTGATAACCATTATTGTTTTGAACTTGACGCATGTACTGTTCAAGTACTTGGTAAATCGTCCAACCATTGGCATGCCAAAACACCATACCGGGTGCTTCTTCTTGCATATGGAACAAGTCTAAAGCTTTACCAATTTTACGATGGTCACGCTTTTCAGCTTCTTCAATACGCTTAATATATGCAGCTAACTCTTTTTTATCAGCCCAAGCTGTACCGTAAATACGTTGTAATTGTTCATTTTTCGCATCACCACGCCAGTAAGCACCAGAGATTTTAGTGAGCTTGAATGATTTTAAGAATTTAGTATTCGGAACGTGTGGGCCACGGCACATGTCTAAATAGTCTTGATGGTAATACAAGCCCATTTGAGTTTCTTCAGGCATGTCCGCAATCAAGCGTAATTTATAGTCTTCACCACGTGCAGTAAATTCAGCGATAACTTCATCACGCGGTGTCATTTTTTTGATGACGTCATAGTCTTGATCGATGAGCTTTTTCATACGCTCTTCAACCGCAGCCATATCATCTAAAGTGAATGGGCGTGGCATCCAAATGTCATAGTAGAAACCTTCTTCAATGACAGGGCCAATCACCATTTTTGCTTCTGGGAATAATTGTTTTACCGCATGCCCGACTAAATGCGCACATGAGTGACGAATGATTTCTACACCTTCTGGATTTTTAGGTGTAATAATTTCTAATGTAGCGTCTTCGGTAATTAAATCACTTGCATCGACTAAGCGACCATTTACTTTTCCTGCAACTGTATTTTTAGCAAGTCCAGGCCCAATACTTTGAGCAACTTCCATAACAGAGACAGCTTGGTCAAAACTTTTTTGATCGCCATTTGGCAATGTGATAATAGGCATATTTAAAAATCCTTAAGGAGTGATGCCCCGTACAATGGAGCATGTCACCGCGAGATTATGATCGAGGAAATTCCCCAAGATAAAATCGGTGGAACAAAATAAAAGTGTGAGAAATTTTACACCTTTCACTTAGATTAATAAACCTCTGCTGAGGAATTCACCCCAACTAAATCATTTCAAATAGCATTTATTCAGTCAGACAACAAATTTTCTACTCTCTGAACGTTTCCCACGCTTCAAATGCCCTATTCTTATAACAATATAATCTAGAAAATTGCGGAATAATGGCCTCACATTGCGTCGGTCTTAAAAAAACATAGTCATCCACATCAATTTCTGTGTCTTTCGGTACATTCACCATTTCTTGATTTGAACTGCGCCCATAGAGCAAATGCGGACGAATACTTTTGGGATAAAGATAATCTGCCATCCAATAACCACCATAGATAAACAGAGCTTTGAATCGATGAGGTAGCTTGTTCAATACAGGCAACCCTGGGACTTGCGTATATGGCAAAATTTTCAATACGGGCGCTGCAATCCATAATGCAGCTTTTAAATCACTTAAACTTGTACTGTCAAAATCACTCGGTTTAAGCAACATTGAACCGAATGACAGATCATTACAGACACTATGTTTCACGTGAAAATTAAAACTTGGACTACCACCACCATTAAAACAAAGTTCATTCACGCAAAGATCAGGAAAGTGTTGCTGAATCACTGCAATATAGTGCTGATAAATCTCTTGAGATTCCTGATAGGCATCGTCTGCTTTTTTAAGTATGGAGGGCAATTTAGTCACATGTGCGTCATAACCCATCAAGCCTGAAAACTGTAAATATTCAGGGTGACTGCGAATTGTTTTCAGTATATCTGACAAGGTTTGTAGGGAACTGATTCCACCACGATGTAATCCGACATCTATTTCTATATTAATTTTCAGTTTTAAAGACAATAGTTTGGCAACCTCAAAATATTGTAATAAGCGTTGAGGGGTATCGACCAACCATTGAATATTGGAGTCTTGCCAATGATGATTCATCTCATAAAAATGCTGCACTGAACTCACGGGCATGGGTTTACCCAACAGCACATCAGCCTCAGAGAAGTTTTCGAGTATTGGAAGCAATTGTGGTAAATGAAACACCATAAACCGTTGCGTAGAAAGCTTTTGACTAATCCGTTTTAATAATTCAAGACAAGCTAAAGACTTCACTACGATTCGAGGCTGTACATGTTGCGCAACGTCTAATTGGGTCGCCACATATTGAAGATTTTGTTCAAATGCTTGAGCATCTACAATCAAGCACGGCGACGCATTATTTTGCTGTTTTAAATCATGATTTAATTGCTCAAAAAAATAATCCATAAATCACTCTCCTCTTATCCCCATTTTTATGATTTTGATAAAAACAGTGTTTCTAAATAGGGATTTAAAAACTTCTTTGTTGGATCGAGTTGTTCACGGATCTGCATAAATTCATCCCACTTAGGATAAAGTGGTTTCAGTTGTGCACTGGTCATGCTGTGCATTTTCCCCCAATGCGGACGACCTTGGTAACGCTGTAAAATCGGCTCAATCACATCAAAAAGTAATCGTGGTTCTTGTTTATGGTATTGATGAATGGAAATTGAAATTGAATCCCTTTGATAGAATGGGCTTAACCAAATATCATCACCTTTAACAAAGCGGAACTCCACAGGAAAAAAGGTCGGTGATTTAGCTCGCTTCATCGCAGCCAAAACCTCTTGTAAGCAGTCGACACCGAGTTCAGCAGGAATTTGATATTCCATTTCATTAAATCTGGTATTACGAACGGTTGGGAAAATGCGACTAGACCAATCTACACATGTTGTCGGCTTAATAAATATGCCTAACAATTTCTGTAATTGTGCATTCAATGCGGGAAATTTTCCTGTTAATTCACAACACATTGTCAATAAAGCATCTTCCGAAGGCCAACCTTCTTTCCGTGGTTGAATCTCGTCATCAGTAACATCTAATGTTTTCAACATAAGCTGCTTTGCATGTGAAAAAGCAAAACATTCAATATGACGATGTTGCGTTTTCCAATGTTCAATATTGTTAATAAAATCATCAACAGAGCACAACTCAACATGTTCTTTTAATTTATAACGTGGCTTATTTTGCATGGTGATTTTAGTAAGAATCCCCAAACTACCTAAAGACACACGTCCTGCATCAAAAATAGCGCTATTTTCCTGCGCATTACAGCGCAAGATTTCACCTGAAGCAGTGAGTAGCTCAAACGCTTCTACATAAGCAGAAATACAATGCAAATCGATACCTGTGCCATGCGTCCCTGTCGATACAGCACCTGCCAAACTTTGTTGATCAATATCGCCCTGTTGCATCAAAGATTGATTTACAGGTTGTAAATATTGATCCAAATTGAATAAACGAGTACCTGACCAAATACTGGCCTGTGACAATTCAGTATTCACCGAATCCACACCAGTAATATGATCCAATGACAGCAAAGTTGCATCCGTACACACCAAGGGCGTAAAAGAATGCCCTGCACCAACCACTCGAATCTTTGCATGTTCTCGAACCGACTGTTGCAACTGTTCAATATTTTGTGGTTTTAGAATATGTTCAGGCTGTGCCTTTTGATAACCCGACCAATTCTTCCACTGATTATTTCCTTGTGAACTCATCTCATTATTCCTTTAACGTACTGCGGTTTTAAGACTGCCAAAATTGGTTCTTTGATCAATTTCATACTGAGGAATCTGTGCAGGCCGTGTGCTTTGATCATCGCTACGCAAAGCTTTTTCTAAATTGATTTGCGTAGCCAAGCCTTGAAACTTGTACTGAACAGCAGCCAATGTCCATTGACCATATAAAGTATGCCCACCCTCATAAGCCTGTTGCTGATACTCCTCATTGGTGGTGATATAACCCATATAATCATTGCAATAAGAGACTAACCAAACCTTATTCGTTGACAGATTGCCTTGCACAGACTGATAGACGGTTTGAATCACGCGTTGTGCCGAGGTTGTGGTGATTTCTCCTGGACAGCAAATCAATAACAGTTGCCCTAATTTTAAAATCTGTAACGGTACAACACTGGGCACTAGTGGACTGTGTTGAATTGCACCTGCTTTGACTTGACGATTCATTTCCCGAATTAATGGATCTAAAAAGCTCGGTTGCACATCCAATCCTTTTCCAAGCAATTGGTTATCAGGGCTTTCTAAAATAATGTCTTTGGGAAATTGTGACGCGTATAAAGCATGATATTTGTCATAATCAGGCGCATTCGGATTAGCTAAACGTTTTTTACGTACTTGCTTAGACAACAAAGACATGGCCATGGTGATGGGTTTTGCTGCACCTTTACCATCAACAGGTGTTCCGCCAAAAAAAGCCACACCATGACAGGCAGCACTGGTCTTGGCATTTTTGATCCCTTTGGAAAATTCAGTCGGAATCTCAACCTGACTTAAATCGACATAAGACAAAACTGCATCCAATTTCCCCTCTAATGTTTGACTTGAAGATGACAAAGCTTGAATGGCTAAATCACTTTGATAGCGTCCATTCTGTTGCGCATACTGATATTCTGCTTCGCCCTGAATTTTATTGCGGACTGCATCCTGATTTTTCCCATGAAAATGCGGTGATACATCCCCCGCTGAAGCTTGAGCAAAAATCGCCACGGGTTGATCTATACCTTGTGCGGCAAGATATTGTTCCGTGAATGTCGCTGCATAACCCTTGTTATCACCATCATAGGCATTCAGTTTATTCCCCAAGCAAGTGGCATGGACACCGAATAAAGAAATCAATCCACAAAGCTGTTGTTGACGATAGAACCCAAGCAATTGCATTTCACGATTCAACGCCAAATGTGTTTCATGAATATCTCGTTGAACCACATCAGGATTACGATTGTAAGACTTTAAAGCTCGATTCCATGCAACAGGGGTATTTTCGTCAAATTGCCCCGTGCTATAGCGAATCTCTGTTTTTTGTTCAGTTTCTATAGCCAATAGAACACTCTTCACGACAGCTTCAACCACAGCATTTAAATGTTCTGGGACAAAACCGGGCGTTGGCATGTTATACAAGGCTTCATAAGCACAGCCGCCAGGGCCTGAATGGGTATGTGTTGCCATCAAGACCAGTTGTTGCTCATCAAAGCGTTCCGTTAGTTTCTGTTTTAAAACTTCGACCACACCACTACGCATCGCATGGGTAATACAGCCAAAATCAAGACAGCAAATCAAAATCGGTTGTACTTCATTCACATCACGGATAGAAAATGTACGTGCAAATAGCGCTGTTCGTTTTTTATCGGCACGGTGTGTCCACATCCCATAACCAAACATGGCATAGCCTTTGGGCTGAATAGATATTTCTTGTTTACTCCAACCAACCATATACATTTTCATTGTCCTGTATTTGAATTCTATTTCTCATCATGAGAAGTACATTGAAAGTTAATCAAAAATATGCGATACCCACTAGGGTTAAAGCAACAAAAATAAGGGGGGCTAATCGGACTTTATGCCTATTCAACAAACGGAACTTGTCACTTCTCAATTTCTTATTCCACCCACACTGCTGAGTAGCTTGATTCATTATGCGGAACAGCAACAGTGGTCTTATCAATCGTGGTTTAAAGACGTTGATCTCAATATGGATCAAATGATTCAAAACCAAGGCTTTGTTCATTTTTCAGATATTTGCAATGTGTTGCAACATGCCATCGATCACACCCAACGACCTAACCTTGGTTTATTACTTGGCAGTAATGAAGGACAAGTTGCCATGGGAATTCTTGGTTTTGCGATGCAGGCCTGTAAAACTGTGGCAGAAGCCATGCAAACGGCACTGCATTATCATCCTATTTCAGGCAGTGTTTTAAACTTAGATGTACATATTCAGCCTGATTACTGCGAAATTGAAATTTCTGAACGCAGTCCGTGTGGAACTTTAACGGCCTTTTTTTGTGATGAAGTCTTTTCTAGTATTATTACCTGTTTAAACATGATGTTAGGTGATCATCAAGAGCTTATTCTTTTAGAGCTGAGCTACAATGGTTCTGCTTATTTAGAAGACTACCAACGTATTTTCAATTGTCCTATTCAATTCAATAGCACTCGAAATTTAATACGTTTTAACAAAAATATATTATCTAGAGCACTGAAAAACTATAGTCCTGCGAATTATCAAACGGCAATTAAAATCTGTGATTTAGCTTTTGAACAATTCAAACAGATCAATCAACCCAGCCTCGTTCACGTTTTACAGCATTTGATTGAAACTCACCTTCCTGACCGTTTTGACATGCTACAAGCCGCACAACATTTTCATCTCAGTGAACGACATTTAAGACGTTTGTTAATGAATGAAGGGATCAATTTTCAATTGATCAGACAACAAGTTTTAGAAAATAAAGCCAAAACGCTTTTAAGCGAAAATTATGCTATCAGTGAGATTAGTCATCTTCTAGGATTTAGTGAGTTACGTGAATTTAGACGAGCTTTCAAAAGATGGACAGGATTTTCACCGACAAACTATAAAAAAGTTGAATTAAGCAAATTCATTTAGCCGTAATTTAGTTCTGTTTTTATTTTTAAATCATCTATTTACAATCTAGTCATTAAATAGATTATTTAAAAATAAACTGTCTATTTAAGCTATGATTAACGTGAATACTCGACTAAAGCATAACTGCATTTCAGTGTTGTTATGCATATCTTTGAGTTGAGAAATTAGAATAATATACATGGAGTTTAAAATGGTAAGCGCATACGATGAATTACCTCGCACCCCTGCAAATTTTGTAGCCTTATCACCGTTACGTTATCTTGAACGTGCCGCTTACATTTATCCAAACCAAGATGCAATAGTGCATGGTTCGCGCCGTATTTCATGGCGTGAAACCTATATACGCTGTCGTCAATTTGCACATCAATTGCAAAATTTAGGGATCCAAAAAAACGATACTGTTTCTGTTTTACTACCCAATATTCCAGCCATGATTGAAGCGCATTTTGCTGTGCCAATGTCAGGTGCTGTTTTAAATACCCTGAATACTCGTTTAGACGCTAAAACCATTGCATTCATGCTCGAACATGCTGAAACCAAAGTGCTGTTAGTCGATCCTGAGTTTGCAGCACTGGCCGCAGACGCTGTTGCACTTGTCCCACAACAGATTTATATCATTGATGTTGCAGATGTCGAGTATGAGAAAAATGATACAACGACAGGTGTCGGACAAATCGAGTATGAAGACTGGCTCAAAGGTGGGGATGTCAATTTTGAATGGCACTTACCACATGATGAATGGGATGCGATTAGCCTAAACTATACTTCGGGTACGACAGGTAATCCCAAAGGTGTGGTTTATCACCATCGTGGTGCATATATCAATGCTGCCAGTAATATCATTGCTTGTGGCATGACACCACGTTGTAGATATCTTTGGACACTACCTTTATTCCATTGTAATGGTTGGTGTTTTGCTTGGACAATTGCAGCCAATGGCGGCACCAATATTTGCTTGAGAAAAGTCGATCCTGAATTGGTTTACCAACTGATTGATCAGCACAAAATTGATTATCTTTGTGGCGCACCAATTGTTTTATCCATGTTAATCAATACACCAAAAGAGAAACAAATTAAATTTACTCATCGTGTAGAGGTGATGGTGGCTGGTGCTGCACCTCCTGCTGCGATTATTGAAGGCATGCATCATATTGGTATTCAGGTCAATCACGTCTATGGTCTAACAGAAACCTATGGTCCTTCTGCACTCTGTGCATCCCAAGCAGGCTGGAGTGACTTGTCCATTCAGGAACAAGCACAGTTACATTCACGACAAGGTGTGCCATATCCTTTGCAAGACAGTATGCGTGTCCTTGATCCTGAAACGATGCAACCTGTACCGAATGATGGCACGACCATGGGCGAAATCATGTTCCGTGGCAACATTGTGATGAAAGGTTATTTAAAGAATACCAAAGCGACGGAAGAAGCCTTTAAAGGAGGATGGTTCCATACAGGTGATTTAGCCGTAAGCCAACCCGATGGTTATGCCAAAATTATGGATCGCTCCAAAGATATTATTATTTCAGGCGGTGAGAATATTTCATCTTTAGAAGTTGAAGAGGTGCTCTATACCCACCCTGCGATTATGACAGCTGCCGTTGTTGCGAAACCTGATTCACGTTGGCAAGAAGTTCCTTGTGCTTTTATCGAATTAAAACAAGATGCCGAAACCACAACAGAAGAAGTTATTGAATTCTGCAAACAACATTTAGCTCGTTTTAAAGTTCCAAAGGATGTGGTGATTTGTGAAATTCCAAAAACTTCGACAGGTAAATTACAAAAATTTATCTTACGAGATTGGGCGAAAGAACGTGCTGAAAGTGAATTAAGCTAAATCAATCTCAAAGTAAAAGCCCTCTCGTTCAAAGAGGATGTACTACTAAAAGGATTAAATCTCCTCTCCGCCTTAATGCAAGTCAGTTAAGCATTTTTAATCCTCCCTCTTGCGGAGCTATGCTCCTCACCTTTGAAAAAGAAGGGAGTATCTTGAATTCAATACCGCATTGAATTCACGAGTGTTCCCCTCTTTTGTAAAGAGGGGTTAGGGGAGATTTATCAATCAGTAATAATAAAATTACGCTTAACTAATCAGCATTACCTCTCCTTCCCAACGAGAGAAGAAGCACTGCTTCGCAAGGGATAGCTTAAAATAAAAAACGACCTATATAGGTCGTTTTTTTGACTGCAACAACAACTACTTTGAATTATCTGAAATCAAAGCGACTTGCTGAACATAATTTAGAAATCTTAATTTAGATTCAGCCAATTGTTCTTCAGTTAGTTCTTGTGCTCTATCCCGATGAATGCGCAATACATGTTGACGTAAAGAATGGCTCTCTGCTGCATTATAAGATTTACAAAATTCTTTAATAGCAGGATCACGTTGTTCGATCATACGATCAACCCAACGATCAAGTTGCGCCAACTTTTTTATGCCTTGCTTAGGTGTAAGATACGATAAAATAGTTGCTTCATTTTCATTACGCAATAATTTACCAATACGCTGAAACTGACGACGGCGTGCTTCAAAAGACGTAATCAATTGCACATCAAGCAATGCTTCAATCAAACGCTCTTCCACAGGTAAAGCTTCAATTTGTTTCTTTGACAACTCAGCGAGTTGTTCACCCAAAGCAGCCATGCGTTGCACAGCTTTCTTCTGTTCGGTTTTACTTGCACGCCCTTCTAAAGAATCAAAATCATCTTCAGTAAAACGTTGCGGACGACGTGCCACGATTATTCTGCCTCGTAAAATTTATCTGCAAATAGTGCGAGGACTTCAGACAAAGCTTTTTCTTCGTCTACCCCATCGACCACTAAACGCAAGGTGGTTCCTTTACCAGCTCCAAGCATGAGTAAAGAAAGGATATTCTTGGCATCGACTAATTTATCGCCCTTACCAATTTGAATAGAACATTTAAATTTGGTCGTGACTTCGATTAGTTTTCCAGATGCACGCGCATGTAATCCTAATTTATTAATTACGTCAACAGTTGTGTCAATCATGACCAGTGCTTCATTTCTCTATGTAATACTTGAACAGGCCATTGAGACTCTAAAGCCTTCTTCAACCGATCCACAATATAAACCGAACGATGTTGCCCTCCAGTACAGCCGACAGACACCGTAATATAATGACGATGACCCTCTGCAAAAGCAGGCAACCACTTATTTAAAAACTGATAGATGTCTTGATACATCTCATTTGCTTGATCACTGGCTTCTAAAAATTGACGTACAGGCTCATCTAAACCTGAAAACTTACGCAATTCTAAATCCCAATGCGGATTAGGCAAATGTCGTACATCAAAAACGAAATCTGCGTCTAATGGAATACCATGTTTATAACCAAAAGACTGTAAAATTAAAATGAGTTTATCGGACTGCCCTAATTTGGACAATAAGGTATCCTTTAAATCATGTACACTTTTATCTGTTGTATCAATATGTACCGTTGCTCTCAATTGAATTGGAAGCAATAAGTTTTTTTCTTCTTGTATGCATTCATTCAAACTTTGAAAACGACTAGACAATGGATGCGGTCGTCTCGAAGCACTAAAGCGAGAAATCAGTTCCTGATCACGTGTCGTTAAATAAATAACATCTACGCTACCATGTTTTTGTAATTGTTGAAAAACATCATCAAAACCATGTAAATCTTCTTTGGCACTCCGAACATCAATACCCAGTGCAAGCAATTCTAAATTATTTTCTTTATCAAGTTTTTCAACAATTTCAGGAAGCAATGCCAAAGGCAGATTATCAATACAGTAATAACCTAGATCTTCAAGCACCTGCAAAGCAGACGATTTACCTGAACCAGATTGTCCCGTGACGATAAGTATGCGCTTCATGGCATGGCGATCCTAAAAAAGCAAAGTTTAAGCAGTAAATTTAATTTGCATGTTATCAATTAGGCGTGTTTTGCCTAATTTTGCTGCAACAAACAATACAACATCTTGGTCAAACTGATCAACCTTTTGTAACATTGGGCTACGAGCCTCTATATAATCTACAACCAAACCTGCTTCAGTCAAGCGTGTACGAATTTGAGCAAGTACTTCAGACAAAGTCTGACCTGCCAATAAATCATGTTCCGCAGTTTTTAAAGACTTATAAATCACAGGTGCTGTTTGACGATCTTGTTCAGATAAATAACCATTACGAGAACTTAAAGCCAAGCCATCTTCTGCACGAGCAATCGGAACACCGATCACTTCAATTGGCATATTCAAATCACGAACCAACTGTTTAATCACAGCCAATTGTTGATAATCTTTTTGCCCAAAAAAAGCAAAATTAGGCTGCACGATATTAAACAATTTCGTCACAACAACGGCTACACCATCAAAATGTCCAACACGTTGTAAACCACATAAATCATTAGTGATATCACTCACACTAATATTGGTTAAGCGTGGGTGTTTACCATACATTTGCTCTACAGACGGTGCAAAAACAATGTCACAACCGACTTCAGCCAAAAGATGACTATCCTGTTCTAAAGTACGCGGATAATTATCAAAGTCTTCATTCGGTCCAAATTGAATTGGATTCACGAAAATACTGACCACCACAACATCACATAGCTTACGTGCCTCACGAACCAGATTTAAATGCCCTTGATGAAGATTACCCATCGTCGGAATAAATCCAATACTTTTACGTGATGATCGAGCAGGGTTAAGCGATGCTGTTAATCCTTGAATGGTAGTTTCTGTTTTCATGTTTACAGCTCGACTTGGAAAGTATGTTCTTGTGCAGGGAAAGATTGATCTTGCACAGCAACATGATATGCCTTAAATGCGTCAACAATAGCAGTTTCACCTGCTTGTTCTTTCATAAAATTACGGACAAAACGTGCAACTTTACCAAAGGTCAAACCCAGCATATCTTGTACAACCAGAACTTGACCATCCGTTTCCACACCTGCACCAATACCAATCACAGGTACATGTGGGAATAATTCAGTAATTTCTTTACCCAATTGCGCAGGTACACATTCTAATAAAAGTACCGCTGCACCCGCCTCAACAACCGCTTTACAATCCGCAATAAGCTGATCTGCTGCTTCACGTGTTTTGGCTTGTAGTTTATAACCACCAAATACATGAACAGATTGTGGCGTTAAGCCTAAGTGTACACAAACAGGAATACCATTTCGTGTTAACACTTGAACCGTTTCAGCCAACCAAGCACCACCCTCAATTTTAATCATTTGAGCGCCAGCTTGCATCACAGTTTTAGAATTTATCAACGCATCATTCAGCGTTGCATAACTCATAAAAGGTAAATCGCAGAAGATAAATGAATGCTGATTTGCACGACGCACAGCAGCAGTATGATATGCCATATCAGCGACAGTCACAGGCAATGTAGAATCATGCCCTTGAATGGTCATCCCCAAGGAATCGCCAATTAAAATAGTATCAATTTCAGCAACTTCCATACCCTTTGCCATACTTGCATCATAGCAAGTTAAGCATGAAAATTTACGGTTCTGAGATTTAAACTGCCTTAAATCACTTAGACTAATCATGACGATATTCCTCTATCGATGAGAATTCTTGCATATTCACAAAATCAATCTGCCCAAGTCTGATCTACAAGAGCGCTGAGTGTTGAATGTTGCACGAGATCTAAATTTTGCAATGACTGCCCTTTCACTTGCAGTGAAGGATCGAGATCTAATAAGGGGATCACCACAAAATCACGCTCTAAAATACCAATATGCGGTACTGTGAGTCGCTCATTTATAATGTTTTTTTCAGCATAAAGCAAAAGATCTAAATCTAAAGTTCTTTCACCCCAATGACGTAGACGCACACGACCTGCTTCATTTTCAATACGTTGCAGCTCATCTAACAAAGCCAATGGCTCTAACTGAGTGCTTAGTTCTACAACAGCATTATAATAATGAGGTTGATCTTGAGGTCCCATTGGCGGACTTTGATACAGTTTTGAAACTGAAACAGTACCTAATGTTCTGAGCTTTTCTACGGCTTCACGTAAAATTTGCTCAGAATCACCTAAATTACTGCCCAAACCAATGTAGGTCTTCATCATTACTGCGTAGGTCCAAAAATAACTTGACTAAGGTCACGTTGTACACGTCGACGCTTAGTAATCGGATGATCCGCATTGATTTCACCTGAATTTACAGATGATTTGAAATCATTTCTATTACGGGAGTCACTCGATGAAGTACGAGCAGTTGGTTTATTACGAGTACGACGACTGCGAGACTCTTGCTCTTTCACCAATGGCTCAATATGTGCAGAAGTTGCTTTCTCTTCTACAGCAGTTTCTGCAACTTTACGACGACTCTTGGCACGTTGGCGATTATAAACACTAATTGCTCGTTCTTTTTCATCCGAAGACATGTCTTGATAAGCTTCCCACCAAGCGCCCATGCCATTGGTAGAAGTATCACCTGACTTTTCTCTTAGAAGTAAAAAGTCAAAACCTGCACGGAAACGTGCATGCCCTGA
This sequence comes from Acinetobacter piscicola, assembly GCF_002233755.1. Classification (GTDB taxonomy): domain Bacteria; phylum Pseudomonadota; class Gammaproteobacteria; order Pseudomonadales; family Moraxellaceae; genus Acinetobacter; species Acinetobacter piscicola. The sequence goes on along the minus strand of NZ_NIFO01000012.1, from coordinate 58,193 downwards.
AAGTGCTTCAATTTGCTGAGGTTTTGGATTCAACAAACGGCTTTGCATTTCCCAAACTTCACGAATAAAGGTTTCGGCAAAACGTGGAATAATGGTACGTGTGGCTTGACGTTTTAACACATCTAAACCTGCTTGAGCGCGTGCTTCCGCTGCTACAACACCTTTTGCATGATAAACATCACAACGTGCTAAGAAATTATTCCATAACAACACAGCATAGAAAAATGCAGGGTTAATGGTTTTACCCATTTGAATGCGCTGATCGGTATTCTTCGCTGCACGTTCAATGAATGGTGTGATTTCAGTATCAATGTCTGCAAATAACTGCTTCCATACACCGAACTCAATCAACATTGGCATAACACGATGCAAATGCCCCATTGTAAAAAGCTTTTGCGACTCATCATAAAGACGATGTGGAGACACATCTCTCAATAACTGGGTCATGTCTTCGGTAAAGATTTCCAAAATTTTAGAATCGATACTGAAATTTAATTTAGCCGCAAAACGTAAAGTACGTAACATCCTTACAGGATCTTCTTCAAAACGTAAAGTTGGATCACCCAATAAACGTAATGTTTTATTTTTTATATCATCAAATGCATTACAAAAATCTAAAACTTCGCCTTTACGCGGTTGGTAATACATTGCATTAATCGAGAAATCACGACGAGAAAAATCTTCTTCTATGGTTCCCCAATTATTATCTCGCAAAATCATCCCTTGAGCAGAAGTGATCGCTTTCTTTGGTGGTGCTCGGAAAGTTGCAACTTCAATTAACTCACGACCCGAATAAACATGAGCCAATTCAAAACGTCGTCCAATAATTCGACAACGACGACCAAACACTTCCTTGATTTGAGAAGGTGTTGCATCGGTCACTGCATCGAAGTCTTTAGGATTTAGACCCAGCATTAAATCACGGACACCACCACCGACTATATATGCCTGATAGCCAGCTTTGGTGAGTGAATCAATAACATCTAAAATGGAAGAAGGTAATTGGGCGGTGGATAATCCACTCTTTGACGCACGCAAAGTTTGCAAAAGACACTGTCTCCTACGTCAGGACGTAAAAATCATAATTGTGCTAATGATATCGCTTACACAGCTAAAGGGCAATTTGATTCTCACGATCTTATTTTGAAATTTAGCTTTTCATCTTAATTTCTCGTTGAATAACCCATAATTAAAAATTTATAAGCTCAAAATTGAACGATTCTTTTCAATAAACTTGCTGCCAATTCCTTTCACCTTTTGTAAATCATCAATTGTCCTAAATTGACCATTTTGCTTTCGGTAATCAAAAATGGCTTGGGCTTTCTTTGGGCCTGCCCCACTGAGTTGCTGTAATTGCTCTATAGTTGCAGTATTAATACTCACTTTATTTGTGGAACTGGCATTCGACACTTGATTTACAGAAGTTTTATGTTGCGATCCAACCGAAGGACGTGACAAATAATAATTTTCATTTTGTCTATTGGATTGTTTATTCAACTTAGCATCTTGCTCTTGTTGACTCGCTTTCCATTTCAAATAATTTTGATCAAATTGCTGAGCTTGCGAGGCAAACGACAAACTCAACAATGATATCAAGATAATCAAATACCATGAAATATTATTTAGTTTTACTAACTTAATAGCCAATTTAATATTTTTTAATTCTGAAAAAATCATGAATAACCTATTGTTTTAATTTTTGCTTTGCTTGATCCCAAAGTAGATCCATTTCTTGTAAACTCACATCTTCTAATCGTTTATTTTTTAAATTTATTTGGTTTTCAATATAAGCAAAGCGTGATTTAAATTTATGAACAGTGCCGAGAAGCGCCATTTCACTTGAGATGCCTAGTTTACGCCCAACATTGATTAATGAAAATAAACAATCACCAAATTCTTCAATTATTTCATCGGATTTTTGCAACTGTATTGCTTCTTCAAACTCAAATAATTCCTCTTTGACTTTGTCATAGGCTTGAGCAACGTCTGGAAAGTCGAAACCAACCTTCGCCACATTTTTTTGAATATCTTCTGCTTGGGTTAATGCAGGGCCATGTTTCACTTCATCCAAGCGAGATTGAGGTTTACCCTGTTTTTCTTGTTGTTTAATCTCTTTCCATAGTGACGATACTTGTTCAGGACTTAAGTTTTCAAATTGATCTTTTTGAAATACATGTGGGTGACGACGGATTAATTTCTGACAAATGGCATCAACAACATCGGAAAAATCAAAAGCACCTTGCTCACTATACATTTGTGATTGAAACACCACCTGCAACAGTAAATCACCCAACTCATTTTTAATTTCATTCAAATCACCTGAACGAACTGCCTCTTCTACTTCATAGGCTTCTTCAATTGCATATTGCGTTAAACTTTCAGGTGTTTGCTCACGATCCCAAGGGCATTCTGCACGTAGTTGTTTCATGATCGCCAATAACTGTTCCATTTTTATATCCTTAAAGATCAATAACAAATGACTTATCAGCCCTTGTTCCCATGCATATTTTATGTTCAACTCGCTACATGCAAAAACAAGAAAAGGGAAATTCAATGAGTCAAAGTATCTTCATTAGTGGTGCTGCACAAGGGATAGGTGCCGCAATTGCCCGCCTATTCTACCAACAAGGCTATAAAGTTGGTATTTATGATATTAATGCCGATCAAGCCCAAATCTTAGCGGACCAATTAGGTTCGAATGCTAAAGCTGGAAAGTTAGATGTCAGCCAATACGATCAATGGCAAATGGCTTTAGAGGAATTTGTCACATGGGCAGGAGAACTCAATATTCTGGTGAATAATGCGGGAATTCTCTATTCAGGTGATTTTGAAAAAACTGATATTGCCGCACACCACCGAACCATCAACATTAATGTCAATGGTGTTTTGAATGGTTGTCATGCAGCACTTCCTTATCTGAAGAAAGCAAAGTTTGCACGTGTGATTAATTTATCTTCTGCCTCAGCAATTTATGGACAAGCAGATTTAGTATCTTATTCAGCCAGTAAATTTGCAGTCCGTGGCATTACCGAAGGCTTAGATATCGAATGGCAAAAGTATGGGATTCGTGTATTGGATGTCATGCCCCTGTTTGTACAAACAGCAATGGTCAAAGACATGGATGCAGGAAGTATCAAAAATATTGGGGTACATTTAAGCGCTCAAGATGTTGCTGAACAAATTTTCGCCTTAGCTAAAGCCAAGGGCACTATTCTTACAGCAACACATACCCCAGTGGGTCTAAAAAGTAAAATCATGTATAAACTTTCCAGTATAAGCCCACAATTTCTCAATCGTTTGGGGAATATGCTTTTATCAAAAAGATAAATTCCATACTAAATTAATTAGCCCAAATACAATATTTAGGCTAATTAATAATTAAATATTGTAAATAAGCATAACAATTATGTCACAAAACACATATTGATCAAATAATCATGTATTTCTTCTGTTAATAGATTGAAACTTTTTGTATATTTACAAAAAATTTATACAGACTATTTATTCAAAGGGGTTTTCATGACAAATTTATTTATAACTAAAAAAATATCATTCATCATCAGTTTATTAAGTTTACCAATTTTTAGTATTACATCGCAAACTCATGCAGGACTATTCGATAGCTATACCGATACCGCGCAAAGTTTCCGCTCATCCATTACACAACCTATTTCAGATCCAACACAAAAACTATTTGAAAAAAAAGCAAAAAGTAATGATGCAGCATTATATTTACTTGAAAAGGCGCGATTAGAACAAGCAAGCCAACAATACGAAGCCAGTAAACAAACTTTTGAAGCAGCATTTACACTATTAGATGAGCAAAACAACAAAGCAACAGTGAGTGCCTCAAAACTCGGATTTAAAGCACTTTCTCTCGTGAGTAATGATACGGTCGTTCCTTATAAAATTCCTGAATATGAACAAGTATTAGCTCATGTTTACCAAGCCTTGAATTTTTTAGCTTTAAACAATACTGAAGGTGCTGCCGTTGAAATGCGAGTGGCTCAGCGCCTGCAACGAGAAATCGAAGTTGCACATAGTAAAGAAACTGAAAAAGCAGCAGCGAAAGCTCAAAAAGAAGCTACTCCTCCCGCTGAATACGATGAAGCAACTGCAGGCTTAAATACCATTGCCAGCAAAGTAAAAAATACCTATCAAAATGCTTATGCCTTTTATATGGCTGCAACATTATGGGAAGCATTAGGTGAGAAAAATGATGCTCTGGTCGACTATAAAAAAGCTTACGAACTACAACCCAATGAATTCATTAAAAATGATGTAAAACGTCTAGATTCAGATCACAGTAAAAATACTGCACAATACCCTGTTGTTATTTTTTTCGAGCAAGGATTGGTTCCGCAGAAAATATCATCAAGCCTAGCTGTACCGACATTAAATGGTTTAGTGAATTTGTCTTTCGCAAGCTATGATCCAAACACCTATGTTTCTCCAAACCAAATGAATGTCGTTGTCAATGGTAAGACCGTTGCAAATACTGTACTACTTACCGATATTGGCGCACTCGCAGTCAAAACTTTAAAAGAAAATGTTGCAAGCAACCTTTCGACGCAAATCGCTCGTTCCGTAACAAAATATGCCATACAAAAAGAACTTGGAAATCATTTAGGTGCTTTCGGTCAATTGGCTGGAAATATATATAACACTGCGACAGAAAAAGCTGATGTTCGTGCATGGAATACCTTACCCAGCAATGCACAAGTTGCTCGCCTATTCCTTACAGCAGGCACTCACACCATCCAACTACAAAATAGCTATGCCAATCAATCTATTAATATCGAAGTCAAACCCAACCAAACGACTTTTATTCGAAGTATTGAAACCAACCAACAAATTATTGCTGACAGTTTCACCATTGCAAAATAAGCCTTGATAGGAAAACAAAAGATGAAAAAGTTACTACTCCCTCTATTGCTGAGTGCTTGCACACTTAGCTTAGTTGCATGTACTGCACCGAATGCAATGCGCACACAAACAGACCCAATAACAGGTGCGAGTAATGTCAAAACAATGACAGGTAACCCTGTTTTAGCAACACGTATTGGTGTAACCCGCGTCAATATGACGTCTTTAGGTGACATTAAACGTGCGTCTTTGGCGTTAAAAAATGGCTGGTTCTATGCACAAGCATTTGAGTACAAGATTGTTTGGTTTGATGCCGATGGCACTGAAATCAATCCAGAGGGAGCAACATGGAAACCTGTTAGCTTACAAGGCCGTGAAGTTAAAACGGTTCAATCTGTTGCACCAAATCCAAGCGCAGTAGATGTGCTTATTTACATGAAAAAAGATTAATTCGATAAATTTCAGGGGAAATATATGAAACTCAATACATTACTTTTAGTCGCAAGCATGAGCAGCGTTGCTTTACTCAGCGGATGTGCTTCACAATCTGTATCTTATGGCGATGCTCAAGCAACAGAAACACTGACCAAAGATTTTGGTTCAACAGACTTACAGCAAATTGCAGCAAAAATGGTTGACGATATGTTGGCATTTCCACCTGTGATTGAAATGACACAATCTCGCCGCCCTGTGCTTTTTGTGGATCGTATTAAAAATAAAACTCAAGAGCATATCGATACAGAATCAATCACAGACACCATTCAAAATAAGCTAATTAATTCTGGAAAATTCCGTTTTGTTGATATGACCTCAGTGGGTGCTATGGCGGATCAATTAGCCTACCAACAGCAAAGCGGCATGGTAGACAAGCGCACTGCGGTTAAAACAGGCTCACAAATCGCTGCCGAATATATGTTGAATGGTAACCTGTCTAGTATTGTTAAAAACTCAGGTGGTAAAAGCGACGTTTATTATAAATTTACGTTTAAATTACAAAACCTGAAAACAGGTATTGTGGAATGGACAAGTGAAAAAGAAATTCGCAAGTCAGCTAAACGAGCAACATTTGGTTTATAACTTTTAACAAAAACAATAAACCTGATAATACAGCTTTCCCTGTGTTATCAGGATTTTTAGAATGATACATAATGATGAAATCTTTAATTTGTACTGCCCTATTCTGCTTAGGAATCAGCTCAGCACACGCCGCCCTGCAAGAGATTATGAAAGAAGCAACAGGCAGTGGCCCAACTCAACAACAGGCTATTGCGGAAGCTTTACTCATTGCAGCACAATCCGTAAATGGTACAAGTGTTAGTTCTCGTACCGACTTAGCTGAAGAAGTGAATATGGTCGTGACCAATAATCACTGGAGCTACCAAGGTAAAGTATCTCCAGTTTTTAGCGTTGAAACTCAAGGTACTAACGCCATTAACCGTTTTCAGGTTTTAAGTATTTCAGGTTCTGGTAAAAACTACCGTGCTAAAGTTCGTGCCTACGTTAGTAAATTCCAATCGAATGTTGCCGACCAACATTTACGTCGTATTGCAGTCATGCCATTTCAATTTAGCTATGCTAAAACACATTTGACAGATGGTAATGATGCAGATGATTTCGTTATAGAAGTCGCTGATCTCGTCGGCACACAACTTGCAAATTCACGCCAATTAAGCTTGGTCAGCCGAGACTATATTGAAGAAATGACAAGTGAAAATGCTTTTCTACGTTGGGATGGCGCACCTGCTGAGATGGCAAGACTTGGACAAAAAGTCGGTGCTGACTATATTTTAGTGGGCCGTATAAATGAAGCCAAGGCGACACAGGAGCGCTTTTACGGCGCTGTGCCCGCTGGACAACAAGCAATTCGCCTCAATTGGCGAGTGATTGAAGTCAATACAGGTAAAGTTGCCGCTGCAGGAACAGTGAATCAACAGCAACGTCAATCTTTAGGTAACTTTATTCACAGTGCACAACCTGCGACCTCATCTGATTTACTCGCACAGCAAATCAGCAATGATATTTTGAATGGTTTATCTTTAACACCAAGAAATATATACGATCAAAATATCAATCAAATTGAGTCATCAGAACCCTTATCTGATGCCGATTTGACACCAGGTTCAAGCGAAAAACCGATACACTGGTAATAAAAAAGGCTGCATTTAGCAGCCTTTTTTGTGTTAATTCCCTTGCACCAAACGTCGCGCACTGATAATACCTGGCTGCTGCTCTAATCTTGCCAATAGACGAGAAAGTTGTGCTAAACCTTTCACTTCAATCAACAATTTCATATTGGCAATACCATCTGCTTCAGAAATTGTATTCACTTGGCGAATATTAATTTGATCAGAGAAAATCACTTGGGTTAAATCTTTTAACAGACCACGGCGATCATAAGCTTCAACAACAATTTGCACACTTTGACCACGTGTTGGCTGCATTTCCCAATCTGCTTCTACAGCACGATCAGGTTCCAATTTGATCATTCGCAGATAATCAGGACATGCAACTTTGTGAATACTCACACCACGATTTAACGTGATATACCCTGCGATTGATTCACCGTGTACAGGCTGACAACACTGCGCAATATGCAGCTCAACATTATCTAAACCATCAATCAAAATACCATGAGCAGATAACGTATGACTTGCACGTGGGTTCAGCGTTGGCTTTAACACCAACTCAGGCTCATCCTGATCCAAATGCATATGGCGATTGACTTGATTGATCAAGGCATGAAGACTGATGTCACCACTGACCAAAGAAACAAGAATATCATCGCCAGATTTAACATTGAAATGATTGCAATAATCACTCAAATCGATGCTTTTTGGATGAATTGCTAAACGTGAAAGCTCTTTATTGAGAATCTCACGCCCAACTTCTAAATTCTTACTACGATCTTGCTGTCTAAACCAATGGCGTAACTTGTCACGAGCACGAGCAGTTTTGATATAACCGAGAGAATTCACCAACCAATCACGGTTCGGCTCACGATCTTTCTTGGTTAAAATCTCGACTTGCTCACCTGTTTTCAAGGTGTAGGTTAATGGTACATAGCGTTGATTCACTCGTGCTGCATAGCACTTATTACCAACTTCGGTATGTACATGATAAGCAAAGTCTAGAACGGTAGAGCCACGCGGTAATTCTTTAATATCACCATCACGACTAAATACATAAATCTTTTCAAAACCTTCAAAATCTTGAATTTGCTCAAAATTCTCAGGTTCATCATCATTGGCATGTGCACTGGTTTCAGTCCGTTCTTGATAATGCTCAAGTACAGCACGTAATGAATGCAAACGATGATTAAATGAGTAATCTGTGGTTTTAGAACCTTCTTTGTAGTTGAAGTGCGAACATACACCTAACTCTGCCTCATTATGCATCTCTTTGGTACGAATTTGGATTTCCAAAGATTTGTTTTCAGCAATGACCGCCGTATGTAAAGAACGATATCCATTGGCTTTCGGATTGGTAATATAGTCATCAAACTGATGCGGAATATGTCGCCAAATCTGATGTACGATACCTAAAGCGTGATAACACTCAGAAACAGATTTAACCAATACACGGAGTGCTCGAATATCATAAAGCTGATCAAAACTCAGACTCTTACTCTTCATTTTGCGATAGATCGAATAAATATGTTTTACCCGACCTGAGATTTCCGCCTCGATATCATGTTCAGCCAATTCATGCTTTAAACGTTCAACTACGAACTGAATGTATTGCTCACGCTCTAAACGTTTTTCGTTGAGTAAAGATGCAATTTCTTTGTAACGTTCAGGTGCTAGATAACGGAAAGCTAAATCTTCTAGCTCCCATTTTAATTGAGCGATCCCTAGGCGATGTGCTAAAGGTGAATAAATGGTCAAGATTTCACGTGCAACACGCTCTTGACGCTCTTTTGGAGAATGCGCCAATTCACGTAATGCAAAAGTACGTTCCGCCAATTTGATCAATACAACCCGAACATCTTCTGTGACAGAAATCAGCATCTTATAGATACCTGTCAAATGTTCACGTTGATTATTATTAAAATGATCTTCTAAGCGTTTGTTTTTTTCAATCAATTCAGAAAGTTTACCCATCGCCAAAGTACCTTTGACGAGGTTGAAAACTTGCTCACCGAATTGTTGTTGAATATCATCTAAAGTGGTTAAGCCCTCACGTACACTACGATAAAGCACCGCTGCGACCAGCGTATCTTCATCGGCATGTAAATGTGCCAAAATATCCGCCATACCAATGCCTGTTGCAAAGGTATTGGTTCGATGATTGACTGTTGTCGCTAATTCTTTTTGTAATACTAATTGCGCAACTTCTTCTAACTGTATTAATTCAGCACCGTCTAAAATTCCACGCACGCGATCTAGCCATGTCGCCAAAGCTTGTTGCGCTTCATCGGCATGCTCTACAGTCGCTTCACCTGATAACTCATTGAGTTGATCTGGAAGCTGTTCACGAACTGTGACCATACCCGTCTCCTCTAACTCTATACTTCATTATAAATCGTTTATCTCTAATTTCTTTTCAAACAGTGCTATGGATTCAACATGCCCCGTATGGGTAAACATATCCATTACACCTGCTTTTTTTAACTGGTACCCATGTTGTACCAAAATTCCAGCATCTCTAGCTAGAGTCGCTGGATTACACGACACATAAACGATTCTTTTTGCACCAAACTTTGGCACATAATGCATAACTTGTTCAGCACCTGCTCTCGGAGGATCAATCAATAATGCATCAAATCCTTGATTTGCCCAAGAAAAATGTGAAAAGTCTTTTGTTAAATCTTGTGAATAAAATTTAACATTGGTTAAACGATTGTTCAGTGCATTTTGTGTACCGCGTTTAACCATTTCCTCACTCCCTTCAACTGCAACCACTTTCCCTGTCGCACCTACTTGTGTTGCAAGAGGAAGTGAAAAATTCCCCAATCCACAAAATAGATCCAAAACAGTTTCGCCTTGTTGCAATTCAAGCAAATCACATGCCAGTTTAACCATTTGCTGATTGACCGTTGGATTGACTTGAGTGAAATCTGTGGGATTAAACTCAAATTCAACATCAAAATCATTTAAACGATAATGTAAATGCATTGCTGCTTGAGCATCGTCCACCCGATGTAAACTTTCTACACCGAACGGCTGCAAATACAACTGCCACTGTTTCTGTAACGCATATTGGCGCAATAGGTTGACATCATGCGCTTTTAATTTTTCAGTATGACGAATTAAAAGCGAAATTTCATGATCACCTTTGGCTAATTCTATATGACCAATGGCATGTTTGCCTTTTAGACTTTCGAGTAATACTTTTAACTCAGGTAAGGCTTGATTCAAGGCTTGAGCCAAAATACCGCAACTTTGGATTTCAGTTAAATGATTACTCTGCGCTTCACGAAAACCCATTGACAACTTATTTTGCTTTGGTAAATAGCGCACACCAATCCGTGCTTTATGACGGTAATCCGTTTGCTGTGAGCGAATCGGTTCAAGCCATTGCATCGGTTCTAAACCTGCAAAATGACTTAGATGCGATTTTAAAACTTCTTGTTTTAAGCGAATTTGCTCATCAGGATGAATATGCTGCATATTACAGCCGCCACATATTCCAAAATGAGGGCAAAAAGGTTCTACACGATTTGGATTTGGATCACTAATTAGGGCAATACTATCTGCCTCTTCAAGCTTTGAAACTTGACGAGTAATTTGTGCTTTAACCGTTTCACCGGGTAAAGCATAACGAATAAAAACTTTTTTTCCGCCTTTGTCAGTCGGATGGTCAATATCCGTATCATAGTGTGCAATCCCTCGCCCTTCATGTGACAATCTCTCAACTTTAAAAATATACTGTGGAAGCTGAGATGGACGAGTTTTAGCTCTATGTTTCAAATGAATACCTAATTGGGAATAGAAGAAAAATCTGAAGAAGTAAAATCCGTTCGTTGTGAAGTTTCACGCCAAACATTCAAAAACTCTTGCTGTTGCGGTTGACCTTGTAAATAGTGAATCGTCGCTTGAATCCAAAGACCATGGTCATTCAAAGACACTTGCCCTTTCAACAAAGACCATCTTAAATAAATTAACCAAGTATTCAGCACATCACCTTCGCAATAACTGGTCAATGCCAACCATTGCTGAGTTTTCACATATTCAGGAACGAAATACCCCGAAATACCACGCTTACCGGGATACCCCAGTAAATGTGCAGCATCATCCAACTTCTGAAAATGTCGTCCGTTGAACATTGCCATCACGTCCATTAAATCGACATGGCGAGTGTGGTAACGGTTCTGATAGTTATTATACCTTTTTTGCGTATCAATCTCACCCTGATCGAATAAACTTGGTGCAGAAAGTCCATGATACATGGCACGAAATAAAATCACTGGAATATCAAATTGCGAACCATTCCAACTCACTAGGGTTGGATGACGCTTATCAAATATAGATAAAAATTTTTGTAAAATTTCTGCTTCAGAATATTGTTCACGACTAAAAGAAAACAGTTTCATTGAACCATTTTCATCGAGCCATAAGCCTGAGATACATACAATTTCATGCAAGGCCAAGCGTTGAAAATCCATGCCTGACTCTTGACGACGCAATTTTGCCAAAGCTTGCACTAAATCATCTTCAGGTAAATCTAAACCATATAAATGCGCCCCTGATTTAAGATCAGTCAGGGTTTCAATATCGAACACTAAAACGGGAAGGCGCATAAACAAATTTACTCTAACGCTAAAAATAGAAGCCGATTATTCATCATTATTGTATATGGCTTATTATGAATCAGCATCATCTAAAGAAAATAATCCTGTCGATAAATAACGATCACCACGGTCGCAGACAATGCATACAATCACAGCATCTGGGTTTTCCTCAGCCAGTTTAACCGATGCCCAAACCGCACCACCTGAAGATGTCCCTGCACTAATGCCTTCTTGGCGTGCTAAACGGCGTGCCGTTTTTTCAGCTTCAATTTGAGGAATATCCATAATACGATCAACACGTTTAGGATCAAAAATCGTCGGTAAATATTCTTGCGGCCAACGACGGATTCCCGCAATATTTGAACCTTCAGAAGGTTGTAAACCTACAATTTGAATCTCAGGATTTTGTTCTTTTAAATATTTTGAAATCCCCATAATCGTGCCAGTTGTTCCCATAGCACTCACGAAATGGGTAATTTTTCCCGCTGTTTGCTGCCAAATTTCAGGGCCAGTGGTTAGATAATGTGCTTCAACATTGTCAGGATTACCAAACTGATTTAGGACTAAGCCTTGACCATCAACCTGCATTTGCAAAGCCATATCACGCGCGGCTTCCATATTTGGCGCTTCAATCAATTCAGCACCATAAGCACGCATTGCATCTTTACGCTCTTGGCTCGAATTCCCCGGCATGATCAACTTCATTTTATAGCCACGCATTGCCGCGACCATTGCCAGTGCAATTCCTGTATTTCCACTTGTCGCTTCAATCAATGTATCGCCCGGCTTGATCTGACCACGCTGTTCTGCTTTCATGATCATATTATATGCTGGACGGTCTTTTACAGAACCTGCCGGGTTATTCCCTTCTAGTTTTGCCAATACTGTTGCTTGAGTATGACTTGCCAAACGCTGTAGACGTACCAAAGGGGTTTTCCCTACATAATGGTCTAATAAAAATTCATTGGCTAAGAAATCAGGTTGTGTATTACTCATGAATTGCACCTATATTGAGGTGGACGTATTGTATGAAAAAAAGCGTCTGACTGCACATCTTTCAAGTTCATTTTAACAACGACGCTTAGACTAAGCCGATTTCAAAAAACTTGCAGCCAAATGGATAAACAATATTTAATTCAATAAAATTAACCACATAATATCATAACTCAATAACTTAGCATTAGAAGTGATAACCTTATCTTTAAATAAGCATAACTATTCTCAATTCAAAAGCTTTTTAATCATATTGTCATGCAGGATGAATAAAGCATGTTAATATGCCTTGCATGGGCAATAAGTAGCTGGATCCATGTCGAATTTCAATAAAAAACTGTTTAAACGTTTAAAGCTCAATCACGCTTATGGGCAACTTATTGCGATGATTTTTGTGCCTATTATGATTATGGCATGTGTAGGAACAGCACTGGTTCTTTCAGAAACATCAGCAGCAGCAAAATCCAAACAACGCTTTGCGGCGATCGCTATTTTAAGTCGCTATCAATATACCGCTGAACAACTTACGGTGATCGTTGGACAAAGCCTTGCCCAAAAAATTCAAGCTGAAAATATTTTACAAAAAATGTTTAATGAAAAATATTTACTCAGCGCAGCTGTCTTAGATGAAAATAATGTCAATCATTTAAGTATTGGCTATCAAAATAAACGAAATTGGCCTGAGATTCCTAAAACAAGCACTTTTTTTGGTCCAATATCGAGCAAACATAACAATATTTATGGATTAAAACTCAATCCAACCGACACAGCTAAAAATATGTGGCTTGTGATTGAATTGGATAATCAGCCTTTAGAAATTGCACGTTATCGAGTCATGATCGTGCTCATTACAACCGCCTTATTTACATTACTTTTACTATTATTGTGTTTGAATTTTTATTCTCGACGTTGGATTGCACCGATGTATGAGATTCGCATGCAATTACAGCGTTTGAATGCGGATACATTAGATCAGCATATGATCATCAATAGTACTGGTGAGCTGCGTTTATTACAGCGTGATATTGCCAATGTAGTAAAACGCTTACATTTCAGCTTTTTAGAACTCAAAGAGCATACCGAACAAACTGAAGATGATTTACGTCGTACCTTAGACACGCTAGAAGTCCAAAACATTACCTATAAACAAGCGCGTGACCAAGCGATTTCATCCAATCAAGCGAAATCGGTATTTCTAGCCAATATCAGTCATGAATTACGCACGCCTTTAAATAGTATTGATGGCTTTATTCATTTAATGATCCGCCAAGACAATTTGAGTAATGATCAAAGTTTATACTTACAAACCATTCGTAAATCTTCAGCGCACTTATTGGCACTGATTAATGATGTACTTGATTTTTCTAAGATTGATGCAGGTAAATTAGAACTCGAAACTGCTCCTTTCGATCTCGAAGAAGCTATTTTTGATGTTATGGATATGCTGTCACCACTCGCTGCACAAAAACATATTGAAATGGCGTTCTATTTTGCCGACAACGTGCCGAAGTATGTGGTTGGTGATGCGCTACGCTTTAAGCAGATTTTGACCAATCTAATCTCCAATGCCATCAAATTCACCCCCGATGGTGAAATTATTGTCCGTGTGCGTATGGAACATGACGATATTGGACAATGCTTATTGCATTTTAGTGTACAAGACAGCGGTATTGGTTTAAGCGGCACAGACCGTAAAAAACTATTTGAATCATTCTCACAAGGCGATGCATCGGTCACACGCCAATTTGGTGGTACAGGTTTAGGTTTAGCCATTTCCAAGCAGCTCGTACATTTAATGCAAGGTCAAATTGGTTTTGAAGATAATCAAGAACGTGCGCCAACAGAAAAAGGCTCAACCTTCTGGTTTACTGCAAAATTTGTAGTCAATGAAGATGAAGAAATTGTGCATCCATCATTTAAAGAAATGAAGGTTGTATCTTTCTTGGCACATCCTGCGACAGCCAATGTATTGCGCCATTATTTAGAAGATTACCAAGTTCAACACACCGAAGCTCAATCGATTTTAGATCTATTTAGTCGACTGAATAGTCTGGATCAGCAGTCTGAAAATACATGGCTCATAGTTGATCATAGTGGCGATACTGAAGCATTATTAAAAGAAATTCGCAATCGCTATCAAGGTCATTTAGCCGTTTATGGCTATCAGATGTCGCTTGATCCAAATATGTTAAATGAATATAAAGCACGTCCATTGTACCAACCACTGAGCCGTAGCTCAGTGATTCAGTTATTGAGCAATCAGCCTGTATTTGATCAAGAACACCATCAAGATTTCAAAGGGCGTGATTTACATATTTTGGCTGTAGATGATCACTTACCGAACCTTATTGTTTTAGAGGCCTTACTCGGCGAACTCAATGTTAAAACCACCAAAGCACAAAGTGGCCAAGAAGCATTAAATTTAATTCAACAGCGCATTGACCATGATGAAAAAGCATTTGATTTAATTTTCATGGACATTCAAATGCCAGTCATGTCTGGAATTGATACCACTCGTGCCATTCGCTCACTTGAGTCAACGCTAGATGATCTACGTATGCCAATTATTGCTTTAACAGCACATGCTTTGGCAGATGAAAAGCAAAAGCTCCTCAAAGTCGGTATGGATGACTATGTCACCAAGCCTATTCAGATTGAACAAATTATTCAGATTTTAACCAATTGGACTTCAGATACATTCATTCAAACACATCAGCAAGTTGAAAATTCTGTCTATATTGAAGCCTTTGATTCCGATATTTTAGATTGGAAACAAAGTTTAGCTTTGGCTGCCAATAAGGAAGATCTTGCTCAAGATTTATTGAAAATGCTGGTCGATAGCTTCCCTACAGAATTGGATGAAATTCAGCAATTGGTTGAGCTTGAGGATTTCCCTCAGCTTGAACATGTATTGCATCGCTTATATGGTGCGACGCGTTATGTAGGCACACCTAAATTGCAACGTGCGACTGGTGAATTTGAACAATTCGTATCAACACTCAGAAAAGAACGCCGTAAAGCCGATGAAGCCTTTATTCAAGATGTCACACAGCGCTTAGATCATTTACAACTGGTGATTCATGAAGTTGAAACAGCAGCGCAACAAATTTTGCCTGCATCATAAAATTCATGAAAAGGTTTGATCCATGATTTTGATCTATAGCAACGAAGTTCCTACTTTTCAAATATCTATGTGAGTGGATTGCAAATATGGCTTTGAAATCACTTTCCGTGACTCTCGTGTCATGCAACTCTTTTAAAGTCCATGCTATGCTGATTGTTATGGAAAAATAAGAGTCTAACTCATGGCACTATTACGTATCGAAAAAAATAATGGCATCGCAACGGTTTACCTAAACCGTCCAGATAAACGCAATGCAATGAGCTTTGCGCTGTTACGTGAATTGGTCAGCACAGCAAAAAAAATCAAACAAGATCGTTCTATTCGTTGTGTGATTCTGACTGGCGAAGCCAATGTTTTTAGTGCCGGAATTGACTTAGCAGACTTAAATAATCCGAAAAACAAAGCCTATGCAGCTTGGGAACTGATTAAACCGGGTCAAAGTTTATTTCAAAAAGCATTCCTTATTTGGCAAGAACTGCCTGTACCTGTCATTGCAGCACTTGAAGGTTTCTGTTTTGGTGCAGGAATGCAACTGGCACTTGCGGCAGATATTCGTATTGCTCACCCAGACACAAAAATGTCGATCATGGAAAGTCGTTGGGGACTGGTTCCTGACATGGGCTTAACCCGTTCAATCAAAGGTGTTATTGGCATCGATTTAGCCAAAGAACTCACACTCACTGCACGAATTTTTGATGGTCATTATGCCAAAGAAATTGGCTTGATTACCCATGTCGATAACGCACCTTTGGCAAAAGCCCAAAGCATTGCAGAAGAAATGTTGCAACGATCACCCGATGCGCTGATGGCGGCAAAACGTGTTTTAGATGCTATGGAACATGAGCCAAAAAAATCGCTTCGTTTAGAAAAAATTTGGCAATTGAAATTACTTATGGGTAAAAACAGTCAAATTGCACGTAAAAAGGATAAAAATCCTGAAGTGCAATTCTTACCTCGCCAATATAAATAATTTTTTATAAATCATCTTTTGATCGTTTTTTTCAAAAATATTCAAAATCGTTGAGTTGCAAAATGAATTTTGACCGTAATAGTAAAATTGCATTCTTAGGTATGGGACTGATGGGAAGCCGCATGGTCACTCGTTTAGTCCAAGCAGGATTTGATGTTGCTGTTTGGAATAGAACAGCAAGTGCTTGTGAAGCGCTCATTGATATGGGGGCACATGCTCTTGATTTAGACAATATTGCAAAATACCCGATTATCCTGACTTGCCTTGCCGATGATCAAGCTGTGCAAGTGGTTTATGATCGGATTTATGATCATTTAAAACCATCACAAGTGATTGTCGATTTTTCAAGCTTATCTGTAGATAAGACCAAGCAGCTTGCAACTCACGCAGCACAAAAACAAGTGACTTGGATTGACTCCCCTGTCTCAGGTGGGACTGCTGGTGCTGAAAATGGAACACTGGTTATTTTTGCAGGTGGCGATATTGATATCATTCAAGATCTCAGCCTAATTTATAATGTTCTTTCACAGCGTGTGACCCGTATGGGTGACACAGGTACTGGGCAAGCGACCAAAATTTGCAATCAACTGATTGTTGCAGCCAACAGTACACTTATTGCTGAAGCTGTTGCATTGGCGAGACAAGCAGGCGTAGATACTGCTCTACTTGCTCCAGCACTTGCCGGTGGTTTTGCAGACTCTAAACCTTTTCAGATTTTAGCACCACGCATGGCAACGCATAGCTTTGAACCAGTACAGTGGAAAGTTCAAACCTTGTCAAAAGACTTGAATAATGCGGTCAAACTCGCTGAACAGTTTAATTTAGATATTCCTGTGGCAAAGAAAGCATTAGCCCAACTACAAGATCATCAACAGCATGGTTTTGCAGAATCAGACTTAGCAACAATTATTCAGCAGGTTGAACATAAAGCAGTTGAAAAATAATGGATTGCCAACTACATTGGGAGTAGAGGAAATCTAAAGCAAGGAGCATGACGATGACTAAACTCGCAGTAAACCTATCGATGATATTTACTGAAGTGCCACTCATTGAACGATTTGCATTGGCTCATTCACATGGTTTTCACAACATTGAAATTCAGTTCCCATACGAGCTGAGTATTGATGATATTCAATCTCAACTCAAATTATATGATTTGCATCTTTGCCTGATTAATGTTCCTGCTGGCGATTTAATGCAAGGTGGTTATGGGCTTGCTGGTATTCCTGGACGAGAAATTGCATTTCATCAAGCACTAGAACGTGCCATCGAATATGCCAATGCGCTGAATATCCCAAGTGTCAATATTTTGGCAGGTAAACAACCAGAAGATGCCGATCTATTACCGTGCTTAAACACCTTAGCCAATAACCTTAAATTGGCATGCCATATGCTAACTGATCATGGTATTCAACCGCTCTTTGAAATGATCAATGGTACAGATATGCCACGTTTCTTGATTCAGAATATTGCTCAAGCCCAAGAAATGTTAGAAGCGGTTCATCATTCTGCATTAAAAATGCAGTTCGATTGTTATCACATGGCAATGATGGGTGAAGATGTCCTTTCAGCATTAAAAGAAAATATAGATTGGATTGGACATATTCAATTTGCAGACTGTCCAGGACGTCATGAACCTGATACAGCACAAATTGATTATCCGTCGATTTTTTCATGGTTAAAACAAAGCACCTACTCAGGCTATATCGCTGCTGAATACAAACCACAATCTCATTCAAATCAATCTTTTGCATGGAAAGATAAGTATTTCTCTAATAATCACACCTACTAAGTCAACACATTTTAAATAGACCTAAGCGTTCTAGAATTTGAATTTTTAGAACAAAAGCGCTATATTAGAAGGTGAGATATTGTTTGGAAAATATACACTATATGAATTTAGAACCATCGCCCAGCGCTTCTAATTCTCACGAACTTGCAATGAACACGGAAAATCAAGATGTACGTGCTTGCTTAAAAGTCGTACAAGAAGCCCTACTTGATGTAAAAGCCAAAGACATAATCGAGCTAAATGTAAGCGCGATCAGTAACGTTGCAGATGCAATGGTTATTGCGAGCGGAACATCTACTCGTCATGTTAAAGCACTTGCTGACAATGTTGCTGAAGAAGCACGTAAAGCAGGATTTCGCCCAATTGGTGTTGAGGGTGAGAGAGATGCTGAATGGATTCTAATCGATTTAGGATTAGTCGTAGTGCATGTAATGCTGCCTACTGCTCGTAAGTTTTATGATTTAGAAAGTTTATGGCGTACGACACCTGAAAGTGTTGCCTGATTTGAAAGAAAAGCGACTTTAAAGTCGCTTTTTTAATGCTTTTCGTTTGTTCTTGCTTCATTTTAATTTAAGCCATATTTTTCCACAGTAAGTGATTTCTTCACGCTACTAGAAAGTACAATTTTTCGCCTAGCATCTTTACTTTACTTTTATTCGATTCATTTATTTGATTAAACTGACATCTAAATTTGCCATTTGCTTTCTTGTCGTTATCCAACAAATACTTTTAAAAACAACATAAGCAATCGTAAAACTCCAAACGAAGTTCACCAAAATACCAAAACTCTGAGCGATTAAACTGACTTTACCAATCGACTCAACCGCGGAGTTATGGTTAAACGCCACAGCCAAAGTGCCCCAAACACCACATACACCATGTATAACCAAAACATCTCTAACGTATTTAGAATCAATCCATCGTGCTAAAATTCGAGGGCTATATAAGGTAAATAAACCTGAAACTAAACCAATAATAAAAGCTGATGATAAACTGACAAATGCGCAACTTGCAGTAATTGCAACCAAACCACCCAAAGCAGCTTTAATCAACTCAGACCATGAAATAATTTTTTGATTTATAAATAAGGAAAACAACAATGGAGAAACGATTGAACCTAATAAAGCTAAAAATGCATTGATCACGACCATGCCAATATCAAAATGAATCGCGGAAATATAGATCACATTCAAACCAGACCATGCCAACCAAAGAATAAAACCAGCCAAAGCGAGAGATAAAATTCTATAATCTTCAAAGATCATATCTTTTTTTATAATTTCTTGTTTATACTTAGATTTCAAAGACAAATAAGCAGCTAAAACAATCCATGCAGCCGTTGAATGCACAACTGTTGAACCTGCAAAATCAATAAATCCTAAAGCTTTTAACCAACCATCACCAAAGATAAGATTTCCCCAAACCCATCCGCTAAAAAAAGGAAAAATCACACTTGCAATCATCAACCCTGTAATCCAATTGACTAAAATTGATGATGTGCTTGGGATAATTCTTCCAACAACTGTAGTAATTGTCGTCGCCATCAACGTATAAAAAAACAGTAAATTCCAATGCCATCCTTGAATACTACTTAGCGTTCTAGGACTATCAATAAAACCCCAAACGATAAGTTTTGAAAATATGATTTCAAAAAGTAAGGTTCCGACAATCGCAGAAATATAATTGATAATAAGGCGATAAATAGATTTGAAATTATGCTCATATCCTCCTTCAGCAACAGCAAAACCTGCCTGCATGAGGATGACAAAAGCACTACCATAAAATAGGATTTTAAAGTCTGGAATTAAATTAAATGCAGCAATATCATTTTCTAACGATGAACTAAATGCATAACTTGGAAAGGTCAATATGATTAAAATTAAACCTATCAAACACTTTAATTTCACCATATTTACATCCAAAGTTACTGTGACTTTTCCATTTATAAAATTTCACAATAATTATTAATTTCGATAACTATGTATCACTTATGTTAGCAAGTATAAAGCGTCTCAAAAAATAAAAAAACTTTTTACATCGGATAGCACATTAATAATTGTTTTTAAACAATTTATTTTGTTATTTTTAGCCAGAACACGCTTAAATCGTATGAAATATAACTTAATAAATATTGTGATATATTATATATGGCATTACGAATAGTTAAAAAAATCTTATCACCTATGATATGTGACTAAAAATTAGGCTTAAAGATAGCTCCAATAATGCTGTCTTATTTATTTCTTACATTACTCAATCACACTCAATTTATATCAAGCCTAAACATTCTCATCAGTAAAATATGAATCTTAATATAAACTTCCGAATATTTTGATAACAATAGATTTAAATCAAGATTTGGGCTGTCTATTTTCAATTTTATTATTGAAATATAGGTTTAAGTTAGTCCCTTGATTTGTAAAAATGACAAACCAAGAGACCTCAATAAAATTAGTATTTACTTGTGTAAACTAAGTTACTTTAAACAAAAATTAGAATTTAAAACTACTGGAAACAGTCAATGTTCGGGGTGCTCCCAGTGTCGATCCACCATTACCATTCCAGTAATGCTTATTCAGTACATTATGCAAATCGACTCGTAACGTGATGGGGCGTTGCTCTCGATTGAGAACATATCTTGCACCAAGATCAAATAAAACATAGCTCGGCACAATATCCGTATTCATCTGATCTGCAAAACTGGATGCATTATAATTCACCGCACCCGATAGGCTCAGATTTTCAACTTCTGGTACTGTGTATTCCATACGTACTTTAAATATTTGGTCGGCAACATCGACAGGGCGTTTACCTTCTAACAAGACATTTTGTTTTTGCTTTTTAATCTTTGTATCTAGCCATGTATAGCCACCCATCACGCTGACATGCTCTGTCAATTTACCAATCGCTGTCAGTTCAAATCCTTTATGTACTTGTTGTCCATCTTGCACATATTTAGGCGCGTTGGGATCACGTACATCGTAGTATTGTAAAGCTTTTTCAATATTAAAAAGTGCAGCACTGAACAGCAAACCTCGCTCAAATGAATATTTTAATCCAAGCTCATATTGCTCACTCACCAATGGTTTAAACACCTGTCCTGCATTTACAACAATGGCATTTTTATAGGTATCAGCAGCAACCTCACCTTGTTCCAAGGCCTGAATATAACTTGCATAAGTTGTTAGCTGTTCCAAAGGTTTAAATATCACAGATACTGACGGCGTAACTGCAGACTCTTTATAAGTTGAACCTTGCTTGGTCTGAACTGTCGCATATGCAATACCCAATAATGCTGACCATCGTTCATTGAACAGCACATCATTACCGAGCAAGATATTTTCATGACGATTATTTCGGATGACTTGCATCTCTCCACGGTCTATTGAGTTGAGTTGCGGGAAAGGCATCTGTGTTGGTTGTTGTAAAGATAGATCGGTAAACGTAACTTTTTCGGTGCTATTGCCTTTGGCTGGACGTAACTGCACCGTATCGCTCCACTGAAATCCTGTGGTGAGTTTATGTTGTATCTGACCTGTATTGAATTTCCAATCTGCATAAATTGCACTACGTTCATCTTCTTGTTCACTTTGAATCGCATTGGTACCATTCGCAAAAACATTAAGTAGAGTTTGATCATAGCTTTGTGCTGAAGTGATGGTATTTCGTGCATTGGGAACGCTACGTGTACCATGACTTTGTAAATAATTCAATCGAATGGCGATATCATCATTAACCTCCCATTTTACATTTGCGCCATAACGCTCAGCATCGTACCAACGATGTGTCCACGATTGCCCCCAAGAAACATCATTCTGAATTTTACTGGCATTGAGCCGAGACATGCCTTCTTCAAAAGACCATGCAGCCTGTCCACCATTAACCTCATACTTGCGATTCATTCCATTGATCTGTAACCATAAATTATCCAGTGGTTGCCAATCCAACCCCAAACTCATAAAACGTATTTTGATCTCCTCGCCTTGGATTACACTGTCACCACCTTGTTTAGCAATGTTCAGCCGATAGCCTAACTTGCCTGCTTCATCAAATTTCCCACCAAAATCACCATGAACATTCCAGCTTTCATTCCCCAAACTACTGATTGTTATTTCATTCAATCGTTCAGCTGTCGAGCGTTTAGTCACATAATTGATCACACCGCCAATATTATTCACGCCATAGAGAAAACCCGATAAACCATTGAGGATTTCGACACGTTCCGTATCTTCAGTGGTAGTACTGTGATTATATTGGTCACTCGGCACACCATCACGATAGGATGCTCGCACTGGGAATCCTCGCATCTGTACATGCGGCTGATCATTTTCACGTTGCTGTCGTGTGAGTTGGGTTAAAGGATTAATCCGATAAATTTGATCTGGTGTCGTTGCCTGAATATTTTTGAGCAAATCTTCAGTAAATACTGTTACGGTATATGGTGTGTCCTGTAAATCCCTTCCTTGCCAAGGCCCAACCTGAGAAATTTGATTGTCTAAATAGCCTTGTTCTGCTGTTCCCTGTCTTGATTCGGCTTGGAAAACAAGATTGGGCAATTGTGTCACTGCATTCTGATTTATCTCCTGTATTTCCCCACTGCTTTCAGCAAAGCTTCTTGTGCTGTAGCCTAACACGGTCACAATACCCAATATCAGAGACACTGAAAGACAGGAATACGCCTTAGAATGATCAGGCAGCTTTTTAAATATTTTTTCTTGTGCATTTCTCTTATATAAAACTAACATTTTAAAATATTCCAGTTAATAAAAATAATTATCATTATTATTTATAATATTAACATATTCTAAACTTATTACTGCAAATGATAAGTATATTTACACTTATTTAAAAATTTAGAAAAAACAATAAAATGCAGATCCTTCTGTCCGCAGTCTTCATCTTTATAGCTTTTACTTTTATCGTTCTTAATCGTTATAGCTCTTAATTTTTATCGCACTTAATCTTTATGGCTCTTAATCTTTATAGTATTGCTTTATTGGATAATATTTTGTGTTTTCCACCCAACGCCCCTTGTTCAATGTTCTTTCCGTAACTTTTACTTTATCCCCTTCCGCCACAGTTGCATCTTCTATAAACTCTTTGACTAAGCGCAAACCTTTTTGTGGAACAACAACATATTCAGAACGTATGTGATAGCAACAACCACTTTTATTAAACGTCAAAATTCTTTTTTTGTCTGCATCCAGCTTAAACATGCCCAAATTTTCATGAGTCAATGCTGATAATTCATCACTAAAAACAAATTTATTTCGAGTGCGGTTAAAGATATAAATATCATAGGTTGGCCCACCATAAGCACCCTCATTTCCATTGCGGATGGCTATATCTTCTTGACCATCGAAATTAAAATCATCAAAAATTAAAGGACTTTGCTCACCATAGAGTTGCACGACATTTACAGAGGGTTTGAAATCTTTGCCTAAATAAGTCGTCAGATCTGTCGATAAAAAATGCTGAAACTTCTTGGTTTGTCCTTTTTTGTACACATCAATTTTCGCCTGACCACCACATTCATTGCGATCGCATGGCACATCAATAACTACATCATAGTGTTTTGATGCTTTTTTAATTTCAAAAATTTGAGCAATTGTATTTTGGCTCAACATTAATACGCTACAAGTCAGAATAAGATTGAACGGCTTCATATTTATTTTCACCCAATGTACTGATTCAAGACATATCAATGATCTTAACAAAATATCCAAATAAAAAACCACCCGAAGGTGGTTTTTATCCAATTACGTTACGGAATTAGTGTCCGCCACCGTTAATTGCTTTTGTCATTTCTTCAACAACTTTCTTGGCATCACCAAAGATCATCATAGTCTTGTCATTATAGAACAAGTCATTGTCTAAGCCTGCATAACCTGTAGCCATAGAGCGTTTGATCACCATAATGGTACGTGCTTTATGTGCTTCAAGGATTGGCATGCCGTAAATTGGTGAAGTTGGATCATCTTTAGCAGCAGGGTTCACAACATCATTCGCACCAATGACAAGAACGACGTCAGTTGCAGGGAAGTCTGAGTTAATCTCATCCATCTCTAAGATGTCTTCATAAGCAACATCTGCTTCTGCAAGTAATACGTTCATGTGACCAGGCATACGACCTGCAACTGGGTGAATCGCAAAACGAACTTTTACGCCTTGTTCTTTCAAGATTTCACACAATTCTTTAACAGCATTCTGTGCACGACCTTGCGCCATACCATAACCAGGTACGATCACAACGCTGTCTGCATTTGACATCAAGAAGCCAGCATCATCCGCAGAACCTGAACGATAGTTACGTTGAACTTGTTCGCCTTTATCTGCTGATGCAACTGCTGTACCACCCATTGCACCACCAAACAATACGTTGATGATAGAACGGTTCATTGCTTTACACATGATGTAAGACAGAATCGCACCCGAAGAACCTACAAGCGAACCAGCAACGATCAACATGTTATTTTCAAGTGTGAAACCAATACCCGCAGCAGCCCACCCAGAGAATGAGTTGAGTAGAGATACCACAACTGGCATATCACCACCACCAACTGGAGCAATCCAAACCCAACCGAATACAAGTGCAAGTGCAGTCATTGCCCAGAATGCATTCATGTTACCTGTGGTGAAGAAGTAAATACCACACGCCAACATTGCAAGGAAAATAATTGCTTGAACAGGTTTAACCCATGCACCAGAAATGGTTTTTGCCCATTTTTTCGCAGCCAACTTACCATAAGCAAAGACAGATGCTGTGAAAGTAATTGCACCGACGAAACAACCTACAAACAATTCAAATAAATGTACACTACTCATATGCGCATGTTGTACACCCGCAGCAGTTAAAGCAGTTTCATTTTCTGCGAATAATGCAGTCAGTTGGTTATTATGCAAAATGGCAGCGATTGCAATTAACACAGCAGCCAAACCAACCAGTGAGTGCATTAAAGCAACTGTTTCAGGCATCTGCGTCATTGGAACTGTACGTGCACGAGCAATACCTACGATCGCACCCAGCACCATTGCTCCACCAATCATCCAAATCACAGGATGATCTGCAACAAAGAAGGTGGTGATTACAGCAATCGCCATTGCGATCATACCGTAACGGTTACCTTGAATTGCAGTTTTAGGACCGGATAAACCACGCAAAGTTAAGATAAAAAGGACAGCGCCTACTAGGTAGAACCAATCCGCATAGTCTCGAATAAATTCCATGTATTAGCCCTCTTTTTTCTTTTGTTTTGGCTTAAACATTTCAAGCATACGCGCAGTTACTGCGAAACCACCAAAAATGTTAATGCTCGCCAAGAACACTGCGAATGCACCAAGTACACTCACAACATTCACTGATTGGAATTGCACACTTGCATCAACAACACCCGGAATACCCACAGTTTGAATCATCGCACCAACCACAATAATGGATGACAATGCATTGGTTACCGCCATCAATGGCGTATGCAATGCAGGTGTAACACCCCAAACCACGTAGTAACCAACAAAAATGGCTAAGACGAAAATTGTAATAGTTTCAACCATGATAACTCTCCTTAACCACGCTTGAGCAGTACTTGACCGCCATGAGTTACTAGAAGTGCTTTTTGAATTTCATCTTCTTGATTGATCGCGAAGTTTTTCTCTTTATCAAATAAAGTTTCAATGAAATTAAAGACATTACGTGCATACAGTGACGATGCTTCAGTCGAAACTGTCGAAGGAATATTTGGAATACCTAAAATCGTTACACCATTGTCAGTGACAACGTTTTCACCATTTTTAGAACCTTCAACGTTACCGCCTGATTCAACCGCCATATCGAGGATGATTGAACCTGGTTTCATTTTGGCAACAGTTTCAGCTTTAATTAAGCGAGGTGCATCACGACCTGGTAAAAGTGCCGTTGTGATCACGATGTCTGCATTTGAAACAGCTTTATCTACGATGATTGCTTGGTCTTTGATGTATTGCTCACCTGGCATCCATCCATAACCGTTTTTAGCAGCATCAGCAGCTTTCTGTTTCTCTTCATCAGACATTGGAACGTCTAACCACTTACCACCGAGTGATTCAACTTGGTCACGTGCCGTTGGACGTAAATCTGTTGCTTCTACTACTGCACCTAAGCGTTTAGCCGTTGCAATCGCTTGTAAACCGGCAACACCAACACCCATGATCACGATACGAGCAGGTTTAACCGTACCCGCAGCAGTCATCAGCATTGGGAACATGCGTTGATATTCCGCAGCAGCCAAAAGTACTGACTTATAACCAGCAAGATTGGCTTGAGAAGACAATACATCCATGTTTTGCGCACGAGATAAGGTACGTGGCAAAAGCTCTAACGCAAATGCAGACACTTGTTGTGATGCAAATTGGTCAAGTTCAGTATTGCGGTAAGGGTCAAACATTGCAACGATGGTTGTACCTGCTACAAGCTTTTGAATTTCATCACCATACGGCGCACGAACTTTCAAAATCATCTGACTGCCTGTATAAGCATCGTCTGTAATTTTTGCACCAACCTGTTCATAAGCACTGTCAATAAACGCAGCTTTTTTACCAGCTCCACGTTCAATGACTACACTATGACCAGCGCTGATCAACTTTTTTACTGTTTCTGGTGTAGCAGCAACACGGTTTTCACCAGTAACAGTTTCTGTTGGGATACCAATCTGCATGAGCGTTCCTCAAGCTAATTTTTCTTCAAGTAAACATCGTGAAACACGATGTTTTCCTCAGGACGTGTTCTTATGTATTTTCGGATTCTAATTGAACTTAAATAAAATGCTACCCAATATTTATTTAATAAATACCCATATTTTGAACTAATGATTCACAAATATCATTCTACGACATACTAGGTATTCATTTTTATTGCACTTTATTTAAACAATTTTTCACTTTTTCTGAGAGATCGGTATTTCCAAGCATTAAAATGCTGTTTTTTTGCGCTCAGCTTTGAGCTGTACTTTGCTTATAATGGATCGTAGATTGGCATTTTAGGCATACCACCCTTTATTTGGCTTCAATTTTTAATCTTCAAATCGCTAAGAAAACAAGCGTATTCGCGATGATAAAATATTAAATTCGCCTTTCTGACAAGATATACCATTATTTTACAAATCTAAATTGGCTATTTATGGTATCAGTCATGTCAGAAGTGTAAGTTAAATTCATTCCTTTTTTTGATTTAATTAATAAAAAAAAGTACTTGGAATATACTCCCGTACAACACATCGATAACACTAGATTAAATACATAAAAAATGTATTTTAACGCTCTAATCATTTTATCTAGTAATACCATAATGGAATATTTTTGGCTTAAAATAAAAATGCACCATTTTTGTGCTATTTTTATGACAATGAAGAAGTTATTTTCAGCATTTCCCAGATGTTTTCCTGTATTTTTCATGTTTTTATTATTTTGATACATATTAATTGCATTTTAAATATTTTCTATTCGCTCAATATAGACCTATTACATTTTTTGATTGAATTGATTCTTTTTTTGCATTTTCCCTCTGCTCCACCTACAACTATACTTCTCTATAGATTTTGATTTACTCCTCTATCAACAAAGTAGCTCACATGAAACTCACCCTCTCCAGCACTCAAGTTGGTTCGCTGTTCGCACTTGGTGCTGCATTTCTATTTAGCACCAAAGCTATTTTCATTAAGCAAACCTATGCACTGTCTCCACTGGTGGATGGAACTGTATTAATGGCTTTAAGAATGGCGAGTGCGCTTCCTTTCTTTTTACTGCTCTGTTGGTTTAATCGCCATCATAATAAAAACATCAAAGCAAAAGATTGGGGAATGCTGATTTCAGCCGGTTTGATTGGTTACTACTTTTCCAGTTGGTTGGATTTTGCAGGCTTAATGTATATCAGTGCATCATTAGAACGAATTATTCTATTTTTATATCCAACACTTACAGTCGTACTGACCAGTGTTATTTATAAGCAAAAACTAAGTTTGAAAACCATCATTGCTATTGCTTTAAGCTACGGTGGTACTGTGATTGTAATGCTACAGGAGCAAAATACAGTATCGCATGAAGGCAGTTTTTGGTTGGGTGTTAGTCTAGTCTTTGCCAGTGCGGTATGTTTTGCCAGCTATTTGTTAATGACTCCACGTTTGATTCAAAAATTCGGCTCTTGGAATTATACAGGGTTAGCTCTAAGCATCGCCTGCTTCGGGACATTGATCCATTTCATGATCGCAATCCCACACCCAATTCAACTACTCACTCAATTACCGATTCAAGTTTTGTGGTATGGCATAGCCTTGGGTTTATTGGTGACTGTTTTACCGACGATATTTATTGCACAAAGTATTTCTCGTTTAGGTGCTGCTCAATCTGCCATGATCGGTTCAATTGGCCCTATTCTCACCATTATTTTAGCAGTTGCTTTGTTAGGCGAGCACATGAATGCGGTACAATGGTTCGGTTGCTTGTTAAATATTATCGGTGTCATGATGATCACCTTGTCTAAAAAGAAACTTGCACATTAAGACTATTTATACGTACTTCGATGTACTTTTTATATGTACCCCAATAAATGAATCGGAACAAATATGCACTTCAAAATTGTATCGCCAAGCGCATGTGTCGATATTGAAAATATTCAATTGGCTCAATCTCATCTTGAATCATTAGGACATCAAGTCAGTTTAGGGCAACACGTATTTTCCCAATACCGATATTTGGCGGGAACAATTGAGCAGCGTATTGAGGATTTAAAACAAGCTTGTTTAGACCCAACAGTCGATGCGGTCTGGTGTGGCCGTGGTGGTACAGGGGCAGCAATGTTACTCCCCTACTTAGATGAATGGATTTTAAATAAACCGATCATTGGCTATTCAGATACAACGGTACTGTTAAATTATGTCGCAATGCATGGTGGGACAGCATTGCATGCACCTGTTTTTCAAGAAATAGCTGTTAAAAATTTAGACAGTAGTCCATTGTCTTATGATGCGTTAAAAACCATCAGTTTATTAAATACCGATCAAAATAAAGTACAGCATTATGCATTAACCAGTTTGAATGGTTTTGCTCAAGATCAAGCACTTGAAGATGTAAAAATCTTAGGTGGAAATTTAACTGTTTTATGTACGCTACAAGGAACGCCATACAATCTTCAACTTCGTCAACCCAGTGTATTATTGATAGAAGATGTCGGTGAACCGTATTATCAAATTGAACGTTGTCTGACTCAACTTTTACAAAGCATTGATACATCTCATTTAAAAGCGGTGATTTTAGGTGACTTTTATCAATGTCCACAAAAAAATGTACCGCAAAGTATTGCTGAAATTGCCAATGAGCATTTAGAACCTTTAGGCATAGCGCTGTATCAATGTGATTGGTTTGGACATGGGGAACATAATCGTCCATTTTGGATTGGTAAAAATGGAAAGATTATTGATTCACAATTGATTTTATAAGGCTGAGGCTTTGCTCTGATCGTTCATTAGCACATGGATTTTGCGCCCAATACACCGCAAAAGTGCGGTGTTATTCAATGTAATATTCATTCTGCTGAAAAACGCCTTTTTAGCTTTTTTATAAATTGATCAATATCTTTATAATAAGTTAGAGTGCTACTGATCGTGAAATACAGCGCAATCAACCAAAACCAGAAAGCAGTAAAATGCAGTGAATTTTGCGTTGATACAACCATCGATATCGTGATTAACCACCAAATACCCAAGAATAAAAAAGGGGCTTTGCTGTAATTTGCATTGAACTGTAAGTCTTCTTGAACCTTTCTGCGCATTTTCAATTGATCGCTTATGTCTTGAACATCAATATCATTGCGATATTCATGTGCACTCTTAAACACCTTTAAAATTGGAAAGCCTTCTTCTAAGGCGACTTCTTGCAATGTACTGAGTGACATAGACTGATTATTTAGTCCATAAGCAATACTAAATAGATACTTTAATCCTAGTTTTTTCAGATGCTTTAACCTTATTTCATTTAAAACAGCATTGAGTAATACGATGTCCTGCTCAATTTTTTCTAGGATTTTTTTTATTTCAGTCACTTTTTCTTTGGCTATGAAAAAAACAAAAAAAACAGCAAGCGTTAAGAATACACCAAAGACCAACACACCCAAAATCAACAATTTATGCCCCCATTCATTGATTATGTATTTCTATACTTTAGTCAAAAATTTGCAATAAAAGTCATATATTTATATAAATTTCAAATATCTATCTATAATCTTAACTCTCATCTAGCTGTTCGTCTATTGGCGAGTTTAACAAAGTCATCAAAACATCTTGAAAATGAGCCCCCGCAGATTCCTGCCCTAACTGATCATCAGGATTACGCAAAGGACATTGTTGTAAAGACAAACAACCACAACCGATACACTTATCCAATTGCTGTCGCAATTTTAATAAATTGATAATCTGCTGATCCAATTGAGCTTGCCATGTCTGTGACATCTTTTGCCAATCGGCTTTACTCGCCACTTGATGTTTAGGTAAGACCTGAAAAGCATCTTTCACTTGTTGTAGGCTAATCCCCACCTGTTGCGCAATTTTGATAATGGCAACACGGCGTAACATTGCCCGTTGATAACGCCGCTGATTGCCCTGCGTACGTGTACTCCAAATCAATTCCTTTTCTTCATAAAAACGGATTGCTGGGACACTAACATCACTGCGCTGTGCCAATTCTCCAATGGTTAACCATTGCTGTAACCCTTTTTCATTTTCTTTTTCATTGTGTGATTCCAATTTGCACTTGACCTCAAGTTAACTTGAGCTTTGATACTAACAAATATTTTAAAGCCCTTGTGAGTATAACAACGTGAATTCAAAATCTGAATTGTGGCAAATCAAACCATTCGAAATGTTTAACCCAAATACACTTTATAATCCAAATGCATTTGCGTATAGTCATGTCGCTGAAGTGCGTCATTATTTGCGTATTCTTCACATATCTGGACAAGGTGGTGAAAACCAACAAGGACAACTATCCAAAGATTTTGCGCAACAAGTTCATCAAGCTTTCTCAAATGTTCAACATGTTTTAGATGAAGTCGATGCATCAATATTGGATATTGCTGTTTTAAGAATACTCGTGGTTGATCACAGCCCTAAAAAACATCAGTTTTTAATTCAGGAAATGCAACAGCGTTGGAAAGGTCACGCTTTTCCAGCTTGTACCCTCATTCCTGTCCCGTGTCTTGCTTTACAAGGGATGCTCATTGAAATTGAAGCAACCGCTTACTGTATGTAACTCCAAGAACTAGGAAACCTTTATGAATGCTCAACTCGATATTAGCCAAGATAAAGCATTGCTTTGGTTAATGGCGATTGCCTGTGGTTTATGTGCAGGAGCAAACTATTATTGCCAACCGTTGATTCATTCAATTCAACAATATTTTCAAGTCCCTGA
The DNA here is from genome assembly GCF_002233755.1 of Acinetobacter piscicola. Lineage (GTDB taxonomy): Bacteria > Pseudomonadota > Gammaproteobacteria > Pseudomonadales > Moraxellaceae > Acinetobacter > Acinetobacter piscicola. The sequence continues at coordinate 26,287 of NZ_NIFO01000012.1, read as the reverse complement.
GTCACAAGTCGCTTTAACCGTTACTTTTGCTCAGGTGTCTTACGCCCTCGGATTATTATTTATTGTTCCAATGGGAGATATTGTTAATAAAACCAGATTCATTCCACTTCTTATGTTTTTTGCCGCAATCGGGTTATTAATCTGTGCCTTTGCTGTCAATCTTCCAATGCTATGGATCGGTACGATTCTGGTCGGTCTATTTTCTGTTGCTGCACAAGTTTTGATTCCACTAGCAACAATGGCGGTACAACCTGAAAAAACAGGTGAAGTTGTTGGTTTTTTAATGAGTGGGCTTTTGGTTGGACTATTACTTTCCACCAGTTTGGCAGGTTTATTTTCAAATTTAGTCAATTGGAAATTGATCTACATCGTGAGTTCTATTTTGATGTTGATTTTAGCATTTATGCTAAAAAAACGTTTGCCTCATGTACCTACAGTAAAAATGAGCTATGGCAGAATTTTCCACTCTATGGCAATCCTGTTATCGGAAGAAAAACGTCTTATTTACCGCTCGTTGATTGGTGGTTTTGCCTTTGCCGCAATGAGTACCTTATTTTCAACCATTGCGGTTTTACTGACATCAGAAACCTTTAAACTCCCAGATGTTATGGTCGGCGTTGCCACACTCATTGGCGTATTTGGCGCGCTCAGCACGACTAAAATTGGGAAAATCGCAGACCAAGGCTATACCTCTTTACTGACTTGGATTGGCATTGCAATTTTAGCAACAAGTTGGATATTTTTATACTTTGGTGGAAAGTCACTGATCAGCTATATCTTAGGTTACGGCATCATTAGTTTAGGTTTAGCCATCGTACATACCAGCAATCAAAACATTATTTTTAGACTACGTCCAAATGCCAAATCACGCATTAATTCTATTTACATGACTGTGTATTTTACGGGTGGCGCATGTGGTTCTGCCTTAGGTGTTTACGCATGGCATCATGGTGGTTGGACAATGACCTGTATTGTAGGTTTATGCTTAGTGGCTGGCTCTGCACTGTTTGCATTATTAGACCGTTTGCTTTTACCAAAAACTCAAACTGCTTAAATACTTTAAGAACTGAATAAAAGAAATCCTTCGAACATCGAGGGATTTTTTTATAGCTCTCTTATTTTAAAATTCTAATACTCAAGACATTTGTTGCACAGGATAGAACGGTTTACCTAAGTCAAATTTGGTAGGATTTTCTAAAATGATATACATCATTGTCGGTAAAATTGCGCTCAAAATCGTGCAGCCTTCATAAAGTTGCTTACGATTCATCGCACTATTATAGGTTGAACCACCTTGTTGGAGCTGATTTTTCAACGTACTTAATCGATTAAAAACAACGAAAACTAAAGCGAGTGTATCTTTAGATTGCGCAGCTTGATGAATTTGCTTTTTTTCTATTTCAAAAGCATCTTTCCAAGCCGTTTGGCTCATTTTTTTGTTTTGGTAATCCCAAAATGGTTGAAAAGTATATGAACTTTCTATGATTAGCCCCATCGATTGGCTGAGCTTATCCCAAACTAAATGATAGATTTTATGCTCATGATCTGATTGTAGAACTTCACTTAAAAATAGCTTAAAGCCTTGATTGTCTGGTGTTCCCCCTATTTCTTGTGCATAGGCTGCATTTAAACTGACCCATAGACTGATAAATTTAAGATCAATATCCTCATCTAATTGGGTCGCTTTTTTTAACCAACTGAGACTGCGCTGAATACGTAAGTTAAATTGATCTGAATTTTCTGGCTTTTTACTTTTATAAATTTCTTCTAAAACAAACATTCATTTTCTCAAAAGAATTATTTTTTCTAGTCAGTAACATACTCAAGGCTATTATTTTGAGCAAGTTGTTTTCTGACTTTTATCATCTTGATTAAATGCTTTCAAACCTGCCACATTTAAACAACCGATCTTCAGTTTGATCTGCGATTTTAAAATGTACAAAGACATTTTACTAAAACGCGTTGATTGGTAAATATCAATGTAATTGCCCTATAAAATTCATCTTATAGGGCAATTTACTCAGTCTTAAAAATTAGCGTTATGAGCTTGAAAATAGCTGATTTAAAAACCACTCAGTTCCACCTACCCTTATCACCTGTTTCCTGATTTTCCACCTCAATATTATTTAAAAGTTGTCCACTGTGTTGCGGCTTTATTAAAGGTGCAGTTGGACGAGGATGACGTTGCGTATATTGCATACCCACACCTGCATAGACATCATCAGCAGCAACTTCTGTTTCAAAGCGCTGATTATCTAATGTTCGAATATCTTCACAAAGCTGTTGAATTTCTTCTGGACTTGCACCTAATTGTTGTAAGGCAATCTGCCCAAAAGCCATAGCAGACTCAAAGGTTTCTCGAACCATAAAATCAACATTGTGTTTTGATAAATACAATGAATGCTCACGATCATAAGAACGCACAATCAGTTTTGCTAAAGGAAACTCTAAACTCACTAACTCTGCGATTTTATTGATTGTTTCTTTTTTATCGACACAAATTAAAATTGCTTCTGCCGTAGCAGCACCTGATGTATGTAAAATATCTAAACGAGATCCATCACCATAATAAACATCAAATCCAAATTTTTCAGCGTTTTGGATCATATTAACATCAGTATCAATAATCGTGACGTCTACACTACGTGCCAATAATAATTGACTCGCGACCTGACCAAAACGACCAAAACCGATAATCAACACTTTACCTGTTAACCCGTTCGCCACTTTCACTTGATCTAATAAATTTTCATCCGCTGACATTGTAAAACGTTTAAAGATAATACCGATGATGGGCGTCAACACCATGGATAAGATAACGACTGCAGTCAAATTTGACTTAATTGTATTATCTATAATTTGTGCTGTGGTTGCTGCACTGAATAGAACAAATGCAAACTCCCCGCCTTGAGCCATCAATAAAGCTCGGTCTAATGCCTCAAAATGGTTACTTTTAGTGAGTCGTGCAACCACATAGATCATGAGTGCTTTGGTTAACATCAACGCAACGACACCACTGAGAATGAGCGGCCAGTTTTTTGCAACCACCGCTAAATCTAAGGACATACCTACGCCTAAGAAAAACAAACCGAGTAATAAACTTCGAAAAGGTTCTATATCTGCTTCAATTTGATGACGGAAGGTTGATTCTGAAAGCAGTACGCCTGCGAGAAAAGCGCCAAGTGCCATAGATAGACCACTTAATTGCATCAATAAAGCAGCACCTAATACAACTAAAAGTGCCGCAGCTGTCATAACTTCTCTAGCTTTGGCTGCTGCCAAAATTCTAAATAAAGGATTTAACAACCAATGCCCTGCAATAATTAATGCAGCAATTGCAAGAAGTCCTATACCAATCCCTTGCATACCTACCGATGCACTTTCAACGGCTTTGTTTGGTGCCATAAAAGCAACCAATGCTAATAATGGGACAATCAGCAAATCTTCAAATAATAATATTGCAACAATCTTTTGACCTCGGGGTTGATGCAGCTCACCGTTATCGCTTAACAATTGCATGACAATGGCGGTAGAGGTCAGTACAAAACCTGCAGCACCAATAAATGCGATTTGCCAGCTAAAGCCAAATAACATCCCCGTTCCAGTCAATGCAAAAATAGAGATTAGAATTTGCAAACTACCTAATCCAAAAATTTCTTTTCTTAAGCTCCATAAATGTGAAGGTTGCATCTCCAATCCAATAATAAAGAGATACATCACAATCCCTAGCTCAGCAATATGCAGAATTGAGGTAGGATCGTTAAAAAAAGCAAAACCAAATGGGCCAATAATTAACCCTGCGATTAAATAACCTAAAATGGATCCTAAGCCAATACGTTTGAATATAGGCACAGCAATCACGGCTGCACTCAATAATACGACTGGCCCAATTAAACTGATTGAATCTGCTTCCGTACTCATCTTCTTCCCATCTTAGCTTGTGGTCATCATCATAAATTCCACGAATGTCTTGAGTTTATTCAATATATTTCATTCAAAACTGATCTTACTTTTTACTTCTATGGTCATTTTTCTGTTCATGACCAAGCGCTAAAATTTACATTTAACACACTCAAGTTAAGTTACTTTAATTGCCACTATTTGAGAACTTAGTCAAATTACTTAAAAGATTTGAACACTTGAAACTATATACAGCTTTGATATTCAACTTCAAGATACTTCGCACAAATATAGTAATAGCGTAGAAAAAACCTTAAACAACAATATTTCTTTAATTGATCAGGTTTAACATTCACTATAAAACATAGACTTCAACGTTATACTTAGAAATTCTACTCTCTTTGGAGTTTGATAAAGAAACTTTAGGATTTAGCAAAAAATGTTGAATTCTTTTCTAATTTGTCTTCAATTTTTTAATCCGATTTTCACAGATACATGAGAACTGAATATTTTCAGTTTCGAAAAACTCAATCTTTTTATTCTGATTTTTATTCTGCTATCAAGCCTATACCTTGCGCTTTCGACTTTAATGCCATGTTTGGATCTATTTTGATTATTGTTAAATAAAAAGTAGAAATTTCAGCTAGAGATTTCTGAAATGTTGTTGTCAGAAAAAAGTGGTCTATATTTGCACTAACGTCTTTTTATATTGGTTTGGACTTAACCCAGTTACTCTTTTAAAGTAACGATTAAAAGCACTTTGCTCAGAAAAAGCTAATAATTCTGAGATTTCTGTCAAAGAAAGAAGTTTATCTTCCATATACATTTTAGCTAACTCTAACCGAATCCTATCTAACATACTTTGGAAATTTAGGTCTTGCTCAACCAATCTATTTTGTAAAGTCGATTTAGACATTGCCATTTCTCGAGCTACAAAATCTAATGTTGGTTTACCTTCTTCAATCCCTCGACCCAGGGCCTTTTGAAACTTAAGGACAAAGTCATTATTAATCGTTTTTGTATTGATATTTATCGATTTTAGATAAGCATCTGCTTGCCTATCCAATAGTTCTATAAAATATATATTTTTTAAATCAATTGGTATATTTAAACTACAAATATTAAAACTGACTGCACCAAGTTTTGATTTAAAACTGACTGGACATTTATAAAAATCACTATAAATTTTAGAATTTTCAGGTTTACTTCCTGGGAGACTAATAGAAATAGGTTGCAAGAGATTATGTTCATTCGTAATTTGTTGCAACATTTTTATAAAACAGCTTATTCCTAGTTCATAGCCGACCCTGAGCGTTTCTAAAAGATCATCATGCATTTCTAAGGGTTCAAATAATGGAACATCCCAAGTGATTGTAACAATCTCATTCTTTTCAATGACATCAATAGAAAACCCATCCCACATTAATGCATAGTATTTTTTAAATTGTAGAATTGCTTGATTCAGATTTTGACAAGGTAGTATTAAATAACCCAACAATCCTGAATACGCTGGTTGAAAAAACTCGGCTATTTTTATTCCAAGACCTGGTTCTGGACATTTATCTTGTATTAAACGCAAACACAGTCCTAATTCTAGAATTGAGACTCTACCATCAACTTTCCAGCTTTTAAGATACGATTTACTTAAAGGAACATCTAAATGATTGGCTAAAATGAAGTCGCAAAACATTCCAGAAATAGAACCATTGATAGTCGGATTATTTTTGCTCATAACGTATCATAGGAATTTTTTAAATTATAACGTCATAAAATGATAATCCATGTAGAATCACAATGACAGTAACAATAAGATTATTCACTAGATTATTCTTTTGACATCGCATTATTCATAAGTGCGTATCCATTCGTTCCAATTTTACTCTCAAAAAACGTCTTAACTGTTCCTGTTGAGGCGATTCGTACATATGCTTTACCGAGTAATATTGCCAAATTATCTTTTTTTGGTGAACGCGATAATCCAGCTAAATCACAAATTTCTTTCGGTGTTAATGCGACCACGATTGTTTTTAATACTGGGTAAAATTTAAGCACAAGACGCATAGCTTTGTCATCAGTATCAATCGTAGAAGGATCTAATAAAGTGTTGATAATAGCGCGAGTTTGTTGGGTAATAACTGCTTTTGAATTAGTAAGTTGAATATAACGACTGAACTCTTCACGTGTTTCGGGAAGTCGTGTTATATTTTGGAGGCTTTCTAAGTTATAACCATGACTCAATGCGCTTTCTTTTACGGTCTCAATACTTAAATCAGGATAAACTTCTTTTAAACATTCAAGATATCTAACACTTTCTTTAAAATATTGGTTTTCTTCTTCTAATGACAATTTTCCTACTAGTTTCTCATAAGCATAATATACAGAATGCCATGTGATAAGATGCGTCCCAACGACTAGAAGAGGATCATGAGCACTATAACTTTTACCCGTTAGAGGAATACTTCCCTTAACATGAGAATGTAATTTAAAAAGTCTTAGATTTGCTTTTCTAACCGTTTCAGTATCACCGAATATTACTGTTAAGAAATAAGACATTGTACGACTTAACCGACCTACAGGATCAGATTTATATGTTGCCCGATCTGCTAAAGCTGCCGCAGCATCAATACTTCCTAAAACTTCGATATAAAAAGATCGAGTAAGACCAATAAATGCCGCTGGATGTGACCAAACTTTCCATGCGATAGAGTAAGGACCAAACAACCCTTGATCTTTTATTAAATTCGTATCTATATCCATTTGAAAATGTATATTTGAATCTGACATGTACTAACCCTTCCATCGACCTAATTAAAAAATGATGGTTAGCCTTCTAGATCCATCTCACTTTAAAATAGCTCCTCCTTAACCAATAATCTTGACCATAAAAAGGAATTTTTGACTTTTAATACAATTTTGGTGGTGTTTCAAAAATAAAAATGGCACTTACACTTTGTACAGTATCGAAACAATTGAAAATCAGCCTATTTCAATATCCAATATTTTAGCTCTAAAGAGCGGTTTCAACAGATTTAGACCCATTTAAAAGCACGATCAAGCCTGATTTTACTCATATTTTTCTAATTTGATTGATAGATAAAAATACTAATAACATATAAATCAAAACTTTAATTAAAAATAAATCAATTAAGAGTATTCCGTACATAGAGCTTAGTCGTGATGTCTCATAGAGTTAAATATCTGTCTCATAAGGTCAAGTTTAAACTCGATTTGTCGATAAGATTTAAATTATCCAAATAACAAAGACAAGGATTTCCCAAATGAGTATGGAATATGACGTCGTTATCATCGGAGCAGGTCTGGCTGGAATTGGCATGGGATGCCAACTTTTACAGCAGAATCCAAATAAATCATTTACGATTTTGGAGCGCCGCCAAGCTTTAGGTGGAACGTGGGATCTGTTTCGCTATCCTGGCATCCGTTCAGATTCGGATGTGATCAGCTTTGGTTTTAAATTTAGTCCGTGGAACAGTGATAAAGTTTTAGCTGCCGGCGATTCGATCAAGCAATATTTGCAAGAAACTGCTCAAAAATTTAACGTAGATGAAAAAATCCGTTACGGTATTAAGATTATTTCTGCAAATTTTTCAACCCAAACCAATAAATGGACTATAGAAACGATTAATGAGGCAAATGGTGAATCTTGCCAATTTACTTGTAATTATCTTGTTGCTGCAACAGGTTACTATAACCATGACCAAGGCTATACACCGAAGTTTGAGAGTGTTGAAAACTTTAAAGGTCTAGTTGTTCATCCACAACATTGGCCTGAAAATTTAGACTATAGCAATAAGCGCGTTGTCGTCATTGGAAGTGGTGCAACAGCAGTTACTTTGATTCCTGCGATGGCGAATGATACTGCACATATCACCATGTTACAGCGTTCACCAAGCTACGTGATTAATATACCAAATACCGATAAATTGGTTAACGCGTGTAGAAAAGTATTATCAGAAGAATTGGTTTATAAAATTTTCCGTAAGCGTAATATTTTTATGCAGCGCGGTATTTATAAAGTGTCTCGCCGCTTCCCTAAACAAATGCGTTCATTCCTCCTTTCAAATGTTCAGAAAGCGTTGGGGAATCAGTATGATATGTCTCATTTTACTCCAGAATATATGCCTTGGGATGAACGTTTATGTGCGATTCCTGACAACGATTTATTTGATGTAATTCGTGACGGTAAAGCTTCTGTTGTGACCGATCAAATTGAGCGTTTTACTGAAAATGGTATTTTACTCAAATCGGGTAAAACACTTGAAGCAGACATCATTGTGACTGCAACAGGTCTCGAATTACAATTGTTTGGTGGTATTCAAATTTCTGTAGATCAAGAGCAAATAAAACCAAATGAAAAAATGAGCTATAAAGGGACATTAATTGAAGATGTACCTAACTTTGCCTACTTATTTGGTTATACCAATGCACCTTGGACTTTAAAAATTGATTTATCTACCGATTATATTTGTCGTTTAATTAATGAGTTAGATATTCGTCAAATGGTTGCAGTAAAACCTATTGCGCCAACGAATGAAAATACGGGCAACAGTATCGTTTACGGTATGCGATCAGGTTATGTACAGCGTGGTGATTGGGTATTACCTCGTCAAGGTAAATCTACAGAATGGTTTGTCAGCCATAACTTTGAAAAAGATGCCGAAATGTATAGTTTGCCAATTGAAAGCCAGCATTTAGTTTGGGTCAAAGAAGGCCAACAATCAAAATCTAAAGGAAAATCTAAAGCCGCATAAGCCATGATTGCGATTGAGTACATGTGGCAAAGTGTCATATGTACCCAATTAAATTTGAGCTATTTTCTCAGTTTTAAACTATTTTTCATCAATACAAATCCTATAAACCTTCTTTTCTAAGGAGTATAGAAAAATGCATGCTTTAATTAACGTCAGTTTGGGATACACTTTGATGTAAGTTATTGAAAAGATAGATCAGGCACAGCGGAGTCTTACCGTTTAAAGTCAAATGCAAGGATTAACCTTCGGTTCGACCTGAGAGGTATTACCTCGCAAGGCTTTCGGGATGAGTGGCACTGCCACGCAAGGGCAAAACCTGAGCTGTGATTAAAGCAGCGCAAGAGTCGCCAACTCGACAAATACTATCAAGTACCTAATATATCGCAAAAACAGTACATTACAGATGCAGCCCTGCCTCAAACAATGCGACTGACGTTTCCGCGTATCATATAGTTGGGAACATATCTTATCCTGAACTCAGCTTAATTATTATATAAATTAACTATTTAAGAATGACATCATCTAAAATATTTTGGCTATATTTCTTTTATTTTCTGTATTTCTCCATTTCTTTTATACACTTGAATTTTCTATTGTTATTCAAACAACTATCATAAAAAATACCTAATCTTGTGATCAAGATTAGGTATGTAAATCACATCAAACGATTATTTCGCAGAATAAATTGTCTTCCCTTCTTTAAGGGTTTCAACAACTTTAATATCTTTGATCGTCATCGGTTCAACTTTTGTTGGATCTGCTGAAAGAACGACAAAGTCAGCCAACTTACCAACTTTAATGGTTCCTTTCGTATCTTCTTCTCGGTATTGATAAGCCACATTGGTGGTAATCATCTTCAACGCATCAAAAGCACTAATTCGCTCGTCAGGACCAAGCACGCCACCACTGCGCAATGGGCGATTCACTGCTGTCCAAACTGTCATCATTTGATCTATGGGTACTACAAATGCATCTGTATGATTAGTCGGTTTGAGTCCTGCTGCCAAGGCTGATTTCATTGGGCTAATAAAGCTTGCTTGTTCCATGCCTCGGTTTTTAATATGCGTATCACCAAAGAAAAAAGTATGGTCAGTAAACATGGTTGGAATAATGTTGTATTTCGCTAACAATTTAAGCTGATCTGGACGCACAAACTGACAGTGAATACAAACTGTTCGACGATCTTTCGACACATTCTGACCCGCAACTTCAGCATGTGTTTTCAACAGATAATCTATGGCCGCATCACCATTCGCATGCATTTGTACTTGTAAGTCTTTGTCATAACATTTTTGCATTGCTGCTTTCATTTGGGCAGGTGGAACACCAGGCTCCCCCTTCCAATCTTTTTGTCCTGCAGGTCCACCTGTTAAATACGGCGTTGTAAACCAAGCCGTTTTTCCTTGTGGCGAACCATCTGCCGTGATCTTACATCCGCCTAACTTCAAACGATGATCATATTTTCCAAAAGTTTTAGGTGGATGTGTTTTCCATATTTCATCCAAATCGGTAACAAAAGGATATGCAACCACATCGATATATAAGCCATTTTTGCTTGCTATACGCGTAAGCTGTTTAAGCTGCGCTGAATGTGTTAACCCTTCTTGTGCTGTTGTAATACCAGCTGCGGCATACATGGCTTGTCCAGCTTTGGCTGCTTCAACCTCGTTAGCAAGCGTTGGACCAGGGAGTTTAACGGATATCGGAAGATACGCCATTTCCATGACTAAACCCTGTAGTCTTTTCCCATCTTCCTCACGAAGAATAACGCCACCTTCAGGTGTCGGCATTCCATCTTTATAGCCGTATTTTTCAAAACCTTTAGAATTCAACACGGCTCCATGCATCGAGACATGCACAATGACAACAGGATTTTCAGGAAAAGCTTTGTCTAAGATAGCTCGTGATAAGGCCTGACCATTCGGCATTAAATTATCGTCATATCCCCAACCTACCAATAATTCTCGCTTTACGTAATCCTTTTACAACTTTTTCATATTCATGCAGGTCTATCTCTATACCCCAAACTAGATCTGCATAATCCAAAACTGATTTTATGCATTGAAATTCAAAGTTAATTGTTGCTCCAACTACAGGTTTTAATTCATAACTATGATTACTATAGCCTTGTGCCCTACGTTGTGCATGATCTCCAAAATCTGAACGTTTTAAATGATTTAAATGCTGATCTGCAATATCAAATTTTTGAATTTGTAAAAGTGTAAATTTTTTCGTCCTACCATAGTTTGTTACTTCTGACATATATTTTGAAATTGCACTGCCAAGTGACATTGGGGAAGATAGTTTATTATTTGACAAAAGCTCAGGATTCTTTTCTAATTTGTCTTCAATTTTTTTAATCCAATTTTTCACAAGTGCACGGGTACTGAATGTTTCAGTCTCGAAAAAATCTACTCCTTTCTTCCGAATTTTTATAACTGCTTTATAGCGGGTGCCTTTGGTCTTTGACTTTAGCTCTGTGATATAGCTCATTTTGCTACTATTTTTTTTATGAAATAATTTAGTAGCAGTATAGTTGCAGTTATATACAATAAACACTAGAAAGTTGCTAAATGTGCATGAAAGTTGCAATTATTCATAGGTGTCTAAATGACTGATTTGAAAAAAAACGTAGATATATCAAAGCTCCCACGTATATCCGTTGCGCCTATGATGGATTGGACAACAAGATAAAATAATCCATTAATTTACAGCAACTTAAAATAAAAAAATTAAGTTAAGGTGTAAATTTGGAGTAAACTTTATTTTTATGTATCAAAACATAAATCTTCAATATTTTCACTCCCCAATAGATTATTCACAGTTACAAGAGCTGTATCAGATAGTGTTTGAGTAGCTAACACAGCTAGCCTCGTCATTGGGCAAGAAATGGAAACATAAAAAAGATTACGTGCTCTATAAAAAACCTTTCGTATTTGCTTTAGTCAATTTTTTAGTCTCAAGTAACTCTAAAAGCTGTGGCCACTTATAGTGATTCCAGCCACCACCTAAGACCACTAATACATTCTCAAACTCAGCCCCCTTTACACTATGCTGCGTTGCAAAAGGAGTCTGTTTTTCAATAAACCTTGTAACCTCGATAACTTCCTTATATTCGATTTCTCTTAATTTATTATAACGTTGTAGTGTTGAAGACCATTCCTCTTTAGGTGTATCTATAAATGAAAGAAGCTCCTCCTCCCTTCTAATTATTCGATCTGGTGGTAATGGCCGTTTTGTAGTCTTTAAATGATCTATCACTTGACCAATAGTTCCTTCAGTCCTTAACTTTAGTAATTGATCCTAGCCAAATAAGCAGCTATTTGATCTACAGTTGCTCTTGCTGTTCTAGAAACCCCAATGAGTGTTGCGGATGCCATGCCTGTCCATTCCCCATAGCCAACCAACCAAAGGTTATTTATTTTTACTGAGCGCCCATCATTCACAGTAACTGTCTGATCAGGCTCTACCACATCAAGACTTCTTAAGTGAGTCAATGAAGCTTTGAACCCTGTACACCAAATCACAGCATCTACTGCTTGTCTTGTACCATCAGCCCAAACAACGGAATGCTCCTCAAATGAGGTAAAAGGCTCTCTACTATGTAGTACGCCACGTTCGCGGGCCTCTTTGACACTGTCTATCATGACAATATCACCCAGACCACCAACGGGTTGATCAATCACACGACCTTCCTGTTGGGCTTTTAAACGTTCAGTTGCCCGAAGAAATAAAACACGCCCATCAACATCATCCGATAAAAATTGAGGTGGTGTTACTGTGACCCAAGTGGTATCTGCAACTTTTGAGACTTCGGCAAGAATTTGTGCCCCTGAGTTACCACCACCAACTACAATCACTTTCTTGTTGATAAAAGGCTCTGGATTTACATAATGTGCTGAATGCGTTTGTAATCCTTCAAATCGTTCATATCCTTCATAATGGGGAATATAAGGCTGACTCCATGTCCCAGTAGCACTGACCACCGCTTTAGCTCGCCAATATTGATCGCCAGCATACACATCTAAATAGCCATCTTTTTGTTCTATATGGTCGACATGAATTGGTCGAATAATTGGAAATTGATATCGTTGCTCGTATGCTGACAAGTAGCCAATCACTTCATTTCGCGTTGGGTAAGTCTGCTCAGTTGTGGGCATCATCCAACCTGACAATGAACTCCAAGTATTTGGAGAAAAAAGACGAAGAGATTCCCAAGCATGTGACCATGCACCACCTGCCTGAGATTGGTCATCTAAAATAATAAATGGAATTTTCTTACGTTTGAGGAAATAAGCTGTGGCAAGGGCTGCCTGACCACCACCAATAATGATTACATCGACTTCAGTTTGTAATTGAGTCAAAGCTTCTCTCCCATTATTTATAGTCATAATCAAAATAACGCCCAGTCTACTCAACAGACTGGGCGTATTTTATAAAATTTTCAAGCGTTTAAATGAGCCTTTCAATTGCTCAATTGATCAAGATACTTTTCTGCATCCAAAGCTGCCATACAGCCTGAGCCTGCCGAAGTGATTGCTTGGCGATAAATGCTGTCAGCAACGTCACCCGCAGCAAATACTCCTGCCACAGAAGTTGCTGTTGCATTGCCTGAAGTACCACTTTGTACTTGAATGTAGCCTTCACGTAGGTTGAGTTGACCGTCAAACATACCTGTATTCGGTTTGTGACCAATAGCAACAAATAAGCCCTGTACTTCAACATCTTGTATAGTTTGGTCCAAAGTTGATTTCAAGCGAACTGATGTGACACCAGTATTATCACCTATGACCTCATCAACTTGATTGTTCCAAAGAATGCTAATTTTGCCATCTTTTTCTTTGGCAAAAAGATGATCCTGTAGAATTTTCTCTGAACGTAAACTGTCTCTACGGTGAACTAAGGTGACATGCTCAGCAATATTAGAAAGATAAAGTGCTTCTTCAACTGCTGTGTTACCACCACCCACGACCATGACTTTTTGGTTCTTATAGAAGAAACCATCACAAGTTGCACATGCACTGACACCTTGACCCATGAATTTAGCTTCAGATTCAAGACCCAAGTATTGTGCTGTCGCACCTGTTGCAATAATCAGTGCATCACAAGTAAATTCTTCCATGTCGCCTTTTAGTACAAATGGACGGACGCTTAAATCAACTTCATTGATGTGATCATACACAATCTCTGTACCAAAGCGTTCAGCATGGGCTTGCATTCGTTCCATAAGTGCAGGACCAGTTAAACCTTCTGGGTCGCCCGGCCAGTTATCTACCTCAGTGGTCGTTGTTAATTGACCACCAAGTTGTATACCCGCTATCAATGTAGGTTTTAAGTTTGCACGTGCTGCATACACAGCAGCGCTATAACCCGCAGGCCCTGAACCTAAGATCACTAATTTAGAATGTCTCTTTTGCATTTCTGATCACCTAAAGTTTATAAGCTACGTTGATTGACACGCTTAGATAATTCTTCTGCCGACTCTTTTCGCTCTGAATAACGGTCCGTGAGGTACTGACTCTGCCCACGAGTGAGCAAGGTGAACTTATATAGTTCTTCCATTACATCGACAATTCGATCATAGAAGGATGAAGGTTTCATCCGTCCATCTTCTTCAAACTCTAAAAAAGCTTTGGGAATAGACGATTGGTTTGGAATGGTGATCATCCGCATCCAACGGCCTAAAATACGCATCTGGTTTAAGCTGTTAAAAGACTGTGAACCACCACTGACCTGCATCAAAGCCAAAGTCTTACCTTGGGTTGCACGAATTGCACCGCCTGCCAGTGGAATCCAATCTATTTGCGATTTAAAGATTGAACTCATGGAGCCATGACGCTCAGGCGAGCACCACACCATTCCTTCTGCCCAAGCGAGTAAATCATGCAACTCTTTAACCTTTGGATGTTCAGTGTCCGCATCTTCAGGTAAAGGCAGCCCTTTAGGATGAAAGATTTTTACTTCGGCACCAAACTGCTCCAAGATACGACCAGCTTCCATCACCGCCAATCGGCTGTATGAACGCTCACGGTTAGAACCATACAGCAGCAAAATACGGGGTGGATGATCCAATTCTTTAGCTTGTACCTTTTCTAAAGTCGGTTGATCCAAAAGATTCATATCTACATTTGGGAGAGTCATAGAAATTACACCTCTGCTTTAAAAAACTTTTTTCTGAGCCACAAAGACACACTGACTAAAGCAATTAACACTGGTACTTCAACCAATGGGCCGATTACCGTGGTAAATGCGACTGGTGAAGCTAAACCAAAGGTCGCAATCGCGACGGCCAGCGCCAATTCAAAGTTATTTCCCGCAGCAGTAAAAGAAATTGCTGTGGTTTTAGGATAATCGTTCCCCATCCATTTGCTCATGAAGAAGCTGATGAAGAACATCACGATAAAGTAAATGGTCAATGGGATCGCAATACGCAAGACATCCATCGGTAAGCTCACCACATCGTTCCCTTTCAGGCTAAACATCGCCACAATCGTGAACAATAAAGCCAGTAGACTCAGTGGACTAATCTTAGGTAAGAAGACATTTTGATACCAATCCAGACCTTTAGCTTTCACTAGAGTGAATCGCGTCATAAAGCCAAGGAAAAATGGAATCCCTAAGTACACCAGTACCGCATGGGTAATGGTCCAGAAATCGACATTGATCACTTGCCCTGCAACACCAAAATAAGGTGGCAAGAAGGTTAAGAATAGCCAAGCATAAGTACTGAAGAATAAGATCTGGAAGATACTGTTAAAGGCCACCAATGCAGCAACATATTGATTATCCCCACAGGCCAAACCATTCCACACCAAGACCATGGCGATACAGCGCGCTAAACCAATCAAAATCAAGCCTGTCATGTATTCAGGATAGCTATGTAGAAAAATAATGGCTAATGCAAACATTAATACTGGTGCTATCACCCAGTTCTGTACCAAAGACAAAGTTAAGGTTTTTTTGTCTTTAAACACTTGTGGTAGCGCGGCATAATCCACTTTAGCTAATGGTGGATACATCATCAGAATCAAACCAATCGCAATTGGAATATTGACGGAATCCACACTCATTTTATCCAATGCCACTGAGGCTTGTGGAAAGAACACACCGATCGCAATTCCCAACCCCATCGCAATGAAAATCCATAGCGTGAGGTTACGATCTAAAAATGACAGTCTTTGTTGAGCCATGATGTTCTCATTCAATATCTGAGATGTGATTGATTGCAGCAATCAATTCAGGACGAGACATGTGCGCTGTATCGAGTGCCAACAATGCATCTAAACGACGATTGACATGGTCTACAGTCACTTGGAATGCTTTGAGCTTCTCTTCTTTCGGCAAGTCTAAATGCGAAGGATCAGCCAAGCCCCAATGTGCCTTGATTGCTCCGCCTAAATACAGTGGACACGCTTCTTGCGCTGCCGAATCACAAACCGTAATCACCACGTCAGGTTGATATTGTTCACAATCATCAATGGTTTTACTCCACAAACCATCTGTTGAAAGACCCAAATTTTCTAATGTTTCAATGGTCAATGGATGTACTTGCCCTGATGGCTTACTACCTGCACTGTATGCTTTCCAACCCTCTGGGGCACGACTATTAAACAGCACTTCTGACAGGATGCTACGACAACTATTTCCAGTACACAAAAAAAGGAATTTCATATTGTTCTACTCGCAATAACTATTGATTTGTTGAAATGATGGAGCAACTTTTGGCTGTAAATCAGCATTTTTAAGGGTGTTAAGTACGTCTATACACCAAGTGGGTAAATTGGGATTGAGACTGTAATAGACCCATTGCCCTTGACGTCGATCTTGTAAAAGACCAGAAGAGCGTAATAAGGCTAAATGCCGTGAAATCTTGGGTTGGCTCAACTCTAATTTTTCAGTCAAATCGCAAACACACTGTTCATTATTTCCAAGAACCAACATCACGATATTGAATCGCGTATCATCAGCTAAGCATTTAAAGAAATTGATTTGATCCATATTTTTTACTCACTCAAACATATGGATATATCAATATTCACATATATCCATGAAATTTTTATTTCAATCGCTGCCCATTTGCATCCAGCACTTGTTCACCGTCTTCTTTGCTAAATGCACCTTTTTGTGGGAGTGGCAGAATTTCTAAAACCAGTTCTGACGGGCGACTTAAACGAGTTCCTAGTTCAGTCACCACGAATGGGCGGTTAATCAAAATTGGATACTGAAGCATAAAGTTAAGCAGTTTCTCATCCCTCCAAACCTCAAGGTCTAACTCTAGATCACGATAAGGATCAACATTCTTACGGATGGCCTCTCTCACAGTTAAACCTGCATCCGCAATCAGCTGAATGAGCTCACTTTTAGATGGAGGATTTTTAAGATATTCGATCACTTCAGGTTCAATGTTGGCATTACGAATTAACGCCAACGTATTGCGTGATGTACCACATTCAGGGTTGTGATAAATCTTAACTTTTGGAATAGCAGTCATTTGCTCAAACTCAATTGAATCTTTATATATACTTATATACGAATAAACATATATATGCAACTCCGTATATTTTTATAAAAGGGCTAAAAAAATTAGCCCCCCTAGAAAGTCTAAAAATATAAATTTACTTCAAAGCTTGATCCAAATTTTCTAAATTCAAAACTATCGAACTCACTACGCTTCTATCGAACTCTACTCGATCCTGCTCTTCATGAACTCCCTTATTAAGATATCTCCATTCTCGACACTCCCCGCTAATCCCTAACAAAGCTTCTAATGGTTTAAAAACACTTTCTTTTTGAGCATGAACAAAATCTTTTTTTTCAATTCTAGTTTTCAATTGTTCAGTAAGATTTCTTAACTCTATTGAAGAGGTAGCAGATCGTAATTTTAAACTCAAATTTCCATCACCATGCTTACTTACATACTTCCAAACTTTCCCTTTAGTTATTGCTTCTAAAGCTTGTCTTGACTTTGTTAAAGCATCACGAATTTCATTTTGATTAATGTGCTCTCTAGCAGCAACAATATAATTACGAGGTGCACAATTAAAATTAATATTGATATGCGGCTCACCCAATCTTGGTAGAAAACTAAATGATTTTGTTAACTTCACTCGTTCCACTGAAAGTAGATTGTGAATATCTTTGAAGAATTCTTCCCCATGGCAAGTTAATAATATTTGCTTATTAGCAAAGAACTTATCTTCAAAGAGTGTTTTTCGGATTGCTTCACGATGTTCATCATCTATGGCATTAACAGGGTCATCAAAAATCAATAATGGTGACTCTTCTTTAAGATTTTTAGCCAATAAAATTGCTAGTCCTAAACATCGAATATGCCCCTCACTAAGTATATGCAGCGCATCAAAAAAAACTTCTGGATTGCTTTTAAATGCAATTTCCATTCTCTGATTCTGGTTTATTGGTAGTCTTACTTCTGCTAGCAATTCACTATCCGTATCGTTTCGATTAAAAGCATTGTAAAGATCAATAATCACTCCTCCTAAATCTTTAACTAAACGCAGAGGTAATTCATTGCAGTATGTTTCCAACTTTTTAACAAAGTCAGCATAAGCGTTGGATATAATCTTATTTCGACTAACTATTAATTTTTCAGTTTCAACATCTGTAATAAGCTGCTCATTTTGTTCTTCAAATGTACTAATCATGGACTGAGCGATACTTATAGCCTGAGTCGCTGATTGTCTACGTGTTTGAAGTATAGTTATTTCTTTTACAAAATCACGACACATCAAAAGCTCTTTAGCCTTAATTACTCTCACCTCTTCTTCTTGTTTTATTTTTAGATCACATGCCTCAAGAGCTTGAACTTGCACCTCAATATTCATCCAAATGGTTGTACCATCAGGTAGCATTTCTGTTAAGTACCCCCACCACTCAGAAGATGTTTTTTCGCTTGTAAATGATCTATATGCCTCCAAGCAATTTTCTTTTTGATAAAAAGATAAACAAGTTTGGATAATCTGAGAAAGAGCTGTTAAGGAATCTTGGATTTGCTTTTGTAAAAATTGAATTTTATTCTGTATACCTGCCAACTCTTGCAACTTCAACAACTCATCTCTAGCATAAATATAAGGATTAACAGTAGTCTGACCTAGGGGTGTTTGACAAGCTGGACACTGATTTGGATTACCATCCTGTAATTCAATAATTGCATTATAAAGTTGTTTAAATGAGACCTGATAACTTGCTTGTGCTAGTTTCCCCTCTTCAATTATTAAAGCTGAATGCAACTCAGTTATTTTCTGCTTTAATGCATTTAATACACTTTGAGAAAGGTTACTTTTAGTACCTAAAGGCGACTGAAGATATGTTTCAAGTATTTGTACACGCCCTGAGACAGCTTCATTACCATTTAGCTCAATTACCATTTGATCAAAACTTATATTCTCTTTATATCGAGTAGCTAAATTTATCTCCTCTGATTGAATGTCGCTTAGCAGTTGCGTGTGTATTTTAATCTGTTGTTCACTACCTAATAATTGTGAACGCTTTTCACCAAGCTCTTTAGACTTTTCTCCAATAATATCAATATATCTACCATCCATATCAGGAGTAAAATTTTTGACAAACTCCGTGAAAGACTCTAATCCAAATAACGTAGAAATTAGTTCTGTTTGTTTAGATGGAACTTGGGCTGCAATACGTGAAAAATTATCTATACGATTCTTTTCAACAAAACAGAATCTATATATTTGCTCATCAGGCTGAACACTTAAGATGTTATTTTGGCTATCTTCAGCCTGAAGAATAGGTGCTAAGAATCGATTAACATGAGCATTCTTTAGATACTCAACTTGGTTACGGAAACGTTTATTTTCAGCATCTTCGACATTACCTAATAAGCAGTATTCTAAAGCCTCACAAAAACTTGATTTTCCTGTTCCATTAGGACCATATATCAATACTAAGTTACTATCTAAATCAAAATGCTCTGGTTTAGAAAATCCTCGAAATGGGCCTACAGTCATACTTTTAATTTTTGCAATTTTCGCTTTCGGCTCTCCCAATGTCGCAGGTAAAGGACTGATTTCTGAACCAACACGTTCCCATTTTAACTGAGCAAACGATACTATTTTTTTTATCCGTTGCCCCTGAGCAGTCTTTAATGGAATTAACTCATCCAAATTTTCTAAAACAAGGTTTGCTATCTTACGTATCTCTACAGAGTCAGTATTATTCAAAGTCTGTAAAAAATTTAAATATTCCACCCGAACCATAAAACCCCCATCTAAATAAATTATAATATTCAAAATTTTAAATCTTTTTTAGAATATCTTTTAACGTACATAAGCTTAATCTTACATTTATAGATTAAGAAAATTTAAAATACAAGGCATCAACAGATGCCTCCTACTTTAGTTCAAAGCTTGTACCGATTGCTGTAGGCCTTTCTGAATATCTTGCATCTGAAGAAAGTCTGGAACTTGTTGCTGTGATTTATTTTCTTCTGGGTAAAACTCTTCAATTTTATCCAATCCCTCCTCTACATCTACTTCAAACCGTGTATTGCCATAGCCTTGCCGTGCCATCTGATCTAAAGCTGCCTGATTAAATCCACACAGCTTACTTTTCTGATCAATCTCTTTCGCCGTTTGAATCGCCTCTTGTAAATGAACACCCTCACGTAACGTCAAATCCACGTAATAGACTGGGGTTCGATAGCTTTGTGTGGTGGACTTTCCTCGAAGTGTTAACTGTAAAGGCAGACATGACAATAAACCATTCGATGCTGCATGGTAATAACTCAGTCTCGCTGCCAAGGTTCGAATGCTGTTAAAGCCTGTTGTTCTAAAAACGAAAGTCCCAAACTCATCCGATTCATCAAGATTCACATACAGACGACCATAGGGCTTACACAATCTACCTTGTGCCAATGGACATAGATCAGGTGAAGGACAGGGGTGATGTTCAACCCCTTGATTGGTTAAGCGCTGACAAGTTTCACCATTGCCTATACACACGGGGCGCCCTGTTTGTCGATCAAATAGACTGTACTCTGCCCTTAGATTCAGTTCAGGATCATTGAAGATCATCCGGACGGGTATGCTTCGCAGTTTTTGATTGGGTGCTTTGGCCCGCAGCTGTTCATCCAGTGGGTGCTTCACCCAACCACTGTCCTTATTTTGGATTTGGCTGGTAATGGTAAATTGATCATCCTTTTCAGGCAGACGTTTGCCGTTCTTTTCCACAACTTTGCCGATACTGATTCTGCCAAGTATTGGCGGTGTGATTGCTAGACCTTTAATCATGGTCCTTTCCTCTTATCTTTAAATAAATTGCTGTATTGATTAAAAATGAAATGGGCATAAAAAATCCCATGTGCTGAGGCATGGGATTTCTAGGCTGGTTGGATATTTTGCTTAGGCTAAATTACTTTCAACCATCATTGGTATAGATGTTAAAACGCCGTGAACCTGTTTTACTTTGCGGGAATTGGCTGAGGTATTCAGGGTGTGATTTCAGCAAAGCCTTGGCATCTAAGCTGATTGAATCCTTAGCCTTTTTCCACGTCACTGAGCCTGCTTTAAAAGTGGCACGCTCCGCCTGCTGCATCTTGGCTTGCAGCTGGTGCTTCAGCAGATCAAACTGCTCCTGATGCTTGTCGATTTGATTACGTGCCTGAATCAGCTGTTCAAACTGCTGGTTGGCCTGCTCATCCCCAGATAAGTCTGCAGTGCTCAATGGCACATGTTCGGGATACAGCTGCTGTAAAGCCTTGGCTGCCGATGCGCTGGCATCTGCATCAGGCGGTGTATCCTTCTCGACACATTCCCAGAAGTAACGTTCTGCATTCACAATATGCTGAATGACCGATTCACTGCGGGTCACTTTAAAAATCCGCGTTTCATGTCCGCAGAGCAGTACACAGATATGCGCTGCTTTCTTTCCCGTTACGGCCAATTGATGCTGTACCTGACACAGCACATATAACGGCACACCATCCCGCCACAGCTTGGCGCCATGTTCACCAGCAGTTTTGCATTCCAGAATCTGCACATCTGCATCACCCACTACGGAATAATCTAAGTTAGCTAACATGAAATGCTTGTCTGGGTCAGGATGCTGCAGCACAGCATTCACGCGGCGGACTTTATAGTTGGTATGCATGCTGTAGTATTCAGCAACAAGCGGTTCAAGTCGCTTGCCCCAATATAAAGGCGCATGGCCTTCGCTTTCATCTTCGATGGATTGCTTGATCCTACCTGTTTTGATCATCCACAGTTCCAGCATCGACATATAAGGATTGAGTCCGCAAGCTGCAGCACAGTCACTGCTGCCGATACCTTGCCTGCGTACTTCCAGCCATTCGGCTTGGCTCATATTTTTGGTTTCTACAAAGCGTTTGGCGGTAATAAGTTTAGGTGACCTGAATCCTATAGGTTGTTTAGATGCTGCAGATGGATTTGATAAATTATTCATTGTGAATTCCTCAATTTTAAATTTTTGGCATAAAAAAACCACATCCGAAGATATGGTCTGATATTTCTAAATGAATCTATTTTAAAATGAGACGACTGCTAAATGGCGCTTTAGGTTTTCTTCAGAAACGCCAGCTATTACAATTTCTAAAATGTCTGCATTTAATTGAAGACCTTGATTAAAGGAATAGCCAAAATTACCTTTTATCGTTTCTACTAAAACATCGAAAGATTTCTTATCTTTCATTTTTAATAAAAAACTTTCATCCCCTAATTTCTTAATTGAAATGATACTCACTGTACTCTCCGTTTTACTATTTATCTTGCAAATAGTTAGTGGAGCTTAGAAATCAGGATTTCAATAAGAAGTGTTCAAATAATTGTAAATACACAGATTAGGACAACATCAGTAGCGCCTGTTCCAGTCCACGTTGTTTTAAGCCTGCCCCTGCTCCAAACCATGCTGAATCCAGCCGGTGATCCTGACTCATGGCTCGACGTTCATGATCTGCAAATTCCGTGATACTGCACAGCAACCCATAAGCCGTATCTTTGGCTGAGCTGAGTTCTGCCCCTCGGCCATGCCCGTTAAACATAGTCATGACTTTCGACATGGCTCGGCCATTCGGTTCAACCTTGTCTTTGCTTTGTGATTTACTGGCTACATTGCGGTAGAACTGGATAATGCCTTCATCCTGCTGCATTGGACTGAGGCTGGTATTGTTAAATACCGCGTCAAAATAAGCAGCCGCTTCTTGTTGAGTGACTTTACGTTGACTGAGTTGCTTCATTTCATACATGTGTTCATCCCATTGCCGTACTGAGATTCCCAACTGCTGTTTGATCTTATCTGCATCAAAACGGGTACTGTGTGGGACTTTGACCACGCCTGCACTGCTGTTCTGTCCTTTTAGGGCAATGGCTAAAGTGTTGTTGCACACTACGCGGATTGAAGTAAATTGC
Organism: Acinetobacter piscicola; assembly: GCF_002233755.1. Lineage (GTDB taxonomy): Bacteria > Pseudomonadota > Gammaproteobacteria > Pseudomonadales > Moraxellaceae > Acinetobacter > Acinetobacter piscicola. Next base: position 3,219 of record NZ_NIFO01000012.1, on the reverse strand, counting down.
GCTGTGGTCGCCAGCGTTCCGTCACAGCCCGTTGCCAACAATATATAGCCATTACTAACATCTTTACCTTTGAGTGCCGCGCTTTGTCCTGTTCTGGCTAAAGCCCAGAATTTCTTTCCGCCTTTCAATACGCCTGCGGTTTCCAGTTCAAAGCCTGATTGCTCTGTTAAATCTCGGTAGAACTCCAACACCTCTGCAGGCTGCACTTCCTGATAACGCTGACTGACCACCGATAGAGGTGCATGGGTATCCGAGCGATAAAGTACGCGCTGTTCTTCATAAGGCATGATGATGTTTTGCCCGCGTTCATTTTGCGCCATATAGCTGACATCAGAAGATTCAATGCGCCAGTCCATGCCGGCCTGCTGTGCCCATACTTCAATCGGCTGATTATGCGTAAGCTGGTTGCCGAGGCCATGCCAAGGGGTGTCACCGACATAAGCCATTTGTTCAATTTGATGCGCCATGTTTATATTTCCTATAAATGTATGTTGAAATTCATGTTGTTGATTAAATGTGTTTAAGGTTTGTGGCTTGAGCTTTATGATTTTTTGACCCAAACAAAATGCTGCTGACAGTCCTGACAAATATATTGATCTTCATTGCGATAATATTTTTCGTAGCAGAATTGGCTGACAACCACCAGCACACCGCCAATCACTACACCTACAGCAGCACCTGCCGCAGGTGAAAAGCCGACCTTCTTAGCAAGTCTTGCTCCCAGCACAGCCATTTGTGCAGGTGAGATATTGCGCTGAAGCTGTTCAAAGTAATTTGCGTTTGATTTGCCAGATGCGGTTTGTCTGACATTGCCCGACTTGCAGTAGGGACATTGAATGATGGACACGGTATATTCCTTGTCAGATGTACCCTGACAAAAGCTAAAGTGAAGGCATAAAAAAACCGCATCCCTTTAGGACACGGTTTAGTCAGTTCTAGATTAATGTTTAGATTAAATACGCTTAGTTAAAGCTGTAGCTCGCTGTTCCCTGCTGTGTTTCAACATCAACACGCACAACATTATCGTAACCGCAGCCGGTTAATTTCAGCCTTAAACGCAAGCCCATTTTAAAATGCTGCGGGTATTCCAGTGATCTGCGGTAGCCTTCATAACTGCATTCACCATTGTTGATTAAAACGTTGGTGACATCGATGGGATCTGGGCTGTTGGAACGAATGGTGATGACATGCGCCACTTGGTTTTGTGCATACCAGTTGCTGGTATCTTCTACATTCATTTCAACACTAAAAGTATTGGGATCAAGGCTGGAGTCGCACCCGTACAGCATCATGCCTGCAGCAGCCGTTACTGCCAGCAGGATCGATTTAAAATATTTATTCATAGCAATCATCCTCAGCAGTAGTTGTAGCTGACGCCGTAATCACCGGTCTCTAAATCAATACTGACCAGATGAATTTCACAATCTGTACCATTATCAAATTTATAAACGTAGTAACGGTTGCCCGCCTGCTCTGACTCTAATGCGCCGTGTTCCTGCAAGCTAAAGCCGCTCACGGGTTTACCCGTATCTTTCGCAGCTTTGGCAAAAACCAGCTGCTGATACTTGTCTATATTTTTTTGCTCAAATTCAGGCAGGTCTGCATAAGGAAGCATGGACAGCAAGGTATCTGCAGCTTTCAAATTTTGATCAAACTCAAAGCTCAGCAATTCAGGTTCATGCTGCGCCGAACTTGAGCCCTTGCTGCCAGCAGTCAATTCCTCTACATCAATGCCATCAACTTCCGCAGCAGGAATGCCTTCCGAAGCAGCAGCTTCTGACGCTGGAATATCACTCGTGCCAGCTGCAGTTTGCACAGGTTTCTGAACGCTGGAATTGGCACTGAAAAAATAGAATCCGGATACGATAATAAGCGTCAAAGCCAGAATAGCTGCCAAACCCAAAATGGTTTTTTGGTTCATCTCAAATCTCCTGTACTTTAGTTCGGTACAGAGACTTGGCCATTATTGGCGTTATAGTGGACAACGCGCGGACAGCCGCCCTGAAAGTTCACCGTGAAATTACGCCAGCCGCGGTTGCCCGGATTGGTTTTATACATGCACTGATACACGCCTCCACCTAAATTTCGAGCCTGCACAAAATAGGATTCACTGGCTTGCGCAAACCAGCCTGCCTGCGCCCATGACGCGCCTGCAAGAAGTGATGAAATCAGGGCAGTTTTTAGGAAAGTTTTTAACATAGTCATTTTCTCTTTTTACAGGCATCACCGGTCTTCAGCAGATCCGGTGTCCCCCATGCAATCTTTGTTGGAATGAATATCTAAGTTTTGAATTTTTTATAGACGATAAAGCGTACAGATCTACTTAGCTCAAAACAGCATTAGAGATTCATCTTCATATCGGTAATATGTATTTGAAAAAGTTTTATTCTTAAAAAGCTATAAACACAGCTATGCACAGCACGCGGGCCTAATGACCCATCGGCACAAATACTGAAAAAGAGAAAAATAAGGGATGATATTGATGTAAGCGCATGGCGTACTCCTTTGTTTTAAAAGAATTCTGCCAATTCACTGCTAATATGATGGTGGCAGAACGAAGAAGGGTTAGCAGACTGGTAACAAAGAAACCAGCACGCGCAAGCGCGTCCCCCCTCCGCCCTACCGCAAAGAAAGGGGGACGAACGGGTCCACAACATGCAAAATCAGATTTCGCATATTGTCTTTGTTAATGGGTCTGCTAAAACCCGCTGACGATGTAGGTCAGCAGGCTAAGGATAATCTGCACGGTGTAGAGCGTCAAGCAAGTGCTGGAATGCAATATGAATTTTCAGCGCCGTACTGGGGCTCCATCAAACCATTTAAATCCTTTCGGGTAGATGCAGATTCTACTCGGAAGCCCAAACTGACCCGTTTGATTCTCCGGCATGCTATTTAATGCACCCAAAGGACAGCCCGCTTCTTCTTGCATGATCCGGTCAATCCGCAGCGCGTTTTGTGCATCAGCATCGGAAAGCTGATGATGCATTTCTGGATAAACGCATGTGCCCAAATATCCAGTCGCTCTCATCCAGTGCTCTCTGATCTCATTGCAATATCCCAAAGGGTCAGAATAGAGTGATCGGTTAAAGCTCAGATAAAAGTGAATCACATAGCGCTGCTGAACATCATCACGCACAATCCGATAAAAACGATAGACCACCTGCGTTCGATACCAAAATACTGTGGGTAAACTATTTTGGAAATTTGATAAAAATCGCT